>NZ_JBHLEV010000006.1:0-370558 GCF_042263385.1 Bradyrhizobium tunisiense
CGCCTTCGCGGGGAATGACAGCGTTCCTTGGAGAACGGGCTGCCGCCTCACACTCAGCCTCTCGCAATGACGTCGTTGGGAGAGCATGCGCCACTTCGCTCTCGTGCCCCGGACGCAGCGAGGCGCCGCTTTGGCGGTGCGGCTTGTCCGGGACACCGGCGCTTCAATGACCGCGCCTCATCCCCTCATCCGCGACCACCTCCGGCGCCATCGCCGCCCATGCGCTCGAGGCGAACTGGCGTCGCCACGTCACGACCACCACGGCCGCCGTGGTGACGAACAGCAGCCAGGGGCTGACGAACCAGCCGAGATAGCCGAGTGCGAAGAAGAAGGCGCGCTGGCCGCGGTTGAAGTGGCGGCCGGCGGATTCGAACAGGCGCGAGGTGCGGATCACATGGGCTTCGGCCTCAAGTGTGTCGCGCTGGTCCGCCGGCGGCATGCCGCCGAACAGGATCGCGACGTAATTGAACAGGCGATAGGCCCAGGCGAACTTGAAGAAGGCGTAGACGCAGATCAGCACGAGGCCGACGCATTTCAGCTCCCACATGGCCGGCGAGGTGCTGAGGTCGATCGGCAGCTTGCTCAGAATCGTGATGGCGTCGTTGGTGGCGTGCAGCAGCGCCAGCGCGCCGCCGAGCGCGAACAGGCTGGTGGAGGCGAAGAAGGCGGTGCCGTTCTGAAGCGAGGTCATGATCTGCATGTCGACCATGCGGGTGTCGCGGTCGAGCAGGCGGCGCACCCAGACCTCGCGATAGCGGTTCATGCGCGCCGATAGACTGTCGCGGCCATAGGCCGAATGCTCGAGCGTCAGCGCATAGACCAGCCATTCGATGATGAAGAAGCCGACGGCGGCGATGTCGACCCAATGCCTGCTCATGTCTGTCTCCTGGCGAGGACCGCAACGATTGCCACGCATGGCAGTATGCGGCAACGATTGATTGGCGGCAGGCGATGGCGTTAAAAGCGGCTCCTCTAAGACGTCTCGGGAAGGACTGACGACATGGCTGCGTTGAAACTCGCGATCGGCAACAAGAACTACTCGTCATGGTCGATGCGGCCCTGGCTCGCGCTGCGCGCCAACGACATCCCGTTCGTGGAGACGCTCATCCCGCTCTACACCGATAATCCCGCGGACAAGGAGCAGATCTTGTCCTTCAGCCGCGCCGGCAAGGTGCCGGTCCTGGTCGATGGCGACGTCACGGTGTGGGATTCGCTCGCCATCATCGAATACGTCGCCGAGCGCTATCCGGAAGTGAAGCTGTGGCCGGACGACGTCGCCGCGCGCGCGCATGCCCGATCGGTGTGCGCCGAGATGCACTCCGGATTCGTGGCTCTGCGCAACGAATGCGGCATGAACCTGCACCGGCCAGTGCGGGCCGTGACGCTGTCCGCGGACGCCAAGGCCAACGTCGCGCGGATCGAGGAGATCTGGCGCGAGTGCCGCACGCGCCATGGCGCGGCGGGTCCGTTCCTGTTCGGGCGCTTCGGTGCGGCGGACGCGATGTACGCGCCGGTCGTGCACCGCCTGCGCACCTACGCGATCGACGTCGCGCCGGACACCAGGGCCTACATGGAGACGATGATGGCGCTGCCGGCGTTCCAGGAATGGACCCGCGAGGGGCAGGCCGAAACGCTGGTCATTGCAAAATTCGAGGATGCCTGATCGTCAGGTCTGACGGAGGCCGCCGCCCGGCGGCCTCACAGTCCAGAAGTGACCGGAGCCGCGGATCAAGTGGGGCTGCGACCGACCTGCGACACACCGCTCTGAACGCGCGGCGCCGGCGGTATCATCGGCCCGCCGGTTCCATCGCTATCATTCTGAAAAGACTGCGAGATTTGCGTGTTTGCCATGCGGGCATGGCGCTGGCCAAAACCGCCGGCCGCATGCTATACAGCGCGTGGGTTTCCGGCCGGCCGTCGCAGTGGGACCATGGGCGAGGCAGGCGTTGTTTGAGTGGAGAGGGTGTTGAAGCACAAATTCCCGATTGGAACGCGCGTATTGTTCACGGCCAGCAACGTCGCGCGCCCCGCTGCCAGCGGTTCGTATGAGGTCATCCGTCTGCTGCCGACCGACGGCGACGACTGCCAGTACCGGATCAAGAGCTCGACCGAAGCCTTCGAACGCGTCGCGAAGGAAAGCCAGCTCGCGCTCTCCTAGAGATCGACGTCATCAGCGCATTCGCGCCTCCTGCGGAATTGTGTCCTGCCGCCGTTAAAAGGCCCGCTTCACCTTCAAAAGGTGAGCCGGGGCAGTTACCGGCTCGCGGTGCTCGCTTGACCATTCGCTCTCTGCTCGCGTGAGGGGACGTCGCGCATGAACTGGGCATGGGCCACTTCGCTCGACCAAATCTGGCGCTCGCCGGCCTTTCCGATGTGGATGACGCTGGCCGCTGCCGGATTCTTCGGCTTGATCCTGCTGATCACGCTGCTGCGCGCCGATAGGTCGGTCGCCAACGGCGCGCTGACCGTGATCACGCTGCTGTCCATCGCGATCGCCGGAGCTGCCACCGTGCGCATCTATGGCCCGGCGGGGCACGACTCCCCGACCGAGGCGCGCGCGCAAGGTGCTGTCGTCGCGAGCCTGCCGGCGCTGTCCTGCCTCGACGACCTCGCCGGCGATGCCGTCGCCATTGGCTGCGAGAGGGCGCTGTTCGGCTCGCCGGACGCTGCGGCTGCGGCCGTGTCCTACACCGCGGCCCGGATCGACCGGCTGACCGCACTCGGTGATTCCGCGACCGCCGAGAAGAGCCTGACGGCGGACATGAAGGCCGCGCGCAAGGCGCTGGAGCGCGACCGCTACGGCCTCGTGGCGCAGGTGCTGGTCGCGCGCGACGGCTGCACGCAGTTCGACTGCGCCGCGTTCCGCGCGCTGACCGACCAGCAGCAGGTCGCCGCCAACATGGAGTCCCATCTCTACGACACGCTGGTCGCGCGCCATGCGCCGACCTGGAACGCGCCTGCAGCGGTGCCGCCGATGCCGGCCAATGCGGCGCTCGCTGGGCTGCCGCCCTCGATGCCGACGGGCAAGCCGACCAATGCGGAGTTCCCGAGCGCCTTGTCGACGCCGCCTGTGAGCATCATGAATCCGGAGCCCACGGCGACGACGCGGCAGGCTGCGCCCGCCGCAAACGCAGCGCCGGCGCCGCGCGCGCCAGCGGCTGCCTCCGCACAAGCACCGGCGCCCGCGGCACCACCGGCCGCGAAGAAACCGCCGGCCCCCAAGGCCGCGCGCGCCCCCGCAGCGCCGGTTCCGCTCGCGCCGCCACCGGCCACGGCGGCCGCTCCCGCGGCTGCGGATAACGAGTAGATCGGCATTCCAAATGCGGTGCTGCCCGGCTAATGCTTGGGCATGCCGCTACATCTGATCAAGCTCGCCGTCGGCTGCGACTCCGTCAAGGAATTGAAGGAGTGGATCGCCGAACGGATGCAGACCGCGAAGAAAAAGGGTCTGCCGCAACATCACATCCACATCACCCGCATGGTGCCCAAGCGCGACGCCGAAATCCTCGCGGGCGGGTCGCTCTATTGGGTGATCAAGGGCGAGATTGCCGCGCGCGAAAAGATCATCGGTATCGAGCCGTTCCGGGACAAGGACGGCATCGGGCGTTGCCGCATCGTGATGCAGCCGAAGGTGATCTCGGTGTCGCCGCGGCCGATGCGCCCGTTCCAGGGCTGGCGCTACCTCACCGACGATTCCGTGCCGTCCGATCTCGGCAAATCCGCCGCCGGCTCGATCGCGGCGATGCCGGAGCCGATGCGGCGCGAATTGCGCGATCTCGGGCTGCTCTAAACTCCGATATTGTCGATCAGCCGGGTGTTGCCGAGCTTGGCCGCGACCAGGATCCGCAAGGGGCCGTCCTCGCGCGAGGCGGCTGGCGCCAGCGTCTCGGCATGGCGGATCTCGTAATAGTCGAGCGCTAAGCCCGCCGCCGTGATCATCTCGGCGCCGCCGGCCATCGCAGGCGCCACGGCATCGCCGGCCTTGATCCGCTGCGCGCTCGCTTTCATGGCACGGTAGAGGACGGTGGCGGTCTGCCGCTCCTCGGGCGACAGATAGACGTTGCGCGAGGACATCGCGAGCCCGTCGCGCTCGCGCACCGTGCGCGAGCCGATCACCTTGACGCCGAGGTCGAGGTCGCGCGCCATCTGCGTCACCACCCGCAACTGCTGAAAGTCCTTTTCGCCGAAGATCGCGAAGTCCGGCCGGACTTGCGTAAACAGCTTGCCGACGACGGTGGCGACGCCGCCGAAGAAGTGCGGGCGGAAACGGTCCTCGAGGCCGGCGAGCGCCGGTCCCTCCGGCACGATTCGGGTGGCGAAGCCGCCGGGATACATCGCCTTGACGTCCGGATGCCAGACGACGTCGACGTCCTCGGCCGCGAGCTTGGCGATGTCGGCCTTCCAGGTGCGCGGATAGGCGCCGAAATCCTCGGTCGGGGCGAACTGGGTCGGGTTGACGAAGATCGAGACCACGACGCGGCTGGCGCGCCGCTTGGCGAGGCGGACGAGGGACACATGCCCGTCATGAAGGGCCCCCATGGTCGGGACCAGTGCGATCGTGGCCTTTCGCTTGCGAAGATTGTCGACGGCGCGGCGCAAGGTCGGGACCGTGCGGACGATCAGGGGGCTTGATGACATCGGGACTCGGTAGGTTGGGAAGCGGCGCGGCACGATGCGGCGCCCGGGGCGGCTAACCTTAACAAGCAGGGATCGTGGACGCCATGCACCCGGATGCGGCACAGCGTTCTCCGCAAGCTGGCGCACGACATCGCAACATTGTGGGCTGTATCACAGACGAAGATTGGCGCCGCTATTCATGATGGACAACGGCGCAGTACGATTTGCATAACCCGTCACGCATTTCACTTGACCGTGGACGCGGTCAACTCGAAGATATTCACCAGGGGTGTTGAGGATCGCCATGCTTGTGCAGGCTAGCCAAGGCCAATCCGGCTCGGCGCATGTGGTCGTGCTCGGCAACGAGAAGGGCGGCTCCGGCAAGTCGACCACCGCCCTGCACATCGCGGTCGCGCTCCTGAAGGCCGGCCAGCGCGTCGCCACCATCGACCTCGACTGCCGTCAGCAGAGCTTTACCCACTACATCGGCAACCGTTCTGCCTGGGCGCGCCGCACCAAGCTCGACCTCGAATTGCCGGTACATCGCTGCATCAAGCTCGGCGAGACCATGCAGATCGCCGAGAACGAGAATTCCGAGTTCCAGCAGTTCATGGAGGCGGTCTCGGCAGTCGAGAGCAGCTTCGACTTCATCGTCATCGACACGCCCGGCACAGACAGTTACCTCATGCGGCTCGCGCACTCGATGGCGGACACGCTGGTCACGCCGATCAACGACAGCTTCCTCGATTTCGACGTGCTCGGCACCGTCGATCCCGCGAGCTACGCGGTGACGGGCGAGAGCCACTACGCCGAGATGGTGCGCGACGTCAGGCGCAAGCGCCGTCAGCTCGACGGTTCGACCACCGACTGGATCGTCGTGCGCAACCGCCTGTCGATGCTCGGCTCCCGCAACAAGCAGCTCGTCGCGGAGGGGTTGAAGGATCTGTCGCTGCGGCTCGGCTTCCGCTACGTCGACGGCTTCGCCGAACGCGTGGTCTACCGCGAATTTTTCCCGCGCGGCCTCACCGCCCTCGACGAGATCGACGAGGCCACGCTGGGCATGCGGCCCAATCTCGGCCATCTCACCGCGCGCGAAGAGGTGACGAGCCTGCTTCGCCAGCTCAAGCTGCCGCTCGACGAGCGCGGCCGCCGCCGCGCCGCCAACCGGGCCGAGTGGTTCAACCAGATCGACAAGCCGCTCGAAGTCCACGACATTCTGGGCGCCTGAGGCGGTATAAAGCTACTTTCGACTGGGTTTCAATGCTGGGTTCCCGCTGGAACCGTGGCCGCGTTCGGCCGTTTTCATCCTGCGTTTACCGCGAAATTGAACCCGATCGAGACGGATTGCGTCCGATAATGAGCTGCACCTGACGTAGCCACAGAACAACAACGAGGTGCCCAGAAAAGGTGTGCGGCGCACAATGAAAGGGCGGCTGGTTCACAATATTTGGCCTTCCTGTCACGCGCCTGTGACATATATTAGCGAATAGGCGACCAGAGGACGCAGAGCCTCGGAAGAACACGATTTTCAACAGGGATTCAGGCCGCAAGAGCCTGAGGCTGAGGACGAAAATGAAGCGTGGAATTGCCGTTCTGGTTTCGGTCAGTGCTCTCTGCGGCATCGCCTATTTCACGGCGAGCAAGTGGGCGATCAAGCACGAGACCATCACTTTCTACGACGCTTCGCGCGACAACCGTCCGGTCCCCGTCCAGATCGCGGTGCGACGCGACAAGGAAATGCAGGCCAATGCCGGCATGGTTACGCTGCCGGTCGCCGTGATCAATCACGGCAACACTGTCAAGAACACAGAATACGGCTTCCTCGCCAACATCTTCGCTGCGCGCGGCTACATGGTCGTGAGCCCGCAGCACGATCTGCCGACCGATCCTCCGATGGTCACCAAGCCTGGTGAGCTCTATGTCGGCCGGCTGCCGCAGATCCTGCGCGGTGTCGCCAACATCCATCTCGCCATGCAGGAGATGAAGAAGGTTCAGCCCAACGCCGACTACGCCAAGGTGACGATGGTCGGCCACTCCATGGGCGGCGACATCACGATGTATTTCGCCAAGCAGTATCCGGATGAGGTCAAGAAGGTCGTCACGCTCGACAATCTGCGCGTGCCCTTCGTCACCGCGGGCAAGTTCAAGATCCTGTCGTTCCGCTCGCAGGATCCGCAGTTCAAGGCTGATGCGGGCGTGCTCCCGACCGACGAGGAATGCGAGAAGGCCGGTATCCAGGTCGTGAAGACCGAGTTTCAGCACAACGACATGCGTGACACCGGTCCGGACGTCGCCAAGAACTCGATCCAGAGCATGCTCGACAAGTTCCTGAGTTCGACCGATAGCGAGATCGCGCCGGTCGATACGCAAACGTCGCCGCCGAACATTCTCGAGCCCGGCCCGGTTGCGCTGATGGCGCCTGCCAAGGGCTGATGCTTAGGAGCGGGCGGCGTAAGAGCTGCCGCCTCCCTGATCGCCGGTCACGATTGTCAAAGCCTCCGCCGGTCGCCGCCCGCGGGGGCTTTGCACATTGACCGGGGTGCCTGCGCTGACCACATTAGCCGCTCACGCAGGGCCGAGGGATGTCGGGCGAACCTATCAAGCCGAGCCGCGGCGATGCCGTCTCGGCGCACGCAGGCGGCGCGGTGCCGCAGGCCGGAACGTCGACCGCGGAGGACATTGCCGCTTTCGTCGCCAAGGCGCGGGCGCTGTCCCCCCATGCGCCGGGCGCGAAGGGGCGGCTGATCTTCGCATTGGATGCGACGTTGAGCCGGCAGCCCACCTGGGACATGGCCTGCGCGCTTCAGGCCGACATGTTTCGCGAGACCGCGGCACTGGGCAGTCTCGATATCCGGCTCGTCTACTATCGAGGCTTGAACGAGTGCCGCGCAACGGGCTGGATCTCCGACAGCACGAGGCTGGCGGCGTTGATGAGCAAGATCGATTGCCGCGGCGGCGACACCCAGATTGGCAAGGTGCTGAGCGAGGTGCGGCGCGAAGCGATCGCATCGGGCGTGCGCGCCGTCGTCTTCGTCGGCGATGCCATGGAGGAGAACGTCGACGAGCTCTGCGCCAAGGCCGGCGAGCTCGGCATGCTGAATGTCCCAGTGTTCGTGTTTCAGGAAGGACATGACGCGGTCGCCGAGCAGGCCTTCCGCGAGATCGCGCGCCTGACCGGCGGCGCCTGGTGCCGGTTTGATCCGGGCGCGGCGGCGCAGTTGCGCGAGCTGCTCCGGGCGGCCGCGGCCTATGCCGCCGGCGGACGCGCGGCATTGTTGAAATTGGCGCAGACCGCGAGCGGAGCGGCCAGGCTGATCGGTCAAATGAAGTAGCACTCAGGCCGTCGCGGCTCGCAGCGGGGCCTTTGCCATGCATTTTGACGCGAGGGTGACTATATTCCGGTCATGACCCTGATCGCCGGCGCTGTCGCTGTTATCACGCTTTACCTGCTGCTCCAGATGTTCCGCGCCGCCAACCCGGCGGCGTTGGCGCGCGCCATCAGGTTCGGTGGCGGCGTGGTGGCGCTGGCGGTCGCAGCATTCACGGGCTTGCGGGGCGAGCTGGCTGTGGCGATCCCGCTGGGGATTTTCGGCGCCGGGCTGCTGGGTTGGAAGCCGCTGGCAAACGCCGGCTTTGGCAATGTCGGGGGGCTGTTCGGCGGCGGTGCTGCACCCGCGTCAGGCCAGGCCTCACGCGTGCGCTCGCAATTCCTGGACATGCGGCTCGACCACGACACCGGCCAGCTAGGCGGGCAGATCGTCGCCGGGCCTCACGCCGGGCGCGATCTCGGCGAGTTCGATCTCCCTGGCCTGCTGGCAATGGTCCCGACATTCGACGCCGAGAGCGTGGCCCTACTTGAAAGCTATCTGGACCGCCGGTTTCCCGCTTGGCGTCAGAACGCGCAGGGCGATGCGGCAGGGGGGCAGCGCCGCACGGCGGCGAGCGGCAAAATGACGGCGGAGGAGGCCTATCAGATCCTTGGCCTGCAGCCGGGGGCGGGGCGCGACGACATCAGCCGGGCGCACAAGTCCCTGATGAAGAAACTCCATCCCGACCAGGGGGGCTCGAACTATCTCGCTGCCCGTGTAAACGAGGCCAAGGATACTCTGCTTCGTACGCATAACGGCTAACTCCGGCACCACGCTACAAACGCCCGTACCGCGTGAACTCCGCTTGCTCCGTTTGCCGTCGCCCCGATGCCCGCCATTGTCGGCGTGGTCGATCCCTTGAGGAAAGTTTTAACCGTAATTTATTGACGAGAGGTTGTCGCGGAACAGCCTTGTCATGAACAGCGCCCGTGTGACCGCGCCCCCAAAACGAAAAATGCCCGCGATAAGCGCGGGCATTTCGTCTCGAACGGGGAAGGAGATCAGTTGCGGACGGTGATGCAGGAGATCTCGGCGCGCTTCAGGGTGCGACAGACGGCTTCGGCCTGGTCGCGCTCGAGGCCGGCGAAGCGGGCGCGGTAGAGCTTGCGATTGTCTTTGGCGACGACAGGCTCGGTGAACGGATCGGCCTTGCTGAGCAGACCGCGGGCCGAGCTGCGCGCGGCATCGATGCGCTGCTGGGCTTCGTTCTCGCTTTCGAGCGCGCCGACCTGGACGATCCAGCCGCTGTGGGTGACGACCGGCTTGGTGGTGGCGCTCATCTGGACCGGCGTCGGATCGGCGGAGGCGAGCTTCGGACCGGCCGGGGCGGGCGCGGCGGCCGTTGCGGCCGGCAGCACCCCGAGGATACCGTTGCCGGAGCCGAAGCCAACCGGCTGCCTTGGCAATTCGGTGCGGGCGATCTCGGCCTTCGGGGCTTCCGGCTGGCTGACGATCTCGGGCTTGTTGATGAGATCGGCCCGGGCGACGACGGCGCCGGAGGTTTCCGCGACGTCGGAACGGGACGGAATGGCGTTGGTGACCGGCGGGGCGACGTGGGTGGGGGTGGCGGAGGCGACCTTCACGGCGCCGGCCTTGACCTGAACCGTCTTCACCCGAACCGGCTTCATCGGCTCGGACGAGCCGGGGATGATGGCGAGCGGCTGGCTCGAGATCACGCCATTGGTGAGCGGCGCGGGTTCGATCCTGGACTCCGTCGGCCGAACCTCGGGTTTGGACTGGGCCGGCGGCACCGCGGCGGTCGCGGCTGCCAAAGTCGACAGACGCGCCGCGAGACGCGATTGGACGGTCTCGGGAGCAGGAGCGGCCGGAACCTGCGCCGCTGGCCGTGCCGGAGCATCCGATGCGTCGGCGAGCGCGGCATTGGCGTCAGTGCCGTTACGTTCGGTGACCGCGACAACGGTGTGGGTGGTCGCGCCCTTTTCGAGATTTTCGGCGAGCAGGTTGCGCATGATGGCATCGCGCGAGCCGCCGCTGCGGCCGCCGAGCACTACGCCGATCAAATGGCGGTTGCCGCGGCGCATCGAGCTGACGAGGTTGAAGCCGGAGGCGCGGGTGTAGCCGGTCTTGATGCCGTCCACGCCCTCGACGCTGCCGAGCAGGTGATTGTGATTGCGGATCGACTGTCCACGCCAGTTGAACGTCGAGGTTGCGAAATAGCGATAGTAGCGCGGGAAGCGCTCCTGGATGGCGCGGCCGAGCGTGGCCTGGTCGCGCGCGGTCGTGACCTGCTCGTCGTTGGGAAGGCCGTTGGCGTTGCGGTAGACGGTCTTGGACATGCCGAGCGCGCGGGCCTTGCGCGTCATCATCTGGGCGAAGTCGTCCTCGTCGCCGGCGATTGCTTCGGCGATCACCACCGCGGCGTCGTTGGCGGAACGGGTGACGAGGCCCTTGATGGCATCCTCGACACGGATGGTCTGGCCGGCACGCAGGTTCAGCTTGGTCGGATCCTGATCGGCGGCATGCTTGGACACCGGCATCTCGGTGTCGAGTTTCATCTTGCCGGATTCGAGGCGCTCGAACAGCAGATAGAGCGTCATGATCTTGGTCAGCGAGGCGGGGTGGCGGATCGCGTCGGGGCTCGTTGCCTGCAGCACCGCGCCGGAATTGCCGTCGACGATGATCGACGCGAATTTCGAACTCGAGGTGTCCGACACATCGCGCTGCACCTTGTGGTGCGCGTAGTGGCGGCGATGGCGCCGCGCCTCCGCGGCGTCGGTGGTGAAGATGACCGCGGCGGTGACCGTAAGAAGCCCAAAAACGCCAACCCGCGCCAAGCGCGAGGAAGACAAGTTTTTACGAAGCATGGAACCCCGTCCCCGTTTCTGACTAGATCACCGGCTCGTGAGGCGAAATTGTGCCCAATGGACCCGGGATCATTACCTGCTCAGGCTGTCCCTCCGCTGGTGTTCACCGCGGAGGACGTTTAGCCTGAGCCGCTATTCTGGCTAAGGTGATGTTCTCAAACGGCTTTTGACCGTCTGCGGAAGTTGAACACGTCCAGGGAATCAGGGTAGGGGGCCGGGGTTTCCAAAAGCTTAAGGAACTATTGCGGGAAACCCCGGGAATCTCGGCGATTTGCGTCAATTTTTGTGCGTCGCACAATATTGTTGACTTTTTTGTGCGTTGCACTAATTGTGGGCAGAGTCAGGGAGCCGGGGCTTCCCGACAAGAGCCAGGGAAAAGGATTCCGAAATGTTCAAGGTTGAAGACTTTCAGAACTACGGGAAAGAGCACTTCGAGCAGTACGTCGCCTCCGCGACCTCGGTGCAGCACGGCCTCCAGGCGATCGCCAGCGCCTATGGCGATTATACGAAGAAGTCGTTCGAAGACACCAAGTCCTTCGTCGAGAAGCTTTCCGGCGTGAAGTCGCTGGACAAGGCCATGGAAGCGCAGACCGACTTCGCCCGTTCCTCCTACGAGACCTTCGTTGCGGAATCGCAGAAGATCGCCGGCCTCTACAGCGACCTCGCCAAGCAGGCGTTCAAGCCGGTCGAGACCATCGTGTCGAAGTTCACCCCGGCCGCCCAGTAACGTTTTCAGGACATCCTGGAATCGAAAAGCCCGGCTGAACCAGCCGGGCTTTTTGTTTGCGCGCGGTCAACCGGTCAGGTCAGCGTGCCACGCGGAGCTTCGACAGCGAGGTGCCGATGTCCTTGAACACCGAGACGGTCTGGCTGGCCGAGGTGACCAGATAGAACTTGTCGGTGCCGCTGGCGCAGTATTGCAGCACGCTCGAGGTCGGGTCGCTGCCGGTGTTCACCTGCACCGCATAGATCGTGATGTTCTCGGCCTTGGCGTTGTCGCACAGCTTCTTCTGTCGCGCGTCGATCTGGGAAGCATTGCTGTACCAGCGGTTCTGCGTGTTCAGTCCGTCGGACAGGAGCACGATCGCGTCCTTGTAGGTGTAGTTCGGATCCTTGGCCGGCGCATTCATGGGATTGCCGGTCGACAACGTCATCCAGCCCCAGGCGAGGCCGATGCCCTGGTTGGTGTTGCCGGTCGGCTTCATGGCATCAATGCGGCTCTTGAGCGAGCTCCAATCGTAGCTGAGCGGCATGACCGGTTGCAGATAGGACGAGCTGCCGGAGTTGCAGTAGGAATACTGCTCGGCAGGGAAGAGCGTCCCCGTATTGCCGCTCGTCGGCGTGGTGTTCTTGGTGTCGTAGTCCTGGTCGCGATCGGTCACGCAACCGTTCCAGGTGTTGCGGCTGGCCGGCGTCCAATTCCATTTGTTGCAGTTCCAGTTGTTGCCTGCGCTGCAAGTCCAGCTGCCATTGGCCGCATCCCAATCGCTGAAATCGATCCAGCCCTTGTCGTAGTTGCCGGCGCCGACATTGACGTCCTTGGCGAACGGAACGATCGAGACGTAGACGTCGCCATCGGCCTTCGCGAGCTTACTGAGCTGATCGACCAGGTTCTTGGCGGCCGTCTGCATCGCCGGCATCTTGCCGTCCTGGGCCATGGAGCCGGTGTTGTCGAGCACCAGGGCGACGCGCATGCGGACGTTGCCCCAGGCGCTGGTGGACGTGGTGCCGATGCCGAGTGTCGGAAAGCCGGCGATCTTCATGAAGGTCGTCGTGTAGGTGCCGGTGCCGGTGAGCTGGATCGTGGAGCCCATGCTGGTGCTTGCCGTGTAGGTGGCCGCGACGCTCACCGACGGCAGGGTGGCGGTGCCGGTAAACAGCGCGTTGAAATAGGCTTGTGCCTTCGTGTCGATCTGCGACGTGGTGATGGTGCCGGACGACAGATCCTTGGAGAGCATCAGAGTGGCGGAGTCGAGGGCCGCCTGCATGGACGTGCGGGCCTGGGCGGCGCGGCTGTAGTCCACCGCCGCACCGACCATGCTCAGGACCGGGACCAGCGCGATGGCGAAGATCATCGCGACATTACCTTGCTCGGCCGCCGCGAAGCGGGCGAGCCGTCGGCCGATCCGGCTGACAAGCGGCGAGTGAAACATGACGATCCCCGAAATCCGTGGTTTTGCCCGATTTCGCGCCATGCCATTGAATGCCTGGTAAATTGCACCGTAGAAGTCCGGGATATCCCGGTCGAAAGGTCGCAATCGTGTTAAATAACCGGGTTCCTGGTGAACATATTCCAACGGGCGCAGCGGAAATTTTTGTCAAATCGGTCCGGGTTGATTAACCTTGGCTGGATCGCCCGGACCGGGAATCGGGGCTGCCGTGGCCACCTCGGCCGAGTTTTTGCGCGCTTGCGGCGAGCCGGGGGCGGGCCCATATTGCTGACGAACGATCCGGCTTGGACCCGGATTTGTCGGGAGCGGCGATCCACAAGGCGGCGCGCCTGCGCCAGGCTCCGAAGGGCGGGGTCGCGCGGTGACCGCCATTCGCTTCCGTGGGGAACTGAACGCCTGAGCCATGCCGCAATTGACTTCCAGACTCGAACTGTCCGCGCCAGCCGCTGCCTACGCTCCTCGCATGAGCAATGACGAGAACCGTTCGGGCAACCCCTCGGGTCCGAATACTTCGGTCATCACCAAGGTCAAGCCCAAGACCAAACGGCCGAACCTCTACCGCGTGCTGATCCTGAACGACGACTACACGCCGATGGAGTTCGTCGTCCACGTGCTGGAGAAATTCTTCAACAAGGACATCGAGGCCGCGACCAAGATCATGCTGCATGTCCACCATCATGGCATCGGGGAGTGCGGCGTGTTCACCTACGAGATCGCCGAGACCAAGGTGACGCAGGTGATGGATTTCGCCCGCAAGCACCAGCATCCGCTCCAATGCGTGATGGAAAAGAAGTAGTCGCCGTTCAAGTCTTTATAGAGTGGTTCTGTTCGTGTGGTGTGTGACGGCGGCACATCGTGCTGCATGATCCCGAGCACATCGGCATCCGCGTCAAGCCTGCCCAAATGGGTAGTTCTGCCCAAATCGGAACGGGATTTGCATCGAAAATGCCGCTGGTATGTCGCTGCCTGAGTCGCGGAACCGGTCTTTCGCCGCGATCTTGTATAACTATATGTGACAAAGGTTGTTGTTGCCTGACCGGGCGATGGCGATCATGATGATGGGGGCCATAGAGGACGCGAATGCCGACTTTTTCCCAAAGCCTTGAACAATCCCTGCATCGTGCACTGGCGATCGCAAACGAGCGTCATCACCAATACGCGACGCTCGAGCATCTCTTGCTCTCCCTGATCGACGATTCCGATGCAGCCGCCGTCATGCGCGCCTGTAGCGTCGATCTCGACAAGCTCCGCACGAGCCTGGTCAATTATCTTGAGACCGAATTCGAGAACCTGGTGACGGATGGCGCCGACGACGCCAAGCCGACCGCCGGCTTCCAGCGCGTGATCCAGCGCGCGGTGATCCACGTGCAATCCTCCGGTCGTGAAGAGGTGACCGGTGCCAACGTCCTGATCGCGATCTTCGCCGAGCGCGAGAGCCACGCCGCGTATTTCCTGCAGGAGCAGGACATGACGCGCTACGACGCGGTCAACTACATCAGCCATGGCATCGCCAAGCGGCCGGGCGTCTCCGAGGCGCGGCCGGTGCGCGGCGTCGACGAGGAGACCGAGGCCAAGGGCAACGAGGACGCCAAGAAGAAGGGCGAGGCGCTCGAGACTTATTGCGTCAACCTCAACAAGAAGGCGCGCGACGGCAAGATCGATCCGGTGATCGGACGCAATTCCGAAATCAACCGTGCGATCCAGGTGCTGTGCCGCCGGCAGAAGAACAACCCGTTGTTCGTCGGCGAAGCCGGCGTCGGCAAGACCGCGATCGCCGAGGGCCTTGCCAAGCGCATCGTCGACAGCGAAGTGCCGGAGGTGCTGGCGGCCGCCACCGTGTTCTCGCTCGACATGGGCACGCTGCTCGCCGGCACGCGCTATCGCGGCGACTTCGAGGAGCGCCTGAAGCAGGTGCTGAAGGAGCTCGAAGCGCATCCCAACGCCATCCTGTTCATCGACGAAATCCACACCGTGATCGGTGCGGGCGCTACATCGGGCGGGGCGATGGATGCCTCGAACCTGCTCAAGCCCGCGCTTGCCTCGGGCACCATCCGCTGCATGGGCTCGACCACCTACAAGGAATACCGCCAGCACTTCGAGAAGGACCGCGCGCTGGTGCGGCGCTTCCAGAAGATCGACATCAACGAGCCGACGGTCGAGGACGCGATCGCGATCCTCAAGGGCCTCAAGCCGTACTTCGAGGATTACCATCGTCTGAAGTACACCAATGAGGCGATCGAGGCCGCGGTTCAGCTCTCCTCGCGCTACATCCACGACCGCAAGCTGCCGGACAAGGCGATCGACGTGATCGACGAATCCGGTGCGGCACAGATGCTGGTCGCCGAGAACAAGCGCAAGAAGACCATCGGCATCAAGGAGATCGAGACCACGATCGCCTCGATGGCGCGGATTCCGCCGAAGAGCGTGTCGAAGAACGATGCCGAGGTGCTCAAGCATCTCGAGCAGACCCTGAAGCGCACCGTGTTCGGTCAGGACAAGGCCATCGAGTCGCTGGCCGCCTCGATCAAGCTGGCGCGAGCCGGCCTGCGCGAGCCGGAGAAGCCGATCGGCAGCTACTTGTTCTCGGGTCCGACCGGCGTCGGCAAGACCGAGGTCGCAAAGCAGCTTGCGGCGAGCCTCGGCGTCGAGCTGTTGCGTTTCGACATGTCCGAATACATGGAGCGGCACACCGTATCCCGCCTGATCGGCGCGCCTCCCGGCTATGTCGGCTTCGACCAGGGCGGCCTGCTCACCGACGGCGTCGACCAGCATCCGCATTGCGTGGTGCTGCTCGACGAAATCGAGAAGGCGCATCCCGACCTCTACAACGTGCTGCTCCAGATCATGGATCACGGCCGGCTCACCGATCACAACGGCAAGCAGGTCAATTTCCGCAACGTGATCCTGATCATGACCACGAACGCGGGTGCATCCGATCTGGCCAAGCAGGCGTTCGGCTTCACGCGCTCGAAGCGGGAAGGCGACGACCACGAGGCGATCAACCGGCAGTTCGCGCCGGAATTCCGCAACCGCCTCGATGCCATCGTCTCGTTCGGCCATCTCAGCGTCGAGGTGATCGGCACGGTCGTGGAGAAGTTCGTACTGCAGCTCGAGGCGCAGCTCGGCGATCGCGACGTCACCATCGAGCTGTCCGAGCCGGCCAAGGCCTGGCTGGTCCAGCATGGCTACGACGAGCAGATGGGCGCGCGTCCCATGGCCCGCGTGATCCAGGAGCACATCAAGAAGCCGCTGGCTGACGAGGTGCTGTTCGGCAAGCTGAAGGGCGGCGGCCATGTCCGCGTCGTTCTGGTCAAGGACGAGGCCGACGAGACCAAGGACAAGATCGGCTTCGAATTCGTCGAGGGCCCGGTCACGCCGAAGCAGGAGAAGCTGCCCGGCACCCGCAAGCGTCCGCCGGGCAAGTCCAAGCCGGGTGGCCCCGGCGGCTCCAAGGGGCCGACCTCCAAGGGGCCGCTGGTCAAGGCTTGATCCAGCGCATCATCAATCGAAAGGCCGGCTGAAGAGCCGGCCTTTTTGTTTCCGAGGGTGGGTGTGCCTTACGTCCCGGCCTCTGGCGCTGCAGCCGGCGGACGCGGCTTGTGCGGCGCGGCTGGCCGTGCGCTGCGGGCCGGGACCGACGGTTGCATCGTCACGATGACCGGATTGGGCTTGTGATCGGTTGCCGCCCCCGTCGCGGCATCGACGCCCATCCCGACAACGCCGCCGAGCAGGAGATTGCCGGCGAAGCCGGCGGCGCCGGTGCCCGACACTTCCTTGGTGAGTTGCACCGTCTGGGATTGATAGCCTTCCTTTTCGAAGGTGATCGTGATGTCGGCGCTGCGCTTCGCAACGATGGCGCAAGGTGTGGTGCAGGTTGTCGGCACCTCGAGCCCGCTGACGACGGCTTCCACGCCTGACGGTGTCGATGAGATGCTGATATTCTCGGTCGTGCCGCGCGTGACAGACGCGCAGCCGCCCAGCATGACGCTGAGCGCCACAATTCCCAATGAACGCATGAAATGCCCCTTGTTCCCCGCGCCAATGAAGCGCAACCGGAGCGCGAGGGCAATAGGTCATAGGTCGGGATAGTTAAGTCGCGCAGGGGTTGTGCACGAAAACAACGGGCAACTGGATATGGGAGCGTGCTATTCGCCGCGGAGGCGCTGGTCATCCTGCACGCGAACGTGCTCGGCGCCCCGCGCGCCGGCGGGAGACAGCCGCATCATGCTCAGCACCGCGCCGCACAGCGCAAAGCCGACGCCTGCGAGGAGCGCCAGCCTTGTCCCCTCAGCCGGATACCGTCCGAGCAGCAACGCCACCAGCGCAGCGCCGGTGGTCTGGCCGAGCAGGCGCGCCGTGCCCAGCATGCCGCTGGCCCCGCCGGCGCGCTCGCGCGGGGCGGCCGCGATCATGGTGCGGTTGTTGGGGGTCTGGAACAGACCGAACCCGGCGCCCGCCAGCGCCATCCGCCAGATCACGTCGAACGGCGTTGGGTCCGCAGGGATGAAGGCGAGCGCCGCAAGGCCGCAGGCGAACAGCGTGAGCCCGATGCCGCCGAGCAGACCGGCCGGATAACGCTCGACCAGCCGGCCGGCGAGGGGCGCCGCGAACGCCACCGCGATCGGCCATGGCGTGATCAGCAGGCCCATATGCACCGCCGAATAGCCGAAGCGGCCCTGGAGATAGAAGGGGATCGCGACGAAGGCAAGCATCTGGCCGCAGAACGAGGCGATCGAGGTCGCAATCGACAGCGCGAACACCGGGATGCGCAACAGGTCGATCGGCAAGAGCGGCGAGGTCATGTGGGTCTCGCGATAGATCAGGAGCGCGCCGGCGACGAGAGCGATGGCGAACTGGATCAGGCAGGTGATCGCGGCCTCGCCATGGCCGACGCTGTCGACCGCGGCAATGCCGACACCGAAGGTGATCGCGGACAGTCCCGCGCTCTGCCAGTCGAAGGAGCGGCTCGCCGGCTTGGTGTGCGGTAGGCTGCGCAGGCCGATCAGCAACGTCACCACTCCGAGCGGCACGTTGACGGCGAACAGCCAGGGCCAGCTTCCGACCGCGAGGATGCCGGACGCCAGCGTCGGGCCGGCTGCGGCCGAGAAGGCGACCACGAGCGCGTTGAGCCCGATGCCGCGGCCGAGCTGGCTGCGCGGATAGGTGAAGCGCACCAGCGCCGCGTTGACGCTCATGATGCCGGCCGCGCCAAAGCCCTGGAGAATGCGCGCCATCGTCAGCAGCGGCAGCGTGTCCGCCAGCGCGCACAGGGCGGACGCAATCGTGAACAGCACCAGCCCGACCAGGTAGACGCGGCGATAGCCGATGATCTCGCCGAGCGAAGCCAGCGGCAGCAGCGAGATCGTGATCGCAAGCTGATAGCCGTTGACGATCCAGATCGAGAAAGCCGGGCTCGCATCCAGATCGGCCGCGATCGTCGGCAGTGCCACATTGGCGATGGCGCTGTCGACCACCGCCATGATGATGCCCAGCGCAATGGTCAGCACCGCCTGGTTGCGCTGCGGCTGCGGCAGGCCGTCGGCATGCTCGATCGGGGCAGGCGACATCATGGAGGCGCGCTTGATTCGAGCCGTGGTTCATCTCCGAATAGGAAATTGCCGGATCGACCGCAACCCGGCAGGACACGGACAGTTCCTGTGCCGCAAGCGGTCGTTCCGGCATGGGAAGCTGGGTCGGGAGCCTTCAGGGCCGGCCGGTCACGCGACTGGCCCTTTACACTGCCGGCGGATTGCGGTCGGTGAAGGTCGTGCGCTGATGCCAATAGGGATAGGGCAGCGTCACCTTGCTTGCGGCGTCGAGCTTGGCGATCTGGTCCTTGGTCAGCGACCAGCCGACTGCGCCGAGATTTTCGCGGAGCTGCGTCTCGTTGCGCGCGCCGATGATCAGCGTCGATACCGTGGGGCGCTGCAGCAGCCAGTTCAGTGCGATCTGCGACACGCTCTTTCCCGTTTCCTGCGCGACCTCGTCGATGGCCTCGACGACGCGATAGACGTGCTCGTCCGGCACCGGCGGGCCGAAATCGGCCGTCTTGGGCAGGCGGCTCACCTCGGGCTTCGGCTGACCCCGGCGGATCTTGCCGGTGAGGCGGCCCCAACCGAGCGGCGACCAGACCACGGCGCCCAGCCCCTGGTCGAGGCCGAGCGGCATCAACTCCCATTCATAGTCGCGCCCGATCAGCGAATAATAGGTCTGGTTGGCGACGTAGCGCGGGAAGCCGTGCTTGTCGGCAACCGAGAGCGACTTCATCAAGTGCCAGCCGGAGAAATTCGAAACGCCAACGTACCGGATCTTGCCGGCGCGCACGAGCACGTCGAGCGTTGAGAGCGCCTCTTCGGGCGGGGTGAAGGCGTCGAAACCATGAAGCTGGAACAGATCGATGTAGTCGGTGCCGAGCCGGCGCAGCGAACCGTCGATGGCCGCGAGCAGGTGTTGGCGCGACGAGCCGATGTCGTTGGGACCGTCGCCGAAGCGGAACGTCGCCTTGGTCGAGACCAGCACCTTGTCGCGGCGGCCCTTGATGGCTTCGCCGAGCACCCGCTCGGACTCGCCGAGCGAATAGACGTCCGCGGTGTCGAACATCGACACGCCGGCTTCGAGGCAGATGTCCAGAAGGCGCCGAGCCTCGGTCGCATCCGTCGTGCCCCACGCCGCGAGGCGACCGACGCCGCCGAACGTGCCGGTCCCGAGACTCAAGGCAGGCACCATGAGGCCGGACCGGCCCAAGCGTCGGAATTCCATCGATATGCTCCTTGGCTGGCCGCCGATTGATCCCTGCGGCTCGATTTCCGAAGGATAGTGCAAGCAGGTGCCGCGTCCTACCACGCGCTCACATACCGGCCTTGCTCGGAAATAGCCCACTGGTGCCGGTGACCGCTCACTGGAACGAAATCAGTGCCGCAACTGACTCTGCCTGAAGTCACGCGGCGACATCCCGAAACGCTCGCGGAAGGCACGGCCGAAATGCGAGAGATCGTTGAAGCCCCAGGCGAAAGCGACCTCGCTGATGTGGCGATGGGCGAGCACGGGCGAGGCGAGGTCGCGCCGGCATCGGGCGAGACGCTCGGCAAGGACGTAGCGCTGGAACGACGTCTCCTCGTCGGCGAGGAGATCATTGACGTAGCGCGGCGAGATGCCGAGCGCTGCCGCAGTCTCAGGGAGGGAGAGGTCGGGATCGGCGAGATGCGTGCGGATGTGCGCCTTCAGTCGAAACAGCAGGGCGGAGCGATGGGTCGAGGACGGCAGCGACGTCTTGCCGAGCCGTTCGCTCAACGCCATCGCGAGCAGATCGACGGCCTGCTCCGACAGCGCCGCCGCGTTGTTCGGATCGAGCCTGTCTGCGTTCTGGCAGAGCCTGACGATGAAATCATAGGCGAGCCGCTCGAGCGGTGCATCGGTGCCGAACGAAATCGCGGTCAGCGTCTCGGTGCCGCCGAGCCGGCGATGCAGCATCTTGCGCGGCACCTTGAAGATGGTCTGGGTAAAGCTGTCGTTGAACTTCAGCTCATAGGGCCGCGTGGTGTCGTACAGCGCGAACTCACCGGGATGGATCACGGTCTCGCGGCCGTCCTGGGCGACCCCGCCGTCGCCGCGGTTGCCAAGCGCGACCAGGACGAAATCCTGCTCCGAGCGCGCGATGCGCGAGGGCGTGCGGAAGACATGCTGGCGGTCGGAGCAGACCTCAGAGCACACGGCCTTGCCGAGCGAAGCCTGCGTCACCGAGCCGTGGAAAGCGCTGCCGAGATCGGACTTGCAGTCGAGCCCGACGAAGACGTCGCAGACGATGTCCTGCCAGAGGGCAAGCCGCCGGTAGCCGGGGCTGCCGTCTGTGGTGAACTGGATTGGCATCAGGACAGCCTCCCTTTCACAACCTGCAAAACCGCATATTGGCGCGGATTGAGCCTCACCGGAGGCAAATTCCGGACCGGGCGATCCCTTTCAGTCGAGTTTTCGTTCCGCTGTGGTCGAGCGCCCCGGCCGCCCGTGCCGGCAAATAGACTGCATCGGACGTGACTTCCGATCAACCGGCAATGGAGGCGGCAATGGGCATCGAACATCCGAAATACAAGGTGGCGGTGGTGCAGGCGGCGCCGGCCTGGCTCGACCTCGATGCCTCGATCGACAAGTCGATCGGGCTGATCAGGGAGGCCGCCGAAAAGGGCGCCAAGCTGATCGCCTTTCCGGAGGCATTCATCCCCGGCTATCCCTGGCACATCTGGATGGACTCGCCGGCCTGGGCCATCGGTCGCGGCTTCGTGCAGCGCTATTTCGACAATTCACTGTCCTATGACAGCCCGCAAGCCGAACGCTTGCGCGATGCCGTGCGCAAAGCCAAGCTCACCGCCGTGCTCGGCCTGTCCGAGCGCGACGGCGGCAGCCTTTATCTGGCGCAATGGCTGATCGGACCCGACGGCGAGACCATCGCCAAGCGCCGCAAGCTGCGGCCGACCCATGCCGAGCGTACCGTCTATGGCGAGGGCGACGGCAGCGATCTCGCCGTGCATGCGCGGTCCGACATCGGCCGCATCGGCGCGCTGTGCTGCTGGGAGCATCTCCAGCCGCTGTCGAAATACGCGATGTATGCCCAGAACGAGCAGGTGCATGTCGCGGCATGGCCGAGCTTCTCGCTCTACGATCCCTTCGCTCCGGCGCTCGGGGCCGAGGTGAACAATGCGGCTTCGCGCGTCTATGCGGTGGAGGGCTCCTGCTTCGTGCTCGCCCCTTGCGCGACGGTCTCGCAGGCGATGATCGACGAGCTCTGCGACCGGCCGGACAAGCACGGGCTGCTGCATGCCGGCGGCGGGTTCGCCGCGATCTACGGCCCCGACGGCAGCCAGATCGGCGACAAGCTCGCGCCGGATCAGGAGGGTCTGTTGATCGCGGAGATCGACCTCGGCGCGATCGGCGTCGCCAAGAACGCGGCAGATCCGGCCGGACACTATTCGCGGCCCGACGTGACGCGGCTGCTGCTCAACAAGAAGCGATACCAGCGCGTCGAGCAGTTCGCGCTACCGGTCGACGTGGTCGAGCCGACCGACATCAACGCGGCAGCGAGCTGATCGCGGGAGGGCACGATCGTGGAGTCCGCAATTCCGCTGCATCTCGAGACCCCACGCACGCGCCACAAGCGTGTGCCCGAGGATTACCGGCCGCCATACCCATCCTTCGTGGCGCGCTACAAGCCCGCGATCAACCGTGTCGTGATGGCTTACTTCGGCGTGCAACATCATGGCACCGCGCCAACGGCAGCAACCGATGCGTCGAACGAACTCGCGCGGTTATTCGCTGCGGAGGGAGGTCCTTCGCATTGGGATCGGGCGTCTTATGCCGATCAGTCCGGCTCTGAGAACATTGTCACCGTCGCCTATTGGGATGACGTCACGCGCTTCGAGGCCTGGTTTGCGCCGGCGCGAGAGGAGTGGACCGGGCGGCAGCGCGACGGCATCGGCACTTTCATCGAGGCGCTGCGTCCCACTGTAGCGCGGCACGAGACGCTGTTCTCCTCGCCCGATCGCCCAGAGGGCGTCGCTGTCGTTGCCGATGGCATGAGCGGCGAGGTGCAGGAGCATGCCTATTGGGGCGGCATGCGCGACCGCATCCCGTTGTCGCAGACCGATGCCATGACGCCCGCGGGCGCTCCGGAGTTGATCCGCGACGGCGCGCGGCTGCGCGTTCTCGCGCATGACAATCTCTGCCTGATCCGCTCCGGACAGGACTGGAGCGATACGGAAGCAGCCGAGCGCAAGCTCTATCTCGACGACGTCGAGCCGGTGCTACGCGAGGGCATGGATTTTCTGCGCGATGACGGCTTGGCTATTGGCTGCTACGCCAATCGCTACATGCGTGTGCTCGCGCCTGACGGCAGCATGAGCGAGAAGTCCTACGGCCAGAGCTGGTGGAAAAGCCTCGCCGCGCTGGAACGCTGGGCGGAGTCGCATCCGACTCATGTCAGGATCTTCGGCGCGGCGATGAAATATCTGTCGACCCTCGGGCCGTCGGCCAAGCTGCGGCTCTACCACGAGGTCACGGTGGCGGCCGCCGACGAGCAATTCTTCGAATATCTGAACTGCCATCCGAAGACGGGGATGCTGGCGGCGGTGGAGACCATCAGAAAGTAGTTAGGTCAGGCAATGGCCGAGCAGCTCGGGATGTGCCGCGCAGATGTGATGCGCACCGGCGTCCCGCAGCTCCGCCTCGCTGCCATAGCCATAGAGCACGCCGATCGCGGTCATGCCGTTGGTGCGGGCGCCGACCACGTCGTGGCTGCGGTCGCCGATCATGATGGCGCTGCTCGCATCGACCCTGGTCTCGTCGAGCGCGTAGCGCAGCAGGTCGCGCTTGTCGACGCGCGTGCCGTCGAGCTCGGAGCCGAACACGCGCTCGAAGTACGGTTTGAGGCCGAAATGATCGACGATGCGGGTGGCGTAGACCGCGGGCTTGCTGGTCGCGACGAACATGCGCGGTGTCGTCGCGGCCAGCGTCGTCAGCGTGTCCAGGATGCCGGCATAGGCCTCGTTCTCGAACAGGCCGATATCGCTGAAGCGCTCGCGATAGAGCAGCAGCGCGCGATCGGCGAGCTCGTCGGTTCCGGTGAGCGTCTTCAGGCTGGCATGCAGCGGCGGGCCGATGCACCAGGCCAGTTCGTCCTCGCTCGGCACCGCGACGTCCAGTCGCTCCAGCGCGTACTGGATCGAGCGCGTGATCCCCGGCTTCGGGTTGGTGAGCGTGCCGTCGAGATCAAAAAAGATTGTCACCATTCGGGCGGGACCTGCGTTGATACTGCCGTCTGTTGCTAGTTGGCTGGGGTTCCAAGTCAAGGTCCGATTTTGGTCGATTGCGTCGATGCCATGCGAATAGCTCGGGTTATCGCTGTCTTGTGCCAGGCTCTCGCGCTGTCGCCGACGCTCGCGGAGGAGACGCCGCCGCCCGTCGCGCCTCCGAAGGCGGAGGAGCCCGCGAAGCCGGCGGAGACAAAGGACGCGCGCGAGAGCGACACGCGGGAGTCGATCTGCCTGATCGTGGAGGCGGCTGCGCGCGATGCCAATCTCCCGCTGGAATTCTTCGCCCGGGTGATCTGGCAGGAAAGCCGATTCCAGGCCGATGCGGTCGGCCCCATGACGCGCAGCGGCGAGCACGCGCAGGGGATCGCGCAGTTCATGCCGGGCACCGCCAGCGAGCGCGGGCTGCTCAATCCGTTCAATCCGGTGCAGGCATTGCCGAAGTCGGCGGAGTTTCTGAGCGAACTGCGCAACCAGTTCGGCAATCTCGGGCTTGCCGCCGCCGCCTACAATGCCGGTCCGCGGCGCGTGCAGGAATGGCTCGCCGGCACCGGGCCGATGCCGGAGCAGACCCGCAACTACGTCTACGCCATCACGGGCACGAGCGTCGATGCCTGGGCCAAGGCGGGCAACACCGGCAAGGGACCGCCAAGCTCACCGCCGACGAGTTGCCGTGACCTGATGGCGCTGCTCAAGCGCGCGCCGAATGCCTTCGTCGCCGAGCTCGAGCAGCATGTGGAGCTTGCGGCCGCAAAGGCATGGGGCGTCCAGCTTGCCGCCGGCTTCGACCGCAACAGGGCGCTGGCGATGTATTCCCGCGCCGTGACGCGGCTCAGCACGGTGATCGGTGAGCGCGATCCGAGCCTGCTGTCTTCCGTGATGCGCAGCCGCGGCACACGCGCGTTCTACCAGGTGCGCATCGGCACCGAGACGCGCAGCGAAGCGGATGATCTGTGCAGCCGCATCCGTAAGGCCGGTGGTGCGTGCTTCGTGCTGAGGAACCGGGGTGTGAGCGGGTAGGGGCGTTACCTACACACGCGTCATTCCGGGCTCGCGCCCAAGAGGGTGAGCTCCGGAATGACGGCCTGTGATTGAAGCGTCCTGCATGCCAGCCCCGCCGCGTGTTTCCTTGACGCGAGCCGCCGCATTGCCCGTTATGCGGGCACGATTCCGCAAACCCGTCCAAAAAAACCCGTGGCACTTCCTCCACTCGATTCACCGCAATGGAATAGCCCCTGGCTTGCCTTCGGCTGGGGGCTGCGCTCGATCACGCAGACGATCCTCACGCTGGTCCTGTTCGTGACTTATCTCGGCATCGGCGCGCTCGCCCATGACACCCATTTCAGCCTGCTCTGGGCGCTCTGCTCGACGCTGTTCGTCTGGGCGGGGCCAGCGCAGATCATCCTGATTACCACGCTCGGCTCCGGCGCCACCATCATCCAGTCGGCCATCGCGGTTACGGTCAGCGCCATCAGGCTGTTTCCCATGGTGGTCTCCGTGCTGCCGTTGATGCGCACGCCGACGACCAAGCGGCGCGAGCTGTTCTTCGCGGCGCATCTCACCGCCGTGACGCTGTGGGTCGAGTGTCATCGCTTCCTGCCTCAGGTGCCGCGCGAGCGGCGGATTGCCTTCGTTCACGGACTTGGCTTCGGTCTCGTCTCGGTATGCCTGACCGCCAACACGGTCGGCTATTTCCTCGCCGCCAATCTGACGCAGACGCTTGGCGCCGCCATCCTGCTGCTGACGCCACTGTCGTTCCTGTTCTCGACCGCGCGCAACAGCCGCGAGGCTGCGGATGTCGTCGCACTGGTGCTCGGCGTTCTGCTCTATCCGATCGCGGCGAAGATGAACTCCGGCCTCGACATCCTCGTCAGCGGCCTCATAGCCGGTACGATCGCCTACGGCGTGCATCGGTGGCGGGAGGTGCGCGCATGAGCTACGCGCAGCTAATCGGCGACTGGCATGCACTGGCGGTGCTGTTCGTCGCCGGCGTCGTTCCCAACCAGATCTGGCGCATGCTGGGCCTGTGGTTCGGCGGAGGCATCGACGAGGGCTCCGAGCTGCTCGTCTGGGTGCGCGCGGTTGCAACCGCGATCCTGGCCGGCGTCATCGCCCAGATCGTGGTCGAACCGCCGGGCGCGCTGGCCAGCGTGCCGGATGCCCTGCGCTATGGCGCGGTGGCGGCCGGCCTCCTCGCCTTCCTGCTGGCCCGCCGCTCGATCTTCGCGGGCGTCGTGACCGGCGAAGTCTTCATGCTGGCCGGCAAGTGGTGGTTGGGCTAAAACCGGCGGCGAACAGCCAAGGAACAGGAAATATGGTTCGCGAACAGGAGCTCCGCGAGGGCGAGGTCGCCATCGAGCTGCCACAGACGCAAGATGCCGGCCTCGTCTTCATCGGCCGTATCCGCACGCCCTGGGCATCGCGGCTGGAGACGCCGCGACAGGGACGCCAGGACGGCCCGGTGTGCCGCCTCGAGATCTTCGAGCCGTTCGTGCCGGCCATCAAGGGCGTCGATTTCTACAGCAATCTCGAAGTGCTCTACTGGCTCGACCAGTCGCGCCGCGACATCATTCTGCAGAGCCCCAAGAACAACGAAAAGACCCGCGGCACCTTTTCGCTGCGTTCGCCGGTGCGTCCCAATCCGATCGGGACCTCGATCGTCAAGCTGGTCGGAATCGAGGGCAATGCGATCCTGGTGCGCGGGCTCGACTGCCTCGACAACACGCCGCTGATCGACATCAAGCCGGATCGTTGCGAGTTCACGCCACTGGCCGCGCCGCAGAAGGGCGATTTCGAGACGGAGTGAGGTCCGTCATTCCGGGGCGCGCCTCTTGGCGCGAGCCCGGAATCCATCGCGCGTCAGAGGTGGTGGTGGAATGGATTCTCAGGTGCGCGATTGCGCACCATAGCTCGCGACTTTGTCGCGCCCCGGAATGACGAGTGGATAGAGCTACCCCGCCTTCAACGCCGCGATCAGCTTCGCCGCATTCTCCTCCAGCACCTTGGCGTCTTCCTTGCGGCTCGCCGGCGGCAGCATCGCCACGCCGTCATGGCGCGGCATCACGTGCATGTGCAGGTGAAACACCACCTGCCCACCGGCGGGCTCGTTGAACTGCTGCACGGTGATGCCGTCGGCGTTGAACGCCTTCATCGCGGCGGCCGCGATCTTGTGGGCGCCGCGGGCGACATGGGCGTAGTCGTCAGGCTTGATGTCGAGAATGTTGCGGGCAGGGGCCTTCGGTATCACCAGCGTGTGGCCGGGGACGCGCGGCATGATGTCGAGGAAGGCGAACACGTGCTCGTCCTCGTACACCTTGGAGCAGGGCAGCTCGCCGCGCAGGATCTTCGCGAAGATGTTGTTGGTGTCGTAGGCGGTCATGACGGCTCCCAAGACTTTGCTCCCAAGAACTTTGCGCTCAGCATTTTGCGCTTACTGTCACCAGCAACGGCGAGGCGTCAAGGCGCCTCGTCAATGCCCTTGCGGAACGGGCCGAGCTCGGCGAGCTCCCGTCCGGCTTCTGCGACATAGGCGCGCTCGCGCTTGAGGTAATCGTCGATGGCGCGGCGCAGGCCGGGATCTGCGATGAAGTGGGCGGAATGGGTGGTGCGCGGCAGGTAGCCACGGGCGATCTTGTGCTCGCCCTGCGCGCCGGCCTCGACGTGCTTCAGGCCGCGTTTGATCGCGAAATCGATCGCCTGATAGTAGCAGACCTCGAAATGCAGGAACGGATGATGCTCGACCGCGCCCCAGTTGCGGCCGAACAACGTGTCCGAGCCGATGAAGTTGATCGCGCCCGCGATCCAGCGATCGTTGCGGCGGGCCATCACCAGCAGCACGTCCTCAGCCATGGTCTCGCCGATCAGCGAGAAGAACTCGCGCGTCAGATACGGCCGGCCCCATTTGCGCGAGCCGGTCTCCATGTAGAACATGAAGAATGCATCCCAGGCATCCTCGGTGATGTCCTTGCCCGTGAGCCAGTGGATGGAGATCCCGGCGGAGAGCCCATCGCGCCGCTCGCGCTTGATCGACTTGCGGTGGCGCGAGTTGAGCGTCGCCAGGAAGTCGTCGAAGCCGGTAAAGCCCTCGTTGTGCCAGTGGAACTGCTGGTCGGTGCGCTGCAGGAAGCCGTGCCTGGCGAGCAGCTTCCATTCGGCTTCGCGCGCGAAGGTGACGTGGACGGAGGAGGCCTTGCTGACGCCGCACAGCGCCACCAGCCCGCTGGCCAGAGCCTCCATGATGAGCTCGCGATCCACGCCGTCGCGGACCAGCAGCCGCGGCCCGGTTGCCGGGGTGAAGGGAACCGAGACCTGGAGCTTCGGATAATAGCGCCCGCCGGCGCGCTCATAGGCGTCCGCCCAGCCACGGTCGAAGACGTACTCTCCTTGCGAATGGGATTTCAGATAGCAGGGCACGACGCCGACGACGCGGCCATCGAGCTTCGCCACGAGATGCCGGGGCCCCCAGCCGGTGCGGATCGTCGCCGAACCCGATGTCTCGACGGCAGACAGAAATGCGTGGGAGACGAAGGGGTTATAGGCGAATTTTGAGAGCCCGAGGGAATCGCCTGCAAGTGCGGATGAGGTTCCGTTGCCAGCCTCATGGCACCGCCCGGTGGGATTGGCGCAGGCGTCCCACTCCTCCGGTGACACATTGCCTATCGAAGGTACGGCCTCGAGCGTGATGTCGGATGATGCCATCGACCCCCAAGATCGTGCATTGCAGCAGCGACTTCAAGGGGGTGGAGGGGACGCCCTCGTGTGCCTTGGGCGCGGCACAGCGCTCCGTCAACGGTGCGCTGCAGAGCCGGGGCCCATGTTGCAGCTTGTCCGGGGCACGGGCACTGCCTACGGCAGGAACCCCTCGAAAATCATCTGATCCGCATGCTGCCCGACCCGCGTCCGCTGCTCGGGCGTCCGCACGGTCCATCCCAGCAGGGCGCAGCCGAAGACGTTGCGGGCAATCCAGGGGGCGGGGGCCGGGAGGTCGTCGACCCGAAAGGCGACGAAGTGGGGCTGGGTCCGGAGGCCGTGGCGCAGATACAGCATGCTGTCGCGCTGCTCCTGAGTCAGTTTGGCCCAGTAATCGTCCTCATAGGTCCGCTGCGCGACGATGCCGCGCGGGCGGCCCGGCAACAGCTCGCGCAGCGCCAGCACCTGGTCGGGATCGAAGGACATGCCGACCGCCGGCCCGTCATAGGACGCCAGCACCTCCGCCATCCGTTTCACCAGCTTGCGGTCGCCGCCAAAATGGCTCTTCACCTCGATCACCAGCGGGACGCGGCCGGCGACGAGGGCGCAGAGGTCGCTGAGCGACATCATTCGCTCCGGCGTGTCCTTGAACTTGATCGCCTTCAACTCCGCCGCGGTCTTTTCGACCACCTCGCCGGACGCCTCGGTGAGGCGGCCGAGGGCATGGTCGTGATGCACCATGGCCTCGCCGTCGGCGGAGAGCTGGATATCGACCTCGATCGAGAAATTGCCTGCGATCGCAGCCTGCACCGCGCCCGGCATGTTTTCGACAATGCCGCGCGAAATGTCGTGCAGGCCGCGATGGGCGACCGGCCGGGCTGTCAGCCAATCCGGAGCGCGCATCCGCCTCAGGCGACCTCGAACACGCCGTCGACCTCGACCGCCGCATCGGCAGGCAGCGAGGCGACGCCGACGGTGGTGCGGGCATGGCGGCCCTTGTCACCGAAGGCGGCGACCATCAGGTCGGACGCGCCGTTCAGCACCTTCGGCCCGTCCAGGAAGTCCGGCGCCGAGTTGATGAAGCCGCCGAGGCGCACCACCCGCACAACCTTGTCGAGGTCGCCAAGCGCGGCCTTGACCTGGGCGAGCAAATTGACCGCGCAGCCGCGCGCCGCCGCCGCGCCGTCCTCGATGGAGACGCCGGCACCCAGCTTGCCCTTGGCGATCAGCTTGCCTGCGGGATCGAAGCAGACCTGGCCGGATACGAACAGCAGATTACCGGTGCGCACGAATGGCACGTAATTGGCAACGGGCGTGGGGGCCTCGTGCAGCTTGATGCCCTGTTCCGCCAGCTTCTGCTCGACCGTGCCCGCCATGTTCGACCTCGTTGTCCAGAAAAACATTCGCCCCGGCGTGTCCGCAAAGGCAGCCGGGCGCGCCCTGTTTCGCCCATCGGATCGCCACATGCAAGCAACCGAAGGGGCCGTATTTTGTTGAGGTCGGGCAGCAGGTTCAACGCACGGGCCGCAACTTTACGTGAAACGGCCTCAGTTGCGACGCAATGGAACGGTCATTAAAATGCCGAATCTGCGTTTCCCTAGGGATGAGACATGGTGCACCTTTTCCGGACATCGCTCGGTGTGATGGCGCTCGCCGCGGCCACTGTCGGCCTTGGCGGCGCGGCCCAGGCCGCCAACGGTCCGTTTCTTCCGCATCAGGCGCTCTATGATCTCAGCCTCGTGAAATCGCGCTCCAACTCGGTCAACAGCGCCCGCGGCCGCATCCTCTACAATTTCGCGGGGAACGCCTGCGAGGGCTATACTTCCGAATTCCGCCAGGTCTCCGAGCTCGACAGCGGCGAGGGCAAGGTCACGCTCAGCGACCTCCGTTCCAATTCCTGGGAGGATGCCGCCGGCAAGAGCTACCGCTTCAAGATCGAGACGCGCATGAACGAGACCGATGCCGGCCGCGTCGACGGTTCCGCCGAGCGCGACGGCGACCACATCAACGTCAAGCTGAAGCTGCCGGCGCCGAAGACTTTCACGCTCGACGGCAGCATCGTGTTCCCGACCGAGCAGATCCAGCGCATCATCGCAGCCGCCAAGGACGGCAAGTCGCTGCTCGAGCTTTCCGTCTATGACGGCTCCGACGACGGCCAGAAGGTCTACAACACGCTGACCGTGATCGGCCAGCCGATCCCAGCCGACCGCGCCACGGCGTCCGACCCCTCGACCGCGGACGAGCACATGAAATCGCTCAAACGCTGGCCCGTCACCGTCAGCTATTTCGATCGCGACGCCCAGCAGAAGGAAGGCGAGCAGACGCCGATCTATGCGATGGCGTTCGAGCTCTACGAGAACGGCGTCTCGCGTCAGCTCGTGCTCGACTACAACGATTTCGTCATCTCCGGCGCGATGGGCAAGTTCGACGTTAAGGACAGCAAGCCTTGTAATTGAGGGGCGCGTCCCGGGGCGCGCACCGCGCACTCCACTCGTGCACCGTCCCCCTGAGGTGGCCGCTTCTTCAGCGGCCCTCGAAGGGCGACGGCCCGGATCTCGCAGCGTGGCCGCTCATCCTTTCGAGGCTCGCCGAAGAAGCGAGCACCTCAGGATGACGGAGCGGCGACAGCGCCCGTGGCATCTAGCTCTCGTCACACTCTCCAGCTACGCTCCCTCCCAACCACAAACATCCGGGAGGCAAGCACCATGCCCAAGCTCGATCATCTCCGTCCCAGCGGCCTGCATCACAATCCCGCTTATTCCCACGTCGTGACGGCGACCGGCGCGCGGACCATCTACATCTCCGGCCAGGTATCCGTGGACGAGGAAGGACGCATCGTCGGCGAGGGCGATATTGCTGCGCAGACGACGCAGGTGATGCAGAATCTCGGTCACGCGTTGAAGGCGGCGGGCGCGACCTATTCCAACATCGTCAAGATCACGACCTTCGTCGTGAACTACAAGCCGGAGCTGCGCCCCATCATTGGCAAGGCCCGCTCCGCCTTCTTCGAGGGCATGGAGCCGCCGGCCTCCACGCTGGTCGGCGTCTCCGCGCTGGCCGCACCTGAATGGCTGATCGAGATCGAGGCGGTGGCTGTCGCGGATTGAAGCCGGGCTACGCTGACGTAGGCTTGGCCATCCCTAGCAGGACCGCCAGCGCCTCGTCGGCCCTGTCCGCCGGCACAAAGAGGTGATCGTGATGGAAGGCCGAAACGGCATTCACGCTGATGCCGGCTTCGGCCAGACGTGACGTGACGGCCGCCAGAAAACCCACCGCGTCGAGTGCGGAGTGAACCGTCAGAGTTATCAGGTGCGAGGCAAAGGCGTAGCGCAGTCCCGCGCGCTTGGCGTCTTCACGCCGCATCACAAGTGTCGTGCCTTCACGCTCCCGGAACGTCAGTTGCGGGCGGATGGAATCCGGCACGGGCTGATCGTGCGCAACGGTGCAGAACACGAAGATGTCCGGGTGCAGCTCCGGTTTCATGTCCTTCAACAGGGCGTTGAGATCGAGCGCACCGGCCACGGCGCGTTGCCTTTCCGCGGATGACTTCGCAATCCAGCGACAGTAATCGGTGCTATACGGAGCGCAATGGAATATGAAGCTGCAATCGATAGTTCAGGCGTGTTGCAGGCGCTGCTTGCGTTCGACCCGCGTGTCGTCGGCACGCTTCCGCTCGGGCTTGCGGTGCGGGGCAGCGACGTGGATATCGTCTGTCATGCCTTCGATCCCGTCGCCTTTTCCGAGGTGATCTGGCGACGCTATCAGGACTGCGATGACTTCCTGCTCTATCAGTGGACGTCTGCCGGACGCCCGGTGATCGCCCGTTTCGCGTGGGGCGGATGGCCGTTCGAGATATTCGGAGCTCAACGGTCGGTCGACGAGCAGCAAGGATGGCTGCATTTCGAGATCGAACGAAGACTGCTGGCGCTCGACGACGGTCGCCTGCGCGATGCCGTCATTGGGCTGAGATCGCGGGGTGCAAAGACCGAGCCGGCATTCGCCGCCGTGCTCGGGATCGGCGGGGACCCTTATCGCGGGCTGCTCGATCTCGTCCACGAGACGGACGATCAATTGCGGGTGCGGCTGCAGGGGTTGTGACGACAGCTCGCGATCGATCGAGACGATCATTCCTGCGCTTTCGGCCCGTCATAGGCAATCCCGCGGATCACCGCGGCGCTGCCGAACTTCTTGCGCAGGCTGTCCACCGCGCGCTCGGCATGGGCGGCGCGGCGGTCGAGCATGTCGGTGTCGTCGCTGGCCGAGCCGTCGCGCAGCGCGCTGACGCCGGCGCCCATCAGGCGGAAGGCGGTGCCGTCGATCTCTTTCGCCAGCATCTCACGGCAGATCGCAAAGATCTTGGCGGCGAGCTGGGTTGGGGCTGCGATCGACTGCGAGCGGGTGCGCTGGCGGAAATCGGCGGTCTTCAGCTTCAGCGTGACGGTCGTGCCGGCGAGTTCGCTGCTCTTGAGTCGCGACGACGTCTTTTCGCACAGCCGCCACAAGATCTTCTCCAGCGTCGCGAAATCGCGGATGTCGCTCTCGAAGGTGGTTTCGCTGGAAATCGTCTTGGCGCCGCGATCTGGTTCGACGCGGCGGTCATCAATGCCGCGCGCGAGCCGCCACAGCCTGCGGCCGTCGCTTGGAAACTGGCGCATCATCTCGATTTCGTCGGCCTTCTGCAGGTCGGCGATGACGCGGAAGCCGCGCTGCACGAGGCGCTCCTGCGTGGCCGGACCGACGCCGAAGATGAAGCCGACCGGCTTGTCCGCCAGCATCGCGCGCGCTTCCTCCTGGTCGAGCGTGGCAAAGCCGCGCGGCTTGTCGAGGTCGGAGGCGATCTTGGCCAGGAACTTGTTGCAGGACAGGCCGACCGAGACGGAGACGCCGACGTCGCGCTCGACCTCACGGGCAAAGCGCGCCAGCACCTTTGCCGGGATCATGCCGTGGACCCGCTCGGTGCCGGAGAGATCGAGGAAGGCCTCGTCGATCGAGAGCGGCTCGACCAGCGGCGTCAGCGCCTGCATGGCCTGGCGCACCTGCCGGCCGACGCGGACGTACTTCGCCATGTCGGGCGGGATCACCGTCGCATGCGGGCAGGCTTCGAGTGCCTTGAACATTGGCATGGCGGAGCGCACACCATAGGTGCGGGCGATGTAGCAGGCAGCCGACACCACGCCGCGCTTGCCGCCGCCGATGATGACGGGCTTGTCGGCGATATCCGGGTTATCCCGCTTTTCGACCGTCGCATAGAAGGCGTCGCAGTCGATATGGGCGATGTTCAGCGCAGACAGCGCCCGGTGGCGGACAAGGCGGGGGGAACCACAGGCCGAGCAGCGCTGCACGCCCATATCCAGGTCGGCCAGACAATCCCGGCAGAAGCAGCGGGGCCCGGCCGGATCGGGGACGGTCACGGCACGTCACGCTCCCAGGAGGGGTCGCCGAGCGCGTCGCCGAGGACCTGCCGCGCAGCGGCAACGTTGGTCGGGTGCAGGTCCACGGAGCTGGCAAAGGCCTTCACAGTGGCGTCATCGCGCAGCACGAAATCGAGCAGGCTGAGCAGGAAATTGGGGTCGGAGGCGGCATTGCGCAGGGTCTCCGGACCGACCCCTGTCTCGGCCAGGAACAGGCCCAGCCGCTCGGGCTCGCTTGCGACAAAGGACAGGGCCTGAATCGCAACGATTTCAGCGACTTCGCGAGGGTTGTGAACAGGCTTTTTCACGAGGCCGGTTTGCCTTTCCGTTAACTTTCAGTGTCTACTTTGGAATCATCATGCCCGAGTCTCGTCCGTGAGTCTTCCGGCCCCAGGCAAGCAACTGGAAACCACATCGTAGAAAGTCGACCCTCGGGTTTAACGAAACTCGAGCGAATCTGAGGCTAGTTTGAATCCAGTTTTCGAAGCGCCGGCGAGCGGCGCCTGAGGCGTCACATGTATCGGTCCTTTGGACCAATCAGGAGGGCGGGATGGCTAAGACCGTCCTGATCGTGGAAGACAACGAGCTCAACATGAAGCTCTTCCGCGACCTGTTGGAGGCGCACGGCTACCAGACCTCCGGCACCAGCAACGGTTACGAGGCGCTCGACCTCGTGCGCAAGATGCGGCCCGACCTCGTGCTGATGGATATCCAGCTGCCGCAGGTCTCGGGACTCGAGGTGACGCGCTGGATCAAGGACGATCCGGAGCTGCGTGCCATTCCCGTCGTCGCGGTCACGGCGTTCGCGATGAAGGGCGACGAAGAGCGCATCCGCGAGGGCGGCTGCGAAGCCTATTTGTCCAAGCCGATCTCGGTCGGCAAATTCATCGAGACGGTCCGGCGTTTTATCGGATAGGAAGTGAGTTCACAGTGTCCGCGCGTATCCTGGTTGTCGATGACGTTCCTGCCAACGTCAAACTCCTCGAAGCCCGCTTGTCCGCCGAATATTTCGACGTGATGACCGCCGCGAACGGCACCGAGGCGCTCGCGATCAGCCGGCGCGCCGAATGCGACATCATCCTGCTCGACGTGATGATGCCCGACATGGACGGCTACGAGGTCTGCCGCCGCCTCAAGACCGATCCGGCCACCCACCACATTCCCGTCGTGATGGTCACCGCGCTCGACAGTCCCTCCGACCGCAACCGCGGGCTGGAAGCTGGCGCCGACGACTTCCTGACCAAGCCCGTCTCCGACGTCGTGCTGATCGCGCGCGTGCGCTCGCTGACGCGGCTGAAGATGATGACGGACGAGCTGCGCATGCGCGCCATCACCTCGCTCGAGATCGGAATGCAGGCGCCCGAGCGCAGCGCCATCTCCGACACCGGCAAGGGCGGCCGCGTCCTGCTGGTCGACGACCGTCAGTCCTCCTACGAGCGGCTGGCGACGATCCTCGCCGCCGAGCACACCATCGATGTCGAGCCGAACCCGTCGGAGGCGCTGTTCCACGCTGCCGAGGGCAATTACGATCTCCTGATTGTCTCGCTCGACCTCAACAATTTCGACGGCCTGAGGCTCTGCAGCCAGGCTCGCTCGCTGGAGCGTACGCGCCACGTGCCGATCCTGGCGATCGCCGACCCCGAGAACTCGACGCGGCTGCTCCGTGGCCTCGAGATCGGCGTCAACGACTATTTGCTGCGTCCCATCGACAAGATCGAGCTCCTGGCGCGCGCCCGCACCCAGATCCGCCGCCGCCGCTACACCGATCATCTCCGCGACAACGTGCAGAACTCGATCGAGATGGCGATCACGGACGCGCTCACCGGCCTGCACAATCGCCGCTACATGGAGAGCCATCTGGCGACACTCGCAGAGCAGGCTGCAGCCCGCGGCAAGCCGCTGGCGCTGATGATCCTGGACATCGACTTCTTCAAGTCGATTAACGACAATTATGGCCACGACGCCGGCGACGACGTGCTGCGCGAATTCGCCGTGCGGGTGCGCAAGTCGATCCGGGGCATTGATCTCGCCTGCCGCTATGGCGGCGAGGAGTTCGTCATCGTGATGCCTGAGACCGATCTCCATGTCGCCGGCATGGTCGCCGAGCGCCTGCGCCGCTCGATCGCGGGCGAGCCGTTCGCGATCCACAAGGGTGCCAAGCGCATCGAGGTCACGATCTCGATCGGCCTGACCACGCTGGAGCAGAAGGGCGAGGCGGTCGCCGACGTGCTCAAGCGCGCCGACACCGCGCTGTATCGCGCCAAGCACGACGGGCGTAATCGCGTGGTGTCGCAGGCGGCGTGACGGCCGGTTTAGCAAAATTCGCAAAAACAACCCCATGCACAGTAGAAGCTGTTAGTGGGATCAATGGGTTAGGCGGTGGGCGAAATGGCTCGCGCGGGGGCGCGGATTTGACGTGTCGGGCAAAACAGGAGCATGTTGGTGGGATGGCAACGGTCCATCAAGCTCCGCTGTCATTCCCCGCGAAAGCGGGAATCCAGTACGCCGCGGCTTCTCGGTTCAATCACAATCGGCTCTGGAATACTGGATCACCCGCTTTCACGGGTGATGACACCGTCCGATGCGGCGACGGTGGTCAGTGTGGTGGACGTTTGTTTTGCGTCGTCGCAGCCTTCGATGCCTCATCCCCCACATCCACGCCAGCATTCCGCAGCAGCACTTTCGCCGCTTCCTTCGCGGCCCGCGCCATCGCGGGATCGTCACGGACGAGGTCCTGGGCGATGGAGCCGTCGACCAGCAGCACGAGCTGCGTGGCGAGCGCGTCCGCGTCCTGCACACCGAGCTCGTTAAGCCGGTCGCGAAACCAGAGGCGGCGGCTTTCCTTGAAGGCCACCGCGATCTTCTTCACGGCGCGGTCGGCAGGGCCGAGCTCGGCGACCGCATTCACGAACGGACAGCCGCGAAAATCCTTGGCCGCGAAGCGCCGCTCCAGCGAATCGAACGTGCCGAGAATCTGCTCGGCCGGGGGCTTGTCCGAGGGACGCTGAGCGACGAAGCGGCGCTCGAGATAGGCCGCGATCAGCGCGTCCTTGGACGGGAAGTGGTTGTAGAGCGTGCGCTTGGAAATGCCGATCTCGGCCGCGATGGTGTCGACGCCGACGGCACGAATGCCTTGCAGATAGAACAGCTTGTCGGCGGTCTGAAGGATCCGCTCTTTCATCGTCTGTGGGGCGGGCGGGGGAGCCATGCAGCGGAATGCGTCCTGTTCGCTTGACAGCACCTGCTATCCATAGCCTATGTAAACAGGTCTGTGTAACCAAAATCAACGGCAAAAGCGGACGACGGCAATTGCGCCGTGCCCAAAAGGGAGAAGAAAAATGCCCCTGCTGCAGGTCCTGCGTCCGACATTGCCCATCCTGATCGGCGCCTCGATCATGCTGACGCTGAGCATGGGGCTGCGGCAGAGCCTCGGCATCTTCATGCAGCCGTTGACTCATGACATCCATATTTCGATCTCGGACTTCACGCTGGCGCTGGCCGTGCAGAACCTCGCCTGGGGCTTTCTCCAGCCGCTCGCCGGCGCAATGACGGTGCGCTACGGCTTCCGTCCCATCATGATCGTGGGTTCGCTGATGTACATCGTGGGCCTCGCGCTGATGGCGACCGCGAACGGGATGATCAGCATCATGATCGGCGCCGGCGTGCTGATCGGGACGTCGCTGGCCTGCACCGCAGCCGCGATCGCGATGTCGGTGGCGGCGCGCGCGGTGCCCGCAACGGTGCGCTCCACCGTGCTCGGCATCGTCTCCGGCGCGGGCTCGCTCGGGGCGTTGTTGTCGGCGCCGATCGGACAGATGCTCAACGAGGGGTTCGGCTGGCGCATCGGCCTTGCCGGTTTCGTCGTCATGTCGGTGCTGATGATTCCGGCTGCCTGGTATGCGGGGCGCGTTGACCAGATCCCGCTGCCGAAGCCGGCCGCCGACGAGATCGACGATGCCTCGGCTGCAGCCGCGGCGAGAACCGCGTTCGGCAATGCCTCCTTCGTGGTGATGACCTGCGCCTATCTCGTCTGCGGCATGCAGCTCGTCTTCCTCACCACGCATCTGCCGTCCTATCTGGCGATCTGCGGCCTCGATCCGATGCTGAGCGCGCAGACGCTCGGCATGATCGGCGGCTTCAACGTGCTGGGCTCGCTGTTCTTCGGCTGGGCCGGCGAGCGCTGGAACAAGCTGGCGCTGCTGGGCGGCATCTACATCCTGCGCTCGGTCGCGCTGGCCTGGTATTTCATGCTGCCGGCAACGCCGTTCTCGACGCTGCTGTTCGGCGCCATCATGGGCTTTCTCTGGATGGGGGTCGGGCCGCTGGTCGCGGGCGCGGTCGCCGAGATGTTCGGCCTGCGCTGGCAGGCGATGATCCAGGGCCTCGCCTTCATGAGCCACCAGATCGGCAGCTTCCTCGGCGCGTATGGGGGAGGGCTGCTCTACGACGCGCTTGGCTCCTACACCATGGCCTGGCGCATCGGCGTCGCGCTGGGCCTGGCGGGAGGCATCGTGCAGGTGGCGTTCGCGCTTGTCAGGCCCTCGCAGCCGCCGGCGCCGGTGTTGAAGGCGGCGTAGTACGGAGGGGCTGAGCGGCCCCGTGTTGCGATGGAGATGTCATGCCGCAGCAATTGTGGCTCCATCCTGCCCGGGGGCTTCACGCTGCTGTTCCGTTACCCCCGTCGCGTCGATGCACAGCCTGACGGCCTCGCCGATGCTCGTTGCAACGAGATCGGCCTTGGCGCCTTCCCGCAGCGATTCCAGGGCAGCCGGGTCAACGTCTTTGACCCAGCAGCCCAGGATGATGGTTGCCTTCGGCAGTTTCCGTCTCAGACGCCGCACGGAATACCGCATGTGTGCCGCAGCGTGGGCATCCAGATAGACCAGGCAGACGATCGCAACGCCCGTCGTATCCAGACGAAAGACATTGGTCGTGGAAAGCGACGCCGCGCCTTCGACCCGCGCGGCGAGCCCGTGCTCGGTCGAAAGCTGGGCCAGCATGATCGCGGCCGCCTCATCGATCAGCGTGCGTCCGGCCACGCAGAGGACGGGGTGTTCGCCCTGCCAGTCCGGCGGGAGAGTCTCTTTGCGGAGGTAAGGCAGGTGTTCGTTGGCCGCATTCTCCGCAATGCCTTCAACCGCGGATGAGGCTTCGACATCTTTGGTTGAACTGCTCTTCGCGGGGGGCCGGTCGTCCTGTTCGGCAAGATCCGCTGCAAATTCGCTGACGGCGTCTCGAATCTTCGTGAGACGTTCCTGGTCGAGCGCATTGCGCTCCGCGTCGGCTTGCGCCATCTGCAAACCCTTCAGCGCAACCTCGTCATAATACGAAGCCAGCGAGCGCTCTTTCAAAAACTCCTCCGCCTTTTCGGCCGCTTCGGTCGGATCTCCCGCCAGCATCCGCTGATAGAAGATTTCCGGAGGAGAAAGCGCTGGCCGGTCTCCAAACATGACGTCGAGGAATTCCAATCGCTCCACATGCCGCCCGAGCACCACGAGGCAAATCGTGAGGGGAGTCGCAAGGACAAGGCCGATCGGTCCCCAAAGCGCTGTCCAGAACGTTGCCGATGCGACGACGGCAACGGGTGAAAGCCCCGTGCTGCGCCCGTAAACCATCGGCTCGACGACATGGCCTACGATCGGTTCAACCACAAGAAAGAGCGCGAGAGTCCAAAGCAGCATCGACCAGCCGGGATCGATGGCAACTGCGAGTGTCAGCGGAAATGCGGCGGCAATGACGGCGCCGACATAGGGAACGAAACGAAGCGCAGCCGCGAGGATGCCCCAGAGGATCGCGCTGGGAATTCCGATGACCCAGAGGCCGGTGCCGATCACCACGCCGAATGCGCCGTTCAGGAGGAGCTGGGTCAGAAACAGCTTGCTGAGGCGGCTCGCTGCATCGTCCAATGCGGCGGTGGTGCGCTGCAGATCCGAGGAGCCCGCTAGCCGAATGAAGCGGTTACGAAGATCCTCGCGTTGAATGAGGATGAAGATGACGAAAATGATGATGATGCCGGTGGTCGCGAGCGGATGAATGAGCGGAGAGATCAGGGTTCGCAGACTCTCCAGCGCGCCGGGATCGGGCTGGCGCACTTCGACCGGTACCGGTGGCGCCGAGGCATTTGAGCCAGCGACCATGCCGGTCCGGGGCGGGGACGGGGCATCCTTTGGTCTATCAAGCTCCTTGCTGAGATCCTTCAGCATGTCGGAAGCACGCTCCAGCGTGCTCCTGCCGGCCTTGGTGTCCCGGAAGGCCTGGATCTTGTCGCTGATCGTGGATTGATATCTGGGCAGGTCCCCAGCGAGTTGCGTCAGTTGGGTGGCGAGAAGGCTTCCTATCGCGAAGATCAGCATGAACGCGACGACAACCACGCTCACGACTGCCAATCCCCGCGGGGCATGGATTCGTTGCAATATTCCGACCAGCGGCGCCAGTACAAAGCTGAGGAGTATGGCCAGCGCAACGGGCACGAATATATCCCGACCGAAATAGAGCATCGAGATGATGATGACGGTCAGAACCGCGGTTGCTACTGCACCCAGCAGCGCCATCAGTTCTTCAGGGGTGCGAGGTTTGAAGGGCTGTCGCGTTACAGGCCTCATGCTGTCCCTGTCCCGTCGTCCGCTGAGCGTTTACTGAATTCAGCTGCGGGAGTGCAGGACGACACTGCATCGGACAGCCGCTCAGGGCACTGGTCCACGCGGTCTTCATGAGCGGCGGCTGTGCTGCGGCCTCGCCATCGCATGCCAACCGTTCCATCCTGAAAAGGTTCCTGTGAGCGAAAAATGGCACGACGCGCATCTCTGCCGATGGAGGAGCGCTTGGACCAAGGCCGATGCGGAGCCATCTGGCCTCATCACGCCCAAGACCCCGCGACGTTCGCCTTTGAGCAGGACAGAGACCGGACCCCGGGCCAGGCCGGGCGGCGCAACGCGGGCTGCATTCGCGTCGCCATCATGGGCGTAGGCCCCTTGATCGCGGCCGCCATCGCCGAGATGTTCGATCTGCGCTGGCAGGAGATGATCCAGGGCCTCGCCTTCATGATCTACCAGATCGGCAGCTTCCTCGGCGCATATGGAGGAGGGCTGCTATACGACGCGCTGGGTTCGCACACGATGGCCTGGCGCATTGGCGTCGCGCTCGGCCTTGCCGGGGGCACCGTCCAGTTGCGTTCGCGCTGGTCCAGCCATCGCAGCCACCGGCGCGGGTGCTGAAGGCGGCGTAGGCGGGGCGCCATCCGAACTCTGGTCTATTTCCGGAACATCGAAATGTTTTCGCTCAACCAATCCACGAGAGACCGCGGCGCGTGGCCCGTCAATTCCCTGACTGTCGTAGTTGTTTCAGCGAGCGCCGACTGGTAAAAGAGGCGGTCCAATCCGAGCAGCAAGTCGGCAACAAATTCATTCAGCCCTGTGCTGAGCAGTTTCTCGCGCTGCTCGGCCGGGCTTCGCTGCCGATATTTAACGGTCCGGCCGAGTAGCTTCGCTATCTCTTCGGCGACCTCCGACATGCTTACCGCCCGTGGTCCGGTCAGGTGATAGACGCGCTGAGCGGTCGGGTGCGCGTCGTCCAGAAGAGCAATGCGCGCGGCATCGGCGACATCGCGCGTATCGATCAGGTTGACCACTCCATCGCCCGCTGCCCCGCCCCATGAGTCATCGGCAACCTGAGCGCCGGCTCGCGCAAGGATGTCGACAAAGGTAGAAGGCCGCAAAACCGTGTAGCCGACGCCAACGGTCGCCAGATGCGCCTCGATTTGCATGTGCCAGTCCATCGGATGCAACAGTGAGGGCGGACCCATCGCCGACAATTTCACGATTCGACTCACGCCTGCGGCGGCGGCCGCGTCGATCAGTGCGATCTCATTGGCGACCTGACGAGGTGACGTGCCGTGGGCGAGAAATAGCTGATCGGCGCCGCGCAGGGCGCTGTCGAGCGTAGACGGTACGTCGAAGTCCACAGCCGCGATCGAAACGCCGGAGGGCAAGCGTTCGGCGTCCGGGTTTCGTGTTAGCGCCACAAGGTCCAGGGATTCTGAGGCCAAGCCTGCAATCAGGGCGGAGCCAACGCGGCCTGTGGCTCCGGCCACGGCGATCCGGACGCGGCTGGCGTTGGGCTGGGAGGGCTTGGCCATCTGGGTATCCTTATGTATCTTGGAACGATCAGTCCAACTATCTTGGAATGATCGTTCCATGATGTCAAGCGAGAGCCCGATGAGCGGAAAGCCCCAATTCGATGACGGTGCCGTGATCAAAGCCGCGATGGAGGTCTTCTGGCGTCACGGCTACGCCGCATCATCGATCGACGAATTGACGACGGCGATGGGTCTGTCGCGTTCCAGCCTGTACAAGCGATTTCGGGACAAGGATGGACTGTTCCAGGAGGTGCTTTCGATTTATGCCGGGCGCGTCTTGGAACGGATGAGCGGCGTTCGAGCCGATACAAAGCGCCAACAGCTCGAAGCGCTGTTGCTCGAATTCCTGCCGAGGGCGGGGAAAGCGTCGCGCCCTGCCGGTTGCATGCTGGCTCGATCCTGCGCCGAGATGGACGATTTGCCTCCCGCGGGTCGGTCGGTCGCGCTGGATGGACTGGCAAAACAGCGCGCAATCCTTCGCGAGATTTTGCGCGAGGCGGTCACACTCGGAGAGTTAACGCCAGCCGCCGATATCGATGGCATGACATGGCACTACCTCGGTGTGTTGCAAGCCATCATGAATTTGCCGCAGGCCGGGGCGACGGCTGGCGAAGTTCGCCGAGTGGTCGAACTCGCGATGCTGGCATGGCCATCCGAAACGACGACCAAGGCGACAACTCGCAAACGCCGAAGCGATTAAAGGCCGGGTTCATCCAGGTCACGTTCGCGCCAATCCGGCCATCGCAGCTACGGGCGCCGGCGTTGCGGACGGCGTAGGCGGACGCGAACGGCGGAACGTCAGCTTTGCAACAGGAGAAAGCGCTGCGGTCTCAGGTGCATCACATCGTTTCCCGGGCGAATAGCGGATGCAAAGGCGTCAGCTAGCAGCCGCGACCTTCACGTTGACGGGAACAGGCAGCTGGAGACGCAGACCCCGGGCCAAAGCCGGGCGGCGCAACGCCGGCTGCCTTGGCGGAAGCTTGCCAAAGCGCGAGAGGACCTGCATCAGCGCAGACCTGACGACCGGCTCGATCCTCGCGCAAATGAACCAGCAGACCAGGACAAGCACGCCGAGCGCGATCCAAAGGGCCGACGTGGCATCGAGGCCGGCGTCGACCAGGGCACGAATGATCGCAGCGCCAATGACGTTGTGGGTGAGATAGAGCGGGTAGGTGATCAGCCCGAGCGTCCTCAAATAGGCCGGTGATTCAGGAGCAGGGATACCGGCCGAACGCCTGCTGCGCCTCGCGGCCAGGGCAATGAGCAGCACTGCGGCCGCCCAGACTATGATTGGCACAAGCGCCGATTGATCCGCGATGGCGGGCACCGACGTCAAGAGGAACGAGGCAAAGAAGTAGATTTCCGCCGCGCCCGAAAGGCATGTGACGGCGACAGCGATCTGCTCGAGCGCGGTCAGCTGCCGGTTCGCTGAAATGAACAGCCAGATGCCGAGCGCGAAGAAGCAGCCGTGCGTCAAGAGGAACGCCGCGCAGGGCACCCGGAACATCAACATGATGAGATAAGGCAGGTCGGACGGCGTCGTGCAGGACAGCACCACGAGCGCGATCGCGTTGAAGATCGCGCTGTAGATGGTGAGGCCAAAGGCCAGGTGACGCAGCGTGATCCTCTTCGTGAGCATCGCGCAGAACACCAGGCCATAGAACGCGATCTCGGCCGCCAGCGTCCAATAGACCTCGTCGAGCCAGTCGCCGGTGACGCCCTTGGGGACCATCAGCATGGCGTGGATGTAGGGCAGGATGAATTCGGAGGCCGGCCCGCTCCCGAATATCAGCAGGACCAGGAGAGTGGCGGTGGCGCAGACCCAGACCGCCGGATAAAGCCTGAGTGCGCGGCCGAGCAGGAACGCGCCCGGCGAGGATTGGCACGCCGAATTCGCAATGACGAAACCGGAGATGACAAAGAAGATCTCGACGCCGACCCAGCCGAACCAGGTGTAGGACGCGGCGGAGGGGTAAAGTACGTCGGCGGCGACGTGACGTTCGAAACCCGGCACGCCGATCGACACCCAGGCCCAGGACCAGAACATCTGGTGGAAAATGGCGACGCCGAGCGCGGCGGCGAAGCGGAGCGGATCCAGCAGGGGCAAATGGTTTTTCACGGCAATGGACCGGATTCATGCGACGATGACGCAGGAGATAGTGAATCCGGTCAGGGTGCTCTGCGAGGTGGGTCACACATGCTCCAGCGCGCCGACCGTGCAGATCTGAATGTGGGGGTAGATGTCCTCAGCTCTCGTGCCCCGGACGCAGCGCAGCGTCACTTCCAACGAAGCGCTGCAGAGCCGGGGCTCATGTCATTGTGCCGTGTTGGCTTCTGGGTCCCGGCTCTGCGCAGCAGCGTTGCACGCTGCAGCGCGTCCGGGACACGAGATGGCACAAAATAAAACGGGGCCCGAAAGGGCCCCGCAAAACTCCTCGACGCTTAAGCCGATCTTACTTGATCTTGGCTTCGCGGAATTCGACGTGCTTGCGCGCAACCGGGTCGTACTTCTTCTTGACCAGCTTGTCGGTCATGGTGCGCGAATTCTTCTTGGCGACGTAGTAGAAGCCGGTGTCGGCCGAGGACACGAGCTTGACCTTGATGGTGACCGCTTTGGCCATGTTCTAAACCTCAGAAATGAAGGGAATTTGGAGCCGGCCAAACGGCCCGCGTTGGCCGGCAACCTAGCCAGAAACCGCCTGATGTCAAGGTTTTAGGGGTTGAAAACTGCCCGAAACGGGCCCTTTACCCCTCGAAGAACCGGTTTTTCGGCCTGGGCAGGCCGAGATTCTCCCTCAAAGTGGGCCCTTCATACTCCTTGCGGAAAATCCCGCGGCGCTGAAGCTCCGGGACGACCTTGTCGACGAAATCGTCGAGGCCGGCGGGCAGGAACGGGAACATGATGTTGAAGCCGTCGGAGCCGCGCCCAACCAGCCATTCCTCCATCTGGTCGGCAATGGTCTTGGCGGTGCCGACGAAGGATAGCCCGCCATAGCCGCCAACGCGCTGGGCGAGCTGGCGCACGGTGAGCTTGTCGCGGGCGGCGAGATCGACCATGCGCTGGCGGCCGCTCTTGCTGGCATTGGTCTCGGGAATCTCGGGGAGGGGACCATCCGGATCGAAGCCGGAAGCATCGGTGCCGAGGATGACGGAGAGCGAGGCGATGGCGCTGTCGTAATGCACGCGGCTGTCGAGCAGCGCGCGCTTCTCCCTGGCTTCATCGACGCTGTCGCCGACCACGACGAAGGCGCCTGGGAGAATCTTGAGATGCTCGGGATCGCGGCCGATTTTCTCCATGCGGCCCTTGATGTCGGCATAGAGCTTCTGCCCGTCAGCGAGGCTGCCGCCGCCGGTGAAGACGGCTTCCGCCGTTTCGGCCGCGAGCTGCTTGCCGTCTTCGGATGCGCCGGCCTGCACGATCACGGGCCAGCCCTGCACGGGGCGGGCGATGTTGAGGGGGCCGCGCACTTTCAGATATTTGCCGTTGTGGTCGAGCGTGTGCATCTTCTGGGGGTCGACGAACACCCCGCTCTCGACGTCGCGCACGAAGGCATCGTCGGCGAAGGAATCCCACAGGCCGGTGACGACATCGTAGAACTCGCGCGCGCGCTTGTAACGCTCGGCGTGCTCCATGTGATCGTCGAGGCCGAAATTCAGCGCCGCGTCGGGATTCGAGGTGGTGACGATGTTCCAGCCGGCGCGGCCGCCGCTGAGATGGTCGAGCGAGGCGAAGCGGCGCGCGACGTGATACGGCTCGTCGAACGTGGTCGAGCCCGTCGCGATCAGGCCGATGCGCTCGGTGACGGCGGAGAGCGCCGACAGCAGCGTGAACGGCTCGAACGACGTGACGGTGTGGCTGCGCTTGAGCGCGTTGATCGGCATGTTCAGCACGGCGAGGTGATCGGCCATGAAGAAGGCGTCGAATTTGCCGGCCTCCAACTTCTGGATCAGCGTCTTGATGTGCGAGAAGTTGAAATTGGCGTCGGGCCAAGCCCCGGGATAGCGCCAGGCGCCGGTGTGGATGCTGATCGGGCGCATGAATGCGCCAAGCTTGAGTTGCCGTTGTGCCATCGCCCGGGGTCCGTTCTTGGTGACGCTCGGGAACACATAGGCATGGCGGGGAACTCCGCCATCGGGAGAGGCGGGAAGATTATTTTGTTTTTTGACGCTCCCTCAGCACGTCATTCCGGGGCGCCGCGGAGCGGCGAGCTATGGTGCGCAATTGCGCACCTGAAAATCCATCGGGCCGCAAGGACTGTTGAGCGATGGATTCCGGGTTCGCGCTGCGCGCGCCCCGGAATGACGGAGGAAAGAGCCGTGTCCCGCAGTGTCGGCTAGCTCAAAACATCCTTCTGCATCTTGCCGCCATAGAAATGGAAGAAGGGCACTGGCGCGTCGTGGCGGAGTGGGCCGGTGGCAAGGCGGGTGTCGAGCTCGTTGAGCACGTTGCGCGTCATCGGATGCAGATCGGCGAGCGGCTTCGAGCCGAGCTCGACCCAGACCAGCTCGACCAGCTCGGCATCGGCATGGATCACGCCGTCGACGCGGTGGGTGATCGCGGAGGCATCCGCGGTGAAGAAGCGCGTGTCGAAGCGCTTGACGCGGCCGGGCGGAGTGATGGCACGGGCGATCAGGAACAGGCTGGAGGGATCGGGCAGCAGGCCTGCATCGGCGAACGGCTTCCAGGGGCCGTCGAGCTTCGGCGTCTTGCCCTCGGACTTGCGGCCGAGGCAGAGTCCCGTCTCCTCGCAGGCTTCACGGATCGCGGCGATGGCCAGCGACTTCGCGCGCGAGGCCGGCGTCTTCGGGCTGCCCTTGGCGAGATTGGTCTCGAGCTCGGCCGTGATCGGCGCCGCACAGGGCACGCGATAGTCGGCCTTGTCGACGCGCCCGCCCGGGAAGACGAACTTGCCGGGCATGAACACCACCTTGTCGTGGCGCTTGCCGACCAGCACTTTCGGAATGGCGCCGCTGCGATCGACCAGGATCAGGGTCGCCGCATCCCTCGGGCGGAAATACGGATGGTGGTCCGCTTCCTTTTCCTCGTGAACCCGGGCTTTCTCCGCAACTTGCGCCGTATCCGTCATGTCCTCACCCAGACCGTTCTTGCTTATTTGGCTTAGACAGGCGGAATACCATCCGGAGGGTTCTCGTCAAACCCGTGCATGCGCAGAGCCCATTGCAAGCCGACCACAGCTCCCTTGACGGGCTGCAGCAGCGCCAGTGAGGCGACGAAGGTGAAGGGCAGATAGGCGGCGAAGCTGATCCAGACCGGCGTGGTGTAATTGGTTTCGATCCACAAGACGGCCGGCACCACGATGTGGCCGACGATGACGATCACGAGATAGGCCGGCAGATCGTCGGCGCGATGCGGTGTGAAATCGAGGCCGCATTTGGCGCAATTGTCCGCGGTCTTCAGGAAGGCGCGGAACAGCTTTCCCTCGCCGCAGCGCGGGCAGCGGCCGCGAAAGCCGCGCTTCATTGCCGTCCAGAGATCTCGCTTCTCGACCAGACCCGTCTCGCGCGTCCAGATTTTTGGGGCCGTGCTCGTCGTCACCATGCTTTGCCCTTTTTACCCCCGCCTTTTGCCTTGTTCTTTCCTTTGCCCTTCTTCGGCTTGCCGGACTTGTGTTTTGCCGGCTTGCGTTTTTTATCCGGGCTGCGTCCGGGATGCGCCTTGAACGAGGGGCGGCGTTGCGGGCCGGATGGCCTGCGGCCTCGCGGCGCGCTTTCACTGGCCGACGACAGCAGCTCGAAGCGCAGCGCGCCCGCGATGGGAGCAGCTTCTATCAGGCGGACGTCGACCACGTCGCCGAGCTGATACATGGTGCCGCTGCGCGTGCCGACGAGGGCGTGCCGGCCCTCGTCATAGTTGAAATATTCCGTGCCGAGGGATCGGATCGGGATCAGGCCGTCGGCGCCGGTCTCGGCAAGCTTGACGAACAGGCCGGCGCGCGTGACGCCGGAGACGCGGCCCTGGAAGCTTGAACCGATGCGATCGGCGAGATGGTGGGCGATCAGGCGATCGACGGTCTCGCGCTCCGCCTTCATCGCGCGGCGTTCGGTCACCGAGATGTGGGCGGCGACCTCGCCGAGGCTTTCCGGCGACTCGCTGTCGGGCAGGGCGCCTTCGCCGAGGCCGAGCGCGCGAACCAGCGCGCGGTGCACGACGAGGTCGGCATAGCGGCGGATCGGCGAGGTGAAGTGCGCGTAGCGGCGCAGGTTCAGGCCGAAATGACCGTAATTTTCGGAGGAATATTCGGCCTGCGCCTGGGCCCGCAGCACCACCTCGCTCACCAGCGGGTAATAATCATGGCCTTCGAGCTGGGCCAACACGCGGTTGAACAGGGTAGGGCGTAGCGCGCCTGATTTGGTGAAGGGGATATCCAGCGTTTCAAGAAATTCACTGAGCGCGTGGACCTTTTCCAAGGTCGGCTCGTCATGCACGCGGTAGATCAGCGGGAGCGACTTCTTCTCCAGCATCTCGGCCGCGGCGACGTTGGCGAGGATCATGAACTCCTCGATCAGCTTGTGCGCGTCGAGCCTTTCCGGCACGACGACGCGGTCGACCGTGCCGTCGCTCTTCAGGAGGATCTTGCGCTCGGGCAGATCGAGATTGAGCGGATCGCGCTCGTCGCGTGCGCGCTTGGCGCAGGCATAGGCGGCATAGAGCGGCCGCAGGATCGGATCGAGTAGGGGGCCGGTGGCGTCGTCCGGCCGGCCGTCGATCGCGGCCTGCGCCTGCGCATAGCTCAGCTTTGCGGCCGAGCGCATCAGGATGCGATGAAAACTGTGCGAACGCTTGCGGCCGTCGGGGCCGAGCACCATCCGCACCGCGAGCGCGCCGCGCGGCTCGCCCGGCACCAGCGAGCACAGATTGTTGGAGATGCGCTCGGGCAGCATCGGCACGACGCGGTCGGGGAAGTAGACCGAGTTGCCGCGGTCGAGCGCGTCGCGGTCGAGCGCGGTCCCCGGCCGGACGTAGAAGCTGACGTCGGCGATGGCGACGTTGACGATGAAGCCGCCCTTGTTGTTCGGATCAGGATCGGGCTCGGCGTGCACCGCGTCGTCATGATCTTTCGCGTCCGGCGGATCGATGGTGACGAGCGGCACGTCGCGCCAGTCCTCGCGCCCCTTCAGGTTCGCGGGCTCTGCGGCTTCCGCCTCGCGCTCGGCGGCAGGTGAGAATTGCAGGGGGATGTCATGGGCGTAGATTGCGATCAGGCTGATCGCCTTCTCCGACTTGACCGAGCCGAGCTTCTCCTTGACCCGGCCGGACGCAAGCCCAAAGCTGCGCGTGCGGACGATGTCGACGCTGACGAGGTCGCCGTCCTGCGCGCCGTGCGTATCGGCCGCCGCGATGTTCAGTTCGCGGTCGGCGGCCTTCTTGTCGACGGGCACGAGCCGGCCGCCGCCTTCGGGAAGGCTGCGGAACACGCCGAGGATACGGCTCTTGGCCTTGTCGAAGACCTTGATGACGTGGCCGAGATAGGCCGGGCCTTCGGCCTCGTTGCTCGGCTCGACGCGCAGCAGCACGCGGTCGCGAACACCGGCGACGGTGCCCGGCTTTGGCCGGCGCGGCATCTGGATGCGGATCTTCGGCGGCTCGCCGCTTTCGACCTCGTCCCATTCCGTGGGGGAGGCGATCAATTCGCCGTCGGAGTCGCGTCCGGTAATGTCGGCGACAAGGGTCGGCGGCAGCGCGTCCGGCTCGGACACCTTGTGACGCTTTTTCTTGATGGTCCCGTCGTCGGCGAGCTCGCGCAGCATGCGCTTGAGCTCGACGCGATCGGCGTTCTTCAGGCCGAACTCGCGCGCAATTTCGCGAGTCCCGACCTTTCCTGGATTTGCCTTGATGAAGGCGACGATGGCTTGCCTGTCGGGAAAGCCACGGTCATTTTTGCGTTTCACTTAGCCTCTAATTCTTGATCTCAAGTCTTGCCGGCACTCTTCTTGGCCGGAGCCTTGCTGGCGGCGGCCTTGGTCGGCGACGTCTTTGCCGACGACGGCACGGCGGCGCGCGCCTTGCTGGTGGATTCGGTTTTCGATTTGGCCGCGGCTTTCTTCGCGGCCGGTTTCTTCGGCTTTGGCGCGGCGTCCTCGCCGTCCGCGGCCTTCGCCACAGCCTTCTTGCCCTTGGCCGGCTTTGCGGCCTTCTTCGGCTTCTTGCCGCCGCCCTTGGCCGCGCGCTCGTCGATCAGCGCGATCGCCTGCGGCAGCGTGACGGTGTCCTTTTCGAACTCGGCCGGGATCGTCGCGTTGACGCCGCCGGCGGTGACGTAAGCGCCGTAACGGCCGCTCTTGACGGTGACGGTGCCCAGCGTCGGATGATCGCCGATCGCCTTGCCGGGATCGGCGCCGAAGCGGCGGCTCGGGCCCTTGGCGACCTTCTCCGCGATCAGCGTGACCGCGCGGTTGAGGCCGATGTCGAACACCTCGTCGCCGGCTTCCAGGCTGGCATAGGTCTTCTCGTGCTTCACGAACGGCCCGAAGCGGCCGAGACCCGCGGTGATGGGCTGGCCGGTTTCCGGATGCTTGCCGATCTCGCGCGGCAGCGACAGCAGCTTCAGCGCGAGCTCGAGCTCGACATCGCCGGGCGAGGTGCCCTTCGGGATGCCTGCGCGCTTCGGCTTCTCGCCTTCCTCGTAGTCCTTCTGCTCGCCGAGCTGGATGTAGGGGCCGAAGCGGCCGGCCTTGACCCAGACATCGCGACCGGTCTCGGGGTCCTGGCCGAGCGAGCGGTCGGCAGTCGCCTCGCCATCGGCGGCGAGCTGGCGGGTGTAGCGGCACTCAGGATAGTTCGAGCAGCCGACGAAGGCGCCGAACTTGCCGGCCTTCAGATTGAGGCGGCCATTGCCGCAGCTGGGGCACTGCCTGATGTCGCCCCCATCGGGCCGCGGCGGATAGATGTGCTGTCCGAGCATGTCGTCCAGCACGTCGAGCACCTGCGCCACGCGCAGATCCTTGATCTCGTCGACGGCGCCGATGAAGCCGGTCCAGAAATCCTTCAGCACCTGCTGCCAGGAGATCTCATTGTTGGAGATGCGGTCGAGCTGCTCTTCCAGATTGGCGGTGAAATCGTATTCGACGTAGCGGGCAAAGAAGCTTTCGAGGAACGCGACCACGACGCGGCCCTTGTCCTCGCCGTGCAGGCGCTTCTTCTCCAGCTTGACGTAGCCGCGGTCCTTCAGCACCTGGAGGATCGAGGCATAGGTCGAGGGCCGGCCGATGCCGAGTTCTTCCATGCGCTTGACGAGCGAGGCCTCGGAGAAGCGCGGCGGCGGCTCGGTGAAATGCTGGGTGACCGACAGGCTCTGCCGCTTGAGCGCGTCGTTCGGGCTCATCGCGGGCAGGCGGCGCGAATCCTCGTCTTCCTCGTCGTCGCGGCCTTCCTGGTAGAGCGCGAGGAAGCCGTCGAACTTGACGACCTGACCGGTGGCGCGCAGCTCGAGCGTGCGGCCACCCGCCTTCGCCGCGATGTCGACGGTGGTGCGCTCCAGCTCGGCGGATTCCATCTGGCTCGCGATGGTGCGCTTCCAGATCAGCTCATAGAGTTTCGCCTGATCGGCATCGAGCCTGCGGCTCATGCTGTCGGGGCGGCGGGACATGTCGGTCGGGCGGATCGCTTCGTGCGCTTCCTGCGCGTTCTTGGCCTTGGCCTGATACTGGCGCGGCGCGTCCGGCACGTAGGCGTTGCCGTAATCCTCGCCGATCACCTTGCGCGCCTGGGTGATCGCGGACGGATCGATCTGCACGCCGTCGGTACGCATATAAGTAATGAGTCCGGTGGTCTCGCCGCCGATGTCGATGCCTTCATAGAGGCGCTGGGCGATGCGCATCGTGTGCGCCGGCGCGAAGCCGTATTTGCGGCTAGCTTCCTGCTGCAGCGTCGAGGTGGTGAAGGGCGCCTGCGGATTGCGCCGGGCCGGCTTTGCGTCGACCGCGGTGACGGCATAGCTGGCGGCTTCCAGCGCCTTCTTGAAGTCTTCGGCTTCCGCGCCGGTGCCGATGTCGAGGCGCTGGATCTTCTTGCCGTCGGCGCCGACGAGGCGGGCCTCGAACGCATCGCCGCGCGGGGTCAAGAGGGTTGCGATCAGCGACCAATATTCGCGCGCGACGAACTTCTCGATCTCGAGCTCGCGGTCGCACACGAGGCGCAGCGCCACCGACTGCACGCGGCCGGCCGAGCGGGCGCCCGGCAGCTTGCGCCACAGCACGGGCGAGAGGGTGAAGCCGACGAGGTAGTCCAGCGCACGGCGCGCCATATAGGCGTCGACCAGCGCACCGTCGATCTGGCGCGGATGCTTCATCGCGTCCGTGACCGCCTGCTTGGTGATGGCGTTGAACACCACGCGCTCTATCTTCTGGTCCTTCAGCGCGCGCTTTTCCTTCAGCACCTCCAGCACGTGCCAGGAGATGGCCTCGCCCTCGCGATCAGGGTCGGTGGCGAGAATCAGGCGGTCGGCGTTCTTCAGGGACTTGGCGATGTCGTTGAGCCGGCCGGCCGCCTTGGGGTCGACCTCCCAGATCATCTTGAAATTGGCCTCGGGATCGACGGAGCCGTTCTTGGCGGGCAGGTCGCGGACATGGCCGAACGAAGCCAGGACCTCGTACGACGAGCCCAGATATTTGTTGATCGTCTTGGCTTTCGCCGGCGACTCCACAATGACGATATTCATGTAGTTCCAGTAACTTATGGGAAAATCTTGGGCCGAAAACGAAAGGACTCGGGTCGGCCGTTTCGACCCGAACATGGGTGGTGAGGTCGTTCCTGTCAAATCGAAGGGTGTTGAAGGCCGCCGCGATGGGAAAAGTTTCATATCGAGAAAGTTGCAGAATACCACCTTGGAGTTGCGGCCGATGTCGGCGTAATGTTTCACCGGGGCATGGATTCGGGGTGGGTCTGGTGACTAAGCCGGGAAAGAAACGGCCGCGCGTCGCATCAGGCGCGCCGGGGGGCTTGCGCCACGAGGAACCGGGCGAAGGCGGGGCGGATGAGGCGGTCGCCTTCATTGCCGAGCAGAGCGCCGCCCTGCGCAAGCTCGCCGAGCGCCACAAGCTGCACGTGTTACATTATTTATTAGGCATGACGCAGCTCGAGGCCGACGAGCACTTGAGGCTGCGGAGCAAGCGCAAGCTGTCGTGAACACGACATGCTGCTGGTTCCGTGATCCCCGCGCAACGGCAAAGCCGTTGTCGCTGGAGGCGTGAGCGGACGCCCCGGGGGGCGGTGACAGATTGAGAGCGCGGCTCTGACCTCGCAATGACAGCGTGGTGGCAGCCGTGCGCGTTCAGGCCGATCGCCGTCGCGGAGCCGGCCGCGGCTTCAGCATTGTCTCCGCCGAGCTGAGCAGCCGCCCGTCCTCCGCGCGCATCTCCAGCTTCTTCACCGGGCGGCCCTTCTCGCGATCAACCAGGATGGTCGCGATTTCCTCGGGGCGATCGTCGAATTCCTCACTCCATTGCCGCAGCGCGACCAGGATCGGGAAGGTACCGCGGCCCTTTGGCGTCAGCACATATTCTTGATACGCGCTGCCGTCGGAGGCGGGGGCGGTCGCCAGGATGCCGTGATCGACCAGCGCGCGCAGCCGCGCCGACAAGATGTTCTTGGCCATGCCGAGCCTGTTCTGAAACTCGCCGAAGCGGCGCTGGCCGGACAGCGCCTCACGGATGATCAGCAGCGACCACCAATCGCCGATCGCGTCCAGCGCCCGTGCGACCGGGCAGGAATCGCTTTCGAAGCTCGTTCGTTTCACCATCGTCCATGTCCCACAGCATTTCGCCAAGTCTGGCGCCGATCACACGCTTGTGTGGTTGCATTATAAAACCATATGCCCTAGATGGCAAATTGGTTTTATTATGCAACCACTGGAGGCTAACGTGAGACTGAAGAACAAGACGGCCCTGATCACCGGCGGCAACAGCGGCATTGGTCTTGCGACCGCAAAGCTGTTCGTGGCCGAGGGCGCGAATGTGGTGATCACCGGCCGCAACAAGGAGACACTGGAGGCCGCCGCGAAGGGGCTCGGGCCGAACGCCCTCGCGTTCGCTGCCGATGCCACCGACATCGCCGCGACGGAAGCTGCGATCAAGCAAGGCGCCGAAAAATTCGGCAAGTTCGACATCGTGTTCGCCAATGCCGGCATCGCCGGCGGCACGCCGCTCGGCTCGGCAACGCTTGATGTCTTCGAGAAAGTCATCAGCACCAACCTGACCAGCGTGTTCTTCACCGTCCAATCCGCGCTGCCTCATCTCAACGACAACGCCTCGATCATCCTCAACGGCTCGGTCATCTCCGTGCTCGGCATTCCCGGCTACTCGGCCTACGGTGCCGCGAAGGCCGGCGTGCGCGCGATGGCGCGGATCATGGCATCGGAGCTGTCGCCGCGCGGCATCCGCGTCAATGTCGTGGCGCCCGGTGCGACCCGCACGCCGATCTGGGGACCTGCGACCGCGACGCCCGAAGCCGAGAAGGCATTCGAGAAGCGGATCGCGCTGTCGACGCCGCTCGGCCGTCTCGGCGAAACCGATCATGTTGCGAAGACGGTGCTGTTCCTGGCCTCGGATGATTCCGCGCATGTGCAGGGCCAGGAGATCTTCGTCGACGGCGGTGCGGTGGCCTCTCCGAGCGGCGCGCCGATCTATCGCGGTTGATCGCCCCAGCGAACCTGGTGGGGCGCAACACGCGAGTTGCGCCCGACGGGTCAACTGTCGTGAGCTCTAGGCTGCGCGCAGGCTGATTGCAGCCTGGAGCGCGCCTGCGAGCGCCTTCTCGCGATGGTCCGGTCCGACCTGGATGCCGTCGGCGAAGATGAATTCGGGATCGGTGATGCCGATGAAGCCGAACACCCAACGCAGATAGGTTTCGAGATGTTCGCCGGCCGCGTAGGGCGTCTCCGCGCCGTAATAGCCGCCGCGCGAGATCGCCACGATCACGCGCTTTCCGCCGGCAAGGCCCTGCGGTCCATTGGCCCCATAGCTGAATGTCTTGCCCGCAACGAGAATGCGGTCGATCCAGGCCTTGAGCTGGCTCGGAATGGTGAAATTGTACATGGGCGCGCCGATCACGACGATGTCGGCGGCCAGGAACTCGTCCAGCGCGGCAGCGCTGGCGGCGAGGTCGGGCGCCAGTTCAGCCGGCGCCGGCGCGCCTTGCGCGGCTGCGAGGTGGGAGCCGGAGAGATGGGCGAGCGGGATCTGGGTCAGGTCGCGATAGACGATGTCGAGCGCGGGGGTCGCCTGCCGGAGCCGATCGACGATGGCGGCGGAAACCTGCCTGGAGACGGAGTGGGGGCCGAGCACGCTGGAGTCGATATGGAGGAGTTTCATTCGAGGTCACCCTGGTATAAGTTTGTAACCAGAGCTACATGAGTGACTATCGAAATCCCCGCAAGAACGCACTTTTTTGAGCCATGGGCACATTGTTGAAACCTGAGAACACCGATTTGCCTGCCTCGCCGAGGCCAAATCCAGGGTCAGATGCGAGGCCGGATCCCAACCATGCCGACTGCCGCGGGGTCGCCTCCGTGCTGTCCCGCGTCGGCGACAAATGGAGCGTGTTCGTGATCATGATGCTCGGCGGCGGGCCGAAGCGCTTCAATGAGCTCAAACGCATGATCAACGGCATCTCGCAGCGGATGCTGACCCTGACGCTGCGCGGGCTGGAGCGCGACGGCCTTGTCACGCGCACGATCTTCCCGACAATTCCGCCGCGCGTCGATTACGAGCTGACCGATCTCGGCCGCGGGCTGTCGCAGCCGGTCGAGGCCCTCGGCAGATGGGCAATGGAGCATCTCGCGCAGATCGAGGCTGCACGGACACGTTTCGATCAGCGCAACGATAACTAGATCAGCGACACCAACCCGCCGCCATGACGCTCGAGCTTTCCGGCAAGCTCGAGCTCCAGCAGCACGGTGCGCACGATCGCGGGCGAGGCGCCCGACATCCGCACGAGGTCGTCGATCGTCACAGGGGCAGGGCCGAGGAGGCCGGTGATCTGGTCGCGGTCGTGGCCTTGCGGATCGCTCTCGAACGGCTCGCTGTCGGGCTCTTCAGCCGGACGCATCAGCGGCCGCTCCATGATCGGCTGGACCGCGTTGACGATGTCGGCGGCTTCCGTGACCAGCGTTGCGCCCTGCTTGATCAGATCGTTGGCGCCGGCGGCGCGCGGATCGAGCGGCGAGCCCGGCACGGCGAACACCTCGCGGCCCTGTTCGGCCGCCATGCGCGCGGTGATCAGCGAACCCGAGCGGTGCGCTGCTTCCACCACGACCACGCCGAGCGAGGCGCCCGAGATCAGCCGGTTGCGGCGAGGGAAGTCACGGGCGCGCGGCTCGTGGCCGAGCGGCATCTCGGAGATCGCAGCGCCCGCGTGGTCGAGGATCGCGGTGAGGAGATCGCCATGCTCGGGCGGATAGATGCAATCATGCCCGCCGGCCAGCACTGCGACCGTGCCGCCGTCGACGCTCGTGCGATGTGCGGCCTGATCGACGCCGCGGGCCAGGCCGGAGATGACGACGAAGCCGGCTTCGCCGAGCTCGCGCGCGAGCTGGCCGGCGAACTTCAGCCCCGCGCCGGAGGCATTGCGCGAGCCGACGATCGCAATCATCGGCCGCATCAAGGTTTTCGCGTCACCGCGCACGGCGAGCAGCGGCGGCGCATCGTCGATCATCGCCAGCCGGGCCGGATAGCCGTCCTCGCCCGGCGCGAGCCAGGCGATGCCGAATTTGCGGCTCGCGGCGAGCTCGGCCTTGGCTTCATCAGCAGTACAGATGCGCCCCGATCGCTGCGCACCGCCGCGCCGCGCCAGATCCGGCAGCCGCTCCAGCGCGGCGCGCGCGGTGCCGAAATGATCGACCAGCGAGCGGAAGGTGCGCGGGCCCACATTGTCGGAACGGATCAGCCGCAGCCGGTCGATCCGCTCAGCCTCGGTCAGCTCCACGCTCGAATTGATGGCGTCCACGGCGTCTCCTTGCAGGCACAGCATGGAACAACCTGAGGGCGTTGCGCAACAGCGGCGTGTGCTTGCGCGACTTCGCCCCGATGTTAAAAGCGATGCCAATAAGAAGGATGTTGCCATGATCTCACTCGCTGACCTCCAGCGCCGCATTGAAGCGGGCGAGTTGTCGCCCGATGCCGCCATCGCCCAGTCGCACGCGGCGATCGAGGCCAAGGAGAAGGACGTCCGTGCCTTCGTCCGCCACGACAAGTCGGCAAGAGCGCAGGCCACGGGTCCCCTGCGCGGCATCGCGGTCGGGATCAAGGACATCATCGACACCGCCAACATGCCGACCGAGATGGGCTCGGAGATCTATCGTGGCTGGCAGCCGCGCGCCGACGCACCCGTCGTGATGATGCTGAAGCGGGCAGGCGCCACCATCATCGGCAAGACCACCACGACCGCGTTCGCCTCGCGAGATCCAACGCCGACGCTCAATCCGCATAACCTTGGCCACACGCCGGGCGGCTCGTCCTCGGGCTCGGCGGCGGCCGTCGGCGCCGGCATGATCCCGCTGGCGCTGGGCACCCAGACCGGTGGCTCGGTGATCCGGCCCGCCGCCTATTGCGGGACCGCCGCGATCAAGCCGTCGTTCCGCATGCTGCCGACGGTCGGCGTGAAATGCTATTCGTGGGCGCTCGACACCGTCGGCCTGTTTGGATCGCGGGCGGAAGATCTCGCGCGCGGATTGTTGGCCATGACGGGGCGCACCGAGTTTGCCGGCATCGTTCCGGCGAAATCGCCGCGCATCGGCGTGGTCAGGCAGGAGTTTGCAGGCAGCGTGGAGCCGGCGGCCGAAGAGGGCTTGCAGGCCGCGATCAAAGCCGCCGAATGTGCCGGTGCCAGTGTGCAGACCATCGATCTGCCTGAGGCCGTGCAGGAGGCCTGGCGCATCCATCCCATCGTCCAGGATTTCGAGGCGCATCGCGCGCTGGCCTGGGAGTTTTCGGAGCGTCACGACGAGATCGCGCCGATGCTGCGGGCAAGCCTCGATGCGACCGCCAATCTGACGCCGAAGGACTATGACAATGCGCGCCGGATCAGCCGTCGTGGCCGCCGCGAGCTCGGCGAGCTGTTCGAGGGCATCGACGTGCTCCTGACCTATTCGGCGCCGGGCACGGCGCCGGCCAAGGAGCTCGCGACGACAGGCGATCCCCGCTACAATCGGCTCTGGACCCTGATGGGCAATCCTTGTGTCAACGTGCCGGTGCTGAAGGTGGGTGGCCTGCCTGTTGGCGTGCAGGTGATCGCGCGCTTCGGCAACGATCCGGTCGCACTCGCGGCGGCGTGGTTCCTGGAGGACGCGCTGGCGAAGTCAGGCTAGCGCCGGTTCGGCCGCGGGCAATTTGCGTTGAGCCTCATTGCTCGTCACGTCTTGCCCGAGCCAGCGCTCGGCAGCGTGACGGCCGCTCCGGTGCAGTTGCCGAACGAAGCCGCGGCCGAGATCGGTCGATGAGCGCTGCGCCAGGCCGTCAACGGAGTCTTCTGCCGCGATCCTGGTGAGGCGCAGCGACGGTGCGGCATGCGCCTTCGCCCATTCGATCGCGGCGATCTCGGCATTGAGCGCCGCGTTGGCCGCGATCTGGTCCAGCCGGCGGTCGATCGCAGCGAGCGTGATCGGCACGTAGCCGTCGCGCGCCGGCGTGACCTGGACCAGCAGGACGTCGGACGTTGTCGTCTCCTGCGCCAGCCGCAGCAGGGGCGGATTGCCGCCGAAGCCGCCGTCCCAATAGGCCTCGCCGTCGATCTCGACGGCACAGTGAACCAGCGGCGGGCAGGTTGAGGCCAGCGCGACGTCGGCGGTGAGGGCGTCGTTGCGGAAGATCTGCTGCTGCCCGTCGCGGATCCGCGTCGCCGCGATCAGCAGCTTTGGACCGCGGGCGCCACGCAGCGCGGAAAAGTCGATGTCGCGCGACAACGCCTGCCTGAGCGGATCGAGATCGAACGGATCGAAATGGCCGGAGCGCAAGGTCGGACCGAACGCGACCGAGCTTCCCGCCGGCGAGAAGCCACCGACCAGCATCAGCGAGCGAAACGAGGCCTCATGCATCAGGCGAAGCCAGAACCGGCTCAGCCGGCTACGTGCAGCTTCGCGGCCGCCCTCCGCGAGGCCGGAGCCGAGCAGGAGCGCATTGATCGCGCCGGCACTGGCGCCGCTGATCGTGTCGATCTCGATGGGCTCTTCCAGCAGCCGCTCCAGCACGCCCCATGTGAAGGCGGCAAAGGTGCCGCCGCCCTGGAGCGCCAGCGAGAGTCTTCGCGGCGGCCATTGGTCGGAGCGTGCCTGCGCGGGCCCGACCGGCGCAGCTCTGGTCGCGACCTCGACCGTCGCGGGCGCTTGCGCGATCACATCGGGTTGTGCCGCTGGCGGCAAGCCCGGAAGAGACTTTGGCGGAGGCGAGGGCGAGTCGGACCAGATATTGGTCGTCGAGAGCAGACGGCTTGCTGCGGTGCAGGAAGCACCCAGCGAACCAACTCCGTCATGCGTGCCGACAATCTTCTCGCTCATGCTGAGCAACCGCCGCCATTTCCGCCGTCAGGATGACAGGCTCGGAACCCGCTCGCCAATACAACCGTGATTCGGCCGCGAGTTGCGAACAGGATTTGGGCATATAATGCAGAAGGGTTGCTTCGGTATCCGTAGATGCCCGGCTTCTCTGGAAACGCGCTACGCCTTCTCGCCGATGCGGCTTTCCTTGCCCCCTTGCAACCGCTTGATGTTCTCGCGATGCGCGTAGAACATCAGCAGCGTCAGCACCGCGAACAATGCTGCGAGCGCGAGGTGCCCGAACCACCACAGGAATATCGGCGTGATGAAGGCCGCCACCAGCGCCGAGAGCGACGAATAGCGGGTGGTTAAGGCGGTCGCCAGCCAAAGCAGGCAGAACACCACCATGCCGGGCCAGAACAGGCCGAGCAGGACGCCGATGTAGGTGGCGACGCCCTTGCCACCCCTGAACTTGAGCCAGACCGGGAAGAGATGACCGAGGAACGCTCCGAGCCCGGCCACCATGGCAGCGTTGGGGCCGGCAAGATAGCCGGCAATCACCACGGCCGCTGTACCCTTGAGCGCGTCGAGCAACAGGGTGCCTGCGGCAAGGGCCTTGCTGCCCGTGCGCAGCACGTTGGTGGCGCCGATGCTGCCGGAGCCGATCGAGCGAATATCCTGCGTGCCGGCGAGCCTGGTCAGGACCAGCCCGAACGGAATCGAGCCGAAGAGGTAGCCGATGACGAAAGCCACCGGCAGGAAGGCTTCAAGCCCCATGGCTGAGTCTCCAAAGGCTGAATTGCCTCGAACGATCTTGCACGTCAGACATGCTCGTACACCGTGCGACCGCCGACAATGGTGCGCACCACGCGGCCTGTAAAGCGGGCCTCGTCGAACGGGGTGTTCTTGCAGGGTGATTTGAGGTCGGCGGGATCGACCACCCAGGGCACGTCGGGGTCGATCACGATGACATCGGCCGGGCTGCCCGCGCGCAGGGTTCCGCCAGGCAGGCCGAGCAGCTCGGCCGGGCGGGTCGACATTGCCCGGATCAGCGTCTTCAGTTCCAGCTCGCCGTTGTGAACGAGGCGCAGACCCGCCGGCAGCATTGTTTCCAGACCGACGGCGCCGGGAGCGGCTTCCGCGAAGGGCAGGCGCTTGACCTCGACGTCCTGCGGATTGTGGTCGGACATGATGACGTCGAGCAGGCCGGAGGCGGTCGCGGCCACCAGCGCGCGGCGGTCGTCCTCGGTCCGCAGCGGCGGCGACAGCTTCAGGAAGGATCGGTAGGGCCCGATGTCGTTCTCGTTCAGCGCGAGATGGTTGATCGAGACCGAGGCGCTGACGGGGAGGCCGGCATCGCGGGCGCGCTGCAGGATGTCGAGCGAGTCGATGCAGGTCAGCGAGGCCGCGTGATAGCGGCCGCCGGTCAACGCGACGAGGCGCATGTCGCGTTCGAGGATCACCGCCTCGGCGGCATTCGGGATGCCGACCAGGCCGAGCCGCGATGCGAACTCGCCTTCGTTCATCACGCCCTCGCCGACGAGATCGGGGTCCTCGGTGTAGTGGACGATCAGCGCGTCGAAATCGCGCGCGTAGGTCAGCGCGCGGCGCATCACCTGCGCATTGGTCACGCTTCTGGCGCTATCGCAGAAGGCGACGGCGCCCGCGGCCTTGAGCAAGCCGAACTCGGTCATCTCCTGACCGTGCATGCCCTTGGTGAGGGCGGCCATCGGCTGGATGTTGACGATCGCGGTGTCGCGGGCGCGGCGCATCACGAAGTCGACGGTCGCCGAGTTGTCGATGACCGGAGACGTGTCGGGCTGGCAGATGATGGTGGTGATGCCGCCGGTCGCAGCCGCCTGGCTCGCGGTGGCGAAGGTCTCGCGATGGCTGAAGCCGGGCTCGCCGACGAAGGCGCGCATGTCGATCAGGCCGGGCGCGACGACCTTGCCGGAGCAGTTGACGATGTCGGTGCCTTCAGGGACGCCGGCAGCGCCGATGCCGCGACGGGTCTCGCGGATGATGCCGTCGGCGATGAGGACGTCGCCGACACCGTCGAAATCCCTGGAGGGGTCGACGACGCGGGCGTTGGCGAGGAGGATGGGGCGGCGATCGGTCAGCATCGGCATCACGCGTTCGGCAGGTTGCGGGCGAGCGCTTCCAGCACCGCCATGCGCACGGCGACGCCCATTTCCACCTGTTCGCGGATCAGGGACTGCGCGCCGTCGGCCACGATCGAATCGATCTCGACGCCGCGGTTCATGGGGCCGGGATGCATCACCAGGGCATCAGGCTTGGCGTAAGCGAGCTTCTTCTGGTCGAGCCCGAAATAGTGGAAGTATTCGGACGACGACGGCACGAAGGAGCCGTTCATGCGCTCGCGCTGCAGCCGCAGCATCATGACGATATCCGCGCCGTTGAGGCCCTCGCGCATGTCGCGCGCGACCTCGACGCCCATCCGCTCGATGCCGGGCGGCATCAATGTGGTGGGGCCGACCACGCGGACGCGGGCACCCATCGTGTTGAGCAGGATGATGTTGGAGCGGGCGACTCGCGAATGCAGCACGTCGCCGCAGATCGCGACCACGAGCCCTTCGATCCGGCCCTTGTTGCGGCGGATGGTGAGCGCGTCGAGCAGGGCCTGCGTCGGATGCTCATGCGCGCCGTCGCCGGCATTGATCACGGAACCGTCGACCTTGCGCGCCAGCAGTTCCACCGCGCCGGAGGCGTGATGGCGCATCACCAGGATGTCCGGGTGCATCGCGTTCAGCGTCATCGCGGTATCGATCAGCGTCTCGCCCTTCTTCATGGACGAGGAGGACACCGACATGTTCATGACGTCCGCCCCGAGCCGCTTGCCGGCGAGCTCGAACGAGGATTGGGTCCGGGTGGAGGCCTCGAAGAAGAGGTTCACCTGCGTCCGTCCCCGCAGGACGGTGCGCTTCTTGTCAACCTGGCGGTTGAGCTCGACATATTCTTCGGACAGGTCGAGGAGGCCGGTGATGTCGGCCGCGGAAAGGCCCTCGATGCCCAGCAAATGCCGGTGGCCGAGGACGAAGGTCGATTTCGATGTCATTAAAAGCAGAGCTATAGGGGGGGATGACGGGGGGAGCAAGCTTCAAATCCGGCCCGCGGACTTATCCACGGCGCTTTGCGGTCGGGAGGACGCTGGCAGCCTGTGTTCGGGGCAGCCGCTTTGCGCTAGACTCGCGCCATTCGTTGCGTCACGGGCTGGATCATGACGAGCACGCGGTATTTTAATCGACTGGCGCGCAATATTGCTGCGCTGAGCGCCGCGTGCCTTGTCGGCCTGGCGACACCGGCGCTGGCGGAGAAGCGCGTGGCGCTCGTCATCGGCAACGACCTCTATCCGAACCTGCCGGCCGACCGGCAATTGAAGAAGGCGGCCAATGACGCAACGACCGTCGCCGATGCGCTGAGGTCACTTGGATTTGAGATCGTGCTCGGGACCAATCTCGGCCGTCAGGGCATGATCGACCGGCTCGCGGACTTCACCGCGCGGCTCGAGCCGGGCGATACGGCTGCCGTGTTCTATGCAGGGCATGGCGTTGCCATCGCCGGGGTGAACTACCTCGTGCCGAGCGATGTTCCCACCGTCGTCGAGGGCGCCGAAGCACGGGTGCGCGGGGCCTCGATCGCGGAGCCTGACGTGATTGCGGAGCTTCAGGCGAAGTCGGTGCGGGTCGCCTTCATCGTCATCGACGCCTGCCGTGACAATCCGTTTCCGCGCGCCTCCGGCCGTTCGATCGGCAATACGCGGGGGCTCGCTGATGCGCGGCCGGCGCGCGGGATCTTCACGCTCTATTCCGCGGGGATCGGCCAGACGGCGCTCGACCAGCTCAGCAGCAACGATAATGCACATAATTCGGTGTTCACGCGGATATTCATCGAGCAGCTGAAGCGGCCCGAGCTGCACCTCGGCGATCTCGCGGTCGAAGTGCGCGAGCGTGTGGCGGCGCTGGCGCAGACCGCAAAGGACGGTGGAGGGCAACCGGCGCCACACGAACAGACGCCGGCCTACTACGACCAGACGCTCGGCGGGCGCATCTATCTCTGGAATGCGGGATCGTCGAACGGGGCGCCGAAAGTGGCGGGCATGCTGGTGAAGCCGCCGGCAAGTCCTGCGGTCGCGGAGCGATCGGCTTTTCGTCCGCAGCGCCCGTCCACGGCCGGCGAAAGCTGCGCCCGCAGCGGATTCGAGACCTATTGCGTCAGCTCGATGCTGAAGCCGCAATACGGCAATTCGTACGGCGCTGCGAACCTGTTCGACGCCTCTACAGGGACGGCCTGGGTCGAGGGTGCGTCGGGCAACGGCATCGGCGAATGGATCACGATCGAGTTCGAAACCCTGCGGCTTGTCAAGTCGATCCATGTGCAGAACGGCTATCAGAAGAGCCCCGACATCTTCGCCAAGAACAACAGGGTCCGTCAGATCCGGGTGCTGCTCTCGGGTGGCGAGTCCCGGACTTTCATTCTCGACGACAAGCTGTCGGCGCAGCTCCTGACATTGCGGCCGCCGATTGCGGCCTATTGGCTGCAGTTCATCATCGACGATGTCTGGGCCGGCAACAAATACATGGACACCGCGATCACGAAACTTCTGGTCAGCTCGGATCCGGTGCAATGACCGCAAGGATTGGGATCGCAGCGCGCGCAACGCTGGTCGTGCTGCTTGCAATATCCGTCCCCGCGCCGGCGCGGGCGCAGGCCTTGCCGGGCGGCTTCGCGTACTTGCGCGACATCGACCCCAGCATCATCCAGGACATTCGCTATGCCACGTCGAACAATTTCGTCGGGCGTCCGCTTGCGGGCTATGGCGCCGGAGAGTGCGTGGTCAAAAGGGAGGTGGGACTGCGGCTGAAGGCGGTCCAGGAAGAGCTCGCGGCGCAAAGCCTGTCGCTCAAGATGTTCGATTGCTACCGGCCGGCGCGGGCCTCGCTCGACATGGTCAAGTGGTCGCAGAACGGCCAGGAGACCGCCGCCGAGCGGCGCTACAATCCCAAAATTCCCAAGACGGAGCTGTTCCGCCTCGGCTACATCGCCAGCCGTTCGCAGCATTCGACCGGTGCCGCGCTCGATCTCACGTTGGTCGATCTCAAGGCCGACGACACCGCGAAATATGATCCTTCAAAGACCTATGCCGATTGCACCGCGCCGGTCGGGGCGCGCGCGCCCGAAGGCAGCGTCGACATGGGCACCGGCTACGACTGCACCGACACGAAAGGCCATACTGCGGCACCGTCGATCACAGGGGAGCAGCGCACCTGGCGCAGGCGGCTGGTGGCTGCGATGGCCAGGCAAGGCTTTGTGAACTATTCGAAAGAGTGGTGGCATTTTTCCCTGCCGGGGGCGGGTGGGGCAGCCTATGATTTCCCGATCGAGCCGCGCCGGAACTAAAGACCGCGCCGAGGAACTGATGACCCAGCCGAGCTTCGCGACCCACGAGGTCTTCAATCAATCGCCCCCGTTCGAGGATATCGACCTGTTCGCCGTGGATCGGCCGCTGGTCGAGGCGGTCAAGGCCAATGGCGGTGGGGCGGCGGAACGCGAGCTGTCGGAGTTCGGCAAGCAATGGGGTTCGGCCACGATGGCCGATCGCGGGCGCCTCGCGAACGAGAACACCCCGAAGCTGCGCAGCTTCGATGCCAAGGGCAACCGCCGCGACCAGGTCGAGTTTCACCCCGCTTATCATGAGCTGATGGCGCACAGCGCCCATGCCGGCGTGCACAATTCGACCTGGACTGCGAACGGCAAACCTGCGGGCGATGCCGCGGAAGTCATTCGTGCGGCAAAGTTCTACATGGCGGCACAAGTCGAGACCGGCCATCTCTGTCCGATCACGATGACGCGCGCCGCCGTTGGCGCGCTGGCGACGCAGCCGGACCTGCTCGCGCGCGTGATGCCGGTACTGTCGACCAGGAGTTACGATCCCAGCTTTGCGCCGTGGTGGCAGAAGCGCGGCATGACGCTCGGCATGGGGATGACCGAGAAGCAGGGCGGCACCGACGTGCGCACCAACATGACCCGCGCGGTGCGCGAGGGGGAGGCCTATCGCATCACCGGCCACAAATGGTTCATGTCGGCGCCGATGTGCGATGCGTTCCTGGTGCTGGCGCAGGCCGAAGGCGGGCTGACCTGTTTCTTCATGCCGCGCTTCGCGCCGGATGACGCCGTGAATGCGATTCAGTTCCAGCGGCTGAAGGACAAGCTCGGCAACCGCTCCAATGCCTCCTCCGAGGTCGAATTCGCGGGTGCCTACGCCGAACCGATTGGCGAGGAGGGCAAGGGCATCCGCACCATCATCCAGATGGTGCAGCTGACGCGGCAGGATTGCGCGATTGCCTCCGTCGGCCTGATGCGCTCGGGATTGGCGCATGCGCTGCATCACGCCCGTCACCGCAGCGTGTTCCAGAAGCATCTCGCCGATCAGCCGCTGATGCAGGCGGTGCTGTCGGATATGGCGCTGCATGTGGAGGCGAGCACGGCTCTGGTGATGCGGCTCTGCCGCTCCTTCGATCGCACCCCGCACGATGCGGCGGAGGCCGCCTATATGCGATTGCTGACGCCGGCGATCAAATACTGGACCTGCAAGAGCGCGCCGCCGTTCCTCTATGAAGCCATGGAATGCCTCGGCGGCAATGGCTATGTCGAGGACGGCATTCTGGCGCGCCACTATCGGGAGTCGCCGGTCAATGCGATCTGGGAAGGCTCGGGCAACGTCATGTGCCTCGACGTGCTCCGCGCGCTCTCGCGTGAACCGGAGCCGGCGATGGCGGTGCTGCAATCGCTCGCGGCCGAGACGAAGGGCTTGCCCGGGGCAGCCGAGGCGGTCACCTTCATCGGCAAGACCTTCCGCCGCGCCGATGGCGAACGCATCGCACGGCTTGCGGTCGAGAAGCTGGCGCTGCTTGCGGCTGCCGCGGCGCTCAACGGCGTGTCACCGCGCAATGCCGAACTGTTCGCGAGCACGCGTCTTACAGCCAATCACGCCAGCATGTATGGCGCGGTGGACCTGGAGAGCGGCGAGGTGCGCGCATTGCTGGAGCGGGCGCTGCCGTGAGCCTCCCCAACGAAAGCCTCCTGATGGACTCCCTCAATCCCGATCACCTCCCGCCGACTGCGACGCCTGCGGAACAGGCGCCGCGCGTCTGGAAGTTCTGGGGCACGGCGCTGTGGGGCCTCTTCATCTTCTTCGCGATGTTCGTCGGGCAGATCGGCGCCGTCGTTCTGTTGGCGGTGCAGCGTGGTCTTCCCATGGACCTCGCCTCGATCCAGCTCGTCGGCCACGAGCCGCAGACGCTCGCGCTTTCGGTCATCATGGGCCTGCCGACGACGCTTTTGGCGGTGTGGCTCGCCATCAGCATCAAGAAGGCCTCCTTCGTCGACTATCTGGCGCTGCATTGGCCGTCCTGGAAGCAGCTCCTGTTCGGTGCGGTCGGGCTGATCGTGATCGTGCTGGTCTGGGAGACGATGTCGCGCGCGCTTGGCCGCGAGGCGACGCCGGGCTTCATGACCGATCTGCTGAAATCCGGTCGCGACAAGGGCGCGGCGCTGCTGCTTCTGTTCGCCTTCAGCGTGGCCGCGCCGATGTCGGAAGAGATTCTGGCGCGCGGCTTCCTCTATCGCGGCTGGTCGGCGAGCTTCCTGCGCGTACCGGGCGCAATCCTGCTGTCGTCGCTGGTGTGGACGATCGTCCATCTGCAATACGACATGTACTTCCTCGCCGAGGTCTTCACCATCGGCCTGTGGTTCGGCTACATGCGTCATCGTGCCAATTCGCTTTGGCTGACGATCGTGCTGCACGCGCTGAACAATCTTACTGCGGTGGTGCTGACGATGTGGCTGGGGAGCTAGGCGACCAGCGCGATCGCGATCGGCATGGTGATTGCCGCCAGGATCGTCTGCAGCGTGATGATCTGCGCCAGCAGTGGCGCGTCGCCGCCCATCTGGCGAGCGAGGACATAGGCGCTGGACGAGGTCGGCACCGCCGAGCAGATCGCCACGATCGCAAGGCTGTTGCCGGACAGCCCGAACCAGACACCGAGCCCAAGGGCAAGCGCCGGCATCAGCACGAGCTTGAAGACGACGCCGACGCCCGCGCCGAGGCTCGGGCGCAATAGCCCTTCGAGATGCAGCCCCGCGCCGGTGACGAGAAGGCCGATGGCGAGCGAGGAACTGCCGAGCGCGTCGGCAACCTCATGCCAGAGCCTCGGCAGCGGCAGATGGGAGACATTCACGGAAAGGCCGATGATGCAGGCCCAGATCAGGGGATTGCGCACCAGGGTCATGACGATGGCGCGGCCGGATTGCTTTTCGGGCGATGCATAACGAGCGAGCACCGCGACGCTGAACACGTTGACGAGGGGTATGATCGCGACCATCGCCACGGAGGCGAGCGCCAGTCCGACATCGCCGAACAAATTGGCGGCGATCGACAGTGCCACAAAGGTCTGCCAGCGCGTCGCGCCCTGGAAGATCGAGGTGAAGGCAGGACCGTCGATACCGAGCCGAGACAGGGCGGGACGCAGCGCGAGGCACAGCAGCGACATTGCGAGCGCCGACAGCAGCAGCGCGCCGCCGACGCCGGCGACCGGCACCTTGGAAAGGTCGGCCTTCACCAGCGTCTGGATCAGCAGCATTGGAAACAGCACGAAATAGGTCAGCCGCTCCAGGCCGTGCCATTGCGTGTCGAGCCGCATCAGGCTGCGCTTCAGCACGATGCCGAGCACGATCAGGATGAAGACCGGCAGCAGCGCCGCGACGACGACGGCCATGGCTCAGTCGGTCCCCGGGCTGGCGCGAAGATTGGCGAGGCGGTCGAGCGCGCCTTGCAGGATGAAGATGGCGGCATGCTCGTCGATCACCTCGGCGCGCTTGGCGCGGCTGACGTCCATGCCGATCAGCTCGCGCTCGACCGCCGCGGTCGAGAGGCGCTCGTCCCACAGGCCGATGGGCAGCGCGGTCAGGCCGGCAAGGTTGCGGGCGAAGGCGCGGGTGGATTGCGCACGCGGACCCTCGCTGCCGTCCATGTTGATGGGCAGGCCCAGCACGAAACCGGCCGCCTTGCGCTCGGCCGCAATCGCGAGCAGCCGGGCGGCGTCCTGCTTGAACGCCTTGCGCTGGACCGTCTCGACGCCGGTCGCAAGCCGCCGGTCCGGGTCGGACACGGCAACGCCAATGGTCTTGGTGCCGAGATCGAGCCCGACCAGCGCGCCGCGCGCGGGCCAGTGGGTTGCAGCATCGACGAGAGGCAGGATAAGAGCCGGCATGGCGTAGCGCATATCACGCGTCACGCCGCGGAGTGAACCCGGAACAATGGACGCGCTGACACTATTCGGCCTGTTTGCCGTTACGGCGATGCTGGTCTGTTATGCGATGGAAGATCGCAGCCGCTGGTTTGTGCTGCTGTTCGCGGTGTCCTGCGCGCTCGGATCGGCCTATGGCTTCTTGCAGGGCGCCTGGCCATTCGGCCTCGTCGAGGCGATCTGGGCCCTGGTGGCGCTGCGGCGGTGGCACCTCAGGCCGCAGTAAGGAAGGGGGCGAGGGCACGTGCGGTCCTCGCCCTTGAGAAGCTTTGCGCTCAGCGGATGGCGATCGGATTGATCATCGCCTGCACCCCGCCGGTCCAGCGCGGCTGTCCGAGCACGAACAGGAATTCGTAGCCCTTGTCCTTGGCGAGCGCGGCGGTGTCCATGTTCTCGAGGATGTAGGTCCCGTTCATCGCGAGCAGGATCTGGTGCACCTCGAACAGGTTCTTGGATTCGAACGGCACCACCTCGACGCCCCAGGTGTCGGCGCCCACCGCGACCACGCCCTTGCCGGTCAAATACTTCGCGCCTTCGACGCCGAGGCCGGGCTCACCGGCCGAATAGCGCTTGTCGTCCTTGCCAACCAGGCCGAGCCAGCCGGTGTGGAAGATGACGACGTCTCCCTGGCGGATCTCGACGTTCTGCTGCTTGGCGGCTTCCTCGATCTCCTTGACGTTGAAGGCGGTGCCTTCCTTCACCACGTCGGTCTTGAAATAGGCTGCCATGTCGAGCAGCACGCCGCGCGTGACCATCGGCGGCACCTTCTCGATGCCGAGCTTTTTCAAGCCGGTCGGATCGGCGAAATCGGCGAGCTTGTGGCCGTTGTAATAGACGTGCTCGATGCCGAGATGGCCGAGCCCGTCGAGTTGGCTGCCGACGCCGACCCAGGTATTCAGGATGTCATCGTTGTAGGTCGCCTTGTTCGGACCAAGGCCGCTGCTGCCCGCCTGTCCCGGCTGCACGATCGTGATCTTGTAGTCGCGCGGGGGATAGGCCGGAGTCTTGGAATCGACGGGCATGCCGAGCGCGTAGGTCTTGCCGGACTTTACAAGTGATGCCGCCTTCACCACGAGCTCCGGCGTCATGTAGTTGGCGGCGCCGATCTCGTCGTTCGGACCCCATTTCGATTTGGTCCAGTCCTGGGCATTTGCGGTGCCTGTGATCGCCGACAATGCAGCGACCCAGCACAACACGAGCGTATTGCGCATCGTTAGTCCTCCCGATGTCTTGCCGATGTTCGGCTTCGTTATGGTTCGCGTTGGTAGTGACGCATCCTAACGTCAAAGAATCGGGTGCTTCAAAATGTTTCAACGCGTTGCGCTGCGACGGCTGAGCGCAGGGCCGCGGCGATTGATTCAAGTACGACGGATTTGTGGCAGTGAATTTCGTGTTGTGGAACGAAGCGTCGCGTCAGGCCGCAATGACGTCTTCCTCCTGCTTCAGACATCCGGCAAAACCGCGGAGCGCCTTGGTTTGATGTCCGACGCTGCGCTGGATGAAGAGCGTTTCGACGCGCGCGTGCGAGGCACTCAACGTGTGGATCGACACGTTGCTGTTCATCGCGCTGCATTCGACGACCGCGCGCGGCAGCAGCGTCACGCCCATGTCGGCGGCGACGCAGCCGATCATGCCGTCGAGCGTGCCGAGCTCGAAACGCGCCGCCGACGGCCAGCCGAATTCGACGAACACCTGCTCGAGCCGCTGGCGATAGGTGCAACCGGTGCGGAACACCAGCGCCGTCGGGCCGGACTCCGGCGTGCCGGCGCGCAGTTCGGCCAGCGAAGCCCAGCGCTTCGCGCTGACCAGCACCAGCTCCTCGCGGAAGGCGCTGGTCGCGGTGAGGTCGGCATGCGCAATGGGACCCGCGACGAAGGCACCGTCGAGCGTGCCGTCGAGCACGGCAGCGACGAGGTCGGCGGTCGGCGCGGTGCGCAATGAGAGCCGCACGGCGGGAAAGCGGCGGTGGAAGTCGGCGAGCAGCGGCGGCAGCCGCACCGCCGCGGTCGTCTCCATCGAGCCGATTGCGAGCGGTCCCTTCGGCTCGCCATCGTCGCATGCCGCGAGCACGGCCTCGCGCGACAGCGCCGCCATCTTTTGCGCATAAGGGAGGAGGCGCTTGCCGGCGCCTGTCAGCGTCATGCCGCGGCTATGGCGTTCGAACAGCGCCGCGCCGATCTCCGCTTCCAGCGCCTTCACGCGCTGGGTGACGTTCGATTGCACGGTGTTCAGCTCCGCCGCTGCGCGGGTAATGCCGCCGGTGCGGGCGACGGCGGCAAAGGTCTGGAGATCGCTGAGTTCCATGTAATCGTTTCGCTTTTGAGATGGCAACGTTCGCAATAATTCATTTTCAGAGAATGCTAGCCTTCTCTAGTTTCGGTGTCCAGACCGGGGAAGATGTCATGCCGATCGCGACGTCGCTGACCACATTACTGGATATCAAGCATCCCATCCTGCTGGCGCCGATGGACGTCCTCGCAGGTAGCCGGCTGGTGACGGCCGTGAGCGACGCCGGCGGTTTTGGCATTCTGGGCGGCGGCTATGGCGAGAAAGCGTGGCTGGAGCGGGAGACGGCGAAGCTTGCCGGATTGCGTGAGCCCTTCGGCATCGGCTTCATCACCTGGAGCCTGGCCAAGCGACCCGAGCTTCTCGACGTCGCGCTCGCCGCAAAGCCGTCCGCGATCATGCTGTCGTTCGGCGATCCCGCGCCGTTCGCGCCCCGGATCAAGTCGGCGGGTTCACGCCTGATCTGCCAGGTGCAGGACGAGACCATGGCGCTGCAGGCGCTCGATGCCGGTGCGGACATCCTGGTCGCGCAGGGGACGGAGGCGGGCGGCCATGGCGCCTCACGCACCACCATCGACCTCGTGCCCGCCATCGTCGATCTCGCGGCAGGCCGCGTGCCTGTGGTCGCGGCAGGGGGCATCGCCGATGGCCGCGGGCTCGCCGCCATGATGATGCTGGGCGCCAGCGGCGTGCTGCTCGGCACGCGCTTCTACGCGAGCCAGGAGGCCGATGGTCCTGACGAAGCCAAGCGGCGGATCTGCGCGGCGAACAGCGGCTCGACCGTGCGCGGTATCATCTTCGATCTCTCCCGCAACAATGTGTGGCCGGCGCCGTTTACCGGTCGGTGCCTGATCAACGACCATGCCAGACGCTGGATGGGACGTGAGGTCGAGCTGATGCAGCATGTCGCCACGGTTGCCGCGGAGTACGGCGCGGCCAGGGCCGCCGGCAATTTCGACGTCGCCGCCGTGATCGCGGGCGAGGCGGTCGGGCTGATTCATGATATTCCACCGGCGGCCGAGATCGTCGCGCGGATTGCGGCTGAAGCGGAGCTGCTTTTCTCAGGCCAGCGCAACTCCATTGCTGCCGTTGCCTGAAACACGAGAGAACAACCATGTGGCCTGACCGTCGACTGATCGATCTCTTCAAGACCGAATTCCCGATCGTGCTGGCGCCGATGGCCGGGGTGATGGATGCGGAGCTGGTGATTGCGGCTGCGCAAGGCGGAGCGTTGGGCTCGCTGCCTTGCGCGATGATCTCGGCGGAGAAGGCGCGCGAGCAGGTTGGTCTGATCCGCCAGCGCGTGAAGGCGCCGGTCAACTTGAACTTCTTCTGCCACATGCCGGTCGAACTGACGACCGAGGCGGAGGCGCGCTGGAAGCAGCGGCTCGCGGGCTATTACACCGAGCATGGCCTCGATCCCGCCGCGCCGATCACCGCCGCGAACCGTGCGCCGTTCGATGCGGCGTTCTGCGAGGTGGTCGAGGAGCTGAAGCCGGAATTCGTCAGCTTCCATTTCGGCCTGCCGGAGCAGGCGCTGCTGAAGCGCGTCAAGGCGGCTGGCTGCCGCGTCATCTCGTCGGCGACGACGGTGAAGGAGGCGGTCTGGCTCGAGCAGCACGGCGTCGATGCGGTGATCGCGCAAGGCGCCGAAGCCGGCGGCCATCGCGGCATGTTCCTGACAGACAGGATCGCCGAGCAGCCCGGCACCTTTGCGCTGGTGCCGCAGGTCGTCGATGCCGTGAAGGTGCCTGTGATTGCGGCCGGCGGCATTGCCGACGGGCGCGGCATTGCCGCGGCGTTCGCGCTCGGCGCCTCCGGCGTCCAGATCGGCAGCGCGTATTTGCGCTGTCCGGAGTCCAAGGTCAGCGCGGGCGGTCGCAAGGCGCTCGCCGAAGCTGGGGATGATTCCACCGTCATCACCAACGTCATGACCGGTCGTCCGGCGCGCGGCGTCCAGAACCGCCTGATGCGCGAGGCCGGCCCGATCTCGCCGGATGCGCCGCCGTTTCCCCATGCCGCGACCGCGCTGGGGCCGCTGAAGGCGGCCGCCGAAAAGCAGGGCAGGGTGGATTTCACCAATCTCTGGGCCGGCCAGGCGATTGCCCTTGGCCGCGAGGTACCGGCGGCCGAATTGACCCGGGATCTTGCGAAATCGGCCCTTGCACGCTTGCGCCAGATGGCAGGCTAGCCAGCCGCGCCGGTTGCGGCGCAAAACCGGCCTCTGCTATACGGCACATAGGTTTTGCCGTGAGAGGCCTTATATAATGTCCGTCGACGCCGCTACCGTCCGCCGCATCGCGCATCTGGCGCGCATCGCGGTTTCCGAGGGCGAGGTTCCACATCTGCAGGGCGAGCTCAATGCCATGCTCGCCTTTGTCGAGCAACTCTCGGAGGTGAATGTCGAGGGCGTGGAGCCCATGACCTCGGTCACCCCGATGCAGATGAAGAAGCGGCAGGACGTGGTCGATGACGGCGAGATCGCCGACGATATCGTTGCCAACGCGCCCGCGACCGAAGGTCACTTCTTCCTGGTGCCCAAGGTCGTCGAATAGCATCGCGTTTCCGAGCGAAGTGGAAGCCGGTTCGCGTGAAGAAAACGCGTCAAACTAAAGAGTCTCAGGACCAAGTCCGATGTGTCTGCTTTGCGACGATGAGAAGGCCTATCAGGCCTACATGAATTACCTCGACAAGATGGAGCGGCAGGGCAAGGCTGCCGATCCAAACGTCGCCGTCAATGCCGTGCTCGACGAGATCGAGGCCGCTGCGAAAGCCGCCGCTAAAAAAGACGACCCGGCCAACGACAAGACCCTCTCTCCGTTCTTCTGCAGCCCGATCAATAAATGACCGATTTGACATCGCTGACGCTCGCCGAGGCCCGCAAGGGTCTCGCCGACAAGACTTTCACGTCGCTCGAGTTGACAGACGCGCACCTCTCCGCGATCGAAGCCGCGCGCATGCTCAATGCCTTCGTGATGGAGACGCCGGACCGGGCGCGCGACATGGCGCGCGAGGCCGACGGCAGGATCGCCAAGGGTGAGGCGGGCCCGCTCGCCGGGATCCCGCTCGGCATCAAGGACCTGTTCGCGACCAAGGGCGTGCGCACCACGGCCTGCTCGAAGATCCTCGGTAATTTCGTGCCGACCTATGAGTCCACGGTCACCTCGCAGCTCTGGCGCGACGGCGCGGTGATGCTCGGCAAGCTGAACAACGACGAGTTCGCGATGGGCTCGGCCAACGAGACCTCGTGCTTCGGCCCCGTCGGCAATCCCTGGCGGCGCGAGGGAAGCAACGCGACGCTGGTGCCGGGGGGCTCGTCCGGCGGCTCGGCCTCGGCCGTGGCGGCGTTGCTGTGCATGGGCGCAACCGCGACCGACACCGGCGGCTCGATCCGACAGCCGGCGGCCTTCACCGCGACCGTCGGCATCAAGCCGACCTATGGCCGCTGCTCGCGCTGGGGCATCGTCGCCTTTGCCTCCTCGCTCGACCAGGCCGGTCCGATCGCGCGCAGCGTCCGCGACAGCGCGATGCTGCTGCGCTCGATGGCCGGCCACGATCCGAAGGACACGACCTCCGTCGACGTTCCCGTGCCGGACTACGAGGCCGCGATCGGCAAATCCGTGAAGGGCATGAGGATCGGCATCCCCAAGGAATATCGTCTCGACGGCATGCCGGCCGAGATCGAGAAACTCTGGAGCGAGGGCGCCAAGTGGCTCACGGACGCGGGGGCCGAGCTCGTCCCTGTGTCGCTGCCGCACACCAAATACGCGCTGCCGGCCTATTACATCGTGGCGCCTGCGGAGGCGTCTTCCAACCTCGCGCGCTATGACGGCGTCCGCTACGGCCTGCGCGAGCAGGGCAGGAACATCATCGAGCAATACGAGAACACCCGCGCCGAAGGGTTTGGTGCCGAGGTGCGCCGCCGTGTCATGATCGGCACCTACGTGCTCTCGGCCGGCTATTACGATGCGTATTACTTGCGCGCCCAGAAGGTGCGCACGCTGATCAAGAAGGATTTCGAGGACTGCTTCGCTGCGGGAGTCGACGCGATCCTGACCCCGGCGACGCCGTCGGCCGCCTTCGGCATCGGCGAGAAGGGCGGCGCCGATCCGGTCGAGATGTACCTCAACGACATCTTCACGGTGACCGTGAACATGGCGGGCCTGCCCGGCATCGCCGTGCCCGCCGGCAAGGACGCGCAGGGCCTGCCGCTCGGTCTGCAGCTGATCGGACGTCCTTTCGACGAGGAGACGCTCTTCTCCCTCGGCGAGGTGATCGAGCAGGCCGCCGGCCGCTTCACGCCCGCGAGGTGGTGGTGAATGCCGCCGCGTTCATCGCGAGCCTCGACGGCGCGGCGCCCGCGCCGGACCTGAACGCGCCGCTCAGAGGTCTCTGGTGGGCCGCCAAGGGCGACTGGGATCGCGCGCACGAGATCGTTCAGGACGAGAGCAGCCGCGAGGCGGCTTGGGTGCACGCCTACCTGCACCGCGTCGAAGGCGATCTCGGCAACGCCGGCTACTGGTACCGCCAGGCTGGGCAGGTCGTGGCGAAGGATTCATTGGAAGCGGAGTGGGAGCGGATGGTGTCCGCGCTGCTCGGGGATGGAAAAGCATGAACGCGTCAGTCAGACAGGGAAAACTGATCAAGGGTCAGACCGGCGACTGGGAGGTCGTGATCGGCATGGAGGTGCATGCTCAGGTCACCTCGCAATCCAAACTGTTCTCCGGGGCCTCGACCGAGTTCGGCGGCGAGCCGAACAGCCATGTCTCGCTGGTCGATGCGGCGATGCCGGGTATGCTGCCTGTCATCAACGAGGAGTGCGTCAGGCAGGCTGTCCGAACCGGGCTCGGCCTCAACGCCGCGATCAATTTGCGCTCGGTGTTCGACCGCAAGAACTATTTCTATCCGGACTCGCCGCAAGGCTACCAGATCAGCCAGTACAAGTCGCCGATCGTCGGCGAGGGCGAAGTCGTCGTCGAACTGGACGGCGGCAAGGTCGCCACCATCGGGATCGAGCGGCTGCATCTGGAGCAGGATGCAGGCAAATTGCTGCATGATCAGTCGCCGACGATGTCCTTTGTCGACCTCAATCGCTGCGGCGTGGCGTTGATGGAGATCGTGTCGAAGCCCGACATCCGCGACGCCGAGCAGGCCAAGGCCTATGTGACCAAGCTGCGCTCGATCCTGCGCTATCTCGGCACCTGCGACGGCGACATGGAGAAGGGAAGCTTGCGCGCCGACGTCAACGTCTCCGTGCGCAAGCCCGGCGCGCCGCTCGGCACCCGCTGCGAGATCAAGAACATGAACTCGATCACCTTCATCGGCCAGGCGATCGAGTATGAGGCGCGGCGCCAGATCGAGATCCTCGAGGACGGGGGCGCCATCGACCAGGAGACGCGGCTCTACGATCCCAACAAGGGCGAGACGCGCTCGATGCGCTCCAAGGAAGAGGCGCATGACTACCGCTACTTCCCCGATCCCGACCTGCTGCCGCTGGAATTCAACCAGGCGTTCGTCGACGCGCTGAAGGCGGAGCTGCCGGAGCTGCCCGACCAGAAGAAGACGCGCTTCGTCGCCGATCTCGGCCTGTCGGCCTATGATGCGAGCGTGCTGGTCGCCGAGCGCGAGAGCGCGGTGTTCTACGAGACCGTGCTCGACAGGCTCGCCAACCGCGCGCGCGACGGCAAGATGGCGGCGAACTGGGTGATCAACGAGCTGTTCGGCCGTCTCAACAAGGAAGGCCGGGGTATTACGGACTCACCCGTCAACGCCGAGCAACTGGCTGCGATCATCGACCTGATCGGCGAAGGCACGATCTCCGGCAAGATCGCCAAGGATCTGTTCGAGATCGTCTGGCAGGAGGGCGGAGATCCCCGCGCGCTGGTGGAAAGCCGCGGCATGAAGCAGGTCACCGACCTTTCGGCGATCGAGAAGGTGGTTGACGAGATCATCGCGGCCAATCCCGACAAGGCCGCGCAGGTCAAGGACAAGCCGCAGTCGCTCGGCTGGTTTGTCGGTCAGGTGATGAAGGCGTCCGGCGGCAAGGCCAACCCGCAGAGCGTCAACGACCTGCTCAAGTCCAAGCTCGGCGCCTAGCGTCGCGCGTTCGAACGAGGTGATGGAGTGTGTCCGTCACCTCGCTTTCCGCTCGCGGCGCGACGCGCGCCTGCGTCCTCGGCGGCAAACTTCACCCCGATCATCAGCGATTTGACGACCGAATCGCCGTTACGCGATTCGCGCAAAACCGCGGCTCGCGCACGCTTCGGCGAGCGCTCGCGGCGTTAAGCACGAAAATATTTTCGTTGCCAAAAGTCGCGACTCAGAGTCCGCGGAGCGCCCTTGCGAGGCCGTCGCGGGTTTGCCGATGCACCTCATCGCGATGATCGCGCGCGATGCGCGCTTACAGAAAAATACTTGCTGCATAGTGTTTTCCGGCAATCGCATATGCCGCGAACGTCGATGTCGCGAGCACTCTTCGCGGTCCATCGCACGCGTCATGCAGTGCGCTTGCGTCGCGCTCGCCAAGCGCACGCGCGTTGCGTCGTCAACACTTCTTTAAGCGAGAAGCTGTTTTTTTCGTCGTGTTGGTGTATTCGGGATGAGTGTGCATTCGATCCCCGACTGCATGCAGCGATTAAAGCCATCTCACACATCGGAGGGCAACATGGCCAAGAAAGCGAAGAAGGCGAAGGCGAAGAAGGCGAAGAGCGCAGTGAAGAAGACTGCGAAGAAGACCCGCAAGGTCGCCAAGAAGAAGAAGTAACTTCGACTTCTGAAGTTGCCGGCTCCAGTAGCCGGCACGTCATCAGCGCCTTGAGGTTCTGATCGACGATAGAGGGTGTCGGCGAGACATCAGGTCAACGGTCGGATCGTTCTTTCACGGTCCGGCAGAAGAAACGAGTTTTCTTCGTTCGGTGCGGTGCTCCCCGCGAGGGGGTCCGCAATTTCACAGGCGGCCTTCGGGCCAACGTGAAATCTGGTCCTGACGTGTTCGCCGACGCCCTCGTTCTCTTGAGGCCGGGGTATTGCCGGCATTCCTTTCCCGGACATTGCCGATCTGACCGCGACGTGGCCGCACTGACGTCTTGCTCTGTCCTTGTGCAGGCGAGGGCGGCGGCTTGATTGCGATGTTCGCCCGCTGCCGCATTGCCATCGCGGTGTCTCCGCCCGGCCGTGACCGGGCCACCCAGCGGGTTCTCGACGGGCGGCTGCTGCTTCCGAAAGATTGGATCCCCACCTGCGTGGTGACGACCAAGACCGGCGCACAGAGCGCGACCGCGCGCATCCGACCGCGCGCGATGGTTATCGTTCTCCCAAAATCGCAGGGTAAACCGAATCTGACGAATCGCGGAAGTGCCCGTCAAACAGAGACTTTTCCAATTCTTCGCACCCGCGCCGCGCGTCCGCGTTTACGTCTGCTTCATCGCGATGCTTAAACTGCCATTCAAATTTGCCCGCCATCATCCGCTTCAACAAGCCGGCAAACGGCGATGGGGATGAGTTGAACAGTGCACGATCCCGGGAAGGATCATGCGGAATCAGAGTTGGACGGGAGCCGCGCTCGGGGGAACGAGGCGGCACAAGAAAAAAGGGGATGCGTGATGTTTCAGGGTACTTTCGATATGGACACGGCAACGCCGATCGACGCGAGCGCGCTGTCGGACGTGCTGTTCGAACGCGGGATTTATTGGGCGAGCGGCCGCTCCGGCCTCGTCGATCTCGTGGCCGCTCATAAATGGTTCAACCTCGCCGCGCTGAAGGGCCGCAAGGACGCCGTGGCGCTGCGCCAGGAAGTCGCCGGGCAGATGTCGGAGATCGAGATCTCGGCCGCGCAGCGTGAGGCGAGGGCGTGGGTTTCCGCCCACTGAACCTCGGCGCATCCACACCCGTGTTCGCACGGGTGGGCGCGGTTGCGCTGAATCAAGTTTCTTCGTCGTGCCGCCACATAGACCCGAGCGGCATGAGCGACCCCGACACGCATGGACGATGGCTCCCGATTCAGATCGCTCCCGATGAGTGCGACCTGGAACTCGGGCGTCGGCACAAGACTGGAATTCTGCCCTGGTCGTTTCCGTGCCGGCGCAGGTCCGGCGTGTGGTTCAACACCTGGGTGGACGAAGCGGTGCTGATTGCGCCGTCGCACTGGCGGATCTGGCGGTTCCCCCGCTAGACGCGGACCACACATATATAAAGGACGGTGCGAATCGCGTTGGAACCGCGCCGATCCTTGCGCCGGGTTTTCGCGCCGGCCTCACGATCGCTTCAGGTGAAACGCCCGGACTTCGGTTGATTCTGCCGCTGGGTGGCGGAGAGGGAGGGATTCGAACCCTCGATACAGCTTGAGACCGTATGACGCTTTAGCAAAGCGTTGCCTTCAGCCACTCGGCCACCTCTCCGGTGCGAGCCTTATGCCTCTAATTGCTTGGGCCGGTCAATTTGGAAGCGTGTGTTTTCGCTCGAATATTCCCAGCGATTTTCGAAACAAGACGACTTGGCCGCCGCGCGTGAACGCAACATTGGGAGAATGGGCACCGAGGGAGAAGTGCCTAGCACGATGTTCCGCATTCGGAGCCGTCGATCTCACGTAAGACGCTGAGTTTACGGGAATATTTGATCGGGCGGGGAGGCGGCCCGTCGAAAGTCGATTCGCCTGCCTCCGGCCAGCCGGCCCCCATAATCCTGCGCTTTCATAATAGAGTGTTCGCTGCAGGTGTGCCGCGCGCCCCGAGGTCCGTCCCTGCGTGAAGCTGGAGAGTCGTCGCGCAGGTCGGTGCGCTTTTCGCCGTGAGTCTCCCTTTGATTCCAGGATTCGAGCACCTCCAAGCCCCTTCAGGCCAAGGTCCTCATCTGCGGTGCCTTAAGTGAGGAACTTTGATGGCAAGCGGAACCGTCTCAAAAAAGTAAATGATAACAATAGCTTGCAAAGGCGCTTCGATCACATCTGCGTGTTATTTGTGCAACACCCGTCGGAAAACAAGCCTCATAGGCCCGCTTCGAAGCGTTCTGTTGTTGTGTGTGCAAGGACGTTCGGTAATTGTGACTGAGCGACGGAGGGGGGCATCCCGAGGTCGTCCCGTTTAGGTCATTCGCTTAAGTCCCTCGCGTTCATGCGGGTGTGTCCGAAGACGCGAAGGAGCCAAAAGCGGTGATTTAGAGGGGGTTGGGGAATTGGCCGTCCGGTCAGTGACCTTCCCTGAAGAGCAACTTGGAGGTTTAACATGAAGTTGGTTAAGAGCCTTTTGCTCGGCTCAGCGGCGGGTCTGATCGCCGTGAGCGGAGCGCAGGCAGCCGATCTCCCCGTGAAGGCCAAGGCGGTCGAATACGTGAAGATCTGCTCGCTGTACGGCGCGGGTTTCTACTACATCCCGGGCACCGACACTTGCATCAAGCTGGGTGGCTACGTGCGCGCTGACGCGCTCGCGAACACCAACAGCGACTACGGCATCGGCCAGGGCGCTCCCGCTGGTGCGAAGAACCGCCTGAGCGGTTACTACACGACCCGCGCTCGTATGGACTTCACGGTCGATACGCGTACGGCGACCGAATACGGCGTGGTGCGTACCTACGCCGATATGGTGTTCTCCTACGACACCCCGTCCGTCACCGGCAGCGGCGGCGGCACGACGGCCCCGACCGGTGCGGCTTCGCTCGGCCTCTACCACGCGTTCGTCCAGTTCGCTGGTTTCACCTTCGGTCGTACGGTCTCGATCTTCGACGCTCCGTGGCAGAGCTATCCTGCTGGCGGTCCCGACTTCCTTCCGGGCGGCAGCAACTACGTCACTGGTATCAACCAGGTCGCCTATACGGCCGACTTCGGTCAGGGCATCACCGGTTCGCTGGCGTTGCAGGATCAGTCGACGGGTGCCGGCGGTCAGTCGAACCTCTGGAACGCCACGGCGTTCGCGGCTTCCGGTTCGGTTAGCAGCACGGGCGTCGTCACTGTGACCCCGGCGGCGGCAGCTGCGGCTGCGGCCATGATCCAGGGCCAGTACGGTGTGTCGGACTGGGGTGGTACGCGCGTGCCCGATATCGTCGGTCAGGTTCGTGTCGATCAGGCCTGGGGCCTGTTCCAGCTGTCGGCCGTCGCGCACAACATTCACTCGGGCTACTATGGCGCGACTGAAGTTACCGGCCATCCCGACGACAAGTGGGGCTGGGCTGTGCAGGCTGCTCTGTCGATCAAGAACATCCCGACTGGTGCGGGTGACTCGATCAACTTGCAGGCCGTCTACACCGACGGTGCCTCGCACTACAACTTCCAGAGCCTGTTCCCGCAGACTCTGTTCATGTATGGCGGCAGCGGCGTCGGCGCGTATCAGAGCCTCGCATTCGCTGGTATCGCTGACGGCATCTACGGTGCCGGCACCGGCATCGACACCGTCAAGACCTGGGGCTTCCGCGGTGGTTACACCCACAACTGGGCTCCGGGTTGGGCGTCGGGCATCTACGGTGCCTATGCTCAGCTCAAGTACGGCAACACGGGCAAGGGTCTGATCTGCACGAACTTCGTTGCGGGTCTGGCTCCGTCGCTCGGCGCTGCTGGCTGTAACCCCGACTTCAACCTCGCGGTTATCGGCGGCAACTTGGTCTGGACCCCGGTCAAGGGCCTCGCCTTCACGACGGACGTGAGCTACGTCTGGCTCGACCAGAAGTACTCGGGCACGATCGTTGCTCCGGCGTCTGCCACGATTGCGAAGCCTGCAGCTACCTATGAGCTGAAGGATCAGGGCAACCTCCAAGTGTTGTTCCGCGCTCAGCGCAGCTTCTAAGATCAATCTTCCGGTTGATCGAAGAACCCCGGCAGGAAACTGCCGGGGTTTTTATTTGCGGGCCGTGCACCGAGTACCTAAATGATAGCTCGTTCGAGAGCACGGTAAGGAGCTTCAGGCCATGAACATTTCGACGATCTGGAGACGGGGGCTGAGCGTGCTCGCCACGACATCGATGGTTGCCGTGGTTACTCCGGTAGTCGCGCCGGTAGCTGCCGCACCCGTGGATTCCGCCTATCCGGTGTGCCTCCAGCAATGGGAGTGGGGCGGCAGCAGCAGGATTTCCTGTAGCTACCCGTCGTGGGAGGCATGCAAGGCGTCCGCGATGGGACTGCCGGCGATGTGCCTCACGAATCCATATTGGTCGCAGCCGACCTCAGCTCGTCCGGCTCACCGCCGATCCGCCCCCGACAGAATGTGGTGAGGATCGAATCCTGAACTCGAGCATGATCCGGAAAAGTGCTCAGCGGTTTTCCGAAAAGATCATGCTCAAACGACATCCTAAAGCGCGAAGACGATTCATCCTGATCGCGTCGCGCTTCGGGAAGCGGGGTCTCGCGCCCGCGTAGAACCCCGCGCACGCTCGACGAGAGCGGTCAGATCACCATCTTGGACCCTTCCACTCCTGGAAGGCATAGGTCGGGTTCAGGCCGCAGCCATCAATGGTCCCCGACGCGGTCGCCATGCACTGGCTGTAAGTGGAAAACTGGCAGTTGCCAGGATATCCCCACCGCTGCCCTTGCAGGCAATAGCGATCCTGAATGCCGGTCGGCTGTACCCCTGGCCGGGGATGGCGGTCCTTGCCGTAGGCGGTCGAGCCGCCCGGAAGACCGGACAGGATCACGGCTGCCATCGCGAATGCACCGACTACGCGCAACATGACACGTCTCCAGATTTGTAGTGCCTGCCAACCGGCGAGCGGCACGGCTTGTTCCAATTCTATCGCCATGCGGTCGCCAGAGTAATGCAATTCTGCCGAAGCCCGCGGCCACGGCTCGGGGCAGGACCGGCTTCGTCGACATATCTTATTCCACGCTGGCGGTGCCGCGGCGCAGATCGGCCTCGATCTGCAGGCGCGAGCCGCCGCCAAAGCGGGCGCGGTAGACCTGAAGATTCTCCATGATCCGCTGCACGTAATTGCGCGTCTCCGAGAACGGAATCAGCTCGACCCAATCGACTGCATCCACCTTCGGGTCGCGCGGGTCGCCGTAGCGATCGATCCACTTCTTCACGCTGCCGCGGCCGGCATTGTAGGCGGCAAAGGTCATGATGTAGGAGCCGCGGTAATCCTCGAGCAGTCCGCCGAGCTCGGCCGAGCCGAGCGTGGCGTTGTAGACCGAATCGTTCTTCAGCCGGCCCAGATCGTAAGTCGCGCCGTGGCGCTTGCAGACATAGCGCGCGGCGTCCGGCGTCACCTGCATCAGCCCATAGGCCTGCGCCGGCGAGACCACCGACGGGTTGAACGCGCTCTCCTGGCGCGCGATCGCGTAGATGATGCTGCGCTCGACCTCGGGCCCGATCGGCGTGAACTGCGGAATGCCGTTGACGGGATAGGCATAGAAGTCGAACGGCAGGCCGCGGTTGAGCGCGGCCTTGCCGAGCAGCAGCATGCCGCGCGCGTCGCTGTAGCGCTGGGTCAGTTCGCCGAGACCGGCAAGCGCTTCGGGATCGCCGTTTTCACCCATGTCCGCGAGCAGAGGTATCGCCATCTCGCGCTCGTCGAGCTCGTAGAGCAAATGCGCGGCGCGCACGATCTCCAGGCGTTCGGCACCGCGCCCGCGCGGCTGGCTGTTGAGCTCGATCTGCGGCAGGCCGAGCTTTGCGCGTGCGAGCTGGCCGTAATAGCTGGTCGATTGTTCGGCAGCCCGCGCATAGGCGTTGCGCGCCTCCTGCTGGCGGCCCATCGCCTCCGCGGCGCGGCCCTGCCAATAGCCGGCGCGCGCCAGTGCGGTCGGATTGACACTGCCGACGCCGATGCGGGCGAAATGCTGCGCGGCGGCGGCGGGGTCGTTGAGGAAGCGCAGCGCGATCCACCCGGCGGTGAACTCCTGCTCGGTCTTGTAGATGTCGCGCGAGGGCAGCGCGGCATCGCGCGCGATCAGATAGGCGCTGCGGAATTCCTCGGTGTCGATCATCTTGCGCGCCAGAAGGCGCCGCTCGATCCACCATTCGTCGAGATTGTGGAGCCGGCCCGGATCCTTGGGCGCGGACAGCATCAGCTGCGCCGCTTCCGCGAACTTCTCCTCGCGGCGCAGGAGCTGGATCTTGCTGAAGGTGAAGCCGGGATCGTTGTGCAGCTCGCGCGGTACGGCATCCAGCAGCGCGCGCGCGTTCGGCGCCTTCTTGACGGCGGCGATGCGAGCTTTGGCGAGTGCGACATAGCCGGCGCCGAGGCGCTTTGCGGCGCGCAGCGCGGCCTCGTTCTCGCTGCCGTAGAGCAGCGTGTCCATCCGCGCCTTCTGATCGCCCGGCGTCAACAGGGCGCCGAACTGGTCGAGCGCGTTGTTCTCCGTGTCCTCCGACATCGGATCGCTGCGCCAGGCCTCGCGCACCAGCCGCTCGGCATTGGCGCGGTCGCCGCGGGCCAGCATCGCCTTGGCGAGCGTGAAGCGGCCCTTGGCGGAAATGGGGGACTCGTTCTCGAACCACGACCACGCGACGGAATCGTCGCGCCTGTCGTCCCACATCGCAGCTTCGAGGCGCCGGCGCAGAAAGGTCTGCGACGGCCAGCTCGGATTGGCGGAGATGAAGGCGCGGTAGCGCTCCACGGTTGCGCCATTGTCCTCGCTGCGCAGGATGATCCATTCCGCGAGTTTTCGCGCGACCGGATCCGAGATGCTTGCGCTCGCGTTGGTGGCTTCACCCGCCTTGCGCTTGCGCACGAGCTCGATGACGCTCTCCAGGGTCTCCTTGTCGCCCTGCGACGTCGACGACGTCGCAGCGACCGCAGCCGGTATCACCGGCTTGCGCGGCGCTGCATGCTGGCGGGTGGCGGGCGCCAGCACCGGAGCTGCGATGGGCCTTGCGGCCGGGGCGGCCGGTCCGACGGTGGCCGTCGAAGCCGGGGCGGGCGCTGGTTTGGGGGCCGAACCGCTGGCGGCGGGGTGCGGCTTCGGCGCCGTCGCCGCAGGCTTGGCTGCCGCCGCCGGATTCGCTGTTGCCGCAGGCTTGGCTGCTGCCGCGGGCTTCGCTGCCGCCGCGGGAGTCACTGCTGCCGCGGGCTTGGGCTTGTCCTTGGCGGGTTCCTTTCCGGTGTCCTTGGCAGCCTTCTTCCCGGCATCCTTGGCCGGGGCGCTGGCCGTGCCCTTGTTGGCGCCCTTGGCGGCATCCTTCGGCGTTTCCTTGGGTGCTTCCTTGCCGGCTCCCTTGGACTGGTTCTTGGCGACCGGCTTTGCGGAATTCTTCGCGTCCTCCGCCGTCGGCTCGTTGGGCTTGGCCAAAGCCGCACAGCCGACCGACAGCCCTGCCATCAGGCACACGACCAGACCGGTGGATCGCCAAGCGGCGCGAGGGAATGAGGTCACGGGTTTCGTCGCCCCGAATCAGTCAAGTGGCTCAAGATCTATCTGTATTTGATTGAATATGCGGACAAAATACCAACAGCCGCTTACCGCGGGCCGATTTGCACCACCACCGCGGCAAAATCGCGGCCTAAACGGTGCGTCACACGGAAGCGGGCCTTTTACCGGCGGGATAGACCCGATATGAATGGCGCTTGCTCGAGAGATAGCCGCGTACGGAGGAAGTCCATGGCAGCCAAGACGAAATTCCGGGGGTCGTTCACCGCCTTGGTCACGCCGTTCAAAAACGGTTCGCTGGACGAGGCCGCGTTCCGCTCGCTGGTCAACTGGCAGATTTCAGAGGGCACCAACGGCCTGGTCCCGGTCGGCACCACCGGCGAGAGCCCGACGCTCAGCCATGACGAGCACAAGAAGGTGGTCGAATGGTGCATCGCGGAGGCCAAGGGGCGCGTGCCTGTCATCGCGGGGGCCGGCTCCAACTCGACGAAGGAGGCGATCGAACTCTCCCAGCACGCCGAGAAGGCGGGCGCGGACGCCGTGCTGGTGGTGACGCCCTATTACAACAAGCCGACGCAAGAAGGCATGTACCAGCACTTCAAGGCGATCAACGACGCGATCGGGATTCCGATCATCATCTACAACATCCCGCCGCGCTCGGTGATCGACATGTCGGTCGACACCATGAAGCGGCTGTGGGAGCTGAAGAACATCGCCGGCGTCAAGGACGCCACCGCCAGCATGGTGCGCGTATCGCAGCAGCGCGCGGCGATGGGAGAGGAGTTCAACCAGCTCTCCGGCGAGGATGCCACCATCCTCGGCTACATGGCCCATGGCGGCCACGGCTGCATCTCGGTCACCTCGAACGTCGCGCCGCGCCTGTGCTCGGAGTTCCAGGCGGCCTGGGCCAAGGGCGACGCCAAGGCGGCGCTCGCGATCCACGACAAGCTGATGCCGCTGCACAACAACCTCTTCATCGAGAGCAATCCGGCCCCGATCAAGTATGCGATGTCGCTGCTCGGCAAGCTGGACGAGACGCTGCGGCTGCCGATGGTGCCGGTTTCCGAGCCGACCCGCGTTGCGGTCCGTAGCGCGATGGTGCACGCTGGCCTGATCAACTGACGCGCTCGCATCGGGGGCCGTTCATGAGCGTCGAGGAAAGGGGCACGCGCATGCTCAAGGAGTTCCGCGAATTCGCCATGAAGGGCAACGTCGTCGATCTCGCGGTCGGCGTCATCATCGGCGCGGCCTTCGGTGCCATCGTCACGTCGCTGGTCGGTGACATCATCATGCCGATCATCGGCGCGGTCACCGGAGGCCTCGACTTCTCGAACTACTTTGCCCCCTTGTCGAAGGCGGTCACCGCCACCAACTTAGCTGATGCGAAAAAACAAGGCGCCGTACTTGCTTACGGCAGCTTCCTGACACTGACGATCAACTTCATCATCGTCGCCTTCGTGTTGTTCCTGGTGATCCGCGCCATGAACACCTTGAAGCGCAAGGAGGAGGCCGCCCCCGCCGCTCCGGCGAAGCCGTCGGCCGAGGTCGAGCTGCTGACCGAAATCCGCGATCTCCTCAAGAAGTGACGCGCGCGCTTCATCCGAACTGTTAGCTTCGCTGCGCATCTCGATCAGGTTTACCTGTCATGGCCGATAAAAACGAACGTCCAATCAAGGTCATGGCGGAAAATCGCAAGGCCCGCTTCAACTATGCGATCGAGGACACGATCGAGGCGGGCATTGCGCTGACCGGTACCGAGGTCAAGTCGATCCGCAACGGCAAGAGCACGATTGCGGAATCCTACGCCGATTCCAAGGACGGCGAGATTTGGCTGATCAACGCCACCATCCCCGAATATCTGCAAGGCAACCGTTTCAATCACGAGCCCAAGCGGCCGCGGAAATTGTTGCTCCACCGCCGGCAGATCAACAAGCTGATGGGCGCGGTCGATCGCGAGGGCATGACGCTGATCCCGCTGAAGCTCTATTTCAACGAGCGTGGGCGCGCCAAGCTGCAGCTCGCGGTTGCAAAGGGCAAGAAGCTGCACGACAAGCGCGAGACCGAGAAGAAGCGCGACTGGAGCCGGGAGAAGGGGCGCCTGATGCGGGCGAGGGGCTGACGAAAATGGCGCAGCGGAACCTGCTCGAGGTCGATTGGACCCAGATTCCGGCGCCCGAAGACGACGGCGGTGCCGCCCATCTCGTGGGTATGATTTTGCCTCCGATCGGCTTGCTCGCGACCGACGACACGTCGGTCACGCTGTCGGCACTGCGCGGTCGCACCGTGGTGTTCGCCTATCCGCGCACGGGCGAGCCCGGCAAGATCGCACTGGTCGACGATTGGGACATGATCCCGGGTGCGCGCGGTTGCACGCCGCAGACGTGTGCGTTTCGCGATCTGTTTGCCGAGTTGAAGGCCGCGGGTGCCGCCCACGTGTTCGGCCTCTCGACCCAAAGCAATGAGTACCAGACCGAGATGGCCTCACGGCTGCATCTGCCGTTTCCGGTGCTGTCGGACGAGAAGCTGGCGCTGACGCGCGCGCTGAAGCTGCCGACGATGGACGTCGCGGGCCTGACGCTGATCAAGCGCCTCGCGCTCGTGATCGACGACGCACGCATCACGCATGTGTTCTATCCGGTGTTTCCGCCCGACCGGAACGCCGGCGACGTGCTGGACTGGCTGAAGGCCCATCCGGCAAAGCCCGCCTAAAGCGCGATGCGATTAGGATGAATCGCCATCGCGCTTTAGGTTGTTGTTTAAGCATGATCTTTTCGGAAAACCGCTGAGCACTTTTCCGGATCATGCTTTAGTCGAGATCCGCCTTCACCTTCGCGAACACCGATCGGAACATGTCGGCCGTCAATACGCCCGTATTCGTGTTGTAGCGCGAGCAGTGATAGCTGTCGTAGAGCTTGAACGGGCCGGCCTGATGCACGGCGCCATGCCCGAAGGGGGCCTGAGAGGCCTTCAGCTTCAGCGGCTTGAGCACGCTGTCGTGCGCAATTCGTCCGAGCGCGATGATCGCGCGCAGCTTCGGCATCGTCTCCAGATTTGCGACCAGAAACTGCCGGCAGGTATTGATCTCCACCGGCAGCGGCTTGTTCTGCGGCGGCACGCAATGCACGGCGTTGGCGATCCGGCAGTCGATCAGCTTCAGGCCGTCATCGGGACGCGCCTGATACGTGCCCTTGGCAAATCCGTATTCGAGCAGCGTGGCATAGAGCAGGTCGCCGGCATAGTCCCCGGTGAAGGGCCGCCCCGTGCGGTTGGCGCCCTGCATTCCCGGCGCGAGGCCGACGATCAAAAGGCGCGCCTTGATGTCGCCGAAGGGCGCGACCGGTGCATTGTGCCACAACGGCTCGCGCGCCCGGTTCGCCTCGCGAAAGGCGACCAGGCGCGGACAGAGCGGACAATCGCGGTCGGGAACGACGGTGGAAGGCTGGCGGCTTGACGGGGCCGCCTCACTCCTCGAAGTCGTCATCGCCCCTCGGCGCCATCGTGGTTGCGCGCTGGAGGAATTGCGGGGCGTGGTGGCGTTCGCCACGCTCACCGCGGTCACGCGGGGCGGGGCGTTCGGACGGATCGCGGCCGAGCTTGGATTGCAGCTCGACGAGGTCGGTGAAGACGTCGGCCTGGCGGCGCAGCTCGTCGGCGATCATGGGCGGCTGGCTGGCGATGGTGGAGATCACGGTGACCCGCACGCCGCGGCGCTGCACGGCCTCGACCAGGGAGCGGAAGTCGCCGTCACCGGAGAACAGCACCATCTGGTCGATGTGCTCGGCGAGCTCCATGGCATCCACGGCGAGCTCGATATCCATGTTGCCCTTGACCTTGCGGCGGCCGGAGGCGTCGATGAACTCCTTGGTCGCCTTGGTGACGACCGTGTAGCCGTTGTAGTCCAGCCAGTCGATCAACGGGCGGATCGAGGAGTACTCCTGATCCTCGATGATCGCGGTGTAGTAGAAAGCCCGCAACAACGTACCGCGGCTCTGAAACTCCTTCAGCAGGCGCTTGTAATCGATGTCGAAGCCCAGAGTTTTCGCCGTCGCATAGAGATTGGCTCCGTCGATGAAGAGCGCGATCTTGTCGGTAGAGGAAGGTGACATTCAGTTTGCTCGCGTAGAGTTCGTGATTGATCGTTTATTGTTGGCGCGGCGACAGCAGGCCGCGCATTTCTAAAGTGCCGCTAGGACCCGTCGAAACCGTAAATCCGGAGAAGTCGGGGCAATCAAGGTATAGTTATGGCGGACTTTCATATCTCCGGCGCCGCCCTCAATGGCAGCCCGGGAAACCACCCATCCCAGCCCCAATGTGGGGGTACCAGAGCCGTTTGGCGAGGCCAAATCACAAATTGGCCTTGCGAAACCGTCCCGGCCCCTATAACTAGCCCCAATCATCCACATATTTCGTCCCACCCACAACGGAGCGACAGTCCATGGCTCGCGTCACCGTAGAAGATTGTATCGACAAGGTCGACAACCGGTTTGACTTGGTCCTGCTGGCCGCCCACCGTGCCCGCATGATCTCGTCCGGTTCACAACTAACGGTTGACCGCGATAACGACAAGAACCCTGTTGTGTCTTTGCGCGAAATTGCCGAGACGACCATTTCGCCTGAGGACCTCCGCGAGGAGCTGGTGCACTCGCTCCAGAAGTTCGTCGAGGTCGACGAGCCCGAGCCGGATACGGTGCCGCTGATCGGTTCCGCGGGTGCAAGCGTCGATGCGGACGATACCGAAGTCGCCGTCGAGCGCATGACCGAAGAGGAGCTCCTGAAGGGTCTCGAAGGCCTCGCGCCGCCCGAGGAGCAGCCCGAGGAAGACGAGTAAATCGTCGGTCGCGATCGTCGACTTCCTGTGATTTCATCAAAGGCCCGAACGGTTGTTCGGGCCTTTGCTTTTGTTGACGTTTTCGTGGTTACCATAGCGTCGTCGCCGGCGATGCGTCCTGTCACCGAATTGATCGGACACGAGCGCGATCGGAGCTAAGATGGAATGGAGCGGGCTGCTTAGGGCCCGTTTGAAGGCAGGACGGCATGGTATATCGGCGCCGCAGATCCACGCAGATGCAGGCCGCAACCGAATCGGTTGCAGTGGCCCCGACTGCGCCGGTCGCCCGCCCGGCCAAGCCCCGCGCGCGGATGATGCGTCAATATGACCTCGTCGAGCGCGTCCGGTCCTACAATCCCAACACCAACGAAGACCTGCTGAACCGCGCCTATGTCTATGCCATGAAGGCGCATGGCTCGCAGACCCGCGCCTCGGGCGATCCGTATTTCTCGCACCCGCTCGAAGTGGCAGCGATTCTCACCGACCTGAAGCTCGATGACGCCACCATCGTGGCCGCGCTGCTCCACGACACGATCGAGGATACCGAAGCGACACGGGCCGAGATCGACCAGATCTTCGGGCCGGAGATCGGCGCCCTGGTCGAGGGCCTGACCAAGCTGAAGCGGCTCGAGCTGGTGTCGCGGGAGGCCAAGCAGGCCGAAAACCTGCGCAAATTGTTGCTGGCCATTGCCGACGATGTCCGCGTGCTTCTGGTCAAGCTCGCCGACCGCCTGCACAACATGCGCACGCTGGACTTCGTGCCGACGGATTCGCGCAGGCGCATCGCCGAGGAGACGCTCGACATCTATGCGCCGCTGGCGGGGCGCATGGGCATGCAGGAAATGCGCGAGGAGCTGGAGGATCTGTCCTTCCGCACCCTCGATCCCGAAGCCTATTCGGTCGTGATGCAGCGTCTCGACGCGCTGGCCGAACGCAACCGCAATCTGATCGGCGAGATCGAGGACCAGCTCTCCAACAATCTGCGCCACCGGGGCTTGGGAGCGCGGGTCTATGGCCGCCGCAAGAAGCCGTTCTCGATCTGGACCAAGATGGAGCGCAAGTCGGTCGGCTTCGAGCAATTGTCCGACATTTTCGGCTTCCGCCTCGTCGTCAACGACATCGAGGCCTGCTATCGCGCGCTCGGCATCGTCCACACCACCTGGCCGGTCGTGCCGGGGCGCTTCAAGGACTACATCTCGACGCCGAAGCAGAACGACTACCGTTCGATCCACACCACGGTGATCGGCCCGGGTAACCAGCGCGTCGAGCTGCAGATCCGCACCGAGGCGATGGACCAGATCGCCGAGCGCGGCATCGCCGCGCACGTCTTCTACAAGGAAGGCGTCGGCTCGCCGACCGAATTCCTCAAGCGCGAGTCCAACGCGTTCGCCTGGCTGCGCCACACCATCGGTATTCTCTCGGAGAGCGCCAACCCGGAGGAATTTCTCGAGCACACCAAGCTCGAGCTGTTCCACGACCAGGTGTTCTGCTTCACTCCGAAGGGCAAGCTGATCGCGCTGCCGCGCCACGCCAACGTGATCGACTTCGCCTATGCCGTGCATACCGACGTCGGCAACAGCGCGGTGGGCTGCAAGATCAACGGCCAGTTCGCGCCGCTGTCCTCGGAGCTCCAGAACGGCGACGAGGTCGAGGTGCTGACCTCGGAGGCACAATCGGCACCGCCTTCGGCATGGGAAACGCTTGCGGTCACCGGCAAGGCGCGCGCCGCGATCCGCCGCGCCACGCGCACCGCCGTGCGAGATCAATATGCCGGTCTCGGCCGGCGCATCGTGGAGCGCCTGTTCGAGCGCGCCAAGATCGAATATGCCGACGACAAGCTCAAGGGCGCGCTGCCGCGGCTCGCGCGCACCTCCATCGAGGACGTGATGGCGGCGGTGGGGCGCGGCGAGATCAAGGCCTCCCACGTCGCGCGTGCGATGTACCCCGACTACAAGGAGGAGCGCATCGCGCGCTACGGCGTCAAGAAGGGGCTCGCCGCCAAGCTCAAGGAGAAGTCGTCGGAGGCGCCGCGCAGCCCGGTCGCGATCCCGATCCGCGGCATCAACTCCGACCTGCCGATCAAGTTTGCCCCGAACGGCGGCGCGGTGCCCGGCGATCGCATCGTCGGCATCGTCACGCCGGGCGAGGGCATCACGATCTATCCGATCCAGGCGCCCGCGCTGAAGGATTTCGAGGAGGAGCCGGAACGCTGGCTCGATGTGCGCTGGGACATCGAGGACTCCGCGCCGCAGCGCTTCCCGGCCCGCATCAAGGTCGAGAACGTCAACGAGCCCGGGGCGCTGGCGCAGATCGCGACCGTGATCGCCGAGCACGACGGCAACATCGACAATATCAGCATGCAGCGCCGCTCACCCGATTTCACGGAGACGACGATCGATCTCGAAGTCTACGATCTGAAGCACCTCAGCGCGATCCTGGCGCAGCTGCGCGCGAAGGCGGTCGTCGCCAAAGTCGAACGTGTTAATGGATAGGCGCATCCCGCACGCGCCCGTCTCTCTGATTTCGTGAGTTCTGAAATGCCCGCTTCGAAGCTCCGCCTCGGCGTCAATGTCGACCATGTCGCGACCCTGCGTAACGCGCGCGGAGGCCACAATCCCGATCCGGTGCGGGCGGCGCTGCTGGCGATCGAGGCCGGCGCCGACGGCATCACCGCCCATTTGCGCGAGGATCGCCGCCACATCCGCGACGAGGACATGGCGCGGCTGAAGGCCGAGATCTCCAAGCCGCTCAATTTCGAGATGGCGGCGACCGACGACATGATGCGCATCTCGCTCGCCACCAGGCCGCACGCGGTGTGCCTGGTGCCCGAGCGGCGCCAGGAGGTGACCACCGAAGGCGGGCTGGATGTGGTCGGCCAGCACGACGCGCTCGCGCCTTACATCGCGCGGCTGAACGACGCCGGTATTCGGGTCTCGCTGTTCATTGCCGCCGATCCCGCCCAGATCGAGATGGCGGCGCGGCTGCGCGCGCCGGTGATCGAGATCCACACCGGCGCCTGGTGCGACGCCGTGGTCGACGGCCACACGGAGAAGGCCGAGGCTGAATGGCAGCGGATCGTGGCGGGCGCCAAGCTGGCCAAGGCTGCCGGGCTCGAGGTTCATGCCGGGCACGGGCTCGACTATACGACCGCGGAGACGATCGCAGCCCTGCCTGACATCATGGAGCTGAACATCGGCTACTACATGATCGGCGAAGCGCTGTTCGTCGGCCTTGCCGAGACGGTGCGCAGCATGCGCGCGGCGATGGATCGCGGCCGGAGCCGGGCATGATCATCGGCATCGGCTCCGACCTGATCGACATCACCCGCGTCGGCAAGGTGATCGAGCGCCATGGCGAGCGCTTCCTCGACCGCATCTTCACCGCGGCCGAGCGGGCCAAGGCGGAGCGGCGCGCCAAGAACGAGAAGATGGTGGTGGCGACCTATGCCAAGCGCTTCGCCGCCAAGGAGGCGTGCTCCAAGGCGCTCGGCACCGGGATCCGGCGCGGGGTGTGGTGGCGCGACATGGGGGTGGTCAACCTTCCGGGCGGGCGGCCGACCATGCAACTGACCGGCGGCGCCCTGGCCCGGCTTCAGGCCCTGACGCCGGAAGGGTTCGAGGCGCGGATCGACCTGTCGATCACCGACGATTGGCCGCTGGCGCAGGCCTTCGTCATCATTTCCGCCGTGCCGCTGCCGAAACCCTGACCGGCCCGTGGATTTCATGAATTGTGTTATAAATCAATAAGTTATGTAGTTTTGATGCGATCCTTGATTGCGTGGCCTCCGACAACCGTCTAAAAGTCCGCGGACGCAAATCAGCCTGGGCGAATTCGGCTTTACGCCGGAATTGGCCCTCACTATCAGAATCAGGACAATCTCCTTGCGCCGCGAACCGGTGGGCCGTTCGCCGGAGGAGGGCGCTCTGTGATCGCCGCCGGAATTGAGAGAGCAATGAGCGTGACTTCGGGAACGAAAACTGAGAGCGGCGTCGGCGAAACGATCCGGGTCGTGATCCACGCTCTCCTGATCGCGCTGGTGATCCGCACCTTCCTGTTCCAGCCGTTCAACATCCCGTCCGGCTCGATGAAGGCGACGCTGCTGGTCGGCGACTATCTGTTCGTCTCGAAATATTCCTACGGCTATAGCCATTATTCGATTCCGTTCTCACCGCCGCTGTTCTCCGGGCGGATCTGGGGCTCGGATCCGGCCCGCGGCGACATCGTCGTGTTTCGCCTGCCGAAGGACGATTCCACCGATTACATCAAGCGCGTGATCGGCCTTCCCGGCGACCGCATCCAGATGCGGGACGGGCTGCTCTACATCAACGACGCGCCGGTCGAGCGGCAGCGGATGAGCGAATATGTCGGAGAGGAGCCCTGCGGCTCGGAAGGCGGCGGCATCTCCCGGGTGAAGCGCTGGAAGGAAACGCTGCCGAACGGCGTGTCCTATGAGACGCTCGACTGTGCCGACAACGGCTATGTGGACAACACCAACGTCTACACAGTGCCATCAGGCCATTTCTTCATGATGGGCGACAATCGCGACAATTCCACCGACAGCCGCTTCCTCGGCCAGGTCGGCTATGTGCCGCAGGAGAATCTGATCGGCCGCGCCCAGATGATCTTCTTCTCCATCGCCGAAGGCGAGCATGCCTGGATGTTCTGGCGCTGGCCGTGGGCGGTGCGCTGGAATCGCTTCTTCAAAATTGTCCGATGAAAGACGAAGCCAAGGATATCGCGATCCAATCGATCGAGGCCCAACCGGGCCCCGACGGCGAAGCTGCGACCAAGAGCCTTGTCGCCAAGACTCCGGAAGCCAAGACTCCTGAACCCAAAACTCCTGAAACCAAGTCTCCTGGAGCGAAGACTCCTGAGGCCAAGGCGCCCGCGAAGAAAAAGCGAACGCGGAGCAGAAAGGCCAAGGGCAGCGATGCCAATGCGGCGCTCGAGGCGCGCATCGGCTACAGCTTCACCGACCCGAACCTCCTGATGCAGGGGATCACGCATGTCTCGGCGCTGAAGTCCGGGCGCAAGCGCGGTGACAGCTATCAGCGTCTGGAATTTCTCGGCGACCACGTGCTCGGGCTCGTCGTCTCCGACATGCTCTATCACGCCTTCCCGAACGCCGATGAGGGCGAGCTGTCCAAGCGTCTTGCCGAGCTCGTGCGCAAGGAAAGTTGCGCCGACGTCGCCAAGTCGCTCGGTCTGCTCGACGACATCAAGCTCGGCTCGGTCGGCTCCAGCGCCGACGCGCGCTTGCGCAAATCGGTGCTCGGCGACATCTGCGAGGCCGTGATCGGCGCTGTCTTCCTCGACGGCGGCTACGCGGCGGCGTCCGATTTCGTCAAACGCAACTGGACCGAGCGCATGCACAAGCCGCGCCGTCCTCTGCGCGATCCCAAGACCGTGTTGCAGGAATGGGCACAGGGCAAGGGGCTGCCGACGCCGGTTTACCGCGAGGTCGAGCGCACCGGCCCGCACCACGATCCGCAATTCCGCGTCGCGGTGGATCTGCCTGGCCTCGCGCCGGCCGAGGGCATCGGCGGCAGCAAGCGCGCAGCAGAGAAGGTGGCAGCCTCGGTGATGATCGAACGCGAAGGCGTCGGCGGCAGCAATGACGGCTGAAGCAAGCGGCGAGACGCCTACTCCGACGCGCTGCGGCTTCGTTGCGCTGATCGGCGCGCCGAACGTCGGCAAGTCCACGCTGGTCAATGCGCTGGTCGGGGCCAAGGTCACGATCGTCTCGCGCAAGGTGCAGACCACGCGCGCGCTGATCCGCGGCATCGTGATCGAGAACAACGCGCAAATCATCCTGGTCGACACGCCCGGCATCTTCCTGCCCAAGCGCAGGCTGGACCGCGCCATGGTCTCGACCGCCTGGAGCGGGGCGCATGACGCCGATCTCGTCTGCGTGCTGCTCGATGCCAAAACCGGAATCGACGAGGAAGCCGAGGCGATCCTCACCAAGGTCGCCAGCGTCAACCACGAGAAGATCCTCGTCATCAACAAGGTCGATCTGGTCCAGCGCGAGAAATTGCTGGCGCTGGCACAGGCCGCCAACGAGCGCATGAAGTTCGCGCGGACCTTCATGATCGCGGCGATCTCGGGCGACGGCGTCGACGACATCCGCACGACGCTTTCAGAGATGGTGCCGCCGGGACCGTTCCTCTATCCCGAGGACCAGATGTCGGACGCGCCGATGCGGCAGCTCGCGGCCGAGATCACGCGCGAAAAAATCTATCAGAAGCTGCACCAGGAATTGCCCTACCAGTCCACGGTCGAGACGGACAAATGGGAGGAGCGCAAGGACAAGTCGGTGCGGATCGAGCAGACGATCTTCGTGGAGCGCGAAAGCCAGCGCAAGATCATGCTCGGCAAGGGCGGCGCCACCATCAAGTCGATCGGCGCGGACTCGCGCAAGGAGCTGATGCAGATCCTGGACGTGCCGGTGCATCTGTTCCTGTTCGTCAAGGTGCGCGAGAACTGGGGCGACGATCCCGATCGTTACCGCGAGATGGGCCTGGACTTTCCCAGGGAATAACCAGGAAAGATCGGTATCCGATGAGCGTGCCCAGCAACGTCAGGCGCTTCGAAGCGCTGCTCTACGCATCGTTGATGCTGGACGCCTTGTCCGTTGCGGTGCAGGACCGCACGCCCAATGCCCAGGTGACCGAGCAGATGATCATGACGGGGACCTTGCTGGCCGGCGGCATGATCCTGCTCCTGGTTTATTTCGTCAGGCTCGCCGCGCATCATCGCAAGAACTGGCCGCGCTTTGTGCTGGCGGCAGCGCTGGTGCTGACGGTGATCTCGCTCGGCCAAATCATCGGGGAGAAGGGCCTGGAGCTCGACAGCGCCATCGAGATCGTGTCCTGCGCGCTGACGACGATGGGCCTGTACTACTCCTTCACCGGCGACGCGCAGGGCTGGTTCAACGCGTGACGTTTTGCGCGGTGCCATAGGGTGGGGCAAAGGCGCGCCCTTGCGCGCCGTGCCCACCATCGCATCATGGTCGCAAAAATGCGTGGGCACGCATCGCTTTGCCCACCCCATAATAGTTCGAAATGCGATAAGATTCCTCCCATGGAATGGACCGACGAGGGCATCGTGCTGGGCGTGCGGCGGCATGGCGAATCCAGCGCCATCGTCGAGCTCTTGACGCGCGGGCACGGCCGGCATCTCGGTCTCGTGCGCGGCGGCGCCGGCTCGCGGATGCGGCCCTTGCTGCAGCCGGGGAACAGCGTGAGCGTGGTGTGGCGGGCGCGGCTGGACGAGCATCTCGGCACCTACGCGATCGAGGGCCTGAAGCTGCGCGCGGCCAATTTGCTCGGATCATCCCATGGCGTCTACGGCGTCACTCATCTCGCTTCGATTGCGCGGCTCTTGCCGGAGCGCGATCCGCACGAGGAGATTTTTGCGCTGCTCGAGCATTCGCTCGACGATTTCGACGATATCGGCGGCGCCGCCGTCCATGTCATCCATTTCGAGCTGGCGATGCTCGCCGAGCTCGGCTTCGGGCTGGCGCTGGACAATTGCGCGGTGACCGGCGAGACCACCGACCTGATCTACGTCTCGCCGAAATCCGGCGGCGCGGTATCGCGCGGCGCAGGCGAGCCTTGGCGCGACCGCCTGTTGCGCCTGCCGCCATTCCTGCGCCAGGGCGAAACCGCCAGCGATCTCACCGAGCAGGATCTCCAGGACGGCTTTCGGCTCACCGGCCTGTTCCTGCTGCGCCACGTGCTGGAGCCGCGCGGGCAGGGCCATTCCGACGCGCGCGCGGGCTTCATCAATGCCCTGACACGGCAGCAGGCGAAGGCGGCGATCCCCGCGCCATGAGCGAGGCGGGACTCTGGATTGTCGCTTGATGTGAAGTTCCATGGAACGAAATCCAGACTGATGGAATTGGCAATGAGGGTTCCACAACGGGGACAGCCTAAATGTTGATCAGGGGATTCGCCTTGTCCGCGGCGCTGCTCGCGTTTGCGCCTGATGCAATGGCTGCGGAGCCGCAACCCGGCGCGTTTCGCCGGGCCTCCTGCACCGTCGTCCGGTACTATGTGGCCAAATATTCTGCTGCGGCCGCAGAGACATGGGCGCGGTCGAAGGGGGCGACGGAGGCCGAAATCGAGGCCGCCCGGCGTTGTCTGGCCAATGTGCCGACGCCGCCTCAGGACAAGTCTCAAACCGTGACAGCCGGATGGGCGGGCCACTAGCCGCCCACAGGGAACTAATCCATCCTTGCCCGATTCGCTTCCACGGTTTAACCGGGCGGCATGGGAAAACGATTGATTCCGCCGGAAGAGCCGGCCGAAATTCACGAGGTGCCGCTGCGTGAAGCGCTCGAGGAGCGCTATCTCGCCTATGCGCTCTCTACCATCATGCACCGCGCGCTGCCCGACGCGCGCGACGGCCTGAAGCCGGTCCACCGGCGCATCCTCTACGGCATGCGCCTGCTCAGGCTCGATCCCGGCACCGCCTTCAAGAAATCCGCCAAAATCGTCGGCGACGTGATGGGCTCGTTCCATCCGCACGGCGACCAGGCAATCTACGACGCCATGGTCCGCCTCGCGCAGGACTTCTCCTCGCGCTATCCGCTGGTCGACGGCCAGGGCAATTTCGGCAATATCGACGGCGATAACCCCGCCGCCTACCGCTACACCGAAGCCCGCATGACCGACGTCGCGCGGCTTCTCCTCGAGGGCATCGACGAGGACGGCGTCGAGTTCCGTCCCAATTACGACGGCCAGTCGAAGGAGCCGGTCGTGCTGCCCGGCGGCTTCCCGAACCTGCTCGCCAACGGCGCGCAGGGAATCGCCGTCGGCATGGCGACCTCGATCCCGCCGCACAACGCCGCCGAGCTCTGCGATGCCGCGCTGCATCTGATCGAGAAGCCCGATGCGAAGTCCAGGGCGCTGATGAAGTGGGTGAAGGGTCCGGACTTCCCGACCGGCGGCATCATCGTCGATTCCAAGCAGGCCATCGCGGAAGCCTACACCACGGGCCGCGGCTCGTTCCGCGTCCGTGCGCGTTGGACGCAGGAGGAGGGCGCGCGCGGCACCTGGGCTGTCGTCGTCACCGAGATCCCGTTCCTGGTGCAGAAGTCGCGCCTGATCGAGAAGGTCGCAGAACTGCTGGACCAGAAGAAGCTGCCGCTGGTCGGCGACATCAGGGACGAGTCGGCCGAAGACGTTCGCATCGTGATCGAGCCGAAGTCGAAGAACGTCGATCCCGCGCTGATGATGGAATCGCTGTTCCGGCTGACCGAGCTCGAGAACAAGATTCCGCTGAATCTGAACGTGCTGATCAAGGGCAAGGTGCCCAAGGTCGTGGGGCTGGCCGAGTGCCTGCGCGAATGGCTCGACCATCTGCGCGACGTCCTGATCCGCCGCAGCAACTATCGCAAGGCGCAGATCGAGCACCGGCTGGAGGTGCTGGGCGGCTTCCTGATCGCCTATCTGAACATCGACGAGGTGATCCGGATCATCCGCAACGAGGACGAGCCGAAGCCGGCCTTGATGAAGGCGTTCAAGCTCACCGAAGTGCAGGCCGAAGCCATCCTCAACATGCGCCTGCGCTCCCTGCGCAAGCTCGAGGAAATGGAGATCCGCACCGAGGACAAGAACCTCCGCGCCGAGCTCAAGGGCATCAACGCGGTGCTCGCCTCGGAAGCCGAGCAGTGGAAGAAGGTCGGCGAGCAGGTCGGCAAGGTCCGCGACATGTTCGGGCCGAAGACGCCGCTCGGCAAGCGCCGCACCACCTTTGCCGACGCGCCCGAGCACGATCTCGCCGCGATCGAGGAAGCCTTCGTCGAGCGCGAGCCGGTGACGGTCGTGGTCTCCGACAAGGGCTGGATCCGCACCATGAAGGGCCATGTCGAGGATCTCTCGGGCCTCGCCTTCAAGCAGGACGACAAGCTCGGTTTTGCGTTTTTTGCGGAAACGACCTCGAAGCTCTTGTTGTTCGCGACCAACGGCAAGTTCTATTCGCTGGATGTCGCAAAACTGCCCGGCGGTCGCGGCCATGGCGAGCCGATCCGCCTGTTCATCGACATGGAGCAGGAGGCGGCGCCCGTCGCGTTGTTCGTCAACAGGGGCGGACGCAGATTCCTGGTCGCGAGTACCGAAGGGCAAGGCTTCGTCGTCAACGAGGACGATTGCGTCGGCACCACCAAGAAGGGCAAGCAGGTCCTCAACGTCGAGATGCCGAACGAGGCGCGCGTGGTTACCGAAGTGCTCGGTGACACCGTCGCGGTCATCGGCGAGAACCGCAAAATGCTGGTCTTCCCGCTCGACCAGGTGCCGGAGATGGCCCGCGGCCGCGGCGTGCGCCTGCAGAAGTACAAGGACGGCGGTCTCTCCGACGTCGTCGTGTTCGAGGCCAAGGCCGGCCTGACCTGGAAGGACTCGGCGGGGCGCGAATTCAGCGCAACCATGAAGGAGCTCGCGGAGTGGCAGGGCACCCGTGCCGACGCCGGCCGCCTGCCGCCGAAGGGCTTTCCGAAATCGAACAAGTTCGGCAAGGTGATCGGGTAGGGGCCCTCTGGTCCCGGACGCGCTGCAACGCTCTTCGCATTGCTGCGTAGAGCCGGGACCCAGCAAGCTACACGCTACGCTGATGCATGGGCCGGGGCACGAGAAAGATTAGCGCGCAACTGCATCCACATCGTCATTGCGAGCGCAGCGAAGCAATCCAGAATCTTTGCGCGGCGGCAGCCTGGATTGCCTCGCTGCGCTCGCAATGACGGGATGCGATGGCGCCGCGCTCCAACTCAAAAGTGCGCATCCCGCAAACGCGTGGCAGATAGTCGTGAGCGCATGAGTGCTTTTGGCGTCCGGGCACGAACATTGCTTTTTCCTGGCGACTGCGAACGTTCAGTCAAAAGGCGAAACCACACCAATGTTCAAACCAAAGGCTTTCATTCCGGCGTTGCTTGGGCTCGCGATCGCTGCGGCACCTGCGCATGCGGCGGGCAATCTCATCGCGGTGCTCGAGGCGGAGATCGTCACGCTCGATCCGCATTTCTCCACGGCCTATATTTCGCGCACGTTTGGCTACATGGTGTTCGACACGCTGTTCGCGAAAGACTCCAAGGGCGACATCAGGCCGCAGATGGTGCAGGACTGGAAGGTCTCCGCGGATGGATTGACCTACACGTTCACACTGCGTGACGGGCTGAAATGGCACGATGGCCAGCCGGTCACGGCGGCCGATTGCGTGGCCTCGCTGCGCCGCTGGGGCACCCGCAGCGCGCTTGGCCGCCGCATCTTTGCGATCACGGCCTCGCTCGAGCCGAGCGATGCGAAGACCTTCGTGCTGACGCTGAAGGAGCCGTCCGGCCTCGTCATCGACGCGCTCGGCAATCCCGTCAGCCCCGTCGCTTTCATGATGCCCGAGCGCATTGCGAAAACGCCCGGCGACCAGCGCATCACCGAGATCGTCGGCTCCGGCCCGTTCGTCTACAGCAAGGCCGATCACCGCACCGGCGACCGGATGATCCTGAAGAAGTTCGCCGACTATGTGCCGCGTTCCGAGCCCGCCGACTTCCTCGCCGGCGGCAAGCGCGTCAACGTCGACACGCTCGAGATCCGCGTCATTCCCGATGGTGCCACCGCCGCATCGGCGCTGCAGGCCGGCGAAATCGACTTCATGCAATACGCGCCGTTCGATCTGCTGCCGCAAATGGAGAAGAATTCCCGCGTCAAGCTGGTGAACTTCACCGGTGGCAACATGTTCGCGGGCGCCTATCGCCTCAATGCCGCATCGAAGCCGTTCGACGATCCCGCGATCCGCCGCGTGCTGTGGAAGCTGGTCGACCAGCGCGAGGTGCTGGACGCCCTCGGACTCGATGCCAAATACGCCACGCCTTGCGCCACCTTCTTCACCTGCGGCACCACCTATGACAGCAAGGCCGGCACCGAAGCCGCCGCAAAGCCCTCAATCGAGGCGGCGAAGGCTGCGCTGAAGGCGACCAAATATGCCGGTGAGCCCGTCATCGTCATGCAGGCGAACGATCTCGAAGCGCCGCGCGTCTCGGCGCAGGTGCTTGCGGAGCGGCTGAAGGCCGCCGGCTTCAACGTCGATCTGCAGGTGATGGACTGGGCCAGCGTGCTGGCGCGCCGCGCCAAGAAGGAGGGCTGGAGCGTCTATGGCGTGCACGCCGGCGGATTCGATCTCGGTTCGCCGCTGACCAATGTGATGGTCGCCTTCAATTGTGCCGATTTCACCGGCTGGCAGTGCGACCAGCGCATCACGCCCTTGACGGAAGCCTTCGCCAAGGCGCCGGCCGAGGAGGACCGCAAGAAGATCGCGGGCGAGATCCAGGCCGTCATGTACGATCAGGCTCCCGGAATTCCGTGGGGCCAGTTCGCGCAGCCCGCCGCCTATCGCGCGACGTTACGCGGTCTGATACCGTCCGCCATCCCGGTGTTCTGGAATGTCGAGAAATAACGCAATGTATGATGTCATTGTTGTCGGCGGCGGCTCCGCTGGCGCGGCGGTTGCCGCACGACTGTCCGAGGATTCCGCACGCCGCGTGCTGCTGCTGGAAGCGGGCCGCGACTGGCGCGCCGATGAGGCGCCGTGGGAGGTGCGGACGCCCAATCCCATCCCGATCATCCACAAGCGCGAATACCAGGAGAAATGGCAGTGGCCCGATCTGTTGTCGCGCCGCGTGGCCGGGCAGGAGCCACGCTTCTACTGGCGCGGCAAGGGGCTCGGCGGCTCCTCGATGATGAACGGCCAGATCGCGATCCGCGGCGTGGCAGACGCCTTCGACGAATGGGCCGCCAATGGCTGCACCGGCTGGTCGGCGAAGGACGTGATGCCGCTGTTCTCCGTGATCGAGGACGATTTTGAGTTCGGCGACGCCGAGGGCCATGGCCGCGGCGGACCGCTGCCGGTCTATCGCGCGCCGCCGGAGACATGGGGCCCGATCGATCGCGGCTTGCGCGATGCGGCGCTGGCGAGCGGTTATCCCTGGTGCGCCGATCTCAACGGTCCCGATGGCGAGGGCGTTGCCTGTTATCCCATCAACAGCCGCGACTTGCGCCGCATCAGCACCAATGAGGGCTACCTGGAGCCCGCGCGTGGCCGCGCCAATCTGGAGATCCGCGGCCATGCGCTGGTCGATCGTGTGCTGATCAGCGACGGCCGCGCGACCGGCGTCCGCGTCCATTTCGAGGGGCAGGGCACCCACGAGATTAGCGCGCGGCAGATCGTGCTGTGCGCCGGCGCCATCCACAGCCCGGCCCTCCTGCTGCGCTCGGGCATCGGGCCAGCGGACGAGTTGAAGGCGATGGGGATTGCAGTCGAGCGCGACCTGCCCGTCGGCAAGCACTACTTCGACCACCCGCTGTTTCGCGCCACGATCCAGCTCCGCGAAAATCTGCGGCCCACGGATCCGGACACGCGCCACACCAATTGCTGCGTGACTTATTCGTCGGGTCTCGCCGACGGCGGCAAGCGCGACATGATCCTGATCGCCTTCAATCACCGCGGCATCGGCAACTCCGGGGCGATCGGTGCGGGCCTGTTCAATGCGTATTCGCGCGGCACGCTGAAGCTGGCCTCGACCGACCCTGCGATCGATCCGGTTGTCGAGGAGAACATGCTGGCCGATCCCCGCGACATGCTGCGCATGATGGATGCGGTGAAGAGGCTCGCCGTGATCACGTCGCAGCCCGCGCTGGCAGGCATTGCCGACTGGATCCGGCTCGCGGACACCGACCTGACGCTGCCGCAAGCAGCCAGCCTGCCGGATCACGAGCTCGACGCGGTGCTGCGGCGTGAGACCGGCGACATCCAGCATGCCGCCGGCAGTTGCCGCATGAGCGGCGCCAATGATGCCGATGGGGTGGTCAATCCCGACGGCACCGTGAAGGGCATCTCGGGCCTGCGCGTCGCCGACGCCTCGATCATGCCATCCGACTGCCGTGCCAACACGCATTTCACCACGGTGGTGATCGGGGAAGCGATTGCGCGGATGATGGTGCGGTAGGTCTGCCGCGCCGGTGTCATGCCCCGGCTCGGGGCATCCGGTACGCCGCGGCCCATCGATTCAACCACGACTGTCTCGGAGTACTGGATCGCCCGGTCAAGCCGGGCGAAGACCCCGAGGGTGGGGCCCGCGGCTTCCACATCGTCATTGCGAGCGCAGCGAAGCAATCCAGAATCCCACCGCGGAAAGACTCTGGATTGCTTCGCTGCGCTCGCAATGACGGAGCAAGGGGCGAGGCCATTGCTCTCCAATTCACACTTCAAACAGCGGACGCACCATCGCCTTCTCGCGGCGTGTCTCGCCCGAGTTTTGCGTCTCTCAACGCCCCCGAAAAACGAGGGCGCAGGGAAGGCCGGGCACCGGCTGGCACCCGCAATCCGTGCGCGATAGAAATGCACACGGGGTGGACCACAGGTGTGCCGGTCGCCCGGCCTTCCCTGCGCGAATGGTTTTAACGGTGTCCTTCGTGCTCTCCTCGGGGAGCGTTGCACTATTGCCCCCGTCGCCTTGCGGATGATCGATGCGCGGACCGGTCGGCCGCCACATCTCCGCAAGACTTGACGCCAGAACCCCGGGCGTCGGGACCACACGACTTCTCCGTCCGCGCACGTCTTCGCATGTCGCTGCGAGGGGTGGCGTGTGCTCGCCCCCGAAGCCATGCGAAGACGCTGTCGGCGTCGTGTCGTTGCGCCAAGGCAATCGCTCACGGTGTCCCGCCCTGCAATGCCCGTTGCGCCCGACGCCGTCGCGTCCATCGCTGCCCAGCCCGCGGTTCGTGACGATCGCGATCCGCCCCTTGTCTCGGGCCAGGGTGTTTCGCTTGTACGACAAATCCGAATTTCGGTAAAGTGTAATATTTTGCGACATGGACCTTGACAGCGGCGCAGCCGGGCGCGCGGCTGTTTTGCCCGACGGGTGGCCGGGCCGACGGGGGAGCTTTTGCTTCGAGGACGGGTACAAAAACGGCAGCTCCTGAAAAGGCGGAAGTCGCTCCGGTCATAGTCGCCGGCCTGCGGCTCAAAGCGGACTTTGGAGCAAGCAAAGACACAACGGCTTGTGCTAAATTGCCGGTGTGACCGCCCTCGCTTTTCTGGCATGCTGTACTTGTTCCGATCTCCTTAGAAGGTGCTGCTCGTGACGAGTGACTGCGGAGAACGAACCGCGCGATCTTTCGGCTTTGGGCCGTTTCTCCTTATTCCCGAACGCCAATTGCTGCTCAACGGAGAGGTACCAGTCCGCATCGGGGGCCGCGCGCTGGACATCTTGACGGCACTGGTCGAGCGGCCGGGCGAAATTGTGAGCAAGCAGGAGCTGTTCGCGCGTGTCTGGCCGAACACAATTGTCGAAGAGGCAAATCTCAAGGTCAACATGAATGCCCTGCGACGGGCACTCGGCGACGGGCCCGAGCCGGCCAAGTATATCGCGACCGTAACCGGGCGTGGCTACCGATTTATCGCGCAGGTCCAGGCAGCCGAAGAAGGGATCTCAGCCGGAACGGCGACAGGGGGGCAAGGTCTCCCGATGGCGGTGGCGCGCATCTTTGGCAGAGCAGACGTCATTGATGCAATCCTTCACGACCTAAACGTATCGAAGATTGTATCGGTCGTGGGGACCGGCGGGGTCGGCAAGACGACCGTCGCCGTAGCGGCAGCTCACGAAGCGTCTCGCCAGCGCGCCTACGGCGCCACGTTCGTGGACCTTGCGAAAATCAGCGACCCGCAGTTCGTGCCTACGGCGATCGCCTACGCGCTCGGGCTCGGCGTAACGGGCGGGGATCCGCTGTCGAGCGTCTTGCGTGCTTTGAAGCTGCAGGAAAAGATCCTCCTGTTCGACAATTGCGAGCACCTGCTTCCTTCCGTCGCGATTGCAGTTGATCGGCTTGCTCGCCAGCTCGATGGCGTGCGCATTCTCACAACGAGTCGGGAGCCCCTCGGGCTGGGCGGCGCGGAGCGGATACATCGCATCCGCGGACTGGAATGCGATCCCAGCGAACGTCCCGCAGCAGACGAGGCTTGCAAGTTTCCCGCGGTCGAGTTGTTTGCCACGCGCGCAACCGAGCGATCGGGATATCGGCTAACAGACGCGGACGCTGCCGCGGTGGCGGAAATCTGCCGCCGGCTTGATGGCAACGCACTCGCCATCGAGCTCGCCGCAACACAAACGGCCGCCTTCTCGCCGGCACGCATCCTGCAGATGCTGGACGAGAGTTTCCGCCTGCTCAATCTCGGTCCCCTTGGCGCGCCTCAGAGACAGCAGTCGCTGCTTGCGACACTCGACTGGAGCTACAGCCTGCTTTCCGAGCGTGAGGCCGCATTGCTGTGTGAGGTCTCCGTGTTCGCCGGTGTTTTCAGTGTCGATGGGGCAGCCGCGGTGTCGAACGGAGGGCCCGCTGAGGCAATGGATACACTCGCCAAGCTTGCCGCGAAGTCGCTGCTGGTGATGGATACGGATGCAGACTTGGTCAGCTACCGCCTCTTGGAAACGACACGCAGCTATTGCGCGGAGCGCCTGCGGATCAGCGGTGAGGATCAGGCGGTCCGCTGCCGTCATGCGGAACATGTATGTGCGGTGCTGGAGCAGGCCGCAAGCGAGTGGTCGCAGCGTCCAGCCCACGAATGGGGCGCCGCCTACCGCCACGTCGTCGACGATCTGCGTGTTGCGCTGGCTTGGGCCCGTCGGGACGAGGCAAATCGGTCGCTGCGAATTCGACTGACCGTTGCAGGCCTGCTGCTCTGGAATCATTTTTCGCTGATCCAGGAATGCCACGTCCACGTTTCACGCGCGGTCGAGGAACTCGATGCCGCTGGACTCGCCGGCACGGCATTCGAGATGAAGTTCAAGCTGTGGCTCGGAGCCTCGACCATGATCACGCGTGGTCTGAAGCCGGCGGCCATGGCTGCATTGCGGCGCGCATCGGAGATCGCAAATCGGATTGGTGACACCGATTATCGTCATCGTTGCCTGATGTTGATTGCGGCATTTGAACTCTTCACGGGTGAGTACGACTCAGGAATACGCACGATCAAGACATTCGCCTCGGTAGCCGCAGCGGATGATCCCTCGATTCTTCCCGAGGGCGAAGTTCACTTGGGAATAGCCGACCTCTTTCTCGGTCGTCTTCAAGACGCCCAGCACCGACTGGAAAGCCTACGGCAGCGCGATCTGCGATATTTCAATCGTTCGTACAGCGTTCGGTACTTGGCCGACATTGTCATTCTGTTGGAATGCGCGCTATCTCAGGTACTGTGGTTGAGGGGCTTGCCAGACTCTGCCAGCCGGACCGCTGCTGCCGCCTTTGAGCGTGCCCGACCGGGCCACCATCACCTTTCGCTGAACAACGCGCTTACATACTCATGCCCAGTTTTCTTTTGGTGCGGGCGTTACGAGGAATGCGATCAATACGTCGAATTGCTCGCCGAACATGTCGATAGGCAGGGACTATTCACGAGACGGCCGATTGCCAGTTTTTATCGCGCTGCCTTGGCACACGAGAAAGGCGACGCTTCGTCGGACACGATCGATTCCCTCAAGGAGGCGATCGAGGAGTTCCGCAATGTCAATTACCTGGTGCGGATGCCCTATTACCTCAGTGTTCTGGCAGATGCTCTTGCCCGTGCCGGACGGTTCGGCGAAGCTGAAGCAACGATCCTGACCGCAGTGAAGACCGCCCGAGCGCGGAGCGAAGGTTGGTGCCTTCCAGAAATCATTCGCGTCCATGCGTTCATTCTCGCCGCCCAGGACCAGACAAGAGAAGCTGAGGCAAGCCTCATGGAATCGATCCAGCTTGCCCGGGACATCGGTGCGTTGTCGTGGCGTTTGCGCGCAGCGAATGATCTCGCGAAGCTCTGGTGCGCCCGGTCGCGAAGGGATGATGCCCGCAAGATGCTGCTGCCGATCTACGACGAATTTACCGAGGGTTTTCAGACGAGGGATCTACTCGTCGCAAGCGACCTGCTCGCCAAGCTTGCAACCTCCGGAGATGGCAGAGCGGCCTAAAAGGCTGCATTCGCTATTCCGCGGCCTACGCCGTCTACGTGGGAGTCCGGTGCATCTACGACACTGGTCCACCCCGTTGATCGAACAACATCCGATATGCCTGAAGCGTCAGGGACATTCGGAAGACGTTCATCGACAATGCTTTGCGACCATCGATGCTCGCGAGGGGTTTCCGGCCTGCAAAGGCCGCCGCAAGCTATCGCGGCGGCCTTTGCAATGTCAGTGAGGCGGCACTCGACGCTCAGATCGTCTGACCGCCCGATACTTCGATCCGTTGTCCCGTGACCCAGCGATTGTCCTCACTCAACAGGCTCGCGACCATCGGGCCGATATCATCGGGGACGCCAACGCGGCCCAGCGCTGTCATGGCGGCGAATTGCTTGTTCACGTCCGGATTGTCGCGCACCAGGCCACCGCCGAAGTCGGTTTCGATGGCTCCCGGCGCAACGCTGTTGACGCGGATTCCACGCGGGCCAAGCTCCCTGGCCATGCAGACCGCCATCATGTCGGCGGCAGCTTTCGCCATGGTGTAGACGGCGAAGCCCGGATAGGTGACCCGTGTCAGGCCACTGCCGATGGTCACGATCGAGCCACCGTCTGCCATCAACGACAAAAGCGCCTGCGTGAGGAAGAAGACGCCTTTGACATGCAGGTTCATCTGCTGATCGAACTGAGCCTCGGTGGTCTCGCCGATCGTGGCGTAGAGGCCGTCGCCGGCATTGTGCACGAGGTGGTCGAAGTTCTCGCGACCAAATGTTTCCTTCAGCGTCTGACCCAGTGTTTGCGCGAAGATTGGGAATCTGGCGACGTCGGCGCCGTCCAGCTGAAAGGCCACGGCCCGGCGTCCGAGCGCCTTGATCTCGGAAACGACGCTCTCCGCGAGATCCGCACGGCTCCTGTATGTGATGATGACGTCACTGCCTCTGCGCGCGATGTTGACGGCCATGTTGCGGCCAAGTCCGCGGCTCGCGCCGGTGACGATTGCGATTTTAGCCATGTCATGTCTCCTTCGTTGACGCCGTGAAGGTGGCACACACCGCAACATTCCAATTGCCGGATCCTTGAACGTTTTTGCCTATTCCTCCAAATGGCCGCCCCGCGCCGCCCAGGTCGGCCGGCAGGACATCGGTCGTTCAATTCACAATGCGGAAAGTTGGAGCAGTCGAGTCATGCCCGGTTGCCGGAGCCCGCGGTTGATATAAATTCGCGGAATGACGACGACCTTGCTCGAAGTTGTTCGCCACTACGCGGATTTGCATTCGGACCAACACGGCGCCGCCAAGACGCCGATCCCCGGGCTTACGGCCGTACGGGCTGCGACGCGGGGCCAGCTCCAGCACGCGATCAACCGGCCGCTCGTTGCGCTTGTCCTGCAGGGCCGTAAGCGCGTGATGATGGGATCGCACACCTTCGATTTCGGCGCGGGACAGTCGCTCCTGATCTCGGCGGACGTGCCGACGGTCAGCCAGATCACCCGGGCCAGCGCGCAAGTTCCCTATGTTTCTCTGGTCGTTGAACTCGACCCGGCGATGATCGCGAGCCTGATCGTGGAGATGAACCTGGCTCCGGAACAGAAAGGCACTCCCGTACGAGTCGATCCGACCGATTCGGAGGTTGCCGATGCCGCGCTTCGATTGATGCGGCTGCTCGAGCGCCCGTCTTCTTTGCCGGTTCTGGGATCTCAGTTCGTTCGCGAAATCCACTACTGGCTGCTGGCGGGGCGACACGGCGCAGCGATAAGGGCGCTGGGGGTGGCCGACAGCCATGCGCAACGGATCGCGCGTGCCGTCGCGATCATTCGATCCGAATACCAAAAGCCGCTGCGCGTCGAACGCCTGGCGGAAGCGGCTGCCATGAGTCCTTCCTCGTTCCACCAGCACTTCCGCGCGATTACATCACTCAGTCCCTTGCAATTTCAGAAGCAGCTGCGGCTCATCGAGGCGCGCAGGAGGATGCTGTCGGATGGCCTGGACGTGAGCAGCACGGCCTTCGAAGTGGGTTACGAGAGCGTCCCGCAATTCACGAGAGAATATGGGCGCATGTTCGGGCTGCCCCCCGCCAAGGACATCAAGGCTGCGCTCGGGCAATTGGACACCGCAGCCTGAGGCCAAGCCATCGACCGGCCCAGGACATTCAGGACGGACAGCGTAGCGGCGCGTTCCTTCAAATGATGCCCACCAGCCTCAGCGCCACACCCGCCGCGCAGCTTCCCGCCAGCACCGTCAGCATCCCCAGCTTGTACCGGAAGATCGCAGTCGCCGCCGCGATCGAGAGCAGGAGCGCGGGGATGTCCACGCTGGTCAGCACCGGCATGTCGAAGTTCAGCGGAAATGCATGCACCGGCACCGTCTCGCGGAACAGCGTGTGCAGGGCGAACCAGATCGAGAGGTTGAGGATCACGCCGACGACGGCCGCGGTGATGGCGCTCAATGCGCCGGTGAGGCCTGCATTGCCGCGCAGGCGCTCGATGTAGGGCGCGCCGACGAAGATCCAGAGGAAGCAGGGCGTGAAGGTGACCCAGGTCGCGAGCAGGCCGCCGAGCGTCGCCGCGAGCATCGGCGACAGCCCGCCCGGATCGCGATAGGCCGCCATGAAGCCCACGAACTGCAGCACCATGATCAAGGGGCCCGGCGTGGTCTCGGCCATGCCGAGGCCATCAAGCATCTCGTGCGGCTTCAGCCAGTGATAGTGCTCGACCGCCTGCTGGGCGACATAGGCCAGCACGGCATAGGCGCCGCCGAACGTGACCAGCGCCATCTTCGAGAAGAACAGCGCGATCTGGCTGAAGACGTTGCCTTGCCCAAGAGCGAGCAGCAACACGGCCACCGGCACCAGCCAGAGCGCCAGCCACAGCGCCCCGACACGGATTGCGCGCGCGGTGTCGGGTTTGACGTGGTCGGGCATGGCCTCGCCGAGCATGCTGTCGATCGCGGCGCCGCCGCCGCCATCGCCGTGACCGGCTGGGGCGAATTCGGGGCGGCCTTGCCGCGCGCCGATATATCCGATCAAGCCGGCGGCGATGATGATGATCGGGAAGGGGACCGCGAAGAAGAAGATCGCGACGAACGCCGCGGCTGCGAGTCCGATCATGATGCGGTTCTTCAGCGCGCGCTTGCCGACGCGCACCACGGCCTCGACGACGATGGCGAGCACTGCGGCCTTGAGGCCGAAGAACAGCGCCTCGACGAAGCTGACATTGCCGAACGCGGCGTAGATGTAGCTGAGGCCCATGATGGCGATGATGCCGGGCAGGATGAACAACCCGCCCGCCATCAGCCCGCCGGCGGTGCGATGCATCAGCCAGCCGACATAGGTCGCGAGCTGCTGCGCCTCCGGTCCCGGCAGCAGCATGCAATAGTTCAGGGCATGCAGGAAACGGCCTTCGGAGATCCACTTCTTCTCCTCGACCAGGATGCGGTGCATCACCGCGATCTGGCCGGCGGGCCCGCCGAAACTCAAGCACGCGACGCGAAGCCAGACGCGGAAGGCTTCGCCGAAGCTGACGCCGTGACCGGCGTCAGCTCCTGCTTGAACGTTACGGATATCCATTACCCCTTCACCTTGTTGGTCGGCCAATTGTGGGTCTCGGCCGTGGCGTCGCGGCACCAGCGGTAGAAGGCATCGTAGAGCAACATGCCGGCCTCGAGCTGTTCGAGGTCGTCGTCATACATCCGCGACAGTCCGAGCGAGGCCGCGAGCAGGCCGGGCGCCTCCGGCGCCAGATCCGGCCGCGCGGTGTCGGCGCCGCGCACCAGCGTCGCCAGCCGGAGCAGGGCGGGGGTGGCGATGCCGAACTCCTCGATCATGACGTCGAAGGTGCAGAGCTCGCCGCGATGGCTCCAGAACACGTTCTCGATGTCGAACGGGGCGGCGTTGAAGCGCTCGCCGACGGCGACCACCTCGGACGGCGCCACATAGAGGAACACCGCGCCCGGATCGACGAAACGGCGGATCAGCCAGGGGCAGGCGATGCGGTCGACCTTCGGCCGCGCCCGCGTCACCCAGACCGTGCGTCCCTTGGCATCGCGCGGCGGCAGCTTGCGGGCGTCGACCAGCGGCAGCTTGGCCGCCTTCCAGCCCTCGAAGCCGCCTTCCAGCGTTTCGGCCTGCACGCCGAGCTGACGCAGCCAGGCCGCGGTGCCCTGCGCGAGCTTCTCCCCGCGGAAGCATGAAACGATGGCCGAGCGGCCGGCAAATTCGCCGCCCCATTCGGCGACGGTCTCGTGGCTGAGCTTGATCGAGCCGGGAATCAGCCGCCGGTCGGCGGCAAAATCCTCCTCGGTGCGGACATCGATCAGGACAGGCGCGTTGGCCGTGCCGATCAGGCGCGCCAATTTATCGGATGATATGGTCGTGAACGTAGGCATGATGCGTCCTCGCATAAATCAGACGGGACGCGATACTTGGGCATGTCGCCTCGTGGGGAGATCGCTCAAATCCCCATGGGCAGATTACAGCGAAACTAAGAAGCACTGTCAATCGGCGGGGACGATCGGACCTTAGAAAAGTAGCGCCCGCGCTCTATGCTACGGGACGACAGACCTGAACTCTCGGAGAATTCGATGCATTCCCATTCCATCGAACAATGGACCCACGACCACGCTTTTCTCGGCGAGAAGCATGACGCGAACGAGCGGCGCACCTGGCTCGTGGTGGTCCTGACGCTGGTCATGATGGTCGGCGAGATCGTGGCCGGCTCGCTGTTCGGGTCGATGGCGCTGCTGGCCGACGGCTGGCACATGGGCACGCATGCAGCCGCGCTCGGGATCGCCGCCTTCGCCTACCGCTTCGCGCGCCGGCATCTGGGGAATGCGCATTTCACCTTCGGCACCGGCAAGTTCGGCGATCTCGCCGCCTTCGCCAGCGCGATCATCCTGGGCCTGATCGCGGTCGAGATCGCCTATGAGAGCGTGCTGCGGCTGATCAATCCGGTGCCGATCGTCTATGGCGAGGCGATGGCGGTGGCCGCCCTCGGGTTGTGCGTCAATCTCGCCAGTGCGTGGCTGCTGCGCGACAACCACGATCATCACCATCACGGCCATGAGCATGGCCACAGCCATGCGCATGACGACCACGGCGATCACGATCACGATCGCCATGGTCATCACCACCATCACCACGACAACAATCTTCGCGCGGCCTACGTCCATGTCATGACGGATGCGGCGACCTCGGTGCTGGCGATCGCAGCGCTGGCCGTCGCCATGGTTTCGGGCTGGGTGTGGGCGGATCCCGCCGTCGGCCTGATCGGCAGCGCGGTGATCGCGGCTTGGGCGTTCGGCCTCGTCAAGTCGTCGGGCGCGGTGCTGCTCGATGCGCGCGCCGACGAAAAGCTGGAGCGGGTGATCCGCGCGCGCATGGAGGTCGGCGACGACCGCGTCACCGACCTGCATCTGTGGCAGGTCGGCCCCGGCCATTGTGCCGTGCTGCTCTCGGTGGTGTCGGACCAGCCGAAGCAGCCGGCCGTCTACAAGCGGCGGCTCGCCGGACTGAAGGGGCTGAGCCACGTCACGGTCGAGGTCGAGACCTGCCCGCATTGACGCGCGGCTATCGCGGACGCTTCGCGGCAGCGCCCGAGTTCTATATGCGAGCGCGGATCAACTTTTCGGCGCCGTCGCCGCGGGCGGGCTCGGCTCCAGTGTCTTCTTCGGCTTCAGCGTGCCGGCATAGAACGACACCAGCCATACCAGCAGGAGGGCGAGCAGATAGACGCCCCAGGCCTGCGGCGGCGTGGTCGCCCAGCGCAGCAGGCTTTTGAATGTATGGGGCGGGCCGGGTTCTTCGCTCATGGCCCGCTTGTGCGCGAAAGCGGTTGGGCGGTCAATCCGGCCGCGGCTTGGTGCGGATCAGGAACAGCGCCGCCAGCGCCGAGAGGCTGAGGGCGGAGGAGACGATCAGCACCTTGGCGCCCATGAGGTCGATCAGCAGGCCGAAGGCCAGCGGCGCCACCGCCTGTGCCATCCGTGCCGGGGCGCCGATGATGCCGAGACGGTAGCCGAAATCCTTCGGGCCGAAGATCGACAGCGGCAGCGTGCCGCGCGCGATCGTCAGGATGCCGTTGCCCGAGCCGTGGAACAGCGCGAAGGCGCTCGCCGCGGCGCCGCCGAAGATCGCCACGATCACCGCGCCGATCGGGTGAGTGAGGCAGGCAAGGCGCGTCGACCACAGCGGATGGAAGCGGCTGAGGAAGCCGGCCTCCAGCATGCGCGCGCCGACTTGCGCCGGGCCGATCAATGCGCCGGCCGCGATCGCCTCGGCCGGCGTCGCGCCCGTCGTTTCCAGGATGCGCGGGAAATGCGCGGCCATGGCGCCGGTGACGGTCCAGACCGCCGCGAAGATGAAGGCGAGCAGGACCATGGTGCGGTCGAGCGGCAGATGCGGCTTCTCGGCCGTGGCCGCCGCCTGCCTGGCGCCCTTGATCGCCGGCAGCATGAAGAGATTGAGCGGCAGGCCGATCAGGAGGTTGGCGGCCGCCCAGGCAAAGCAGGTCTCGCGCCAGCCGATATGGGCGAGGCCCCAGGCGGTGAGCGGCCAGCCGACCGTGGAGGCAAAGCCCGCCATCAGCGTGATGCCGGTGATGGGCCTGCGTGCCTCGGTGCCGTAGATGCGCCCCAGCGCGGCAAAGGCGGCGTCGTAGAGTCCCATGGCCATGCCGATGCCGAGCACGAGCCAGGCGAATACCATCACCGGAACGGAGTGCGCGAAGCCAAGCAGCGCGAGGCCGGCGGCAATCGTCAGGTTCGACGCCGACAGCACCTGCCTGCCGCCGACGAGATCGATCTGCCGCCCGATGCGCGGGCCGAGCATCGCCGAGATCACCAGCGAGGCCGAGAACGCGCCAAAGATCCAGTTGGAGGAGACGCCGAGGTCGCGCGCCATGGGATCGGCGATCAGCGCCGGCAGATAATAGCTCGAAGCCCAGGCCAGCGTCTGCGTGGTGCCGAGCGCCAGGATGATCGGAAGCTGCCGCTGGTTCATAGTCCTGGCTTCGTGGTCGGCACTGTCATCGGTTCCATTTGCAGCCGGTATGACAGCGCGTCAACAGCGGCTGCGGCATGATCGACCTGCTGTGGGCGGGAGCCTCGGATGCACCAGGTTCGTGCGTGGCCTTCCGCTCGTCACGAATGCACGCCATAATGGCGCATGCAATTGACCTCCCGCCTTGCGCTGATGAACTGGCTCACCGGCCAGGGGCTCACGGGCCTGCCCGAAAACGAACTGCTTCGCGGCTTCTGCGAGCGCTGCCGCGCCGAAGGGCTCGACCTGTCGCGCGGGCTGGTCGTGATCGACACGCTGCATCCGATCTATGAGGGTCGCGGCTTCCGCTGGAGCGACCGTCCCAGCAACGAGAGCGACGCGTTCGAATACGGCTCGACTGCCGACGGCGACGCCGCCAAGAGCTGGCGCCGTTCGGTATTCTTCCACATGCTCGAGAATGGCGACGACGAGATGGTGATCGATCTCGCGGATGCGCCGTCGATGGATTTCTCGCAGATCGGCGAGCTCGCCGAGAAGGGCCACAAGCATTATCTCGCCTTCGTGCATCGCTTCGGTGAGAACGGCGCGCTCGGCCTGATGGACTGTCTCTATTCCTGCTGGACCACGCGCCGCGACAGCGGCTTCACCGACGGCGAGTTGGAAGCGCTGCGGGATCTGGTGCCGGTGCTGGGGCTCGCGATCAAATCGGCGCAGCAGGTCGACATCGCCCGCACGCTCGGCCGCGTCTATCTCGGCCGCGACGCGTCGGAGCAGGTCCTGCGCGGGCGGATTTCGCGCGGTGTCACCGAGCGCATCAACGCCGTGCTCTGGTATTCGGACCTGCGCGGCTCGACCGGGATCAGCGAGAGCATCGGCCCCGACGAGATCATTCCATTCCTCAACGATTACGCGCAGGCCGTGATCGATCCGATCCACGAAGCCGGCGGCGACGTGCTGAAGCTGATCGGCGACGGCGTGCTCGCGATGTTTTGGGGCGAGGACATGGCGGCGGCGCGGCGCGCGGCGCTTCGGGCCGAGCATCTGTTCCGCAAGAACGTCGCGGCGCTCAACAAGCGGCGGGAGGCCGATGGCCGTCCCACCACGTCAGCCTATATCGGCCTGCATGTCGGCGAGGTCTTCTACGGCAATATCGGCAGCGAGGACCGGCTCGATTTCACCGTGGTCGGCCCAACCGTCAACGAGGTCAGCCGCATCGCCTCGATGAGCCGTTCGGTCGACCGCGAACTGCTGGCCTCGTCGGAATTTTACAAGGGCCTGGATGCTGCCGGGCGCCGCTATCTGGTCTCCACCGGCCGCTACGCGCTACGCGGCATCGGCCGCGCGCAGGATCTCTACACGCTCGATCCGGACGTCGATGCCAGTGAGCCGGTGACGGGAAGCTACGAGCGGTACCTGGCGAGTTAGTGGGCGGCCCGGCATGCGCGACGCGGCTAGCACCTTACCGCTGCTTCATCACCCACCATGTCCGGCTGCCGGTCCAGTGCCACGGCCGGCGACAGCCAGATCACCAGCGCCTGCACGCCGAACACGGCGGCGGCGAGATAGAGGCATGCTTCCGCGCTCCACAGCCCGCCGACGACCGCGCCCAGCGCTGAACCGAGCGGACGGGCGCCGTAGCTCATGATGTTGATGGCGGAGACGCGGCCCAGAAGGCGCGGCGGCGTCACCGACTGACGCAGTGTCGTGGTCGAGATCACCCACAGGATCGGTCCGACGCCGAGCAGGAAGAAGCTCAGGGCCGCGAGCCAGGGCGAGGGGACCAGCACCGTCAGCGCCATCACCAAGGCGGCGACGAAGCCGGTGACGGGACCGAGGCCGACCACGGTGCCGAAGGCGACGCGTTGCATCACGCGCGTCGCGAGCAGCGCGCCGATCACCATGCCGACGCCGTACATCGTCAGCACGGTGCCGACGCCGGCGGCGGTCAGGCCGAGGTGGCGCACGGCGTAGGGCACGAACACGGCGATCTGCAGGAACCAGCCGGTGTTGAAGATGAACTGGGTGACGAACACCGGCCGCAGCAGCGGATGGTGAAACACGAAGGCCGCGCCTTCGCGGATGTCCTGGAACGGATGACGGCGCGGCGAGGGCGCGCGGGCAGGCTCGTAGATGCCTGATAGCAGCACCACCGCGATCGCCGAGAGCGCCGCGGCAAAGCCGAAGGCCGGGCTCGCGCCCCACCAGCCGACCAGCGCGCCACCGAGCGCAGGCCCGCTGGCGAAGGCGACGGTGCGCGCAAGCTCGATCCGCGCATTCGCTGCCGGCAACTGCTCCGAACTCACCAGGGAGGGCACCAGCGCCGGCGCGGCCACGCTGTAGACGACGGTGCCGCAAACCGCCGCGAAGCCGAGCAGCGCCAGCAGCGGCAGATTGAGCGCGCCGAGCGCGAGCAGCAGCACGATGGCAGCGAGCGCCGCCGCGCGCATCGCTTCCGCCCCCGCCATCAGCGAGCGGCGCGAGACGCGGTCGGCGAGCAGGCCGGCCGGGATCGCGAACAGAACGAAGGGCAGGGTCAGCGCGGTCTGCAACAGGCCGGTTTGCCCTTCCGCCACCCCGAGCGTCAGCACGGCGACGATGGGGGCCGCGGCTAATGCGATCTGCTCGGCCGACTGCGCCGCGAGGTTCGACCAGGCGAGACGGCCAAAAGTGTCGGGGAGACGGGGCGGGTTTGACATGGCTCACGTCCTGCAAGGTCGGGTTGGCGCCAGTATCCGGCTCCGAGGTCCGCCAAGCCCACCCGCTTTCCGATAGGGCGGCGAACAGCGGCGAGGACGGGAGCGCCGATGCCGCCAGATGCAGTTGCAAATGAGTTGCAATAAGAACGAAGTTGGGTATTCTGGCCCCATGGATGCCCGATCACCCCACCTGAGTCCCGAAGCCGCCGGCTGGCGCGCTGACGCACCCACCACCAAGAGCCTCGCCGAGGTCAATTCCACAGTCGCGATCCCGGCCGCCGGCCACTGGTCGCGACGGCTGCTGGCCTTCGTCGGTCCGGGCTATCTCGTCTCGGTCGGCTACATGGACCCCGGCAATTGGGCGACCGACCTCGCGGGCGGATCGAAGTTCGGCTACACGCTGCTTGCGGTCATCCTGCTCTCGAATTTGATGGCGATCCTGCTGCAGTCGCTGGCTGCACGGCTCGGCATCGTCACCGACCGCGACCTCGCGCAGGCCTGCCGCGCCACCTATTCACCGACAGTGAACTTCCTGCTCTGGCTCGCCTGCGAGGCGGCGATCATCGCCTGCGATCTCGCCGAGGTCATCGGCACCGCGATCGCACTGAAGCTGCTGTTCGGCATTCCCCTGATCGGTGGCGCGCTGCTCGCCGCGCTCGACGCGTTCCTGCTGCTGATCCTGATGAATCGCGGCTTCCGCTTCCTCGAAGCCTTCGTCATCGCATTGCTCGTGGTGATCGCGGTGTGCTTCGCGGTCCAGATCGTAGCCGCGGCGCCGCCGGTGGCCGAGGTTCTGCGCGGCTTCGTGCCGAAGAGCGAGATCTTCACCAACCCCGAAATGCTCTACATCGCGATCGGGATCATCGGCGCGACCGTGATGCCGCATAATCTCTATTTGCACTCCTCGATCGTGCAGACGCGCGCCTATGAACGCAACGACACCGGCCGCCGCGAGGCGATCAAATGGGCGACGACGGACTCGACCATCGCCCTGATGCTGGCGCTGTTCATCAACGCCGCGATCCTCGTCGTCGCTGCCGCGACCTTCCACAAGAGCGGCCATTCCGACGTTGCCGGGATTGAGCAGGCGTTCGAGTTGCTGTCGCCGCTGCTCGGCCTCGGCATTGCCTCGACCTTGTTCGCGGTGGCGCTGCTCGCCTCGGGCCTCAATTCCACGGTGACGGCGACGCTCGCCGGCCAGATCGTGATGGAAGGCTTTCTCGATTTGCGCCTGCCGAGCTGGGCGCGTCGCCTCCTGACGCGCGGCATCGCCATCGTCCCCGTGATCATCGTCACCGCGATCTATGGCGAGCGCGGCACGGCCGATCTGCTGGTGTTCAGCCTGGTCGTGCTGTCGATGCAGCTTCCTTTCGCGGTCATCCCCCTGGTGCGCTTCGTCTCCGACCGCCGCAAGATGGGGAAGTTCGCGATTCCCACCTACGTCGCCGCAATCGCATGGATCGTCGCCGGCGTGATCGTGATTTTGAATCTGAAGCTGCTGGTGGATACGTTCTTCGGGTGAGGAGGCGAATAGCGGGTAGGGAGTGTTTCTCCTCTTCGCTATCGGCCGCTCACCATTCGCATCCTAGTCCTGCGGCTCGGATGCCGAATCCCCCTGCGCGTCGATGCGCAGCCAGCCTGAGGGCGCGAGGCGTTGCTGCGGCAGGAAGCGGGCCTTGTAGTCCATCTTCTTCGAGCCCTCGATCCAGTAGCCGAGATAGACGTAAGGCAGGCCCTGACGTCGCGCGCGGGCGATGTGGTCGAGGATCATGAAGGTGCCCATCGAGCGGCTGACCTGGCCGGGCTCGAAAAACGAATAGACCATCGACAGGCCGTCGCTGAGCACGTCGGTCAGCGCCACCGCGATCAGTTCCTCGCCGCGGCCGGTGATGCCGCTGTCCGGGCCGCGCTTGCGGTACTCGATGATGCGGGTCTCGACATGGCTGTCCTCCACCATCATGGCGTAGTCGAGCACGGTCATGTCGGCCATGCCGCCATGGCGGTGGCGGGCGTCGAGATAGGCGCGGAACACCGAATATTGTTCGGAGGTGGGCACCGCGCTGCGCTGCTCGCCGATGATGTCGGCGTTGCGCGCCATCACCTTGCGGAAGTTGCGCGAGGGGCGGAACTCGTTGGCGACGACCCGGACCGAGACGCAGGCGCGGCACTGATCGCAGGCCGGCCGGTAGGCGATCGACTGGCTGCGGCGGAAGCCGCCATGGGTCAGGAGATCGTTGAGATCGCCCGCGCGCTCACCCACGAGGTGCGTGAACACCTTGCGCTCATGCCGGCCCGGCAGATACGGGCAGGGGGAGGGCGCCGTCAGGTAGAATTGTGGGGTGTCGCGCGAGTGCTGGGTCAAGGGACGTCGTGGGCCTCCGAAGTGTGGTTCAGCATCGCGCTCCAGAAGCCCACGGTCAATTGTCCTGCTCGGCAGATCAGATCAGTCAGCTTAGTAGGTCCGGGTTGACAGGCCCTTGCTCACCAGGTCCTTGCGGCCTGCGGCGCCGGGGCGCGGACCGAATTGTTGATCACGACCGTTCCCAGCACGAAATCGTGCAGCAGGCGCCGGCGGCCGTTGAACAGTCCGACCAGCACGACGAAGGGCGTCAGGAACGAGACCGTCACCCAGAACAACACGGCATGGGTGGCGCCGAGCACGAAATAGCCGGGCGCGCCGTACCAGGTGCGCAACTCCAGATCCATCAGGCGCATGCCGGCTGTCGCCGACGAGGGACCGCCGATTGAGGCGCCATAGTAGACGATGGCCCAGATCACGGAGGCCGGCCAGGCCAGCCAGAACAGCGCCCAGCCGATGCCGAGCGTGACCACGCCGAACAACGCGATGAAGATATAGCCGAGGATCACCGGCACCGAGATCACGACCATGTCGATCAGGAACGCGAACACCCGCCGCGTCGCAACGCCGCGGAAAAGCTCCGGATTCAGATCGGGGTCGAAGGCGTGTGGTTGTGCGCCGCCGTCATTGCGCCAGGCTCCTGAATTGCCCGAGTCATACGACATGGTCCGTCCTCCCAAGGGGAAACCCTCGAGGACAGGACATGGGAACAGGCCATCCCCGTGCCAAGGGCGCAGGACATTAACAAGCCGAAATAATCCGGCGATTCGGGGGCGGGGATACAGCGAGCAGGGTGGGCAAAGCGAAGCGTGCCCACCATCCGGCAGGGGCCAATCGTGGGCACGGCGCAAATGCGCCTTTGCCCAACCTACGGCACCTTATTCTTGGCTGCGCAGCTTCTCCGCGGCCTTCGGTGCAAAGTAGCTCAGCACGCCGTCGGCGCCGGCACGCTTGAAGGCGAGCAGGCTCTCCATCATGGCGCGCTCGCCGTCGAGCCAGCCGTTATTGGCGGCGGCCGCGATCATCGCGTATTCGCCGGAGACCTGGTAGGCGAAGGTCGGCATCGCGAAGGTGTCCTTCACGCGGCGGACCACATCGAGATAGGGCATGCCGGGCTTCACCATCACCATGTCTGCGCCTTCGGCGATGTCGAGCTCGACCTCGCGCAGGGCTTCATCGGTGTTGGCGCTGTCCATCTGATAGGTCCGCTTGTCACCGGTGAGCGTCTTGGCCGAGCCGATCGCATCGCGGAACGGGCCATAGAAGGCGGAGGCATATTTGGCGGCATAGGCCATGATCTGCACGTCGGGCTGGCCGGCGCGGTCCAGCCCTTCGCGGATCGCGGCGACGCGGCCGTCCATCATGTCGGACGGCGCGATGATGTCGCAGCCGGCCTCGGCCTGCACCAGCGCCTGACGGACCAGAACGGCCACCGTCTCGTCGTTCAAGATCTTGCCGTCGCAGATCAGACCGTCGTGGCCATGACTGGTGAAGGGATCGAGCGCGACGTCGCAGAGAATGCCAATTTCAGGAAACTCCTTCTTGATCGCGCGCACCGCCTGGCAGACCAGATTGTTCGGGTTGGTGGCTTCCGAACCTTCCTCGTCGCGCAAGGACGGGTCGGTGTAGGGAAACAGCGCGAGGCAGGGGATGGTGAGCTTCATGGCGCGCTCGGCCTCGCGCACCGCCTGATCGACACTGAGACGGTCGACGCCGGGCATCGAGGCGACCTGCTCGCGCTTGTTGGTGCCGTCGATCAGGAATAGCGGCCAGATCAGGTCATCGGTGGTGAGCACGTTCTCCCGCACCATGCGCCGGGCCCATTCGGCCTTGCGGTTGCGGCGCGGACGGACGGTCAGATCGAGGGCATGGGGCACCGCCGCTCCCTCCCGGCGCGAAACCTCGCGCAATTCGATCGGCCGTCCGTATTTGATCGCCATCTCTCTTCCTCCGACTGGAATTATTCTTATACCAGCTCGCATGGTTCCCGTCACCGCGGCTTGACCTGCCGCAAGGGATAGCAGCCGATTGATTTTGCGGGCCGAAGCAGCCAGAAGGGGTCCATGTCCGAGATCTCCACCCGCGATGCGGCCCGCGACGGCGCCAGGGACACCGCCAGAGAGAATGCCAGAGATACGGCGATGTCGGTCGCTGCGATCTCGTCGGAGCGGGTCGAGTCCGACGACAATGTCTGGACGCGCCGCCTGGTGCTGTTCCTGCGGGTGATGGCGCTGCTGTCGATCCTGAAGGGTCTGTATCACTGGGCCCAGGTGACGGGTTTTGTCGGCGGCGAGGACGAGGCGTTCGAGAACCAGTCGATGGCCTGGCAGGCCGCGACGGTCTACTTCGCCGTGATCGAGCTCGTCGCCGCGGTCGGCCTGTGGCTGGCAACCCCGTGGGGAGCGGTGGTGTGGCTCACGACCGTGGTGTCGATGGCGGTGATCGAGCTGATGTTCCCGGGCATCTACGGCGGCAGCCTGATCGTCGTCGGCGTCGAGGCCTTCATGCTCGCCGCCTATCTCGCGCTCGCCTGGATGGCCGCGCGCGAACGGCCGCCATAGGCGTATGCTCTCGCGCCCCGGACGCAATGCAGCGCGCCCCTCGCGAAGCGAAGCATCGTCCAGTGCGGCGTGATGCGCTGCAGAGGCGGGCCCGTCTTTCCGCAATCTCGCTTTGAAACATCTGGGTCCCGGCTCTCCGCGCCGCTTTGCGGCGCTTGTCCGGGACACGAGAGTGTTGCGCTTGGTTGACCGTTGGTTGCCTAAAATTTGCGGTAAGTTTTCGTTGACCAGCCGGTTCCGCCACAGCTCTTACGCGCCCGTTTCGAAACGAAGCGGGGCTGTTCTGGAATGCGACAAGGGGGGCGGACGGAGGGTGAACAGGACCTTGCGAAGGTCAACAGAGCGTTGCGAAAAGTGCTTGTGGCACAGGCTTAATCCGCAATTCACTGTCTTAAATTCATGATCTCTTTATTCTCTTATTTAAGCCGATCTTCAAACGAGCCCCTTAAGTTGCACCTATCAGACGGGACACAAGTTTCGTCGAATAAGTGTCGATAAAAACGACAACAGGGGAAGTGTCATGATGAAAGCCGTCGCAACTGCGGCAGATACCGCAGAGCGCGTCTCCGGCCAGCAGGGTTCGGTGCAGTCGCTCTATCTGGAAGCTTTGACTCTGGTGGAGCGGCTGCATCGCCGGCTCCTCGACGTGATCAAGGATGAATTCGATCGCCGCGGTCGCGCGGACATCAACTCGGTGCAGGCGCTCCTGCTCTACAACATCGGCGACAAGGAGCTGACCGCGGGCGAATTGCGCACGCGCGGTTACTATCTCGGCTCCAACGTCTCCTACAATCTGAAGAAGCTCGTCGAGCTCGGCTTCCTCGATCATCAGCGCTCGCGCGTCGATCGCCGCTCGGTGCGCATCCGCCTGACCCCGCAGGGCCAGGAAGTCCGCCGCATCGTCGATGCGCTCTACCAGAAGCACGTCAAGACGGTGGAGCAGGTCGGCGGCATCTCGGGCGAGGAGTTCTCGACCCTCAACAAGTCGCTGCATCGCCTCGAGCGGTTCTGGACCGACCAGATCCTGTATCGCCTCTGAGTTTTTACGGGATAGGGCCAAGCCGGCCCAAAACAAGACCGGCAAGCCCCCCGAACGTGCCTCAACTTCCCCAGCGCGCCGGCCCGGATTCGTCCGGACCGGTGCGTTTTGCTTTGTGCAACTGCGAAATAATTGCTTGCGGCGTGGAACCAGTTTCGAGCCCAGCGCTTGTCTCCTTCGGATCGGAGACAAGTCGATGCTGGTCGAGCGCGGGCTTCAGGCGATGAACGTGGAACTCGTGAGTGAGGCCTACGCAATCGCTGCGAACTACCTTCGCCGCTCCGGCGCGATCCCCGATACTCTCGTCACCGACGAGCGCCTGCTGGGGATTGTCGTGAAGCTGCTCCAGCAAGGCGAATTCAACAAGATCAGGCTCGCCAACAAGGCGATCAATCGGTTCGAGACGCAGACCGAGGCCCGCGCGGTTGCCTGATCGAAGCTCCGAACATGCAAGAAAACCAGAGGGTGCCATGGAAGCCGCCATCGACCGCATCATGCAGACCTATGACCTGCTCGCCAACCGCACCGCCGCGGCCAGCGAGGAGGCACGGGCCAAGGTCACGAACTATCTCAATACACTGATGGAGGCCGGCGAGAAGGACCCGCACAGGTTGACGGTTTGCGGCCTGACCTATCTGCGCCAGCTCGACGGCAGCGTGGATCCGGTGAAGGCGGGGTATACCGGGTTGTGACGCGATTTCCGCGGCACGTCGAGGCTTCGGGCATGAGACGTTAAAGGCCCGAAGCGGACCCATTTCGGAGGTGACGGACGGGCCGTCTCCCAGGCCGGTCCGGCTACCGAGAACCTCCGATCCCACCATATCTTGCACAAATCTTGGCCCCGACCCGCAAACCCTTGGCCAGTTGCGGGCGATGTGGTAGATCGCGCTCGCCGCTTCCGATCGCCACACCAGACCGCCCGTAGCCCGCCAAAAGGCTGCGGCGGTGGAGATATTCGCAAGATGACCGCAGCCAAGACCGCCTCCGCGCCCGATTCGTTTTTCAGCGCCTCGCTCGAGCAGGCCGACCCGGAAATCGCAGCCGCCATCAAGGGCGAGCTCGGCCGGCAGCGCCACGAGGTCGAGCTGATCGCCTCCGAGAACATCGTCAGCCGGGCCGTGCTGGAAGCGCAGGGTTCGGTGATGACGAACAAGTACGCGGAAGGCTATCCGGGCGCGCGCTACTATGGCGGTTGTGAGTGGGTCGACGTCGCCGAGAACCTCGCGATCGATCGCGCCAAGAAGCTGTTCGGCGCCAACTTCGCCAACGTGCAGCCGAACTCCGGCAGCCAGATGAACCAGGCGGTGTTTCTGGCGCTGCTCCAACCCGGCGATACCTTCATGGGTCTGGACCTTGCGGCCGGCGGCCATCTCACCCATGGCTCGCCCGTCAACATGAGCGGCAAATGGTTCAAGGCCTCGCACTACACGGTGCGCCGCGAGGACCAGATCATCGATATGGACGCGGTCGCCAAGCAGGCCGAAGAGGTCAAGCCGAAGCTGATCGTTGCCGGCGGCTCGGCCTATTCGCGTGCCTGGGACTTCAAGCGCTTCCGTGAGATCGCGGACTCGGTCGGCGCTTATCTCCTGGTCGACATGGCGCACTTCGCCGGCCTCGTTGCCGGTGGCGTGCATGCCTCGCCCGTGCCGCATGCCCACATCACCACGACGACGACGCACAAATCGCTGCGCGGTCCGCGCGGCGGCCTGATCCTCACCAACGACGAGGTGCTCGCCAAGAAGCTCAACTCGGCGATCTTCCCGGGTCTGCAGGGCGGCCCGTTGATGCATGTGATCGCGGCGAAGGCGGTCGCCTTCGGCGAAGCGTTGCGTCCGGACTTCAAGGTCTACGCCAAGAACGTCGTCGAGAACGCCAAGGCACTGGCCGAGGCGATGAAGAGCCACGGCTTCGACATCGTCTCCGGCGGCACCGACAACCATCTGATGCTGGTCGACCTCCGGCCGAAGGGCCTCAAGGGCAACGTCTCGGAGAAGGCGTTGGTTCGCGCCGCCATCACCTGCAACAAGAACGGCATTCCGTTTGACCCCGAAAAGCCCTTCGTCACCTCGGGCCTGCGTCTCGGCACTCCGGCGGCGACCACCCGCGGCTTCGGCGTTGCCGAATTCCAGCAGGTCGCCGGCATGATTGCCGAGGTCCTCAACGCGATCGCGCAGTCCGACGACGGCAAGGCGCCGCTGGTCGAAGCCGCGATCAAGGAACGCGTCAAGGCGCTCACCGACCGGTTCCCGATCTATCAGTAAGGCCAAGGTAAACTGGTGAAAGCAAGCGGATGCGCTGCCCGAACTGCAACAGTCTCGATACGCAGGTAAAGGACTCGCGTCCGACCGAGGACTCGTCCGTGATCCGCAGGCGTCGCGTGTGCGTCGCCTGCAATTTCCGCTTTACCACCTTCGAGCGCGTCCAGCTGCGCGAGCTCACGGTGATCAAGCGCAATGGCCGCCGCGTGCCGTTCGACCGCGACAAGCTGATGCGCTCGGTCTCGATCTCCCTGCGCAAGCGGCAGGTCGAGCCTGAAAGGGTGGAGAAGATGGTCTCCACCATCGTGCGCGAGCTCGAGACCGGGGGCGAGGCCGAGATCTCCTCGGAGGTGATCGGCGAGACCGTGATGGAGCATCTGCGCACGCTCGACGACGTCGCCTATGTGCGCTTTGCCTCGGTCTACCGCAATTTCCGCGAGGCCAAGGATTTCGCCGACGTGCTCGGCGAGCTCTCCGGTGAGGAGGAAGCGCGGCTCGCCGCGATCCGCAAATGATCTTCCGCATCCTGGAAGATCAGTTCGCGCAGAAGGCCCGTGAGGCCAAGGACGCCGATCATCGTTTCATGCAGCTTGCGCTGGCGCTGGGTAAGCGCGGGCAGGGGCGCACCTGGCCCAATCCGGCCGTTGGCGCCGTCATCGTCAAGGACGGGGTCATCGTCGGGCGAGGCTGGACGCAGCCCGGAGGACGGCCGCATGGCGAGCCCGAGGCCTTGCTGCGGGCAGGCGAGGCGGCCCGGGGCGCCACGCTCTATGTCACGCTGGAGCCGTGCTCGCATTTCGGCAAGTCGCCGCCTTGCGCCGATGCGGTGATCGCGGCCGGCATCAAGCGGGTGGTGGCGGCGATCGAGGATCCCAATCCTGAGGTCGCGGGACAGGGCCATGCGCGCCTGCGCGCCGCCGGCATTGCGGTGGATGTCGGATTGTGCGCGGCAGAGGCCGCGTTCGATCATGCCGGGCATTTCCGCCGGATCCGGGACAAGCGTCCGCATGTGATCCTGAAGCTCGCGGTGTCGCCCGACGGCAAGATCGGCGCCGCCGGCGGCAAGCCCGTCGCGATCACCGGCGAAGCTGTGCGCAATCGTGTGCATCTGCTCCGCGCCCAGAGCGATGCCATTCTGATCGGCATCGGTACGGTGCTGGCGGACGATCCGCTTCTCACCTGCCGCCTGCCGGGCATGGCCGCGCGCTCGCCAGTGCGCGTGGTGCTCGATCAGAGCCTGCGCATTCCTGCATCGAGCAAGCTTGTGGGCTCCGCGCGCGAGACGCCGCTCTGGGTGATGGGATCCGAGCTTGCGGAAGCCGCAGCCGCGACGCGCCTCGGTGCGACCGGCGCGCAAGTGATCCGCATCCCTCCGGCAAATGCCTCAGGACTCGATCTGCCCGCCGCGCTGCATGCGCTGGCCGGGAAGGGCATCACCCGCCTGATGGTCGAGGGCGGCAGCCGGGTTGCGGCGTCCTTCATCGCGGCCGATCTCGTCGACGAGATCTGGCTGTTCCGCGGGGCGGAAGCGGTGGGCGCCGAGGGCGTCGATGCGCTCGATGCATTGCCCCTGTCGAAAATCACGCAGTCGCAGGCTTACAAGGTTCATGCTAGCGAGACATTCGACAGGGATACTCTCACCATCTACGAGCGCGCGTAATGTTCACCGGCATTGTCACCGATATCGGCGAGATCGTCGGCTTCACGCCGAAGGCGCAGGGGCAGTTGCACCGCCTGCGCATCGCCTGCCGCTATGACCAGACCACCATTGCCGACGGCGCCTCGATCGCCTGCAACGGCGTCTGCCTGACGGTGGTCGCCTCAGGCATCGATGGCGGCAAGACCTGGTTCGACGTCGATGCTGGCGCGGAGACGCTGGCACTGACGACGGCAAAGCACTGGAAGGTCGGAACGAAGCTCAACCTCGAGCGTGCGCTGAAGATCGGCGACGAGCTCGGCGGGCACATCGTCGCCGGCCATGCCGACGGTATCGCGACGCTTCTCAGCCGCGAGGATCTGCCCGACATGGCGCGGTTCGAGCTTGCGACCACGCGGGAGCTGGCCCGGTTCATCGCCACCAAGGGCTCGATCACGCTCGACGGCGTGTCGTTGACGGTCAATACGGTGCAGGACGTGAGCTTTTCAGTGCTGATCATCCCGCACACGCTGACGGTGACGATCATTGGCGGCTGGAAGGCGGGCAATGAGGTCAATATCGAGGTCGATCTGATGGCCCGCTACGCGGCGCGGCTGACGGAAATGACGGCTTAGCCATCATTCCGGGGGCGTTTCGCGCCCCGGAATGACAGTCTTTGAACTTGGCTTACCCGCCTGCGGCGACTACATAACGCGCCAACCCCTGTAGAACGGATTTGACGATGGCAGACGCGCGGCGCGCACCCCTGAAGGACCAGACCGACATTTCCGGCGCGCGCGCGCTGATCGTCGAGGCGCGGTTCTATGACGATCTCCAGGACGCACTGCTGGACGGCGCCATTGCCGAGCTGAAGGCGGCCGGCCTGACGCATGATGTCATCACGGTTCCCGGCGCGCTGGAGATCCCGGCAGCGGTCGCCATCGCGGTGGACGCCGCAGCGGCGAACGGCAAGCCCTATGACGCCGTGATCGCGCTCGGGTGCGTCATCCGCGGCGACACCATCCATTTCGAGATCGTGTCGCAGGAATCCTCGCGCGCGCTGATGGACCTTGCGGTGACGCGAAAACTGCCGCTCGGCAACGGCATCCTCACCGTCAACAATGATGCGCAGGCCTGGGCACGGGCGCGCGCCAGCGAGCTCGACAAGGGCGGCGATGCCGCGCGCGCGGCGATTGCGATGTTGCGCATCAAACGCCGCCTGGCGCAGGCCTAAAGCCATGGCCGACAACACCAAAAAGCCGGCGGGGCTCGAGAAGAAGGCGAACCGGCGCGGCGCGGCGCGGCTCGCGGCCGTGCAGGCGCTGTACCAGATGGATATCGCCGGCGCCGGCATCAACGACATCTTCGCCGAGTTCGAGAGCCACTGGCTGGGCAACGAGGTCGAGGGCGACACATATCTGCCGGCGGAAGCTGCGTTCTTCCGCGACGTCGTCTCCGGCGTCGTGCGCGACCAGAAGAAGCTCGATCCCCTGATCGACGAGGCGCTGTCGAAGGGCTGGCCCTTGAAGCGGATCGAGGCGATCCTGCGCGCGGTGCTGCGTGCGGGAGCTTACGAATTGGAGCATCGCAAGGACGTGCCGGGACGCGTCGTCGTCTCCGAATATGTCGACGTCGCCAACGCCTTCGTCGACCGCGAGGAGACCGGCATGGTGAATGCGGTTCTCGACCAGATCGGTCGCCAGTTTCGCGGTGACGAGTTCGGGCGATAGTCGTGCTGAGGGGCGTCGCATTGAAGCAATACGCGAGCCCCATTCTCCGCTGTCATCACCCGCGAAGGCGGGTGATCCAGTACGCCGCGGCCTATCGATTTGAAGCGAGCGCCTCTGGAATACTGGATCGCCCGGTCGAGCCGGGCGACGACACCTGTTTGTGGGGATAAGCCAGTGGCAAATCCACAAAATCCCTCCGCCGAAGACTCCCTCATCGCCCGCTATTTCAAGCCGCTGGCGACTGATCCCGGTGCGTTCGGTCTGGTCGACGACGCCGCGGTGCTGGCCTCGTCCGGCGACGACATCGTCGTCACCACCGACGCCGTCGTCGAGGGCGTGCATTATCTTGCCAATGATCCCCCTGGCACCATCGCGCGCAAGGCGCTGCGGGTGAACCTGTCCGATCTGGCTGCCAAGGGCGCGGTGCCGGCCGGCTTCGTGCTGACGCTGGCGCTGCGCAGCAGGGAGGATGCCTGGCTGCGGCCCTTCGCGGACGCGCTGGGCGAGGACGCGAAGGAATTCACTTGTCCGCTGCTCGGCGGCGACACGGTCTCGACGCCGGGCCCGCAGATGGTCTCGATCACCGCCTTCGGCCGCGTGCCGCAGGGGCGGATGGTCGGCCGTAGTGGCGCCAGGCCAGGCGATCGCATCCTGGTGACGGGCACCATCGGCGATGCTGCGCTTGGCCTCGACGTGCTCACAGGCGGCGCCGCTGCGGCCGCGCTCGCGAGCCATCCCGCAGCACGGGACGCCTTGATCTCGCGCTATCGCGTGCCGCAGCCGCGCAATGTGCTGGCGCGCGCCGTGCGCGATCATGCGACCGCGGCCATGGACGTCTCCGACGGGCTCGCCGGCGATCTGGTGAAACTCTGCGCAGCGTCCGGGGTCTCGGCCACGGTCGAGGTGACACGCGTGCCGCTTTCAGCCGCGGCGGCGGGCCTGGTCGCCCGCAAAATCGTTTGCGTCGAGACGCTGCTTGCGGGGGGCGACGATTACGAGGTGCTGTGCACTGTGCCGCCGGCGCAATCCGATGCACTGATTGGCGCGGGGCGGGTGGCCGGCCTTGCCGTCACGGCGATCGGCACCATCGTCGCGGGGAAAGAGAGGCCGCGCTTCCTGGACGGGCAGGGCCAGGAATTGACCTTGAAGCGGCTGTCCTACAGCCACTTCTAGGAATTGCTCCAAACGGCACGTTAGTTCTCGGCACTTGGTGCTAAATACCTGCCGAGATCGGCGTTTTCGGCCTTATCCGGCGTTGCACCCTCAATTTGATTTTGGCAAGCTTGTGGCTGACTGAAGCCGCCCCTTTTGGGCAAGGGGCGGCTTTGTTCGAAATCAAGGCGCCGCACCGCACGACGGACAACAAAAGGCGCCGGGGGTACATCAAGGATCTGAGGCAAACATCACATGACAGCATTATGGTTGATTGTGCTCTGCGGAGTACTTTCCGTCGTCTACGCGATTTGGGCGACGTCTTCGGTGTTAAGCGCGGATGCGGGGTCGCCGCGCATGCAGGAGATCGCAGGAGCGGTGCGTGAAGGCGCACAGGCCTACCTGCGGCGCCAGTACACCACGATCGGTATCGTCGGCATCGTCATCTTCGTGCTGCTTGCCTATTTCCTCGGGCTCTATGTCGCGATCGGTTTTGCCATCGGCGCTATCCTGTCCGGCGCCGCGGGCTTCATCGGCATGAACGTCTCGGTCCGCGCCAATGTGCGCACCGCCCAGGCCGCGACGACGTCGCTCGCCGGCGGTCTCGAACTCGCCTTCAAGGCGGGCGCCATCACCGGCCTGCTGGTCGCCGGTCTCGCGCTGCTGGGCGTGACGATCTATTTCGCCTTCCTGGTCCATTCGCTGAAACTGGCGCCTGACAGCCGGGTCGTTGTCGACGCCCTGGTGGCGCTCGGCTTCGGCGCTTCGCTGATCTCGATCTTTGCCCGTCTCGGCGGCGGCATCTTCACCAAGGGGGCGGACGTCGGCGGCGACCTCGTCGGCAAGGTCGAAGCCGGCATTCCCGAGGATGATCCACGCAACCCCGCCACGATCGCAGACAACGTCGGCGACAATGTCGGCGACTGCGCCGGCATGGCCGCCGACCTGTTCGAGACCTATGCGGTGACCGCGGTCGCCACCATGGTGCTGGCGGCGATCTTCTTCGCCAAGACGCCGATCCTCGCCACCATGATGACGCTGCCGCTCGCCATTGGCGGCGTCTGCATCATCACCTCGATCATCGGCACCTTCTTCGTCAAGCTCGGGCCGAGCCAATCGATCATGGGCGCACTCTATAAGGGCCTGATCGCGACCGGCGTGCTGTCGCTGGTCGGCATCGCGCTGGTGATCTACTACCTGATCGGCTTCGGCAAGCTCGACGGCGTCAGCTATACCGGCATGGCGCTGTTCGAGTGCGGCGTGGTTGGTCTCGTCGTCACCGCGCTGATCATCTGGATCACCGAATACTACACCGGCACGGACTACCGTCCGGTGAAGTCGATCGCCCAGGCCTCGGTGACCGGCCACGGCACGAACGTGATCCAGGGGCTCGCCATCTCGATGGAGGCGACCGCCTTGCCTGCGATCGTCATCATCGCCGGCATCCTGGTCACCTACAGCCTCGCCGGGCTGTTCGGCATCGCGATCGCGACCGCCACTATGCTGGCGCTGGCCGGCATGATCGTCGCCCTCGATGCCTTCGGCCCCGTCACCGACAATGCCGGCGGCATTGCCGAGATGGCGGGACTGCCGAAGGAGGTGCGCAAGTCGACCGACGCCCTCGACGCGGTCGGCAACACCACCAAGGCGGTCACCAAGGGCTACGCGATCGGCTCTGCCGGTCTCGGTGCTCTCGTGCTGTTCGCGGCCTACAACGAGGATCTCAAGTTCTTCATTGCGGACTCCGCGCGCCATCCCTACTTCGCTGGCGTCAATCCGGACTTCTCGCTCAACAACCCCTACGTGGTGGTGGGCCTGCTGTTCGGCGGCCTGTTGCCGTATCTGTTCGGCGCGATGGGCATGACCGCCGTCGGCCGCGCTGCCAGTGCGATCGTCGAGGAGGTGCGGCGTCAGTTCCGCGAGAAGCCCGGCATCATGCAGGGCACCGACAAGCCTGATTACGGCAAGGCGGTGGACCTGCTCACCCGCGCGGCGATCAAGGAGATGATCATTCCCTCGCTGCTGCCGGTGCTGTCGCCGATCGTGGTGTACTTCCTGATCTACGTGATCGCGGGTGGTGGCGTGGCCGGCAAGTCGGCGGCCTTCTCCGCGGTGGGCGCGATGCTGCTCGGCGTGATCGTGACGGGCCTGTTCGTCGCGATCTCCATGACCTCGGGCGGCGGCGCCTGGGACAACGCCAAGAAGTACATCGAGGACGGCCATTTCGGCGGCAAGGGCAGTGATGCCCACAAGTCGGCCGTGACCGGCGACACCGTCGGCGATCCCTACAAGGATACGGCGGGTCCTGCGGTGAACCCGATGATCAAGATCACCAACATCGTGGCTCTGCTGCTGCTGGCGATCCTGGCGCACTGAGCGGCGGAGACGAACCAAGACAAAACCCCGCGGCGCGAGGCCGCGGGGTTTTTGATTGGGTCTGTCGCTCTGTCTTGCGTTCCCCGGACGCAGCGCAGCACGAAGTGCTGCGCTGCAGATCCGGGGTCCTCGTCGCGGCTGGGTCCCGGCTCAGCGGTGCTGCGTTACACGCTGCACCGCGTTCGGGACACGGGGCCTATTGCACGTCCATCTGCAGGCCTTCCTTCTGGATGATGCCGGCGAACTTCTTCGTCTCGGCATCCAGGAAGGCGGCGAACTGCTCCGGCGTGCCGTAGTCGGCGCGGGCGCCCATGGCGGCGATCTGCTTCTTGACGTCGTCGCGCTCCAGCATCGCCTTGACCTGGAGATTGAGCGCGCCCAGCACCTCGGGCGAGACCCCCTTCGGCAGGAACACCGAGAACCACGAGGAGACGTCGAAACTCGCCAGCTCCGGCGCGCTCTCGCGCATGGTCGGCAGGTCTTTCGCGAGTTCGCTGCGCTCTGTGGTGGTGACGCAGAGACCGGTGAGGGTGCCGCTCTGCACCTGCGGCAGGCTCGGATAGAGATTGTCGAACAGGATCTGGATGTCGCCGGCGAGTGCGGCCTGAAGCGCCGGGCCCGCTCCGCGGAACGGAATGTGAGTCATCTTCAGCCCGGTGAGCTGGAGAAACCAGGCGCCGGTGAGGTGAGGGCTCTGGCCGACGCCGGAGGAGGCGTAGCTGAGCTTGTCCGGATTGGCCTTGAGGTACGCGATCAACTCGGGAATCGACTTGATGCCGGTCTTCGGATGCGCCGAGACGATGTTCGGGATCCGGATCATGTTGGAGACGGGCTGAAGCTGGTCCGGCTTGTAGGAGAGGTTCTTGAAGATGCTGTAGGCGATTGCGTTTGGACCAGGATTGCCGACCAGAATGGTGTGGCCATCAGGCTTGGCGCGGACCGCCTCGGCGGTGCCGATGGTGCCGCCGCCGCCTGAGCGGTTTTCCACGACGGCCGACCCGCCCCAAGCACTTTGCAGGTGAGCGGCGAGCAGCCGGCCCATGACGTCGGTCGAACCGCCGGCGGCGGCCGGTACGATGAGACGAACGGTCTCGGTCGGCTTCCAGTCGGCGAGGCTCGAACGCGGCAGGATCGCCGCAGCCGAAAGGCCGGCAGCACCGGCGAGCACGCGACGACGGGACAACAAAGTTTTCTGAAGTTTCTTGGACACGAATCCACTCCCAGCTTCTTGCTTTGGCGGGAGCGTAGGGAACCTGACTTGTCACGGCAAGTCGCACGCCACGGCAAAGGCCGCGCGAAGGGCGGCACGACGCCGCAGGCGAGCGCCATTTACCTTGCGGTGGAATTGGAACGGGCTCTAGTGTCTCGTTTGACGCGCTTCTCGACGCGAACACGTATCCACGTCGTTCGAGAACGCTTTACTCAGTTGAAGCTGAGCAGCTTGAACAGCGGCGTGAGGTAGTTGATCTCCTGGCCCGACGTCGGCGTGGTGCGGCTGATGAAGTCGAAGATCTTTCCGTCCTGCAAGCCGTAATTCGCCAGCCGCCGCACGCGCCGGCTCTTGTCGAAATAGATCGCGATGACGCGCTGGTCGACCACCTTCTGGTTCATGAAGGCGACCGTGCGCTCCGAGCGCTGCGAGATGTAATAGAAGACCTCACCGTCGAGTGTGGCGACCGTCGAGGGGGTACCCATCACGATCAGCACCTGATCCTGGCTCGCGCCGATCGGAATCTGCTCCAGCGCGCCGGGCGGCAGGATGTAACCCTTCTGGAACTGCTCGCCGGTGCAGCCTGTGAGCGCGGCGCCGATCAGGGTGACGGCGGCAAGCATGCGCAGGCCGCGCCAGCGTGCACGAAGGCCGCGCCGCTTGTCTGCGCGCAGGCTGATCTGGTTCGATGTGGTCATAGCGGAACTGATTCCGTCCCCTTGCGTCGCGCGAGGCGCTGAAGTACCGGGCAGGGCGTCTGAATGCAACACGCGCGCGCCCGCTTGCGGAAACCACAATGCTTTGGCCGTTCAATCACTTCAGGAAACCCCGGCTAACCCCGTCCGGCACCATTGAAGCCATCTATGGCATGATCGTGACGCAGGCGCGAGAACCCATATTTTACCGTGACTTGGGCGTGCCCGATACGGTTAACGGGCGTTTCGACTTGTTGCTGCTGCATCTGTGGCTGCTGCTGCGCCGCCTCCGCACGGTCCAAGACACCACCGGAGGCGCCACCGAGCTGTCCCAGGCGTTGTTCGACCGCTTCTGCGAGGATATGGACGACAATCTGCGCGAGATGGGGATCGGCGACCAGACCGTGCCGAAGCGGATGCGCGCCTTCGGCGAGGCGTTTTATGGCCGGGTGCAGGCCTATGACCAGGCCATGGAGGCCGGCGGCGAGGCCCTGGCAGAGGCGATCTGCAAGAATATCTTGAATGGGACTGGCCTCGACCAGGCGCAGCGGCTCGCGGCCTATGCCCGGGCCAGCGAGGCCGATCTCGGCCAGGCCGATGAGGCTGCGCTGCTGCGCGCCTCCTTCAGGTTTCCTCCTGCTACTCCCGAGGATGTCACGCCATGAGCCGACCGAATGCCGATTCCAGGCCTGATCCCTGGCGGTCTCCCGTCATCGTCGCTCAGATCCCCGACAGCGGCCTGCATCGCAAGCTGGAGGCTTCGGCCGCCGAGCGGCAGGCCATCGCTGAAGTCGGCGGTTTGCGCGAGGTGCTGTCCGCCCAGGCCGACCTCGATGTGGTGCCCAAGAGCGGCGGCCGGGTCCAGGTGACCGGCACCATCCGCGCCCGGATCGGCCAGACCTGCGTGGTCACCCTCGATCCCATGGAGAGCGAGATCGCGGAGGCGGTGGACCTGGTGTTCGCTCCCGAGGCCGAGGTTCGGAAGATGGCCGACCTGATCGAGGAGGGGCGGGACGACGAGGAGCCGCCGGAGGTGATCGATCCACCGGAGCCGATCATCAACGGCATCATCGACCTCGGCCGGATCGCCACCGACGCCCTGTTCCTTGCCGTTGACCCCTATCCGCGCAAGGAGGGAGCCGTGTTCGAGGCCGAGATCACGGCGCCGGACCCGGAGGATCATCCTTTTGCGGCGCTGAAGGCGCTCCAGGACAACGACAAGAAGGGCAGGAAGAAAGGCAAATAGCTGGGCATTCCCGCTCAGGCCACTTGCCAGCGGGCGTGAGGGGATTGCGGGAGTGGTTTGATGGGCTGACTTATTCCTTTGATTTCATGCGTTTTTCCTGAAAATCCCTTGTTGGCCCCCGGATCGCCCTGAAAGCAAAAGGCTGGGGGCAAGAGGTTGTTTCGGGATCGCAAAACGCTATTGTCGCGCCCCGGTCCGGGCGCGGCGTGGCGCCTGACCGGTCGCCATGTCCATGGCGGACCCATTCTGCGGCCCCGCTCGTTCAAGACCGCACCAGACCAGGTTTTCCAGGACTTTTATGCCAAGCAAGGTTCGCATTGCGCTTGACGCCATGGGGGGCGACGCCGGCGCCGCCGTGGTCATTCCGGGCGCGGCCATCTCGCTCGGCAGGCATCGCGACACCGAATTCCTGCTGGTCGGCGATCGCGCCAAGATCGAGCCCGAGCTCGACCGGTACCCTCAGCTCAAGGCCGCCGCGAAGATCATCCATACCGACATTGCCGTCAGTGGTTCGGACAAGCCGAGCCAGGCGCTGCGGCGCGGCCGCAGGACGTCCTCGATGTGGCTGGCCATCGATGCGGTGAAGCAGGGCGAGGCCGATGTCGCGGTCTCCGCCGGCAATACCGGCGCGCTGATGGCGATGTCGCGTTTCCACCTGCGCACGCTGAACGGGATCGACCGGCCGGCCATTACGGGAATATGGCCGACCAGGCGCGGCGAATCCGTCGTGCTCGACCTCGGCGCCACCATCGGCGGTGATGCGCACCATCTGGTGTCGCTCGCGCTCATGGGGGCGGCCACGGCGAGCGTGCTGTTCGACAAGAAGCGGCCCACCGTCGGGCTGCTCAATATCGGGACCGAGGAGATCAAGGGGCACGAGGAGATTCGCGAGGCTGGAGAAATCCTGCGGGCGCGGAACCTGCCGGAGCTCGATTATATCGGTTTCGTCGAGGGCGACGGCATCGGCAAGGGCGTCGCCGACGTGATCGTGACCGAAGGCTATGCCGGCAACATCGCGCTCAAGGCAGCCGAGGGAACCGCGCGGCAGATGGCCGAATTACTCCGTCATGAGATGAAGCGGAGCTGGCTGTCCAAGCTCGGCTATCTCTTTGCCCGCAGCGCCTTCCAGGCCCTGCGCGACAAGATGGACCCGAACAAGTCCAATGGCGGCGTGTTCCTGGGTCTGAACGGACTGGTGGTCAAGAGCCACGGCGGAACCAGCGCCGAAGGCTTTGCCTATGCGATCGATGTTGGCTATGAGATGGCTCACTACGATCTCCTGAACAAGATCAATCAGATGCTCAACCGCGAGGGCGGTGCACTCAATTCCGTGCAGGCCGCGCAGGAGGCTGTTTCGTGACTCAAATTCGTTCGGTCGTGCTTGGCTGCGGCTCCTATCTGCCGGAGCAGGTGGTGACCAACGCCCAATTGGCGGCGCGCATCGATACCTCGGACGAGTGGATCGTTCAGCGCACCGGCATTCGCGAGCGGCATATCGCGGCCGAGGGCGAGTTCACCTCGCATCTGGCGATCAAGGCGGCGCAGGCCGCGCTCACCGATGCTGGCATGGACGCCCAGTCGATCGACCTCATCGTGCTGGCCACCTCGACGCCGGACAACACCTTTCCCGCCACCGCCGTCGCCGTGCAGAACGCGCTCGGCATCAACCACGGCGCGGCCTTCGACCTGCAGGCGGTGTGCTCGGGCTTCGTGTTCGCACTCGCCACCGCTGACAATTTCCTGCGCACCGGCGCCTTCAAGCGCGCGCTGGTGATCGGCGCCGAGACCTTCTCGCGCATCCTCGACTGGAACGACCGCGGCACCTGCGTGCTGTTCGGCGACGGTGCCGGCGCGGTGGTGCTCGAGGCGCAGGAGCAGCCGGGCAATGCCGCGACCGATCGCGGCGTCGTCACCACGCACTTACGCTCCGACGGCCGCCACAAGGCAAAGCTGTTCGTGGACGGCGGGCCGTCCTCGACCCAGACCGTCGGCCATCTGCGCATGGAGGGCCGCGAGGTCTTCAAGCATGCGGTCGGCATGATCACCGACGTCATCGTCGATGCCTTCCAGGCGACCGGGCTCAATGCCGAGACCATCGACTGGTTCGTGCCGCATCAGGCCAACAAGCGAATCATCGACGCCTCCGCCCACAAGCTCCACATCGCGCCGGAGAAGGTGGTGCTGACGGTCGACCGTCACGGCAACACCTCGGCCGCCTCGATCCCGCTGGCGCTGTCGGTGGCGCGCAAGGACGGCCGCATCAAGAAGGGCGATATGATCTTGCTGGAAGCGATGGGCGGCGGCTTCACCTGGGGCTCCGCGCTCGTGCGCTGGTAGAGCCACAGTCGATAAAATTTTGCCGAATCGGCGCCGAATATCGATGCGCCTGCATTGATGAGCGCTGTTGACCGTCGTATCGTAAGCTCATAATTTCAGACAACAATTGTTCGCCGTGATGTGGGGCAGGGCGATGACCGATCAAAGTAAAACCGTAACGCGTGTCGATCTGTGCGAAGCCGTCTACCAGAAGGTGGGCCTGTCGCGCACGGAATCGTCCGCCTTCGTGGAACTCGTGCTGAAGGAGATCACCGACTGCCTGGAAAAGGGCGAGACGGTGAAACTCTCTTCGTTCGGGTCCTTCATGGTCCGCAAGAAGGGCCAGCGCATCGGCCGCAACCCGAAGACCGGCACCGAGGTGCCGATCTCGCCGCGCCGGGTCATGGTGTTCAAGCCGTCGGCGATCCTGAAGCAGCGGATCAACGCCCAGCACCGCACCAATGGCGATGCCAGCAAGGCTCAACCCGAGGCGTAACGCCTTTCGCGAAGGATTTGGCATTTGGACAAGGCGCCGGATGCGTTCCGAACCATCAGCGAAGTAGCGCAGGAGCTCGACATCCCGCAGCACGTGCTGCGGTTCTGGGAGACCCGCTTCTCCCAGATCAAGCCGATGAAGCGCAGCGGCGGCCGCCGCTATTACCGCCCCGACGACGTCGACCTGCTCAAGGGCATCCGCCGGCTGCTCTACGGCGAGGGGTACACCATCCGCGGTGTGCAGCGGATCCTGAAGGAGCACGGCGTCAAATCGGTGCAGGGCCTCGCCGACAGCGCGGCCGCGGTCTCGTTCGGCGCGATTGAGGATGCCATCGGCGCCAGCCTGCGGGAGCCCGAGGACGACGAGGCGCCCATCAAGGGCATCGCCGACGCCGACGATGACGACTACCAGGGCGACGAGGAGGAAGGCATCGACTTCCGCTTCACCGAGGTCGACGATGAGGAGATCCTCACCACCTTCCGCAAGGGTGGCACCCCCGCCGCACCGGCCGGACCCAGCGCGCTGGACCGGGAGCGGCTCGGCCGGGCGCTCGCCGACCTGGTCGCCTGCCGCGAAATGCTGGACCAGGCGCTGAACGAGGGCTAGGGGCGCTTCCGCCTGTTTTGCGGCCAGTTCCGGGTTTGGACGGCGACACCAAAATGGTGTCGCTCGCCTTGCGCATCGCGCCGATCCTAGCTAATGGAACGACGTTCGGAGCGTGGCGCAGCCCGGTTAGCGCACTAGTCTGGGAGACTAGGGGTCGGAGGTTCAAATCCTCTCGCTCCGACCAAAATACCCTTTAAAATCAATGAGTTGCAAGAACGGGCTTGGAGCGGGTGTCGCTACAGGCCCTTTTTTATGCCGAAATTCCTGACCTATTCCTGACCTTAGCGCCTCATGGAAGCTCTCGATGAGCCGCGTTGCTACAGAATGACATCTCCTGAGCCGCGTTTTCGCCGTCCGACCACTAGTCTCTTGCACTAGTGGTCGCTTGATCGGCGTGAGGACGGACGACTGTTTTGCCACTCGGCGACCTCGTCGACGAACCAAGCGATCCTGCTGGGTCCAAGCGCAACGGGTTTTGGAAACTTCCCTTCCAAACACCAGCGTCTTAGCGACGAGCGTGAGGTGCAGAGAATTTCCAGCAACTGCCTCTCTGTGATCATTTTCCGCAACGGACGTTCTTCTTCAATCGACATTCGCCGCTCCCACGTAGATGTCACGATCTGCGATTGGAGCCGATCGCGAAAAACATGTCGACCATGGGCGATGGATTTATAAACATCAAAATGGTCGCTATCCGCCAATGGATGGCAAGCGACTCGTTGCCTGGAATCTTCGGAAGTATCGGGTCGAACGGGGACTCTCCCAAGAGCAGCTCGCTGTCGATGCGGACCTCGATCGGACATATATAAGCGGCCTGGAACGCGGTCTTGAGAATCCAACGGTTCTGGTTCTCGACAGCCTAGCTAAGGCACTCTCCATCCACATTTCAGATCTCTTCCGAGTGCCTGCGCGAGGGGAGAAGGCGCCAAAGCCATTGGCAAGTGGCCGTCACGCTTCTTCGAAACGATGATCGTGCTGCTGGTTTGCCTGACACAGGTGTCAGGAAAGAGCGGTTCTTGGTGGTATCCAGTGGAGCATTTTGAACTAGTTCTTTCGATGGTCGAGGCGAGCACGAATGCAACGTCGTGCAAATCCAAAGCGGTACCCTCCGCCGCGAGAATTTGCATTCAGGCAAATGTGGGCGTCCTGATGGAGCGCCAATATTGCAGACTCAGCGAGGGGACGTGCGGATGGTGTGACGTCGATTCACGCGATTGAGCCTCTGCTGCGAGAATGGCGATGCACGCCACGGATCTGTTCCGGGTGGGCCGAGGTGACGATGAGGGGCGCGAGCTGGTTGTAAGCCTTGGCCACGATCAGCCAGCTTCCCTCGTCGTGCTCGGAACGCCCACTGCTCCGTGCGATGACTATTGCAGCATTCTGCCGCTGCCACGTGCTAGAGCCCTGGTCGTGTGCCCCGCGTGAGGCGCTTCGAGATGCGGTGCTTCCAACTGATGAACTCTTTGAGCCTTTCCAAGCAATTTCCGCCCTTGCGTTTTTGAACCGGGTCTTCTTAATTCGGGAGACTCACCCGTTGTGCACTTTTTGAGTGCATCATGCAGGGGGGGGACCAAAATGTAGCGTTAGCTGGGGGGCTACCGTCCATGAAGATTGAAGACATCGAGGTCGAGCGCATCTTCCTTTACGAGGAGAATCCGCGCCACGAGCCACTCGAATCACAGCCGGATATCATCGCTCACCTCTGCAAGGACGAGCAGGTCTACAACCTAGCCAAGAGCATCGCGACTGAAGGTACCAACCCCCTTGAGGTCGTCGGGCTAGTCGAAATTCCGAGCACCGGCAGGGGCAAAAAGAACTACGTGGTCTGGGAGGGCAACCGGCGCATCTGCGCGATAAAGCTCCTCAATGATCCAGACTTGGCTCCGTCCCACCTGCGGAAGGACATCGCAGCCCTTGCCGACGGGTACGAAGCGATTGATACAGTCCCCGCCGTCGTTTTTGATGACCACGAGAAGCTGCGGTTCTGGATGGGCGTCATCCACGGTGGGCAGCAGGGTGGTATCGGCCGAAAAGATTGGAACGCTGACCAGAAGCAGCGCCACACTGGCTCAAACAGAAACAAAATCGCTCTTGCGATCTTAGATCTGTCCGAGAAGATGGGACTCCTCACGAAGGACGAGCGAGCGGGAAAGCTGACCACAGCACAGCGCCACCTCAATAGCCAGGTAGTCCGCGACGCGCTGGGCCTCGACGTCGGAGACCTGGACCACATCAAGTACACCATTCCAGTCGATGAATTCAAAAGTCAGCTGACTACGTTTATCGGCGACCTCAAAGAGAACGGAACGAAGGTCAACTCGCGGAACAACAAAGCAGCTATCGAAAAGTACGGGAAATCGCTGGCCAAGTCCCTTTCTGGAGACCGCAGCAAGCCTACCCCCATAACCAAGGCTGCTTCAACGAGCGGTAAGAAGAACGTCAAGAAGGCCCCCCGGAAGGCACCGAAGATCCCGCATATCCAGTACGACAAGGATTTGGCCGAGGCGTTGGTGAATCTGGCGAGTAGTAAGCTCGAAAGACTTCACTATTCCATCTGTGACATTTCCCTGGAAGCTCACGCGCCCCTGCTCACGGTCGGCGTGTGGGCGTTCGTGGAATCTCTCACCGCGCTGGCCGGCAGGAACCAGACCGTGGACTTCGTGTCGTTCTACAGCAACGCGAAGATTACTCAGCTTGGCATCACGGGGAAACCTAACGCACTACGCGAGGCGCTGACTCGCATCCAGCAAAACGGGAACACAACCAAGCATCACGAGATTGCCGCTTCGTTCGACGGCGAGCAACTGGCGAACGACTTCGACACAATCACGCCCCTACTGCTCAAGACGATTTCCTCGATCATTGCACTTCGGTAATCATGACAATATCCAGTTCGCCGTTGCGCTACCCGGGTGGTAAGACGTGCCTCCTTGAGCCCATCGCAAAAATCCTACGGTGCAACAAGCTCAGCCATGGCCACTATGCTGAGCCCTATGCCGGTGGTTGCGGGCTGGCACTTGCTCTCCTGTTTCAGGGGCACGTCAGCGATATCCACATTAACGACATCGATCGCTCCGTTTGGACGTTCTGGCACGTGGTGCTCAACAGAACCGAGGAATTTATCGATCTTATGGAGCGCACCCCAGTCACGATCGACGAGTGGCATAAGCAGCGAGACATCCAGCGCAGACCAGCGCGAAGATCCCATATGGAAATCGCTTTTGCATGCTTCTTCCTAAATCGCACCAATCGATCCGGCATCATCAAGAACGCGGGCGTCATCGGTGGCCTAGAACAGAAGGGCAAATACACTGTTGATTGCCGATTCAATAAAGATGAACTAGCCCGGCGAATGCGACGGATCGCGAAGTATCAAAATCGCATCCATCTCCACAGAATGGACGCTATCGACTTCATCGATTACGTAGCAGCCGAGCTTCCCCCTGAAACGTTCCTCTGCATCGATCCACCCTATTTCAACAAGGGGGCCAGTCTGTACACCAGCTTTTACGCTCCAGAGGACCATGAGATGGTGGCGAAGAGGGTGTTGAAGCTGAAGAACCCCTGGGTGCTCACATACGACCACTGTGAAGAAATCCAAGACCTGTACACCAGCCGAAGGCAATATGAGTTTGCCTTAAATTACTCTGTTCAGATCAAGCGCACGGGTGCCGAGTTGCTGATCCCTTCCAAGGGGCTTAAGTTGCCATCCGAGTTCGACGAGTGCCAGATCCACAACCCGCAACGATCCGCTGCCTAAGATATCTGGGCAATGTCGTTCTTATGAGAACTTGAATGATAGATCCCCAAAAGTATGCATCTGCGGTCCTGCTGGCAGAGGTGTGGTGGCAACAATTCTTTAACGGAAATCCGACTCCGATCGTAGAAGCACTGAAGCCAGTTTCAGACCTCACTCCGGAACTAGCCGAACTCTACAGGCTCGTTTCCAGCAAGGGGGATTATTCACAAGTCAAGCGGCAGCGTATTGCTGCCAACGAGTCCCTGAAATGAGCAGGTTCAGAGCTGTCAGAGTAAATCGGCCCCGTCGTGGTGATGAAGCACGGCCATTGGACGATTGGCAAAAACGTCGATTTTTCCTGACCTGGAGGTCAGAAAATCGTGGGGCTTGGTGACATCTGTTGGCATTCAGGCAAACTGTTTGATCAAAAAAATCAACGGCTTGTCTTGTTTCATGTTGTCCATGCGACCCATAATGCAAACGCAAGCAAGGCTGGGAGACTAGGGGTCGGAGGTTCAAATCCTCTCGCTCCGACCATTTTTTCAAAGCATCTGCCGCGTGGATGACCGTTGGCGTGGAGCCTGCTCCCGCCGGTGACGTGGGCGTGCGATCGGTCGCGGGTGGCAGCTTGGGTGGGCGGCCAAATTAAAAACGTCGAAAACAACCCCATGCACAGTATCGAAGTCATTGAGAGATGATGTGTTTCCGAAGCGCTTGGGTTAGGCAGAACAGGGGAATGATGTCATCGTGGCGGCTGCAGGACGGTATTGAGGAATCGAGTATTTGCTCTCCTGCATCCTCTGGTAGTACCTAGTTAATTTTGGAGAGCATCCTATGGCCAAAGCACCGCCGCCTCCTCCGCCGCCGCCCACGACTACGCAGAAGGGACATGTTCCCCGACCGCCGCCACCCCCGCCCAAACCAGATAAAATAAGCTAGCGGGACCAGTAGGCCATCCAAACAAGCGCGGCTCCTGCGAAAGGAGCCGCCACACCACAAGTGTAGGCCTTGGTGAGATAACCCGAGGCCCGCAAGCTGTGACGTTCGTTGTGGATTACCATTGCTGCGGATTGCTCGACATAAGCCATCGCAACTTCGCGCAGCTCGACGTCATGCTTGAGTGCCCATTGCCAAAATGGAGGCTTTCTCGAGGGCAAATAGATCGGTGCATTCCAAAGCGCGGCAAACGCGCATAGGAAACCAACCATGAAGCTGACTCCCGTTCCACCGATCATCAGGCCGAGGAAGAGGGTCAGTTTACCGGCCTGATAGAGGGCGATCGTTCCTGCCATAAGCACCCCGAGAAGGGGCCCATATACCGCGATGACCCTGAGGGCTCGATCATCATGGAAGAAGATCAGCTTGACGAGTTGCTCCTCGTGTCGTGCTACGTCTTGAATCGCCTGCTTCGCCACCTCGTCTGCTGTAGCGCTCATTCCTTCGAACTGCGGCCATTGATTGTCAGGCGTGCCAGGCATTAGCAATATCCCCGTGCAATCTAAGCGCGAGGGGCGATGTTAGGCAATAGCAAGTGAAGAGAGGCAGGCAGGTCTGGACGCGAAGAAGCTGACCTAAACCCGCAGGCAACGCGCACAAAACAATATGTCGGTTAGCAATGCCCATTTTTAGATATCCGCCGCTGGCACCGCTGATGGATGATGTAACTTCGGGCCTGAATAATGAAGCGATCGATCATTGGGCAGACGGCACATCGGATCTCACGCCTTCATCTTAGGCCAATAGTTTGGTCGCGCTTTTGGGCGGTTAGAGACGCAAATACCCCACCACCATCCTTGTCGTCTCGTCCACCAGCACCTTCACCATCTTCTCCGACAGCATCTCCGCCCCGTTCAGCACGGTGTTGTGCGCCACCGCTTCGATCGCGCTGACGCAGATGAAGGTCGCGACGTCGACGTCGATCTTGCGCATTTCCTTGCGGTGGCTTTCGAGATAGGCGCGCACGAGGGCGTGGACCTCGCGGTTTGACGCTTCGACGTCCTTCAGCTGGCCGATGCGCGGGATCTGCTCGGCGAGGATGCGGTGCAGGTAGGGGTCGATGTGATGGGCCTCGATCGCGACCGTGACGAGCCTGCGCACCGCTTTGTCGATCGGCATGTCCGCCACCTCGACGAAGGCGGTGCGGACGACCTTCATGGTTTCGTCGTTGTGGCGCTCGATCACGGCGGCGACGAGCGCCTCCTTGCTGGGAAAATACTGATAGAGCGAGCCGACGCTGACGCCGGCGATCTCGGCGATGCGGTTGGTGCTGGCCTTCTCGAAACCTTCACGGACCAGAATGCGAGCGGTCGCCTCGACCAGCGCGTCGACAGTGGCGCGCGACCGCGCCTGCGAGGCATTTTTCCGCGGATTTGTCGGCGGCTTGCGCGCCATGGGCCTGGGTCCTGAATGCGAGTAGAAAAAGCGAGCGAATGCTCGCATTATATCGGCCCGTGGTGGCCTGTCGGCAAGCCCCTTGTGTCGCCATATGGATGCGGGGCCAGGCGGAGAACGGACCATGAGCGTCGCAAGACTTGTGTCGGCCTTGCAGTTTTGTCCTGACATCTGCGGGCCGCGAAGCCGCGCCCCCGCGCCAAGCCTGCAAAGCCGCGCTTTCAACCTGCTGCTGCGCCGGCTTCCGCATAAGAAGCAACTCGCCTCCGCCGAGGCGGTGCAGGCGCACGTGCAGAAGCTTGCCTTGCAGCCCGCCTCGTTCGAGCCGACCGGGCTCGGTCGCGGTGTCGAGGCGATCCTGACCCGGATGGGCGGCTGGCCCGTCTATTACACCGCGCCGTCCTCGGGCCATGAGGGCTGCAACTATGTCATGTTCCTGCACGGCGGCGGCTACATCAACCAGATCGCGCCGGCGCATTGGCGCTTCATCGGCGAGATGACGCGCAAGGCGCGTGTCTCCTGCGTCGTGCCGATCCATCCGCTGGCGCCACGCGCGACCGCTGGAGATGTCGTGCCGAGGGCGGCCGAGCTGCTGCGGATGCTGCTGGAAGACGCAGGCACCGCAAAGGTCACGGTGGTGGGTAATTCCGCGGGCGCAGGACTTGCGCTTGCCGCCTGCCAATGGCTGCGCGATCGCGGCCATCGGCAGCCGGCGCGGCTGGTGCTGATCTCGCCGGCGGCCGATGCGTCGGTCAGCCGTCCGGAGCAAATCGAGATCGCAACGCGCGATCCGGTCCAGGACATTCCGGGGATCGTCGAGGCGGGGCGGCTCTATGCCGGCGAGCTCGATGTCGGCCATCCCTTCGTCAGCCCGCTCAACGGCACTTTCCGTTTCCTCGCGCCGATGACGATCTTCTCGGGCACGCGCGATCTGCTTTACCCCGACAGCGTCGATCTTGCAGAGCGGGCGAGGGCGGTCGGCGTGCCGGTCGAGCTGCATCTGCTGCGCGACCAGCCGCACAATTATGCGCTGATGCCGACGCCGGAGGGGCGGCAGGCGCGTGCGATCATTCTGCGGGCGGTGGCGTGATGGGAGAGGTGTGTGACCGTTGTCACAGGACGCGCCGTCATCGGACTGGCGCTACGCGGCCCGTCGGAGGCGACCCCCGGGGCGTTTCCTCGCTATCCGTAGTTCTTCGGGGCCTTAGGCGTGGCCCTTGATCTCGTAATGGCCGGGCACGCATTTGTAGCGCTCGAGGCGCCAATTGGCGTGATAGATCGGATGCTCGCCCATCCATTTCGCCAGCGGTGCCTGTGCGCCGACCGCGCACTGCATCATCGAAATCTCGGGCGTCATGTTGCTGTCAGTCACGATTTCCTCGACGCAACTGCCTGAGCTAGCTACGCTAAGCCGGCAGAGCACGGCAACGACGGTCACGAACATTCCAGTCACCTCATCGGTAGTTTCAGACCACGAAGAGGATGCAAGCGGAGTGCCAGAGCCTGTGACACGCAAACAACACGCTGGCCTGGCCGACTCGACCCAGCGTCCGAACTCCATTTGATGATTCGGGTTGTAAAAAAATTGCCCCTAAACCGAAGCCGGACAAATACGGGAACCCGTCAGCTCTACCGGCATGAGCCCGCGATGCCGGCACGCCCCGCAACGGTGCTTCCCGGCGACGATCGTCAGCGCCTCGTCCTTCGAGACGATGGCTTTCGGCGGTCCCCCAGGATGAGGCTGGCGAGCATCGCTGTCTGTTGGAAACTGGCGCAACGCACACCGCCCGCATCCTGAGGCCCGCCAGCGGCGGGCGGCGCGAAGGATGTGCCTCGGGCGAGACGCCCGGATGCAGGGCGCGTGATTGCGTGAGCTTCGTTTAATCCGCGCGCCGAAATAATCGATGTCGAACAATCACGGCGCGCCACTTTCAATTGCGCGTGCAGCGCTGCTACATTTTGCGCGCGCCCGGCAAGCGGCGCTCTAACGAAGAAATATGCCGACAGGGAGGGACCGAAGTCCCATGAAGGATTTTGCTGGAAAGATCGCGGTCATCACCGGCGGCGGCACGGGAATGGGGCGCGAGCTCGCACGGCAGCTCGTGGCCGAGGGCTGCAACGTCGCGATGTGCGACGTCTCGGAGGCCGCGATGGCCGAGACCAAGCGGCTCTGCGAGGCCGAGAAGCTGCCGCAGGGCCTGCGCGTCACGACGCACGTCGCCGACGTCGCGATCGAGGATCATCTGAAGCGTTTCCGCGACGAGCTCGCCGAGCAGCAGAAGACCGACAGGATCCATCTGCTGTTCAACAATGCCGGCATCGGCGGCGGCGGCAGCCTGTTCACCAACACGCGCGAGCAGTGGGAGCGCACCTTCAACATCTGCTGGGGCGGCGTCTATCTCGGCGTGCGCACCTTCCTGCCGATGCTGGTCGCCGCGGACGAGGCCCACATCGTCAACACCGCGAGCGTCAACGGCTTCTGGGCCTCGATCGGCATGGGCCAGGCCCACACCGCCTACAGCTCCGCCAAGTTCGCGGTGAAGGGATTTACCGAAGCGCTGATCAACGACCTCCGCCTGCACGCGCCGCACGTCAAATGTTCGGTGGTGATGCCCGGTCACATCGGCACCTCGATCGTCTCGAATTCGCGCAAGGTGCAGAGCGCCGACGGATCGGAGCGACTCAATGCCGACGAGGTCGCGCTGACCCGCAAGCGCATGGTCGCGGCCGGCGTGCCAGATGCTGACAAAATGTCGGACGATGACATCCAGGCGGTGTTCGCCGAGCGCGCCCGCAGCTTCCTAGAGGATGCACCGACGAGCGCGGCAGAGGCCGCGAAGATCATCCTCGACGGGGTCAAGGCGGAGCGCTGGCGCATTCTCGTCGGCGAGGACGCCGAGCGCCTCGACGCACGCGTGCGCGCGACGCCCGAGCAGGCGTATGACCGCGCCTTCTACGAAAGTTTTACGCAGGAGGTCGGCTGGCGGCTCGGTTGAAACCGCCAGGCCGAGCCTCGTGGAACGCGCGCGTATTTAGGTATGATAGTTATCATGTCAAGAGTCGCGCCGGTCATTTTGACCGGCCGCCTTCGTGCGCGTTCGCCATCTCATGACAAAACGGAATGTCACGCATGCGACGTGAGTGTCTGTTCAAGCGATGGTGATCTCGAACGGCTGTAATGCCACGCGCGGCCGCTTGGTTGGGGAACCGAAATGGTTTAGTCAGTCTGGTGTAAGCGATGACAGAGCGTAGCTCCCGATGATACCCGCATGCCTCTCGGACGATTTGCTTCTTTGCCCCGAGCGAGAGGACATCTCCGCTGAATTCACGCGGCTGCTCATCGCCGCCCAGGATGGCGGAGCCACGATCGCCGAATGCCTGATGATCGCGCGGCAATTGAAGGGGGGCGATGACCGCTCCTGGCATCGCGAGTGGAAGAGGCTGGCGCAGGCCAATCGGCAGCGCGCCGAGGCCGCGTTCGCCGAAGGTCACATGGCGAGTGCCCAGCGCAACTGGCTGCGCGCCATGAATTACTACGGTGCCGCGGCGATGCCGCTCGAGCCGGACGACGAGCGCCGCTGGGTTGCCGTGCTCGCGATGCAGGAATGCGCGCGCCGCTATCTTTCGGCGCGTAGCCCGGCGGGCGAGGTCGTAACGATCCCCTGGCTCGACGGCCACGCATTGCAGGGCTACTTCCTCCCTGCGCAGCCGGGAGGCGGCCAGGCGCCGACAGTGATCTGCATCGGCGAGCCCGGCCATCGCAAGGAAGAGTTCCTGTTCAAGCTCGTGCCGCATGCGCGCGAGCGAGGATTCTCGATGCTGGCCCTCGACCTGTTCGGCGACCAGCGTGACGATTACATCGATGCGCTGCTGCGGCGCCGGGATATCGAGGGCGCGATTCCTTGCGTCATGGACTATCTCGAGACGCGCAGCGACGTCGATTTCGCGCGCGTCGGGATCATCGCCGACGGCTGGGGCTCGTCCTTTGTCGCGCGCGCCGTGTTGCAGGAGCCGCGGCTTGCCGCCGCCGTCTGCGACGGGGGCCTGTGGGACCTGCACGAGCGGGCCTTCTTTGCCAGCCGATTCGCGAGGAGCGACCTCAGCATCGTGCCGGTGCCGCACGCGCCGCTGATGGCCTCCAGCGCCGACTGTCCGGTGCTGATCACGCTCGGCGAGGACGGCTGGCTCAAGGCCGACCGGGCGCGTCAGATCGTCCAGAGCTCCCGGCTCGGCAGCTCGAACGTCATGCTGAAGGTGTTCACTGCGGCCGAGACCGGCGCAGCGCAGGCCCATGCGGACAATCCGAGCCTTGCCAACGAGTACATCTTCGATTGGCTCGAATCGCGGCTCGGCCCCGCCGGGGCGGATCTGAGCGCCGTCGTAGGGCGCTAGAAGTCGAGGGAGATCCGGACGCAGGCCTTCTCGAGGCGATTCTTCAGCGTCGCGAGCTTGGTGGTGAATTCGGTCAACTCGTTCTCGTCGAACTCCTGGAAGACGAATTCGCGGATCGTCTTGTACTGCTCGTTGAGGCTCGTGATGTGCTTCTGCGCCTTCTCGGCCAGCGACAGCCGCACCACGCGGGCGTCGGTCGGCGAGGGGCGACGGCGCAACAGGCCCTTCTTCTCGAGCAGCTTGGACTGGGTGGTGACGAAAGACGGATCGACGTGGAGGAGCTTGGAGACGACGTTGACCGGGATGCCGTCGTCCTTGTCGAGGTCGGAGATCGCCATCAGGATCAGCCATTGCGGGCCGCTGATGCCGAGCGTCTTCGCCCAGAACTGACGCAACTCCTCCAGATACATGTTGATCGACGATATCTCCCAGGTGAAGCGCCTGATGATATCCAGGTTGCCGATCGAGCGCAGGCGCGCTCCTTCTTTCCTCGTCGCGGACACTGCGTCTCTCCCGTGAACCGATTGTTCGGGCCGGTGCTCGTGGATGGGCATTAGTCCACGCAAGCCTGCTCTGACGCAAGTGCAGAGCAGAGTAATTTCGTCATGAAAATTACAAATATGACCGACTCAGGGGATCGGCTGGGGGTGTTGCGCGCGGGGCACAGGCTTAGTGAAACCACAAAGCTTAGTAGATAAAGTATTTTGAGTAGCTGAATGGCGCAGATATGTTGCTCATGGCGGTGGGGGGTACTCGATCGTCCCGTTGCAGGTGGTTCGCTCACGTCACTCCCGAAGGCGGGTGTGTCCGGAAGCGCAAAGTGACCGAGCGGATTCGAAGAGACGGGGATCTGGGGGGCCTTTCGGTCCAGTCTCCGTAAAATAGCAACTTGGAGGTTTTAAATGAAGATGGTGAAGAGCCTTTTGCTCGGCACTGCGGCGGGACTGATCGCCGTCGGTGGAGCTCAGGCGGCTGATCTCCCCGTGAAGGCCAAGGCGGTCGAGTACGTGAAGATCTGCTCGCTGTACGGTGCCGGATTCTACTACATGCCGGGCACTGACACCTGCATCAAGCTGGGCGGCTATCTGCGTGCCGACGCGGTTGTCGGCGCGAGCCCCTACAGCTTCCAGCAAAGCGGCTCGAGCGGCAATCAGGGCTCGAACAACCGTCTGACCAATTACTGGTACAGCCGCGCCCGTTTCGACTTCACCGTCGATACCCGCACGGCGACCGAATACGGTGTGGTGCGCACCTACGCCGATGTGGTCGCCACCTATGACAGCCCATCCGTCACCGGCAGCGGCGGCGGCACGACGGCCCCGACCGGCGCGGCCTCGCTCGGCCTCTTCCACGCCTTCATCCAGTTCGCCGGCTTCACCTTCGGCCGCACGGTTTCGATCTTCGACGCTCCGTGGCAGAGCTATCCGGCAGGCGGCCCCGACACCATTCCCGGCGGCAGCAACCACACCAACGGCGTCAATCAGGTTGCCTACACGGCTGATTTCGGCCAGGGCATCACCGCTTCGTTCGCGTTGCAGGATGAATCGACGGCAACCAACGGCCAGTCGAACCTCTGGAACGTGTCGACCGGTACGGCCGCTCAGTTCGTGACGGGCGTCTACGGCACCAGCGCCTGGGGCGGCACGCGTACGCCCGACATCATCGGTCAGGTTCGCGTCGACCAGGCCTGGGGTCTGGCCCAGATCTCGGTCGCGGCGCATGACATCCATGCGGCCTACTACGGCGCGACGGAAACCAGTGGTCACCCGTCCGACAAGTGGGGCTGGGCCGTGCAGGGTGCCTTGTCGATCAAGAACATCCCGACCGGCGCGGGCGACGTCATCAACCTGCAGGCCGTCTACACCGACGGTGCAACCCGCTACAATTTCCAGAGCCTGTTTCCGCAGAGCTTCTTCATGTTCAGCGGTAGCGGCACCGGCGCGTATCAGAGCACCGGCTTCGCCGGTGTTGCCGACGGCGTCTTCGGGATCGGGACCGGCATCGATACGGTCAAGACCTGGGGCGTTCGCGGTGGCTTCACCCACAACTGGAGCCCGAACTGGACGAGCGGCGTCTATGGCGGCTATGCCCAGCTGAAGTACGGCGATGCGGGCAAGGCCCTGATCTGCACCAACTTCGCAGCGATTGCCGTGCCCGGTGCGACCTGTAATCCGGACTTCAACTTCGCGGTCGTCGGCGTCAATACCGTGTGGACTCCGGTCAAGGGCCTCGCATTCACTGCGGACGTGAGCTGGTCGCGTCTGGACCAGAAGTACTCCGGCGCCATCGCGAGCCCGGGCGTTGCCACCGCGGCAAAGCCGGCGGCAGTGTACGAGCTGAAGGATCAGAACTCGGTCAGCATGCTGCTCCGCGCTCAGCGTAACTTCTAAGATCAATCTCGCTGATTGGTCAGAGAACCCCGGCGGGAAACCGCCGGGGTTCTTGTGTGCTCTCGTCATTCTCGGGTTTCTTCCGGGGCCGAGCGAAGCACCGGCGCTCAAGCCGTCCGATGGCGTGCCACAAAAAAGCTGGAAGCTTCGGTGCGTTCACTTCTGATAATTATTTACTTACGTGAGTTACTAAGCTATATAGCACTTGGCTGACAATGAGAGTTGTCACTCCTGGCTTCATGCTAGGCCTCCGAAACCTCCGGCAATGCCCTGCCGGAGGTTTTTCGTTTGTGATGAGCTTGCAGACTAGGCGCGTGCGACACGCAAGCGCGCGTTCGGCCGGTAGGCGAGGCGGCTGTGGCCGGCGCAATAGGGCTGGCCGTCGGGCGCGGAGTTGCCGCAGAAGCAGAAATCCTCGGCGCCCGGCGTCGAGATCGGCCAGCGGCAGCGGTTCTCGGCAAGCTCCAGCAGCGAGCAGCGGTTGGCGTCGTCGATGGGACCTGTCACCACGGGGGCGTCGGTGTCGCCGTAGATCGTGGCGAGCATTTCATATTGCAGCCGTGGCACGGCCCTCGATGCCCGCGCCAGGCCCCGCTCCTGAACCTTGCGGTCGTCGTTCGTCCTGCCACGGGTCAGGTTGAGGCGAGACAGCTTGCCGATCACGGCGTTGCGGCTGACGCCGATGTCGGCTGCGATCTCGCGGCAGGAGAGGCCGGCCTCGAAGTGCCGCTTCAGAAGCTCGATGCGTTCGTCGGTCCAGGTCGGGGAGAGAACAGGCATGTGGTGCGGTCCCAGGTTGCAGATGCGGCCATCCGCCTCTCGAGATCCGTCCGCTTCACGCATCGAGTGCGCGCTCACGTCCTGCCATTGTCGCGGATCGACAAAAGCCCGTCCTTGATGGCGAGACGGATGCCTTCCTCGATCAGGGTACGCGCGACGCCGGGAACGCTGGTGCCGTGGGTGCCCTGTCTCACCAGCTTTTCCAGATAGGTGATGGTCGAGAGCGCCAAGGTTACGGGAATACGGTCAGTCTCGGCTTTTTCGGTGGCCATGGCCCGAACGCTAGCCTCTTACTCAGGTACATAAAAGTAACGATTAAGACTCTATTTAGGTTTGAGGGCGGAAGTCAAATGCAGTCTGCGCTTGACGCTCAGCGCTTTGGAATCGCAAAGGAAATTAGTCACGACCGAGCTCGCCGCGCGGAAGACCGGGCGGCGGCGGGCGTCAACAGGTCGGGAAGGGGCGGCCGGGCTCAGCCGTGCACGATCGCCTTTTCGATCATGCAATGGATGCCCTTGGCGCCGTTGACGGTCTGCGTCACCCGCAAATCTGCCGCCAGGCTGCACAGCGTGTAGGCGTCCTCGCGCGACAGGTTTCGCTTCTCGCCGAGCAGTGCGATCATGTCACGCAGGGCGCGCACCACGCATTGGTCGAGGTCGGGGTCCATCGCCATCGTCATGTAGTGGGTCGCCGTCTCGGCGCGGGGATAGTCGAACCTGAGATCCTTGCGCAGCGTCAGGCGGAAGCGGCCCTGCAGCGCAGTCTCGATCGCGGTGACGCAGACTTCGCCGTCGCCCTGCACGCCATGGCCGTCGCCGCAGGAAAACATCGCGCCCGGCACGAACACCGGCAAATAGAGCGTTGCGCCGGCGCCCAGCTCCTTGTTGTCGAGATTGCCGCCCATGGCGCGCGGGATCAGCGAGGAGATGCGGCCCCAGCTCGGTGGCGGTGAAACGCCCATCACGCCGAAGAACGGTTTGAGCGGCAGGTCGAGGCCCCACGGCATCCGGCCGACCATCCTGGTACGGTCGAGCGGGATGTTGAGGATGCGCGTCTCATGGAAATCGTCGGGCAGGGTGCCGGACAGCGGCTTGATCATGTTCCAGCCCCAATCCTGCCTGAGCTGAACGTCGAGGATCTCGACCGCGAGCACGTCGCCCGGCTCGGCGCCTTCGACGGCGATCGGGCCGGTGAGGATGTGGCCGGGCAACATGCGCTCGTTGTTGGCATGAACGTCGTGCATCTCAGGCGGAATATGAAACTTGCCGCCGTCGGGCAGCATGTCGGGTCCGCCGCTGATGGTGTCGACCGTCACTTCATCGCCGCTCGCGAGGGTGAGGACGGGCTTGAGCATGGCTTCGAAGAAGCCCCAATGGCAGGTTTTCGGGCTGGAATGCAGGTGGTGATGGGTCATTTGCCGCGTCCGATCACTTTCATCAGGCCGGACTTGACCCGGCGATTGATCCTCTTTCAAGAAGATTTCCGAGGATCGCCGGGCGGGTCAAGCCCTGCGCAGAGGCAAGATCATCCAGCGAGGCTCCCCTGTTTTTCGTTCTGTCCAAGACAATCGGCGCCGCGCTGCTGCCGATCAACCTGCTGGTCGAGCTCGGCATCCTGTCGCTGGTGCTGATGGCGACGCGCTTTGCCGCGCTCGGCCGCAAGCTCGCCGTGACCACGCTGGTGCTGCTGGCGCTGGCGGCGTTCTCGCCGCTCGGCAATCTCCTGATCTATCCGCTTGAATCGCGCTTCCCGGCTTGGGATTCCTCGCGCGGCGCGCCCGACGGCATCATCGTGCTCGGCGGCTCGGTCGACACCGATCTGTCGGCGGCGCATCGCACGCCTGTCGTCGCGCATGCAGCCGATCGTCTGTTTGCGCCGGCCGAACTCGCGCGCCGCTATCCGAATGCGCGCATCGTTTTCACCGGCGGGTCGGCGAATATCATCTCCACCGACGCGAAAGAAGCCGACTATTCGGCGCCCATCCTCGAGAATCTCGGCATTCCGAAACAGCGCATGATCCTCGAGCGCAATTCGCGCAACACCTGGGAGAATGCGATCTTCACGAAAGAGCTGGTGATGCCGAAACCGGGCGAGCGCTGGCTCCTGGTGACGTCGGCCTTCCACATGCCGCGCTCGATGGGGATCTTCCGCAAGGCCGGATTTGACGTCGAGGCCTATCCCGTGGACTGGCGGATGGGCGGACGTGACGAGCTTTTTTCCTTCACCAACATGGGTGCGGACGGGCTGGGCCGAACCGAAGTTGCCGTGCGCGAATGGATCGGCCTCGTGGCTTACCGTCTGATGGGCAGGACCGGCGAGTTGCTTCCGGGGCCCACCAAGGACTAGAACGAAGACCGCAAAACAAGAACACGCAAGGCGCGATCGCCTGTCCGGAGGAAGCCATGCAACAGCAGAATGCAGACAGCATCGATCTGGCCGGCCTCGTCGCCGATCTCAACAGCCTGCTGCGGCTGAAGACGAATGTGATCGGGATGAAGCTGTTCGCGCAAGCGGCCGAGATGGAAGCGATCCCGAAGATCCGGCGGCCGAATGCGATCCACACCACCGACCAGATCGTCTCGATGGCCGCACGGCTGGGCTGGACCGTCGGCATCACCGCCGACGATCTCGTCGGCGCGCAATGCCGCGCGGTGATCGGCCTTGCGCCGCAGGACGAAACATGGCTCGCCGGCGAGAATTATGTCGGGGTCTGGCATGGCACGGCGGAAGACGCGCGCAAGCGCCAGGAGGCGCTGGACGTGGTTCCGTTCGGACAATATCAGGCGCTCGCCGTCAGCCCGCTCGCGAGCGGGCGGCTCGATCCGCCCGACATCTGCCTCGTCTATGCGACGCCCGGGCAGATGATTATCCTGATCAACGGGCTGCAATATACCGGCTACAAGAAGTTCGAATGGGGCGTGGTCGGCGAGACCGCCTGCGCGGATTCGTGGGGCCGGGCGCTCAAGACAGGGGAGCCCAGCCTGTCCTTGCCATGCTATGCCGAACGGCGCTATGGCGGCGTGCCGGACGAGGAGATGCTGATGGCCTTGAAGCCGTCGCATCTCGCCAAGGCGGTTCTGGGCATGAAGGCGCTGGCCAAGAACGGCCTGCGTTATCCGATCCCGCCCTACGGCATTCAAAGCGACGTCCGTGCCGGCATGGGCGTGAGTTACGCGAAAAAGTAAGGGACGAGCATGAGCTCTGCGAAATTCGACATCGTCGTCTACGGTGCGACCGGTTTCACCGGCCAGCTCGTCGCCGAGTATCTGACCAGGCAATACAAGACCGACAATTCGCTGAAATGGGCGATGGCCGGCCGTAGCCTCGGCAAGCTGAAATCGGTACGCGATGCGATCGGGGCGCCCGGGAATACGCCGCTGATCGTGGCCGATGCGTCCGACGCTGCGTCGCTGAAGGCAATGGCCGAGCAGACGATGTCGGTGATCACGACGGTCGGTCCGTATCAGTTCTACGGCGAGGAGTTGCTGACTGCCTGCGTCGCCACCGGCACGGATTATTTCGATCTCTGCGGTGAGCCGATCTGGATGCGGCAGATGATCGACAAGTACGAGGCGGCAGCGAAAGAGAGCGGCGCGCGCATCGTGTTTTCGTGCGGTTATGATTCCGTGCCGTTCGAGCTTGGGACCTTCTTCGTGCAGGAAGAAGCCAAGCGGGTGTTCGGCGCGCCGGCGCCGCGCGTGAAGGGCCGCGTGCGCGATATGCGCGGCACGCTGTCAGGCGGCACCGCGGCGAGCGCGAAAGCGACCTTCGATGCGGTTGCCAAGGACCTCAGCCTCGTCGCCATTCTCAACGATCATTTTGCCCTGACGCCCGGCTTCACCGGGCCGAAGCAGCCGAAGGGCAACAGAGCGATCTTCGAAGAGGATCTGCAATCCTGGGCCGCGCCGTTCATGATGGCGCTGATCAACACGCGCAACGTCCATCGCTCCAACATGCTGATGGGCTTTCCCTACGGCCAGGACTTCGTCTACGACGAGATGGTCCTCACAGGTCCCGGCGAGAAAGGCGAGGCCAACGCCAAGCGCGTGATGGCCGCCAACGCCGAGAAGACCGGCCCGAATGCGCCGAAGCCGGGCGAGGGGCCGTCGAAAGAAGAGCAGGAGAACGGCCGCTTCGACCTGCTCTATGTCGCGATCGCGCCCGACGGCCGCATGGTCCGCGCCGGCGTCACCGGCGACCGCGATCCCGGCTACGGCTCGACCTCGAAGATGATCTCCGAATGCGCGATCTGCATGCTGCGCGATACCACGGACGTTCCGGCAGGCTTCTGGACGCCGGGCGCAGCGATGCAGCACAAGCTGATCAAGCGGCTGGTCGATCACGCCGGGCTGACGTTTGGGGTGGAAAGCTAGTTTCGGATCGTCGGGTGGATTAGCCTCTAGTCCGCCCGACGAGATCGTGCGCGACTCTACTTTCCCTTCTTCCGCTGCTGCTGTCCGAGGCCCATCTGCTTCGCCAGTTGCGAGCGCGCTACCGCATAGTTCGGCGCGACCATGGGATAGTCGGCCGGCAGGCCCCATTTCTCGCGGTATTGCTCCGGCGTCATGCTGTACTGCGTGCGCAGATGGCGCTTCAGCGATTTGAAGCGCTTGCCGTCTTCCAGGCAGACCAGATAATCGGGCGCAATCGATTTTTTCAGCGAGACCGCCGGCTTGGCCGGCTCGAGCGGCGCAGTCTCGGTGCGGCCCGACGACACCCGCACCAGGGCGCCGTGCACCTGGCTGATCAGGTTCGGAATCTCCGCAGCCGGCGTCGGATTGTTGCTGAGATAGGCTGACACGATGCTCGCCGTCAGCTCAATGAAATTCTTCGCCCCGGCATCAGACATGGGCCCGCCCTCTCTCCACCTTGCGCCTCACGGGATAGACGACGCCGAACTATTCGGTGTCAACAATACGTTCGGCCGAAATACGACAACTGACAGGATGAGCTGATGACTGGCGAGGGTGGTGCTTTACTCGGACCGCAGCCCGCCTCAGCCCCGCTGGTCGAGATGGGCGCGCAGCTCGTCGATCGAGGCAAAGCGCATCATGCCCTCCGGCATCTGCGCTTCGATCGAGCCGTCGGAATAGAGCGAATAGGCCATGCCGTCGACGATTCCGGATTTGAGCACGGTCACGGGCGGCTGCTCGACGGCTGGCGGCGTCGGCTCGGGTGCAGGCGGCGGGGCGGCCTCCGCAAAGGTGGACGGCGAGCGCGGCGGCTGGCGACGCAAGGCGGCCGGCGGCTCCGGCGGACGCATGCGCTCGGGCTTCGGCCAGGCATCGTCGAAACTGGCAGGCGGACTGTCCAGGGCCTCACTTGGCTCCAGAGGAAGCTGCGGCGGTGCCCCCTCGGTGGCCTTCGCCTCCGCGCGCTCGCGCTCCTTGCGTGAGGTCGAGGCAAACAGGAGGTTGCGCCGGCGCGGCGCTTCCGGAGCCGCGGGCGGCGTCGGAGCTTCCGGCTCCGGCGGCACCTCGACTCGCGGACGCTCGCGCGCGGCAGCTTCGCTCTGCCATGGCGGCGGGCCTGCGGCGGGTGGCGGCGGTGGCGGCTCCGTCCTCGCGGCCGAGCCGGATGTCGGCTCGGGCGCTGCTGCGCCCGATACGGCGAGGCCGGGCAGCACGGGCCTGACCCGAACCTCCGACGGCGCGACTGCACCGGCCAGCCGCCGAGCGATGCTCTTCAGTTCTCCGACCACGACATAGAGGCCGACCAGTAACATTCCGGAGCAGACTGCGATCGTGCCCGAGATTATCAGGGGGCTGCCGAGGCTGAACTCTCTGACGGAGAAGCCAAACAGGATCGAAAGGAGGCCCGCCACGACGGCGAAAATCCCCGCGATCAACAATGCCAAGGTCATCGAACTCACCCCCGGCCGCGCATCCACGCGCGACCCGTCACGCCACGATACCGTCATACGATGTTCCGCGCCAACGGCGAATTGCAAGCCACGTTCCTAAGAGGAAGGAAATCAGAGACTTATTCACATTCCCTTCAGCCAGGGCTCGCTACTGCTCGTCCACCGTCACGATCCGGAATTGCTGCATCGCATCAGGAATTTAGCCATAATGCCCAATTACTTGGTAATGGAACTGCGCTATAGGGAATCCGGGGTTGAGGCCCGCGCGCGCCAGCAGGGCCAAGAGGGGATTCCGGGGCACCGATAGCCATGACATCCATCACGACGTCGGCGATCGATACGCCTCAGCGGCGTTCGGTCGAACGGACTTGCGACGATCTGGCCATGCTGGTGCTGGCTGCGGTCGCCGTCATTGCCGGCTTGACCTTCCGCGACTACGGCCTCGGTTGGGACGATTACACTCACGCCGAATATGCCGACCTGTTGCTGCGCATGTTCGGTTCCGGCTTCAAGGACACCGCGGCGCTCTCTTTCGCCAATCTCTACATGTATGGCGGCGGCTTCGACATGGTCGCGGCTCTCCTGCACAAGATCATTCCGCTCGAATTGTTCGAGACGCGGCGTCTGGTCGGCGCCATCGTCGGCGTGATCGGTCTTGCGGTAACGTGGCGGCTCGGCCGCCGCATCGGCGGCCCGCTTGCCGGTCTCGCCTCACTCCTGTTGCTCGCGCTGTGCCCGATCTTCTACGGCCACATGTTCATGAACCCGAAGGACGCGCCCTTCGCAGTGGCCATGGTCGTCCTGATGCTCGGCCTCGTCCGACTCGCCGATGAATATCCGCAGCCGTCGCCGCGCACGATCCTGATCGTCGGCCTCGGCGCCGGCCTTTCGCTCGGCTGCCGCGTTCTCGGCGGTCTCGCGCTGGTCTATGCCTTGATCGCCTTCATCCCGCTCTTCCTGGAAGAATTGCGCAACGAAGGTCTGCGCGAGTCGATCCGCCGCTTCGCCCACGTCCTCTATGTGCTGCTGCCCGGCCTCGTGTTCGGCTACCTCGTGATGGGGCTGATCTGGCCGTGGTCGATCATGGAGCCCGGCAATCCCTTCGAGGCGCTGACCTACTTCTCGCATTTCTTCGAGAAGCCCTGGAAAGAGATGTTCGACGGCGCGATCGTATCGGTGCCGGACATGCCTTGGTCCTATCTGCCGACGCTGTTTGCGCTGCAGCTGCCCGAAGTGATGCTGGTGCTGATGGCCGGCGCCGTGGTCAGCACTTTCGCCGTGCTGCCGCGACGCGAGGTTCCGGCGCGGCGCAAGACCATCCTGCTGATGCTGACGCTGGCCGCAACCCTGCCGCTTGCGATTGCGATGGTGAAGCGGCCGGCGCTGTACAATGGCATCCGCCATTTCGTGTTCGTGATTCCGCCGATGGCCGTGCTCGGCGGCGTCGCTTTCGGCTGGGCCATGGAGCGCCTGCGCGCCAATCACCGCACCTGGCAGCCGGTCGTGCTCGCCACCTTCTGCTTCGGCCTCGCGCTGTCGCTCGCCGAGATGATCCGACTGCATCCCTATCAGTACACCCACTTCAACCATATTGCCGGCACCGTGCGCGGCGCCGACAACCGCTTCATGCTGGACTATTGGGGTCTTGCGCTGAAGCAGGCCTCCGACGAGTTGCGCGAGCAGCTCGTCGAGCGCCAGGAGGTGCCGCCGACCAATCGCAAATGGAAGGTCGCGGTCTGCGGCCCGCAGCGCCCGGCCCAGGTCGCGCTCGGCCCGGACTTCACCATCGGCTGGGATTCCAACGCTGCCGATTTCGCGATGACGCTCGGCGAGTTCTACTGCAAGGGCCTGACCGCGCCCGTGATGGTCGAGATCAAGCGCGACGACGTGGTGTTCGCCCGCGTCTACGACATCCGCGGCCGCAGTATTTCCAGCCTGCTGTCGATTCCGGCGCCGTAGAATTTTCTCCTGAGACGTGGCCCGGATGGAGTGCAGCGAAATCCGGGACCCCTGTCGGAGTGGCCCCGCATTCCGCGGAGCCTGTCATCGGGCGGCGCTTCGCGCCGACCCGTTGGCTCCATGCGGACTACGCTGGACTGCCGCGCTTTGCGCACCTTGCTGCCAACGAGTAGCGGTACTACGCTCCCTCCACGCAACAACGATGTTCGGAGAGACCAGCCATGTCGCCAGCGGAAGCGCGCCTGAAGGAAGTGCCGTCTGATATAACGGAGGCCGAGTGGCAGCAACGGGTCAATCTCGCCGCCTGCTATCGCCTGGTCGCGCTGTACGGCTGGGACGATCTGGTCGACACCCACATCTCCGCGCGCGTGCCCGGTCCCGATCATCACTTCCTCATCAACCCCTACGGGCTGATGTTCGACGAGATCACGGCGTCCAGCCTCGTCAAGGTCGATTTGCACGGCAATCAGCTCTCCGAGAGCGAGTACAGCATCAACCCGGCGGGCTTCACCATCCATTCGGCGATCCACGAGGTGCGCGAGGACGCGATCTGCGTGCTGCATCTCCACACCCTCGACGGCACCGCGGTGTCGAGCTGCGCGGAAGGGCTGCTCCCGCTGAACCAGACGGCCCAGCTCGTCACCCACGACCTCGCCTATCACGACTATGAAGGCATCGCACTCGACCACGACGAGCGGCCGCGGCTCCAGAAGGATCTCGGCGACCACAACCACATGCTGCTGCGTAACCACGGTACGCTCACGGTCGGCCGCTCTGTCGCCTCCGCCTTCGAGCGCATGTATCATCTCGAACGCGCCTGCTCGATGCAGGTGCGCACGCGCGCGCTGGGCACGCCGGTCTATCCGGTCGAGGAGATTGCGATCGAGAAGAACACCGAGTTGCTCGCCAACCGCGATCGCGCCGAGCTGCGCGCCACCAACCTCGTGTGGCCGCCGCTGCTGCGCAAGCTCGACCGCGAGCTTCCGGGCTATCGGTCTTGAGATTTTCGGGATTTGGTGTAGAGTAGCACCCAACTGACCTCTACGCCTCTTGGAATGAAACGCCGCCCAATTCCGGGCGGCGTTTTTATTTGGTGAGCTTCGTTAGCTGACCCAGCCTATGGCAGGTCGTCGCTACACCGCCCGCGCGTCATACGCGTACATGAAATCCATGCCCTTGGCGCCAAGCGGCAGCAGCCATTTCAGCATCTGATTGCGAACCCATGCGCCGGTGGCGCTGAACTCGCGCTTGCCGTTGCCGTTGCGGCGCGCCATGGCGACGATCTTCTCGGTGCGCGGGCGGCGCTCAGCCTCGAAGGCCTGGAAGGTGGCGCCGAGCTCCTGACCCTGCTGCATCAGGCGCGAGAGCCGCATCGCGTCCTCCAGCGCCAGCGAGGCGCCCTGGCCGGCATGGGGGCTGGTCGCGTGCGCGGCATCGCCGATCAGGAGCGAGCGCTTGCGCGACCAGGTCGGCAGGGTTGCGAGATCGAGCGTGTCGGTGACGACGATGTTCTCGGCCGCTTCGATGATGGCGGGGATTGGATCGTGCCAGCCGCGGTGGAAGTCGCGAAGATGCTGCTTCAGTGTCGTCGGATCGAGCGCGCGAAACATCGCCGCGTCCATGCCGTGCGCGGGCTGCGTGCTCCACCACATCACGCCGTCGTTCGGATCGGGGCTGCAATAGCCGTAGCCGAAGAAGCCGCTCCGTCCGAAGGTGGTCTCGACGCGCTGACCGATCGATCTGCCGTCGAGCACGGCGTGCGGCACGAAGCCGCCGAAGCCGATGAGTCCGGTGTCGAACGGTTGCGGTCCGTCCGGGATCACCTGGCGGCGCGTTACCGAGTGCAGGCCGTCGGCGCCGATCAGGAAGTCGCCCTCGGCGGTGCTGCCGTCGGAGAAGTAGGCGATGATCGGCTGGTCGCCGCGGTCCTCGATCTTGATCAGCCGCTTCTCGAAATAGAGCGAGACGCAGGCGCACCAGGACTTGTCGATCAGGATTTCGTTCAGCGTGGCGCGGGAGATGTTCACTGCGGGCTGGCCGAAGCGCCGCGCCATGTCGCGGTTGATCGAGCCGAGCCGTTCGCCCCCTTGCGAATAGAAGTCGAATGCCTCCGCGACCGAGCCGCGGCTGACCAGCTCCTGCGCAAGGCCGATTTCGTCCATGACATGCATGCCGTTCGGCGCGATCTGAAGGCCGCCGCCGATTCCCTTCGAATAGGGCCAGGCCTCGTAGATCTCGGACTCGATGCCGGCCCGGCGGAGCAGGATCGCGGCCACGGGTCCGGCAATGCCGGCGCCGATGATCAGCGCCTTGCGGGGACGATAGGACATGGGCTTGCTCCCGACATTTCCGCGGTGCTAGGGAGAAAAAGGTCGCTAAATATCTTAGCGACTAAGATATATATCGCCTAAGAGATGAGGTGGGCCTTGTCAAGGACGAAGGCGCGGACGGCGCTGTTGCAGCAGCTCGAGGAGGCGATGCGCCGGTCGTCCGCGCAAGGTGTGCTCTACGGGCAAACCGTTGCCAACGTTGCCGGAATTGCCAATTCCGACCTGGAATGCATGGACATCCTGTACCTCGAAGGCCGTGTTACCGCAGGCAGGCTCGCCGAGGTCACGGGCCTCACGACGGGGGCCATCACCGGCGTGGTCGACCGGCTCGAAAAGGCCGGCCTGGTCCGCCGTGAGCGCGACGAGAAGGACCGCCGTAAGGTTTTCATCGCGGTCGTGCCCGAGGCGATCGCAAAGCTCACCCAGTTCTACGTCCCGATGCAGCAGGCCATGGAGAAGGTGTGCGGCGGTTATTCCGACGAGGAATTGCGTCTGCTGCTGCGCTTCGCCAATGAGGGTTACAAGGGCGTGCTCGCGGCCACGGAGGCGCTCAAGCGTTTGCTCGATACGCCGCCGGAAAAGCGGCCCGATCTCAAGCCGAGGACGCGTCCTCGCCAGCCCTGATCTTGTAGATCTGTGCGGCCGCGATCATGCCCCACATCACGCCCAGCATCATCCAGAAGTGCCGCCAGTGGTCGGTGTCGATCACGAAGCTTTCGCCGACTGTGCCGACGAAGGCGGCGAACACGGCGAGATATGCACGCTGCCAGGGCACGCGGACGAAGACGTGCCGGAAGCCCATGATGACGGTGGTGAAGACCAGCGCCGGGTAGCACACGCCGGCAAGCCAGCCGCCGGACATGAAGGCGTTGAGGTAGGAGTTGTGGGTGTCCTCGGGAAAGAAGCGGTGGAATTGCAGTGGGCCGATGCCGAACGGCAGGTCGAGCGCCATCTCCGCACCCAGGATGTGGCGGCCGAACCGGCCGAAGCGGCCTTCGTCGTAGCTCTGGCCGAAGCTTGCGCGCTGCTTGAACATCTCGGCGGTGGAATCGAACGACAGCAGCACCGCGATCAGCGCCAGGCCCAGCACCGCGGCGACCATCGCCATGATGATGATGCGCGAGCGCTGCGCGTTGGTGCGGCTGGTCAGCACCATCAGCGCCAGCATGAAGGCGGAGGTCAGCACCAGCCCGCCCCAGGCGGCACGCGAGAAGGCGAGCAGGATCGCCAGCGACATGATGCCGAAGGCGATGACGTTGCGGACGGCCTTAGCCAGCTTGTCCAAAACCACGCTCTGCAGCGCGAACAGCGCGGGCAGGATCAGGAAGGCGCCGAGCACGTTGGGGTCCTTGAACGTGCCGCGCGCGCGCCCGTAGAGCGTGAGGAGGTCGTTTCCGCCGGGAACGAGGTGGAAATAGCCGGCGACAGCCAACACCGAGGCGACCATCGCACCGACCACGAGGCCGCGGCGGAGCATGTCGAGCCGGGCCAGCGTATCCTCGGACATGACCATGGCGAAGAACACCACGGTGACCGCCATATACCAGGAGGTGGCGATCCAGCTCACCACCTCGGACTTGTCGAACAGCGGGATCGCACTGATGGTGTAGCCGACATTGAGCAGGACCAGAATCAGCACGAGCGGCATCAGCACGAGCCTCAGCCGCAGGCCGGTGGCGAAGAATGTGACGGTGGCGAGCAGCGTCGCGATCTCGTAGGGGCTCGGCTCGATGAACACGATCGCGCCGGAGGCGCCGACCAGCCACACCAGCGCGCGCTGCAGCGCCAGCACGCCGGGCGCAGCCGGTGCGGCCAATTTCACTTCACCGGCTGTCGCCGCATACGCCATCAGACTCTCATACGCTCACGCTACTAGTAGTTACAACTTCCGCTGTCATGCTCCGCGAAAGCGGGGCATCCAGTACTCCGAGCCGTTCGTGGCCGTTCCCGCTGCCGGTGATGACTGGATTGCCCGGTCAAGCCGGGCGATGACAGCGTGACTCGGGGGTAGCAAACTCAATACGCGTTCTCGTTCTTGGTCAGCAGCGAGATCGGCGTCTTCAGGAGAATGTAGAGGTCGAACAGCACCGACCAGTTCTCGATGTAATAGAGGTCGAACTCGACGCGCTTCTGGATCTTCTCTTCGTTGTCGATCTCGCCGCGCCAGCCATTGATCTGGGCCCAGCCGGTGATGCCCGGCTTGACGCGATGGCGGGCGAAATAGCCGTCGACGGCCTCGTCGAACAGCCGGCTCTGCAGCTTGCCCTGCACCGCATGCGGGCGCGGGCCGACCAGGGAGAGATTGCCGGCGAAGACCACGTTGAAGAGCTGCGGCAGCTCGTCGAGGCTGGTCTTGCGGATGAAGCGGCCGACGCGGGTGACGCGCGGATCGTTCTTGGTGACGACCTTCGAGGCCGTGGGATCTGCCTGATGGTGGTACATCGAGCGGAATTTGTAGACGTCGATGCGCTCGTTGTTGAAGCCGAAACGCTTCTGGCGGAACAGCACCGGGCCGGGGCTGTCGAGCTTCACCGCGAGTGCGACGAGGCCCATCACCGGCAGGGCGGCGAGCAGGGCGAGGCTGCCGACGATGCGGTCGAACAGCCATTTCATCACCAGGTCCCAGTCGGTGATCGGCGCCTCGAACACGTCGAGCGTCGGCACCTCGCCGAGATAGGAATAGGAGCGGGGCCGGAAGCGCAGCTTGTTGGTGTGCGCGGAGAGGCGGATGTCGACCGGCAGCACCCAGAGCTTCTTCAGCATCTCCAGGATGCGCGTCTCCGCCGAGATCGGCAGCGCGAACAGCACGAGATCGATGCGGGTGCGGCGGGCGAATTCGACGATGTCGTCGACCTTGCCGAGCTTGCGCGCGCCGGCGCAGGTGTCGAGCGCGCGGCTGTCGTTGCGGTCGTCGAACACGCCGAGCACGTGGATGTCGGAATCCTCCTGCGCCTTCAGCGCTTCGACCAGCTGTTCGCCATTGCTGTCGGAGCCGACGATGATGGTACGGCGGTCGAGCCGGCCCTGGCGCGCCCAGCCGCGCACCAGTGCACGCAGCACAAGGCGCTGGACCATCAGTGCAGCGAGCCCGAGGAAATAGAAGGCGGCAAGCCAGAGCCGCGACACCTCGCTGCCGAACTTGGCGAAGAAGGAGATGCCGATGAACAGCAGAAAGACGAAGGACCAGGACGAGATCATCCGCGTCATCTGCCGCAATTGCCCGCGGAACAGCTGCACCTGGTAGATGTCGGCCGCCTGGAAGCACACCACGGCTGCCAATGCGACGGCGACGACCTGGGCGGGATAGAGCCAGCTGAAGGCGCCGGCGCGCGGCATGACATAGCCGAGATAGAGCGCAAGGCCGACGAGGCTGAGCAGCACGAAGTCGGCGAGGCGCACGAAGCCGGTGATCACGACCGGCGAATAGGCGCGCGCGACCTTCTGGTTGACGATTTCGAGCGCAGCAGGAGAGAGCCGGCGGCGGCGCTCCACAAAGGGCTGGTCGCCAGACTTTGCCGCGGCGCTGGTCGCGGCGTCGAGCATCGAGCGTGCGTTGAGCGGTTCCACGGGCGTCCACGTCCATTCCAGAGCCCGCGGCACGGCCTTGAGCGCCCCGGGCGAGCATCCCCTGGACCCTTGATTATCGGACAAATCGGAAGATTCTCTAAAGCGGACTTAAGAATGGTTAATGATTGGCAAATGCGTCGCGATAGCCGGCGATCACGCCGTCGACCATCGCGGCCTGCGAGAAATGCACCGAGATGCGTTCGCGCAACGAAACCGCACGCTGCGCCGTTGCCTGGGGATCGTCGAGTGCCGCCGCGATCGCCTCGGCCATGGCCTCGGAATTGCTCGGCGCGAACAGGGCCGGACTGTCGGATCCGAAGATCTCGGGAATGCCGCCGATGCGGGCGGCGATCATGGGAATGCCGGCCGCGCCGGCCTCGATCACGACGTAGGGCATGGAATCACCGCGCGAGGGAACGACCAGCAGCCGTCCTTTGGAGAAGCCGTAGCGCGCCTTGACGTGACCGATGAAGCGGATGGCACTGGTGAGGCCGAGCCTCTCGACTTGCGCCTTCAGCGCCGCTGTTTCCTCGCCGTCGCCGCCGAGCGTCAGCGTGACCTTCTTGCCGCCCTCGTGCAGGCGTGCCACGGCATCGACCAGGAGATCCGCGCCCTTGATGTGCCGGAACTCGCCGACATAGCAGAGATCGGTGGCATCGTCGGCGGTCACGACGGGCTCGAATTCCTCCGGGGTGACGCCGTTGAAGACGCAATGCACCACGCCCTTGGGCGTGCCGACGATGCGTTGATAGGTGTCGCGGGCGAACGCGCTCTCGAACAGGAACAGGTCGGTCGCATCCATCAGCGCGCGCTCGAGCCGCGCGTAGAATTCCCCCTTCAGCGTGTTGAGGGGATAGTGCAGCGAGCCGCCATGCGGTGTGTAGACGCGGATGGTATCGTCGGAGCGCCGCCGCATGCGGATGAAGGCGCCGGCCTTGGCGCCGTGGCCGTGCATGACGTCGGGCTTGAGGGTTGCGATCAGGCGCCGCATGCGAAGCCAGACCAGGACGTCGTCGGGCGAGGGCTCGCGGCGGATCGCGAGCCGGTGCACGCCGAGCTTCAGCCGCGGCGCGAGCTCGGCCAGTGCCTTGTCGGCGCGCTCGCCGCCGGTGAGGCTGTCGGCGAGAATGCCGACATGATGGCCGCGATCGACCTGGCCGTTGGCGACGTCGAGGATGTGGCGGAAGATGCCGCCGACGGGCGCGCGCACGGCGTGCAGGATACGAAGCGGCCGGTCGGGAGAGGGGGGCATGATCAAAACCAGCGCTCGACGGCGTATGCCGAACAATTCAACGAAATATCGAGACGGATTAAGGGCCCTCGTGGTTAACAAACGGTGACGAGCGCGTGCGCGGCGAGCGCCGGACGCTGCGATTAACCCAGCGGCAACCTTAATGGAGTGTAATCGCCGGGGTTGAGGTAGCTTGGTGGCGTTGCCCCTGCGGGAGTGTTCGATGCGTTTAGCGTTTTGGCGTGCCGGCAAGGACCAGGCTGTGGTTGCGCGGGCTGTTTCAAAATCCAAAGCCGACGCCGCGCCCAAAGTTGAAAGCAAGCTCGAGGCAAAGGTCGAAGCCGAGGTCGAGCCCGGGCCTGCGCCCATCGTCACCAGGCAGCCACAAGTCGAATCCGGCGACATCGACCTGCACGCGCTCGGCGCGGCATTGGCGCGCAGGCGCGGCTGGATCATCGCGCCGACGGTGCTGGCGCTCGTTGCATCCATTGCCGTCGTCAATCTCGTTACGCCCCGCTACAAGTCCGAATCGCGCATCCTCATCGATGGCCGCGAGAACGTGTTCCTGCGCCCGAGCAGCGACCGCAACGAGGAGCGCCAAGCGCTCGACGCCGAGGCCGTCACCAGCCAGGTGCAGCTCCTGCTGTCGCGCGATCTCGCGCGCGAGATTATCAAGAAGAACAAGCTGGCCGAGCGCCCCGAATTCGATCCGGTACTGCAGGGCATCTCGCCGCTGAAGTCGCTGGCCGCGATGATCGGTATCGGCCGCGATCCGTTCTCGATGACGCCGGAAGAACGCGTGCTCGATGCCTATTACGAGCGCCTCCAGGCCTATGCGGTCGACAAGTCGCGGGTGATCGTCGTCGAATTCCAGTCCGCCGATCCCGAGCTTGCCGCCCGCGTCGCCAATTCGATCGCCGACGGCTATCTCGTGCTGCAGCAGGGCGTGCGCCAGGAGCAGGCCAAGAACGCCAGCCAGTGGCTTGCGGGCGAGATCGAGAGTTTGCGCAAGAAGGTCTCCGACGCCGAGGCCAGGGTCGAGGACTTCCGTTCCAAGTCGTCACTCTTCATTGGTACCAACAACACGACGCTGTCGAACCAGCAGATGGGTGAAGTCAACACCCAGCTCAACAATGCGCGCTCGATGAAGGCCGACGCGGAGTCCAAGGCGCGGCTGATCAAGGAGATGCTCCAGAGCGGCAAGCCGATCGAAGCATCCGAAGTCGTGAACTCAGAACTGATGCGGCGGCTGTCGGAGCAGAGGGTGACGTTGCGCGCGCAGCTCGCCGAACAGTCGTCCACGCTGCTCGGCAATCACCCGCGGATCAAGGAGCTGAAGGCCCAGCTCGGCGATCTCGACAACCAGATCCGCGACGAAGCGGCCAAGATCTCGCGCTCGCTCGAGAGCGACGCCCGGATTGCCAGCGGCCGGGTCGATGGCCTGACCGTGAGTCTCGAGCAGCTCAAGAAGCAAGCGGCCTCGACCAACGGCCAGGACGTCCAGCTTCGCGCACTGGAGCGTGAGGCAAAGGCGCAGCGCGACCTGCTCGAGACCTACCTCGCCAAGTACCGCGAGGCCAACACCCGCGAGACTATCGACACGGCGCCGACCGACGGACGCATCATTTCGCGCGCCATCGTCTCGAACACGCCGGCCTATCCGAAGAAGCTGCCGATCGTGCTGATCGCGACGATCGCGACGCTGCTGCTCTCGTCCGGCGTCGTCGTCACCGGCGAGCTGCTCCGCCAGACCGCGCCGCGCGCCGTGGCGGCGGTGCGCCCGGCACAGGCGCCGGTGCGCCAAAGGGCGACGGTTCAGCCGGTCGTCGAGCCGATCGCCGATCCCGGCATCGCCACCCCTTTGGCAGAGCCCGCGCCGCTCCAGCCGGAGATGGCGACCGATATGGACGTCACCGAATTCACCGAGATCGAGCATCTCGCCGACAGCCTGCGCGCCGCCGGCGCCGCGGCGAAGAAGATCACCGTGCTCGGCACCGCCTCAGGCGAAGCCATCACGCTGTCGACGCTGACGCTCGCCCGGCATCTGGCGCGCGAGGCGCGCGTCGTCGTGGTCGATCTCGCCGCGTCCTCGCCGACGATCGCCGTGGTGTCGGTCGATGCCTCGGCTTCCGGCCTTGCCGAACTGATGCAGGGCGAGGCATCGTTCGCGCAGATCATCACCCGGGACAAGCTGTCGCGGCTGCATCTCGTCATGGCCGGTCGTCCCGGTTTCGACCGCAGCCTGCTGCAATCGCCGCGGGTGACGCTCGCCATCGACGCGCTGCTGCGCGCCTATGATCACGTGCTGATCGACGCCGGCAGCGCCTCAGACCTTCCAGCCGAGTTGCTGACGGCGCATGCCCGCGCCGTCGTCGTGCCCGATGCGTCGATGGCGAGCGATGCACGCACGCTGATGTGCGAGCAGCTGAGGGCCGTCGGCTTCAGCGAGGTGACGATGCTGAGCAAGCCCGTGCAGCCGTCGGATGCGGTGGAAGCGCCGCGCGTCGTGGCGGCGTAAGCTCTCTTCGCACACTCGGAATCGTAGGGGGGCAAAGGCGCGTTTGCGCCGTGCCCACCACCTGTCCAATGTAGGAACGGAAGACGTGGGCACGCTCCGCTTTGCCCACCCTACGATATCGGCGTTCGCGGAGAATTTCTACCCGAACGCCTGCCGCAGCCGCCGCGCCAGGTCGAACAACATCTGGTTCTGCTTCACCAGCCGCTTGCCGCAGCTCAGCGAGGACATCGCCATCGCCGCGAGTTTTCCGCGCGAAGTCAACGGAACGAAACTGTCGAAGATGTCTTCGTCGTCCTTGCAGAACATCCGCTTGTAGTCGTCCGAACCGATGCCGAGGTCGAGCGAGCGGTAGCCGCGCTCGCCGTAGCGATCGATGATATAGCGCATCAGGATCAGACCGGGGCTGTAGCGTGCGTGCTCGGACATCGTGTAGGTGTTGAACATCATCGAGAAACGCTCGCCGTCGGCGACCCCCGCGAAGATCGCAATCACCTCGTCGTCGCATTCGAGCGCGTGGATGTCGATGACGCGGCCTTCACCGCGCGGCGCAAGGCAGGCGCTGCGGACGAACTGTTCGACGCCGGGCTCGGCGAAGACGTTCGGGAGCTTCTGTTCCGCCATCCGCACCGGCTTGACGCGAAAGAACCAGTCGAGCAGGCGGGTGACGTCTGCATCGGTAGTGGCGAGGTAATAGCGGTAGCCCGGGAGTGCCTGGAGCTTCTTTTCCTTGCTCTTGAGGCGGCGCCGGAAGGAATTGCTGATCCGCGATGCCGGCGGCACGCCCGGCTCCATCACCAGCTTCGGGCAGCCGTTGATCGCGCTCTGTCGCGGCAGCAGTGCGAACGGGTTCTGCTGGTCGTGCCAGCGCAGTGGTTGCTGCGTCAGCGCGAGCACGTCGATGTGCTCACCGAGCGGCGCAAGCAACGCCTCGAGATCGGCGCTGGTGGTCTGCGCAGCGCACTCCACGTTCCACAGGCCCATGTTGAAGGTCGTGTGCTTGCCGCCCATGAAGCAGGCCGTGCGCACGCCGTGGCCGTGGCGTAGCGAGAGCGGCAGCAGCAAGAGCGGCCTGTGCTCGGCGTCGCGGGCGATGACGACGAACGGGCGCGCGCCCTCGCGCTCGCCGACCAGTCGCTGCCAGGGGCTCAGCAGATCGAACCGCTGATAGGGCGTGAAGAGATGGCCGGGCTCCTCGAATGCGCGCCAGAGCGCCTCGACGGCGCCGAGATCGGTGACGATATCGACATGCGCGATCCTGCCCGCTTTCGACCGCGCTGGCGCTTCTGCCGTCCGGCTTTGCATCGCCGCAGCCATGGTCATTCGCGAAACCTGTCGAGAAATCAAGAATTTGCGTAATCGGCCTAGGGCCGACCTTTGCAAAGAAATGTCAACAAAGGGTAAGGACAATGGGAGCGGGAACAGGCGCCCGCGGGCGCGAAGGGTGGGATATTGGCATCCGACGACAGATGGCTGGAACGGCTGCGCCTCGAACTGGCCTGGTTCACCGGCCGGGCCGCGCTGCGCAGTCGCGGTGCCGGTGCCATCCTGCGCTTTGAACGGGTGCGCCCGCGGCGTGGCGGGTTTCAGCCGCTGCGCGCGCACGAGATCACGCCGCAATTTCTCGACCGCGCCATTCGCGCGCTCAAGCGCTGGAAGTATGATTTTCTCGGCATGGACGAGGTCTGCCGGCGCGCGGTGACGCTGGCGGAGCAGCGGCGCTTCGTGGCGCTCACCTTCGACGGTGCCAACAAGGATCTGATCGACTTTGCCTACCCGACGTTGGCGCATCACGCCGTGCCCTTTACGGTCTACGTACCTACCGCCTTTCCCGACGGCGTCGGACAGGCCTGGTGGCTCGGGCTCGAACAGGTGATCGCGCGCGAGAGTCGCATCAGCCTGATGATGGCGGAGAAGGAGCAACGCTTCGTCGTCACCGATCGTGCCGAGAAGCAGGCGCTGTTTTCGCATCTCGAGAGCTGGCTGCGCTCGCTGCCGCCCGCCGATCTGTCGGCGGCGATCGCCGATCTCTGTACGCGCTATCGGATCGACCTCGCCGCGCTCTCGCGCGAGGCGTCGATGAATTGGGAGGATCTGGCGAAGCTGGCGGCCGATCCGCTGGTTACGATCGGCAGCGCCACCGTGAATTATCCCGTGCTCGCCAACATGAAGGACGCAGCCGCGCTCCGCGAGCTGACGATGGGCAAGGCGGTCGCCGAAGCGGCCTTCGGGCGCGAGATCCGCCATCTGGCCTTTCCGTTCGGTGATCGCGCCGCGTTCCGGCGCAGTCACGTCATGATGGCGGAGGAGGCCGGCTTTGCCAGCGCGGTGTCGACGATATCAGGCATCGTGGATGCGGAAGGGCGGACCAATCTGCGGGCGCTGCCGCGGATTTCATGGGACGGCCGTGTGCGCTCGCTGCGCATGTTGCGCGTGCTGGTGTCGGGCGTCGCCTTTGCGCCGGTGAAGCCGACAGGTGCTGCGAACTAGAGGCTACGAATTGGATCTGGCGCGATCGGGACGCTGCATCCAGCTCACGATCGGCATCGCAGGCAGCACCCAGCCCATGCCGACGACGACGTAATAGATGGCCTGCCGCCAGCCGGACTCGGCAATCCAGGGCATCTGCGCGGCCGCCATGCCGAGCAGGGCCCATACGGTGGCCAGCACCAGGAGCAGGATGGCGCCGAGGAACTTGCGGGTGCGGATCGTCATGGCGGGAGCTTGCGGCCTTCGCGTAACTTGCGCTGCGGGAGCGGGGGACTATAAGGGGCACGCAGTCCGGTTCAAGCCCTGGTTTTAACCCCTGAAATGACGACAAATTCCGTTCCAACCAACCCGCATCGCGCCGTGCGCTGGTGGCTGATTGTCGTCGCCGCGCTGATTGCACTGATGGTGCTGGTCGGCGGCGCGACGCGGCTGACGGAATCCGGACTCTCCATCGTCGAATGGAAGCCGGTTACGGGCAGCGTGCCGCCGCTGTCGGAGGCGCAGTGGTCCGAGGCGTTCGAGGCCTACAAGCAGATCCCGCAATATCGCGAGCTCAACGCGGGCATGAGCCTGTCCGAGTTCAAGCAGATCTTCTGGTGGGAGTGGAGCCACCGCTTGCTCGGCCGCTTCATCGGCGTCGCCTATCTCTTGCCGTTCCTGTTCTTCCTGTGGCGTGGTGGCCTGTCCGGCGAATTGAAGCGGCGGCTGTGGCTGTTGTTCGCGCTCGGCGGCCTGCAAGGTGCGGTCGGCTGGTGGATGGTCGCCTCGGGTCTTTCGGGACGCACCGAGGTGTCGCAATATCGGCTGGCGGCGCATCTGATGCTGGCGCTGCTGATCTTCGCCGGCATCGTCTGGACGGTGCGGCGGCTCCGGGAGCGGCCGCAGATCGCAGCGTCGGCGCGCCTGCGCTTCACGAGCGCGCTGCTCCTCTGCGTCACCGTCGTGCAAATCTATTTCGGCGCGCTGGTCGCGGGCCTGCGCGCCGGGCGTGCCTACAATACCTGGCCGCAGATCGACGGCGCGTTCATTCCGTCGGCGGAGCGGCTGTGGTTCGAGACGCCGTGGTGGCGCAACATGTTCGACAATGTGCTGACGGTGCAGTTCGAGCACCGCATGACGGCCTATTTTCTGTTCGCGCTGGCGGCGCTGCACGCGATCGACGCGGTGCGCTCACGGGCAGGGGCGGCTGCGAGCGGTGCGCTGTGGCTGTTCGCGGCGGTGAGCCTGCAGGCGGTGCTCGGCATTCTCACGCTGGTCAACCAGGTGCCGATTGATCTTGCGCTGTCGCACCAGGCAGTTGCGATCGTGGTGCTGACGCTTGCGGTGGTGCAGGTGGAACGGCTCGTTTCACGCCAGCAGGCGCACGCGCAGCCGCGCGCGGTTCCGGTCGGTCAGGCCGGCTGATCGGATCAGCAATAGCCGTAGACTCCGCAGGCATAGGGCAGCCGCCAGAAATAATCGACTTGCTTCCCGCCGTAATACGCGCCTTGATAATCGTAGCTCCACGGGCGGCCGTAGTAGCCCGGCAGCGTGTGCGAGCCCGGCAGCAGCGGTGTGCCCGGCAGGTTGCGGATGTAGCTGCCGATGCCATAGGCCGGCGAGATCAGGGCGTCCGGATCGGTCTCGACATAGACCTTCGGCGGCTCCTGCGGCAGAGCGGCGGCCCGCCGCTTCGGCGTGGCCGGCAGGTCGGCGGCAACGGCAGCCGATACCGTCAGCGTCACTGCCAGGGCAGGCATCATCCAGCGCAACATCTTCGGCTCCGAATCAAAAGGGCGATCCAGCGACGATGTATGCGGCAGATATGGTTAACGACTGTTAACCGACGGTCGTCTCGCGACCGTCATTCCGGGGCGGTCCTGCAGGATCGACCCCGGAATCTAGAGCTTGCAAGGAAATATCGAGAGTCCGGGTTCGCGCTGTCGCGCGCCCCGGAGTGACGAGAGTGATCTTACGCCCCCAGCGCCTGCTCCAGATCCGCGATCAGATCTTCCTTGTCCTCGATGCCGACCGAGAGCCGCACCACGTCGGGGCCGGCGCCGGACTTCACCTTGGCGGCATCGTCGAGCTGGCTGTGCGTGGTCGAGGCCGGATGGATGACCAGCGAGCGGGTGTCGCCGACATTGGCCAGATGCGAGAACAGCTGCAGTTTCGACACCAGGCTGACGCCGGCGTCATAGCCGCCCTTCAGGCTGAAGGTGAACACGGCGCCCGCGCCCTTCGGCGCGTATTTGCGTGCGAGCTGGTTGTACTTGTCGCTGGCAAGGCCGGCATAGTTGACGGAGGCGACCGCCGGATGTCCCGCGAGGAATTCAGCGACGGCCTTGGCGTTGTCGCAGTGCTTCTGCATGCGCAACGGCAGCGTCTCGATACCGGTCAGGATCATGAAGGCATTGAACGGCGACAGCGCGGGACCGAGGTCGCGCAGGCCGAGCACGCGGCAGGCGATCGCGAAGGCGAAATTGCCGAAGGTCTCCTGCAGGCGGATGCCGTGATATTCGGGCCGCGGCTCCGACAGCATCGGATACTTGCCGCCGGTGGACCAGTCGAAGGTACCGGCATCGACGATGATGCCGCCGAGCGAATTGCCGTGACCGCCGAGGAATTTCGTCAGCGAGTGCACGACGATGTCGGCGCCGTGGTCGATCGGGCGGATCAGATAGGGCGAAGCGAGCGTGTTGTCGACGATCAGCGGCACGCCGGCCTTGCGCGCCACGGTCGAGATCGCCTCGATGTCGGTGATGCTGCCGGCGGGATTGGCGATGGACTCGATGAAGATCGCCTTGGTGCGCGGCGTCACGGCGCGCTCGAAGCTTGCGATGTCATCGGGATCGGCCCACACCACGTTCCAGCCGAAGCTCTTGAACGCATGCGTGAACTGGTTGATCGAGCCGCCATAGAGCTTTCGCGCGGCGATGAACTCGTCGCCGGGCTGGAGCAGTTGCTGCAATATCACGACCTGCGCGGCGTGGCCCGAGGCCACCGCAAGCGCAGCCGTGCCGCCTTCGAGGGCCGCGACGCGCTCTTCCAGCACAGCGTTGGTGGGATTGCCGATGCGGGTATAGATGTTGCCGAATGCCTGCAGGCCGAACAGCGAGGCGGCGTGGTCGGCATCGTTGAAGACGAACGAGGTCGTTTGATAAATCGGAGTCGCGCGCGCACCGGTGGTGGGGTCGGGCTGTGCACCGGCATGCACGGCGAGGGTTGAAAATCCCGGAAGGCGATCGCTCATTGAGGGCGTCCTGTTTTCTTTGGTCTGAAATCGCGCGGCATGCTGATGGGCGCGGTGCCCGCCGTCAAGGTGCCGCTTCACATCAATGCCATTTGGGCATGATCGTGCTACGCATTGTCGCGTTCGCGAAAGGAATCTTTCGTGATTGCGTCAGCTTTGCTCGGTCTTGTTTTTGGCGGCGCGATCCGATGCTGCGGTCTCGCCACCGCCGACACTCATCCGATTGAGGGATAGCCGCATGCCCTGCGTCGGTGCCGGCGCGCGCTTGGAACTGAGCGTGCGCGAGTTCACCCCCATCCAGGAGATCTCGGACGACAAGCGGCCATATTCGATCTTGGGGCAGCGGTTCATCACCACCTTGATACCAACCGATTCCGCCTTCAGCGCGGCCGCTTCATCGCGCGCGCCGAGCTGCATCCAGATCACCTTCGGCAGCGGATCGAGCGTGAGCGCCTCTTCGACCACAGGCATGATGTGGCTCGAGTTGCGAAAGATGTCGATCATGTCGATGGGACGGCCGATGTCTGCGAGCGAGGCGACGAAGGGCTTTCCGAGCAACTCCTTGCCGACATGGCCGGGATTGACCGGGATCATGTCGTAGCCGCGCTGCGCCAGATATTTGAACGCGAAATAGCTCGGCCGCACATTGATCGGCGAGGCGCCGACCATCGCGATCGACTTCACGCTGTTGAGGATGCCGCGGATGTAATTGTCGGGATAGGCGTCGTGGTTCATGTGATCCTTCATTCGTCATTCCGGGCGGCTCGAAGAGCCGACCCGGAATCTCGAGATTCTCAGGTGCGCAATTGCGCACCATAGCTCGATGCTTCGTATCACCCCGGAATGACGGTGCAAGAAGTTGCAGTTACTCGTCCCGCCATGCCGGCGTGCGCTTCTCGATGAACGCGCCGATGCCTTCCTCGGCATCTCGCGCCATCATGTTCTCGGTCATCACTTCGGCCGCATAGCGATAGGCGTCCGCGAGGCTCATCTCGGCCTGGCGATAGAACGCCTCCTTGCCGAGCTTGACGGTGTAGGCAGATTTCAGCGCGACGCGTTGCGCGAGTTCGATCGCGGCACCGAGTTCGGTACCGGCGGGCACCACGTGGTTGACGAGTCCGATCTCGCGGGCGCGCACCGCCGGGATCGGCTCGCCCGTCAGCAGCATCTCCATCGCCTGCTTGCGCGGCACGTTGCGCGACAGCGCCACCATCGGCGTCGAGCAGAACAGGCCGATGTCGACGCCGGGGGTGGCGAAGTGCGCTGCGTCAGAGGCAATGGCGAGATCGCAGCTTGCCACGAGCTGGCAGCCCGCCGCCGTCGCGATGCCCTGGACGGCAGCGACCACCGGCTTTGGCAGATGCACGATCGCCTGCATCATCGCGCTGCAGGCATTCATCATCTCGGCGAAGAACGCACGGCCGCGATCGGGGTCGGTGCGGCGCGCGGTCAGCTCCTTCATGTCGTGGCCGGCGGAGAAGGCGGGGCCGTTGGCCGCGATCACGACGCCGCGGACGGCCTTGTCGTCACGGATCTCGTTAAGCTCGGCATGCAGGCTGGCAATCATCGCTTCCGACAGGCTGTTGCGTGCGGCCGGGCGGTTGAGGGTCAGGACCGCGATGGAGCCTGCGGTCTCGCGCAGCAGGATCGGCGGTTGCGGGGAGGGGGCGCGGGCGGCCTGGCCGGACATCGAGCGTTTCCGTTGGATTATTGCGTTTGGATGACGCAGATAACTTAATGTAACAGGGAACGTGAAGCGAGGGTGGGAACAGCATGGCGTTAGCGAAAATGAGCGTGGCGGAGCTCGAGCAGTTTCTCCGCCATGAGTTTCCCCAGGCCTTCAGCGGCGACGACATCATGATCGAAAGCGCCGACGGCCAGACCTGCCTTTTGCGCCAGCGCTACAGCGAAAGGATGCTGCGGCCGGGCGGAACCGTGTCCGGCCCGACGCTGATGGCGCTCGCCGATTTCGCCATGTACGTGGTGCTCCTGTCGGCGATCGGGCCGATCGGGCTCGCCGTGACCACCAATCTCAACATCAATTTCCTGCGCAAGGGCCAGCCCGGCCAGGACGTGCTGGCCGAGGCGCGGCTGCTCAAGCTCGGCAAGCGGCTGGCGGTCGGGGAAGTGAAGCTGTTGTCCGGCACCTCGCCCGATCCGATCGCCCATGTCACCTCGACCTATTCCATTCCAAATGTTTGAGCTTTTCGCAGGTAATATCGCACCATATTTTTAAGTAGCTGATATTGCAGATATAATTTCCATCTTCGGCCATTGACCGTTGCGCGTCTCTTCTCTAGAACCCGCGCAGTCCGGTGCGGTGTTCGCGCCGATGCTCCCCGTCCACGGAAACTCTGACATGAAAACCTTTTCGGCAAAGCCGGCTGAGGTGACGAAGAAGTGGGTGCTGATCGACGCCAAGGGTCTGGTCGTCGGCCGTCTCGCCACCATCGTCGCCATGCGCCTGCGCGGCAAGCACCTCCCGACCTACACCCCGCACGTTGATTGCGGCGACAACGTCATCATCATCAACGCGCAGCATGCGGTCCTCACCGGTCGCAAGCGCGAGCAGAAGACCTACTACAAGCACACCGGCTATGTCGGCCACGTCAAGGAGCGCACCGCGCGCCAGATCCTCGAGGGCAAGCATCCCGAGCGCGTGCTCGAGAAGGCCGTCGAGCGCATGATCCCGCGTGGCCCGCTCGGTCGCGTGCAGATGGGCAACCTGCGTGTCTACGGCGGCGCCGATCATCCGCACGAGGCTCAGACCCCCGAGAAGATCAACATCGCCAAGTTGAACCGCAAGAACACGAGGGCCGCATAACATGGCCGAATCCATCCAGTCGCTCGACCAGCTCTCGCAGCTCAAAACGGCGGCCGCGCCCGACGCGCCCAAGCACGAGAAGAAGGTCGACAAGTTCAACCGCGCCTATGCCACCGGCAAGCGCAAGGACGCGGTCGCCCGCGTCTGGATCAAGCCGGGCGCTGGCAAGGTCACCGTCAACTCGCGCGAGGTCGAGGTCTATTTCGCCCGTCCCGTGCTGCGCATGATGATCGAGCAGCCGTTCTCCGTGGCCGCGCGTTCCGGCCAATACGACGTGATCTGCACGGTTGCCGGCGGCGGTCTGTCCGGCCAGGCCGGCGCGGTCCGCCACGGCATCTCCAAGGCGCTGACCTATTTCGAGCCGGAGCTGCGAAGCGTGCTCAAGAAGGGCGGCTTCCTGACCCGCGACTCGCGCGTGGTCGAGCGCAAGAAGTACGGCAAGGCCAAGGCCCGCCGGTCCTTCCAGTTCTCGAAGCGTTAATCGCTTCGGTCATATTCGCCGCGAAAGCGGTTCCAATGAGATGCAAAAGGGCGCTGTTTTCGGCGCCCTTTTTGTTGTTCGTTTGTACGCAAATTGATGGAGTGTTTCCCGAAAACTTGGGGCGGCGCAAAAACCTGAATGGAACTCGCAGGACCTAGCGTTGCATTCGGAAGGGCGCGCAAACCGGCCGGGCCGGTCGCGCAACTGCTATGTTCTAAAGGGGGCCGACATGATGTCGCTCGATAGCATCACGCTCTATTTGGTCGCCACCATGGTTGCCGCACTGCTCGGCGCCATGATGGTGTTTTTCGGCACGCAGGAAAACAGTCCTGCGTTGAAATGGTGGGGCACCGCCTATCTACTCGGTGCCGCATCCGTTGCGCTGTGGACCGCGGCCGGCGACAGGCTGGGCCCGCATCTCTATCTCGCGTTAAATGCGGTCGGCTTCGTCGCCTGCGGCATGGTGTGGAATGCGGCGCGCGTCTTCCACGGCCGCAAGCCGAACTGGCCAGGCCTCGTGCTCGGCGCGCTCGCCTGGGTCGCCGCCGTCACGCTGCTCGATCCTGCGGCATCCATGCTGCGCATGATCGCCGGTGCCGGCATCCTCTCGGTCTATGCGGCGCTGACCGCAAGCGAGCTCTGGAACGAGCGGCGCAAGAGCCTGCAGCGACGCTGGCCGGCCTTCGTGGTGCCGGTGGTGCACGGCTGCGTGTTGATGCTGCCGATTTTGATCGGCAGCTTCATGCGCCCGTACGATGCCGGCTTCTCCTCGAGCATCTGGGTCACCGTGTTCGCGGTCGAGCTCGTGCTCTATGCCGTCGGCACCGTGTTCGTGATCTTCATGCTGGTGTCCGAGCGCACCGTCACCGCCCACCGGACCGCAGCATCCACCGATCCCATGACCGGCATGCTCAACCGGCGCGGCTTCTCGGAAGCTTGCAGTCGCGTGATCGAGCGCGAGGCCAAGGCCGGACGTCCCGTGACCGTGATGATCTTCGATATCGACCACTTCAAGTCGATCAACGATCGTTTCGGCCATCCGGCCGGCGACGAGATGCTGAAACTGTTTTCGACCGTCGTCGTCAGCAATTTGCGCATCACCGACCTGTCGGGCCGCATCGGCGGCGAGGAATTCGCAGCGCTGCTGCCGTGTTCGCTGGAGGAGGGCGTGCTGGTCGCCGAGCGCGTGCGCGAAGCGTTCGAGACCTCCGGCGTCGTGGTCGATGAGGGCCCGGTCGACACCACCGTCAGCATCGGCGTCGCCGGCGGTCCGGCCGGCACCGAGCTCGAGGTGCTGCTGGCTTCGGCCGACACCGCGCTCTACCAGGCCAAGCGCGGCGGCCGTAACCGCGTCGAGGCGGCGGAGGAGCTGCCGCTGTCGCTGGAGAATTGGCGCCGCCAGAGCGCGGCGCGGATTGGTGCGCCGCAGGCGCGGCCGGCTACCGCCTAAAGACGCAAGGCGGCATTGCGGTAAATCTTCTGTTTACCATTCGATCCCTACCATTGCGGTCATGGAATCGATCCGTCGACAGAACCCGCAAGCCGCCCTGATGTCGCTCGAAGCCGCTGCAGCGTCGGCGCGCAGCGGTTTCGCCTGTCTGTTCTCGACCGCGGATGAATATGAGAGCGCGCTGATCAGCGAGCGCCGCGCGCAGGGACGCTACGCGCAAAGCCGCCGCAGCCACTGGCCGCTCGTGCTGTTCGTCGGTTGCGCCCTCATCGTGACGGGCACGGTTCTGCTGCTGGTCTGAGTGACCTGCATCAGGAGACCTGCATTTTTTGGCCGACCAAGCCGCCGTTTCGGCGCCTTTTTCTTTTTGGCCGGCTGCGGTAGACACGCCCATCGAACAAAAACGGGTGGAAACCGATGATCACCGAGATCGCGCAAATCGACGTCAAGCCGGGCAGCGAGAAGGACTTCGAGGCCGCCGTCGCCAAGGCCAAGGCCGCTTTCGGCCGCTCGAAGGGGTTTCACGGCTTCGAGTTGCACAAATCGATCGAGAAGCCGCAGCGCTACCGGCTCATGGTGAAATGGGCCACGCTGGAGAACCACACCGTCGATTTCCGCGGCTCGGAGAATTTCACCGAATGGCGCGGTCTCGTCGGCCAGTATTTTGCCTCGCCCCCTGAGGTCGAGCACACCGAGACCGTGCTGACGACCTGATCTGCTTCATGACGTATTACGCCGCCTCGGCCAGGGGCGGCGCCTCCTCATACGTCTTGAAGTGGTCGATCATGACCTTGGCGATGGCGACCAGCGGCAACGCCAGTGCCAGGCCCCAGATTCCGAACACGACGCCGAGCACGATCTGGAACGCGAACAGCGTGGCCGGCGGGATGTCGAGCGCCTGCCGCTGCAGGATCGGCGTCAGCACGTAGCTTTCCATGGCGTGAACGCCCATGAAAAGCAGAAAGGCCGACAGCGCCGGGATCCAGCCCGAAGCGAGGCTTGCCAGCACCACGATCACGCCGGCGATGATGGCCCCGACGGTCGGGATGAAGGCGAGCAGGCCGGCCTGAATCCCCAGGATGAACGCGCCGGGGATGCCGATGAGGGCAAGCCCGATCCAGGTCACGGCGCCGACCGCGAGCATGACGACGATCTGCGCGATCAGCCAGCGCTCCAATGTCTCAGCGATGCGGTCGATGACGAGGGCGACGCGGGTGCGGTGCCTCGCCGGTGCCAGGAACAGCAGGCCGTCGTGATAGACGGCGGGCTGGGCGGCGAAGGCGAAGCCCAGGAACAGCACGATGAAGATGTTGCCGACGCCGTGGATGGTGCCGAGCAGCAGCTTGACGGTCTGGCTCACGATCGCGCCGCCGCTGGAGGCCAGCGCGCCCGCGCCGGGCAAGGGACCGCGCGTGGGCGCTGCCGGCGAGGGCGTCGCCTCCGATGACGCACTGACCGACGAATCCGACGCACCGTTGCCGAGATCGAAGAAGCTGGTGTCGATGCCGTGGCTATCGAGGAAGGACCTGACGTTGACGAGCTGCGACTTGAGGGTCTTGCTCAGCAGCGAAGCCTGCTCGGCGATGGTGGCGCCGCCGAGATAGGCGATGCCGGCGAGCATCAGGGCGAGCGCGGTGCACACGATCGTGAGTCGCACCGCATGCGGCAGCGGCACGCGGCGGCCGAGAGCGATGGTCAGCGCGTTGAGGCCGAGACCGAGCAGCATGCCGGTGAAGATCAGGAGCAAGGTGGCGGCGAAATACCAGGTGAAGAGCAGCATTGCCGTAAACAGCACGACGCCGATGCCCCCGACCGAGATCGCCCAAGCCAGGTCGCCGCGGGTCCGTGAGCGTTCATCTTTCGACATGGTCACATCGGGTCCTTTCAGCGCAGTGCGCGCTGCACTCTCTCGACAAACGCACTTCCGATCAAGACCGCGTCAACGCGCTGGTTTGACGCCGGCGCGCTGACGGTGCAGAGCCATGAGGAAGAACAATGGGGGCGGCTTGAGCTTCATCAGCAAATGGGTCGGTCTGCTCGGGCTCCTGGCCGTGCTCGTGATCGGCGACCAGATCCGCATCAACCGGCCCGGCCACAAATTCCGCCTCACGGTCGAGGTGACGACGCCTGACGGGATCAAGTCCGCGTCCGGCATTCTCGCCGTCGTGCCCGACCGCAACTATAACCGCGGCGGCCGCACCGCCATGCGCGGGGAGGCGGTGTTCGTCGCCCTCGGCCAAGACCTCGGCCAAGGGAGGAATCTGGTGGCCTTGCTGGCGCACCGGCAGGGCGCCAAGCTGGACTTCGACGACATCAACTATGTCGCGCTCCGCGCCTATGGCGCCTCGCGCGGCAACCGCGTCGCGTTCAACGATATCCACCGGCAAACCGGCGTCGTTCCGGTGCAGGGAGATCTCGTTCCCGTGCTCGTGAGCTTTGGCGATCTCAATGATCCCAAGACCGCGCGCCTTGTCGCCGGCGACCATGCGGAGGCGGTGCTGGGCGAGGGCTATGCGATCCGCGGCATCACGGCCGAGGTCGTGCCCAACGGGTTTTGGCCGATTGATTTCGGCGGGGTGCTCGGGGACCCCGTGACGCGCGGAATCAACGAGAAACTGCCCTGGCTGGCCGCGGAGGGCGATCCGGCGGCGACCGCCCTGAAGGCCGCCGGCCTGCCCGTCGAGGGCGAGGCCCGGGAGGCCTTTACGCGAAAATAGCATTGCCGTCCCGCGATCCCTTCTGTTGAATTTGTTCCATCGGAGGGGCATCTTTGGAGAATCTTCTGCGGCGGCGAGGCACGGAACGACAGATGAGAAAGCCGGTCGTCGGCGTGATCGGGAATTCCCATCGCGTCGAAAATCGATTTCAGGTCCAGATGGTCGGCGAGCGAAACCTGCGCGCCGTGGCCGAGGTCTCCGGTGGCTTGCCGCTGATCGTCGCGGCCGCGCCCGATATCACCGATATCGGCGCGCTGCTGGACGTGGTCGATGGGATCGTGCTCACCGGCGCCCGCGCCAACGTCCATCCCACCCGCTTCAACGTCGACCCGTGTGAGCGGCACGAGCCCTACGATATCCACCGCGACGAGGTGGCGCTGGCGCTTTCGGTCGCCTGCGTATCCCGCGGCATTCCGCTGTTCGGCATCTGCCGTGGCCTCCAGGAGATGAACGTCGCCTTCGGCGGCTCGCTTCATCCCGAGATCCGCGAGATTCCCGGCCGCATGAATCATCGCATGCCCCGGCTCGAGAACGGCGAGATCCATCCCGATCCGACCGTCGTGTTCGCCGACCGTCACGACGTCGACCTGACGCCGGGCGGAGCATTCGCGCAGTTGCTCGGCTGCGAGAAGATCCGGGTGAATTCGCTGCACGGGCAGGGCATATTGGAGCCCGGAAAGCGCGTGCTGATCGAGGGCATCGCCGAGGACGGCACCATCGAGGCGATCCGCATCGCGGAAGCCCCGACCTTTGCGCTCGGCGTGCAATGGCACGCCGAATACGATCCCCAGCACAATCCGATCAACCGCAAGCTGTTCGAGGCCTTCGGCGAAGCGCTGGTCGCGCGGCAGAAGGCGGCGGCGTAGGGCACGCTCGGCGCCAATAGCGGACCGCCCTCGAAGGCTCGCAGGAGCGACTGGACATCAACGCGTGAGCTTTGCGACATAGGCGTTGATGGGGGCGGGGTAACCCTTGAGAAGCAAGCTGCGCTGCTCGGCCGCGATGCCGGTCGATGCTTCGTCCCAGACCGCCGGGCTGATGATGATCTCGCCGCCCCTGGCCGCTGCGACCAGCCGTGCGCAGAAGTTCATGGGGTCTCCAAGCGCGGCAAACTGGTAGTTGCCGTCCTCCACGCCGATCGAGCCGACAAACGTCTTGCCCGCATGCACGCCGACGCCAATGGAAAGCCAGGGGCCCGCGGGATCGTCATGTCCGGTCGCGCGCAGAAGCGCGAGCCCGGCGTTGACCGCATGCTGACGATAATCGCGGCCCGAAAAGCCAGGTAGAAAAATTCCGATCACCTCGTCGCCAACCATCTTGTCGACCACGGCGTCGGTCTCGGCGAACACGTCGGTTGCCACGCGGAAAAAACGCTGCATGAGCGCCGCAAACTCGGTTGGGCCCATGCGCGCAGCAAGCTGGGTCGATCCGCGTACGTCGGCATAGAGCATCGCGATCTCGACCTCGGCGCCGCCCCGCTCTTTGGCAAGCACTGTCTCGCACTGCTCGCAGATGTGCGGATTGCGCCGCCACGGCCGAAAGCCCGCAAGCCGCAAGGCTGGCGCGGTGAAGCCATCGAAACCCACGCAACAGAGCCGGCAGCGGTTGTCCGCGGTTGGCGACAGCATGCGCATCACCGTGCGGCCGCGGCGGAGCGTGGGGTGCTCGCCGGACAGCATCTTTTGCCAAAACGCGTTGCGACCCTGCTCGTCCCTGGGGTCAGACATCAAACTTCTCGTTCGATCGCCCGAAGTCAGTCTCTTCCATCCTAGACCGCGGGCTGGAAACCGGCAACGAAACTCGCGCACCATTGGGAATGGGCTCCCGGCTCTGCGGCGCAACGTCGCCGCCTGAAGACTCACGGTTGCCCGCCCTGTCATCGGGCATGTCGCGCCGGCGCTACCGCGTCCACCGCAAGCCCAGCCCGCATCTCGTGACGATCGCGAAGCGCGCTGTTTTGCCCGACGCCTCGCGGGCGGCCGCCATGAGGAGCCATCGCTCTGCGGATGCCGGCGCGGACTTCCATTCGCTGCATTTCCGCCTATGCTCGGGAGCACCGCAGACCCGGGCTCGGGGAGATGACGATGGCTTCTCCAGACAGAGTTGGTGCGATTCTGATCGCCGCTACGGTCCTTCACCTCGCAACGGCCCAGGCGGTGGCACAGACCAAGCCTCCCAATGCTCCAACCAAGGAGCAACTCGCCAACGACAACAAACTCTTCGTCACGCTGGCGAAGAAGGCGCTGAAGTGGGAGGAGCCGACCGAGCCGGTCAGTATCGTCGGTCCAATCCATTTCGTCGGCACCAAGGGCCTCGGCATCTTTCTTCTCACGACCGCCGAGGGCCACATTCTGATGAATACCGGAATGCCTTCGTCGGGGCCCATGATCGTCGATTCCATCCGTAAGCTCGGCTTCAAACCGGAAGACATCAAGCTCATGATCAACGGCCATGCTCACGTGGACCATGCCGGTGCCTTTGCCTGGCTCAAGGAGCGGTTCGCGGCCGAACTTGCCGTCATGAAGGACGACGTCGCGGCGATGGAAAGCGGCGATGCCGACGACTTCAAGTATGGCAATGATCTCACCTATCCGCCCGTCAAGGTCGATCGCATCCTGCGCGATGGCGACACCATCAAGATGGGCGACGTGCTGCTGACCGCTTACCACACGCCGGGCCATACCAGGGGCGCGACGACCTGGATCGCCAACCTCGTCGTCGACGGCAAGCCTTTGATCGTTGCCTTCCCCGACGGCGCCGGCTTCAATCCCGGTTATCGATTGGCGAAAAGTCCATCCTATCCCGGCATTGCCGATGACTACCGCCGGACACACCATGCGCTCGAAATGCTCAGGCCCGACATCTGGCTGGCGCAGCACAATGAATATTACGACCTCGAAGGCAAGCGCGAGCGCGCCAGGACGGAGGGCGTGAAAGCCTGGATCGATCCGGAGGGATATCGCCGCTTCATCGCCGACAAGAAGCGCGCCTTCGAGGACGAGGTCGACGAGGAAATGGGCATTCCAAAGGGAGGCTCCAAATGAGCCGCGTGGCCTGTCTATCGCTGCTGCTAATGCTGGCGGTCCCCGCCGTCGCCGCCGAGATCGGGGACCAAGCGCCCAAGATGGTCAATGTGCACAATTTCGTTCGCGCCGAGACCGATCTCTATTTCCGCAAGGCTGCCGTGGACGACGGCGCCTTCGGCAAGCTCCGGCACCGCCGCGCGGTGGCATCGATCGACAAGCAGGACGTCGTGCGCATGAACCGCGACACGCTCTATTCGTCCGGTGTGTTCGATCTCGACGCCGCGCCGGTCACGATCACGCTGCCGGACGCCGGCAAGCGCTTCATGTCGATGCAGGTGATCTCCCAGGAACATTACACGACGGATGTCGTCTACGGTCCTGGCACGTTCACCTATTCAAAGGACAGGGTGGGAACACGCTACGTCTACGTCATCATTCGCACGCTCGTGGACTCGGCAAGCCCGCAGGACGTGAAGGCTGCGAATGTCATCCAGGATGGCATCAAGGTCGAACAGGCGTCTGCCGGCAAGTTCGAGGTGCCGCGCTGGGACAAGACATCGCAGGATAAGGCGCGCAGCTCCCTCGAAGCGCTCGGCTCGCTGGGCGGCGTTGTCGACCGGTTCGGCAGGAAAGGCGAGGTCGACCCATTCGATCATCTCGTCGGCACCGCGATCGGATGGGGCGGCAACCCACGCAGCGCGGCCGATTATCAGAGCTATCATCCGCCGCAAAACGACGGCAAGGGCGTCTATCGCCTCACCTTGAAGGCCGTGCCGGTCGACGGGTTCTGGTCGGTCAGCCTCTATAACGAGAAAGGATTTTTCCAGAAGAACGCGCTCGACGCGTATTCTCTGAACAACCTCACGGCGACGCCCGACCCGAGCGGCGCCGTCGTGATACAGTTCGGCGGCTGCGGCAAGGCGACGCCGAACTGCCTTCCGATCATGAAAGGCTGGAATTACACGATACGGCTCTATCGTCCGCGGCAGGAAATCCTCGACGGGAGTTGGAAGCCGCCGCCGCCGCAGCGCGCGTCGTAGTTTATCGCTGGCCTTGGCTGGATTTCTTTTCTGCTCCGAAGCGGAACGCGCCTTCCTCGCAGGAGCGAGCGCCTGAATTGCGTTAGGCACGATCCTCAAACGATGCTGCCTCGCAGAGGACATGCCGGATTCGATGGGGCAGTTGTTCGGTCCCATTCGTGGCGGTCTCGGCTATTGCGTGATCATCGTCGGCTTCATCCTCGGTACCATCACAGGCACCTACCTAGGCGCCTGGGGGCCCATCGCTCCTTCAGATCGCACTCTTCGCGGGCTCCGCGTTTGCTCTGTGCGTGAAATCGGCCGGTGGAGTAGACGGTCACCTCGTGCTGTGGCTAAATCCGAGCCCGGAGCAGCATTAGGAGAGCCCGATGCCGTATTTCCCATCTGGACAAGACAGAGACTTCCGCATCTGCAAGGTGCTTGCCGACGTATTTTGCGCAATCTTGCTCGGGACCTTTTCCATCGTGTTCTTCGGCTGGTTCGGCGGCATTGTCGCTTTCGTTTTGCTCGAAGTTTGCCTGATCGGGCTCGACTGGCTCATCCCAAGCGATGACGACGCGGCAGGCGTTGTCCGCTGAGGACATCTTCATCGGCGGAACTTCGCTTCGTTCAATCCTGGGCGCCGGATCATCCCTACGCGCGACCATCCAACGCGTTTCTCAAATTGGAATTGCATCCGATGACGCGCATCATCACCGCCATCGCTCTGCTCCTGCCTGCGTTCTCCGCATCGGCCCAAACCGCGCCGCCGCAGGAGGGGCCGATCACCTGCACGTCGCCGGTGGCGCCTGACGACACCGAGAAGAGCCTGAAACAGCGCTACGGCAAGGACGCCGTGGTGCAGGAGGTGCCTGGCGCCGAGGGCGAACGCTACAAGGGGGTCGTGCTGTTCCCGAAGGCGAGGGACCGTCGCATCGAGATTGCCTTCACCGACGACAAGGCCGGGCGCGCCTCCGGCCTGACCTTGCGCGATGCAGGCAGGCCCAGTCTGTGGAACGTCGCCGGTGTCACGATCGGATCCTCCCTTGCCGACGTGCAGAAGGCCAACGGCAAGCCGTTCCTCGTCAGCGGCTTCGAATGGGACTATGGCGGTTTCGTCACCGACTGGAAGGGCGGGGCGCTCGGACGTCCGATGCAAGGTGGCTGCCGGATGACGATCCGTTTCGGTGGGAAGACCGGCGCGCCGAAAGCGTTGTCCGGTGACGGCGTCAAGGCGGCCTCCGACAACGCGGCGCTGGTGAAATGGGCGCCCGTCGTGACCGAGATCGGCGTCAACTTTCCGGACAAGTGACGATGCCGCGCGTTCGCCATCCTTACGCTGCGCTTGTTGGACAAGAGTGACGACTGCGCCACCCATCCAATGCGCGTCCGAAATCTCGGGTGAAATAAACCAATCGGTAGGAATTGGTCCGTGGCTGTTTTGCGGATCTGATTTGTTCTTTGAGAACGAAGTGGAGTCAGATGCAGAACGAAAGCCGACGTGTCCGAGACGCAAGCGACACGGCCGCCATGCGGACGAAGCGAAGGCGCGCCAGCCAATCGTCCGGCTCGGCTTGATCCAGCTTTTCACCCGCCTTGACGGCAGGTCGGGAGCTTCGATTTCAATATCGCTGAAACGAAAAGGCGCTCCGTTCGGAGCGCCTTTTGCTTGTCGCATGAAGTCCGGGTCGCTTAGTTCGAATAGTACATCTCGAACTCGACCGGGTGCGGGGTCATTTCGAAGCGGGCGACTTCGGTCATCTTCAGCTCGATGTAAGCGTCGATGAAGTCGTCGTCGAACACGCCGCCGGCCTTGAGGAAGCCGCGGTCCTTGTCGAGGTTTTCAAGCGCCTCGCGCAGCGAACCGCAGACGGTCGGGATCTGCTTCAGCTCTTCCTTCGGCAGGTCGTAGAGGTCCTTGTCCATCGCCGGACCCGGATCGATCTTGTTCTTGATGCCGTCGAGGCCGGCCATCAGCATCGCGGCGAAGCCGAGATAGGGATTGGCCATCGGATCGGGGAAGCGCACCTCGACGCGCTTGGCCTTCGGCGAAGCGGTGTAGGGGATGCGGCAGGAGGCCGAGCGGTTGCGCGCGGAGTAGGCGAGCAGCACGGGGGCCTCATAGCCCGGGACCAGACGCTTGTACGAGTTGGTCGACGGGTTGGTGAAGGCGTTGATCGCCTTGGCGTGCTTGATGATGCCGCCGATGTAGTGCAGGCAGGTCTCCGACAGATCGGCGTATTTGTTGCCGGCGAACACCGGCTTGCCGTCCTTCCAGATCGACTGGTGCACGTGCATTCCCGAGCCGTTGTCGCCGTAGATCGGCTTCGGCATGAAGGTGGCGGTCTTGCCGTAGATATGCGCGACCTGGTGGATGCAGTATTTGTAGATCTGCATATGGTCGGCCATCAGCGTCAGCGTGTCGAACTTCATCCCGAGTTCGTGCTGGGCGGAGGCGACCTCGTGATGGTGCTTCTCGACCTTGACGCCCATCTTGGCCATGGCCCCGAGCATCTCGGAGCGCATGTCCTGCACCGAGTCCTGCGGCGGCACGGGGAAGTAGCCGCCCTTGGTGCGGATGCGGTGGCCGAGATTGCCGCCTTCATATTCGGTGTCGGAGTTGGTCGGCAGCTCCGAGGAATCGAGGCGGAAGCCGGTCTTGTAGGGATCGGCGGAATAGCGCACGTCGTCGAACACGAAGAACTCGGCTTCGGGGCCGACGAACACGCTGTCGCCCACGCCCATCGACTTCACCATGGCTTCGGCCTTCTTGGCGATGCCGCGGGGGTCGCGGTTGTAGGGCTCGCCGGTGGTCGGCTCGAGCACGTCGCAGGTGATGACCATGGTGGTCTCGGCGAAGAACGGGTCGATCGTCGCAGTGACCGGGTCGGGCATCAGGCACATGTCGGACTCGTTGATCGCCTTCCAGCCGGCGATCGAGGAGCCGTCGAACATCGTTCCCTCGGCGAAGATGTCGTCATCGATCATGCTGACGTCGAACGTCACATGCTGCCACTTGCCGCGCGGATCGGTGAAGCGCAGGTCGACGTATTTGACGTCGTTGTCCTTGATCGATTTCAGGACGTCTTTGGCGGTCTTCATGCATACCCCTTTTGGCTCTGCGGGTCGGTTTCCAGATGAGCAAAATTATTCTCGCTCGAGCGAGTTTTGCGCGACCGCACAAACGAAATCAGGCCGCCGAAGCAGCCTTATTTCTAGTCGGAGTGTCGCAAAATTCGGGATAGCACCCGGTTCAGATAGCGTCCAGCCCGGATTCGCCGGTTCGGATGCGGATCGCCTCTTCGATGTTGGAGACGAAGATCTTACCGTCGCCGATGCGCCCGGTCTGCGCGGCGCGGCGGATGGCGTCGATGGCGCGCTCGACCAGATCGTCGCCGATCACGATCTCGATCTTCACCTTGGGCAGGAAATCGACGATGTATTCTGCGCCGCGGTACAGCTCGGCGTGCCCCTTCTGCCGGCCAAACCCCTTGGCTTCGGTGACGGTGATGCCCTGAAGGCCGACTTCCTGAAGCGCTTCCTTCACCTCGTCGAGCTTGAATGGCTTGATGATGGCTTCGATTTTCTTCACTGCGCGCCTCCCGGCCTTTCGAACAAAATGCAACGTCTTCGTCAGGATGCGCTTCTCTCAACGCACGATCTTGTCTTCGCTAAGCCGGGATCCCTGACCTGTCCGGCCTACAACGGCCGGCGACACCCTGATAAATGCCAGTGAGCACGACGGACCGAAGCGGCTTCCTCGAAAGCAGGGTCTATGCCAAGTTGCAAATGCCCTGATTATTGAAGCGTTATCAGCCTTTTAACGAGCATCTCTGAGTGTGGCGCCGACCTGCACAAAATACCGAAGACTACGAAATAGGCAAACGGTTCAATATGTGTGCAGATCGTTGTTCCCCGCGTCGGATCGGCACGGAAGATGCCTGTTGAAAAGGCGATTGTACTAGGGAAGTGGCATGGAAGTTCTGACCAACGCCGAAATGCAGCGCGCGGACCAGCTCGCCATCGCGGCCGGCACGCCCGGTTTCAAGCTGATGCTCAGCGCGGGCCAGGCGGTCGCTGATGCTGCCCAGGCGCTGGTGGAGGAGGGGCCGATCCTGATCGTGGCCGGGCCCGGCAACAATGGCGGTGATGGTTTTGTCGCAGCCGCCGAGCTCGCCGCCCAGGGCCGCGAGGTCTCGGTGATCGCGGCGTGCGAACGCGACCAGCTCCAGGGCGATGCGGCCTCCGCCGCGCGCGGCTGGAAGCATCCGCTGCTTCCGTTCAACCCGCAGGCGATCGGACGGCCCGCGCTGATCATCGACGCGCTGTTCGGCGCCGGCCTCAGCCGTCCTGTCGACGGCGAGGCGCGCGCGATGATCGAGGCGATCAACGCCAACGGCGCCCCGGTGCTCGCGATCGACCTGCCGAGCGGCATCAACGGCACCAGCGCGGCGGTGATGGGCGCGGCGGTGAATGCCACCGAGACCGTCACCTTCTTCCGCAAGAAGCCGGCGCATCTGCTGCTGCCGGGCCGGATGCATTGCGGCCGTGTGCGCGTCGCCGACATCGGCATCGACGCGCAGGTGCTGGACGAGATCGCGCCGCAGACTTTCGAGAACGATCCGGATTTCTGGGGTGGCGCTTTTCCGGTGCCGCGCATGGACGGCCACAAATACGCGCGGGGTCATGTGCTGGCGGTCTCGGGCGATGCGACGGCGACCGGCGCGGCGAGGCTGGCAGCGCGCGGCGCGCTGCGGGCAGGGGCGGGCCTGGTGACGCTGGCGAGCCCGCGCGATGCAGTCGCGATCAACGCGGCCGCGCTCACGGCCGTCATGGTTCGTCCCGTCGACACGGCGATCGAGTTCGGCGAGCTGCTCGGCGACAAGCGCTACGGCACCTGCATCATCGGTCCCGGCGCAGGCATCGGTGAGCGCACCCGCGATCTCGTCCACACCGCGTTGAGCGCGCAGCGTCATCTGGTGCTCGATGCCGATGCGCTGACGAGCTTTGCCGCAACCCCCGAGCGCCTGTTCGAATCGATCAAGTCCTCAGGTGACAATGCGGTGGTGCTGACGCCGCACGAAGGCGAGTTTCCGCGCCTGTTCTCCGACCTCAGCAACAAGCATCCGGGCCGCTCCAAGCTGGAGCGCGTGCGCGCCGCCGGCGAGCGCTGCGGCGCCGTCGTGCTGCTGAAGGGGCCCGACACCACCATCGCCGCTCCCGACGGCCGCGCCACCATCGCCGCCAACGCGCCGCCCTGGCTCGCTACCGCCGGCGCAGGCGACGTCCTCTCCGGCATCATCGCAGGACTGCTGGCGCAGGGCGTGCCGGCGTTCGAAGCCGCCAGCATCGGCGTCTGGATGCATGGCGAGGCGGCAAGCGAGGCGGGACCGGGCCTGATCGCGGAAGACCTCACCGAGACGCTGCCGGCCGTGCACCGGCGGATCTATTCTGCGCTGGGGGTAGAGTATTAGTGCTTAGACAGCTCGCGCTCGTGAATATGGGCGCAGCTGCGCGGGTGCATCGGATCGCGTTCGACCGGGCGATGCCGTGGCTCGCCGGGCTGCACACGCCGGACGAGGATCGCTGGTTCTATCGCGAGCGTGTCTCTCCGACGTGCCGGGTGTGGGGATGCTTCGACGATGGCGAACTGAGCGGGATCATCGCGCTCCGCGAGGGCTGCGTCGAGCAGCTCTATGTGCTTCCGACCGCCCAAGGCCGGGGCGTCGGCACCGAGCTCCTCTACGTCGCCAAGGGCGTCTGCGAGCGGTTGGAGCTCTGGACCTTTCAGCGCAACGCAACGGCGCGACGCTTCTACGAGGCGCGCGGGTTCGAACTGGTCGAGCAGACGGACGGGGCGCGGAACGAGGAGCGGGAGCCGGACGTCCGCTACCTCTGGACGCGTGCGCCAGTTGATCTTTGATGGATTGTAGTCTAAAAACTACATGTGGTTGAGCTCAAGCAGACTGAAACGTTTCGGAAGTGGCGATCGCGGCTCCGAGACGAGCGCGCCAAGGCCCTGATCGCCTCGCGACTGGATCGGTTAGCTCAAGGACATGCCGGTGATGTTGAGTCGGTGGGCGACGGAGTAAGCGAGCTGCGTATTCATCACGGCCCCGGCTATCGCATCTATTTCGAGAAGCGGGGCAGCCTCATCATCGTTTTGCTGTGCGGTGGCGACAAGAGCACGCAGGCGAAAGACATCAAGGCGGCCAAGCGCCTGGCCGAGACGTGGAGCGAGTAAGATGGGCGAGAAGCTGACGACCTATGATCCAGCCGAGGACCTTCAGTCCGACGAGGCCATCGCCATCTTCATGGAGGAGGCATTCAAGACCGAGGATGCTGCCTATATCGCGCATGCGCTTGGTGTCGTCGCTCGCGCCAAAGGGATGACGCAGATCGCCAAAGACACGGGCCTGTCGCGTGAGCAACTCTATCGTTCGTTCAGCACCAACGGTAACCCGACGCTCAAGACGACGATCGCGGTGATGAAGGCTCTTGGAATTGAACTCACCGCCAAGCCGCACGCTTAACCGCGCGCCTCACTCCACCGCGTACCATCGCACCAGCCGTGGCGCGGCCCAGTCGGTTGCGACGGATTCGATCAGCCATCGTCCGGGAGAGGTCGGCGCGAACGCGATGCGCTGGGTCTGGCCGGGCTCGATCGCGAGCGTGTCCAGCCAGTAGGGCTTCCAGCCGTCGTCGAGCCTGTCGAGCAGGCGGAAGGGCGGGCCGTGCAGGTGGAAGACGGTGGTTGCGGGGGCAGGGTTCTTCAGGGCCAGCACGACGGTGCGGCCGGGCCGGCAGCGGAAGGCCGGCGTCGAGGCGGTGGAGAAGGCCGCAGGCCGGATCCAGCCGGCGTCGGTTGCGCCAAGCGCGACATCGAACCGCAGGGCGCCTTTCAGGTCGAGTTTTTCGGGCAGGTCGTTCGGCGGGAGCGACTGTGCAGGCGGGGGCGGCGCGCGCCGTTCCAGTGTGCCTGATATCATGAGACGGCCGACCTGGCGCGCCTCCTTGCCGTCATGCAGCAGCAATGCGGCCGATGTGGCCGCATCCACGAAGGCGTCGGCGCGTGCGCCCGGTGCCAGCACCAGGGCGCCGTTTCGGGCTGAGAACGGCTCGGCGGGCTGCCCGTCCAAGGCCATCACGCGGACGTCGTGGCTCTCCAATTTGATTGCGAGGACAGTACGTTGCGAGCCGTTGATAAAGCGCAGCCGCAGCCGCTGATGGCTTGGGGCTGAGAGTTCGAATGAAGTCTGTCCGTTGATCGTGTAGAGCGTCGCCGCGTCGTTCGGGGCCTGGCCCGGTGGGACCGCGGTGCCATCCGGCCGCAGGCGCCATTCCTCGATCAGCAGAACCTCGTCGCGGTCGACGGCAACCGGGCTGGCCTCGGCCGCGATGATCGGACGCGGGCGCGTCGGCTGCTTCAGGTCGTCCTCGAACAGGCGGAAGTCGGCCAGCAAGGTTCCGGCATTGGGAATTGAAATGATTGATGTTTCAACCGCATTTGGCGGCGCAGGGGCGCGGCCCCGGAGCGGGTCGGCCGGGGCTCCCCCGCTGAGGCCGTACCAGACTGGCGCAAGCGGCACAGGCAGGTCGTTCCGAAACACCACTTCGCAACGGTCGCCACGCCTCAGACGGACGTCCCTGAGATGGTTTGCGGCGGCGAGCTCCCAGATGGGGGTCGGCGGCTGCCCCGGCCTCAGAGCCAGCGTTGACGGCCTTGCCTGAAGCGCGAGCTGGGCGGTCACGAGCGGCCCTGCGCCACCCGCCAACAGCCCGGCGGCCGAGGCGCCAAGTCCTGCCGAAAGTCCGGCCAAAAGATCGCGTCGGGTCGGGTCGAAGATCCCAGGTTTCATCGGCCGATCCGGACCACGGCGCGCTGGATAAGTCCAGCCGTCGTGCCTACGTAAAGCCTGCCTCCATCGGGCCATTTTTTTGCTGCGAACAGTCAGGCACATGCTATAAGCCCGGCCGCCCGCGGCATCGCGGCCGGTCTTGATGCAACTTCACGCGGGCGTGGCGGAACTGGTAGACGCGCTGGATTTAGGTTCCAGTGACGAAAGTTGTGGGGGTTCGAGTCCCTCCGCCCGCACCAAGCGCTTATCGCGTTTGCACGGATTACGAGACCTGCTTTCGTGCGGATGTTCGTCCGCCGGGAGCCGGTCCAATGAAGCACCGGCGTTGAGGCGCTTGCCTCGCGCCGGATCGATTGATGACAGCGTCCCGACGCATGCGCGCCGGGGCCGAAGAGAAGAAGATTGGACGCCATGCAGGTCACAGAGACCCTCTCGGAAGGTTTGAAGCACGAGTTCAAAATCAGCGTTCCCGCGTCTGATCTCGACGCCAAGGCCGGTGCCAAGCTCGTTGACCTCAAGGACAAGGTCCGCATCAACGGCTTCCGTCCCGGCAAGGTCCCGGTCGCTCACCTGAAGAAGGTCTACGGCCGTTCGGTGATGGCCGAGACCATCGACCAGACCATCCGCGACACCAACACGCAGCTGTTCTCCGAGCGCGGCTTCCGCCTTGCGACCGAGCCGAAGATCACCATGCCGAGCGAGCAGGCCGAGGTCGAGGAGCTGCTGAGCGGCAAGACCGATCTGACCTACACGGTCGCGATCGAGGTGGTGCCTTCGATTGCGCTCGCCGACTTCAAGACCTTCGAGGTCGAGAAGCCCGTCGCCGACGTCACCGACGCCGACGTCGACGAGGCGATCAAGCGCATCGCCGATACCAACCGCAGCTTTGCCGACAAGGGCGAGGGCGCCAAGGCCGCCTCGGGTGATCGCGTCACCATCAACTTCAAGGGCAGCATCAACGGCGAAGCCTTCGAGGGCGGCACCGGCGAGGGCATCCAGGTCGCCATCGGCTCCAACACCTTCATTCCCGGCTTCGAGGAGCAGCTGATCGGCATCGGCGCCAATGAGACGCGCACGCTGAAAGTGTCGTTCCCGAAGAACTACATGAACGAGAAGCTCGCCGGCCAGCCGGCCGAGTTCGAGACCACCGCGACGCTGATCGAGGCGCCGCAGGACCTCGCGATCGACGACGAGTTCGCCAAGTCGCTCGGCCTCGAATCGCTGGACAAGCTGAAGGAAGCCGCGCGCGAGCGTCTGGTTGCCGAGTTCGCCGGCGCGACGCGCCAGCGCGTCAAGCGCGCGCTGCTCGACCGCCTCGACGAAGCGCACCGCTTCGAGGCGCCCCCCTCGCTGGTCGACGAGGAGTTCAATCTGATGTGGAACTCGGTCAAGGCCGAGATGGATTCCGCCGGTAAGACCTTTGCCGACGAGGACACCACCGAGGATGCTGCCAAGGAAGAGTATCGCAAGATCGCCGACCGCCGCGTGCGGCTCGGCCTCGTGCTCTCCGAGATCGGCGAGAAGAACAAGATCTCCGTGACCGACGACGAGGTCGGCCGCGCCGTGATCGAGCGCGCGCGCTCCATGCCCGGCCGCGAGAAGGAAGTCTGGGACTATTACCGCAGCAACGCCCAGGCGTTGGCCCAGCTTCGCGCACCGATCTATGAGGACAAGGTCGTCGACTTCATCCTCGAACTCGCCAACGTGACCGAGAAGAAGGTCACGCGCGAGGATCTCTACAAGGACGACGAGGCTGAAAAGACCGCCGCCTGAAGGGTTTGAGATAGTCTCCTATTAAGGATGATCGGCAAAGAGGCCCAGCTAGCCAGATGGCCGACTGGGCCTCTTTGTGCGAATCAGCTTCAACTGCCCGACGGATTAAGCCTTAATGCGCTCCGCACTTGTCAGGAGCGAATTGGGCTATATCTGTCGGTAGCCTTTCTGCTTCTTACCCAAGTTCCTGCATCACAGGACGTCCATCCGCCCCGGCAAATCCAGCCAGACTGGCAAGCCTGCCCGGCGGTGTCCGTCTCCGAAAACCCTAGGTGACTCATGCGCGATCCGGTTGAAACCTACATGAACCTCGTGCCCATGGTGGTCGAGCAGACCAACCGTGGCGAGCGCGCCTACGACATCTTCTCGCGCCTGCTGAAGGAGCGCATCATCTTTCTGACCGGGCCGGTCGAGGACGGCATGTCGACGCTGGTCGTCGCTCAGCTCCTGTTCCTCGAGGCGGAAAATCCGAAGAAGGAAATCTCGATGTACATCAACTCGCCGGGCGGCGTGGTGACGTCGGGTCTTGCCATCTACGACACCATGCAGTTCATCCGCCCGCCGGTCTCGACGCTGTGCACGGGGCAGGCCGCCTCGATGGGCTCGCTGCTGCTCTGCGCCGGCGAGAAGGACATGCGCTTCTCGCTGCCGAACGCGCGCATCATGGTGCATCAGCCTTCCGGTGGCTTCCAGGGCCAGGCCACCGACATCATGCTGCACGCCCAGGAAATCCTGAACCTGAAGAAGCGGCTCAACGAAATCTACGTGAAGCACACCGGCCAGACCTACAAGTCGATCGAGGACGCGTTGGAACGCGACAAGTTCCTGACCGCGAACGACGCCAAGGAGTTCGGCCTGGTCGACAGGGTCATCGACAAGCGCGCTGAGGAAGCGGCAGGAACGAAGACCCCGTAGCACCACTGGAACGCGACGCGATCCCTCGGCAGCCGCTTGGGATCGTCTCGCACCATCAGGGTGGCGTTCACGCTATGGACGCGTGTGCGCGTTGCAAAACGCGGTTTTGCGCCCTGCGGCAGGCAGAAAGTTCCGCTTTCGTGCTTGTTTTTCGTGGCAATCCAGCAACGTCGGGGTGATTTCGATCACTTCGCCCGTGCCAAGACCGGAAATCACGGTATTGTCACGGGTAGCCGACGACCCCCGATTAGCGAATTCTTGATAGTCGGGTGACAGCATGGTTGGCTACGATTGATCGGCTATGATCGCGGAGAATCGAGCTGCCGTGATTCGCACGGTGTGTAACGCGTAGGGTCTTTTTTGGTACGGAATTTGCTCTACTTAAGCTTCATGCCGGCCTTCGTGTCGGAATGGAGCGATCGAGCGGAACGGGATCGAACCGCGGACGGAGACATGAATGAGTAAGGTCGGCACGAGCGACTCCAAGAACACGCTATATTGCTCGTTCTGCGGCAAGAGCCAGCACGAAGTCCGCAAACTGATCGCGGGTCCCACGGTCTTCATCTGCGACGAGTGCGTCGAGCTCTGCATGGACATCATCCGCGAGGAGAACAAATCCTCGCTGGTCAAGTCGCGCGACGGCATTCCGACGCCGAAGGAAATCTGCAAGGTCCTGGACGATTACGTGATCGGCCAGAGCCATGCGAAGAAGGTCCTGTCGGTCGCGGTGCACAATCACTACAAGCGCCTCAACCACCAGACCAAGCACAACGACGTCGAGCTCGCGAAGTCGAACATCCTGCTGATCGGTCCGACCGGTTCGGGCAAGACGCTGCTCGCGCAGACGCTCGCCCGGATCCTGGACGTGCCGTTCACGATGGCGGATGCGACGACCCTGACCGAAGCCGGCTATGTCGGCGAGGACGTCGAGAACATCATCCTGAAGCTGCTTCAGGCCGCCGACTACAATGTCGAGCGTGCCCAGCGCGGCATCGTCTACATCGACGAAATCGACAAGATCAGCCGCAAGTCCGACAACCCCTCGATCACGCGCGACGTGTCGGGTGAGGGCGTGCAGCAGGCGCTGCTCAAGATCATGGAAGGCACGGTGGCTTCGGTCCCGCCGCAGGGCGGCCGCAAGCATCCGCAGCAGGAGTTCCTGCAGGTGGACACCACCAACATCCTGTTCATCTGCGGCGGCGCGTTCGCCGGCCTCGAGAAGATCATCTCGGCACGCGGACGGTCGACCTCGATCGGTTTCGCGGCCCAGGTGATGGCGCCGGAAGATCGCCGGACCGGCGAGATCTTCCGTCACGTCGAGCCCGAGGATCTCCTGAAGTACGGCCTCATCCCCGAATTCGTCGGCCGTCTGCCCGTCGTGGCGACGCTCGAGGATCTCGACGAGGCCTCGCTGAAGAAGATCCTCACCGAGCCGAAGAACGCGCTGGTGAAGCAGTACCAGCGGCTGTTCGAGATGGAGAACATCGAGCTGACCTTCGCCGACGAGGCGCTTGGCGCGGTTGCCCGCAAGGCGATCGAGCGCAAGACCGGCGCGCGCGGCCTGCGGTCGATCCTCGAGGCGATCCTGCTCGAGACCATGTTCGACCTGCCGGGCCTGGAAGGTGTGGAAGAAGTCGTGATCTCCCGCGAAGTCGTGGAAGGAACGGCGCGTCCGCTCTACATCTACGCCGATCGGTCCGATCGCGCCGTCGAGAACGCCAGCGCCTGATCTGGCGGCCGGAACGCTGCAATTGTATCCCCAAGTCGGGCTGCGGAAGTGTATCTCCGCAGCCGGTGTTGCGTCGCTTACCGCGTTGCGTAAGCGCCTGATGGCGCGTGTTTTTCGATGACTTGACACCCCCCGGGTCGATAGCCACCTAATGTCGGCGGCGAGCGAAAATTCTCTTCCAGATTCGCCTCAGTTCCGATCCGGCGAGCCGGTCCAACTCGTAGAGGACCGACCGGCCTTGCGGATCAATTCGGCACCTTGTGGCGGTTGCGCATGATCAGCGGGCTGCGTGCGAGGGGGTAAAGCAAAAGGAAAAGGCCATGACTAATCCAAAACCCCGGCCAACCATCGTTCATGGCGAAACGCACGCCTATCCCGTGCTGCCGCTGCGCGACATCGTCGTGTTCCCGCACATGATCGTTCCGCTCTTCGTCGGCCGCGAGAAGTCGATCCGCGCGCTCGAAGAGGTGATGAAGAACGATGCGCTGATCATGCTCGCGACGCAGAAGAACGCGTCCGACGATGATCCGGCGCCCGATGCCATTTACGAGACCGGTACGCTCGCCAGCGTGCTGCAGCTCTTGAAGCTTCCCGACGGCACCGTGAAGGTGCTGGTCGAAGGGCTCGAGCGTGCGCGCGTTCAGAAGTACACCGATCGCGCCGACTATTACGAAGCCACCGCCATTGCACTCGCCGACACCGATGCGAAGTCGGTCGAGGCCGAAGCGATGGCACGCTCGGTCGTGTCCGACTTCGAGAGCTATGTGAAGCTCAACAAGAAGATCTCGGCCGAGGTCGTCGGCGTCGTTCAGGCGATCACCGATTTCGCCAAGCTCGCCGACACCGTTGCCTCGCATCTCGCCGTCAAGATCGCCGACCGCCAGGGCATCCTGGAGACGCTGTCGGTCACCACGCGCCTGGAGAAGGTGCTGGGCCTGATGGAGAGCGAGATCTCGGTGCTGCAGGTCGAGAAGCGGATCCGCTCGCGCGTCAAGCGCCAGATGGAGAAGACCCAGCGCGAGTATTATCTCAACGAGCAGATGAAGGCGATCCAGAAGGAGCTCGGCGACGACGACGGTCGCGACGAGCTCGCCGATCTCGAAGAGAAAATCTCCAAGACCAAGCTTTCCAAGGAAGCGCGCGAGAAGGCGCAGCATGAATTGAAGAAGCTGCGCCAGATGTCGCCGATGTCCGCGGAAGCGACCGTCGTGCGCAACTATCTGGATTGGCTGCTGTCGATCCCGTGGAACAAGAAGTCCAAAGTGAAGAAGGACCTGGAGCAGGCGCAAGCCATCCTGGACTCCGATCACTACGGGCTGGAGAAGGTCAAGGAGCGCATCGTCGAGTATCTCGCCGTGCAGTCGCGTGCCAACAAGCTGACCGGACCGATCCTGTGCCTCGTCGGGCCGCCCGGCGTCGGCAAGACCTCGCTCGGCAAGTCGATCGCGAAGGCGACGGGGCGCGAATTCGTGCGCGTCTCGCTCGGCGGTGTGCGCGACGAGGCCGAGATCCGCGGTCACCGCCGCACCTATATCGGCTCGATGCCCGGCAAGATCATCCAGTCGATGCGCAAGGCCAAGTCGTCCAATCCGCTGTTCCTGCTGGACGAGATCGACAAGATGGGCGCCGATTTCCGCGGCGATCCGTCCTCCGCCTTGCTCGAGGTTCTCGACCCCGAGCAGAACGGGACGTTCAACGACCACTATCTCGAGGTCGACTACGATCTGTCCAACGTGATGTTCATCACCACCGCGAATACGCTCAATATTCCGGGCCCCCTGATGGACCGCATGGAGATCATCCGGATCGCGGGCTACACCGAGAACGAGAAGGTCGAGATCTCGCGCAAGCATCTGATCCCGAACGCGGTGTCCAAGCACGGTCTGGATTCCAAGGAGTTCGCGATCGACGACGACGCACTGCTGCTTCTGATCCGCCGCTACACCCGCGAAGCGGGCGTGCGTAACCTGGAGCGTGAGCTTTCGACACTCGCCCGCAAGGCGGTGAAGGAGCTGATGATCTCCAAGAAGAAGGCGGTCAAGGTCACCGAGAAGACTCTGGAAGAGCTGCTCGGCGTGCCGAAGTACCGCTTCGGCGAGATCGAGAGCGAGCCGCAGGTTGGCATCGTCACCGGCCTTGCCTGGACCGATGTCGGCGGCGAGCTGCTGACCATCGAAGGCGTCATGATGCCCGGCAAGGGCAAGATGACGGTCACGGGCAATCTGCGTGACGTGATGAAGGAGTCGATCTCGGCGGCGGCGTCCTATGTCCGCTCGCGCGCGATCAACTATGGCATCGAGCCGCCGATGTTCGATCGACGCGACATCCACGTGCACGTGCCGGAAGGCGCGACGCCGAAGGACGGTCCGTCCGCGGGTGTCGCCATGGCCACCGCGATCATCTCGGTCATGACCGGCATCCCGGTCCGCCACGATGTCGCGATGACCGGCGAGATCACGCTGCGCGGCCGCGTGCTGCCGATCGGCGGCCTGAAGGAGAAGCTGCTGGCTGCGGCCCGCGGCGGCATCAAGACGGTGCTGATCCCCGAGGACAACGCGAAGGATCTCACGGAGATTTCCGATGCGATCAAGGGCGGCATGGAGATCATCCCGGTCTCGCGCCTCGACGACGTCGTCGCCAAGGCGCTGGTGAAGAAGCCCGTGCCGATCGTCTGGGAAGAGGACACCAAGGTGACGGTGAAGCCGGACGGCGATGAAGCCGCCGGCGGCCTGACCGCTCACTGAGATCGCAGCTCGGAATGATGATAAAACGGCGCCTTCGGGCGCCGTTTTTTTATGGGGGCAGGGAGACGAGGGCGATGCAGGTCGACGGGCGATGCCATTGCGGGACAATCACCTTCGAGGCCGAGGTCGATCCGGAGGCGGTTTCGGTCTGCCACTGCACCGACTGCCAGGCGCTGACCGGCTCGCCGTTCCGGGTGACGGCCGTCTGCACCAGGGACGACGTCCGCCTGACCGGCGGCACGCCAAGAATCTACGGCAAACGCGGTGACAACGGCCGGATGCGCTTCCAGCACTTCTGCGCGGACTGCGGTTCCCCGCTGTTCACCAGCGGCGAGGGCGATCAGGCGGACGATTGGGGGATCCGCTGGGGCTCGATCCGCCAGCGCGACAAGCTGCGGCCGGTGAGGCAGATCTGGTGCCAGTCCGCAGCAGTGTGGATCGATGCCGTGCCGCTGCTGCCAGGAAGGCCGGGGGATTGAGGTGGGCTTGTCGAGCCAGGCTCGCGGCGGCAGCAGCCCGCCTACGCCCGTTGGGCTTCGGCGCGGCAGCCTTCGCTTGCTTCGCGCTCATGACCTTGCGGTGCTGGCTTGCCGAGCCGCAGTTCGCGAAGCGAGCGAAGGCTGGTGGGCGGTCACGGATTCGAACCGCGGACCCTCTCGGTGTAAACGAGATGCTCTAACCAGCTGAGCTAACCGCCCAAGTGCGCCTCTTTAGCGCCCCGGCGGGTGACGAAGCAAGAGCCGAGCGCGGGCGAACTGGCCCCAATCGGCGGCTTGGTCACAGTTCTCCCGCTGGCGGCGAACTGCCCTGCAGCAGGCCCGGTGCAGGGCAATTCCCTTGTCAGGCCGTCTTGGTGAACATCGTCAGAACCCCGTCGGCGATGTTGATCGCGACGACTTGTGACGAACTCAAGCCCTTGGCCTTGAGCACGGACGCTGCCTCCGGCGTGGCGTCGATGGACTGCCGGAGCGACTGGATGTCTTGATCGGTTGTGTGCGCCACGAGTTCATCGACTTTCGCCCGCACGGCCGGCTGCAATTCCTTGACGTCGACAACCTGTATGCTCCGGATCACCGTGCTGGACTGTGTCGACGACTGTTCCTCGCCGGGTTGCGACGATGCGCCCTGTGCCTGCACCAGAGCCGGTGTTCCGAGCGAGAGAGCTGCAATGATGACGGATGCCGTGAAGCTGCGCATGGTCATGCCTTTCCAGTTTGAGGAACGGCGAACCTATCGAGGAAATCTGGTTGGCATCTGATTCCGATGTGTCCGTTCGGTGAAACCAATGCGGCCGTAATGCGCAGGCACGAGATCGGCTGCTTCGGGTCTGGAGGCATTTATGGCAAGGGGGCTGGCTGGGCCCGCAGCGTCGCGTAGGAGACCGGCGCAGCCAGCTCCGGTTCCGGGAAGGGGTGCGCCGGACATCCCAACGTGATATCGCCGGTGTGCGGTTGTAGAACCGCGACGGACGGGCATCGCGAAAGGGAATGACCGGAGACATCATGCAACAGCCCAGCGGACATGAGCAAAACGCCGACCAGATCGCCTATTGGAACGGCCCGGGCGGGCAGCGCTGGGCCGATCGCCATGCGGTCCAGGAGAAGTTGCTCGGGCCTATCGCCGATGTGCTAATCGACCGCGCCAAGCCCGGGCCGGGCGAGCGCGTGATCGACGTCGGCTGCGGCTCCGGTGCGACGACGTTCGCGTTCGCGAAGGCAGTGGCGCCCGACGGGTTCGCGCTCGGCCTCGACGTCTCTGAGCCGATGCTGTCCCAGGCGCGTTCGCTGGCGCCGAAAGGCTTGCCGCTCGATTTCGCGCTGGCGGATGCGACGGTTCATCCGTTCGAGCCGGCGAGCTATGATCTGCTCGCCTCGCGTTTCGGCGTGATGTTCTTCGCCGATCCCGTTGCGTCCTTCACCAATCTCCGCCGCGCGCTGAAGCCGACCGGTAGGCTCGCCTTCGTCTGCTGGCGCGAGCCGAAGGAAAACCCCTGGATGATGGCGCCGCTGATGGCGGTCTACAAACACGTGCCCAAAATGCCGCCGGTCGGGCCGGAGGAGCCGGGCCCGTTCGCATTCGCCTCGGAAGAGCGTGTGATGCGAATTCTCAAAGGCGCAGGCTTCACAGGCGTGGCGATGGAGCCGCATGATCTCGCGATGGACGTTGCCATCGGCGGCGGCCTCGATGCAGCCGTGGACGGCGCTCTCCAGATCGGCCCCGCCAGCCGCGCACTCCAGGGCCATCCGCCGGAGACATATGAAGCTGCCAAGGCTTCGATCCGCGAGGCGCTCGCACCGTTCCTGAAGGGGCAGAGCGTGGCGCTCCAGGGCGCGATTTGGATCGTGACGGCAAAGGCTGGGTAGGGCACCGCGCTCTCTCCGCGTCATTGCGAGGAGCGCGTGCGACGAAAGCAGTCCAGAGTCCCTCCGCGGCGACAGTCTGGATTGCTTCGCTGCGCTCGCGATGACGACGTGGACGGGGCTGTGCCGCCTCAAACCACATCATCGGGCGCCAGCGCGCAGCCGTTGTCGGGATGCGTTTCCACCTGAAGCGTGGTGTGGCCGATGCGGTAGGCGGTCTTCAGCATCTGCGCCGTCTCCATCAGGAACGCATCGCCGGTGCCGGCGGGCATGACGAGGTGGCAGGTCAGCGCCGTCTCGGTGGTCGAGATCGGCCAGACGTGGAGATCGTGGATCGCCGAGACACCGGGCCGCGCGAGCAGGAACGCCCTGATCGCGGCGAGGTCGGTGCCCTTGGGCGCTGCTGCCATCGACATGTCGATGGAGCCGCGCAAGAGGCTGGTCGTGCTCCAGAGGATGGTGGCGCAGATGACGAGGCTGGTGACGGGGTCGAGCCAGAGCCAGCCGGTCCAGATGATCAGCGCGGCGGAGACCACGACGCCGAGCGAGACCGCGGCGTCGGCGGCCATGTGCAGGTACGCGCCTTCGATGTTGATGTCGTCCTTGCGCCCGCTCGCGAACAGCAGGGCCGTGAAACCATTGATCAGGATGCCGATGCCGGCGACCACCATCACGGTCACGCCTGCGACCGGCTCCGGCTCGCGCAGGCGCAAAATCGCCTCCCAGCCGATCGCGCCGGTTGCGACCAGCAGGAACACCGCATTGGCCAGCGCCGCCAGGATGGTGGAGGCGCGAAAGCCGTAGGTGAAGCGGCCGCTCGGCGCCCGCCGCGCCGCGATCGAGGCGCCCCAGGCCACGACTAGGCCGAGCACGTCGGACAGGTTGTGGCCGGCGTCCGCGAGGAGGGCGGTGGAGTTGCCGATATAGCCGTAGACCGCTTCGGCCACGACCAGCGCGATGTTGAGCGAAATGCCGATCGCGAAGGCCTTGCCGAAATTCGCGGGCGCGTGGACATGCGAGTGATCATGGCCATGACTGTGGTCGTGACCATGACCATGCGTATGGTCGCCATGATCATGGTGGTGATGACCGTGGTGGTCGTGGCCGGCCAATCCTAACGCTCCCGGGAAGTCGCCAAATCAGACGCCATTGTAGGCGTTTCACTTGCCCCGTCACGGCGGAACAGCATGTAGAGCGCCGGCAGCACCAGCAATGTCAGCACCGTCGAGGAGAGGATGCCGCCGATCACCACGGTCGCAAGCGGCCGCTGCACCTCGGCGCCGGCGCCGGTGGCGAGCGCCATCGGCACGAAGCCCAGTGAGGCGACGAGGGCCGTCATCAAGACCGGCCGCAGCCGCGTCAGCGCTCCCTCGCGTACGGCATCCACGACGGAATGCCCCTCGCTGCGCAGGCGCTCGATGAAGGCGATGATGACGAGGCCATTGAGCACGGCGACGCCCGACAGGGCGATGAAGCCGACACCGGCGCTGATGGACAGCGGGATGTCGCGCAGCAGCAGCGCAGCAACGCCGCCGGTCAGCGCCAGCGGCACGCCGGAGAACACCAGCGCCGCATCCGCCGCCGATCCCATCGCCATGAACAACAGCAGGAACACCAGCAGCAGCGCCACCGGCACCACGATCGTCAGCCGTTTGGTCGCCGAGACCAGCTGCTCGAACTGCCCGCCCCAGCCGATCCAATAGCCCGGCGGCAGCTTGACCTTCTCCGCCACCGCCGCTTCCGCCTCGGACACGAAGGAGCCGAGGTCGCGCGCGCGGACATTGGCCGTGACGACGATGCGCCGCTTGCCGTTCTCCCGGCTGATCTGGTTCGGACCGGGCGTCGCATCGACGGTCGCAACCGAGGACAGGGGCACGTAGCGCATCTGGGTGAGCGGGGAGGTGGCCAGTGCCGTTCGAACGGCAGCGCCGGAGCCGGCCTCCTCACCGGGCGGCAGCGGGATCGGGATGGCCCTGATGGCCTCGAGATTGCCGCGCAAATGCTCGGGCAGGCGCACGACGATGTCGAAGCGGCGATCGCCCTCGAACAGCTTGCCGGCCGACTTGCCGCCGACCGCGATCTCGACGATACCCTGCACCTCGCTGATGCTGAGCCCGTAGCGGGCGAGCGCCTGGCGGTCGAGCCGGACGGTGAGGATCGGCAGGCCCGCGACCTGCTCGATCTTGACGTCGCTGGCGCCGCGGATGCCGCGAATTGCGGCCTCGACCTGCTTTGCAGCCCCTTGCAGGATGTCGAGATCGTCGCCGAAGATCTTGACGCCGACATCGGTGCGCACGCCGGAGATCAGTTCGTTGACACGGAACTGGATCGGCTGGGAGATTTCATAAGCGCTGCCGGGAATCTCGTCAGCGGCATGCTCGATGGCCTCGATCACCTCGGATTTCGACTTGTCCGGGTCGGGCCATTCGGCGCGCGGCTTCAGCATGACGTAGCCGTCGGTCTGCGCCGGCGACATCGGATCGGTCGCAATCTCCGCGGTGCCGATGCGGGTGAAGAACTCCTTCACCTCAGGGATCCGCACGATGCGCTTTTCCAGCGCCTTCTGCAGGTCCAGCGATTGGGTGAGGCTGGTGCCGGGAATCCGGATCGAGGCCAATGCGACGTCGCCTTCGTCCAGGCTCGGAATGAACTCGCCGCCCATGCGCGAGGCGGCGATGCCGCTTGCGACCACGATGACGACGGCCATCATGGCGACGGCGGCCCGGTTGTCGATGGCAAACCGAAGCAGGGGGAGATAGGCGCGCTTCGCCGCCCGCATGAACAGGTTTTCGTGCTCGGACACCTTGCCGGTGACGAAGATGGCAACGGCCGCCGGCACGAAGGTGACGGAGAACAGCACGGCGGCGCCGAGCGCCATCAGCACGGTCAGCGCCATCGGCGTGAACATCTTGCCTTCGACGCCGGTCAGCGTCAGCACCGGCAGGTAGACCACCGCGATGATCAAGGTTCCGAACAGGCTCGGCTTGATGACGTCGCTCGACCCGCGCAGGATCGCGCGCAGTCGTTCGGGCGTCGTCAGCAGCCCGCCTTTCTCGCGCTGGGCGGCGGCCAGCATGCGCAGGCAGTTCTCGACGATGATCACGGCGCCATCGACGATGATGCCGAAGTCGATCGCGCCCAGGCTCATGAGGTTGGCGCTGACCTTGGTCTCGACCATGCCGGTGATGGTCAGAGCCATGGACAGGGGGATGACGCAGGCCGTGACCAGCGCGGCACGGATGTTGCCGAGGATCAGGAACAACACGGCCACGACCAGCGCCGCGCCTTCCAGCAAATTGTTCTGGACCGTGCGGATGGTGGCCTCGACCAGATCGGTGCGGTCGTAGACGGTCCGCGTCACGACGCCGTCGGGCAGCGATTTGCCGATGTCCTCCAGGCGGGCTGCGACGCGGCGCGCCACGCTGCGGCTGTTCTCGCCGATCAGCAGCATGGCGGTGCCGAGCACGGTCTCCTCGCCGTTCCACGTCGCCGCTCCCGTGCGAAGATCGCGGCCCTCTCTCACGCGCGCGACGTCCCTGATCCGGACGGGATTGCCGCCGCGCGAGCCGATGACGATGTCCTGGATCTCGCTGACATTGCCGACCTGACCCGGTGAGCGAACCAGATATTGCTCGCCGTTGCGCTCGATATAGCCGGCCCCGACATTGGCATTGTTGGCGGCGAGGGCCGTCATGACGTCGCGAAAGCCGAGCCGGTAGGCCATCAGCTTGCCCGGGTCGGGCAGGACATGGAACTGCCGCTCGAACCCGCCGATGGTGTTGACCTCGATCACCCCCGGCACGTTGCGAAGCTGCGGCCGGATGATCCAGTCCTGCACGGTGCGCAAATCGGTCAGCGAATAGTCGTGGCCGCCTTGAGTCTTGGCGCCCGCCTTCGCCTCGACGGTGTACATGAAGATTTCGCCGAGCCCGGTGGAGACCGGCCCCATCGCGACCTCGATGCCCACCGGAAGCTGGTCCTTCACCTGCTGGATGCGCTCGCCGACCAGCTGGCGGGCGAAAAAGATGTCGGTGCCGTCCTTGAAGACGACCGTCACCTGGCTGAGGCCGTAGCGCGACAGCGAACGGGTGTAGTCGAGCTTGGGCAGGCCGCCCATCGCGGTCTCGACCGGGAAGGTGATGCGCTGCTCGGTCTCCAGCGGCGAATAGCCGGGCGCGCGGGTGTTGATCTGGACCTGGACGTTGGTGATGTCGGGCACGGCGTCGATCGGAAGGCGCTGGAAATTCCAGGCGCCGAAGGCGAGGGCGCCGAGCGCGAATATGAGGACCAGCCAGCGCTGCTGCAGCGAGACGGCGATGAGGCGCTCAATCATGTTCGGCCTCGCCCTTGCCCATCTCCGCCTTCACGACGAAGCTGTTTTCGGCGACGTAGTGCTCGCCGGCCGCAAGACCGGCCTTGATCTCGACGAACCTTGGATCGGAATCGCCAAGCTCCACCGGGCGCGCCTCGATCTTGTCGCCGTCCTCGCGGACGAACACGATGGTCCGGTTCTCCAGCGTCTGGATCGCGCTGCGGCGCACGGCGACCGCGACCTCGCGGGCGGCGAGGATCAGCCGTGCCGTGACGAACAGTCCGGGGCGCAGGCGGCCGTCCGGATTTTGCAGCACCACACGGGCGAGTGCGGTCTGGGTCTCGCTCGAGCCGATCGGCGCCATGTAGGAGATCGTGCCCTTGATCTCGCCACGGCCGTCGTCGGGATCGATCAGCACCTCGTCATTGAGGCGAACGCGCCGGAGGTCCTGCCGGTAGATCGACAGATCGACCCAGATGGTGGAGAGATCGGCGACGACGAAGGCCGGCTTCTGCTCGGAAGCGTATTCGCCGAGCGAGATCTGTCGCTCGATGATCGTGCCGGCGATCGGCGCCTTCAGCTCGTAGACGGTGAGGCTCTGGTTGCTCTCGATCGCGGCGAGCAGATCGTCCTTGCCGACCTTGTCGCCGATGCGTTTCTGGATGGATTTGGCGAGGCCCGGGAAGCGCGGCGTCACCTGTACCACCGCTTCCTGGTTGGCGCGCAGGATGCCGTTGAAGGCGAGCGTGTCGGTGAGTGTCGCGCTCGCAGCCTCTGCCAGCGTGACGCCCGCGGCCGCGAGCTTGACGTCGGAGATGCGGATGCGATCGGCACCGTGCTCATCCTGCTCGACATGGTCGTTCGGCTTCTTGTGTTCCGAGTGCTCGGCATGCTCGCCGTGCGCAGGCTTGCCCGGCGCGAGCAGGGAATAGCCGTAAGCGCCGAGTACGGCGGCAAGGATGGCGACGAGAAGTGTAGAGGACGTCTTCATCGTGCGCTCTCCCGCGCCAGCGTGAAGGGGTTGCCGACGAGGCCTTCGATGGTTGCAACGCCCGCGTGGAAGTTCTGGAGTGCCTCCTGCTCCCGCAGCCGCGCCTGGGTGACGCTCGCCTGGGCGTCGAGCACCTCGAGCAAGGTGAAACGGCCCTGGCCGTAGCCTTGCGCGATCGCCTCGGACGCTTCAACGGCCTTGGGGATAGCGGTCTCGCGCAAGATCGCCAGTTCGCGCAGCGAGCCTTGCAGCGAATCGTAGGCCCGCCCGGCGATCACGATCAGCGTGTTGCGGTTGGCCTCGCGCTCGGCTTTGGTCTTGGCGAGGCTTTCCTGTGCCGAGAGGATGTTGCCCTGGTTCTGGTCGAACACGGGGATCGGCACCGAGAGGGTGAAGCGCACGGCATCGTCATTGGTCTCGTTGTAATGGCGCCAGCCGGCGGCGATCCGCACGTCGGGGTAAGGCCTGAGACGTGCCAGCAGCAGCTCAGCATTGCGCTGGGCGTACACGGCCGTCCAGCGCACCAGTTGCGGATTGGCGTCGATGGCGGCGACCACCGCCTGGAACGCGGGCGGTCGTCCCGTGGTGTCGAGCCGGCCCGAGACCTCGCCGAATTTCGCGGTGGGATCTCCCATCAGCACCGCAAGCTCGCGCCGGGCGCTGGCCAGCGTCGCCTTGAAGCGCTCGCGGTCGGCCTTCACCAGGGCAGAGGCAACCTCGGCGCGGCCGGTCTCGGCCGGCGAGGAGGCCCCAGCCTCGACGCGGCGACGCAGGAGCGGCGTCAATTGATCGATCGCGGCGATCTGCTCGTCCAGGATCTGGATGCGCCGCTGTGCGCCGAGCACGCTGAGGAAGGCGATCGCGGTCTCCGACAGCACCTCGAGCCTGACGGCCTTGCGCTGGATCGCGGCGACTTCGATGCCGGCTTGCCCGGCTGCGACCCGGGCCTCCCGCTTGCCGAACAGCTCGAAGGCCTGGCTGATCTGGAGCGTGGTCTCGGCCGATCGCGTCCCGCGATATCTGCCGGAGCCGAAGGAATCGTCCTGTTCATAGGTCAGTTCCGGATTGAGCTGCGCGCCGGCCTGGATGCGCTGTCCCGTGGCGATGCCGACGTCGCGCTCCGCCGCCGTCAGCCGCGGGCTTGCGGTCAGCGCGCGCGACAACGCGCTCCGCATCGTCAAAGTCTGGGCGTGAGACGGCGCAAGCGCCGCTCCAACAATCAGACACGCCGCCGCGCACGCCAGACGCGCGGCCATTCCCCTGCGAAACATGAAACCGACCTGTGAAGGATGAACCTATTGGGCGCCGAACGCCCGACCAATCCGTCAGGCAATATGTTTGGGAGGCGGGGAGTCGGTATCGGGGACAATTCCGGCGAGCCGGGGTGTGTGTTGCGACCTGGTGGCCGACACAAGCGCGACCGATGCGCCCGATGGCGCCGGCTGAGTCACCGTGAGCGAGAAGCAGCCGTGGCAATGATGCCCGCCGACGGCCTTGTGGTCGGTGTCAGCCGGGGAGCCGTCAAGAACCGCAGCGATCTCCGAGCTGCCGCCGGGCGTGGTGACGTCGATGTCGTGCGAGCCGTGCAGCGTGCTCGCGAGCAGATAGACAACCGCGATCAGCACAGACAGCAGCCCGCGCCAATGGCGCGGACGGGAAGTTCTGCAAGGCTGCCGGTTCGCGAGCACGACGTCACTCTGGTTACGGTCTGTGCCCGGCCTAGCATGGCGACGGGAACAGTGTCGACCCGCAACATTGTTACGTCCATGGAACAATTGCCGCAGCACTGCGTCGCGGCTGCCTCTTCACTGGCGCGCGATGACGCGTCGGCGCGGGGCAGTGGCTTCGATGTCGGCCGGGACGGTCGGGTCTTGGACGTGGCTGCCATCGTAGGCTTCCACGGTGATGGCGGCACGACGACCCGCTTCCATCGCCCGCTCCAGCCATTTGATGGCTTCATCGATCCACTGATCGTGGTGTTCGGGATCGGCGAGGGCCTTCTCCCGGAATGCATCCGCCTGATGCAGGCACGCCGTTCTGCGGTCCACGCGCCGCTCCCGATCCGGAAGGTTCCGCCCCGATCGCATCTTTGATGATCCCGGCGCCGGCGTCGTTAACATAGGACAAGCGAGGAAGAGATCAGGCGCTCCAAACGCGGAAAGGCCCCAGCCATGACCGGCTGAGGCCTTTGTGCTCACAATCTTCATCCTTGGGACTCGGACAGGTAACGCCCGCCTTGCCGGTTCGTTCCGCAACTGACACCGAATTAGGAACGTTATTCCTTCCTCCCGATTAGCGACCATAAAAAGGAGGATGGGACTATGGACGGATTGATTTATCTCATCGGCTTGATCGTCGTGATCATGGCGATCCTGTCGTTCTTCGGCCTGCGCTGAGAGGACGGCAAATGGAAACCCTCGCACGGGATAACAGGATGGAGGGCGGTGCGGCTGCCGACGACCGCCGGACCATCCAGTGGAGCTCGGTGCTCGCAGGCGCTCTCGCCGCGGGCGCAATGTCCTTCATCTTGGTCGGCTTTGGTGTTGCGGTCGGCCTCGGTGTCAGTTCGGCCTCGCCGACATGGCGCGATGCCTCGGCGGCGCTGGCGCTGCTCTCCGGGCTCTATCTGATCATCCAGGCGATCATCAGCTTCGGCGTCGGCGGCTACATCGCCGGACGGACGGCGCGACCGGCGCCTGCCCTGGCAACGGTCGAGGACGATGGCGAGCGGCGCGACGGGCTGCATGGACTGACGTCGTGGGCGCTGGCCGTGCTGGCCGGTGCGGCTCTGCTGGCGCTTCTTGGCGCTGCTGCGATCGACCGTTCGCCGGTGCGCAGCTCGGCGAGCAATACGTCCGCAGCCGAGCCTCTGTTGAGCTATGAGCTCGACAAGCTGTTCCGTGCGCCCCGCCGCGCGCCCAACACGGATCTGAGGGAAGCCCGCGCCGAAGCGGGGCGTGTCCTCATGACGTCGTCCAGCCACAGCGGCGTCAGCGCCGATGACCGGACCTACCTCGTGCAGCAGGTCGCCGCGGTGACGGGGCTGGCCGCTCCCGACGCCGAGCGGCGCGTCGATGCGCTGATCGCAGACTCCCGGACGGCCATCAACCGCGCGCGGCGCAACTCGATCATCGTTGCCTTCTCGGTCGCAGCCGCGACCCTGATCGGCGCCGCGGTCGCTTGGGCGGCGGCTGTCGCCGGCGGGCGCCACCGCGATGGAGAGCCGCTGCCGAACTGGATGGCGAGCTCCAACCGTTTCCATCGCAGCCCGCGCGCGATGCCGGTGCCGTAAGCTTGTCGGGGGCGAGGACCTATCGGTCCACCCCCGCATGCCGCTGAACGAACTCGGTAACGAGGGCAGTGATCTCCGCCGGGCGCTCCAGGCTGGGAAGATGGGCCACATCAGGCAATTCACGGCCCTCCGCGCCCGAGACTGCCGCGACGAGATGGCGACAGCGGTCCTGAACATAGGGGAAATCGAGGTCACCCCATATCACGAGGGTCGGCACCGCGATCTCGTGGAGCCGGTGGAAGAACGGTGTGACGTCGATGTCCGATCCGAACGGTGGAGAGCGGAGCGCGATGCCGTTCATCTCAAGCAGCAGATCGCGAGCCGGGCCGGCAACGCGGCCTTCGGGGGCCCGCGGTCCGTCCAGCCAAAGACGTGCCTTCATCGCGTTCATCCGATCGAGATCGCCGGATGCCTCGATCTCCTTCCATTGCATCATCAGTGTCGCGATGTCGGCTGGATAGGTTGGATCGGGTGCACCCGCGACATTGGGGGCAATCAGAACGAGCGCACGAACTCGCGAAGGATGGCGGATCGCGGCATCGAGCGCGATGCGCCCGCCGAGAGAACAGCCGACGAGGATTACGGGCCTGCCGCCTGCAGTCGCCTCCAGCACTGCGACGAGATCGGCGAGGGCGGAAAAGTCTTCAGGCTCGACGCGGGTTTGGCCGAACCCGCGCCGGTCATAGGCGATGGCCTTGTGCGTGGCGCTCATTCCGTCGAATTGAGCGCGCCACATGCGCCGGTCGCACACATTGGCATGGAGAAAGACGACCCCGGTGCCTTCGCCTGCGACTTCTGTCGCAAGGCCGGCACGGCCAGACGCGATGTATTGCATCGAGGCGCGATGATGATTCATTCCAGTCTCGTCGCGCGCTTCAGGCTTTCTCTTCCCAAATCATCGCCAGATGGACAATGGTCTGCACGGCTTTCTCCATGTCCTGCCGGCTGACCCATTCCAGCCGCGAGTGGAACGCATGCTCGCCGGCGAAGATGTTGGGGCAGGGCAGGCCCATGAAGGACAGGCGCGAGCCGTCGGTGCCGCCGCGGATCGCGGTGCGCATCGGACGCAGGCCGGCACGACGGATCGCCTCGATGGCGTATTCGAGCACGTGCGGGTGACGGTCGATCACCTGCTTCATGTTGCGGTACTGCTCGCGCACCTCGAACTTGTAGGTCGAGCGCGGATAGTCCTTCATGACGTCCTTGACGATGCCCTCGAGCAGGTCCTCTTTCTCCTTCAGCCCTTCCTCGGTGAAGTCGCGGACGATGAAGGACAGGCTTGCCTGCTCCAGTGCGCCCTCGATGCCGATCGGATGCAGGAAGCCCTGCTTGCCCGACGTCGTCTCCGGCGAGCAGCCTTCCTTCGGCAGCCGCTCGACGATGGCGGCGGCGATCTTGATCGCGTGCTCCATCTTGCCCTTGGCGTAGCCGGGATGGGCGCTGACGCCGTTGATGGTGATGGTGGCGCCGTCGGCCGAGAAAGTCTCGTCCTCGACGCAGCCCGCGCTCTCGCCGTCCATGGTGTAGCCGAAATCGGCGCCCAGCTTCGTCAGGTCGACATTGTCGACGCCACGGCCGATCTCTTCGTCCGGCGTGAACAGGATCTTGATGGTGCCGTGCTTCACATCGGGGTTGTTGATGAAGAAATGCGCGGCATCCATGATTTCGGCGACGCCGGCCTTGTTGTCGGCACCGAGCAGCGTGGTGCCGTCGGTGGTGATAATGTCGTTGCCGATCTGGTTCTTCAGCGCAGGGTGCTCATTGAAGCGGATGACCTGGCTGGTGTCGCCCGGCAGGGTGATGTCGCCGCCACGATAGTTCTTCACCAGTTGCGGCTTGACGTCCTTGCCCGTGACGTCGGGCGAGGTGTCCATGTGCGAGCAGAAGCAGATCACCGGCACCTTCTTGTCGGTGTTGGCCGGGATCGTGCCGTAGACATAGCCGTAATCGTCGAGATGGGCGTCCGTAACGCCCATGGCTTTCAGCTCGGCGGCGAGCACGCGGCCGAGATCCTTCTGCTTCTCGGTGGATGGCGAGCTGGGGGATTCCGGATCGGACTGGGTGTCGATGGTGACGTAGCGCAGGAAGCGCTCGGTCACGGTATGCGAGAAGGTGAGGGAGGACATTTCTGGTCAAACCGCCGAGGTCAGGGGAAGCGGGCGGTATATCAGAAAAAGCGGGCCGCGATGCGGCCGGAACGGCGCGGAGCAGGCCTGGTAAACGCTGAACCTCAGATCGCCTCTTTCAGTTCCTTGACTGGGCGGAAGGTGACCTTCTTGCTGGCCTTGATGTGGATCGGCTCGCCGGTGGCGGGATTGCGGCCGGTGCGGGCGGCCCGTTTGCGGACCTGGAGGATGCCGAGCCCGACGATACGGACGCGATCGCCCTTCTTCAGGTGCCTGGTGATCAGATCGACCATGTCGGTGAGGACAGATTCGGCGTGCTTTTTCGACAAGTCCTGGCTCTCCGCGATGTCGGCGGCGAGGTGCTTGAGGGTGATGGTGGCGGGGGCGGCTGCCTTCTTTGCCGAATCCTTCTTGGCCAGATCCTTCTTCGCCATGGCAGGCCTCCTCGATGGTCCAATGACGGGGCATCCCTGGAAAAGCCGAGCATGGGGTGGGGATCCCTCTAAGTGCTTTGAGGCGTAGACGATTCGGGCGCGGGTTGACCATGCCACGGGTTCCCGCCGGCCGAACGCCGTCCACGGCTCGCCGCAGCCGCGGCAGACCTCGAGGATTTCAGGCTAAGACTTTGAGGGGATTGCCAAAATGGCGCGAGAGACGGGGCTCGAACCCGCGACCTCCGGCGTGACAGGCCGGCGCTCTAACCAACTGAGCTACTCCCGCGTGGTTCGCTGATGCGCGCGGAACGAGGGGGGACTTAAAGGCGGGGCTGGGTGAAGTCAAGGACGTTGCGCTGGCGTGGTGGATCTCGGCTAAGCATTGCTCTGGAAAACGAAAATGGCCGCCCGGAGGCGGCCATGGGTCAGCCCGGAAGAGGACGTTTCAGCGAATCTCCGACGTCCCGGCGCTCGTCACCACCACCGGCTTGCCGGCCTTGATCACGGGCGTGGACTGGGCGGTCTGGGTGTGATCGGCATTGGTGCGGGCTGCGATCCCGAAGCCGGCCACCATGATGCCGGCCACCAGCGCCACCACCACGATCTTCAGGTGGGTCGCACGATCAGCGGAGTGAATTGAGTGGTTCATCTGAGCCTCCCGACGGGCTTTGCCGCCGTCTATGGCTCTTGTCTTAAGGAGCATCTGTTTCCGGATGGTTTCGCGGGTTCCGCGAAATGGTTTCATCTCCCGCCCAAGCGGTTTCGCCGGATGGGGCGGGCCGGACCCGGTCTCAGGCGCCGGCATGGCCGTAGTCATCCCGGATCGCGCGGGCGGCCCAATGAGCAAGAGCGTGCGAGCATGGCGATGACCGCCGAGGCTTGGTGACCCGGCTTGGCGGTCCTGGGGGCAGGTCGATCAGCTCACGGCGATCGCCGCCGACATGCTCGAGAGTGAGAAGAGTTCGCGCTGATCTCGCCGCGATCGTCGTTAGATCGACTCTAAGAGTCGTTCTAAGAACATTTCAATTAGGGAATTCGCGCACCCTCCCATAAGCCTCATCGCAGCGCATGCCGTCACGGGACTGACGGCATGACGCATGCAAAATACGTTTGGGGTGGCGCGTGAACAGACTTGGAATGCTGCGGTCGGCCGTGTTGGCGACCGCATCCGCTTTGATTTTGGTGCCGCAGGCATCGCTTGCACAAACGTCCGCGCAGAGCGGCGCGACGAACCTGCCGTCGGTGACCGTCACCGCGCCGGACGCACGCCGGCGAGCTGCCGCGACGCCGCAGCGTCGCGCGCCGCGGTCGGCGCAGACCGCGGCCAGGAGCACGCCGCAGCCGCAGCGCAATGTCGGCTTCGTCGAGACGCCGCGTGGCCCGGTGAACGGCTACGTCGCCGGTCGCAGCTCGTCCGGCACCAAGACCAACACGCCGATCATGGAGACGCCACAGTCGGTGTCGGTGATCGGTGCCGAGCAGATCCGCGACCAGAAGCCGAACAAGCTCGACGAGGTGCTGCGCTATACCGCCGGCGTGCGCGCCGGCACTTTTGGCGCGGACACGCGCAACGATTGGTGGTTGATCCGCGGCTTCAAGTCCGACGACATCGGACTGTTCCTCGACGGCATGCAGCTGTTCTACACCTCCTATGCGAGCTGGCGGCTGCCGCCCTCCAACATGGAGCGCGTCGAGGTGCTGCGCGGTCCGTCTGCCGTGCTCTATGGCGGATCGAGCCCGAGCGGCATCGTGAACGTCATCAGCAAGATGCCGCCGGCCGAGCCGATCCGCTACATCGAAACCGGCGTCAACAATTTCGGCAATGCCTATATCGGCTTCGATGTCGGCGGGCCGATCGCGACGCAGCCGCAGGACGGCAAGCTGTTCTACCGCGTCGTCGGCGAGGTCAGGAACGGTGGTACGCAGGTCGACTTCACACCCGACAACAACTACTTCATCGCGCCGTCGTTCGCGTGGAAGCCGGATGCCGACACGACCTTCACGGTTCTCGCATCGGCCTCGAAGACGGACACAAGAGGCATCAACTTCCTGCCATACCAGGGCACGGTGACGAACGCGCCGTTCGGCAAGATCCCGACCAGCTTCTTCGTCGGCGATCCCAATGTCGACAAGTTCACGCGCGAGCAGGAGATGCTCGGCTACCAGTTCGAACGTCATCTCAACGACGACCTGACGTTTCGCCAGAATGCGCGGTTCGCGCACATCGACCTGACCTATCGCGGGTTCATCGGCAACGGCTGGGACAACATCAACACGGCGACGATGGGCCGTTATAACTGGTACGCGAAGAACACGGCGAACCAGGCCAATCTCGATAACCAGCTGGAGTATCGCTTCAATACGGGGCCGGTGCGGCACACAATGCTATTCGGGGTGGATCTGAAGGGCTATCAGATCGACGACTACCAGAACTTCAATTTCGGCACCGTCCCGTCGATCAATGTCTTCAATCCCGTCTACGGTCTCAACATTCCGCTCACGGGCGCTCCGTTCCGCAATTTCCAGATCACGCAGAAGCAGGCAGGCGCCTACCTTCAGGATCAGTTGAAGCTCGGCAACTTCACGCTCGTGCTGAGCGGCCGCAACGACTGGGTCGAGACAAAGCAGGACGCGCGTGACACCGGGGCCGCGGTCGCCAGCCGTGACGACAGCAAGTTCAGCGGCCGGGCCGGGCTGATCTACAATTTCGACAACGGCATCGCGCCCTATATTTCCTATGCGACGAGCTACAATCCGGTCATCGGTCTCAACGCCAGCAACCAGCTCTTCCTGCCGGAGACCGGGCAGCAGACCGAGATCGGCGTGAAGGTCGCGCCGAAGGGGTTCGACGGCTATTTCACCGCCTCGGTGTTCGACCTGAAGCGGCAGAACGTGGCGACGACCGCCGGTACGCCGATCCTGCTGAACCAGACCGGCGAGGTGACCTCGCGCGGTATCGAGCTCGAAGCGGTGGCCAATGCCACCAAGGAACTCAAGCTGATCGGCGCCTTCACCGCCTATCATCTCTTCAACAGCCGGGATCTCGATCCGTCGTTGGTCGGCAAGGCGCCGACCAATACGCCTCAGCTCCTGGTCTCCGGCTGGGCCGACTACACCTTCAAGGATGGGCCGCTCGAAGGCTTCGGTTTCGGCGGCGGCGTGCGCTACGTCGGCTCGTCCTGGGCCGACCCGGCCAACACCCTCGAGGTTCCCGCAGTGGTGCTTGGCGATCTCGCGCTTCATTACGAATGGCAGAACTGGCGTACGGCGCTCAACGTGATCAACCTGACCGACAAGATCTATGTCGCGAGCTGTTCGTTCCCGACCTCCTGCTTCTACGGCGACCGCCGGCGCGTCACCGCCAGCGTCTCCTACAAGTGGTAAGCGCCGGCGAGAGGAGGGCCTCGTGAAGGCGCGCGCGGTCAGGCTCTGGTCCGTGGTCCACACCTGGACCAGCCTGATCTCGACCGTCTTCCTGCTGCTGCTCTGCCTCACCGGCCTGCCGCTGGTGTTCCACCACGAGATCGATGAGCTCCTGGGCTATGCCCCCCAGCCCGAAGCTCATGCGAGCGCGGCGCGCGCGAGGCCGCAAGCCATCGCCGACGCCGCGCTCGCCGCCGATCCGGGCCGGGTGATGCAATATATCTCCTGGGACAAGGACGAGCCCGGGATCGTGATGGCGTTCACCAACAATGCGCCTGACGGGCTTCCCGACAATGCGACGGTGCGGGCCTTCGACGCCGTCTCGGCAAAACTGCTCGGGCCGGTCGGCGTCGGGCCGATGCTGATCGTCCTCAAGCTGCACACCGACATGTTCGCAGGCCAGGCCGGAAAATTGTTTCTCGGTGCGATGGGGCTGCTATTCGCCGTCGCCATCGTCTCTGGCGTGGTGCTGTATTGGCCGTTCACCCGCCGCCTGCGCTTTGCCACCATCCGTGATCATGCGTCCCGACGCGTGCGCTGGCTCGATTGGCACAATCTGATCGGGGTGGCGACGGTGGCCTGGGCGCTGGTGGTCGGACTGACCGGCGTCGTCAACACCTGGGCCGAGCTGATGCTGAACCAGTGGAAGGCGACCGAACTCGCCAGCATGGTCGCACCCTATGCCGGCAAGCCGCCGCCCGTGCATCTGGCCTCGCTCGATGATGTCGTCTCCCGCGCGAAAGGGGCGGCCCCCGGCATGGAGGTCGCGTTCATTGCTTTTCCGGGCACGCTGTTCACGTCCTCGCATCATTTTGCCGCCTTCATGCGAGGCGACTCGGCGCTGACATCGCGGCTGCTCAAGCCAGTCCTGCTGGACGGCGAAAGTGGGGAGGTCGCCGACAGCAGGGCACTGCCGCTCTATCTCCAGGCCCTGCTGATCTCGCAGCCGCTGCATTTCGGCGATTACGGCGGCATGCCGCTCAAGGTGATCTGGGCCGCGCTCGACCTGCTCACCATCGTCGTGATCGGCAGCGGCCTCTATCTCTGGCTGGCCCGGCGGAGGAAGCGAAAGTCCGCCCGCGCCGACACATTCGCCGGACGAGCCCCGGTCCCGTCGTGATGCATGGCTGGTCCGATCGCTCGCGCCTGTGGATACGTGTCTTTGCGGCACCTATCATGCTCGCGGCTGCGACCATCACCGGTCTCCTGGCTGCGCTCCTCTGGGGGACGGCCGGCCAATATGTCGCCTGGCTGACGGTGGGGGCCCCCGTGCTGGTCATCGCCTGGGTTTGGGTGCGCTGCCGCACTCAAAAAACCGGGCAATTTTCACGGCCGGCACGCGATCAGTAGCTGACGCAGCCTGCGCGCAGCAAATCCGGACGTGCTGCCGGCCCTGCAGTTCTGCAAAACGCGGACGCCCTTGCTGGGCCCAGCGATCTGCTCCATACCACCCGCGGGGTGATTCCGGGATTTTCACCGTTCTGGGGGCGGCAAAGGGCCTAAAAAGAGCGTGTCTTGCGCCCATTGGTGCACTGCGCTAAGGCTCAGAATAATTCCAAATCGGACGAATCCGTGGCTGTCCCGAGGCTGCGGGAAAAAGGGCTCGCCAATGAGCGGCATTCTGCAGAACTATCTTCCACTCGTCGTCTTTATAGGGGTAGCGAGCCTGATCGGCCTCGTGCTGCTGATCGCGCCCTTCGTCGTGGCGTTCCAACAGCCGGACCCGGAAAAGCTGTCGGCGTATGAGTGCGGTTTCAACGCGTTCGACGACGCGCGCATGAAGTTCGACGTGCGCTTCTACCTGGTCGCCATCCTCTTCATCATCTTCGACCTCGAGGTGGCGTTCCTGTTTCCCTGGGCGGTGGCGTTCGGCAAGCTTGGCGCGACCGGCTTCTGGTCCATGGTGGTGTTTCTCGCCGTGCTGACGGTCGGGTTCGCCTATGAATGGAAGAAGGGAGCACTCGAATGGGATTGAACCCTGCATCGTCCACGGGTCCGGTTCTCGCGCCGGCCCCCAAGGGCATCCTGGATCCGTCGACCGGCAAGCCGGTCGGGGCCAATGATCCGTTCTTCCTCGAGGTCAATTCCGAGCTGTCCGACAAGGGCTTCTTCGTGGCCGCGACCGACGACCTCATCACCTGGGCGCGCACCGGCTCCCTGATGTGGATGACCTTCGGTCTCGCCTGCTGCGCGGTCGAGATGATGCAGGTGTCGATGCCGCGCTACGACGTCGAGCGCTTCGGCTTCGCGCCGCGTGCCTCGCCGCGCCAGTCCGACGTGATGATCGTCGCGGGCACGCTGACCAACAAGATGGCGCCCGCGCTGCGCAAGGTCTACGACCAGATGCCGGAGCCGCGCTACGTCATCTCGATGGGCTCCTGCGCCAATGGCGGCGGTTACTATCACTATTCCTACTCGGTCGTGCGCGGCTGCGACCGCATCGTGCCGATCGACATCTACGTGCCGGGCTGCCCGCCTACGGCGGAAGCGCTGCTCTACGGCGTGCTGCTGCTGCAGAAGAAGATCCGGCGTACCGGCACCATCGAACGCTAAGGTTTTACGTCATGGACGACGCCAAGCTCGACGCCCTGGGGCAGACGATCGTTAGCGCGCTTCCGGGCGCCGCCACCGGTCATTCGGTGGCCTTCAACCAGCTCACGGTCGATGTCGAGGCCAGCAAGATCGTCGAGGTGGTCAAGTACCTCCGCGACGACCCGAACTGCCGCTTCATCAACTTCACCGACATCACGGCCGCAGACTATCCGTCGCGCGAAAAGCGCTTCGACGTGATTTATCACTTCCTGTCGCCGACCCTGAACACCCGCATCCGGCTCAAGGCCCAGGCCGACGAGACCACGCAGGTGCCGTCGCTGATCGATGTGTTCCCCGGCGCCGACTGGTTCGAGCGCGAGGCCTACGACCTCTACGGCGTGTTCTTCGTCGGCCATCCCGACATGCGTCGCATCCTCACCGACTACGGCTTCGAGGGTCATCCGCTGCGCAAGGATTTCCCGACCACCGGTTTCGTCGAGGTCCGCTACGACGACCAGGAGAAGCGGGTGGTGTACGAGCCCGTCCGGCTCAACCAGGAATTCCGCAAGTTCGATTTCCTCTCGCCATGGGAAGGCGCGGACTATCCGGTCCTTCCGGGAGATGAAAAAGCGGGGCCGAAGGTCTGATCATGAACGAGCAACCCGAACAGCTTCGCAATTTCACCATCAACTTCGGGCCGCAGCATCCGGCGGCGCACGGTGTGCTGCGCCTCGTGCTGGAGCTTGACGGCGAAGTCGTGGCCCGCGTCGACCCGCATATCGGCCTGCTTCACCGCGGCACCGAGAAGCTGATCGAGCAGAAGACCTACCTCCAGGCGATCCCGTACTTCGATCGCCTCGACTACGTCGCGCCGATGAACCAGGAGCACGCCTTCTGCCTCGCGGCGGAGAAGCTGCTCGGCATCGAGGTGCCGCGCCGCGGCCAGTTGATCCGCGTGCTCTATTGCGAGATCGGCCGCATCCTGTCGCACCTGCTCAACGTCACCACGCAGGCGATGGACGTCGGCGCGCTGACCCCGCCGCTGTGGGGTTTCGAAGAGCGCGAGAAGCTGATGGTGTTCTACGAGCGCGCCTCGGGCAGCCGCATGCACGCGGCCTACTTCCGCGTCGGCGGCGTGCATCAGGACCTGCCGCAGAAGCTGGTCGACGACATCGAGGCCTGGTGCGATCCGTTCCTCAAAGTGGTGGACGACCTCGACCGGCTCCTCACCGCCAACCGCATCTTCAAGCAGCGCAACGTCGACATCGGCGTGGTGCCGCTGAAGGAAGCGTGGGAGTGGGGCTTCTCGGGCGTGATGGTGCGCGGCTCGGGCGCGGCCTGGGATCTGCGCAAGTCGCAGCCCTACGAGTGCTACGCCGAGATGGATTTCGACATTCCGATCGGCAAGAACGGCGACTGCTACGACCGCTATCTGATCCGCATGGAAGAGATGCGCCAGTCCGTGCGCATCATGCAGCAGTGCATCCAGAAGCTGAACGCGCCTGACGGCAAGGGCCCCGTCGTCGTCGAAGACAACAAGGTCGCGCCGCCGCGCCGTGGCGAGATGAAGCGCTCGATGGAAGCGCTGATCCACCACTTCAAGCTCTACACCGAAGGCGTTCACGTGCCGGCCGGCGAGGTCTACGCCGCGGTCGAGGCGCCCAAGGGCGAGTTCGGCGTCTACCTGATCTCCGACGGCACCAACAAGCCTTACAAGTGCAAGATCCGCGCGCCGGGCTTTGCGCATCTGCAGGCCATGGACCACATCTGCCGCGGCCATCTGCTCGCCGACGTCTCGGCGATCCTCGGCTCGCTCGACATCGTGTTCGGAGAGGTCGATCGCTGATGGGGCAGCAGGCGCCAATCCAGTTCGACCGCGCCTCGGGGGCCCTTGAAGGGGCCAACCTGTGGGAGCGGACGGCTGCCTTGGCGCTGGTGACGGGATCGAAGATCTCGTCGCACTTCTCGCATATGGGCTACATCGCCTGCGCCAATCTGCTGCGGAAGACGCTGCCCGAGCGCAACATCGCGATCAGGCTCAATCCCGACGCCGTGTTCGAATTCCCCTATGGCGACGGCTATTGGAGCAAGCTGCTCAACCGCTCCTATAATTACGAGGACGAACTCGAACTCTTGTTCGCCGACTCCATCGACGTCGACTACACCTTGCTCGATTGCGGCGCCAATTACGGCTACTGGTCCGTGCTGGTCTCGAGCGAGCCGTTCGGTTCGCACAAGGCCATCGCGATCGAGCCGTCGGGGCAGAACTACCCGAAGCTCGCCAACAACGCCCGTGTCAACGGCGGCCGCTTCGAGACCATGAAATGTGCGATCGGCGCCACCCGCGGCACGGCGCGGCTGTCGGGCACCAAGCACGAAGCCTTCAGCATCGCCGGCGATCCGTCGGCCGGCGGTGAGGAGGTGCCGGTCATCTCGCTCGACAATCTGATCGAGGACGGCAAGGTCGCGGCTACCGGCAAGTACCTGATCAAGCTCGACGTCGAGGGCGTCGAGATCGAGGCGATCAAGGGCGGCGCCCGGCTGCTCCAGGCCGACAGCGTCATCATGTGCGAGGAGCACGGCAGCGACCGCTCTCATGCGGTGTCGCGCTTCATCCTCGAGCAGACCCCGCTGAAGCTGATCGTGTTCGATCCGCGCAGCAACCGGATGGAGACCGTGACCGAGCTGTCGATCCTCGACCGGATCAAGGTCTCGACCCACGTCGGCTACAACGTTTTCGGCACCGCAAGCGCATTTTGGCAGGACAGGATCGAAGCCCTGAATGCGAAAACAGCGCGCCGCATGCAGTGAGAGATTGAAGAGATGTCCGTTCGCCGATTAGCACCGAAGGAAGTCCAGCCCGCGAGCTTCGCGTTCACGGAGGAGAACCTCGCGTTCGCCAAGCAGCAGATCGCGAAATATCCGGCCGGCCGCCAGGCCTCCGCCGTCATCGCCATCCTCTGGCGCGCGCAGGAGCAGCACGACGGCTGGGTCTCGGAAGCCGCGATCCGCGTCATCGCCGACATGCTCGACATGCCCTATATCCGCGTGCTGGAAGTGGCGACCTTCTACACCATGTTCCAGCTCGCGCCCGTGGGCAAGAAAGCCCACGTCCAGGTCTGCGGCACCACGCCGTGCCGGCTGCGCGGCGCCGAGGATCTGATCCACGTCTGCGAGCACCGCATCCATCACGAGCCCTTCCATCTTTCCAAGGACGGCAATTTTAGCTGGGAAGAGGTCGAGTGCCTGGGCGCCTGCGTGAACGCGCCGATGGTGCTGATCGGCAAGGACACTTATGAGGACCTGACCAAGGAGAGCTTCGGCAAGGTGCTCGACGGTTTCGCTTCGGGCAATCCGCCCAAACCCGGTCCGCAGAACGGCCGCCAGTTCTCGGCGCCGATCACCGGGCCGACAACGTTGAAGGAGATCACCTGATGCGTGATCTCATCGCAATGGGAGGGACCGCGGCCGTGAAAAGATGGGGCTTTGTCGCCATGCACGCCGCGATTGCGGCTGCCTTCATGTTCCTGCTGCAGCGTTTCTTCATGAACGCGTCGCAGGAGACCAGTCTGCTCTGGGCGCTGTTCTTCGCTGTCTGCGCCGCCGGACTTGCCTACAAGCAGTCCATTCGTTGATCGGAAAGCACTGATATGCTCGAGGACAAGGACCGCATCTTCAAGAACCTCTACGGCCTCCACGATTGGGGGCTCGAGGGTGCGCGGCGCCGCGGCGCCTGGGACGGCACCAAGAACATCATCGACAAGGGCCGCGACTGGATCATCAACGAGATGAAGGCCTCCGGCCTGCGCGGCCGCGGCGGCGCCGGCTTCCCGACCGGCCTGAAATGGTCGTTCATGCCGAAGGAATCGACCGACGGCCGGCCGAGCTATCTCGTCGTCAACGCCGACGAGTCCGAGCCCGGCACCTGCAAGGATCGCGAGATCATGCGGCACGATCCGCATCTCCTGATCGAAGGCTGCCTGATCGCGAGCTGCGCGATGAATGCGCATGCCTGTTACATCTATGTCCGAGGCGAATTCATCCGCGAGCGCGAGCATCTCCAGGCCGCGATCGACCAAGCCTACGAGGCCAAGCTGGTCGGCAAGGACAACGTCAACGGCTGGCCGTTCGACATCTACGTCGCCCACGGCGCCGGCGCCTATATCTGCGGTGAGGAGACCGCGCTGCTCGAAAGCCTCGAAGGCAAGAAGGGCCAGCCGCGGCTGAAGCCGCCGTTCCCGGCCAATGTCGGCCTGTTCGGCTGCCCGACCACCGTGAACAACGTCGAGTCCATCGCGGTTGCGCCGGACATCCTGCGCCGCGGCGCGGCCTGGTTCGCCGGCATCGGCCGTCCGAACAATGTCGGCACCAAGCTGTTCTGCATCTCCGGCCATGTCGAGCGGCCCTGCAACGTCGAAGAGGCCATGGGCATTCCGTTCCGTGAGCTGATCGACAAGCATTGCGGCGGCATCCGTGGCGGCTGGGACAACCTCAAGGCCGTGATCCCCGGAGGATCGTCGGTGCGCATGGTGCCGGCCGAGCAGATCATCGACACGCCGATGGATTTCGACTCCTTGAGCAAGCTGCGCTCCGGCCTCGGCACTGCGGCCGTCATCGTGATGGACAAGTCGACCGATTTGATCCGCGCCATCGCCCGCATCTCCTATTTCTACAAGCATGAGAGCTGCGGCCAGTGCACGCCGTGCCGCGAGGGCACGGGCTGGATGTGGCGCGTGTTGACCCGCATGGCCGAAGGCCGCGCCCACAAGCGCGAGATCGACATGCTGCTCGAGGTGACGAAGCAGGTCGAAGGCCACACTATCTGCGCGCTCGGCGACGCGGCGGCCTGGCCGATCCAGGGTCTGATCGCGCATTTCCGTCACGAGATCGAGGCGCGCATCGACGAGTATTCGCATAGAGCTGACATTGACGATATCGGCGTCCGCGATCCCGTGAACATGGTCGCGGCGGAGTAAGAAGAATGACCAAGCTCATCATCGACGGCAAAGAGATCGATGTCCCCGCCGAGTACACGCTGTTGCAGGCGTGCGAGGCGGCCGGCGCCGAGATTCCGCGCTTCTGCTATCACGAGCGGCTGTCGATCGCCGGCAATTGCCGGATGTGCCTCGTCGAGGTGAAGGGCGGCCCGAAGCCGGTCGCGAGCTGCGCCTGGGGCGTGCGCGATTGCCGTCCGGGTCCCAAGGGCGAACCGCCGGAAATCTCGACACGATCGCCGATGGTGAAGAAGGCACGCGAAGGCGTGATGGAATTCCTTCTGATCAACCATCCCCTGGACTGCCCGATCTGCGACCAGGGCGGCGAGTGCGACCTGCAGGACCAGGCGATGGGCTACGGTGTCGACACCAGCCGTTTCGCCGAGAACAAGCGCGCGGTGGAGGACAAATATCTCGGCGCGCTGGTCAAGACCTCGATGAACCGCTGCATCCAGTGCACGCGCTGTGTCCGCTTCTCGGCGGAAGTGGCGGGCGCCCCTGAGATGGGTGCGACCGGTCGCGGCGAGGACATGGAGATCACGACCTATCTCGAGCACGCGCTGACGTCTGAATTGCAGGGCAATCTCGTCGACATCTGCCCGGTCGGCGCGTTGACCTCGAAGCCTTATGCCTTTGCGGCGCGCCCGTGGGAGCTCGGCAAGACCCAGTCGATCGACGTCATGGACGGCGTTGGATCTGCGATCCGCGTCGACACCCGCGGCCGCGAGGTGATGCGCATTCTGCCGCGCATCAACGAGGCGGTGAACGAGGAGTGGATCTCCGACAAGACCCGCCACGTCGTCGACGGCCTGCGCACCCAGCGCCTCGACCGGCCCTATATCCGGGAGGCCGGCAAGCTGCGCGCGGCGAGCTGGAGCGAGGCCTTTGCTGCGATCGCGGCCAAGGCGGCGCGCACCGACGGCAAGCGCATCGGCGCGATCGCGGGCGATCTCGCCGGCGTCGAGGAGATGTTCGCGCTGAAGGACCTGCTCGCCAAATACGGCTCGGCCAATCTGGCGGTGCAGGGCGGCGACGCCTTCGATCCCGCGCTCGGCCGCGGCTCCTACATTTTCAACCCGACGCTGGCAGGCGTGGAGCAGGCGGATGCGCTGCTCATCATCGGTGCCAATCCGCGGAAGGAGGCGGCCGTGTTCAACGCCCGCATCCGCAAGCGCTGGCGCGCCGGCGGTTTCAAGGTCGGCGTGATCGGCGCCAAGCCAGATCTGACCTACGACTACGATCACCTCGGTGCGGGCACCGAGACGCTCGGTGAGCTGGCGGCCGGCAGGCACTCCTTCATGGACGTGCTGAAGAACGCCAAGAACCCCATCATCCTGGTCGGCGGGGGCGCGGCCTCGCGCCACGACGGCGCGGCCGTTCTCGCGGCCGCTGCCAAGCTCGCGCTCGACGTCGGGGCGGTCAAGGACGGCTGGAACGGCTTTGGCGTGCTGCACGAGACCGCCTCGCGCGTCGGCGCGCTCGATATCGGCTTCTCCGCAACCGGCGGCGGGCTGAACGCTGCGCAGATGACCACGTTCGGCACGCTGGACTTGCTGTTCCTGCTCGGCGCCGACGAGATCAACGCGCCTGACGGCACCTTCGTCGTCTATATCGGCACCCATGGCGACCGCGGCGCACACCGCGCCGACGTCATCCTGCCTGCGGCGGCCTATACCGAGAAGTCGGCGATCTACGTCAACACCGAAGGCCGCGTGCAGATGACCGGCCGCGCCGCGTTCCCGCCGGGAGAGGCCCGCGAGGACTGGGCGATCATTCGCGCGCTGTCGGAAGCGCTCGGCAAGAAGCTGGGCTACGACTCGCTTGCGGCCCTGCGTCAGGCGGTGTTCAAGGCGGTGCCGCACCTGATCCGTCTCGATCAGATCGAGGCCGGCTCGGCCGACCAGATCAAGAAGCTGGCAGGGAAGGGCGGCTCGCCGGAAAAGGCGCCGTTCAAGCCGCTGGTCGAGGACTTCTACCTGACCAACCCAATCGCGCGTGCCTCCGCCGTGATGGCGGAATGCTCGCGCCTCGCCTCCGGGCATATGCTGACCGCAGCGGAGTGAGCGTGATCTGATGGAATTTTTCGAAAGCGCATTCTGGACCGGGTTCCTCTGGCCGCTGATCATCATGGTCGCGCAAAGCGTCCTCGTGCTCGTCGTCCTCCTGGTCGCGATCGCCTACATCCTGCTCGCCGACCGCAAGATCTGGGCGGCGGTGCAGATCCGGCGCGGCCCGAACGTGGTCGGCCCCTGGGGCCTGCTGCAATCCTTCGCGGACCTGCTCAAGTTCGTGCTGAAGGAGCCGATCATCCCGGCCGGCGCCAACAAGGGCGTGTTCCTGCTGGCCCCGCTGGTGTCGTGCGTGCTGGCGCTCGCGGCCTGGGCGGTGATCCCGACCAATCTCGGCTGGGTGATCGCCGACATCAATGTCGGCGTTCTCTTCATCTTCGCGATCTCGTCGCTGTCGATCTACGGCATCATCATGGCCGGCTGGTCGTCGAACTCGAAATACCCGTTCCTCGCCGCGCTGCGCTCGGCGGCGCAGATGGTGTCCTATGAAGTCTCGATCGGCTTCGTCATCATCACCGTGCTGCTCTGTGCCGGCACGCTGAATCTTTCGGCCGTGGTCGAAGCCCAGCACGCGCGCGGCCTTGCCAGCCTGATCGGGCTGCCGCAGCTGACCATCCTGAACTGGTATGTCTGGCCGCTGTTCCCGATGTTCGTGGTGTTCTACGTCTCGGCCCTGGCGGAAACCAACCGCCCTCCGTTCGACCTCGTGGAAGCTGAATCCGAGCTCGTCGCCGGCTTCATGGTCGAGTACGGCTCGACGCCGTACCTCCTGTTCATGCTCGGCGAGTATGTCGCGATCGTCACGATGTGCGCGCTGGCGACGATCCTGTTCCTCGGAGGCTGGCTGCCGCCGGTCGACCTGCCGCCCTTCAACTGGGTGCCGGGGATCATCTGGTTCTCGCTGAAGCTGTTCTTCATGTTCTTCCTGTTCGCGATGGCAAAGGCGATCGTGCCCCGCTACCGCTACGATCAACTGATGCGCCTCGGCTGGAAGGTGTTTCTGCCGCTGTCGCTGGTGATGGTGATCGTGGTGGCCGGCGTGCTGCATTTCGCCGGCATCGCGCCGAAGTGAGGGCCGTCATGGGTATCAACATCAACGCCACTGCTCGCTCGCTTCTGCTGTCGGAATTCGTCTCGGCGTTCTTCCTCGCCATGCGCTATTTCTTCCAGCCGAAGCCGACGCTGAACTATCCGTTCGAGAAGGGCCCGATCTCGCCGCGCTTCCGCGGCGAGCATGCGCTGCGCCGCTATCCGAACGGCGAGGAACGCTGCATCGCCTGCAAGCTCTGCGAAGCGGTCTGCCCGGCGCAGGCCATCACCATCGAGGCCGGCCCGCGCCGCAACGACGGCACTCGCCGCACCGTGCGCTACGACATCGACATGGTGAAGTGCATCTATTGCGGCCTCTGCCAGGAGGCCTGTCCGGTCGACGCCATCGTCGAAGGTCCGAACTTCGAGTTCGCGACCGAGACCCGCGAGGAACTGTTCTATGACAAGGCCAAGCTGCTCGCCAACGGCGATCGCTGGGAACGCGAGATCGCGAAAGCGATCGAGCTCGACGCGCCGTACCGGTGAGGTGAGGGCATGATCCTTCCCGCGCTCTTCTTCTATCTCTTCTCCGGCGTCTGTGTCGCCTCGGCGGTGATGGTGATTGTCTCGCGCAATCCCGTGCACTCCGTGCTGTACCTGATCCTGGCCTTCGTCAACGCATCCGGCCTGTTCGTGCTGATGGGCGCCGAATTCCTCGGCATGATGCTGATCGTCGTCTATGTCGGCGCGGTCGCTGTGCTGTTCCTGTTCGTGATCATGATGCTCGACGTCGATTTCCTCGAGCTGCGCGAGGGCTTCATCGAGTATCTGCCGGTTGGCCTCGTGATCGGCGGCATCTTCCTGTTCGAGCTGCTGCTCACCGTCGGCTTCTGGGTCATCAACCCCGGCGTCGCCAAGACGATCACGGCGGCGATCCCGGCGAACGTCTCCAATACCGAGGCGCTCGGGCTCGTGCTCTATACGAAGTACATCCACTACTTCCAGCTCTCTGGCATGGTGCTGCTGGTCGCCATGATCGGCGCCATCGTGCTGACGCTGCGCCACAAGGCGAGCGTCAAGCGGCAGGACATCAACGTTCAGAACGCGCGCACGCCCGAGATGGCGATGGCGATGCGCAAGGTGGCGCCGGGGCAGGGGCTCTCGGACGCCGATGCGGCGGAGTGGGTGAAATGACGATCGGGCTCGGGCACTATCTGGCGGTCGGCGCGATCCTATTCACGCTGGGGATCCTCGGCATCTTCCTGAACCGCAAGAACATCATCGTCATCCTGATGTCGATCGAGCTTATCCTGCTCGCGGTCAACATCAACCTCGTGGCGTTCTCGACCTTCCTCGGCGACATCGTCGGCCAGGTCTTCGCGCTTTTGGTGCTGACCGTCGCAGCCGCTGAAGCCGCGATCGGTCTCGCCATCCTGGTGGTCTATTTCCGCAACCGCGGCTCGATCGCGGTTGAGGACGTCAATCTGATGAAGGGCTGATCGCATGATCCGGAAAAGTGGACACCGGTTTTCCGACCAGATCATGCGGAAAGAGTAAGTCATGGTTCAGGCAATTGTCTTTCTGCCTCTGCTGGGCGCCGTTTTGGCCGGCCTGATCGCGCTATTCGGCGCGCATGCCCGCAACCCCTCGGGCGACGAGCTCGATCATCACGGCGACCACGGCCATGGCGATGCCCACGCGTCGGCGGCCCATGACTCTCATGGGCATGACGACCATGGCCACGACGATCACGGCCATGGCCCGACCGAGCCGGCCGCGGCGGGCTCGCGCGGCGCCGAGCTGATCACGACGGCTTTGCTGTTCGTCTCGGCGGCGCTGTCCTGGATGACGCTGGTCGATGTCGGCTTCATGCACCACGACTACAGGATCCAGATGCTGCCCTGGATCTTCTCCGGCGACCTCCAGGTCTGGTGGACGCTGCGCGTCGACACGCTCACGGCCGTGATGCTGGTGGTGGTGACCACCGTGTCCTCGCTCGTGCACCTCTATTCCATCGGCTACATGGACGAGGATCCGAACCGGCCGCGCTTCTTCGGCTATCTCTCGCTGTTCACCTTCGCCATGCTGATGCTGGTGACGGCGGACAACCTCGTGCAGTTGTTCTTCGGCTGGGAAGGCGTGGGTCTGGCCAGCTATCTGCTGATCGGCTTCTGGTACCAGAAGCCGTCGGCGAACGCCGCCGCGATCAAGGCGTTCGTGGTCAACCGCGTCGGCGACTTCGGTTTCGCACTCGGCATCTTCGCGGTCTTCATGCTGGCCGGCTCGACCGATTTCGAGACCATCTTCCATGCCGCGCCTGGCCTTACCGGCAAGACCATCAACTTCCTTGGGTGGCATGCCGACGCGCTGACGCTGACCTGTCTCCTCCTGTTCATGGGCGCGATGGGCAAGTCGGCACAGTTCCTGCTGCACACCTGGTTGCCGGACGCGATGGAAGGCCCGACCCCGGTCTCCGCGCTGATCCACGCCGCGACCATGGTCACCGCCGGCGTGTTCATGGTGGCGCGCCTGTCGCCGCTGTTCGAGCTCGCCCCGAACGCGCAGGCCGTCGTGATGTTCTTCGGCGCCACCACGGCGTTCTTCGCCGCGACCATCGGCCTCGTCCAGAACGACATCAAGCGCATCGTCGCCTATTCGACCTGCTCGCAGCTCGGCTACATGTTCGTGGCGATGGGAGCAGGGGCCTACTCGGTCGGCATGTTCCATCTGTTCACGCACGCCTTCTTCAAGGCGCTGCTGTTCCTGGGCTCCGGTTCGGTGATCTACGCGATGCACCACGAGCAGGACATCCGCAACATGGGCGGCCTCTGGAAGAAGATCCCCTACACCTATGCGGTGATGGTGGTCGGCACGCTGGCGCTGACCGGCTTCCCGCTTACCGCGGGCTATTTCTCCAAGGACGCGATCATCGAAGCGGCCTACGCCTCGCATAATCCGTTCGGAGTGTACGGCTTCCTGATGACGGTCGTCGCGGCCGGCCTGACCTCGTTCTACTCCTGGCGCCTGATCTTCAAGACCTTCCACGGAGAGCCGCATGACGAGCATCACTATGAGGCCGCGCATGAGGCTCCGATCTGGATGCTGATCCCGATCGGCGTGCTCGCGGTCGGCTCGTTCGTCGCAGGCCTGCCGTTCAAGGAGCTGTTCGCCGGTCACGGCATCGAGGAGTTCTTCCGCGAGTCCGTGAAGATGAATCCGCACATCATCGAGGAGATGCACCACATCCCGCAGGCCATCGCGTTGCTGCCGACCGTGATGATGGTGCTGGGCTTCCTGGTGTCGTACTTGTTCTATATCCGCCGGCCCTACCTGCCGGTCGAGCTCGCGAACACGCAGCCGATGCTGTACCAGTTCCTGCTCAACAAATGGTACTTCGACGAGCTCTACGACATCATCTTCGTCCGTCCGGCGAAGTGGATCGGTTACCAGCTCTGGAAGAAGGGCGACGGCTTCATCATCGACGGCCTCGGTCCCGACGGCGTTTCGGCCCGGGTCCTGGACGTCACCCGCAACGTCGTGAAGATCCAGACCGGCTATCTCTATCACTACGCGTTCGCCATGCTGATCGGCGCCGCCGGCCTGATCACCTGGTTCATGTTCGGCTTTGGAGGCCAGTAAATGACAACCTGGCCCATTCTTTCGGTCACGACGTTCCTGCCGCTGGTCGGCGCGCTGATCGTCTATCTCAGCCGCGGCGATGACGAGGCGGCCAAGCGCAACTCGCGCTGGATCGCGCTCTGGACCACGCTGATCACCTTCGCGGTGTCGGTGATCCTGGTCATGCGCTTCGACGCGTCGAATCCCGACTTCCAGTTCGTCGAGAAGGCGAACTGGCTCGCCACAGGCATCACCTACCACATGGGCGTCGACGGCATCTCGCTGCCGCTGGTGATCCTCACCACCGCGGTGATGCCGTTCTGCATCATCGCGAGCTGGAAGGCGATCACCAACCGCGTCCGCGAATACATGATGGCGTTCCTGATCCTGGAAACGCTGATGATCGGCACCTTCTCCGCGCTCGATCTCGTGCTGTTCTATCTGTTCTTCGAGGGCGGCCTGATCCCGATGTTCCTGATCATCGGCGTCTGGGGCGGTCCGCGCCGGGTCTACGCGTCGTTCAAGTTCTTCCTCTACACGCTGCTCGGCTCGGTCCTGATGCTGCTCGCCATCATGGCGCTGTACTGGAACGGCGGCACCACCGACATCCCGACCCTGATGCACACCGCCGTGCCGCGGTCCCTGCAGACCTGGGCCTGGCTCGCCTTCTTCGCCTCGTTCGCGGTGAAGATGCCGATGTGGCCGGTGCACACCTGGCTTCCCGACGCGCATGTCGAGGCGCCGACGGCGGGCTCGGTGGTCCTCGCCGCGATTCTGCTGAAGATGGGCGGCTACGGCTTCCTGCGCTTCTCGCTGCCGATGTTCCCGCTGGCCTCGCACGACTTCGCGCCGCTGGTCTTCACGCTCTCGGCCATCGCCATCATCTACACCTCGCTGGTGGCCTTGATGCAGGAGGACATGAAGAAACTGATTGCCTACTCGTCGGTGGCGCATATGGGCTTCGTCACCATGGGCATCTTCGCGGGCACCATGCAGGGCGTCGCCGGCGGCGTGTTCCAGATGATCTCGCACGGCATCGTCTCCGGCGCGCTGTTCCTCTGCGTCGGCGTCGTCTACGACCGTCTGCACACCCGCGAGATCGCGGCCTATGGCGGCCTCGTCAACCGGATGCCGCTCTACGCGATGACCTTCATGGTCTTCACGATGGCCAATGTCGGTCTGCCCGGCACGAGCGGCTTCGTCGGCGAGTTCATGACGCTGCTCGGCACCTTCAAGGTTTCGATCCCGACCGCGTTCTTCGCCAGCTTCGGCGTGATCCTGTCGGCGTGCTACGCGCTGTGGCTCTACCGCAAGGTCGTGTTCGGAGCGCTGGTCAAGCCGCAGCTCGCGAGCATGAAGGATCTCACCTTCCGCGAGTGCCTGACGCTGTTCCCGATGATCGCGCTGACGATCCTGTTCGGCGTCTACCCGAAGCCGGTGCTCGACATGTCGGCCGCCTCGGTCCAGCAACTCGTCAACAACTACAACACCGCTGTGACGGCCGTGAAGGCCGCCGCACTGCTCCAGTGATCGGGCAGGTCAGGATATCGCCATGAGCTTTGAGACTGCAGGTTATCAACTGGCGCCGGTGCTGCCCGAGATCGTGCTCGCGGTCGGCGCCATGGCGCTCCTGATGCTGGGAGCCTATCGCGGGCAGGGGACGACCGGCGCAATTACCTCGCTGGCGGTCGTGCTCTTGGGGGTGGTCGGCATGCTCGAATACATGCTGCCCGCGGGCAAGCATGTGACCTTCGGCGGCAGCTTCATCGTCGACGACTTCGCCCGCTTCATGAAGATCCTGGCCCTGATCGGCTCGGCGGTGACGCTGGTGCTGTCGACCGAATTCCTGTCCGACCCCTCGCGCCGCATCTTCGAATACGCCATCCTGGTGCTGCTCTCGACCCTCGGCATGATGGTGCTGATCTCGGCCGGCGACCTGATCTCGCTGTATCTCGGCCTCGAACTGATGTCGCTTGCGCTCTACGTCGTGGCGGCCTCCAACCGCGACAACGCCAAGTCGACCGAAGCCGGTCTGAAGTACTTCGTGCTCGGCGCGCTGTCGTCGGGCATGCTGCTCTACGGCTCCTCGCTCATTTACGGCTTTACCGGAACCGTCAGCTTCACCGGCATCGCTGCGGCGGCGACGGTCTCGAATGTCGGCCTCGTGTTCGGCCTCGTCTTCCTGCTCGTCGGCCTCTGCTTCAAGGTCTCGGCCGTGCCGTTCCACATGTGGACGCCTGATGTCTATGAGGGCGCGCCGACCCCGGTCACCGCCTTCTTCGCCTCGGCGCCGAAGGTGGCCGCGCTCGCGGTTTTCACCCGCGTCACGCTGACCGCATTCCCGGGCATCGTCTCGCAGTGGCAGCAGATCCTGGTGTTCGTGGCGATCGCCTCGATGGCGCTGGGTTCGTTCGCCGCGATCGGCCAGAGCAACATCAAGCGCCTGATGGCGTACTCCTCGATCGGCCACATGGGTTTTGCCTTGGTCGGCCTCGCCTCGGGCACGGTCGAGGGCGCGCAGGGCGTCTTGATGTACATCGTGATCTATGTCGCGATGACGCTGGGCTCGTTCTCGATCATCCTCGCCATGCGCCGCAACGGCCAGGCCGTCGAGCAGATCAGCGATTTCGCTGGTCTGTCGCGCACCAATCCGCTGCTTGCCTTCATGTTCGCGATGCTGCTGTTCTCGCTCGCCGGCATCCCGCCGCTCGCCGGCTTCTTCGCCAAATGGTACGTCTTCGTCGCCGCCATCAAGGCGAATTTGTTCACGCTCGCCGTCGTCGGCGTGCTGACCAGCGTGGTCGGAGCCTACTACTACCTCGCCATCGTCAAGACGATGTATTTCGACGAGCCGGCCGGGCAGGTCGATCCGGTGCGTATCGAGGTCAAGACGGTGCTGGCGGTGTTCGGCCTGTTCAACATCCTGTTTGCGCTGTTCGCAGGTCCGGTGGTGAGCGTCGCCTCCGCCGCCGCAAAGTCGCTGTTCTAGGATGGCTTTCGCGCTCGGTCCTCGCGCATCGGCCGCGGGCTACAAGCTCGCGGCGTTCGAACGGATCGGCTCGACCAATACCGAGGCGATCGAGCGGGCGAGGGCCGGCGAGCGCGGCCCGATCTGGTTCGTCACGTCGGAACAGACCGCCGGCCGCGGCCGCCGTCAGCGCGCCTGGATCGCGCCGCGCGGCAATCTCGCCGCCAGCATCCTCGAAGTCATGGACGTCGCCCCTGCCGTCGCCGCCACGCTCGGCTTTGCCGCAGGGCTCGCCGAAGAGGCGGCGCTGGAGAAGGTCAGCCTCGAGGCCGCGCTGCGCCTCGGCGAGGGCCGCCCCCGCTACGCCCTGAAATGGCCGAATGACGTGCTCGCCGGTGGCAAGAAGCTGGTCGGCATAGCGCTCGAAGCCGAGGCCATCGGCGATCGCCTCGCTGTGGTGGCGGGCATGGGTACCAATGTCGTCGCCGCGCCTGAGGGTACGCCGACGCCTGCGGTATCCCTGGCTGCGCTCGGCGTCCAGATCAGCGCGGAGGAGCTGTTCTCGGCGCTCTCCGACGCCTGGGTCGAGTTCCGCGGCATCTGGGACAATGGCCGCGGCTTCGCCGAGATCCGCAGGCTGTGGCTGGAGCGCGCCGCCGGTCTCGGGGAGAAGGTCGCGATCCACACGGGAACGACGACGCTGGAAGGCATTTTTGACACCATCGACGACACCGGCTGCCTGATCGTCCGTACCGCGGAGGGCCGCCGCGTACCGGTCGCCGCGGGCGAGGTGTTCTTCGGCCCGGTCGCCTCCGTGGGAGCTGCGTGATGGCGAAGCCCGAGGAACTGGTATTTGCGCCGCTTGGCGGCGTCGGCGAGATCGGCATGAACCTGTCGATCTACGGCCTCGGCAGCCGCCAGCAGCGCGCCTGGCTCGCGGTCGATCTCGGCGTCTCCTTCGGCGACGAGGAGCATCTGCCGGGCATCGACCTGATCATGCCCGACATCAGCTTCCTGGAGAAGGAACGCAAGAACCTGATGGGGCTGGTGCTGACCCACGCCCATGAGGACCATTTCGGCGCCATCATCGACCTCTGGCCCAAGCTGAAATGCCCGATCTATGCGACGCAGTTCAGTGCCGCTTTGTTCGAGGCCAAATGCGCCGCCGAGCGCAACGCGCCGAAGATCCCGGTGACGGTGGTGCCGTCGGGCGGCCGCGTCGATGTCGGCCCGTTCAACGTCGAGTTCATCCCCGTCGCGCATTCCATTCCCGAGGCGCATGCGCTGGCGATCCACACCTCGGTCGGCACGGTGCTGCACACCGGCGACTGGAAGATCGACCCGACGCCGACCCTCGGACGTCCGACCGACGAGAAGCGGCTGCGCGAACTGGGCGATGAGGGGCTGATCGCCCTGATCGGCGATTCCACCAACGCGGTGCGCGACGGCCGCTCGCCTTCGGAAGCGGACGTCGCCCAGACCATCATCGACCTCGTGAAGGCGGCCAAGGGCCGCGTCGCCGTCACGACCTTCGCCTCCAACGTCGCCCGCATCAAGGCGGTGGCCGCCGCTGCGAAAGCTTCCGACCGCGAAGTCGTCGTGGTCGGCCGCGCCATGGAGCGCGTGGTTCAGGTCGCGCGCGAGACCGGCTATCTCGACGGCGTGCAGAATTTCCGCTCGCCCGACATCTACGGCCACCTTCCGCAGGACAAGGTGCTGGCGCTCTGCACCGGCAGCCAGGGCGAGCCGCGCGCCGCGCTGGCGCGCATCGCCAATGACGACCATCCCGAGATCACGCTCAACCGCGGCGACAGCGTCATCTTCTCCTCACGCACCATCCCGGGCAACGAGAAGGCGGTCGGCTCGATCGTCAACAATCTGGTCCTGCAGGGCGTCGAGATCATCACCGACCGCGACGCTCTGGTCCACGTCTCCGGTCATCCCCGTCGCGACGAATTGCGCGACCTGATCGCCTGGACCAGGCCGCCGCTCCTGATCCCCGTCCATGGAGAGGCCCTGCATCTGCACGAGCACGCCAAGCTGGCGCGCGCTGCCGGCGTGCCGCGCGTGCTGGTCTGCCGCAACGGCGACCTCGTCAAGCTCGGCCCCGGCGATCCCGGCATCATTGGCGAGGTGCCGTCGGGCCGTCTGTACAAGGACGGCACGATCCTGGAGGATTCCAAATCCCGCGCGGTGGTCGAGCGTCGGCGCATGGCCTTCTCCGGCTGCGCCTTCGTCGCGATTGCCATGACCGAGCAGGGCGAGCTTGCCGACGATCCCGAGGTGGATCTCGTCGGCATCCCCGAGAAGAACAGGGCGGGCGAGCCCTTCGACGACCTCGTCTTCGATGCCGTGATGTCGACCATCGAGGGACTGCCGAAGGCGCGCCGCCGCGATGCTGACGCTCTCGCCGAGTCGGTGCGACGCGCTGTCCGGGCCGTCATCAACGAACATTGGGGCAAAAAGCCCCCCTGTCTGGTACACGTACTGACAGTCTAAGGGGAGAGAACCATGCTGGGCCGGCTCAACCATGTCGCGATCGCGACCAAGGATGCCGTCAAGGCCGCCAGGATCTATGGCGCGGCGTTCGGTGCCGAGATCTCGGAGGCCGTTCCGCTGCCCGAGCACGGCGTCATCACCGTGTTCGCCACGCTCCCCAACACCAAGATCGAGTTCATTGAGCCGCTCGGCGAGGCCTCGCCGATCGCAAAATTCGTCGAGCGCAATCCCGACGGCGGCATCCACCATGTCTGCTACGAGGTCGTGGATATCATCGCCTCGCGCGACACGCTGGTGAAGGAGGGGGCTCGCGTGCTCGGCGACGGCGTGCCGAAGATCGGTGCCCACGGCAAGCCGGTGTTGTTCCTGCACCCGAAGGATTTTTCCGGGGCGCTGGTCGAAATCGAGCAGGCGTAAGGCCGTCCCATGGCCATCCAGATATCGACCGCGATCGCGATCTACTTCGTCATCTGGTGGGTCGCGCTGTTCCTGACGCTGCCGTTCGGCGTGCGCAGCCAGCACGAGGACGGCGTCGGCGCGCCCGGCACCGACCCCGGTGCCCCGATCCTGACCCGGATGGGCCGCAAGCTGATCTGGACCACGATCATCTCTGCGATCATCTATGGCCTCGGCATGATCGCCTTTAACGCCGGCTATCTCTCGATCGAGCGCCTGTCGAAACTGATGGGAATGCCGTTTTAGTCGCCTTTGCTGACGACATTTTTGGGGGACACATGACTTTTCAGAGGATCGTCATTGCGCTTCTGGTGCTGATCGTCGCAGGGCTCGGCGCCGTCGGCTATATCGAATGGAAGATGGCCGTGCAGGTGCGGACGCTGAAGGCATTCGTCGAGGGCTATGTCTTCAACGAAGCCGTGATGGCCTGCGAGCAGACCAAGAGCTCGACGCCGTTCAAATGGAACGGCGGCAAGAGCACCTCGGTGATCGGCCTGAACTCGGTCAAGACAGACAAATACACCGTCAGCGCCAGCTACACGCTGGTGGCGGACCTCGTTTACTGTGATTACGATCCCATCAAGAAAAAGGCCGAGATCGGCTCGAGCTTCCTGGAGCGCGAGTAATGGTTCAGCCTCGCCGGGCGTGAACTCGGCAAGGCCTGCACGCTTCTCGCGCGAGAGCGTCCCTGCAAGGGAGGCTTTACGCGCGGCGGTCAGATGGCTCGGCGTTGCCGGCCTGCAATCATGCCATAGACGAACAGCACGATGATCGCCCCGACGACTGCACCGATCAATCCCGCGCCTTCTCCGGGACGATACCAGCCGAGTGACTGGCCGAGGTAGGTCGCAACGAAAGCGCCAACGATTCCGAGGATGGTCGTCAGGATGAAGCCCGACGGCTCGTTGTCCCCAGGCATGATGAACTTGGCTATGACGCCGGCGATGAAGCCGATGATGATCGTCCAGAGAATGCTCATGTCCAAAACCTCTTCACGTTGAGCAGATTCAAGCCTGGGGCAGGCGGCCGTCCGGCGTGTACTTGTCGACCGCTGCGGGCAATTCCCGGGACAGCCTTGCGAGGATCTCGTCCTGCGAGAGCCCCGTCTGCTGTTCGAGTTGCTCGAGCAGGTCGGCGCCGACGGCAGTTTTCAGCTCAGGCGGAGAGATTTCTTTGTTGGGGCCGGGCTTTACCCAGGAATCGGCGATCTCGCCCTTGCCATTCTGGTTAAACCTTTCCAGGAGCTCGCCAATTCCGCCATTGAGCAGACCCCCGATCCCGCCTGCGCCGAGCATGCCGCCGAGGTTACCGAGCAGCCCCCCGAGCGGCTCCTGGACATTCGCGCCGGCGGGTCCTCCGCCAGCAGATCCCGCGCCTGAACCTTTGAGCATTTCGGCCAGCTTGTCGCGGTTTTGGTAGCCAGCTATTGCCAGCATCGCCAGCAGGGCAGTCATGGAAGGCATTCCGCGGGCCATTGACGTCTCCGTGAGATCCGAGACAAGCGAAACTGTCTCAGCCCGCTTGAGTTCCCGAAGTCGCCGACGCTCATGCGCGGCGAAGCGTCCCGGCTCGCGCGGCCGCAGAGACGCCCGCTGCAACGGCAGGCCGGGGACAGCGCGCCAGGACGTGTTAGATCACGTCTTGAACGGACCGGAGCCGGAGGAGCCCGGGACGAAGCACCGCGCGAGAACGAAAATGACATCATCCGACGCCGCCGACCGAATCGTCGATCTCTACCAGCGCCATGCATCGGACTGGATCGAGCAGCGTGCCCGGAGCAGCCTGTTCGAACGCGCCTGGGTCGACCGCTTCCGAGCGCTGCTGCCTCCGGGCGGCGCGGTGCTCGATTTGGGCTGCGGTTCGGCCATGCCGATTGCCGGATACCTGATCGGTTGCGGTCTCAGCGTCGCCGGCGTGGATTCTGCGCCGGCGATGATTGCAGCCTGCCGACGTCGTTTTCCGGAGCAGGAATGGATCGTCGGCGACATGCGGCGGCTTGCATTGCAGCGCCGCTTTTGCGGCATTTTGGCCTGGGACAGCTTCTTTCACCTGTCCTTTGACGACCAGCGCTGCATGTTTTCGCGCTTTCGCGAGCACGCCGCACCAGGCGCGGTGCTGATGTTCACGAGCGGTCCGGCGCATGGCGAGGCGACCGGACAATTGGGGGGTGAGACCCTGTATCATGCGAGCCTGGATGCAAGCGAATATCGCGCGCTGCTCGATCGGAACGGTTTTCGCGTCGTGGCGCATGTGGTCGAGGACCCCGCTTGCGGGGGCCACACCGTCTGGCTGGCACAGCTCATCGACGCGCCCGGTTGGGCCGAATGATCGTCGCGATAGGCGACGGCGTCCTTTGCGACTATGATGGCCTGAAAACAAGCCGGCCTGAATCCTGACATGGGAGTGCACGATTGCTCCCGCCGGCAGAGGGGGGAGACCGGCATGAGTTCATCGCCTCGAACGTTGGCCGATCCGCGGCGCCAGGATTATCGGATTCTCCAGGAAGCCGATCTGCGGGACTACATTGCGGATGTCTTCGATGTCGCAGCCCGACTGGGCGGCCCGCCGGCATCCTGGGCGATCACCGAGGTCGGCGACGGCAATCTCAATCTCGTCTTCATCGTGAAGGGCGCGCGTGGCGGCATCGCGGTGAAGCAGGCGCTGCCTTATGTCCGTCTCGTCGGCGAGAGCTGGCCGCTGCCGCTGTCGAGGGCCCATTACGAATATTTGGCGCTGTCCAAGCACGCCCGGTTCGCGCCCGGCCTCGTCCCGGTAGTGCTGCATCATAACGAGGCGCTGGCGTTGACGGTCATGGAGCTGCTGGAGCCCCACATCATCATGCGCAAGGGGCTGGTCGCGGGAACGCGCTATCCGCGCTTCGTGGACGACATCACCACGTTCATGGCGCGGACCCTGTTCTTCACCTCCGACCTCGCATTGTCGGCGGCAGAGAAGAAGGAGGGGATCGCCGCCTTCGCCGGCAACCACGCGCTCTGCAAGATCACCGAGGACCTGATCTTCACAGATCCCTACCGTATTGCCGAGCAGAACCGCTGGACCGCGCCCTATCTCGACGGCCTGGCTGCCGAGCTGCGCGACGACATGGAGCTGCACGTTGCGGTCTCCCGCCTCAAGCTCAAATTCATGGCGAGCCCGGAAGCTCTGCTGCACGGCGACCTCCACACCGGCTCGATCATGGTTACGGACAGCCAGACGCGGGTGATCGATCCGGAATTTGCTTTCTACGGCCCGATGGGGTTCGACGTCGGCGCCGTGCTGGCCAACCTCTTGATGGCCTTTTTCGCCTCCGCCGGCCACGAGCGCTCGCCAGGCGAGCGGGCCGCGTTCGAGACCTGGGTGCTGGAGACGGTCGAGCAGGTCTGGCACGGGTTCGCCCGCAAATTCCTCGATCTCTGGCGCGCGGGCGGAGCAGGCGACGCCTATCCGGCCTCGCTCTTCGCGGGGGAGCAGGGCGCAGCACGGCTGGAGGCCGAACGGCAGGCCTACATGCAGCGCCTGTTCACTGATGCCGTCGGCTTCGCCGCCGCAAAAATCATCCGCCGCATCTTCGGTCTCGCCCACAATATCGATTTCGAGCTGATCGAGGATCCGAAGAAGCGCGCCATCAGCGAAGCCCGCGCCGTGCGGCTCGCACGGGCGATGATGATGGAGACGGGGACACTTCGGACAATCGCCGACGTCACGGGCGCCGCGCGAAAACTGCGCGATTGGCAGCCGGAGCTATCCGGCTGAAGACGTCGCGAAAAGCGACCTCGCAGACTCCGTCATGGCGAGGAGCTCTTGCGACGTTGCCATCCAGCACAGACGGGCCCTCAATAGAGCCGCATCGGGAGCGGTGTGCCATCGGGGCCGACCAGCAGGCCCCAGGTCTCGTCGGCCGCGACCTCGAACTCCCGCTTCTGCGCCGCGCTGCCTTCGAGCTTGAGGGTGACCTTGTACCTGCCCGGCGGCAGATCGATCTTCTGGTTCTCGGGCAGCTTGTCCGCGGCGACGTCGATGTCCATCAGTTTCTCTCCGGCGCGAGCCGCCAGCCTGATGGTTCGCTCATTGACGGTGATGTCCGCCGCTTCATCCCTCTTGTTGCCGAGCAGCAACATCACTTGTCCCTGCGCCGGGCGAATACCGGCTGTGGCAGCCGACGGCTTGCGCAGCGAAAGGTCGGCGATCGTCGTGTTGTCCTGATGGACAAGCCGGAGCAGCCCCGGCCCATCCGACGTCGTGAAGGCGACAACGGCTCTGTCAGGCTCGACGACTGCGCCGCCGTTTTCAGTCCAGCCGCGCTTTTCAAGGGCGGCGCGATAGAAGCCGAGCACGGCCTCGAGACCGAGCGGTGTCTCGACGTGAGCCGACCTGATGTAGGGTGAATTCTTCGCGGTCATCAGGCCCCAACGGTCGGCGAGCGGCAGGCCGATGTCGTCGGACATCCTGGCTTCGAACGTCCGGCTCGTGGCCCGTGCCAGAAGCCCGACGGCATCGCAGAGCAGGCGCTCGCCAAGATAGTCCGGGGCGCAACGGTCCCTCAGCGCCCACCATGTATTGTCGACAAAACCGTTCGTCCGCGTGGTGCGGGACCAGTTGATCTGGATGGTGTTCATCGGGCTGTCGAGAACAGGGTCTGGCGTGACAGGAATCGCCATCGCCGCCGTCGCAGCGACCAGGCTGCCGGCGAGCAGGATAGCCAGCGTGCGGCGTCTCATTTTTCGGCGGTCCTTGGGGCCCAGATAACGATCCTGACCTTGGTCGCGTCGATCACGAAAAATGTTCATTGCTTCTGGCTGGGCGACGACGCACCGCAAGGCGCCTCAACGTCCGCTGATGCCGACCAGGCGAGGGCGGTGGTGGCTTGCGCGCGAATTCTCGGCCGGTAGAGCGCGTAGCCATTCACGGAAGGTCACGACTTCCGGGCAATCCGCCGTGGCTTCGGGCGCAATCAGCCAATCGCCTGGACCAGATCCCTCACTGATCCGATCGCAGCGATAGCCCGGATGGTGGCCAAGTCCGCGAGCTATCAGCAGGTCGACCTTGCCCTCGACCAGCTCGTGCAGGCCGGCAGGCTGCAGCACCCGCAGACCGATGTCCGGGTGTGCGCTGCGAAACTCCGCGAGATCGAGGCGGCGCAGGTCGATGGTGCCATGGACCCCCAATTGCAGCAGCACCGAACCTGCCGGCTTCAGATGCGAGGTCGCCTCGGCAATGTGACGAAAGCCCTCGGATATCCCGGGCAGATAGGCCTGGCCTGCTGGGGTGAGGATGAGCTGCTTGTGCAGCCGATCGAACAGGCGGACGCCGAGGCGCGCCTCCAGCGCCTTCACCTGCTGCCCCACGGCGGCGGGCGTGACGTGGAGCTCGTGCGCGGCCAGTTTGAAGCTGAGGTGTCGCGCGGCGGCCTCGAAGGCGCGCAGCGCGTTGAGCGGGGGAAGGGCGTAGGTCATCGCGCCGCACTTTGACACCGATGGAGCGTGGCCTTGCAATAGATTTTCTTGCGCTGAACCGCAGGAATGATGCTTTGCGCCGCGGCGCCGCCTCCGGATACGGTCATCCCGCAATCTGGAGAAACAACATGGCGCCAGCCCAATTCGTCACTCACAATCCCGCAACGGTCCATGCTCCGGCCGGCGGCTACAGCATGGGACTTGAACTCAGTCAGCATCGTCGCCTGCTGTTCATCAGCGGACAGGTGCCGGCGACATCGGACGGCAGCGTGCCGGACGGTTTCGAGGCACAATGCGAGCAAGCCTGGCGCAACGTCATCGAGGTGCTCGCCGCTGCCGGCCTCGATGTAACGAGTCTGGTGAAGGTCACCACGTTCCTGACCGACCTCAGTCAGGTCGTGCCCAATCGTGGCGTGCGCCGCAAGATGCTGGCGGGACACGAGCCCGCGCTGACCGTCATGATCGCGCAAACCGTCGACAGCAAATGGCTGCTGGAGATCGAGGCGATCGCCGCGGCATGAAGTCAGGTGTACCCATGGCTGAGACCATCCATCCCTTTTACGAGGTCCATCGTTCGGCAATGGAAGCCGCAATGCGCCACCGGCTCGACCTCGCCGAACCAATGCTGCGCGAGCGCGCGGACCTGCCCGATTTCGATGCGATCCGGCAGGAGGTGATGAACGAATTCGCGCTTGTGCTTGCCCAGACGCCCTACGTTGGAGGAGCAGCAAACCGCATGAGCGATTTTTTCATGCGTCTCCTGGGCTTCATGGCCATCAGCCGCGTGCTCCGGCGACATGGCGTGCCGATGCCGGTGATCGGCGACATCGAGCGGGAAACCTACAAGGCGCAGTTGCTCACGGTGCCCGAGGCGGAACGTCTCGCCGCGGGACGCCAATTCATGTCGTCGGAAAACAAGAATTTGCTGCGCGAGCAAGCCGCGAAAAGCGTCACGAAAAGCCACAGGGACGCGTTCCCGGGCGATTTCGCCTACGATTTCGTCGAGCCGGGCCCGAATGACGACTTCGAATTCGGCATCAACTACAAGGCCTGCGGCTTCTGCAAATTCGCCGCACGCCACGGCGACAAGGATATCCTGCCGAACATCTGCGGGCTCGATTTCGACGCATACGCGACGCGCGGTATCCGTCTGGAACGGAAGCAAACGCTGGCCGGCGGCGCCAGCCATTGCGATTTCAGATTTTCGCGGCTGCCGCCGCACGGGAGAAGCTAACGGCGTTCTCGAGGTTGTTCTGCTCTCCGCCGCCGTGCAATGCCAAGGGGTACCCGGGGCATTCCACCATTCACGTTCGAGGTCACCGCCATGGAGACATCATGGCGGTGTTTTGCCCGACGCGCCAAACGGATTGTGTCAAATCCGAACCGGCGGCGCCGGCAACCCATTGATATCGCTAGCCCCGGTTACTGTGCATGGGGTTGTTTTCGCACTTTTTGATGCGCGGGGGCGCCTTACTCCGCGGCTTTCTCCCTCAAGCGCTGCGCATAGACGTTGATGACCAGCGCCGCCAGCAGGATCAGGCCGCGGATCAGGATCTTCAGGAAGCTGTCGATGTTAACGTGGTCGAGGCCGTTGTTGAGGACGCCGAGCACGAACAGGCCGACGATGGTGTTGCCGATGCCGCCGCGGCCGCCGAACAGGCTGGTGCCGCCGACGACGACGGCGGCGATGGAGTCGAGCAGATAGGTGTCGAACTCGTTCTGCTGCGCGCTGCCGAAATGGGCGACGCCGAGCATGCCGCCGATGCCCGAGCAGACCGCCGAGATCACCATGACGGCGCCGAGGATGAGCTTGACGTTGAGGCCGGAATATTCGGCCGCCTCGCGATTGCCCCCGACCATGTAGACGTAGCGGCCGAAGCGCGTGTAGGTCAGCACCAGATGGCCGGCGAGCAGCATGATGGCGGCGACGATGACGAGCCAGGGGATGCCGCCGATCGAGCCCGAGCCGAGCGTCGTGATCAGGCTCGGCACCTTGTAGGCGATCTGGCCGCGCACCAGGAGCGCCGAGACGCCGGCGGCGATCTGCATCATCGCCAAGGTCATGATGAAGGAGGGGATGCCGATCACGGTCAGCCCCAGCGCATTGACGAGGCCGAGCAGGGCGCAGAGCAGGATCGAGAGGAGAATCGCGACCGCGCCGGGCAGCGGCACATTGGCGATGTTGACGTAGGATTCCTGGAGCGTGAAGTAGGCGACCGCGATGCCGGTAACGTTGGCGATGGCCGCGATTGAGAGGTCGATCTCGGCGCAGAGGATCACGAAGGTGAGGCCGACCGCGATGATGCCGGTGATCGACACCTGCGTGAGGATGTTGCCGAGATTGTCCAGCGTCGCGAAGGAGGGGCTGGCAAAAGCGAAGAAGGCGGTCAGGAAAATCAGCGTCAGGAACGGCGCAATGTTGCGCATCTGCGAGCGCAGGAAGGGCGCGAGCCCCCGCGCCCGCGCACCCGCCGCTGGAACCGTGTCACTGCTCGCCATGGTGCTTCTCCGTCACGCCGCTTCCAGCAGGCGGTCCTTGCTGACCGGCTCGTTCCTGAATTCCCGCACCAAAGCGCCGCGCTTGAGCACGAGGATGCGGTTTGCCAGCGACAGCACCGTTTCCGGCTCGGTCGACAGCACGATGATCGCAAGCCCCTTGGCGCGGAGATCGCGGACGATGTTGATGACGTCGTTCTTGGCGCCGACATCCATGCCGCGGGTCGGCTCGCACAGCACCAGAAGCTTGGGCGGGTAGGTCAGCCATTTCGCCAGCGCGACCTTCTGCTGGTTGCCGCCCGAGAGCATGCCGAGGTCGAGACCGACCACCGGGGGCCTGATCTGCAACTGCTCGACCTGACGCTGAGCAATGTCGCGCTCCTGGGCCGGCTTCAGCAGCAGGGACGAGATGCGATCCAGGATGCCGATCGAGATGTTCTTGTAGACCGGCTCCTGGTGAAACAGCATGTCGCGCCGGCTCTCGGGCACCAGCGCCACGCCGGCACGCCGTGCCGCCGCCGTGCTGGCGAAGGTCTTTGGCTTGCCATCGACGAGAAGCGTGCCGCTGTCCGGCTTCAGCTTGCCGAACAGGATGCGCGACAGCTCCTGCTGGCCGCAGCCCATGAAGCCGTAGATGCCGAGCACCTCGCCGGCGCGGGCCTCGAACGAGACGGCCCGCAAGCTGCGGGACAGGGACAGCTGGTCGACCTTCAGGACGACCGGGCTCTCACTTGGGCGCGGCAGCAGCAGATCGTCGGTGTAGCTGTGCTCGAGCGCTTCGCCGCCGCGGCCGATCATGGCCTCGATCAACGCGCCCTTGCTGGTGGCAGCGCTCGCCGTCTCCGCGACCTTCCGCCCGTTGCGGAACACGGTCACGGTGTCGGAGACGCGTAAAATGTCCTCGATGAAGTGCGAGATGAAGACGATGGCAGTGCCTTCCTCGCGCAGTCGCCGGAGCGTGGCGAACAGGCGCTCGACCTCCGGCGGGGAGAGGGCGGAGGTCGGCTCGTCCAGGATGACGATGCGGGCGCCGGAGAACAGCACGCGGGCGATCTCGATCAGCTGCTGCAGCCCGATGGGTAAGTCGCCGAGTCTCGACATCGGATTAACGTCGATGCCGAAGCGGGCGAGCTGTTCGCCCGCTTCGCGCGCCATCCGTCGCCACTGCACGAGGCCGAGGGCGTTGGTCGGCTGGTTACCCAGGAAGACGTTCTCGGCGACGGTCAGGTCCGGTGCGACAGAGAGCTCCTGATGCACCATGGCGATGCCGGCCGCGTGTGCATCACGCGCCGAACGGAAATGCGTCTCCGCGCCGTCGATCAGGAAGCGGCCGGAGAACTCGGTGTGCACGCCGGCGATGATCTTCATCAGCGTGCTTTTTCCGGCGCCGTTCTCGCCGACGAGACCGTGGATCTCGCCGGGAAGGAGCGCCAAATCGACACCACGAAGCGCTTCGACACCGCCGAAGCTCTTCGTGATGCCCTGCAGTTCAAGGATGGGCGAGCGACCCTCTGACATGAAAGTTGAGATCTTGGAGGCTCAGATCAGGTAGTGATCCTGCATCCACTGCATCCCCGCGGCGTTGGCCTTGGTCACGACGGGGCCGTCGGTGACGACGTTCTTGGGAATGCCCTGACCGCTCTTCTCGCCGCCGACCACAGCCGAGACGCCCGCGATGATGGCGCCGCCATGGATGCGGCAGGAAGGATTGCGCACGGTCGCGAACATGCGGCCTTCGCTCACCGCCTGGATCGCCGGCGGCATGGCGTCGACGCCGCCGATCAGGATGTTGGTGCGGCCCCGCGCCTTCATGATGTTGGCGGCGGCGAGCGCCATGTCGTCATTGTGGAAGAACGCCGCATCGATCTGCGGATATTTGGTCAGATACGTTTCCCACAAACGCGCCGTCTTGGAGACGTCCCAGTCGGCCGGCTGGGTGTCGAGCACCTCGATGCCCGGGAATTGCTTGACCACCGAGGTGAAGCCCTTGGCCCGTCCTTGCGCGCCGGTATGGCCGAGCGCGCCTTGGGTCATGATGATCTTGCCCTTGCCGCCCATGGCATTGCACAGCGCCTGGGTCACCGAGGCGCCCATGAACTCGTTGTCGGGAGCGAGGAAGGAGTGGACGTTGATCTGATCGAGCGGCGCGATCAGCGTGTCCATGTCGATCACAGGCGTGCCGGCGTCGATCATCTTCTGCACGGGCTGGGTGAGGGTACCGATGCCGAAGGCCTGGATCGCGACGAAGTCCCATTTCTGCGAGGCCATGTTGTCGATTGCCGCGCGCTGCTTCACCGCGTCGAGCTGACCGTCGAACCAGGTCACCTCGACGTTGAACAGCTTGCCCCAGAATTCCGCGGCCTTCTTGCCTTGGGCGCACCAGGTAGCCTGGAGGCCCGCATTGGAGAACGCCGCCTTCAGCGGCTTCTCGCTGCGTCCGACTTCGGCGGCCAGTGCTGGATTGATACCCATGCTGCCGAACAGGGCAGCTCCGGCGCCGGCGGTCGCTGCCGCCTGAAGAAGATCGCGCCTCGTCGTCGAGAAATCTTTCGTCCCGGACATCGCTCGCTCCCATGTATTTTGTCGTCGGTGCGTCATTGATAGCGCTACCGATGTCCGAAAGTGTCTCACAAGAGTTGATGCCACTCAATCCGCAATCACTCGCGCGCGGCGAGCTGCGTTGGTGCAGCGCAAAGCGTCAGCCTGCTGCGCCGCTGAGTGTGTCGATGCCCACGAGCAACGTGTCCCAAGCCTGTGCGATCCCGGTTGACCATTCATCGCCCAGCAGATCGCGTAACGTATCCCTGATCACGGTGAAGAACGCGACGAACAGCTCCCGCGACGTGCCGTAGGCGTCGTGGGAGGCGGCCTCGCAGGCGATCAGCCGGAAGCGCCCATGGCGCTCACCGGCGAAATCGAGGATGGCCTCGATCGTCAGCGCGAGCATCGACCCCTTCACGAGCTCAGCGCCGCCCGAGCGGAACATCGCCTGCGTTTCGGGATGCGCGTCGAAGAGGCGTTGGTAGACGAGGGGCGTGAGATCCGCACAGCGCGAGGCCGCGAGTTCGAAGCTGATTTCGATCGGATTGGACGACGCCTTCATCGGCGCTTCAGCCTCGCGGACAAAAAAAGAGCGGGGCCCTAGCCCCGCTCGAAAATTGTGTCGACCCTATTATCCCCGATTCTAAGATTTGCTCTTGATTGACGGGGCGACGCTGCGTTTTGCGCGCCAGGGGCTCCTCCCGAGACTTGGACCACCAGGCCTCGACCTTGCGGTCAGCGCCTGAGCAAGAGGGATGCTAGTTCAACTTTTCTCACTTGTCATCATTTTCAGCAACGAATGTTCAAAATTCGATCAGTAGACGAAACGATTGGGTTTCATCCCGTGCCAAGTATATGACAAACATAAGAAATCTGTGGAGGGGCCGGGGCGGTTGAGGTGCCTCAAATGCCCCATCGGGGTGCCGTGCAGGGTTACCCGGGCACGGTTTTCGGCAGATTTGCGCTGGGCCAAGCAGGCGGCTGAACTGACCTCGACTTGGGGCCGGGTACCGTGTTTAGTCAGCAGGCGAACGAATGGTTCGGCGGATGCGCGCACGGCTACAGAAATTCCTACCCCTGGTCCTGCTCGCCCTGGTGATGCAGGTGCTGGCGCCGATTGCCGCCTGCGCTGCGGCCGGCCTGGCCGTTGCCGATCCGCTGTCCGCCGGAATCATCTGCCACAGTGCGAGCGATCAAGGCGGGCTGAGCGACCAAACCGGCGCGCCGATCGCGCATGCCGGCGCGTGCGCGCTGTGTTGCCTGGCCCAGGCCAACGCGTCGCTCGATTCGCCCGCACACGCGGCGCTCCCGATTCCCTTCCGTCATGCCGAGCGCGTGGTGTGGCATCCGGCGGATGCGCTCGCCATCGCCGTGCACGAGGGCTCGAGCGCCCGGGCGCGCGCGCCCCCTCACATTTCCTGACGTAGCGACGAATCTGCCCCGGCGGCTGCTGCACGGGGATTCGCAATGCACCGGCGCTCGTGCCGGCATCAGGAATTGTTATATGTCTCGCTTTGGTTTGTTCCAGAACGCTTCCGCGCGCGGAATCGTGCTTGCTTCTCTCTCTGCTCTCTCCCTCCCACCGCTTGCCGATGCGCAGGAAAGTCGGGGCGAACTTCCTCCGGTGATCGTGGACTCGCCGCGGGAGAAGCGCGCTGCGCCCGCCCACCCGCGGCGGACTCCCGCGCGGTCGACGCGCGCGCGCAGCTCGGCTCCGCAACATGAGGCGCGTCCGCAGGGGGAGGGCGCCAGCGGTCCGGGTGCGTTGACCGTCCTGACGGCGCAGCAGGCGCTTGCGGAAATCAACCAGACGCCGGGCGGCGTGGCGCTGGTGACGGCCGAGGCTTACCGGAATTCCACGCCCGCGAGCACAATAAAGGACGTTCTGGATTACGTGCCCGGTGTGTTTGCCCAGCCCAAATGGGGCGACGACACCCGGCTCTCGATCCGCGGCTCCGGGCTGTCGCGCAATTTCCATCTGCGCGGTGTGCAGCTTTATATGGATGGCATCCCGATCAATACTGCGGACGGTTACGGCGATTTCCAGGAGATCGACCCGACCGCCTACAAATACGTTGAGGTCTACAAGGCCGGGAATGCGCTTCAGTTCGGAGCGAACTCGCTTGGCGGAGCGATCAATTTCGTCACGCCGACCGGCCGCGATCCGTTTCCGAACGGGGTATCCGTCGATATTGGCGGCTTTGGATACAAGCGCGCCCAGGCCAACGCTGGCGGAGCGAACGGTCCTTGGGACGGCTTCGTCACGGCCTCGGCGCAGGCCGCGGATGGTTTTCGAGACCACAGCTTTGGCTCGAGCAACCGTCTCAGCGCCAATGTCGGCTATCAGTTTTCGCCGGACTTCGAGACGCGCTTCTATCTCAATGCCAACGAGGTGCGCCAACGCATTCCCGGCACGGTCACCAAGACGTCTGCGCTGACCAATCCCGAGGCTGCAGCTCCGGCAAATGTTGCCATGGATCAGCAGCGCAATATCGACACGGTCCGGCTCGCAAACAAGACGACGATCCGTTTCGACGAGACCAAGGTTGAATTCGGCGCCTTTGGCGTCGATCGCCATCTGATGCATCCGATTTTCCAGTGGCTCGACTATCGCTACAGGGACTACGGCGGTTTCGCGAAAGTTACCGACGAGCGCTTCATCGGCGGCTTCCGCAACAGGCTGGTCGCGGGTGTCAATGTGCTGAATGGGAGCATTGACAATCAGCAATTCGCCAACATTGCCGGACAAAAGGGAGCTCTGCGCTCATCGTCGATCGATCGATCGAGGAACACGTCCGTCTACGTCGAAGACAGCTTCTATTTCCTTCCCAACGTTGCAGCGATCGCGGGGACGCAGTTTCTCTATGCAACCCGTAGCCGGCAGGACCGTTTTCTCAGCGACGGCGATCAATCGGGGACAACCCGCTTCAATCTGTGGTCGCCGAAAGCGGGCTTGCTGTGGCAAATCGATCCGACATGGCAGGCTTTCGCCAACGTCTCGCGGAGCGCCGAGGTGCCGAGCTTCGGCGAGAGCTCAAATGGTCCGGGCATTCCGACGATTCCGTTCACCAGCATCCACGCCCAGCTCGCGACGACCTACGAGATCGGGACGCGCATGCGGCGGCCGGACTACTCGTGGGAGCTGACGGCCTATCGCGCCAACATCCGCGATGAGCTGCTATGCCTCTATAGCGCCTTCGGCAATTGCAACGTGACCAATGCGGATCGGACCATCCACCAGGGCATCGAAGCCGGCGCAGGGGCCGCGATCTTCCGCGATATCTTCGTGGCGGGAAGCGCGCCGGACAAGGTGTGGCTCAACCTGGCCTACACCTACAACGACTTTCGCTTCGACAAAGATGCCATGTTCGGCAACAATCAATTGCCAGGAGCGCCTCGTCATTATTTGCGCGCCGAATTGCTCTACAAGCATCCGACCGGCCTCTATATCGGACCTAACGTCGAATGGGTGCCGAAGGCCTATTTCGTCGACAGCATGAATACGCTGACGACGGAGCCTTATGCATTGTTGGGACTGAAGGCCGGTTTTGACAATGGCGGTCCGTTCTCGGCCTACGTCGAGGGCCGCAACCTCACCAACCGAACCTATATTGCGAGCGCCAGCATCATCGATCGTGCGACTGCGGCGTCGACTTTGTTCGAACCCGGAACGGGGAGGGCAGTTTACACCGGAATGAGGTATCGATGGTGAGTGCTGCGGGTTCGCTGAGACAACCACGACCTTACGCGGTCGGTCAGATCAACCATGAGGGAAACAAAATGAGCAAGAGCCTGCAAACACTTTTCGCAATCGCCATTCTTCTGAACGGCAGCGCGGCCGCATTTGCCGACGACGTCAAGGCCGGCGATCTCGTCATCTCGCAGGCATGGAGCCGGGCGACGCCGGGCGGCGCGAAGGTCGCCGGCGGTTATCTGACCATCGAGAACAAGGGCACGGCGTCGGACAGGCTGGTCAGCGTGTCCGCCGATATCGCAGGCAAGGCCGAGATTCATGAGATGGCGATGGACAACGGCGTCATGAAGATGCGTGCGCTCGACAAGGGGCTCGCGATCGACCCCGGCAAGACGGTGAAGCTCGCGCCCGGGGGCAATCATTTAATGCTCCAGGAACTGAAAGGCGCGTTCAAGCAGGGCGACAAGGTGCCGGTGACGCTGCAATTCGAGAAGGCCGGCAAAGTCGCCGTCTCCCTCGATGTTCAGGGCGTCGGTGCGCAGGCGCCGGGTGGTGATGGACATTCAGGTCATATGAACATGAAGAAGATGCCGGATCATTCGGGAATGAAGATGAAATGAGACCGATCTGGGTTTTCGGGAGACTGAACATGAAGCGATCCTGCCTGTTCCTGATCACCGCCTTCGCCGCCTCGCCAGCGGCGGCGCATGTCTCGCTCGAGACCAAGCAAGCCGCGGTCGGCACGTCGTATAAGGCTGTGTTCACTGTGCCGCACGGTTGCTCGGGCTCGCCGACGGTGAAGATCCGCATTCAGATCCCGGAAGGGGTGATTGCGGTGAAGCCGATGCCGAAGGCAGGCTGGAATGTCGACGTCGTCGAGGGCAAATATGCCGGCGAATATGACTATCACGGCAACAAGCTGGGCTCCGGCGTCAAGGAGGTGGCGTGGTCCGGCGGCAAGCTGCCGGACAAGAACTATGACGAGTTCGTCATGCACACATTCCTGACCGACAAGCTCAAGCCGAACACGACGCTGTACTTCCCCGTCGTCCAGGAATGCGAAACCGGCATCAGCCGCTGGATCGAAATTCCGGCGGCGGGGGCAGGGCATTCGCATGAGGGCAAGTCGCCGGCGCCCGGCGTGAAATTGTTGCCAAAACCCTGATGCGCCTGCTCGCCGCGCTTGCGACGCTGCTCCTCGCTGCCGGCTTCGCCAGCGCGGCATGGGCGCACGCCGCGCTGGTCTCGGTCGAGCCGGCGAGCGGCAGCGTGCTCGATACTGCGCCCAAGACGGTGGAGCTGCGCTTCAATGAGGCGGTGACGCCCGGCGCGATCCGGCTGATCGACGGTGCGGGCAGGACGCGGAACGATCCACGGGTCAGCGCATCGGGCGAGACGATTTCTGTCGCGATGCCGGCCGATCTGCCCGAGGGGACCGCGGTCGTCAGCTATCGCGTGATCTCGCAGGACGGCCATCCCGTTACGGGATCGATGACCTTTTCGATCGGCATGCCGACGGCGACGAAACCGCCGGCCGCCGCGGATAACGGGTTGGGCGTGCTGATCTGGCTGACGCGGGTCGGCCTCTATGTCGGGCTATTCGTCGGGGTCGGCGGCGTGTTCTTCGCGCGCTGGGTTGCGTGGTCGATGATCGGGATGGCTGTCCCGCGCCTGGCGCTCGGCCTCGGCTTTCCGAGTGCTGTGGCGTCCGTTGGCACGTTGGGCCTAGATCTCCTCGGGCTGCCCCCAGATGCTCTCTGGACGGCTGGTCCCTGGAAGGTCGCATTCGCGACCAGTGCGGGCCCTGCCTTGATGGTTGCCCTCGCGGCCATGCTGTCCGCATGGATGGCGCTGCGCAGCGCATGGTACGCGCGCGCTCTTGCGATGATCGCCTTCATCGGCGTCGGTCTGTCGCTCGCCATGACCGGGCATGCCGCAACGGCGCCGCCGGAGACGCTGACGAGGCCGGCGATCTTTCTCCATGGCCTCGGTGTTGCCTTCTGGATCGGCGCGCTGGCTCCGCTCGTGGCGTTGGTGTCCAAGCCGACGACTGCGACGCTTCCGATCGTGAACCGCTTTTCCCGTATTGCGGCGCTCGCGGTCAGCGTGCTGGCCCTGACTGGCCTCGCACTCGCGATCGTGCAACTCGAAAAGCCGGGAGCGCTGGTCGCGACAAGTTATGGGCTGATCCTCTCGACCAAGCTCGTCCTGGTCACAGGACTGCTGGCGCTGGCCGCGCTCAATCGGTTCCGGCTGACGCCGGATCTGGCCCGGTACGAGACAGGGACGCCTGCCCTCAAGCGATCGATCCTGCTCGAAAGCGTTGTCGCTCTCGCCATTCTCGCCGTGGTGGCCGGCTGGCGCTTCACGCCGCCGCCGCGGACGATCGTTCCGGAGGCACCGCTGGCGATCCACATCCACAGCGACAAGGCGATGTTCCAGGTCCTGGTCTCTCCGGGCAAGCCGGGGCTCGACGATTTCGTGCTCCAGCTCATGACCGGCGAGGGGATGCCGCTCAAGGCCAAGGAGGTGACGTTGACGCTGAGCCTGCCCGAACGCGGCATCGAGCCGATGGAGCGGAAGGCCACGCTGGGGCCGGACGGCTATTGGCATGCGCGCAAGGTGGAGCTTCCCTTTGCCGGCCGCTGGCGCGTGCGGATCGACGCGCTGGTGACCGACTTCGAGCAAATCACGCTCGAAGACGAACTCGACGTCGCGTCGCCATAAGTCGCAGCTCAAGCTGAACCTGAAGCCCGACGGAGAAATGACAGGAATTCCGTTGCCTTAGCGGGTTTTCCTCATTCCCGGTCTTGTGTTTTCGCTCTCAATCCGGTTTCACTGCACCCGGTCACTGATTCCCAGAGTATTGCCATGCGGTTGTCGCGGTTCTTTCTGCCCATTTTGAAGGAAAATCCGAAAGAGGCGGAGATCGTCTCGCATCGGCTGATGCTGCGCGCGGGCATGATCCGGCAGGAGGCGGCCGGCATCTATGCCTGGCTGCCGCTCGGATTTCGCGTGCTAAAGAAGATCGAGCAGATCGTGCGCGAGGAGCAGGACCGCTCCGGCGCGCTGGAACTGTTGATGCCGACGCTCCAGCTTGCCGACCTCTGGCGCGAGAGCGGCCGCTACGACGCCTATGGCCCCGAGATGCTGCGCATCGCCGACCGCCATAAGCGCGAGCTGCTGTACGGGCCGACCAACGAGGAAATGATCACCGAGATCTTCCGCGCCTATGTGAAGTCCTACAAGAACCTGCCGCTCAATCTCTATCATATTCAATGGAAATTCCGCGACGAGCAGCGTCCGCGCTTCGGCGTGATGCGCGGCCGCGAGTTCCTGATGAAGGACGCCTATTCGTTCGACCTCAACGAGGCCGCCGCGCGCGTCGCCTACAACAAGATGTTCGTGGCTTACCTGCGCACGTTCGCGCGGATGGGGCTGAAGGCGATCCCGATGCGGGCCGAGACCGGCCCGATCGGCGGCGACCTCAGCCACGAGTTCATCGTGCTGGCCGAGACCGGCGAATCCGGCGTGTTCATCAATCGCGACGTGCTGGATCTGCCGGTGCCCGGCGAGGATGTCGATTATGAGAGCGACCTGACGCCGATCATCAAGCAATGGACGTCAGTCTATGCGGCGACGGAGGACGTGCACGACGCCGCGCGCTTCGAGCAGGAAGTGCCCGCAGACAAACGGGTGAACACCCGCGGCATCGAGGTCGGCCAGATTTTCTATTTCGGCACGAAGTATTCCGAACCGATGAAGGCGCTGGTCGCCGGCCCCGATGGCGTCGACGTGCCGATCCATGGCGGCTCATACGGCGTCGGAGTCTCGCGCCTGCTCGGCGCCATCATCGAGGCCTGCCATGACGATGCCGGCATCAAATGGCCGGAGGCCGTTGCCCCGTTCCGCGTGTCGATCCTCAACCTCAAGCAGGGGGATGCCGCGGTCGACGCAGCCTGCGAGAAGCTCTATGCCGAGCTCACCGCCAAGGGCGTTGACGTGCTCTATGACGACACCGACCAGCGCGCCGGCGCCAAATTCGCCGCCGCCGACCTGATCGGGATCCCCTGGCAGATCATGATCGGGCCGAAGGGGCTCGCCGACGGCAAGGTCGAGATCAAGCGGCGAAGCGACGGCTCCCGCGAGACCATGTCGCCTGCCGACGCAGTCGCCCGGTTGGTCGGCTGAATAGTGTTCATCGCGCGATAGCGGGTCGGTAATCCGGCCACATTTGACCCCGAATCATGGGATTATCGAGCGATGGATGAGACCATGACCGAAACCGTGCAGACCGCGCCTTTTGCGCCATTCGAGTGGATGCTGTCGGGGCGCTATTTGCGGGCGCGCCGCAAGGAGGGATTCATCTCGGTCATCGCCGGATTCTCCTTTCTCGGCATCATGCTGGGCGTGGCGACACTGATCATCGTGATGGCCGTCATGAACGGCTTCCGCAAAGAGCTGCTCGACAAGATCCTGGGGCTGAACGGCCATATCCTGGTCCAGCCGCTGGAATCGCCGCTGACGGACTGGAAGGACGTCGCCGACCGCCTCAGTCAGGTCCAGGGCATCCGGCTCGCCGCGCCCGTGGTCGATGGCCAGGCGCTGGCATCGTCGCCCTGGAACGCCTCGGGCGTGCTGGTGCGCGGCATTCGCTCCGACGACCTCAACAACCTCACCTCGATCGCCAAGAACGTGAAGCAGGGCTCGCTTGAGGGCTTTGACGACGGGCAGGGCGTCGCGATCGGCCGGCGCCTCGCCGATCAGCTGTCGCTGCATGCCGGCGACAGCATCACGCTGGTGGCGCCGAAGGGCGCGGTCACGCCGATGGGCACGACGCCGCGCATCAAGCCGTACAAGATCGTTGCCGTGTTCGAGATCGGCATGTCCGAGTACGATCTCGGCTTCGTGTTCATGCCGCTCGCCGAAGCGCAGGCCTATTTCAACCGGAGCAACGACGTCACCTCGATCGAGGTGTTCACCGCCAACCCCGACAAGATCGACGCCTTCCGCAAGGCGGTGACGGAGGCCGCGGGGCGGCCGGTGTTCCTGGTGGATTGGCGACAGCGCAACTCGACCTTTTTCAACGCGCTCCAGGTCGAGCGCAACGTGATGTTCCTGATCCTGACCATGATCGTGCTGGTCGCGGCGCTGAACATCGTCTCCGGCCTGATCATGCTGGTGAAGGACAAGGGCAGCGACATCGCGATCCTGCGCACGATGGGCGCCTCGCAGGGATCGATCATGCGGATCTTCCTGATCACGGGCGCCTCGATCGGCGTCGTCGGCACGCTCGTCGGCTTCTTCGTCGGTCTCGTGATCTGCCTCAACATCGAATCGATCAGGCAATTCCTGTCCTGGCTGACCAGCACCGAGCTGTTCTCGCCGGAACTCTATTTCCTTTCGAAACTGCCTGCCGAGATCGACGTCGGCGAGACCACGGCCGTCGTCATCATGGCGCTGACGCTGTCGTTCCTGGCGACGCTGTATCCGTCGTGGCGCGCCGCACGCCTCGATCCCGTCGAAGCGCTCCGGTACGAGTGAGGGGCTGATGGATCAGCAGCAGGGGGCTGAAGATGTACCGGTCATTTATCTCCACGAGATAAAGCGGCAGTACTTGCAGGGCGAGGTGCCGCTGACGATCCTCGACGGCGCCAAGCTGGCGCTGTGGGCCGGCCAATCGGTCGCACTGGTGGCGCCGTCCGGCTCGGGCAAATCGACCCTGTTGCACATCGCAGGGTTATTGGAAGCGCCCGATTCCGGCGAGGTTTATGTCTCGGGCGCGCCGACCTCGCAGCTGCCCGACATCGAGCGCACGCAGCTGCGCCGTACCGATATCGGCTTCGTCTACCAGTCGCACCGGCTGCTGCCGGAGTTCTCCGCGCTCGAGAACGTCATGATGCCGCAGATGATCCGCGGCCTCAAGAAGTCCGAGAGCGTCAAGCGCGCCAAGGAGATCCTTGGCTATCTCGGCCTCGGCGACCGCATCACCCATCGCCCCGCCGAGCTGTCAGGCGGCGAGCAGCAGCGCGTCGCGATCGCGCGTGCGGTTGCCAACGCGCCACGCGTGCTGTTCGCGGACGAGCCGACCGGCAATCTCGATCCGCACACCGCCGATCACGTCTTCCAGGCGCTGATGCAGCTCGTCAAGGCAACCAAGGTCTCGATGCTGATCGCGACTCACAACATGGAGCTCGCCGGCCGCATGGACCGGCGCGTCTCGCTGTCGAACGGCCAGGTGGTCGAGCTCGACTAGCAAAATGTGCGAAAACAACCCCATGCACAGTAGCCAAGTGCTTGGTTGGATTTAGGGAAAAATCGGCGACGGCGACTCCGCCGCCGCCCGGATGCTCAAGGCCTGATCACCGTCATTTTGAACGGTCCGCCATTGGCGGCGGCATGGGCGACGGCCTCGTTGGCATGGTCGAGGTCGAAGGCCGTGGTCTCATATTCATCGAGCCGTAGCAGACCCGACCGCACCAGCGCGATCAGGCGGCTCGCGGCGTCCGGCGGATACATCCAGACGCCGTGGATGCTGATGCAGTTGCGCATGATCCAGGGGTAGGGCAGCTCGAGCCCCGGGCCGCCTGCCATGCCGACACCGCCCATCAGCACGACGCGTCCATAGGGGCGCACCGTCATGACCGCCGCCCGCACCACGTTGGTGCCGACCGAAGGCGGCATGATGTCGAACACGCAATCGATCGGCCCTGATGCGGCGCGCTTCATGCTTTCGCGGTCGTCGTGCTCATTGCCGGTGAGCTTCACCGGCTTCACGCGGGCGCCGAAGCGGCGGACGAGGTCGGCCAGGATCGTCTCGTTGCGGCCGGGGGCGACCACGCACGCCGCGCCCATCGCCAGCGCGACCGAGACGGCCGCGCTGCCGAAATTGCCGGTGGCCCCGCTCACTAGCACCGTCTCGCCTGCTTGCAGGTTGGCGGCGAGGAAGCCGCCGTAGGGCACCAGTAGCGTCCCAAGGGCACACCATTGCGTCGCTTGCTCCGATGTGATCGCGCCGAGGCGTTTGACGTTCTCGGTCGGCACGCGCATCTGCTCGGCGAAGGAGCCGTGGCGAAAATGCTGTTGCAGGAGCATGCCGCCGGGACCGGCGGCAGTCAGTCCTTGCAGCGCGATGTCGGGCGCAACGGCATCATCGCGCGAGCGCACCGTCGGGTCGCAGAACACCCAGTCGCCGATTGCGAGCCTGATTGCGTCCGGGCCGATCGCGCGCACGCGGCCAATGCCGCCCGGACCCGGAATGATCGGCAAGTCGAGCGCGTAGTTGCGCTCTCCGCTGAAAACCTCGTTCATATAGGACAGCACGCGTGTGGCGACGACGTCGACGATGACCTCGCCGGTGCCGAGCACCGGTTCTGGGGCATTCTCGATCGCCAGCGGCGAACCGAAGGATTTGAGCACGGCAGCTTTCATGATGTTCACCTCAAAGTCGGGTGGAACCCATATGCGCTGGCTTGGAGGAGGCAAGAAGGCCTGGTATTATCCTAGTATTTCAGAGGCCCTCCATCGCGGGAGCGACAGCAATGGCAGATCCGCGCCGCGTCGAATTCGGCGATTTCCTCAGGTCCCGCCGGCAGAAGCTTTCGCCGAAGACGGTGGGGCTTCCGGCGGGCCGCCGGAGGCGCACCGCAGGGCTGCGGCGTGAGGAGGTCGCGCAACTCGCCGGCATCGGCGTCGACTGGTACATCCGCCTCGAGCAGGGCCGCACCGTCAGTCCGTCCGTCACCACCATCGACGCGCTGGCCCGCGCGCTCCGACTGAGCAAGACCGAGCACGCGCATCTGAAAGCGCTGGCTCGCGACGGGGCAAGAAGCCCGTTCACGCGCGAAATCGTGCCGCCGCCAATCCGGCGGATGATCGAGAGCCTGAAGCAGCCGGCCTATGTCACCGGCAGGCGCTGGGACGTATTGGCCTGGAACGACGCTGCCGATGATGTCTTCGCTTTCGGGCAATTGCCCGAGCAGGATCGCAATACGCTGTTGCTGGTCCTGACCAACAGGCAGACGCGAAAGTTCTACGGCGCGAGCTGGACCGACGTCGCCAAGAGCATGGTTGCGATGTTTCGCGCCACGCACGACGTTTGGGCCGGCGATCCCGCCTTCACCGAGCTGCTGACGCGGCTACGCCAGGGCAGTCCGGAATTCGTCAGATGGTGGGAAGCCCACGACATCCGCAGCACGATGTCCGGCCTCAAGACCATGAACCATCCGACCAGGGGCATGCTCCGGTTCGAGCACACCAGCTTCCAGGCCAACGACGACCCCGCGCTGAAGCTGGTGATCTACACGCCGGTGTCGGGCGTTGAGGCACCAAGCCGATAGTATTGGTCGGCCCGGCTGGGCGCCCGGGAACCCAAAAGCCATCATGCTGTTAACGACGGGCAGCTTGCGCTCGCCGCCTGCATCTGGATGTCGGGCAGCCTCGCGCTGCTCGATGCGTTATGTGGGTGAAGATCGTTTCATTGGCTCCTCGAGGAGACAGGAAGTGGCAGGGGAAGACCAATGACAACGGCGGCCGGGGAGACCTCGACCGATCGCAATGCCGTCCTGGCTGCACTTGGCGACTATATCCGAGAGATCAATAACCCTGACGATCTTGCCTACGCTGCGGCTGAGCTGCTTGGCCGGAGCCTGAGGGTCAGCAGGGCCGGCTACGGCACCGTCGATACGTCGGCCGAGACCATCACGATTGCGCGCGACTGGAATGCGCCGGGCATCAAGAGCCTGGCAGGGGTGCTTCGCTTCCGCGACTACGGCAGCTACATTGAAGACCTGAAGCGCGGCGAGACCGTCATCTGTGCCGATGCGGAGAAAGACCCTCGCGTCGGTGACCGTGCCCAGGCGCTCGAGGCCATCTCTGCGCGCGCGCTGGTCAACATGCCGATCTCCGAGCCCGACGGGGTCGTGGCGCTGCTGTACCTCAACAACGCTACGCCGCGAGAATGGAGCCCCGAGGAGCTCGAGCTCATCCACGACGTCGCCGAGCGCACACGGACCGCCGTCGAGCGGCGACGTGCCGAGGCGGCGGTGCGGGAGAACGAGGCGCGGCTGCTTTTTCTGGACGCCCTCAACAAGGAGACCGCGAGGACTCGTGATGCCGACGGGGTCATGGCGGTGACGACGAGGATGCTGGGTGAGCATCTCGGCGTCTCCAACTGCGCCTATGCCGACATGGATCCCGATCAGGACGGCTTCACCATTCGCGGTGATTGGGCTGCCCCAGGCGCGATGCATATTCTTGGGCACTACAGTCTGGCCGACTTCGGCGAGAAGGCGGTGCGAGAACTCGGCGCCGGCAGGCCCCTCATCATCAACGACAACTTGAAGGAGATCGCGCCCGAGGAGGCCGCAACCTTCCAGAATATCGGCATAGGCTCGACGATCTGCATGCCTCTGGTCAAGGAAGGGCAGCTCACTGCCCTGATGGCCATTCATCACCGGGGCCCGCATGGCTGGACGGCGCGCGAACTCGCCTTGCTCACCGAGGTCACCGAGCGATCATGGGCGCATATCGAGCGCGTCCGCTCGGAGCAGGCAGCCCGGGAAGCTGCCGAACGGCTGGTTCTGGCGAACAAGGCGGCCGGCATCGGCACCTGGGACTACGATCCGGTCAACGACGTCTTGCGATGGGACAGTCGCTGCAAGGAGGTGTTCGGTCTCTCGCCGGACGCCGAGGTCAGCTACGAAGGGGCGTTCCTCAAGGGCATCCATCCCGACGACAGGCAGCGCGCCCACGAAGCCGTATCCGCCGCGCTCAGTCCTCATGCTCCGACGAGTTACAACATCGAATACCGCACCGTCGGTATCGAGGATGGCGTCGAACGCTGGATTGCGGCAACGGGGCAGGCCATCTTCACCAACGGTCAGGCTGTTCGTTTCATCGGGACGGTCCTGGACATCTCCGCGCAAAAGAAAACCGAGCGTCATCTCAGGATACTGAACGACACAGGTGCATCGGTCGCCCGCGAGCGCAACCTCGAAAAGATCGTGCAGATCGTGACGGATGCCGGCGTCGAGCTGACGGGCGCCCAGTTCGGGGCCTTCTTTTACAATGTTCTGACCTCGGATGGCGGCAGCTACATGCTGTATTCGCTGTCCGGCGTGCCGCGATCGGCCTTCGAGAACTTCCCGATGCCTCGCAATACGGCCGTGTTCGAGCCGACCTTCAAAGGCACGAGCGTTGTGAGGTCTGACGACATCCTGCAAGACCCGCGCTATGGCAAGAACACACCGCGAAAGGGCATGCCCGAGGGGCATCTTCCGGTTCGATCCTATCTCGCGGTCCCCGTGATCTCGCGGACGGGCGAGGTGCTTGGAGGGCTTTTCTTCGGTCATGCCGAGACAGCCATGTTCCAGCCCGAGCATGAAGCGGCGTTGCTCGGGATCGCCGGCCACGCCGCCACGGCCATCGACAACGCCCGGCTTCTGACCCGGCTCGAGACGCTCAACGCCGGGCTGGAGCAACGTGTCGCCGACGAGATCGCAGAGCGCATGAAGGCCGAGGAGCAATTGCGGCAATCCCAGAAGATGGAAGCCGTTGGGCAGTTGACCGGCGGGATCGCGCACGACTTCAACAACATGCTGGCCGTGATTCTCGGCAGCTTGAATCTCGCCAAGCGGCGGCTCGGCAAGGGAGAGGTCAACATCGACCGCTTCATCGAGGGCGCGATCGATGGCGCAAATCGCGCGGCCACGTTGACGCAAAGGCTGCTCGCGTTCTCGCGTCAACAGCCTCTGGCGCCCGAGGTCGTGGACCTCAACAAGATGGTCGGTGGGATGAGCGAACTGCTGGAGCGCTCGCTCGGAGAGCTTGTTCGCCTCGAGGCCGTCTTGGCGGCCGGCCTTTGGCGCGTCAAGGCCGATCCGGCCCAGCTGGAAAGCGCTGTCATCAACCTTGCGGTCAATGCGCGCGACGCCATGCCGAAGGGCGGCCGGCTGACGATCGAGACGAGCAATGCTTCGATCGACCGGAAATACGCCCGCGAATATGCATTGTCGCCCGGGCAGTACGTTCTTATCGCCGTCACGGATAACGGCACTGGAATTCCGGCCGATGTGCTGGGGAAGGTGTTCGATCCGTTCTTCACGACCAAGGTCGTGGGCAAGGGCACCGGCCTCGGCCTCAGTCAGGTCTACGGCTTCGTGCGGCAGTCGGGTGGCCACGTCAAAATCTACTCGGAAGTCGACGTCGGCACGACGGTGAAGATCTATCTTCCGCGCTTCGCGGGCGAGGAGGCGGCTTCAACGTCGTCGCAAGGCGTGACCCATCCTGGTGCAAGCCTTCAGAGCGAGACCATTCTCGTCGTTGAGGACGATGAGCGGGTCCGCAGCATCTCATCTGAAAGCCTGCGCGAGCTTGGCTATACGGTGGTCGAGGCCGCGAGCGCCAAGGAAGCCGTCAGGACGATCGAAAATGGCTTCGTTCCGGATCTGCTGTTTACCGACGTCGTCATGCCCGACATGACCGGCGCGGAACTTGCGGCCGAACTGTCGAAGCGATACCCGGATCTGAAGGTGCTGTTCACCACCGGCTATACGCGCAACGCGATCGTTCACAACGGCATGCTCGATGCCGGCAAGCATCTGCTTTCCAAGCCCTTCGCGATCGAAGACCTGGCCGCCAAGGTTCGCAATCTGCTCGACGAGGGTTGAAGACGTTTCGGGCGAGGCCCACGAGGAGGAGAGCCCGGTTTCTCGGCCGCGCCGCTGCGGCATGCAATGCGCCGGATGTCGACAGCAAGGCCAAGAGGAGCAGGATAGGGACGATCGTGGGATGTCGGACGCGCAGACGGAAGGTCTGCGCCGACGTTACGCCCGGTGGCTGTGCGCGCGACGATTCTGATAGGCGTAGGGGTCGTCGCTCTGTCCTGCGAAATACGGATTCGTGATGCAGGTCAGCGCGTCCCGATGCGGCTGCCCGACACTGTGCGTAAGCGTCGAACCTGCAATTGCTCGGACCCGGCCATTCATTGCCGGTGAGGCGGAACGGATGGTACGTGCCGAACGCGCGCGCAGGTGCGCTTGCGCTCGACACGAATGCAAATGTGGCGAGCGAGCGGAAATGTGGCGACAATGGGGAGGGACACTCGTCCAGACATTTCAATTCTTCATCACGCGAACGTGCGCGCGACGTCGTTACGCGTACATGCACTTTATCTCGTCTCGCCTGCACGAGAACTACAGAAAACACTTGTTCCAAAGGGTTTCCAGCGCACGCTGAGAAATCTTCATTCATGAAGCGCGGGCCTTTGGAGCCAACTGTGTCGTCGAGGTTACAGCAATTCCGTCGATCGCTGTTATGACCACGGCACGGCCAGGGGGCCTAACGACGAAACTGGAACGGGACTCAAATGAAGAAGAATTTGTTGCTTGCCGCTGTGAGCCTTGTCGCGCTGAGCGCGACTGCGCCGGCGCTGGCTGCTGACCTCGCGGCGCGACCCTACACCAAGGCGCCTGCGATGGTCGCCGCGGTCTATGACTGGAGCGGCTTCTACATCGGTATCAACGGCGGCGGCGGTTCGTCGAGCGCGAAATGGGACCTGGTCGGTTTCGGCCGTGATGGTTCGCACGATGCGACCGGGGGCACCGTCGGTGGCCAGATCGGGTATCGCTGGCAGTCCGGCCAGTTCGTGTTCGGCTTGGAAGGCCAGGGCAACTGGGCCGACTTCTCCGGCAGCCATGTCGGCGCGATCTCCGGCTTCACCAACAACACCAAGATCGATTCGTTCGGTCTGATCACCGGTCAGGTCGGCTACGCCTGGAATAACGTGCTGCTCTACGTCAAGGGCGGTGCGGCTGTGGTCGGCACCAAGTACGACGCCTCTTTCGCGGGCGTGTCCCTGGCATCAGCCAACGACACCCGTTGGGGCGGCACGGTCGGCGCGGGCCTTGAGTTCGGTTTCGCCCCGAACTGGTCGGTTGGCGCCGAGTACAACCACATCTTCCTCGGTGGCAACGACCGCAACCTGACCGGCCCCATTGGTGTTCTGGCGGTCAACGTCAAGCAGGACGTCGACATGGGTCTCGTTCGCCTGAACTACAAGTTCGGCGGCCCGATGCTCGGCCGTTACTGATACCGATCGCTCTTTCAGCGTTCGTGGAAAGCCCCGGCCTTGCGCCGGGGCTTTTTTATTGTGTCAATTCCGCGAGTTAACCATTCCGTCGCGGGATGGTGGAGATCACTTGACTCCCGAGAACGAAATGAGAACAATGTTCTTCATACGTTCTAGTAAAGGAGCGAGATCATGTTCAAGATTTTCGTGGAAGAAGCGGCTGCCCTGGCCTCGATCACGCTGTTCGTGGGGATGATCGCGATCTGGGCCCAAGTCATACCGCAGCTTTGATTCCGCCCGTCTCGGGCAGGCGGTTCTGGAAACCTGTGCTCCTCCTTCGGTGGCCCTGGGGAAAAGCGGGAGGACGCGGTCAATCGGCCGCTGCGGCGTGGACTCTGACGCTGCGACACCTCACCATTGTGAGGCGAGTCGGCAGAACGGGCAGATGGCGAGAGCATGATGCCTTGAAGAGCCGGCAACCGCTCCATCCCATCTGCAAGAGGCCGTCACGCGACCATGCCGAGCGCCGGATTTGTTCACCTTCACGTTCACTCGGCCTATTCGCTGCTCAAGGGCTCGATCAAGATCGCCAAGCTCGCCGAGCTTGCCAAGAAGGATCACCAACCGGCCCTGGCGCTGACGGACACCGACAATCTGTTCGGTGCGCTGGAGTTCTCCGACAAGATGGCAGGCTCCGGTATCCAGCCGATCGTCGGCTGTGAGCTGGCGGTCGATTTCGGTGACCAGGATCCGAACGCGCGCAACGCGATGGGGCCCTCGCGCGTGGTGCTGCTGGCGGCGCAGGAGCGCGGCTATCGCAGCCTGATGCGGCTGAACTCGCGCGCGTTCCTCGAATCGCCGGACAGCCATGCGCCCTTCGTCAAACTCGACTGGTTCGACGGGGAGACAGAAGGCCTGATCGCGCTGACGGGCGGACCGGACGGGCCGGTCTCGCTGGCGCTGGCCGGCGGCCATGCCGAGCTCGCCGCGCAGCGCTGCGAGCGTCTCGCCGGCCTGTTCGGCGACCGCCTCTACATCGAATTGCAGCGCCACAACACCGACAAGGAGCGGCGTGTCGAAAGCGGCCTGATCGACATGGCCTACGCCAAGGGATTGCCGCTGGTTGCGACCAACGAGCCGTATTTCGCCTCGACCGACGATTACGAAGCGCATGACGCGCTGCTGTGCATCGCCGGCGGGCGGCTGATCGCGGAGACCGAGCGCGAGCAGCTCACGCCCGATCACCGCTTCAAGACCCGCGCCGAGATGGCGGTGCTGTTCGCCGACATTCCGGAGGCGCTGGCCTCGACGGTGGAGATCGCCGAGCGCTGCTCCTTCCGCCCCATGACGCGCAAGCCGATCCTGCCGTTCTTCACTGTCGGCGCCGCGCAGAGCTCGGACGCCGCGGCGGTCGAATCGGCGGAATTGAAGCGCCAGGCGGAGGCGGGGCTTGCCAACCGCCTCAGCGTCCACGGCCTGTCGCAGGGCACCACGGACGAGGACTACAACAAGCGCCTGGCGTTCGAGCTCGACGTCATCATGCGCATGAAATACGCGGGCTACTTCCTGATCGTGTCCGACTTCATCAAATGGGCGAAGAGCCAAGGCATTCCTGTCGGGCCGGGCCGCGGCTCCGGCGCAGGGTCGCTGGTCGCCTGGGCGCTGACCATCACCGACCTCGACCCGATCAAGTTCGGCCTGCTGTTCGAGCGCTTCCTCAATCCCGAGCGCGTCTCGATGCCGGACTTCGACATCGACTTCTGCCAGGATCGCCGCGGCGAAGTGATCAGTTACGTGCAGCAGCGCTACGGCCGCGACCAGGTCGCGCAGATCATCACCTTCGGGACGCTGCAGGCGCGCGGTGTGCTGCGCGACGTCGGCCGCGTCCTGCAAATGCCTTACGGGCAGGTCGACAAGCTCACAAAACTCGTGCCGCAGAATCCGGCCGCGCCGGTGACGCTGGCCGCCGCGATCGAGAGCGAGCCAAAACTCCAGGCGTTTCGCGATGAAGATCCGGTGGTGGCACGCGCCTTCGACATCGCCCAGCGCCTGGAAGGCCTGACGCGCCACGCCTCGACCCATGCGGCCGGCATCGTGATCGGCGATCGTCCCCTGAGCGAACTCGTGCCGCTCTACCGCGATCCCAAATCCGACATGCCGGTGACCCAGTTCAACATGAAATGGGTCGAGCCGGCCGGCCTCGTCAAGTTCGACTTCCTCGGCCTGAAGACGCTTACCGTGCTCGACGTCGCGTGCAAACTCTTGAAGCCGCGCAACATCCATGTCGATCTTGCGACGCTGCCGATCGACGATGCCGAGAGCTACCAAATGCTGGCCCGCGGCGAGGTGGTCGGCGTGTTCCAGGTTGAAAGCCAGGGCATGCGGCGCGCGCTGGTCGACATGCGCCCGGACCGTTTCGAGGACATCATCGCGCTGGTGGCGCTGTATCGGCCGGGCCCGATGGCGAACATCCCGACCTATTGCGCGCGCAAGCACGGCGACGAGGAGCCGGAATATCTGCATCCCGTGCTGGAGCCGATCCTGAAGGAAACCTTCGGCGTCATCATCTACCAGGAACAGGTGATGCAGATCGCGCAGGTGATGTCGGGCTATTCGCTCGGCGACGCCGACCTCCTGCGCCGCGCCATGGGCAAGAAGATCCGCGCCGAGATGGACAAGCAGCGCGACATCTTCGTCGCGGGCGCGGTCAAGAACGGCGTTCCTAAGGGACAGGCCGAGACCATCTTCGAACTGCTCGCCAAGTTCGCCGACTACGGCTTCAACAAGAGCCACGCGGCGGCCTATGCGCTGGTGTCCTACCACACCGCCTACATGAAGGCGCATTATCCGGTGGAGTTCATCGCGGCGTCGATGACGCTCGATCTCAACAACACCGACAAGCTCTCCGAATTCCGCGCCGAGGCGCAGCGCCTCGGCATCAAGGTCGAGCCGCCGAACATCAACCGCTCCGGCGCGACATTCGAGGTCGGCGAGAAGACGATCTACTACGCGCTCGCAGCGCTCAAGGGCGTCGGCATCCAGGCGATCGAGCAGATCATCGAGGAGCGCACCAAGCGGGGATTGTTCACCTCGCTCGCCGACTTTGCCGCACGGGTCAATCCGCGCGCGATCAACAAGCGCATCATCGAAAGTCTCGCCGCCGCCGGCGCCTTTGACACGCTGGAGTCGAACCGAGCGCGCGTCTTCGCCGGCGCGGACTCGATCCTGGCCGCCTGCCAGCGCGCGCATCAAGCCGAAACCATCGGCCAGAACGACATGTTCGGCATGTCGGCGGATGCGCCGACCATCATGCTGCCGCAGATCGAGCCGTGGCTGCCGGCCGAAAAGCTCCGCCGCGAATACGACGCCGTCGGCTTCTTCCTGTCGGGCCATCCGCTCGACGATTACGCCACCGTGCTGAAGCGGCTGCGGGTGCAGAGCTGGGCGGAATTCTCGCGCGCGGTGAAGACCGGCGCCACCGCCGGCAAGGTCGCGGCCACCGTGGTCTCGCGCATGGAGCGGCGCACCAAGACCGGCAACAAGATGGGCATCATGGGACTTTCGGATCCCACGGGCCATTTCGAGGCGGTGCTGTTCTCCGAAGGCCTCGCGCAATATCGCGACGTGCTGGAGCCGGGCGCCGCCGTGCTGCTGCAGCTCGGCGCCGAGCTCCAGGGCGAGGACGTCCGCGCCCGCGTGCTGCATGCCGAGCCGCTGGATGATGCCGCCGCCAAGACGCAGAAGGGCCTGCGCATCTTCCTGCGCGACACCAAGCCGCTGGACTCGATCGCCAAGCGTCTGGCCGGTCCCGACATGGCCGCATCGAACGTCGCCGCGCCAAAGATCGGCAGTCCGGCCATCGCGCCGCGCTCCAATGGCGACGGCGAGGTCTCGCTGGTGATGATGCTCGACCTCGAGACCGAGGTCGAGATGAAGCTGCCCGGCCGCTTCAAGGTCTCGCCGCAGATCGCCGGCGCGATCAAGGCGGTCGCGGGCGTAGTGGACGTGCAGCAGATCTGACGCTTGCGCGCATTGCCGCAAACCAAAGCTTAACTAACAAGGTCACGCATGGTTTCGAAGTCTGCCGGCTACAGCTATCAGTTGTTCCCGGCGAGAACCAAGGAAGACGAATCATGTGTGACAAATGCTCTGAAAATCTGGATCAATCGCTTGCGACGTCCCGGCGCTCGATGATGCTTCTTGCCGCCTCGGCGCTGGGCGCAGCGGCCTTTGGCGGGGGCGCATCGGCCAAGGAGGCGAAGGCGCCGCCGAAGCCCCAGAACGTGCTGTCGCCCGATGCGGCGCTCAAGCGGTTGATGGAGGGCAATTCGCGCTATGTGTCGGGTGTGTCGCGCCGGCACGATTTTAAGCACGAGCGCGAGGCACTGGTCGGCGGTCAGAATCCGTACGCGGCCGTGTTGAGCTGCGCCGATTCGCGTATCGCGCCGGAATATGCCTTCGACAGCGGACGTGGTGATCTGTTCGTGTGCCGCGTCGCCGGAAACTTTGCCGGCGATGAGACCGTTGCCAGCATGGAGTACACCGTCGCCGTGCTCGGCACGCCCCTGATCCTGGTGCTCGGCCATGACAATTGCGGCGCCGTCGACGCGACGATCAAGTCGCTGAAGGACGACAAGCCGCTGCCGGGGCACATCCCGACGCTGGTTTCCGCGATCGCGCCGTCGGTGAAGACGGCGGCCCAGCAGAGTGGGAACGCGCTCGACAACGCCATTCGTCAGAACGTCCTCGACAACGTCGCCAAACTGAAATCGGCCGCCCCGATCCTCAACGCAGCGGTCGAGCAGGGCAAGCTCAAGGTGCTCGGCGGCATCTATCGTTTGAGCACCGGGACCGTCGAGTTGCTTGCCCAGAGCTGAGCCCCACTCCGGGGCTACCGGAGCCAGGCGGCCGCGCCTCTGCCCGTTGAAGGGCGGCCGCCAGGGCGCGACTTGAAGGAGCCTCGCGCAGTTTCCAGGCTGCGCCGAGGTTGGCTTGAGGCTGGTACAAGGCTGACCTCGGGCCGACGTCGTTCGCGCGTGGCCACGCCACCGCCTCAATCCGCGCCTTTCGTTCAACCGCCGTTCAGGCGGCCGAGCGCCTCATGCGCGGTGGCACCTCAACTGGAATAATGGGCAAGTAAACCATGCGTGGGACGCTCAGGGTCTTTATCTGCCTTTTCCTGCCGATCGTGATCGTTGCCGCCGGCGCGTCGGGACCAGTACGCGCCCAGCAGCAGGAGAAGCGCATCGCGCTCGTGGTCGGCAACGGCGCCTACGCCAAGTCGCCGCTGGCGACGACCGCGAACGATGCCGGCCTGATCGCCCAGACGCTGCAGGCGGCGGGCTTCGACGTGGTCGGCGCGCGCGATCTCGACGGCGACACGCTGCGCAAGAGCTTTCGCGATTTCGTCCAAAAGGCGCAGGCGTCCGGACCTGGCACGGTCGCGATGGTCTATCTGGCCGGCTACGGCGTGCAGCTTGCCGGCGAGAACTATTTCATCCCGGTCGATTCCAACATCACCCGCGACACCGACATCCCGACCGAGGCCCTGCGCATCAGCGACTACGCGCGCCAGCTCGCCGCCATCCCGCTCAAGGCCAACATCGTCGTGCTCGACGCCGCCCGCGCGCAGCCCTTCATCGAGGGCGGCCAGCCGATCGCCAGCGGGCTGGCGCTGGTCGAACCCGACGCGAACATGCTGATCGCCTTCAACGCCGCGCCCGGCACGGCGGCGCCGGAGGAGGCGGGGCCCTACGGCATCTACGCCCAGTCGCTGGCGGAGATGATCCGCACCGGCGGCCTGCCGTTGGCCGAAGTATTCGATCGCGTCCGCCTGCGCGTCAACGAGGCCAGCAAGGGCGCGCAAGTGCCCTGGAACGAGCAGAAGATCACGGCCCCGTTTTCGTTCTTCGAACGTGGGCCGGACGCGCCGCCGGAGGCCGCGAACGACCAGGTCGCTGCGATCCGGAGCAAGCCGATCCGCGATCTCGGCGTGCAGGATGCCTATGCAGCCGCGCTCGAGCGCGACACGCTGCCGGCCTATGAGGAATTCCTCGCGGCCTATCCCGGTGATCCGCTCGCCAAGCGCGTCAGGGCGATCGCGGCGGCGCGCCGCGAGGCGATCACGTGGCGGCGGACCTACCGCACCGACACGCCGGAGGCCTATTGGTCGTATCTGCGCCGCTATCCGCGCGGGCCCCATGCGGCGGATGCGCGTCGGCGCCTGGCGATCCTCACCGCGCCGCCCGAACCCCCGCCAACCTTCGCGATGATCGATTACGACGTGCCGCCACCGCCGCCGGAGGAGGTGTTCTATGTCGATCGCCCCGTGCTGTATTTCGGCGATCCTGATTTCGGCTTCGCGCCGCCACCGCCGCCGCCGGTCTATTATCTGCCGCCGCCGCCGCCGGATTTCGTCGTGCTGTCGCCGCCGCTGCCCGTGATCGGCCTGTTCGTGCTGCCGCAGCCGGTGTTCGTGCCGATCCCTGTGTTCGTCAGGCCGCCGTTGTATGTCGCGCCGCCGCCGAACAACATCATCTACCAGAACATCCACAACACCACGGTTATCAACACCGTGATCAATCGCCCGCCGCCTCCGCCGACGGGCGCGGGGCCCGCGCTCGGCAATCTGGCGCCGGCCGTCGCCGGCCGCGCCAACCCGGCGGGTCCGGCGGTGCCGCAGGCCGTCGTCCAGCGCGCTACCCTGATCCAGCAGGGCAAGGCGCCGATGCCGCCGAGCTCGACCATTCAGCCGACGGCAAGGCCCGGTATCGCGGCACCGGGGCCGGCCAATGTCGCTCCCGCCGCAATTGCGCAGCCGCCGGTCGGAGCCAAGCCGCCGCAGGCCAATACCTTGCCGGCGCCGGGCACTCCTGGCGCGCCACCGGCCGGGGCAGGGGCGGCGCCCGGCGCTGTCACGCCCGGCGGTACACCGAGCCCGACCGCCACGGCCCCGGCCGGCAATGCTGCCGTGACCCCGCAAGCGCCGGCACCGGCCAAGCTGCCGCAGGCCGATAAGCTGCCGCAGGCCAATACGCTGCCGACGCCCGGCACCCCCGGGGGACCGCCGCCTCCGGCAAGGCCAGGGGGCGGGCCCGGCGCTGCACCGTCGCAGGGCAAGCCCGTTGCGACCACCACGCCGCCCGCCGGGACGATCCCCCCGGCGCAGCCAAACGCTGCAACAACTCCGGCGCCTAACCAGCCGGTCCCGGGAGGTGCGCCGGCGCCATCCGCTGGGCTGCCCAGGCCCGGCGCATCGCCGCCATCCGCGACTGATCCCCGCGGCCGGCCGGGCGGCGCCCAGCCGGGCGTTTTGCCGTCCCCGAGCACGGCCGGTAGACCGGCGATCCCGACGCCGGTCAGGCCGGCGACGCCTCCACCGCCGCCCGTGGCAGCGCGGGAGCCTTCCAGAATTCAGGATCACCGGCCCGCTCCGCCACCGCAGGCGGCCAGGCCCGTCTCGCCCTCAACCCCTCCGCAAGCTTTGGCGAGACCGACGCCGCCGCCACGCGTCGCACCACCTCCGCCGCCGCGTGCAGCGCCTCCGCCCGTAGCGGCGCGTCCTGCAGCCCCGCCGCCTATGGCCCGGCCCGCACCGCCGCCTCCAATGGTGCGGGCGGCGCCACCAGCGCCACCGCCGCCGATGGCGCGGCCTGCGCCGCCGCCACCTCCCGTGGCGCGGCCTGCGCCGCCTCCCATGGCCGCCGCGCCGCCGCGTATGGCAGCACCGCCGCCACCGCCAGCGCGACCGGCCGGACCGGCACCAAGGGCTTGCCCGCCCGGCCAGCCCAGGTGTTAGGCGATAGGTGTTAGGCGATGGGTGCTAGGCCACCAGTGCCAGCCCATCGGGCGCCGGGAAGCGACCGAAGCTTTCAGGCGCCCTGATCGGCCGTTATTTCCTTGCTTCTGGCCGAAATGGCGCTATATAGCGCGCCATCTCACACGGAAACATGGCTCGCAAGGCCGTCCGGTGGCAACCGGGGCGAGGACGCTCCGTCTTGCTCACACGTTTCCGGAGGAACCAACCGGAGAATTAGAACGATGGCACTACCCGATTTCACTATGCGTCAGCTGCTCGAAGCTGGCGTGCACTTTGGTCACCAGTCTCACCGCTGGAATCCGAAAATGGCCCCCTTCATTTTCGGTGCTCGCAACAACATCCACATCGTCGACCTCGCGCAGACCGTGCCGATGCTGCACACGGCATTGCAGGCGGTCAGCGACACCGTCGCCAAGGGCGGCCGTATCCTGTTCGTCGGCACCAAGCGCCAGGCGCAGGATGGCGTCGCGGACGCTGCCAAGCGCTGCGCGCAGTATTTCGTCAATTCGCGCTGGCTCGGCGGCACGCTGACCAACTGGAAGACCATCTCGGCCTCGATCAAGCGCCTGCGTCACCTCGACGACGTGCTGGCCGGCGGCGATGCCAGCTCCTACACCAAGAAGGAACGCCTGACGCTTCAGCGCGAGCGCGACAAGCTCGACCGCTCGCTCGGCGGCATCAAGGACATGGGCGGTCTGCCTGACCTGATCTTCGTGATCGACACCAACAAGGAAGACATCGCGATCCAGGAGGCCCAGCGCCTCAACATCCCGGTCGCCGCGATCGTCGACACCAATTCGGACCCCAAGGGCATCACCTACGTGGTGCCGGGCAATGACGACGCCGGCCGCGCGATCGCGCTCTATTGCGACCTGATCGCGCGCGCGGCGATCGACGGCATCTCGCGCGCCCAGGGCGATTCGGGCATCGACATCGGTGCTTCGGCCAAGCCGATCGCCGAGGAGCTGCCGGCCGCTTCGTCGAGCGGCTTCCAGGGCCTTGCGGGTCCCCGCGGCACCGCCGACGACCTCAAGAAGCTCCCGGGCGTGTCGGGTACGATCGAGAAGAAGTTCAACGACCTCGGCATCTTCCATTACTGGCAGCTCGCCGAGCTCGATCACGACACCGCGCACAAGATCGGCGAAGAAGTCGGTCTGCCCAGCCGTGCGGATGCCTGGGTGGCCAAGGCCAAGGCGCTGACCGCGGAAGCGGAATAGTCAAAAAGAGCGATGGATTGGCCGGATAGGATCCGGCCACCGTTTCAGTTGACGCGAATCCCTGAGATGGACCGCGGCGAGGCGATCAGGCCGCGCCGCGGCGAACCGGCAGGCACAAAGGATTTTCAACGATGGCAACGATCACAGCTGCGATGGTCAAGGACCTGCGCGAGTCGACCGGCGCAGGCATGATGGACTGCAAGGCCGCGCTGACCGAGAACGACGGCAACATGGAAGCGGCGCAGGATTGGCTGCGCAAGAAGGGTTTGTCCAAGGCCGCTAAGAAGTCGGGCCGCGTCGCGGCCGAGGGTCTGATCGGCGCGCTCACCAAGGGCACCAAGGGCGTCGTGGTCGAGGTCAACTCCGAGACCGATTTCGTCGCGCGCAATGGTCAGTTCCAGGGCCTGGTCAAGATGATCGCCCAGGTCGCATTCGACGTCGGCGCCGATGTCGAGAAGATCAAGGCCGCCAAGGTCGGTGAGGTCACGGTCGAAGCCGCGATCAATGATGCGATCGCCACCATCGGCGAGAACATGACGCTGCGCCGCGCAGCTTCGCTCGAGGTGAGCCAGGGCGTCGTGGCCCATTACGTCCACGGTGCCGTCATCGACGGCGCCGGCAAGATGGGCGTGATCGTGGCGCTGGAATCGGCCGGCAAGGCCGACGAGCTCGCGGCCCTCGGCCGCCAGATCGCGATGCACGTCGCCGCCGCCAACCCGCTGGCGCTCGATCCGTCCGGCCTCGACCCGGCGGTCGTCAAGCGCGAGAAGGACGTGCTCGCCGACAAGTATCGCCAGCAGGGCAAGCCGGAGAACGTGATCGAGAAGATCGTCGAGTCCGGCCTCAAGACCTACTACAAGGAAGTCTGTCTGCTCGAGCAGGCCTTCATCCACGACACCGGCAAGTCGGTGGCGCAGGCGGTGAAGGAGGCCGAGGGCAAGGTCGGCGGCGCTGTGAAGATCGCGGGCTTTGTGCGCTATGCTCTCGGTGAGGGAATCGAGAAGCAGGAAAGCGACTTCGCAGCAGAGGTCGCCGCGGCCAGCGGCAAGAAGTAAGCGCCGGAACGTTCCTTCCGGCGTGCCGCCGGAAGCGGCGCCCGGACAAGGAAAGTGCTCATGACTGATCCGGTCTATCGTCGCGTCGTGATCAAGCTGTCCGGCGAATATCTCGCGGGACAGCAAGGGTTTGGCATCGATCAGCCGACCGTCGACCGGGTTGCGGACGATCTGATCGCGGCTCGCAAGCTCGGCACCGAGGTTGCGGTCGTGATCGGCGGCGGCAATATCGTGCGCGGCGTCGAGGTCTCGGCCCGCGGCGTGTCGCGCCCGACCGGCGACACCATGGGCATGCTCGCCACCATGATGAACTGCCTCGCGCTGGAAGCGGCGATCGAGCGCAAGGGCACGCCGGCGCGCACGCTGTCGGCCTTCGTCATGCCGGAGATTTCCGAGCTGTTCACCCGTACTGCGGCGCACAAATATCTCGCCGAGGGCCGCATCGTCCTGCTTGGCGGCGGCACCGGCAATCCGTTCTTCACCACCGATACGACCGCCGTGCTGCGCGCCGCCGAGATCGGCGCTCAGGCGGTGCTGAAGGCGACCAATGTCGATGGCGTCTACTCGGCGGATCCGAAGAAGGATCCGTCCGCGACGCGGTTCGACCGGCTGAGCCATTCGCAGGCGATCGAGGGCGGCTACAAGGTGATGGATGCGACCGCCTTCGCGCTTGCCCGCGAGACGTCGCTGCCTATCATCGTATTCTCGATCGCGGAGCCGGGGTCGATCGGCGCGATTCTGCGTGGCGGCGGCCACGGAACCATCGTCGCCGGCTGACGGCTCACGGGCGCGCCCTTCGGGAAGGGTGCCGAGCGGTCGCCGGGATTTTGAAGGAGAAACGTGATGCCCACGGGTAATTTCGACCTCAACGAAGTGAAGCGCCGCATGCAGGGCGCCGTCCAGTCCCTCAAACACGAACTCGGCGGTCTGCGGACGGGGCGCGCCTCCGCCTCGATGCTCGATCCGGTGCAGGTCGACGCTTACGGCACTCACATGCCGCTGAATCAGCTCGCCACCGTCAGCGTGCCAGAGCCGCGCCTGATCTCTGTGCAGGTCTGGGACAAGTCGATGGTCAAGGCGGTGGAGAAGGCGATCGTCGATTCCAATCTCGGCCTGTCGCCCGCGACCGAGGGCCAGGTGCTGCGTCTGCGCATCCCCGAGCTCAACGAGGAGCGACGCAAGGAGCTGGTGAAGGTCGCGCACAAATATGCGGAAGCCGCAAAGGTCGCCGCGCGCCACGTCCGCCGCGACGGTCTCGACGTCCTCAAGAAGCTCGAGAAGAATCACGAGATGTCGGAGGACGACCAGAAGCGCCACGCCGACGAGGTGCAGAAGGCGACCGACGGCACTATCGCCGAAATCGACCAGCTGCTGGCCGCCAAGGAAAAAGAAATCCTCACCGTTTAAGGCCGCCTTCATGTCCAACGCCGCCGCGCCCGCAACGGAAGGACCCGATCGGTCCGAGGCGCCCGCACATGTCGCCATCATCATGGATGGCAACGGGCGTTGGGCGGCCGCGCGCGGTCTGCCGCGTGCGGAGGGGCATCGCCGCGGTGTCGAGGCTCTGCGCCGCGTCGTGCGTGCCTCGCACGAGCTCGGCATCCGCTATCTCACCATCTTCTCCTTCTCTTCGGAGAACTGGTCGCGCCCGGCGAGCGAGATCGGCGATCTCTTCGGTCTGCTCCGCCGCTTCATCCGCAACGACCTGGCGAGCCTGCATCGTGACGGCGTCAAGGTCCGCATCATCGGCGAGCGCGAAGGGCTGGAGAGCGACATCTGCGCGCTTTTGAACGAGGCCGAAGAGCTGACACGCGACAACACGCGCCTCACGCTCGTCGTCGCCTTCAACTACGGCTCGCGGCACGAGATCGCGAAGGCGGCGCAGAAGCTCGCCCGTGAGGTCGCGGAAGGGAAGCGCGACCCTGATACGATCGACGCCGAGACGCTCGGGGCGCATCTCGATGCGCCCGATATTCCGGATCCCGATCTCATCATCCGCACCAGCGGCGAGCAGCGCCTGTCGAATTTCCTGATGTGGCAGGCCGCCTATAGCGAGCTCGTGTTCGTGCCGATCCACTGGCCCGATTTCGACAAGGCGGCGCTGGAAAGCGCGATCGCCGAATACGCCAGGCGCGAGCGCCGTTTTGGCGGTCTGGTCGCAAAGACCGCCTCGTGAGCGAACAAGATTCCGCACCGGCGGGCGCCAAGCCCGCCCCAAGCAATCTCGTGATGCGGGTCCTCGCAGCGCTGGTGCTGGCGCCGCTGACCATTGCGATCGCTTATGCCGGCGGCTGGCTGTGGGCGCTGCTCGTCACCCTGGTCTCGATCGGACTGTTCGCAGAATGGCTGATGGTGGTGGGCGCGGGATCGGCCGCGCTGACCGGGGCAGGGACGGTGGTCATCGCGATGATGGGGGCCGCTGTCGCTTTTGGCGGGCTCAAGACCTCCCTCATCGTCGGCCTCGTCGGCGGGGCGGTCGTAACGCTGATCGCGCGCGGCAAGTTCATTTGGGCGGCGACCGGATTCGCTTATGCAGCGGCGGCGCTGCTCGCCTCGATTCTGCTGCGGAAGGATCTCGCCAACGGTTTCTCCGCATTGATGTTCGTGCTGCTCGTGGTGTGGGCGACCGATATCGGCGGCTATTTCGCCGGCCGCAGCATCGGCGGACCGAAGCTCTGGCCGCGCGTGAGCCCCAAGAAGACCTGGGCGGGCGCTCTCGGCGGCTTTGGCGCGAGCCTCCTGGTTGCGGTCGGCTTCGCCGCTTGCGGGCTCGGAAAGATGGCGCCATTGCTCCTCGTCAGCGCCATCCTCTCGGTGGTGTCGGCGCTGGGCGATCTGTTCGAATCCGCAGTGAAGCGGCGCTTCGGTGTCAAGGATTCCAGTCACTTAATTCCCGGCCATGGCGGGCTTATGGACCGCCTGGACGGCTTTGTCGCCGCCATCCTGGCGGCATGGATTATCGGCTTTCTCCGCCATGGTGTGCATAGCGCCGGAAGCGGTCTTATGGTTTGGTGAGGATATGAGCGCGGTCCCATTGCGTAATAACAGGCTTGCTGCGTCGTCCGTCCGCAGCGTCACGGTTCTCGGCGCCACCGGCTCGATCGGCGACAGCACGATGGATCTGCTGCGCGCCTCGCCAGAGCGCTACCGCGTCGAGGCGCTGACGGCGAACGGCAACGTCGAAGCGCTGGCAAAGCTTGCGAAGGAATTTTCCGCGCGTTACGTCGCAATCGCCGACACCTCCAAGCTCGCCGAGCTCAAGTCCGCACTGGCGGGAACGAGCACGGAATGCGGTGCCGGCGAAAGCGCGGTGATCGAGGCGGGCGCGCGTCCGGCCGATTGGGTCATGGCGGCCGTGAGCGGCGCCGCCGGATTGAAGCCGGCACTGGCTGCGGTCGATCGCGGCGCGCATGTGGCGCTCGCCAACAAGGAATGTCTGGTCTGCGCCGGTGATTTCTTCATGCAGCGCGCGGCCAAGGCGGGAGCCTGCATCCTGCCGGCCGATTCCGAGCACAACGCGCTGTTCCAGGCGCTCGCTTCAGGCAATCGCGACGAACTCGTCCGCGTCATCATCACGGCCTCGGGCGGTCCGTTCCGCACCTGGAAGCCGGCGGATATCGAGCAGGCGACCCTCGCACAGGCCCTGAAGCATCCGAACTGGAGCATGGGCCAGAAGATCACGATCGATTCCGCCTCGATGATGAACAAGGGGCTCGAGGTGATCGAGGCGTCCTATCTGTTCGCGCTCACGCCCGACGAGATCGATGTTCTCGTTCATCCGCAGTCGATCATCCACGGCATGGTCGAGTTTTCCGACTGCTCGGTGGTGGCCCAGCTCGGTGCGCCCGACATGCGCACCCCGATCGCGCACTGCCTCGGCTGGCCCGATCGCATCAAGGGGCCGGCGGCCAAGCTGGATCTCGCCAAGATCGGCCAGCTGACCTTCGAGGCCCCCGATTTCGAGCGCTTCCCCGGACTTCGGCTGGCTTACGATTCGCTCCGGACGGGGAAGGGGGCGACCACCGTCTATAACGCGGCCAACGAGGTTGCCGTCGCCGCGTTCATCGCCGGCAAGATCCGGTTCGGCGCGATTGCCCGGCTGGTGGAGGCGACACTTGACGACTGGATCCGCGGCGGGAACCTGGCGCCTCTGACCTCCGCCGACGATGCAATCTCTGTTGACCATGTTGCTCGAAATAGGGCTGCCGCCCTATTGCCTCAAATTGCCTTAAAGGCATCCTAGATGGTTCGCGGCCAGGGCCTTGCGGCGCTGGATGAGGGAATTCGATGATCGATTTTTTTGCTCATAGTTTCAATACGTTGAGCCATGGGGTCCTAGGCTACGCCATTCCCTTCCTGTTCGTCCTGACGATCGTCGTGTTCTTTCACGAGCTCGGCCACTTTCTGGTCGCGCGCTGGGCGGGCGTTCGCGTGTTAACTTTCTCGCTCGGTTTCGGACCCGAGCTGGTCGGTTTCAATGACCGCCACGGCACCCGCTGGAAGATCTCGGCCATTCCGCTCGGCGGCTACGTCAAGTTCTTCGGCGACGAGAGCGAGGCATCGACCCCGTCGGCCCAGACGCTCGAGGCCATGACGACCGAGGAGCGCGCCGGCAGCTTCCACCACAAGAAAGTCGGCCCGCGCGCCGCCATCGTCGCGGCCGGCCCGATCGCCAATTTCATTCTGGGTGCGCTGATCTTCGCGGGCATGGCGCTGTACTACGGCAAGCCGAGCACGATCGCGCGCGTTGACGGCGTCGTCGCCGACGGCGCTGCGGCCGCGGCCGGCTTCAAGGTCGGGGACGTCGTTGTTCAGATCGACGGCAAGCCGATCGAGAGCTTTGCGGATATGCAGCGAATCGTTGCGATGAATGCCGGTTCGGCGCTTGCCTTCCAGGTGAAGCGGGACGGTAGCATCGTCTCGCTGACGGCCACCCCGGCGCTGCTCGAGCGCAAGGATCCGTTCGGCAACAGCCACCGGCTCGGTGTGCTCGGCATCGAGCACAAGGCCCAGGCCGGCGAGGCCTCGACCGCGCCGGTCGGCGTCGGCGAGGCGCTCAAGATCGGCGTCGAGCAGGTCTGGTTCATCATCACCAGCACATTCAAGTTCCTGGGAGCGCTGTTTGTTGGTCAGGGCAATCCCAACGAGGTCAGCGGCGTCCTGGGAATCGCGAAGATGTCGGGGCAGGCGGCCAGCGCCGGGTTCCAGTTCGTGATCAATTTGTGCGCGGTGCTGTCGGTGTCGATCGGCCTGTTGAACCTATTCCCGATTCCGCTGCTCGATGGCGGTCACCTTATGTTCTATGCGGCCGAAGTGGCCCGCGGCCGGCCCCTGTCGGAGCGGACTCAGGAGATGGGGTTCCGAATCGGGCTCGGCCTGGTGCTGATGTTGATGGTGTTTGCGACCTACAACGACATCCTGCGAATGGCGGCATCCTGATGGAGGCTTTTTTGTGGCGTTGCTGTTGAGCAACGTCTTGCAATGAAATTGAAATCACGACGCTTTCGGCCGTTTGCGGCGTCGGCGAAATTGGCTACAAGCGGCCTCGACTTGGGGAATCTCCAGACCGGCGTTGGGGTTGGGTCTGGCTCGGAATGATAAGGGCGCGTTGCGCGATGAAGTTTGGACTGCGACTCCGGGGGGGCTTGCTCGCAACCCTGATCATGTTCGGCGCGCCGGTGGTTGCCCCGGTCGGGGCTGTTTTTGTGTCTTCGTCTGCGCTCGCTCAGACCGTTCAGTCGATTTCCGTCGAAGGAAATCGCCGCGTCGAGGTGGAGACGATCCGCTCCTACTTCAAGCCCGGTCCGGGCGGTCGCCTGGATCAAGGCGCCGTCGACGACGGCCTCAAGGCGTTGATCGAGACCGGCCTGTTCCAGGACGTCAGGATCAACCGCGGCGCCGGTGGCCAGATCATCGTCTCGGTGGTGGAAAACCCGGTGATCGGCCGGATCGCCTTCGAGGGCAACAAGAAGATCAAGGACGAACAGCTCACCGCTGAAGTCCAGTCCAAGGCGCGCGGCACCTTCTCCCGCGCCATGGTGCAGTCCGACACGCTGCGAATCGCCGAAATCTATCGCCGGTCGGGCCGCTACGACGTGCGCGTCACGCCCGAGATCATCGAGCAGCCGAACAACCGCGTCGATCTCATCTTCACGGTCGAGGAGGGCGTCAAGACCGGCGTCAAATCGATCGAGTTCGTCGGCAACGTTGCGTTCTCGTCCTATCGTCTCAGGGACATCATCAAGACGCGCGAAACGAACCTGCTGAGCTTCCTCGGCAGCGGCGACGTCTATGATCCCGATCGCGTCGAAGCCGACCGCGACCTGATCCGCCGCTTCTATCTCAAGCACGGTTTCGCCGACGTCCAGGTCGTGGCCGCGCTCACCGAATACGATCCCGAGAAGAAGGGCTTCAACGTCACCTTCAAGATCGAGGAAGGCTTTCAGTACCGCGTTGGCGCGGTCGAATTCCGCTCCAGCATTCCGAACTTCGATCCCAACTCGATGCGCGGCTATTCCCGCGTCAATGCCGGCTCTCTCTATAATGTCGAGTCGGTCGAGAAGTCGGTCGAGGAGATGCAGATCGAGGCCTCGCGGCGCGGCTATGCCTTCGCCGTGGTCCGGCCCGGTGGCGACCGCAACTTCGAGGCGCACACCGTCTCCGTCGTGTTCAACATCGACGAGGGCCCGCGCACCTATATCGAGCGCATCAATCTGCGCGGCAACACGCGCACGCGCGACTACGTGATCCGTCGCGAATTCGACCTCTCCGAGGGCGATGCCTACAACCGCGCGCTGGTCGACCGTGCCGAGCGGCGCCTGAAGAACCTCGACTATTTCAAGAGCGTGAAGATCACGACGGAGCCCGGCTCGTCGACCGACCGCGTGATCCTGATCGTCGACATGGAAGAGAAATCGACCGGCGACTTCTCGGTCTCGGGCGGTTACTCCACGACGGACGGTGCGCTGGCCGAAGTCTCGGTTGCCGAGCGCAATCTGCTCGGCCGCGGCCTGTTCGCCAAGGCGGCCGTGACCTATGGCCAGTACGCACGCGGCTACTCGCTGTCGTTCGTCGAGCCGTATCTGCTCGACTACCGCGTCGCGCTCGGCCTCGACCTCTATCAGCGCCAGCAGCTGTCCAACAGCTACATCTCCTACGGCACCAAGACGATCGGCTTCTCGCCGCGCCTCGGCTTCTCCCTGCGTGAAGATCTGGCGCTGCAGCTGCGCTACTCGATCTACCAGCAGGAAATCACGCTGCCGGGCTACCTGGCGAACTGTAACAACGACCCGCTCTCCTCGGCGTTCAACCCGAGCCCGGCTTACGCCGCTGCCAATGGCATTAGTCTCGCCTCCACCAACGGCCTCGGCTGCTACAACGACGGCGAAGCCTCGCTGCCGGTGCGCAAGGAGCTTGCCAACGGCAAGACCCTGACCTCCGCGCTCGGCTACACGCTGACCTACAACACGCTCGACAACAACAAGAACCCCACCGATGGTCTGCTCGTCGACTTCCGTCAGGATTTCGCCGGCGTCGGCGGCGACGTCTCCTATCTGAAGTCGGTGATCGACGCGAAGTACTATACGCCGCTGGTGTCCGACATCGTCGGCCTCGTCCGCGTGCAGAGCGGCATGCTGAACAAGATCGGCACCGATCTGCGCATGCTCGACCACTTCCAGATGGGTCCGAATCTGGTTCGCGGTTTTGCCCCGAACGGCATCGGCCCGCGCGATCTGAACCCCTTCGGTAGCCAGGACGCGCTCGGCGGCACCAAGTACTGGGGCGCTTCGCTCGAACTGCAGATGCCGTTCTGGTTCCTGCCGAAGGAAGTGGGTCTGAAGGGCGCGGTGTATGCCGATGCCGGCGGTCTCTACGATTATAAGGGGCCGACGAGCTGGACCACGACCAACGAGGTCAATGCACCCGGCTGTATCCCCTCGAGCATCAATCCGTCCAGCACCGGAACCTGTACCGGCCTTGTCTACGACGACAGCAAGGTGGTTCGGTCCTCGGTCGGTGTCGGCCTGATCTGGCAGTCGCCGTTCGGTCCGCTGCGCTTCGACTACGCCGTGCCGCTCAGCAAGGGCAAGTACGACCGCACGCAGGAGTTCCGGTTCGGCGGCGGCACCACGTTCTAGTTCGATCAGCACGGCACGATCCGGATCGCTGGAGCCGGTTTCCGAAAGGGATCGTGCCATTCCAAGAGATGGGGCATGATGCGGCCTGACCGCTTCATGCCGAAGCCGGACCGCGACGGGGTGGAATGGCGCAGCCGATCTTCTTCACAAAGCCGCCTGCCTCAGCCCTGGCTGACATCGCTACGCTGATTCAGGCGCAGCTGGTCGATCCGGGCAGAGGCGGTAACGTCATCACAGGCCTTGCTTCGCTCGACGAAGCGGGGCCGATGCATTTGGCGTTCTTCGACAATTTGAAATACGCCGACGAGCTCAAGGCGACCAAGGCCGGCGCGTGCCTGGTGAGCCCGCGCTTCGAGGCCCAGGTGCCCGCGCATGTGGCCGTGCTGCGGGTGACGCAACCGTTCCGGGCCTTCGTCAGGCTCGCGCGGGAATGGCACGGCGATGCGCTCAGGCCGCAATCCTGGGTCGGCAATGACGGTATCGCACCGTCCGCGATCATCGATCCCACGGCCCGGCTCGAGGACGGCGTGATCGTCGATCCCCTGGCGGTGATCGGCCCGGATGTCGAGATCGGCAGCGGCACGGTGGTCGGCGCCGGGGCGGTGATCGGTCCCGGGGTCAAGATCGGCCGGGACTGCAATGTCGGTGCCCGTACCGCCATCCAGTGCGCGCTGATCGGCAACGACGTGCTGATCCATCCCGGCTGCTCGATCGGCCAGGACGGTTACGGCTTCATCTTCTTCGGCCCCGAGGGCCATCTGAAGGTGCCGCAGACCCGCCGCGTGCTGATCCAGAACAATGTGGAGGTCGGCGCCGGCACCACCATCGATCGCGGATCCTTGCGCGACACCGTGATCGGGGAGGGCACCAAAATCGACAATCAGGTCCAGATCGGCCACAATGTGACCATCGGCCGGAATTGCCTGCTGGCGGCTCAGATCGGTCTCGCCGGCAGCCTGACCATCGGCGACAACGTTGCGCTGGGAGCCAAGGTTGGCATCAACAACCACCTCAAGATCGGAGATGGGGCCCAGGTCACCGCGATGAGCGGCGTCAAGGACGACATCCCGGCTGGCGGACGCTGGGGTGGCTTCTTTGCCAAACCGACCAAGCAGTGGTTCAAGGAGATCATCGCGGTGGAGCGCCTGGTGCGCGACAGCAAGGCCGATGCGAAGGACGAGGGACGGGAATGACGGCGGAATCACCTGTTAAGTTCGAGCTGGTGGATATCAACGCCATCCTCCAGACCCTGCCGCACCGCTTTCCGATGCTGCTGATCGACCGCGTGATCAACATCCGCGCCGACTACAGCGGCATCGGCATCAAGAACGTCACCTTCAACGAGCCGGCCTTCCAGGGGCATTTCCCGGAGCGCCCGGTCTATCCCGGCGTCATGATGATCGAGGCGATGGCGCAGACCGCGGGCGTGATCGGCATCAAGTCGGTCGAAGGCACGGAGAAACCGCGGGCGGTTTATTTCCTCACCATCGACAAGTGCAAGTTCCGCAAGCCCGTGCTGCCCGGCGACACCATCGAGTACCACATGCGCTCGGTCGGCCGCCGCAAGGCCATGTGGTGGTTTCACGGCGATGCCAAGGTCAACGGGCAGGTGGTTGCGGAAGCCGATGTCGGCGCCATGCTGACGGACTGAGCTGGCGCGGGCCGGGGCTCACGCGTTGCAATCGTAGCGGCCGCCGGCCGCCTCGCGCCTGATATGCCGGTTGAAGAACTGGCCCATGGACGGCGCGCCCAGGAGGCGGTCGACCGTCTCGGCCGCGACGCCGCAATAGCGCGCATAGAAGCCGCCGGTCGCGACGACGAGGTCGTGCTGCGCGCGGTCGTAGCAGACACGCTGAAGCACCGTGCTGCGACTGATGTCGCGGCACTCGAATGTCGCGAGGTCGATCGGGCGGCGATCGCCGGTCTCGACCGTCTCGGACACGATCGGTCCGGCTGCGAGCTGTACGAGCAGAAATGCCAGGGCCCTGACCACGCGTGCTGAAGCTCCACATGAAGTGTTGAGGCGCCGGGAAGGCGCCTCATCCGAACCTTGAAACAGGCAGAGATGATACGTCACTGGACAGATCGGGCATAGTCGCGCTAACCACCGGAAAACTAAGCGACTTCAACACATAGTCAGCGCTTCCTAACGAGTAAGATTGGCTTGATGAGCACAATTGATCCCACCGCACGGGTCGCGGACGGCGCCGTGATCGGCGAGGGCACCGAGATCGGACCCTATTGCATCATCGGCCCGCATGTCGTGATCGGCGCGAACTGCAAGCTGATCGGGCATGTGCACATCACCGCGCAGACCACCATCGGCGACGATTGCACCATCTACCCCTTCGCCTCGCTCGGCACGCCGCCGCAGTCGCTCAGCTACCGGGGCGAGCTGACACAGCTCAAGATCGGTTCAGGCTGCACCATCCGCGAATCCGTGACCATGAACGCGGGCACCGTCGCCGGCGGCGGGGTCACCACGGTTGGCGACCGCGGCTATTTCATGAATTGCAGCCATGTCGGCCACGATTGCCATGTCGGCAATGACGTCATCTTCGCGACGTCGGCAACGCTCGGCGGTCATTGCGAGATCGGCGACTTCGTCTTCATCGGCGGACTGTCCGCCGTGCATCAGTTTACCCGTATCGGGCCGCAGGTCATGGTCGGCGGCGTCTGCGGCGTGCGCGACGACATCATCCCGTTTGGCCTCGTCAACGGCCAATATGCGGTGCTGGAGGGCCTCAACCTGATCGGTATGAAGCGGCGCAAGTTCACCAAGCAGCGGCTGGCGACCGTGCGCGGATTCTACCAAAAGCTCTTCCACGGCCTCGGCACCTTCGCCGAGCGGCTGGAGGCATCAAGGCCGCTCGCGGGCGAGGATCCGGCGATCGCCGAGATCCTCGACTTCATCGGCAAGGGTAAGCGCCCGCTCTGTCTTCCTGCCATTGCGAAGTGATGTCGAGATGGCCGCGGGCATGACATCGGCGGCTTCTGAGACGTCTTCGACGGTCGGCATCGTCGCCGGCGGCGGCGCGATGCCGTTCGCGGTTGCGGACTCGCTTGCGACGCGCGGCATCACGCCGGTTCTGTTTCCGCTTCGGGGGGCCTGCGATCCGGCGCGGGTGGAGAAATTCCGCCACCGCTGGATCTCGGTCGGCCAGCTCGGCCGGGCGATGCGGGTGTTCCGCGAGGAGGGCTGCCGCGACCTGATCTTCATCGGCACCTTGGTGCGGCCCTCGTTGACCGAAATAAGATTCGACGTCACGACGCTGCGCCTGCTCGGCAACGTCATCCGCGCCTTCCGAGGCGGCGACGATCATCTCTTGTCCGGTGTCGGCCGCATCCTCGAGCAGGGCGGCTTTCGCATGGTCGGCATCAAGGACGTCGCGCCCGATCTGCTGATGCCCGAGGGCTGCATCAGCCGCGCCTGGCCGAACGACAACAGCAAGACAGACATCGAGCGCGGCCGTGCGGTGCTGACCGCGCTCGGGCCGTTCGATATCGGCCAAGCCGCCGTTGTGATCGACGGACATGTCGTGGCGGTCGAGGACATCGAGGGCACCGACGCGCTGCTTGCGCGCGTTAGGCGGCTGCGCGAAGAGGGGCGCATCCGCGCCGCCGCGGGGCGCGGCGTGCTGGTGAAGGCGCCCAAGAGCGGCCAGGACCTGCGCTTCGACCTGCCGACGATCGGCCCGCGCACGCTCGAAGGTGTTGCCGCCGCAGGTCTGGCCGGAATCGCCGTCATCGCCGGCAACACCATCGCCGCCGAGCCGCAGGCGATGATCGCGCTGGCCGACGCGAAATATCTCTTCGTCATCGGTCTGCCGGCGTGATGCAGTCGCGCGATCCCAAGCGCAAGATCTTCCTGATCGCCACCGAGGAATCCGGCGACCGGCTCGGCAGTGCCTTGATGAAGGTGCTGCGCCAGCGCCTCGGCGACGGCGTCGAATTCGCAGGCGTCGGCGGCCGCACCATGGCGCGCGAGGGGATGGAATCGCTGTTTCCGATCGAAGAGCTCTCGATCGTCGGCTTCGCCGCGGTCGTGCAGCAACTGCCGAAGATCCTGCGGCTGATCCGCGAGACGGCGGACGCCGTGCTGGAGGCCGCGCCGGACACGCTCGTCATCATCGACAGTCCCGATTTCACCCATCGCGTCGCCCGCCGCGTGCGCGCGAAGAATCCCGCGATCCCCGTCGTCGATTATGTCTCGCCGCAGCTGTGGGCATGGCGGCCGGGGCGGGCGCGGACCATGCTCGGCTATGTCGACCACGTCCTTGGTCTCCTGCCGTTCGAGCCGGAGGAATACCGCAAGCTCGGCGGACCGCCGTGCAGCTATGTCGGCCATCCCTTAGTCGAGCAATTGTCCTCGCTGCGGCCGAGCGCCGAGGAGCAGGCGCGCCGCAACAGCGAGCCGCCGGTGCTGCTGGTGCTGCCCGGCAGCCGTCGCAGCGAGGTCAGGCATCATCTCGAAGTGTTCGGTGCAACGCTCGGCCGCCTGAAGACGGAAGGGCGCGCGTTCGAGCTGATGCTGCCGACCATGCCGCACCTCGAAGCCACCATCCGTGAGGGCATCGCGAGCTGGCCGGTCAAGCCGAGCATCGTGACCGGCGAGAACGAGAAGCGCGCCGCCTTCCGCATCGCGCATGCGGCGCTGGCCAAATCCGGCACGGTGACGCTGGAGCTCGCGCTATCTGGCATTCCGATGGTGACGGCCTACCGCGTCGGCGCCATCGAGGCCTTCATTCTGCGCCGCGCGATCCGCGTCTCCTCGGTGATCCTCGCCAATCTCGTGATCGGAAGGGACGTCATTCCGGAGTACTTGCAGGAGGAGTGCACGCCGGAGAAGCTGGCGCTCGCGCTTCATGACGTGCTGACGGATTCTCCGCTGCGGCGGCGACAGGTCGACGCCTTCGCCCAGCTCGATCAGATCATGTCGACCGGCAACAAGTCACCGAGCGTGCTGGCGGCCGATGTTGTGCTCGCCACGATGCGGAAAGGCAGGGGCGTGAGCTAAGGCGTATCGTCAGTTCTATGCTTCTGAAACCGATGGAATTCGAATTGCGCCTGGTCACAAGCCAAGTGCGATCTCGGCCCATTGCAACATGCGGTCGCTATTGAGGAACGCCAGGACCGTCGGCTCCGCGAATGCGGGCGCGTCCGACCCGACCAAAGCCACCGCTGCCACCATGTCACAGCGCTGATTGAAAGCGAGTGAAAGTGCGGCTTTGCTATTCCCTTCGATGCGATAGGTCCGACTGCGGCCGCGCATCGGACCGACGATGATCTCGCGGCCCGCCCCGGTCGGCGTTGCCTTGCCGACCAGCGCAAGGTCGCCCATCTGGTCCAGGTCGGAATCGTCGGCGACGCCCGTGGCGCAATTGCAAAAGCCCAGCTTGGCGCGAACGTAGAGCTGGACCTCGGTGCCGCAATCAGCGGCCTTGCAGCGGAACGCCTTTCCTCTCCCCCAGGGATCTGCGCCGAAAGGCCAGTCGGTTTCCGTCCACACCGGGCGGACCTCACCGTACGCCGCTGTTGCGCGTGCCGGTTCGCCGGATCGCAAGATCCAGACCGCCGCAGCCGCGCAGAGCAGGGCGGTTGCTGCGCTGATCGCAACGAATTTGCTCGCCAGGCGCATGGAAGCCATCGCGGCACTTTTGCTAATTCTGAGCCATGAAGTTTCGTGCGGCCGCGAGGTCCGCTCGCGCAGGGTCGCCATCGCGGGCCATGTCCACGACTTTCCGGTAGTACTGGCGTGACTTCACGGCGTCCCCCGCCTTCGCGGCGGCGTGAGCGGCTCCGACCGTCGCGCCAAAGCGGTTCGGCTCCTTGCGCATGGTGCTTTCGAACGCAGCCAGTGCCTCATTGGCCTCGCCACGCTCGAGCAGCATGGTGCCGTAAAGCTCGCGTGCCGGGGCAAGCGGTCCTGGCGTCACGATGGATTTTTCGGTCTTATCTTCGGCATCGGCGGCCAGGCGCATCGCCTCCAACGCTTCCGCCTGCTTTCCTTGGGCATTGAGCTGCCAAGCTGTGGCCACCTGCCGCTGAATGTCGACGATCTCGGCCCAATAGGCGTCCTTGTCCTGCTGCAGCTTGTCCCGCAGCTCCGCCAGCTTGGCGATGTCCGCCGTTGCTGCGTCGGCATTGCCGGAACGCGCGGCGCCCATGGCGCGGGCGAAATAGGTGATCGCATCGACGTAGGCAAACCGGCTCGGCTCGACCTTCAGCGCGGCCGCGCCCTGCCAATCGCCGCGCTCGACCATGTAACGCGCCTGGCTGGCCGCTATCGCGTAGGGGCCGGCGCGGACGGCCGGCGCGTAGCCCGTGGTCGCAACCATGTCCGCAATGACGTCGCGGGCTCGGCTGTCCTGCGCCAGCTGGAGCAGGGCGTAGACCATATAGTCGTTGGCATGCAACTGCTCGCCGGCGTCCTTGCCCTCCTTGGCGGCCTTGGCGGAACGGCTATTGGCCTCGATGGATTCGTTCCAGTAGCCGACGCGCGTGAAGATGTGCGATGGCATATGCAAAGCGTGCGGCGCTGCGGGCGCGATCTCGGAATAGCGCTTCGCAGCATCGAGACCTTTCTCCGCGATCGCGGGATAGTCGTAGAGGTGGATCAAGTAGTGTGCCACGCCGGGGTGCCGCGGCTGCCGCTTGAAGATCGGCTCCAGAATGGCAGCGCCCTTGAGCTGGTTGGCATAGGTCTTGTCGTTTGGCGACGCCGTGACATTCAGTGTGATGGCGTAGGCGATCTGCGCCTCGTCATCATCGGGATAGCGCGCGGCGACGGCTTCGGCCGCCTTGAGATAGGCCTGCGCGCGTTGGCCAAACGTCGTCTTTTCGTCTCCCGAATAGAAGGCGAGCAACGCGTCGATATAGTCGCGTTCGCGTTCACTCTTGGCGCCGAGCGCCTTGGCTTTCTGCAGCGCGGCGGCGCCCTCAGTGAGGTTTTCCTTCGGCGCGGGAAAATGCGGGTTATACAGCAGGCTCAAGGCAATGCCCCAATAGGCGATCGCGCATTCCGGATCGGCCTGCAACGTCTCCTGGAAAATCTCTTTCGCCGGCCGGTACCAGAACGAGTGCTGATAGCGCATGCCGCGGTCAAAGCGGCGCTGCGCGACCTCGTTGCAAGTGGTCCGGAAGTGCACCCTGCCAAACTGCTCTTCGGTCCCGTCCTCTGCGCGGGCTGCAGGCGTGGTTGGGATCGAGGCCAGGGTAGCGAGGACGAGAAGAGAGGCGGTTCTCAAGACGAGCGCGCGCATCGTGCCCTCCGTTTTCTCCAGAAAATTTGGCTGGACGGCGCCGATAAGGATCGGGCCGCCGAAGTTTCGCAGTTCTGAAATTAGCGATGGCAATCTTGTGGTGGGGAGGATTTGCCCATTCGCGATGCGAGTCAACAGTAACTGGCAGCTTGTGTAGGGAAGCAAGCCAGACCCATCCGACCGTAAGGCTCTCGGTCACCGAGGAGGGCCAGCGCAGAAGCAGCTATTTGCGGGGAGGCAGGGCGGGTGGGTCGCTCCGCAAAAGGCGGATCAGGTGATTGAATGCTGTCTCTCGTTTGGCCGCGAAGTAGGCAGGGGCGACGTCTCTTATTGGCTCAAGGGCGGCCTGCATCGTCGTCAGCTTGACGTCTCCCTGGGAGAGCAACCCGGATGAGCAAGGAGTGCACGCCCCTACGCAACGCCGCCATCCACGCGAAAACACTGTCCAGTGATGCGCCGGCTTTCGTCAGAGGCGAGGAACAGCGCCATGCTGGCGATGTCCTCGGGCGTCACGGCGTCGGGAACGGCCTGACGCGAGCGCATCTCGGCGATGACCTTATCGTCCGGATACCACAGCCGGCGCTGGCGCTCGGTGATCACCATGCCCGGCGCAATCGCGTTGACCCGAATGCGGTCGGGACCGACCGACCGCGCCAGCGAGTTGGTGAAGCCGACGATCGCCGCTTTCGCCGCGGCGTAGACCGGCAGTGCCGGCGCGCCGCGCATCCAGGCGATCGAGGACATGTTGATGATCGAGCCGCCGCCGCGCGCCTGCATCTGCGGCACCACCGCTTGCGCGGCGAAGAAGACGTGCTTGAGATTGACGCCGATCATCCAGTCGAACTCGGCGGGCGTCACCTCCGCCAGCACCTGGCGCTGGTCGTTGGCGGCGTTGTTGACGAGCACCGCGGCGTCACCGAGCGTTCGCTGGATCTCCGCCAAGCCGGCGCGCAACGCGTCGACGTCCAGCAGATCGCAGGGCACGAACAGCGGCGTGGTCTCGGTAGCTTCAGCCACCTCGTCAACCAGCGCTCTGCCTGCCGTCTGGTCGATGTCGAGGAACGCGACCCGGGCGCGCTGGGCGGCGAAGGCGCGCACGAAGGCGGCACCGATGCCGCTGGCGCCGCCGGTGATCAGCACCACGCGATCGGCGAGGCCTGAATAGGTCGTCTTGGTCATGCGATCAGTCGCTCCGTCTCGGGGTCGAACAGGCAAACGCGGCGGGTGTCGAGCGCGAAAGAGGCGGACGCGCCGGGCACGGGCCGGATATCGGGCGAGATGCGCGCCATCGCCGGCTCACCTCCGAGCCGCAGCGAGACCATCGTCTCGGCACCGGTCGGCTCGACCATTTCGACGGGTGCCTCGACGAGGACAGGCGCGTCTGTCGAAAAGGCGCGGCTGCTCTCGGCAATGCATTCCGGCCTGATCCCGAACACCACCTCACGCCCGACAAAGGACGCTGCGCCGTCATAGTCCCTCAGGCGCAGACGGATCTCGTCCGGCCGGCCCGCGCCGATCACGACCACCAGCCCATCATTTTCGGTCTCGAGCCGTGCCGGCATGGTGTTCATCGGAGGCGAGCCCATGAAGCGCGCGACGAACAGGTTGGCGGGATAACGGTACACGGTATCGGGGTCGGCGAATTGCTGCACGCTGCCTTGATGCATCACTGCAATTCGCGTCGCCATCGTCATCGCCTCGATCTGGTCGTGGGTGACGTAGACGATGGTGGCGCCGATGCGCTGGTGCAGTCGCTTGATCTCCATCCGCATCTCGACGCGCAGCTTGGCGTCGAGATTGGACAGCGGTTCGTCGAACAGGAAGAGCAGGGGATCGCGCACCAGCGCGCGCCCCATCGCCACGCGCTGGCGCTGGCCGCCGGACAATTGCGAGGGTTTGCGGCCGAGCAGCGGCTCGATCTGGAGCAGTCTTGCGACATTCGCGACCGCAGTGTCCTGCGCGGCCTTGGGCACGTGGCGGCATTCCATGCCGAATGTGATGTTCTGGCGCACCGTCATCGAGGGATAGAGCGCGTAGGACTGGAACACCATGGCGATGTCGCGGTCCTTGGGCGGAACGTCGTTGACGACGCGCCCGCCGATCTCGATCGTTCCTGCGCTCGGTCGATCGAGGCCGGCGACGATGTTGAGCAGCGTGGACTTGCCGCAGCCTGATGGGCCGACCAGCACGGTGAACTCGCCGCTCTCGATATCGAGCGCGATGTCCTTCAGCACCTCGAGATTGGCGTAGCGCTTGGATAGGGCGCGAATGCTCAGTGCTGCCATGGCAATCCCATCATTTCACGGCCCCGGCCGTGAGGCCGCGGACGAAGTACTTACCGCCGAGGAGATAGATCAACAGAGTGGGCAGCGCCGCGATGATCACCGCTGCGCTCTGCACACCATGCTGCGGGATATCCGCGACAGCCGCGGACAGCGCGATCAAGGCGGCCGTGACGGGCTGCTGCTGGCCGGTCGTGAATGTCACGCCATAGAGGAACTCGTTCCAGATATGGGTGAACTGCCAGATCACCGTGACGATCAGGATCGGACCCGAGAGCGGCAGGATGATGCGCCAGAAGATGCGGAAGAAGCCGGCGCCGTCGATGCGTGCGGCCCTGATCAATTCAGGGGGAATGGCGACGTAGTAGTTCCGGCAGAACAGTGTGGTGAAGGAGAGGCCCTGGATGGTGTGGATCAGCACCAGACCCGCCAACGTGTTGATGAGGCCGATGTCCCGCAGGACGATGGTCCAGGGCAGCAGACGCATCTGCTGGGGGAGAAAGAGGCCCAGGGTCACGATGCCGTAGATCCAGTTGTCGCCGCGGAAGCGCCAGAGCGACACGGCGTAGCCGGCGATCGCACCGAGCAGGGTCGAGAAGATCGTTGCGGGAATGGTGACGAGCGCCGAGTTCAGCATGTACGGCCGGATGCCGGCGCAGGTCTCGGCGACGCAGAATCCGCTCCAGGCGGTTGCGTAATTGCTCCAAGCCCATTGCTGCGGCCAGCCGATCATCGAGGCCTGCGCGATCTCCTCGTTGCTGCGGAGCGAGTTCAGCACCACAACGACCAGCGGCGCGAGCCAGGCCGCCGCGATCAGCGACACGGCGAGATAGATCAAGATCCGGCTTGGCGCGAAGGAACGGTCACGCATGGGCGGCCCGCCGTCGCTGGATATATCGCCACGCCGCATAGGGCAGCAGCACCGCAAGCAGAATGAGCAACATCAGCACCGCCGCCGCCGCGCCGCGGCCAAGCAGGCTGCGCTGGAACATCAGGTCGTAGACGACGAGCGCCGGCAACTGGGTCGCGATTCCCGGACCGCCATTGGTGAGCGCGCGGACGAGGTCGAACGTCGAAATCGCGAACTGCAACTGGATCACCACCACGGTGATGGTGATCGGCCACAGCGACGGCAGGATGATGCGCCGGTAGATGCGGGCCGGTCCCGCGCCGTCGATCTGCGCGGCCTTGATGATGTCGACGTCGACGGAGCGAAGGCCGGCGAGGAAGAGTGCCATGGCAAAGCCGGAGGATTGCCAGATCGCGGCGATGACGATGGTCCAGATCGCCATGTCGCGGTCGATCAGCCAGTCGAACTTGAAGGAGGTCCAGCCGAGATCGTGGACCAGCTTCTGGATCCCGAGGCCGGGATTGAGCAGCCAGCTCCAGACCGTGCCGGTGACCACGAAGGACACCGCGAGGGGATAGAGGAAGACGGAGCGCAGCACGTTTTCGCCGCGAATGCGCTGGTCGAGCAGGATCGCAAGGATGAGGCCGGTCGTCGCACTCAGCACCACGAAAGCGATGCCGAACAGCAGCAGGTTATCGAACGCGATCTGCCAGTTCCGCGATGCCAAGACGGCCGAGTAATTGCGAAGGCCCACCCAGCCCGAGACCGGGACGAGGGTGGATGGTGTGAAGGAGATCCAGATCGTCCACAATGAGAACGAGACGAGGTGCGCGGCGGACAACAGCAGCGGCACCCAGATCATCAGATATTCAGGCAGCCGGCGCACCCATTCAGGAAGCGCCGGCCGGCCCGGTCTCATCGCGGCCGCATTGTTCAACGTGCGCCCTCGACGGCCTCGGCGAGACGAGTGGCCGCCTGCTCGGGCTTGATCGTCTTGTTCTTCACGTATTCCGTGATCACGTCGATCATCGCTGCGGTCATGCCGTTTTCCTGCGCCATGTTATGCGCGAGGCTGAGGACCGCCTGATTGCCGGCGATGGCGTCCTTCAGCGCCTTTGCGGTCGTTCGTTGCCCCTCGGACCAGCCTTCACCCGACAGATCGACATCGGTGCGTACCGGGATCGATCCCGTGATCTGCGAATACATGGTCTGGATTGCGGGATCCATGACGAGCTGGGCCATCAGCGTCTGACCGGCCTGCAGGTCCGCCTCCTTGCGCTGCCAGAAGATGAAGGCATCGGCATTCAACAGGAAGACCGGCTTGCTGTTGTCACTGGGGCCTGGCGCAATCATGAAGTCCTCGAACTTGAACCCGGCATTGCGCAATACGCCTTGCGCCCATCCGCCCATGATCATCATGCCCATGTCGCCGTCGATGAAGCGCTTCAAATTGGTCGAGAAGTGCTGGGCGCCGACATTGGGGTCCATCCAGTCGGCGATCTTGCGCAGCTGCGCGAACGCAGCCTTGATCTCAGGACCCTCCAGAGCCTTCTTGTCGAGGTTCATGATGGCGGCGCGGTAAGCGGCGGGGCTGATGCCGGCGAGAGCGGCCTCGAATTTTTGCCCGTCGTCCGGGCGGGTCCCACCGTTGGCGATGGGAGCGGCGACACCGCCTGCCTTCATCTTTTCCGCGAGGTCGTTGAACTCCGCCCATGTGACCGGAATCTTCTCGGCCTTGGCCTTGTCCATCGCGCGCTTGGACAGGAACAGCATATTGGTGCTGTAGATCTGCAACGGTAGGGCGATCCACTTGCCGGCCGGCTTGTGCAGTTTCGCAAGGTCAGGCGCGACGACCTTTTCGTAACCGGCGGCGGCGACGACGGCGTCGAGATCGACGGTCGGGGCGATCTTCGACCAGGCTGCGATCTCCGGACCTTTGAGTTGCGAACAGGCCGGGGGATCGCCGGCCATGATCTGCGCCCGCAACTTGTTCATCATCTCGGTGGTGAAGCCGGGGACCGGCGAATGCTGCCAAACTCCGCCTTTCTCCTCGAATTTCTTGCCGAGCGCGGTGATGGCAGCCCCGTCGCTGCCGGCGGACCATTGCGAGATCGCGGTCAGGCGCGGCTTGGCCGCGCCTTGCGCGCGGGCAAAGACGGGCAGTGCGAGCGCGGCGGCAGATCCAGCGAGCAGACGGCGCCTTGTTGTCGTGATCGGCATGGCAGTTCCTCCCGGTGTGAAGTTCTTTGCACAGGCATTGGCGCGTACGGCGCGCAGGCTCAGGGCATGTCAGGCCGCCTCCGTCGAGCTGGCCGGCATGCCGCCGCGGCTGGCGAGACAAAAGGCGGCGAAGGCGAGCGCAGCCTGCGGATCGTTGCCGGTCGAGGGCGGAACGAAGGCGAGGGACACTTGCGCCAGTTTACGGCCGCCCAGCAGGCAGGCGTCAATTCCTTCAACCACAGCGCTGCGATCGTCATCGGAGAGAAGCGACGGCCAGCCGCTGATCGCGACGCCGCCGCATGGCTTGACGTTCAACGTATTGCCGATCGCAAGGCCAAGCCGGAACAGCCGTCGCCGCAGCTCCTGGCGCACGCGCGACGAGAGCGGAATCGTGGTCACCCATTCGCTGCCGAGCTGGAGCAATTCGGCTTCGGCAATGCCGAGGAGCTCGGCCAGGGCAGGAAGCGACGTGTACGCCTCGACGCAGCCGTGGTGGCCGCAGCGGCAACGCGGCCCGTCGGGACCGAACACCATGTGGCCGAGCTCGACCGGCTGCAGGGCGTCGGCCTCGGTTGGATCGTCCATCCAGGTGCCGGCAACGCCCTGGCTGACGAAGACGAACAGATGGGTGTCGCTGAACGGATAGTTTTCCGTGCGGCAGCGGTGAAAGGTGGCGTGCGCAACGACCGAATTGGTGAATGCCAGCGGCACGCCGGCGAACGTCTCGCCGAACATGTCGCTGATACGCGCGACGTCGCAGGGAATGATCGGATTGGCCGATATGCTGAGACGGCCGAGGCCGGGAATGGAGACGCCGATCTGGGAGAGGGTGATCCGGCGGCGCCGCGTCCAGTCGCGCAGCAACGTCATCGCTTCGCGAAACGCCCGGCCGACGGTCTCGACGGTCGGCGTATTCGGCAGCGGCACACGCTCGGTGTAGTGCAGTTCGCCCGACAGGGCGCCCACGCCGACGCTGAGCCGCTGAGCGGTCAGCTCGAAGGCTGCAAGGGCGACCGAGCCATCGAGCGACACGAGGCCGGTCGGGCCGCCGACGTAAGGGGCAGGGCGCCGCACCTCTTCGATCAGGCCTTCGGCCTTCAGGTCGAACAGGATGCGCGACAGGCTCGCCTCGGACAGGCGCACCGCCTTGGCCAGCGGCGGGCGAAACGATCCGCCCGACTGTAGCAGATGAGTCAAAATGGCAGCGCGCGTCTGCCGCCGACTTCTCGGCTGCTCCGGCATTTCCGTCCCTGTCGTCATTCTTACTTACTGTAAGAATGCGCGCGGTGCGTTTCGACTGTCAAGCGTTCGGCGGCGCGATGCCTGGATTTGTTGTTGTGCGTGGCAGCAAAGCGTGGATGCACAAACAAAAACGGCGCCATCTTGCGATGGCGCCGTTCGTTGGACACTTTCGTCCGATCTTACTTGCGATCCTTGATCGCGACGTAGTCGCGGCGAGTGACGCCGGTGTAGAGCTGGCGCGGACGGCCGATCTTCTGCTGCGGATCCTCGATCATCTCGCTCCACTGGCTGATCCAGCCGACGGTGCGGGCGACCGCGAACAGCACGGTGAACATCGAGACCGGGAAGCCCATCGCCTTCAGCGTGATGCCCGAATAGAAGTCGACGTTCGGGTAGAGCTTGCGGTCGATGAAGTACTGGTCGCTGAGCGCGATCTTCTCCAGCTCCATCGCCACCTTCAGCATCGGATCGTCGCCATGGCCGGTCTCCTTGAGCACGGCGTGACACATCTTCTGCATGATCTTGGCGCGCGGATCGTAGTTCTTGTAGACGCGATGACCGAAGCCCATCAGGCGGACTTCGGAGTTCTTGTCCTTCACCTTGGCGATGAACTCGGGGATCTTGTCCACGGTACCGATCTCGGCGAGCATCGCGAGCGCGGCTTCGTTGGCGCCGCCATGCGCCGGGCCCCACAGGCAGGCGATGCCGGCGGCGATGCAGGCAAACGGGTTGGCGCCGGAAGAGCCGGCGATGCGCACCGTCGAGGTCGAGGCGTTCTGCTCGTGATCGGCGTGCAGGATGAAGATCTTGTCCAGCGCGTCAGCCAGCACCGGGTTGATCTTGTAGTCCTCGCACGGCACGGCGAAACACATGTTGAGGAAGTTCTCGGAGAACGTGAGCGAGTTCTTCGGATACACGAAGGGCTGGCCGACCGTGTACTTGTAGGCCATCGCCGCCAGCGTCGGGATCTTCGCGATCATGCGCATGGACGCGATCATGCGCTGCTTCGGATCGTTGATGTCGGTGCTGTCGTGATAGAACGCGGCGAGCGCGCCGACCGAGGCCACCATCACCGCCATCGGATGGGCGTCGCGGCGGAAGCCCTGGAAGAAGCGGGCCATCTGCTCGTGCACCATCGTGTGATGGATCACGCGGTCGTCGAAATCCTTCTTCTGCGCGGCAGTCGGCAGGTTCCCGTAAAGCAGGAGATAGCAGGTCTCGAGGAAGTCGCCGTTCTCGGCGAGCTGCTCGATCGGGTAGCCGCGGTATTCCAGCACGCCGGCGTCGCCGTCGATATAGGTGATCTTGGACTGGCAGCTCGCGGTGGAGGTGAAGCCGGGATCGTAGGTGAACAGGCCGGACTGGCCGTAGAGCTTGCCGATGTCGATGACATCAGGCCCGACGCTGCCGCTATGGATCGGGAGATCGTAGTTCTTGTTTCCGACCGTCAGCGTAGCGGTCTTATTGCTCGGTTTTGCGTCCATCGTAGGTCCCCGATGTATGGTGAAACGGGCCGGAGCCGGAGGCCCCTTGCGAGATGATGGGGCAGGCCGGAAGTTCCAGAAGGTACGGGGGAGATGGGTATATTATTGCTGTGTGCGCTGCAAGATCACCCCACGCATGGTCGACTTACGTCGTAGCCTGGTCCTTGAGCCGGGCGAGGCTTTCCTGGCGTCCCAGGACGTCCAAAACCTCAAATATACCAGGCGATGTCGTTCGTCCGGTCAGCGCAGCCCTGAGCGGCTGGGCGACCGCGCCAAGCTTGAGACTGTTTTCCTCGGCGAAAGCGCGCAGCGCAGCTTCGGTGGTGGCGCCGCTCCAGGTCTCGACTTTCTCCAGTGCGGAATGAAGCTGGCCGATCAGCTTGCGGTTCTCTTGTGTCAGCAGCGCCTGCGCCTTGGGATCGAGCTCCAGGGGGCGGTCGGCGAAGATGAAATAGGCGCCGTCGATCAGCTCGATCAGCGTCTTGGCGCGCTCCTTCAGGGCCGGCATGGCTTTGAGAAGCTGTGCGCGCGTGCTGTCGTTTAACTTGGCCTTAAGCTCGTCGCGGCTGGGCACGAGATGGTCGAGCACGTCCTCGAACATCTTCACGAGTGATTGATCGTCGGCGTGGCGGATGTAGTGGCCGTTGAGATTTTCCAGCTTGGCAAAATCGAAGCGGGCAGCGGCGCGGCCGACGCTGGCGAGGTCGAACGCCGCGATCATCTCCTCGGTCGAGAAGATCTCCTGGTCACCATGGCTCCAGCCCAGCCGGACGAGGTAATTGCGGACCGCAGCCGGCAGGTATCCCATGGCGCGGTAGGCATCGACGCCCAGCGCGCCGTGCCGCTTGGACAGCTTCGAGCCGTCAGGGCCGTGGATCAGGGGAATGTGGGACATGCTCGGCAGGGTCCAGCCCATCGCATCGTAAATCTGCTTCTGGCGGGCCGCGTTGATCAGATGGTCGTCGCCGCGGATCACATGGGTGACGCCCATGTCGTGGTCGTCGACCACCACGGCGAGCATGTAGGTCGGATTGCCATCGCCGCGCAGCAGGACGAGGTCGTCGAGGTTTTCGTTCTGCCAGACCACGCGGCCCTGGACCTGATCCTCGATCACGGTCTCGCCGGTCTGCGGCGCGCGCAGGCGGATGGTCGGTTTCACGTCGGACGGGGCGGTCGCGGCATCGCGGTCGCGCCACATGCCGTCATAGAGGCGGGTGCGTCCTTCAGCGCGCGCCTTCTCGCGCATGGCGGTGAGCTCCTCGGCGGTCGCGTAGCAGCGATAGGCCTTGCCGTCGGCGAGCAGCTGCTCGGCGACCTCGCGGTGACGGGCGGCGCGGCTGAACTGGTAGATGACCTCGCCGTCCCAGCCGAGCTCGAGCCACTTCAACCCGTCGAGGATGGCGCCGATCGCGGCTTCGGTGGAGCGCTCCCGGTCGGTGTCCTCGATCCGCAGTAGCATCTTGCCGCCATGTTTCTTCGCATAGAGCCAGTTGAACAGCGCCGTGCGGGCGCCCCCGATATGGAGGAAGCCGGTCGGCGAGGGAGCGAAGCGGGTGACGACGGAATCGGTCATTCTTGGCAGGGCCTGTGCATGGGAAGCGGTGGTGTATAGCAGGACCGGAGCATAACTAAAGCCCGTCGGCGGACCTCGTGGGCCTTGGCGCGGCCACGCGAATTTGGCAGAAGGACCGCTGATTTCCCGACAGGATTTTCGTAATGACAGAACCGGTGGCAGCTGAGGTTGGGCGCGATTTCATTCGTGACATCATCCAGGCCGACCTCGATCAGGGCAAATACAGCGAGATCGTGACCCGGTTCCCGCCGGAGCCGAACGGCTATTTGCATATCGGCCACGCCAAGTCGATCGCACTCAATTTTGGCATTGCCCAGGAGTTTCCGGGCCGCTGCCATTTGCGCTTCGACGACACCAATCCGGTCAAGGAAGAGCAGGAATACATCGATTCCATCCAGGCCGACGTGCGCTGGCTGGGGTTCGACTGGGGCAAGAACCTGTTCTTCGCCTCGGATTATTTCGACCGCCTGTACGAATGGGCGGAGAAGCTGATCCGCGACGGGCTCGCCTATGTCGACGACCAGACCCAGGAGGAGATCCGCACCTCCCGCGGCACGCTGACCGAGCCCGGAAAGAACTCGCCGTTCCGCGACCGCAGCGTGGAGGAAAACCTCGACCTGTTCCGGCGCATGAAGGCCGGTGAATTCCCGAACGGCGCGCGCGTGCTGCGGGCCAAGATCGACATGGCCTCAGGCAACATCAATCTGCGCGACCCCGTGCTGTACCGCATCCTGCACGCGCACCATCCGCGCACCGGCACCAAATGGAGCATCTATCCGAGCTACGATTATGCGCACGGCCAGTCGGACGCGATCGAGGGCATCACGCATTCGATCTGCACGCTGGAGTTCGAGGACCACCGGCCGCTCTACGACTGGTTCATCGAGAAGCTGCCGGTGCCGTCACAGCCGCACCAGTATGAGTTCGCGCGGCTGAACCTGACCTACACGCTGCTGTCCAAGCGCGTGCTGACCCAGCTCGTCCGCGACGGCCATGTCGCAGGCTGGGACGACCCGCGGATGCCGACCATGGCGGGCATGCGCCGCCGCGGCGTGCCGCCAGCAGCCTTGCGCGAGTTCGTCAAGCGCATTGGGGTTGCGAAAGCCAACAGCGTGGTCGACGTCGGCATGCTGGAGTTCTGCATCCGCGAGGAGCTGAACCGCACGTCGCAGCGGCGCATGGGCGTGCTGCGGCCGCTCAAGGTGGTGATCGAGAACTATCCGGAAGGGCAGACCGAGGAGCTCGAGGCGATCAACCACCCCGACGATCCCAGCGTGGGCACCCGGAAAATCACGTTCGGCCGCGAGCTCTATATCGAGCAGGACGACTTCATGGAGAACCCGCCGAAGAAGTTCTTCCGCCTGTCGCCGGGCAACGAGGTGCGGCTGCGCTACGCCTATTTCGTCAAGTGCACCGGCGTGATCAAGAACGACAAGGGCGAGGTGGTGGAGCTGCGCTGCACCTATGATCCCGCGACCAAGGGCGGTAACGCGCCCGACGGCCGCAAGGTCAAGGCGACCATGCACTGGCTGCCGGCGGCGACATCGGTGCCCGCGGAGATCCGCATCTACAACCAGCTGTTCTCCAACCCCAGCCCGGATGCGTCGAACTTTGCGGCCGATCTCAATCCGAATTCGCTGGAGATCCTGTCCGACGCACGGATCGAGGCGTCGGTCGCGGAGAGCAATTCGACCGAGCCGATGCAGTTCGAGCGCCAGGGCTATTTCGTGCGCGACAAGGACTCGACGCCCGGAAAGCCCGTGTTCTCGCGCACCATCGGCCTGCGCGACACGTTCGCGAAGGAAGTCGCGAAGGGGTGAGGCGCGCATGAGCAGAGAAGCCGACGCCATTGTTTCCACCATCATCGCGAAATGGTGCGCCGGTTTCGCGAGCCTTGACGCGGCCGCGCTGTCGTCGCTGTATGCGAAGAACGCGTTCTTCTTCGGCTCCAACCCAAAGCTCTATCGGGGCAGGGACGGCGTGGCCGAGTATTTCGACGGCTTGCCGCGGTGGCGCAAGCCGAGCGCCGTGTTCTCCGACGTGAACGCAGCGCAGGCCGGCCCTGATCTGATCAACATGGCCGCGACCATCTCGTTCGATCTCGCCGGCGAGCGGGACGATCTCATCGTCAAGATGAGCTGGGTGATCATCCGCGAGGACGGCGAGTGGAAGATCGTCAATCACCACGCCTCGTCGCAGGCGCCGCTAATCTGACGCGACTCCATCGGTTTCGTCATTCCGGGGCTCGCGACGTCGCGCCCCGGAATGACGACTCGTGCCGTAGGATGGGCAAAGGTGCAAAGCGCCGTGCCCACCATATCTCGGTGACGAGAAAATTCGTGGGCACGCGTTCCTTTGCCTACCCTACGGCACCTGCCAAGCAGCAGCACACGGCATCGTCATTCTCGTGAGAGAACAGACGTGCATCCTGCGCGTTGAGGTGGGTCCAACAAGGAACCCACCATGCAGAACATCGCAGAGCATATGGAAGTCATCGGCGCCGACGGCGTCCATGTCGGTACCGTCGACAAGGTCGAAGGCAACCGGATCAAGCTGACCAAGAAGGACAGCGGCCAGGGCAGCCACAAGGGCCATCATCATTTCATCGACAAGGGCCTGGTCGCCGACGTCGAGGGCAACAAGGTCCGTCTCTCGGCCAAGGCCTCGGTGGCCGTGACCATGGAAGAGGAAAAGTAGGGCGCCCTCTCGCGTTCCCGATATGTACCGCTATTCGCCCGACCGCACGTTCCGGTAGCCTTGGCGGCAATCGCGTCGCGTAGGGTGCAGGGAAGATGGCGGAGCCGGGCCGGCCAGTACGGTCCCAAGGTATTGCCGGGACGTGGCCGGTCGGCCGTGCTGCGCCCGCCGGCGGCTTTGTTCCGGCGGGCTTTGGCATCTGGCCCGCGATCGTCGAAACAATCCGCGCATGGGCCCGCGCCGAGGCCGGTCCCGGGCGTCTGTTGCCGTGGGTGCCGGTCGCCTTCGGCGGCGGCATCGCGCTCTATTTTGCCGCCGATCATGAGCCGGTGCTGTGGGTTGTCGCGACGACGGCGATCGTGCTGCTGCTCGGCGCGATCCTGTTGCGGCGGAGCCGGCTGTTCGCGCCCGCGATCATGATCGCTGCGGTCGCCGCGGGCTTTGCCGTGGCGTCCTGGAAGACGGCGCGCATCGCCCATCCGGTGCTGGCAAAACCGCTCTATTCGGTGTCGCTGTCGGGCTTCGTCGAGACGCGCGATATCCGCGAGCGCACCGATCGTTTCGTGCTGCGCGTCACCGCCATGGAGGCGCAGCGCAGCGACGTCAAGCTGGAACGCGTCCGCCTCTCCGTGCGCAAGGGCACGGCGCCCGAGGTCGGCAGCTTCGTGCAGCTCAAGGCGCGGCTGATGCCGCCGCTCGCGCCGGTCCGCCCCGGCAGCTACGATTTTTCACGCGACATGTTCTTCCAGGGTATCGGCGCCTCCGGCTTCGTGATGGGCGCGATCACGGCTTCTGTCCCGCCGGATGCCGGTGGCCTGCGGCTGCGCTATGCCGCTTTCATGCAGGGCCTGCGCGATGCCATCGACGCCCGCATCCGCTCAACGCTCGAGGGCGACAACCGCGCGATCGCGACGGCGCTGCTCACCGGACGGCGTGATGCGATTTCCGCGCCCGTGAACGATGCGATGTTCATCTCGGGACTCGGACACGTTCTTTCGATCTCGGGCTATCACATGGCGGTGGTCGCGGGCGTCGTCTTCTTCGCGGTGCGCGCGTTGCTGGCCCTGATCCCGGGCCTCGCAGTCGGCTTCGCCATCAAGAAATGGTCGGCCGCAGCCGCCCTGGTGGCGGCCGCGTTCTATCTTCTGCTGTCGGGTGCGGAGGTCGCGACGCAACGCTCGTTCTTCATGACCGCCGTGGTGCTGATCGCGGTGATGGTCGATCGCCGCGCCATTACCTTCCGCACCCTGGCCGTGGCGGCGCTGATCGTGCTTGCGGTTGCGCCCGAGGCGCTGGTGCATCCCAGTTTTCAGATGTCCTTCGCCGCGACGCTCGGGCTGGTGGCACTGGTGCAGATCGGCATGCCGAACCTGCTTGCCTCGCCTGATCATTCGGCGACGGCGCGCGTCGCGCTGTGGGGCGGCCGCGAGATCGCGATGCTGTTCCTGGCCTCGCTGATCGCAGGGCTTGCGACCACGCCCTATGCCGCCTTCCACTTCCATCGCGTCACGCCCTACGGCGTGCTCGCCAATCTCGGTGCGATGCCGGTCGTCTCCGCGCTGGTGATGCCGGCAGGCCTGTTGGGATTGCTCGCGGCGCCCTTCGGGCTCGACGGCATGTTCTGGTGGCTGATGGGGATTGGCATCGACTGGATGGTTGCGGTCTCGCGCTGGGTGGCGGCCTTGCCGGGCGCGGTCGGCCGCATTCCAGCCTTTGGCATCGCGCCACTGATTGCAGCAAGCCTCGGCATCATCGTGATGGGTCTGCTGCGCACGCCCCTGCGCTGGTGCGGTGCCGTGGTGCTGCTGGCCTCCATCGCCTGGGGCCTGTCGGTGCGGCAGCCCGATATCCTGATTGCAGGGGATGGCGCGAGCGTCGCGGTACGCGGCGGGGACGGGCGGTTGCACCTGATCAGGACGGGCAAGGACAATTTCCTGCTGAAGGAGTGGCTGGCGGCCGACGCTGATCCGCGCGATGCCGGCAGCAGCGCGCTGGCCGAAGGCGTGTCGTGCGACGAGTCCGGCTGCGTGACGCCGCTCGCCGACGGGCGGCTGGTCGCGCTGGCCTCGCGCATCGACGCGCTGGCGGACGATTGCAGCCGGGCTGCACTGGTGGTGGCGTCGCGGCCCGCGCCGCCCGATTGCGCGGCAATGGTGGTCGATCGGCAGCGGCTCGCTCGCCAGGGTGCGCTGGCCCTGACGCAGCGTGGCGAGGGTTTTTCCGTGCAGGCGGTGAGGGCGAGAGGCACGAACCGCCCGTGGTTGCCCGCCGGTGCCGGCGAAGGTGATTTCGATGGCAGCCTTGCGCCGAAGGTGGCGCTCCGCAACCGGGACGCTACGCCGTCGGAGGCTGACTTGCAGGCCGACGATTGATTGCGATTGATTTACAGATACCAGGCCAGCACGGCTTCCAGCCTTGCGTTGTCGATGACCGGCAGGGCCACCATCCGGCTCAGCCCGGCTACGCGGGCCTCGGAGCCGGCGATCGAGCTGTCATGGGTGAGATCGTCGTCGAGCGCCGGCATGCCGGTGGCCCATGCGCCGCCGATGCTGCCTTCGCCCCTGCCGATGGATCTACCCGCGTAGAGCGCGGCAAGGTCGGTCTGCGCGCTGCAATCGCCGGCGCGAAAGACCAGCACTGAGCGGGCCTCGTTCGGGACCCAGATCTCGAAGCGTCGCGCAATCGGGGTTGCCTGCGCGGAGAGCAATGTCAGAACCCACGTCTCGGTGCCGGTTCGGTAGGGCACGCCGACCCCCAAATTGATCCCGATCTTGGCCGCGTCCTCCCAGCGCAGGAAGCTCTTGGCGTCGTGCAGGTCCTTGATGATCAGCGGCAGACCCGCCTTCCAGGTGCGTCCGGGCAGGCCGAAGCCGCGCGGAAACCTGGTGTGGCGGGAGTTGAATTCGAACATGTCCGCCATGCCGTAATAGCCGTCGACGAGCGCCATCTCGTGGGAGCGATCGGGATCGTTGTGCCAGAGTTCGATCGCGCCGACATGCGCCTCGTCGTCCCCGCAGAACAGCACCATCACGGCTTGCAGGAATTCGCCCGCGAACACCGGCACCGCCACGCCGCAGGTGAGGCCGGCCGCGACGGCCTGCTCGGTCCGTTTGAAATAGGAGTTGGCGAAGGTCGTGAGGATGACGGGATGGCCAGAGGCCCAGGCCTTGCCGGGAAGTCCCTCGTCATATCCGAAGTGCAGGTCCTCGCTCACGGACTTGAACGCGGACAGCCCTTCGCCGTAGAGGCCGCCGCCGAATTCCAGACGCCTGCGCGTCCGGTCGGGCACCCAGAGTTCAACGACGCGAATGAAGGTCTTCATCGAGCGTGTCCGCCGCCTCAAACCACGACAGCATCGGTCATTTGGCTGCGGAGCGGACGTTCAAAATTCAGGCAGGACGGCTCAAACTTCGTGCGGCGCCGGGCGGGCCGATCGATGTTCGTGAAAACACGAACCATGCCATCTCGCCGGCGTCTGCCGGCGATGGCACTTCAATCCTGGCGGCATCCAGTTGTCAGTCGAGGTGGCGTCAGCCGATCGGCAGGCGCGTGACCGGCGACCGGCTGTCGTCGATGATCTGCGGCTTGTGCTCGCGCTCGCCGACGGGCTGGGTCACCGGCAATTGCAACACGGTGGCACGCTGGCCTTCGACGAGTTGTGTCACCAGCACGTATTTACCGTCAGGGAATTCGATCGCGTCGTGGTGGCGATCGGGAATGTGCGGATCGATCTTGCCGAACTTGCCGACGCGCGAATTGACGGTGCGCGTCCAGATCCAGCGATTGTCGTAGCGGACGTTGTCGGCGAAGGCGAGCTCCGTCCCGGGCAGCAGACAGACGGCCACGGTCGGATCGGCGGCAGAAGCAAAGCCACGCGTCGAGGTGCCGCGGAACGTTGTCGACACGATCGTCTCGCCGACTTCGGCGGGGCGCGATGCAACGGCATGCAGGCTGTAGTCACACATCGGGTGCTCCTCATTCGAAGATAGCAACCCGCGCCTCCCTCGGAGGCGCAAGCCTCTATCAGAGTGGAAGCACGCAACGCTCTGCTTGGTTGTAGGCAAATCTGCGGCTGGTCTGCGGGACGCGATCAAATTATCTTTTCGAATCCGACAGGAACAAAGCTCACATCAATGCATTCGGCGAGGACCAACGTCAGCGGCGCGCGGGCGCCGATGCGTCATGTCTGCTCGAGGACTCGAGACCGCGAAGCAATGGGGGCCTGTGGCGACACGCCGAGGCGTCGCCTCTGAAGAGGGGCCGGACAATCTGCGCAAGACCAGAAGATTGCCCAGCAGGAGCGGATCAGATCCGCTCCAGTCGGAATCATGGGTATCGAATGACCGCCGAGGGCTCTCAGTACTTCCGGTAAAGCCCGATCAGCTTGCCCTGAATCTTGACGCGGTTCGGCGGCAGGATGCGCACCTCATAGGCGGCATTGGCGGGCTCGAGTGCGATCGAGGCGCCGCGGCGGCGGAAGCGCTTGAGCGTGGCCTCCTCGTCGTCGATCAGCGCCACCACGATGTCGCCGGTATCGGCGCTCTCGTTGCGCTGGATCAGCGCCATGTCGCCGTCGAGGATACCTGCCTCGACCATGGAATCGCCGCGCACTTCGAGCGCGTAATGCTCGCCGGAGCCGAGCATGTCGGGCGGCACGCTGATGGTGTGGCTGCGGGTCTGCAACGCCTCGATCGGCGTGCCGGCCGCGATGCGGCCCATCACGGGCACTGCGACGGGCCGCTCGCCCTCGTCAACGGGCGGGCTGGAGCTCGCGCGCACCTTGCCGAGATTGCCCTCGATGACGCTCGGCGTGAAGCCGCGCCGGTTGCCGGCCGCAGCCTGAAGCTCCGGCAGCTTGATGACTTCGATGGCCCGAGCGCGGTTGGGCAGGCGGCGGATGAAGCCACGCTCCTCGAGCGCGGTGATCAGGCGGTGGATGCCCGACTTCGAGCGCAGGTCGAGCGCATCCTTCATCTCGTCGAAGGACGGCGGCACGCCGCTTTCCTTCAAACGTTCACTGATGAACCGCAGAAGCTCGTATTGTTTGCGCGTTAACATCTCGACCTAAGTCCCCCGGTTGATGTCGTTCGATTCCGAGACGATGAATTCAGCGATAAGCCGCTACATGCTCGAAACAAATCATGAACGGACACTATATGTTCGATACATGTTCCGCAACTGCTTAATTTACCGTGAACAGGGGCGAGTTCGCGGAATGCGTGTGGCCGCGCAGTTCAGACGGGGAGGCGCAGCACCTCGCAAGGGCTGCCCGCCTCGGCCTTCGGCGCGAACGGCGGGCGCACGAGAAGTACCTGTGCTGCAGCAAGATTCGCAAGCAGAGAGGAGTCCTGATGGCTGACGGGAACGGCAACGAGCGCGCCGTCGTCGCGCAGCTCCAGGCGCGCGCGCAGATACTCCTCACGCTGGTCGTTGGCGCCGAGATCGCGGCCCAGCACGGCCCGCTCGCGGCGATGATGAATCACCGAACGGCCCGACAGCGCGCGAATCAACGGCACCATGAACAGGAAGGCGCACACATAGGAGGACACCGGATTGCCGGGCAGGCCGATCACGCGCATCGCGCCGAGCCGTCCGTGCATCATCGGCTTGCCGGGCCGAATCGCGATCTTCCAGAACGCCATCGAGATGCCTTCGTCCCGGAGCGCTTGCTGGACCAGATCGTGGTCGCCGACAGATGCGCCGCCCGTCGTGACCAGGATGTCGGTACCGGCCTCGCGGGCGCGCCGGATGCCGGCGGAGGTGGCTGCAAGCGTGTCTGCGGCAACACCGAGGTCGATGGTCTCGGCGCCCTCGCTGCGGGCGAGCGCGTGCAGGGCGTAGCCATTGGAATAGACGATCTGGCCGTGCCCGGGCGTTGAGCCCGGCATCACCAGTTCGTCGCCGGTGGCGAGGATCGCGACCTTCGGACGGCGGCAGACGGCGAGGTGGGGGTAATTCATGGCGGCGGCGAGCGCGAGATCGCGCTCCGTCAGCCGGGTTCCCTTGCGCAAGAGGACGTCGCCTTCACGGAAGTCGACGCCTGCCGGGCGGATGTGCCGTCCGGCGATCGCGGCTTGCTTGATCGTGACGCAGCTGTCGTCCGCGACGGTGTCCTCCTGGATCACGACGGCGTCGGCGCCGTCGGGAATGACGCCGCCGGTGAAGATCCGTACGGCTTCGCCGGCGCCGACCGTTCTTGCGAAAGGACGGCCCGCCGCGACCTCGCCGATGACCGTCAGCCGGGAATCGATCGTTGCCGCATCGGCGGCGCGGACGGCATAGCCGTCCATCGCCGACATCGCCTGCGGCGGCTGCGTGCGCCGCGCCGCGACGTCGCGCGCGAGCACGCGATGGTAGGCATCGTCGAGCGGAGCCATCTGTTCAGCCAGCGGCTCCGCACCCGCCAGTACCGCGGCAAGCGCGTCAGAAACGGGCATCAAAGCCAAGGGCTAAACTCCTGCTGAGCACATCGATAAATGGCCGGCGAGAGTTCTATCCGAGTGCGGGCGCGAGGCAAAGCAGCACGCAGGTGATTTAGCCTGCGTGGCCCCAGCGGAGGACGCAGCTCACGTCCGTCGCGGCATGATCCGGAAGGCGAGACAGACCGGGATGAGGATGGCCATGGCGAGCACGAGAAGGACGAGCACCACGGCCAGCATCGGTCAACTCCCGCTCGGTCGGTCCGAGCCGTCGTCCAGTGCGACGTCGGGAGCTTTGGGACCTTGATCCTTGTCCGGTAGCGGATCGGCCAAGGATTTCAGGTCGGCGGCCTTGCTGATCAGCTTGGCGGAAAGGTCAGAATCCGAGGTGGTTCTTGCGAATTCAAGCAGGAGAGAGGCTTGCTTGGTGAGATAGGTTTTGCCCAGCACGTCGATAAGTCCGATGTAGAAGTCCCAACGGACTCAATGAGTCCTAAGGGCGGTATTCCGTTCCCGGAACTCTGTACAAAAATGCACAAAGGGAACTGGTTCCCCATTCTGTGCAAATTTTGCCTTCGGGAGGCCGGTTCCGCGGCGACGGCCGGCTGGCCTCAGATGCCCAGTGCCTTCAATGCGTTCCCGACATCGCGCGGCGAGGTGACATGCACGGCGGTCAGGCCGCGTGCCCGGGCTCCCTCGATGTTCTCGGCGAGATCGTCGAAAAACAGGATGCGCTCCGCCGGGACGCCGATCGCCGAGACGACATGGTCGAAAGCCGCCGCATCCGGTTTGCGCAGGCCGATGCTGGACGACAGATACAGCTCGCGGAAATGGCCGAGCAGGCCGGCATATTCCTTCGAGAAATAATCGACATGCGGCCGATTGGTGTTGGAGAATGCGTAGAGCGGCATCCGCTTTGCCGCACGCGGCAACAGCTCGGCGATATCAGGCATCTCGCCGGCGAAGATCGCGTTCCAACCCTCGAGGAACTGCGCGTCCGAAATGCCGATTCCGAGCGAGCTTCGCAGCGAGGCGAAATAATCCTCGTCGGTTATCCTGCCGACCTCGTGCAGCTGGTAGGCCTCGTCACGCACATAGCGCGCGACGATCGCCTCCGGCCGGCAGCCGGCATGTCCCGCCCAGCAGGCGATCGCCTTGGAGAAGTCGATGTCGAGCACAACGCGCCCGAGATCGAACAGAAGCGCATCCGCGCTGCCGGGAGAGAGCGATGTCATTGCGTCCTTTTCAGTTCAGCATCGGCAAGGGTCGGCAAGTCACCTTCGACGGGTCACTTTCGACAAGTCAGTATCGATAAGGCTCGTGGTCGAACAGCGGGAACGCGCTGAACACGCTCGGCGCGTTGGTGGCGGTGGCCGGACGCAGGCAGGATCTGTCGACCTCGGCAAACGAGGTGGCGCCCAGCAGGCCGAGGCAGCGCAGCACCTCGTCCTCCAAGAGCTCCAGCATCCGCGTGATGCCGGCTTCGCCGGCCGCCGCCAGCGCCCAGCATTGCAGCCGGCCGATGCCAACGAGGTCTGCGCCTGCCGCGATCGCCTTGACGATGTCGGTGCCGCGACAGACCCCGCCATCGACCATGATCTTGGCACGCCCTTTCACGGCCTCGACGATCTCGGGCAGCACATGCATGGCGCCGAGGCCATGGTCGAGCTGGCGGCCGCCATGATTGGAGACATAGATCCATTCGACGCCGTGATCGACCGCGATCAGGGCGTCCTCGGCGGTGGCGATGCCCTTCAGGATCAGCGGGATCTTGAACTTGTCCTTGACCATTTTCACCGTCCGCCACTCCAGGCCCTTCTGGAAATCGCCGCCGGTGGCACGCAGGCGGCTCTCGCGAACGTAGCGCTTGGCGATGTCACGTTCGCGACGGCTGTAATGGGCGGTGTCGACGGTCAGGCAGAAGGCGGCATAGGCGTTCTTCTCGGCGCGGCTGACGACATCGGCGACGAAAGCGTCGTCGCCGCGGACATAGAGCTGATAGAGCCGGAGCGCATCGGGGGCTGCCTCGGCGGTCTTCTCCAGTCCCGGCTCGGAGACCGAGCTCAGCATGTGCGATGCGCCGAAGGCGCCGGCACCGCGCGCGACGCTCGCCGCGCCGTCCGGGTCGAAGATCTCGAGCGCGCCGACGGGGGCGAGCACCACCGGCAGACGCATCTTGCGGCCGAACTGCTGAACCGAGCCGTCCACCTTGCGGACGTCGCGCAGCACGCGCGGGCGAAAGGCGATCTCGTCCAGCGCCATGCGGTTGCGGCGCATCGTGGTTTCGGTCTCGGCGGCACCGACGATGTAGTCCCAGGCGTTCTGGTTGAGATTGGCCCGCGCTTTCCGGACGAATTCGTGCAGGTTCTGGAACGGCTCGTTGCTGGCGCCGAGCTCGACGTTCCGTTCCGCCCGGATGCGGGGTGCTTCGTTCATTGTTATCCTCCCGAGAATTTGAAGCCTTATGTCATCGCCTAACCCGTCCAGCCCTCCAAAACTATCCTAAAATCGCATAGCTGCGAGGCGTGACCGGCCGACCGATTTCCCTTGCGGGCGGACCAGTCCTGCAACGTTGCCAAAAGTTTAGGTCCGGACGAAGCGATTTCTGCGGCGGTCCCGTTGGCGCGGCATCCCGGCCTTGAAGAAACCAGAATGGTATTGTGAGAAGCGGACTGGATCGCCAATTGCATGGCGCCCCAAAGCCCCAAGCGAGAAGGTCAGACTACATGCGGAAATCCCTGCTGTTCCCTCTGGGCGCGCTCACCGGAGCGTGTCTGACCCTTCTGGTAGCCAGCCCGCACGGCGGCGTATGGGCGGCACGGGCGGCAGTGGGCGCGAATGATGCCTATTCCCAGCTCAACCTGTTCGGCGAAGTGTTCGAGCGCGTGAAGGCGAGCTATGTCGAAAAACCGGACAATGCCAAGCTGGTCGAGGGCGCGATCACGGGCATGGTGACCTCGCTCGATCCGCATTCGCGCTACATGAATGCGAAGGCCTGGACGGAGATGCAGGAGACCACCTCCGGCGAGTTCGGCGGCCTTGGCATCGAAGTCACGATGGAAGACGGCCTCGTCAAGGTCGTCTCGCCGATCGACGATACGCCCGCCTCGAAGGCCGGCCTCATGTCCGGCGACCTCATCAGCAAGATCGACGGCGAGGCCGTGCAGGGCATGACGCTCGAGCAGGCCGTCAACAAGATGAAGGGCCCGGTCGATACCCAGACCAAGCTCACCATCCTGCGCAAGGGCGCGGACGCCCCGCTCGATGTCGCGATCAAGCGCGAGATCATTCATGTGCGTCCGGTCCGCTTCCATGTCGAGAACGGCGACATCGGCTATATCCGCATCACATCGTTCAACGAGCAGACCACCGACGGCCTGAAGAAGGCGATCGCCTCGATCTCCAGGGACGTCCCGCAGGACAAGCTCGTCGGCTATGTCGTGGATCTGCGCAACAATCCGGGCGGACTTCTCGACCAGGCCGTGTCGGTGTCGAGCGCGTTCCTGCAACGCGGCGAGGTCGTTTCGACCCGCGGCCGTACTGCCGAAGAGACCCAGCGCTTCACCGCGCATGGCGGCGACCTCACCAAGGGCAAGCCGCTGGTGGTCCTGGTCAATGGCGGCTCGGCCTCGGCCTCGGAGATCGTGGCCGGCGCACTGCATGACCACAAGCGTGCCACGATCATCGGCACGCGCTCTTTCGGCAAGGGCTCGGTGCAGACCATCATTCCGCTCGGCGCCGCCAACGGTGCGCTGGCGCTGACCACGGCGCGCTATTACACGCCGTCAGGACGCTCGATCCAGGCTCAGGGCATCGCCCCCGACATCGAGATCCTGCAGGACGTGCCGCCCGAGCTGAAGGGCCGGATGGACACCATGGCGGAGTCGCAGATGCGCGGGCATCTGTCGGCCGGTGAGGGCGGCGAGCAGACCGGATCGCAGTCCTACGTGCCGCCGAAGGCGGAGGACGACAAGGCCCTGCACGCGGCCTATGACTTCCTGCACGGCGTCACCGCGAATGCGGTTGCATCGAAGCGCGCGTCGAAGGCTGCGGTGCCGAACTAGACTCTTCGCGACGTCCAGACAATCGCCCGGCAGCGGATGACCGCTGCCGGGCGATTTCGTTTGGTCGTGTCTCAGTTCGGTGTGATGGCTCGCGGCGAGCCGCGGATCACTGCAATCGTCATTGCTGCTTTTTGGGACCCGTGTGGTGCGGGACTTCGGACTTCGGTCCGCCGCCGTAATGATGGCTGCCGCCCGAACCGCTGGTTGACCCGCCATCGTTTTCTTTCTTGCCCATGTGATGCGGGACCTCGGTTTTCGGTCCACCCGTGTAGTGGTGGCCGTTCTTCTCGTCGGAGGCGCGCGTCTGCGCCATGGCAGGCAGCGTGACAAAGGACATGATCGCGGCAACCACGATCAGCTTGCGGTGACTCATTTGGGATTCTCCTGTTCGATCTTTCAAGTTGGTGCCAATCAAGTCCCGGTGGCTTGATCGAGCCGCCAGCAAACCCGGAGCGTGATCATCCGGGTTGAGCAAGATCAACATGGTGATGTGCGTGCCTTCGCCGATCGATGCGAACATCGTCGAATTGCTGCAGGCGACGGGAAGCGGCGCGCTTCTTACAGAAAAAAATAGAACGAACCGCCGAAAATAATGAGGCGCGTGCAATGCCCTCGATCGTGCTGCTGGGCGGCCCAGCGCTGTCGTCGGCAAGTGCCCTCCGCTTGAGGACGAGATGCGTCTCGATTCATTACGCGAGTGAATCACAAAAAGATTTGGCTGGCGCGTCGACCGAGTTTGAGGTCGATCAAACTTGGGCCAGTGGCGCAACCTAGCGTGTCGGCGCGAATGAGCAGCGACGAGGTTGCGATCCCAAAGGCCGATCGTAAAGATGGAGAGCGCGCCGTTGACTGACGAAGCTATTCACGATCCTGGTGGGCCCCTGCAAATCGTACTTCAGTTGCGTCGTCGGCTCTGGGAGACGATCACGATCAGATCGATGCTGGTCGAGCCGCGGCGCGATGTCCGCCTGGATCTGTTTCGCGGGCTGGCGAACTGGCTGATTTTTCTCGGACACATTCCGGAGTCCGCGCTCGTCTGGTTTACGACGCGCAATTACGGCTTTAGCGACGGCGCCGATCTGTTCGTGCTGATCTCCGGCTATACCGCGACTCTCGTGTTCGGCACGATGATGATGGAGCGTGGCTTCGTCGTCGGGGCAACCCGGTTGCTGCGGCGGGTCTGGCAGCTCTATGTCGCTCACTTGCTGTTGTTCTTCGTCTATCTCACCGCCGTGCACTACCTCGCGCACAGGTTCGACGATCCTCATTTGATGGACCAGTTCAACGTCGCGCCGCTGATGAATTTTCCGGTCGAGACGCTCTCGCAGGGCCTGATCCTCAAGTTCAAACCGCTCAATCTCGACGTGCTGCCGCTCTACATCGTGCTGATGGCGGCGTTTCCCGTCGTGCTCTGGTTCATGCTGCGCTGGCGCAACGCGGTGATGATCGGCTCGATCGGGCTCTATCTGGCGGCCCGCCATTACGACTGGAATCTGCCGTCCTATCCGGCTGGAGTGTGGTACTTCAATCCGCTCGCCTGGCAATTGCTTTTCGTATTAGGAGCCTGGCTGGCCTTGGGAGGGGCGGCAGCGAGCCGCTGGCTGCTGTCGTCCCGTACGGCGCTCATCCTCAGCGGCGGCTTCCTGCTCTTTGCGCTCGCGATGACGCTGGCCGAACGAATCCCGGAGTTGCGAGACTCTGTTCCCCACGGGCTCGCCGCGATCTTCATTCCCAACGACAAAACCAATCTCGGTCCCTCTCGCATCATCCATCTGGCGAGCCTGTTGCTCATCGCCGTCTCGCTCATTCCGATCGACTGGCCCGGTCTCAAGTCGTCCTTGCTCCAACCCTTGATCAGATGCGGCCAGCAGTCGTTGTCGGTGTTCTGCGTCGGCCTCTTTCTGTCGTTCGTCGCGCATTTCGTGCTCGAGTCCGGACCTGAGGGGCTGTGGGCCCAGCTGCTGGTCGGCGCGTCGGGTCTCTGGATCATGACGATCGTGGCCTATTACCGAACGTGGTCGAAGGGCATCGACAGGAGCCGCTTGTCGGGCGAGGAGGCGGGCGGATGATCACGTCCGGGCTGACCTTCGCGGAAGAGACCGTCGAGCTGCGTGACGTTTCCGCGCGTAAGGACCGCAGACGCTTCGCATTTATAGCGCCTGACCTGCCCCGTACTGCATCACCTGATCGGCGACCTCGGCGATCAGATGACCCATCCGAATCTAACCAGGAGAGAAAACATGAACCGTTCGAGAAGTGCCATCGTGAGCGCAGCCGCCTTCGCCGTCCTCGTCCTGGGGCCGGTCGGGCTGCCGCCCGCATACGCCGCCGGTCCTGATCAAATCGCGATGATGGATGACGACAAGATGTCGAAGATGCCGGATTCGTCGGATTCGAGCGGCAAGATGAACATGGGCCAACCCGCCGGTCAGTCCCAGAACATGGGCAGCAACCGGATGAGCGATGACAAGATGAAGATGCCGCCGCAAGGTCAGATGCGGGGCTGCCAAGGTGCCGGCTGCCAGGAGAACTCCGGCATGATGCAGATGATGCCGATGATGCAAATGATGGAAAAGATGATGCACGGCCAGATGAGTTCGTCCGGCAACGGCAACGCGAGGAGTGGACCGGTCGACGTGACCGAACGGCTCGAAGGGCGGATCGCCTTTCTAAAGGCGGAGCTCCAGATCAACGACGGGCAGACCGCGGGCTGGAACAGTGTCGCAGACGCTTTGCGTTCCAGCCGGCAGCACCTGCTTGAGGCGCGCAAGATGCTCGCAATGGACGACAGGCTGGGTAGCGCCGACCGTCTGGAGCACTATGAGCGGCACTTGTCTGAGCGTCTGGAGGCGATCAAATCGGCCCGCCTGGCTTTCACGCGGCTCTACGCGTCGCTGGACGAAAACCAGAAGCAGACCGCGGATACCATCCTGCTGCCGCTGATCGCGTCATTCTAGCGGTTGAAGCGAGCGCAAGGTAATGTTCGGTCCGTCCCTTCGATGTCGCTCCGGCCTGTTTGCGCTTGGTCTCCTTGCGAGTCAGCTTGCTCCGATTGCCGCGCCTGCATCGGAGGTCGGCCGTGGGGTGACGCATGGGGCTGCACGGTTCGCTCCGCTCCGGGAGGTGGCGGAGGCAGAGGGAGACCACACGGCGCATCATCCCGCAGCTTCCGGCATCGCGGGCGATGCGGCGCCGAAGCCGGACGGATCAGCAGGTCTGAACGACCCTCACGCCGCGGGTGCGCCGCCGAGCGGCGTCACGCCGGGGATGCCGGGGATGATGGGTGGAATGGACGGCATGATGGGCCGGCCGCGCAAGGAGTTCTATCCGGCATTGATGGACATGCCGGCACTATCCGCCGAGCAGAGGAACGGTCTGCAAGTCCGGGCCCGCGTGCGGATCGGCGCTGAGGCCGATCGCCTGGCGGGTGCCGAAATGGATCTGCGGCACGCCATCGCCGCCGGCGACATCGTTGCCGCCGATCAGGCCGCGCGCCGGCTCCGCGACTCCCTGAACGCCGTCCAGAGCGGCGTGGTCGCGCTGCGTTCGCTGCAAGAGGGCAGGCCGCCGCAGCAAATCGCGCAGGCCTGGTTCAAATCGCAAATGAACCTGCTGCCTCAGCAAGGCACCACGGATAGCGATGACGGCGCGCCGGGAGTTTCCTGGTTTCACGTCACGACCATGGCGCTGCTGGTGCTGTTCTCGCTCGCGATGCTCGCCGTCTACGTCGCGCGGATGCGTCGGACGAACGTACTGGTCGACCGGCTGACCCGCGCGGCGGCCGCTCCAAGCGCCGCCACGCCACTCGTCCCCATGCCAGCCGCCGGTCTGCCGAACGACAAGGCGGAGGCCACACCTTCTCGAGAGACAAGTCACCAACTGCGGCGGGGCGCGAGCAGCCTCTGGAACGGCAAGCTGAGGATCTGCGCGATCTATCAGGAGACGCCTGACGTGAAGACCTTCCGTCTGCAAGCGGTGGACGGCGGCGCGATCCCGTTTGCGTTCCTGCCTGGGCAATTCCTGACCTATGCCATCGAGATTGACCGAAAGACCGTCAGGCGTTCCTACACGATCGCCTCGTCCGCCGCCCAGACTGCTTATGTCGAGACCACGATCAAGCGCGAAGAGGGCGGGCTCCTGTCCGACTACATGCATGGGCACCTGAAGGAGGGAGACCTCGTCGAGGTCGCAGGCCCCTCCGGGGCCTTTACGTTCACGGGCAAGGAGGCCGATAGCGTCGTCCTGATCGGTGGCGGGGTCGGCATCACGCCGCTGATGGCGGCGATCCGCTATCTCTCGGACATCGCATGGCCCGGCCAGATCTACCTCGTCTATGGCGCGCAGACGACCGAGCAATTCATCTTCCGGGACGAGCTCGAATATCTCCAGCGCAGGATGAACAATTTGCATGTCGCGGCCACGATGGTGCGGGCTGCAGGCACCTCGTGGATGGGAAGCGAGGGACAGATCACCGCCGAGTTCCTGGCGCGGGCGGTGCCCGATCTGGCCAGACGTCGCGTTCATTTGTGTGGTCCCCCCGGAATGATGGATGCGCTCCGGAAAACGCTGATCGGAATCGGCGTACCCGGCGAGCAGATCAAGACGGAAGCCTTTGGCCCGGCCCGCGGAGCCGTTCCACCACCGGGCAGAACCGCCACCGAAGCGCAACCGACGGAAGGTCAAGCGGGCAACCGAGGGACCGCGGCGATCGGTCCGGCAACGGCGACCATTCGCTTCGCGATATCCGGCAAGGTGGCGGCGCTACCACCGGACAAGAGCGTCCTGGAGGTCGCTGAGAGCGCGGGCGTCGCGATCGATTATTCCTGCAGGGCCGGGGTCTGCGGTGTCTGCAAGACGCACCTCTTGCAAGGAAACGTCACCATGGAAATTCAGGACGCCCTGACGGCAGACGACAAGGCGAACGGGCTCATCCTGGCCTGCCAGGCGAGATCGGTCGGGGATCTGGTCGTCGAGGCCTGACATGATGAATGTGAGAGAGCGCCTGGTTGCCGACGTCGTTCTGGCCGCCCTGTTGCTGCTGGTGCCGGCTTTCCTGCTTCACTCCGACAGCCGGTTTGCAGGAAGCCTGGCCGGCTTTGTCCTCGGGGTGGGCGCGGCGGCGCTGATGGTGCTCCTTCTGCTTTATCCGATGGCGGCCCATAGCGCGGGCCTGAAGGCCCTGGTCACGCGATGCGTGTCGATGCCGACGCTCCTTGCGTTTCACGCCTATGCTGGAATCGTCGCGGCGTTCTTCGCGCTGCTGCACACCGGGCACAAATTTCAGAGCCCGCTCGGGATTGCCCTGGTGACGAGCATGCTGATCGTCGTCATCACCGGGCTTGTCGGGCGCTACTATCTGCCGCAAACCGCGATGGAGCTCCGCCAGCAGCAGTCGCATCTGGCGACGTTGAGGTTGGCCTATGAGCACACGGTGGCGACCTTGTCGTCGCCCGATCAGGATGAACGTGACGGGGCCGGCAAGCATGCACTGGCCTTGCAGAAGGTGCCGTTGCTGCAACTCGTCGATGGCATTTCCGATCTCGAATCGGCCATCGCGTCGAGCGAGGCGGTCAAGGCGGTCTTCATGCAGTGGATCGGATTGCATGTCCTCGCGGCGATCGTCATGTATGCGCTGCTCGCGGTCCACGTGGCCGCCGAGGTCTATTATGGACTGAGGTGGCTCGCGTGACGATCCGGGGCGCGCTCTACGTCGTGGTCGCGACACTGGCGGTCGCAGGTGCAGCGGTCGCATCGATCGGCCTGTATCGGGGAAGCCCTGGCCCGGGTTGGACGAAGCTCGTCAGCCCCGGACCGCTTTCTGCGAAGCATGCGTTTCTGTCCGACCGATGTGAGAGCTGCCATGCCCCGATCAAAGGCGTCGAGGCGGCCGCCTGCATCGCCTGTCACGCGCCTTCGGCCGCGGATCTCGCCAAACAATCAACGGCGTTTCACGCTCTGGGAGGTGGTCAATGTTCCGGCTGCCATCGCGAGCACCAGGGCGGCTTGCGGCCGATCAGGATGAACCACGCGTCGTTGCTGCAAGTTGCGATGCCTGCCTCCGGCAAGAAGGTGTTCGACCGGAGCACGGCCAATCAACTCAGGGCCGACCTGACGGACTTTCTGGGCCTGCCAAAGTCCGAGCGGACGGAAAGGGCTGCACTCGATTGCGCCGGCTGCCACAGCAACCGGGAGCCGCACAGCGGATTGTTTGGACGGGAATGTGCAGCCTGCCACGCGCTCGCGTCCTGGAAAGTCGTGGGGTTCCTGCATCCCTCGCCAACCTCGAAGGACTGCGCCCAGTGTCATCAGGCGCCGCCGAGCCACTACATGGGCCACTTCATCATGATGGATCGCGTCATCGCGGGGCAGGAGCACGCATCGGTCGATCAGTGCTTTCTGTGCCACATGACGGATTCGTTCAACAACGTCAAAAGCGTCGGCTGGATGAAGCATCATTGACCGGTGCGACGCAGATGGGTCCCGTAAATTACAGAGTCAGCAAAGAATATTTTGCGAGGTGTTCGCGCCGAATCGCCAGAACTCGACGGCCTCGCGAGCTCCAGAATTTCGTCGGCCTAACGTGGCGTAAGGCGTGTCCTGAATTGTCGGGTCGGCATGCGCCGTTTTCTGTTGGCCGTCAGTACAACCAGGGTTATATGTTGCAGGACGGATCGCAGGTGTTGGAATGATTGGCTTGATGAAGCCAAGGCGAAGGTGGTGGGGATGGCTTGTCGCCACCGCCTATCTGCTTGCGTCGATGACGCCGTCTCTCGCGATCTCGATCTCTCCTGCCACGGCGAACCCGTGCGAGCATCAGTCCACGCATGGGCACGATCATGCCGATGCCGGATCGGCGCCGCATTCGCATGACGGTGCGATGGCCGGAGATTGTGACGGCGACCACGACCAGTCCGGCGATCGGCATGCAGCCTGCTGCGGCTCGGTGCTGTGCTTCACCGCAGTGTCGCCCCAAGCTCCCGCGATCGCGGGGTTCGTGGCGCCGCACGCGCGCTGCGAAGCGCGGCCGGACGTGATCTGCGACGAAGGCGCGTTCCGCCGCCACTACCGGCCCCCCATCGCCTGAAATAGCTCCCGAAGATCGAACTGCGCCGCTCCTGGTCCGAGCGCGGATCGACACGTCCGTGGCGGGTGCAATACCCGGCGGATGATGGCGGTGCGCCAGGCCTCGCGCGCGCGGCGCGTTGAGTGGAAGAACGTCGACGTGGCGATCATTGGCCTGCGGCAGGCGAGATCGGCCGCGCAGGCACCACCGTAGCGACGATCTCTCGCGAATATCGTTCGGGAGCTACTGCATCCGCGGATCGCAGCCGCGTGCGATCCGACCAATTTCGCTCCGATGAAGGCGATCGGCCGAATGGCATGCAAGGACGATGAGTCATGAAATCGCCGAACAAGAGTCTACCGGTGCAGACAGCAGCTTCCCTGGAAGCGCAGGAAGCGGTCGTGCGTTCCGCCCTTGTCGGCAGCTACGATCGCCTGCGCGGTTATCTGCAGCGACGCTTTGGCGGTACGGCAGAAGCGGAGGAGGTGCTCCAGGCGTTCATGTTACGCGCACTGGAGCGGTCCGGCGACGTTCGCGATGCGGACTCGGTTCGAGGCTGGCTGAGCAGGGTTCTGGCGACGACCATCGCGGACTTCCACCGCCAGGCATCAAGGAGCAGGACGCGGGAGATGCCGTTCCCGCATGAACTCAACGATCGTCTTGCCGTCGACCAGGATGCCGCGGCCAATGCCGTGGTCTGCGAGTGTCTTCATATCCATCTGTCTCTGCTCAAGCCGGAGCATGCCGAGGTCATTAGAAGGGTCGATCTCGCCGGCGAGCCGCGGGAACTGGTTGCCGCCGATCTGGGCGTGACCGTGAACAACCTGACCGTTCGGCTTCATCGCGCGCGACAAGCGTTGAAGGAGCGCCTCGAGCAGACCTGCGTTGTCTGTCTCGAGGAAAGCTTCTGGGAGTGCCGTTGCGCCGACAACCGAGGTCGGAGCTAACCGGCCTCGCGCCGGCGGCTCTTGCCGCCGTCGCGCTGTGCGAGCCGGCTGCGATGCAGCGCGAACAGCTCCAGCACCTTGTCGGCGGGCTTCGCGGCGCTGAAAAGATAGCCCTGCATCTCGGAACAGCCGAGCGCGCGGAGCAGGCGCTGCTGCTCCTCGGTCTCGACGCCCTCGGCCGTGGTGGTCATGCGGCGCGCGGCCGCCAGATTGACCACGGCCTGGACGATGCTGGCGGAGCCGTCGGGACCGGCGATGTCGTCAACGAAACAGCGATCAATCTTGATCTTGTCGAACGGGAAACGGTGCAAATAGCTCAGCGACGAGTAGCCGGTCCCGAAATCGTCGAGCGCGATGCGCACGCCGATGGCCCGGAGCTGGTGCAGGATCGCAAGCGCGGCATCGTCGTCGCGGATCAGCACCGCCTCGGTGATCTCGAGCTCCAGCCGGCTCGCCGGCAGATTAGAAGCGGCGAGCGCCGCCATGATCTTCAGCGCCAGCGTGCCGCTCTTGAATTGCACCGGCGAGACGTTGACGGCGAGGCGGATGTCGTCGGGCCAGCTTGCCGCGTCCCGGCAGGCGGTCGCCAGCACCCATTCGCCGATTTCGTTGATCAGGCCCGTATCTTCTGCGATCGGGATAAACTCCGCGGGCGAGACCATGCCGCGCTCGGGATGGCGCCAGCGCACCAGTGCCTCGCAGCCGGTGATGCGATCATCCTTCAGGCCGAGACAGGGCTGGTAGTGGACCTCGAGGCCGCCTTCGAGACCCCCTTGGGCGATGGCGTGGCGCAGATCGCTCTCGAGCTGCCGGCGTTCGCGGGCCTTGGCGTCCATCTCCGGCTCGAAGAAGCGATAGGTGCGGCGTCCGGCGGACTTGGCGGCGTACATCGCCATGTCCGCGTTCTTGAGGATCTGGTCGAGCGCGGTACCGTGTTCAGGCGCGAGCGCGATGCCGATGCTGGCGTCGGTGTTGAGATGATGGCCCAGGCAGTCGAACGGCGCGCGGATGGCCGCGAAGACCCGCGCGACGAGCTCGTTGACCTGGTCCCGCGACGTCACCGCGCTCTGGACGATGGCGAACTCGTCGCCGCCGAGCCGCGCCACGAAATTCTCTGGGCCCGCACAGTGGCGCAGGCTTGCGGCAACCGATTTCAACAGCTCGTCGCCGACAAGATGGCCGAGCGCGTCGTTGACGCCCTTGAACTCGTCGATGTCGATGTAGTGCACCGCGATCTCTTCGCCACGGCCGACAGCGGCGAGCTCTTCGCGCAGATGCTCGTGGAACATGGTGCGGTTGGGCAGATCGGTCAGCGCGTCGTAATGAGCGAGGTGAGTGATGCGCTCCTCGGTTCGCCGGCGCTCGGTGATGTCCTCGTGGGTTGCCACCCAGCCGCCGTCCGCGAGCGGTTCGTTGAGGATTTGGATCGAGCGGCCGTCGGAGGTCTCAACCACCATCGAGTTGCGCGCATGAACGTCGTTCAGCACGCGCGCGACATAATCGTCGACGTTGCCCGTGAACGAGCCGGTTACCTTGCGATGGGCGATGATGTCGCGGAAGCTGCATCCGGGCATCACGATCTCGGCCGACAATCCATACATTTCGATGTAGCGCTGGTTGCAGACCACCAGCCGCCGCTCGGCGTCGAACAGCAGGAGGCCCTGCGTCATGTTGTTGACGGCGCGATCGAGCCGCTGCTTTTCCAGCGTCAACCGTTCCCGCGAGAGGCGGTGCTGCTCCAGCAGCTTGCGCACGACCGCAATCAGCACGCCTGCGATGGCGAGCGCGGACGAGGCGGCGACCGAGATCAGAATGCCGATCTGCTCGCGCCAGTCCCTCAGTGCAGCCGCACGCGTCGTGGTGGCCATCATCAGGATCGGGAAGTGGGGCAGGGCGCGCGATGAGATCAGTCGGTCTTCACCGTCGACCGGGCTCACGAAACGGCCGGCGAAGTGATCGAGGCCGAAAACCCGCTGCTGCTCGAATGCACCGTTCTTGAAGTTCCGACCCATCAATTCGCTGGAATGCGGATACCGGGCGAGCAGCGTACCATCGCGGTGCAGCATCGAGATCGTCGCGTCTTCGCCGAGCGCGAGGGAGGCGAAGAACTTCTCGAAATTGGCGGGCTCGATGCCGCGTCCGACGACACCCAGGAACTCGCCGTTCGGCCCGACGATCTTTCGGGCCACGAGGATGGTCCATGCTCCGGTGATGCGACTGTGCAAGGGTTCGATCAGGACGTCAGGCGAATAGGGATCGTATTTGAAGGTGCGAAAATAGCCGCGATCGGCAACGTTTACTTTCGGAGCCGGCCATGCCGTCGATGAATTGATCAGATCCCCGTCGGCATCGATGATGTTGACGCCGCCGATGTAGGGCAGCGCCTCGATCTTCGAGCGCAACATCCGGTGGACGTCCTGGCCCGAAAGGCGCCTGCGATAGTCCTCGGCATTGTTGATTCCGGTCGTGCGGACCTGGTCGACGAAATCCTTTTGGATGACCGCGAAGTCCTGCAGTTGCTGATCGAAATGGTGGGCGACCAGCAGCACCGTGTTCTCCAGCTCGCGGCCGGAGTTGCGCAGCGCCCGCTCGCGGAAATTCTGCGCCATCAGGACCGAACCTATGGCAATTGCTGCGATCAGCAGCGTGCCGCCCACCACCAGCCAGCGGATTGGTCCGCCGCGCACGAAGGCCTGGTCAAATAGGCGATTGCCGAAGCTCGTCATCATGCTGGATCATTGCCGTACACACGCCAGGATCAATTCTTGGCCCCGCAAACATCCGTCGGTTTACGGAAACGGTATGGAGGTGAAGTTAGGAAGCGCGGTTAATGCCAGGTGAACGATCGCGCAAAAAACCGATCGATGTGCGGGCGCAACACCGTGCAGGAATTGCCGCGGGGCTCCCGCGATGCCGGTCAATTCCTGCCGCCCGTGGCGTGATCAACCAGGGCTTAACCATCTAACATGTTGGCGTTCCTCGAAGGCGCATTGGCACGCGATTTGCGAATTCATCTGCCAACCACACCGCGAGGACATGATCATGACGAGCATTCTGAAGAGCTTCATCGACGACGAGAGTGGCGCGACCGCGATCGAATACGGCCTGATCGCCGCCGGCATCGCACTTGCGATCATTACCGTCGTGAACGGCATGGGCACCAGGCTCAGCACGAAATTCGCGTCGATCAGCACGTCGCTGAAGTAACAATCACGCGCGATAGTGCCCTGACTTGCCGCCGAGCTTCTCGACCAGATGGATGCCTTCGATGCGCACGCCGCGCTCGACCGCCTTGATCATGTCGTAGATGGTGAGACAGGCGACCGACACCGCGGTGAGGGCCTCCATCTCGACACCGGTCGGGCCCGTCACCTTCACGCTGGCGCGAACCAGGCAGCCCGGCAGTTTCGCGTCGGGCTCGATGTCGAGCGTCACCTTCGACAGCGCCAGCGGATGGCAGAGCGGGATCAGCTCCGCGGTGCGCTTGGCGGCCATGATGCCGGCGATGCGGGCTGTTCCGAGCACGTCGCCCTTCTTGGCGTTGCCTGATACGATCAGGTCGAGCGTCGCCCTGGTCATGACGACGCGGCCCTCCGCGACGGCAAGCCGCTCGGTGGCCGGCTTGTCGGACACGTCGACCATTCGCGCCTCGCCGGAGGCGCCGATATGGGTGAGGGCGGGGCCGGCCTTGGGCGGTTTGGTCTTCGCGGGCTTGCGCGCCATGTCAGTTCGTGCCCGTCGCGCGCGCCGTTGTCTCGCGCGCGAGCAGAATGCGTGTCGCCGCGGTGACGTCGGCCTGCCGCATCAGGCTCTCGCCGACCAGGAAGGTCGACATGCCGACGCGCTCGAGCCGGGCGAGATCGGCCGGCGTGAAGATGCCGCTCTCGCCGACCATCAGCCGGTCCTGAGGAATCAGCGGCGCCAGCGTTTCGCTGGTCGCGAGCGTGGTTTCGAAGGTGCGAAGATTACGGTTGTTGACCCCGATCATCGGCGAACGGAGTTTCAGCGCCCGGTCGAGCTCGGCGCGGTCGTGGATCTCGATCAGCACGTCCATGCCGAAGGCAGTCGCGGCGTCCTCGAGATCCCGGGCGGCGGCATCGTCGAGCGCCGCCATGATGATCAGGATGCAATCTGCGCCGTGCGCACGGGCCTCGACCACCTGATAGGTGTCGAACATGAAATCCTTGCGCAGCACCGGCAGGGACGTCGCCGCCCGCGCCGTCACCATGAAGTCGAGATGGCCCTGGAACGAGGGCGTGTCGGTCAGCACCGACAGACAGGCCGCGCCCCCGGCTTCATAGGCCTTGGCAAGCTCCGGCGGGTCGAAATCGGCGCGGATCAGTCCCTTCGAAGGCGAGGCTTTCTTCACTTCCGCGATCAACGCGTAGTCGCCAGCGGCGCGCTTGGCCCTGATTGCGCGCAGGAAGCCGCGCGGCGCGGCTTGCGCGTTGGCCTTCGCCTCGACCGCCGAGAGCGGCTGCGCGCGCTTGGCCGCGGCGATCTCCTCGCGCTTGTAGGTTTCGATCTTGGCCAGGATATCCGACATGGGGGCGCTCAGCCGTTCGAGACCGTGATCAGGTGCTTCAGCTTCGCGTTCGCCGCGCCGCTGTCGATCGACTTGGTGCCGATTGCAACGCCCTCCTTGAGGTCCTTGGCGCGGCCGGCCACGACCAGCGCGGCGGCCGCGTTCATCAGTGCCACGTCGCGGTAGGGGCTCGGCTTGCCGCTGAGCACGCTCTGTAAGGCGATTGCGTTGGCGTCGGCGTCGCCGCCCTTGAGTGCGCCGGCCTCGCAGCGCGGCAGGCCGGCCTCCTCGGGCGTCACCTCGAAATTGCGGATCTCGCCATTGTGGAGCGCGGAGACGAAGGTGGGGCCGGTGAGGGTGATCTCGTCGAGGCCATCGGAGCCGTGCACCACCCAGGCGGACTGGGAGCCGAGGTTCTTCAGCACCTGCGCCAACGGCTGCACCCATTGCCGCGAGAAGACGCCGACCATCTGGTGTTTGACGCCGGCGGGGTTCGACAGGGGACCGAGCAGGTTGAAGATCGTGCGCGTCGCGAGCTCGACCCGGGTCGGACCGACGTTCTTCATGGCGGGATGATGGGCGGGGGCGAACATGAAGCCGATGCCGCATTCGCGCACGCAGCGGCCGACCTGCTCGGGCCTGAGGTCGATCTTCACCCCGAGCGCGGCCAGCACGTCGGCCGCGCCCGAACGCGACGACAGCGCGCGGTTGCCGTGCTTGGCCACCGGCACGCCGGCGCCCGCAACAATGAAGGAAGCGCAGGTCGAGACATTCACCGAGCCGGAGCCGTCGCCGCCGGTGCCGACGATATCGACGGCGTCAGCCGGTGCCGTCACGGTCAGCATCTTCGAGCGCATCGCCGCAACGGCGCCGGTGATTTCGTCCACGGTCTCGCCGCGCACCCTGAGCGCCATCAACAGGCCACCCATCTGCGAGGGCGTGGCCTCGCCGGACATCATGGCGTCGAAGGCGGCAGCGGCTTCGTCACGCGACAGGCTGGCGCCGGTCGCCACTTTTCCAATGATCGATTTCAGGTCGTCCATCGCGTGCTTTCAACTCACTGGTTCGCGCCGGTCACCTGCGCGAAGGCGGCCTGATTAATGGTGGTCCCGATGTCGGTTTCAAGCTTGTTGACGTAGGAAGCGACCTGCTCCTCGGTCTGGGCGCGGTCGAGGCTCTCCTTCAGCTTCTTGACCGCGTCGGAGGCGGCGTCGATCGCCGGTTCGACGATGTCCGTGACGCGGAAGACGATCACTTCGCTGCCGCCGCTGACGGCCGTCTGTCCGACGCCGTCCTTGGCGGTGCGGAAGGCGGCTGACACCACGGCTGCGGGCACGCCGGCCGGAGAATCGTCGCGCTTGAAGCCGGACGCGGTCTCGACCTTGGCGCCGATCGCCGCTGCTTCATCGGCGAGCTTGCCGCCCGCTTTGAGCTTCTGCACCATCTCGCTCGCCCTGGTCTTGAGCTTGGCCGCGATCTGGTCCTGGCGCCAGCGCGCCTCGACCTGGTCACGGACCTCGTCGAGATTGCGGTCGCGCGAGGGCGTGACGGCGAGCACGTCGTACCAGACATAGCCGCCCTTGAACGAGATCGAGTCGTTGTCGATGCCGACATCGGTGTTGAAGGCCTGTGACACCACGTCGAGCCCTTGCGGAATGTTGGCGACCGGCTGGCCGTTCGGGGCGCGGCCGGAGCGGTCGACGGCCTCGATGGTCACGGCGGTGAGGCCGAGCTTCTGCGCCGCGTCGATCACGCTGGAGCCGCCGCCACGCTCGTCTTCCATCTTGTCGCGGAGATCGGCGACCTTGACGCGCGCGCGCTCGGTGGCGATCTCGCGCTTGATGTCGCCGGCAAGACTGGCGTAGTCCGCCTCTTTGCCGGGCTCGATCTTGTCGACCCTGACGATCGCGACGCCAAGCCCACCCTGGATCGGCTGGCTGATCTCGCCGACGGGAAGCGCGAAGGCGGCATCGCCGACTGCGGCTGCGAGCGAAGACTTGGTCACGAGCCCGAGATCGACGTCGGAGGCGCTCAGTCCGCGCTCCTTGCCGAGGTCCTCGAACGATAGTCCGCCGACGAGGCGCTCGCGCGCGGCCTGCGCGTCGGCGACGTTCGGAAACACGATCTGCTGGATCTGGCGCTTCTCCGGCGTACCTAGCCGATCCTTGCGCTGGTCGAACATTTTCCTGGCGTCATCGTCCGACACCTCGGTCCACTTGCCGATTTCCTCGGGCGAGACCGCGACGAAGGCGATCTTGCGATATTCGGGTGCGCGGAACTGGACCTTGTGATCCTCGAAATAGGCGGCGAGCGTCTCGGGCGAGGGCGCGTCGATAGTACCCGCCTGGGCGGCGTCGAGCTTGACGAACTCGATGGAGCGCTGCTCGTTCTGGAAGCGCGTCAGCACGTCGAGCATGGTCTTTGGCGGCTCGACGCCTGCGCCGATCGTGCCGGTGATCTGCCGGCGCAGCGACACCTTCCGCTGTTCGGCGACGTAGCGCTGCTCGGTATAGCCGAAATTGCGGATCAGGGCCTGGAAACGGTTCGCATCGAAATTGCCGCCGATGCCCTTGAAGTTGGGATCGTTCATGATGACCTGGCGGATCTGCTCGTCGGACTGACCGAGGCCGAGACGGCGCGCCTCCTCGTCGAGGGCGGCTTCTGCGATTGCCTGCTGCAGCACCTGGCGGTCGAGGCCGAAGGCACGCGCCTGGTCGGGCGTCAGCGGACGGCCGAACTGGCGACTGATCTGTTGCAGGCGGTCGGTGTAGATCTGGCGGAACTCGTTGAGCGATATTTCGGTGCTGCCGATCTTGGCCACCGTGGACTGCCCGAAACCTTTGAAGATGTCGGCAATGCCCCAAACGCCGAAACTGATGATCAACACGCCCATCACCACGGCCATAATGATCTTGCCGAGCCAGTTTGATGAGGCCTTGCGCATTCCTCGAAGCATTTGGTCCAACTTGTTTGAGCAGGAGGGGAACGGGAGCGCGTCTTAATGCAAATTCAGCAAAAGCGCCTCACCAAATTGATCAATCATCATAAAGTGGTGGCTTTCCCCCCGCAACCTCAGGTCAATCGACGGCTAGAGGCTGCGGTTAAAAGCCTCTGGTGTCTGGAACTGCCGCGGGAGCTCTGCTAGCGCATGCACAAACCCTCAATCTGCTGGAAATTGACATGACCGACGCCATCCGCCCCCTGATCGCCGGCAATTGGAAAATGAACGGCCTGAAGGCCCAGGCTGCCGAGTTCGACGCCATGCTCAACGGCGCGGCAGACGTGGCTGGCAAGGCCGACCTGCTGGTCTGTCCGCCCGCGACCCTGATCGCCGCCTTCACCGAAAAGGCGCGCGGCAAGAAGGTCGCAGTAGGGGCCCAGGACTGCCACCCCAAGGCCTCCGGCGCGCATACCGGCGATATCGCCGCCGAAATGCTGGTGGACGCGGGGGCGACGGCCATCATCGTCGGCCATTCCGAGCGTCGCGCCGATCACGGCGAGGGCGATGCCCTGATCCGCCAGAAGGCTGAGGCCGCCTGGCGCGCCGGAGCGACGGCGATCGTCTGTGTCGGTGAGACGCAAGGTCAGCGCGACGCCGGCCAGACCCTGGACATCCTGCGCGGGCAGCTCGGCGGCTCCCTTCCTGACGGCTCGACCGCCGCGAATCTCGTCGTGGCCTATGAGCCGGTCTGGGCGATCGGCACCGGGCTGACCCCCACGGCCCAGGATGTCGAGCAGATTCATGGGGTTATCCGGGAACTCCTGACCGTCAGGTTCAAGGCCGATGGTGCCAGGATGCGCATCCTCTATGGCGGCTCCGTCAAGCCCTCGAACGCCGCCGAGCTGATGGCGGTGAAGAACGTCAATGGCGCACTGGTCGGCGGCGCCAGCCTGAAGGCGGCCGATTTCCTTGCGATTGCGAAGGGCTGCCCCTAACTCATTCAAACCGTTGGTCCGGACCCGATCGGGGGTGGCAATACCCCCTCCGATCGTGTAACACCGCGCAACTTCAGGAAACCCGCGAAGCGCGATCGGCCGCCGTCAGGCGCCGCCCGCTTGTGACGGAAGGGCATTATGCAGACCGTTGTCATCGTCATCCACCTCATGATCGTCGCCGTCATGATCGGCGCCGTCCTGCTCCAGAAGTCGGAAGGCGGCGGCCTCGGCATGGGCGGGGGCGCGGGCTTCATGTCGAGCCGCGGTACCGCGAACCTCCTGACGCGAACCACCGCCATTTTGGCTGCGGGCTTCTTCCTCACGAGCATGTTCCTGTCCTGGCACGCGGGCTACAACCGTGCGCCGTCGTCGATCATCGGCGCGCCGGCGTCACAGACCCAGCCGGCCGGCGGATCGCCGATCGCGCCGCCGACCTCGGGCGGCATCCTGGATTCGCTGAAGAAGGCCGACGAGCAGCAGCAGGCCCCGGCCCCGAGCGGCCCGCAGGTGCCGCGCTCGCAATAAAGCAGGGGGGCCATGCAGGGCGGATCCTAGCGCCCTGCATCAACAATCCCCATCAAGGCACTGTCACCACTCTTCGTTTTGGTTCACCCACAGGCCCACAGAATCTTCGGGGGCGGAATACGAATCGCTTTGGCGAATCGAATTTTGGGGATTAGAGGTTAAGTCCCATGGCGCGGTACATATTCATCACCGGCGGCGTGGTTTCTTCGCTCGGCAAGGGTCTGGCTTCAGCGGCACTCGGTGCGCTGTTGCAGGCCCGGGGCTACAAGGTCCGCCTCCGCAAGCTCGACCCCTATCTCAATCTCGATCCCGGAACGATGTCGCCGTACCAGCATGGCGAAGTGTTCGTGACCGATGACGGCGCGGAGACCGATCTCGATCTCGGTCACTACGAGCGCTTCACCGGCCGGCCTGCGACCAAGCAGGACAACATCACCACGGGGCGGATCTACCAGGACATCATCTCCAAGGAGCGCCGCGGCGATTATCTCGGCGCGACCATCCAGGTGGTTCCGCACGTCACCAATGCGATCAAGGAATTCGTCCTCTCCGGCAACGACGATTACGATTTCGTGCTGGTGGAGATCGGCGGCACCGTCGGCGACATCGAAGGCCTGCCGTTCTTCGAGGCGATCCGCCAGCTCAAGAACGAGCTGCCGCGCGATCATGCCGTCTACATCCATCTCACGCTGCTGCCCTTTATTCCGAGCGCCGGCGAATTGAAGACCAAGCCGACGCAGCACTCGGTGAAGGAGCTGCGGTCGATCGGCATTCAGCCGGACATCCTGCTCTGCCGGACGGATCGCGAGATTCCGAAGGAGGAACGGCGCAAGCTCGGCCTGTTCTGCAACGTGCGCGAAAGCGCTGTGATCGAGGCACGCGACGTCGACAACATTTATGCGGTGCCCGAGGCCTATCACAACGCGGGCCTCGACGACGAAGTGCTGGCCGCTTTCGGCATCGGTTCGCGGATTCCGCCGGAGCTGCGAAGCTGGCAACAGATCAACGAGCGCGTGCGCAATCCCGAAGGCAACGTCACCATCGCCATCGTCGGCAAGTACACCGGCATGAAGGATGCGTACAAGTCGCTGATCGAAGCGCTCTCGCATGGCGGCATCGCCAACAAGGTGAAGGTCAATCTCGACTGGATCGAGAGCGAGATTTTCGAGAAGGAAGATCCCGCGCCGTTCCTCGAGCACGTCAACGGCATCCTGGTGCCGGGCGGATTCGGCCAGCGCGGCGCCGAAGGCAAGATCCGTGCGGCGCAGTTCGCGCGTGAGCGCGACGTGCCGTATTTCGGCATCTGCTTCGGCATGCAAATGGCGGTGATCGAGGCGGCGCGAAATCTCGTCGGCATCGAGGACGCCAACTCCACCGAGTTCGGCCCCACCAAGGAGCCGCTGGTCGGCCTGATGACGGAGTGGCTGCGCGGCAACGAGCTCGAGAAGCGCTCGCAGGCCGGCGATCTCGGCGGCACGATGCGGCTTGGCGCTTATCCCGCTGCGCTCAATCGCGGCAGCCGCGTCTCGCAGGTCTATGGCGGCGCCACCGAGATCTCCGAACGCCACCGCCACCGCTACGAGGTCAACACCGCCTACAAGGACCGCCTCGAGCAGCACGGCTTGAAATTCTCAGGCCTGTCGCCGGACGGCGTGCTGCCTGAAATCGTCGAGTACGAGGATCATCCCTGGTTCATCGGCGTCCAGTTCCACCCCGAACTGAAGTCGCGGCCGTTCGAGCCGCACCCGCTGTTCGCCTCGTTCATTCAGGCGGCGATGGTGCAGAGCCGGCTGGTGTAGCGCATTCTCGGCCTTTGACGATCGCGCGGATTGTTGCGACAACGGCCTGCCGCAAGAACAACAATGCAGGGAGTGAACTCCGATGATCTATGAAATGCGCATCTATCGCTGCGTGCCCGGCCGGCTGCCGGCGCTCTTGAAGCGGTTTGAGACCGCCACGCTGAAGATCTGGGAGAAGCACGGCATCAAGCAGGCCGGATTCTTCACGACGATGATCGGCGAATCCAACCAGGAGCTGACCTATTTCCTGGCCTGGGACTCGCTTGCCGAGCGCGAGAAGAAGTGGGGCGCGTTCATGACGGATCCGGACTGGATGAAGGCGCGTGCCGAGAGCGAAGCCGACGGCCAGATCGTTGCCAACATCGTCAGCCAGATTCTGGCGCCGACCGCTTTCTCGGCGGTGAAGTGAGCGCCGGCCGGCGCTGCGCGGCCTCATTGGGGCCCCTGGCGCAACCCTGATATTCGAACGGCCCGGGCCGAATGGGGTTGATCCGACCCCCATGGCGGCTATGGTCGCGGCGAAACGAGGGATTTGCCTTGAGCTCTTCGCATTCAGCGGCACCGGTCGTTACCATTGGCACGGTCAAGTTCGGCAACGATCTGCCGATTGCGATCATTGCGGGACCCTGCCAGCTCGAAAGCCGCCAGCATGCGTTGGAGGTCGCCTCCGCGCTCAAGGAGATCGCCGCGCGGCTGAACATCGGCCTCGTCTACAAGACCTCCTTCGACAAGGCCAATCGCACCAGCGCATCCGCTGCGCGGGGGCTGGGCCTTTCGCAGTCGCTGCCGATCTTCGCGGAGATCCGATCCTCGCTCGGCCTGCCTGTCCTGACCGACGTGCACGATGCCACGCAATGCGCCGAGGTGGCGCAAGCCGTGGACATCCTGCAGATCCCGGCCTTCCTGTGCCGGCAGACTGATCTCCTGCTCGCTGCCGCTGCGACCGGCAGGGTTGTCAACGTCAAGAAGGGGCAGTTCCTGGCGCCATGGGACATGGCGAATGTCGTCACGAAGATCACCAGTGCCAACAATCCGAATGTACTCGTCACCGAGCGCGGGGCGTCCTTCGGCTACAACACGCTGGTCTCCGACATGCGCGCGCTGCCGATCCTGGCGCGCACCACCGGCGCGCCTGTCATCTTCGATGCCACCCATTCGGTGCAGCAGCCGGGCGGGAAGGGGACGTCCTCGGGCGGCGAGCGCGAATTCGTGCCGGTGCTGGCGCGCGCGGCCGTTGCGGTCGGCGTCGCCGGCGTCTTCATCGAGACCCATCCCGATCCTGATCGTGCGCCCTCCGATGGCCCCAACATGGTGCCGCTGCGTGAGTTCGAGGGCCTGATCGCCAGGCTGATGGCGTTCGACGCGCTGGCAAAGAACCCGCGCTGATGCAGCAAGGCGAGGCACGGCCGCAAGATCACGGCTTGCCGACAGCGCTTTACGTCATATCAGGCGCGAGCTTTGCCGCAGCGCTGTCGGCGCGCTCGCTCGATCCGGTGCTGCCGCATGTCGCCGAGGATTTTGGCGTCAGCATCGCGACCGCCGCGGGCTTTGCCGCGGTGTTCGCCTTCACCTTCTCGATCATCCAACCCATCGTCGGCGCCGCCGCCGATCTGTTCGGCAAGACGCGGCTGATGATCGGCTGTCTCGCGCTGCTCGGCCTTGCCAACATCCTCGGCGCCCTCTCGTCCTCGTTCTCGGTTCTGTTCGCGACCCGCATCCTTGCCGGCATCGGCTCGGGCGGCGTGTTTCCGGTGGCGCTGAGCCTGACCAGCGATCTCGTCGGGCCGGAGAAACGCCAGGTCGCGATCAGCCGTACGCTCGCCGGCGCCATGACCGGCAATCTGCTCGGCGCCTCGGCCTCCGGGCTGATCGGCGATTTCCTGGGCTGGCGCGGCGTGCTGGCGGTGCTGGGCGTGCTCGTCATCGTGGCGTCGATCGCGGTCGCGGCCGGCTTTCACGGCGCCAAGGTCCAGCATCCGCCGAAGACCAGCCTGTCGGCGCTCAAGGCCGGCTATCGCACCATCTTCACCAATCCGAACGCCTATGTCTGCTACTCGGCGGTGTTCATCGAAGGCTGCTGCGTGCTCGGCCTGTTTCCCTACATCGCCTCGTTCCTGTTCGAACTCGGGCAGACCTCGCTGTCGATCGCCGGCATCGTCATCGCGGGCTTTGCGGTCGGCGGCCTGTTCTACACGCTGACCGTGTCGCGCCTGCTGCCCTGGCTGGGCGTGAAGGGCATGATGATCTCCGGCATGACGCTGGTGGCCTCGCAGCTCATTGCCGTCGCCTTTGGGCCACGCTGGGAAGTGCAGGCCCTGAATCTCGTCGTGATGGGGTGGGGCTTTTACATCGCCCATGGTTGTCTGCAGGTCTTCGCCAGCGAGCTTTCGGTCGAGGCGCGTGCGACTGCGCTGTCACTGCATTCGTTCTTCTTTTTCATGGGGCAGACGGTGGGGCCGCTCGCCTATGGCTTCGGGCTCCAGCACGCCGGCAAGATGCCGACGCTGTTCGCGAGCGCAGGGATCATGGTGGTGCTGGGCGTCGTCTGTGCCCGGCTGCTCAAGCAGCGCGCGCCGGCGGACGCGCGCGGAGGTCCAGGCAGCCCTTGAACGGGGCGTCGCCCCCACCAGGACACCGTCGATCGCGTATGCATGGCACACGAATTGCTTTTAATCTGGGCAAATCGAGGTGTGAGACCGTGGATGCGCAGCCCGACCGTTTGCCCAGCTCAGCAGGTACGCCTGGACCGACCGGGTATCCCACCAGGCCCCCGCTTAGCCGTTTCCTGACCAATTGCCACGAGGAGTTCAGGCTCGATCATTCCGGCCTGCTCGCCGACTACATCCCCGAGCTGACGCGCGCCAACCCCAATCATTTCGGCATCGCGCTCGTCACCATCGACGGCCATGTCTACGAGGTTGGCGACAGCGCGGTACCGTTCACGATCCAGTCGGTGTCGAAGGCGTTCGTCTTCGCGCTGGCGCTGGAGATGGTCGGCGAAGAGCGTGTCGCGGCCACCATCGGCGTCGAACCGAGCGGCGAAGCGTTCAATTCGATCCGGCTCACCAACGACAACCGGCCCTTCAACCCGATGGTCAATGCAGGCGCCATCGCCTGCTCGGGCCTCATCTACGGGATGGACGGGAAGGGCGCCTTCGAGCGCGTTCACGCCAAGCTCAGCGAGTTCGCTGGCCGCCAGCTCGGCGTCGATGATGCCGTTCATGCCTCGGAGACGGCGACCGGTAATCGCAACCGTGCCATTGCCTGGCTGCTCCGGAACTACGCGGTGCTGCCTGACGACGTCGACGCCGTGCTCGACGTCTATTTCCGCCAATGCGCCATTCTCGTCACCGCGCGCGATCTGGCGGTGATGGCGGCAACGCTCGCCAACCGCGGCATCAATCCGGTGACGGGCGTGCGGGTGATCACGCCGCACATTGTCGCGCGCACGCTGTCGGTGATGACGAGCTCGGGCATGTACGATTATGCCGGCGAGTGGACCTATCGCGTGGGCATTCCCGCCAAGAGCGGCGTCGGCGGCGGCATCGTCGCGGCGCTGCCCTCGCAGCTCGGGCTCGGCACCTTCTCGCCGCTGCTCGACGATCATTTCAACAGCGTGCGCGGCCTGAAGGTCTGCGAAGCGTTGTCGGCGCGCTACGATCTGCACATGCTGAACCGCAACGCCGACGTTCGTACCAGCATCATGGCGGACTACGACATCTACGGGATCTCCTCGCGCCGCAGCCGCCAGCCGCACGAGCAGCAGATTCTCGACGACCGCCACAGCGACGTGCGTGTGCTCGAACTGGTCGGCGCGATGAATTTCGCCACCATCGATTATGTGACGCGAAAGCTCAACAGCGATCCGCCGGACGCGCCGTTTCTGATCATCGATTTCCGCCGCGTGCCCGACATCACTGCGGCGGGTGCCGAACTGCTGGGCGAGACGCTGACCGCACTCGGTCATGGCGGCGTCTTTACGATTCTGTCGGGTCTGGAGGAGACCTCCGCGGTCTGGCGCGCGATCTCCGCCCGCGCCGCGGATTCGCGCCGGCTACGGCGCTTCACGCTGCTCGACGATGCCATCGAATGGGCCGAGGACCAGGTGATCTATCGCTTTGGCGGCTTCACCGACGTGAAGGAGAGTACGCATCTTCACGAGCAGGCGCTGCTCGCTGAGCTCGACGCCGACGAGATCGCCGCCATCGTCAAGCTCTCGACCGCGCGGCGTTACGCGGCTGGCCAGCGCATCATCGCGGCCGGGGAGCCCGCAAAGTCGCTGTTCTTCCTCGAGAGCGGCATGGTCAGCGTGAAACTGCCGAGCGGTGTGAGGCTCGCTTCCCTCGGCCCCGGCATGGAGTTCGGCGAGATGGCGATTCTGGAGGGACGCCGCAGCGCCGATGTCGTCGCCGATACGCCCGTCGCCTGCCTCGAACTGCCGCTGGACAGCTTTGCCGATTACCGCCGCCTGCACCCGGAGACGGCATTGAAGATCATGCGCAATCTCGCCGCGATCCTGGCGCGCAGGCTGGTGTTGGCGAATGCGAAGGTGGATTTGCTGAGCGCCTATTGATTGGCGATCGATGCCGATGCCTGTTCCCCGGATGCAGCGCCGCACCGTCGGGGACACAAGAGAGGCTTAGCCGCGTCCGCGATAGGGCGCGACGCCTTGCTCGGGCACCCACAGGCCCTTCGGCACGCGGCCGGTCTGCCAGAATACGTCGATCGGAATGCCGCCGCGCGGATACCAGTAGCCGCCGATGCGCAGCCATTTCGGCTTGATCTCGGAAGCGATGCGCTTGCCGATCATCACGGTGCAGTCCTCGTGGAAGGCGCCGTGGTTGCGGAAGCTCGCGATGTAGAGTTTCAGCGATTTCGACTCCAGCAGCCACGGGCCCGGCGCGTAGTCGATCATCAGATGCGCGAAATCCGGTTGCCCCGTGACCGGACAGAGCGAGGTGAATTCCGGCACGGTGAAACGCACCAGATAGTCGGTGCCCTTCTGCGGATTGGGCACGCGGTCGAGTTGGGCCTTCTCCGGTGTATCCGGCCACTCGACCGCGCGGCCGAGCTGGAGGGAGTTTTTCGCCATCGTCGTCACATCCTGTTTCAATGCCGGGATGGACGCAAATGCCGCTGTCGTCAACCGGCGGCGATGGTCTGGATCATGACGATCCGGTCGTTACCGGACTCGCAGCCCCAGAGCTCGCCCGGCCTGCCGTCGAGCTGGCGGACGGCGGCATTGGCCTTGTCGCTGGCGAACACGTCGAATTTCTCCGTGGCAGGATCGAAGCGAAGAATCGCGTTGGCGGAGAAGTCGGTCAGCCAGACCTTATCCTTGTCGTCGACAAAAACGGCGTAGGCGCGGGGGCGTTCGCCCGGCAGCTTCCAGGTGTTCCACGAGCCATCGGCGGGATCGTGCACGGAGACGTGGCCGCTGTTCCATTCGCTGACCCAGATCCGGCTTTTCGAGTCCGACCACACCCGCCGCGCGCCCTGGTTCGTTGTCGGCGGCTCGACCATTGCGACATCACCCGTCGCGCGATCGATCTTCGCGATGTAGCTGCCGGCGAGCGAGGCGTACCAGACATCGCCCTTGGGCGTCACGGTGATGCCGTAGGGGCCGACGCCCTTGGGCGCCCTGAACACAATCATTTCGCCGGACTTCGGCGCGAGGCGGCCGTAATAGCCGGACTGGCCGGTGAACCAATAGATGCCTTCCTGGTCGAACACGCCGGTATTGAGGTTGGCGTAGGCGAACTTCTCCGGCAGGCGGAACAGGGTGACCTTGAGATCGCCGGGATCGACACGCGCAATCGCGTTCTGGCCGCCCTCGGTGATCCACGGCGCGCCGTCGGGGCCGATGGTCACGCCATGGGGAGCCGCGCCCGGACCGAGGCCGACCGTCTTGAAACGGCCATCCCGGGGATCGAGCCTGCCGAGCAGGCCCTTGCCCTGCGCCGTGAACCAGACCGAACCGTCAGGGGCGGGCGCGAGATCGTGCAGGCCGATGCCGGCACTGATCGGGTAATATTTTGTCCGGAACGGACCGTCCTGGGCAAAACCTGGGCGGGCCACCAACAGGGCGGCACTCGAAGCGAGAAACTGGCGGCGATTCATGGCGTTACCCCGGCTGGTTCAGATTGAGGTTGGACGCGCAAATCAGTCGCGTTCAAGCTTAGCCCCGGCCGCTTCACGCGTCAGTCGAAGCCAACCGTCCAAGCGTTCACATTTGCTTACGGCCCGTGTAAGACCCGCGGCGAACCGATCAAACCTAACGAACGGAAGTGCACATCATGACCGCCATCATCGACATCATCGGCCGCGAAATCCTCGATAGCCGGGGCAATCCCACCGTCGAGGTCGATGTCGTGCTGGAGGATGGCGCGCTCGGCCGCGCCGCCGTGCCGTCGGGCGCATCGACGGGCGCCCATGAGGCGGTGGAACTGCGCGACGGCGACAAGGCTCGCTATCTCGGCAAGGGCGTCACCAAGGCAGTCGGTGCCGTAAACGGCGAGATCTTCGAGGCCCTGAGCGGCCTCGACGTCGAGCAGCAGGCCCAGATCGACCAGATCATGATCGACCTCGACGGCACGCCCAACAAGAGCCGGCTGGGCGCCAACGCCATCCTCGGCGTCTCGCTCGCCTGCGCCAAGGCCGCGGCGAACTCGCTCGACATGCCGCTCTACCGTTACGTCGGCGGCACCTCGGCGCGCCTGTTGCCGGTGCCGATGATGAACATCATCAACGGCGGCGTTCATGCCGACAACCCGATCGACTTCCAGGAATTCATGATCCTGCCCGTCGGCGCGTCGTCCTTTGCCGAGGGCCTGCGCTACGGCGCTGAGGTCTTCCACACGCTGAAGTCCGAGCTGAAGAAGGCCGGCCATAACACCAATGTGGGCGACGAGGGCGGTTTTGCCCCGAACCTGCCATCGGCCGATGCCGCGCTGGAGTTCGTCATGAACGCCATCGGCAAGGCTGGCTTCAAGGCGGGAAGCGACATTGTGCTCGGCCTCGACTGCGCCTCGACCGAGTTCTTCAAGGACGGAAAATACGTCTGTGAAGGCGAGGGCAAGACCCGCTCGATCTCCGAGCAGGCCAAATATCTTGCCGACTTGGTTGCGCGCTATCCGATCGTCACCATCGAGGACGGCATGTCGGAAGACGACATGGACGGCTGGAAGGAGCTCACCGACCTCGTCGGCAAGAAGTGCCAGCTGGTCGGCGACGATCTCTTCGTCACCAACGTCAAGCGCCTCGCCGAAGGCATCAAGGCGGGCCGGGCCAACTCGATCCTGATCAAGGTCAACCAGATCGGCACGCTGACGGAGACGCTCGCCGCCGTCGAAATGGCGCACAAGGCCGGCTACACCTCGGTGATGTCGCACCGCTCGGGCGAGACCGAGGATTCCACCATCGCCGACCTCGCGGTCGCCACCAATTGCGGCCAGATCAAGACCGGCTCCCTTGCGCGTTCCGATCGCACCGCCAAATACAACCAGCTCCTGCGCATCGAGCAGCAACTCGGCAAGCAGGCGCTCTATGGCGGCAAGGCGGCACTGAAGGCGCTGGCATAAGCCAGCGTCACCGCGCGAAGAACTAAGGACAGGGGAGGATCGACATGAGCGACGGCAAGACCGGACTGCAATTGCGTTCGCTGTTGAAGAAGAGCGGCGAGCTGGAATTGTCCCTCGTGAATGTCCCGACACCCGAGCCCGCCGACGACGAGGTCGTGGTTCGCGTCGAGGCGACCCCGATCAACCCGTCCGACCTCGGCCTCCTGATCGGGCCCGCCGACATGTCGGCTGCCAAGGCCTCCGGTACGAAGGAGATGCCGGTCATCACTGCGACCATGCCTGAGGCCGCGATGCGGATGATGGGAGCCCGGCTCGATCAGTCGCTGCCGGTCGGCAACGAGGGCGCCGGCACGGTGATCGGGGCCGGATCCTCGGATGCGGCCAAAGCCCTGATGGGCAAGACGGTGTCGATGATCGGCGGCGCGATGTACACGCAGTACCGCGTGCTGAAGGTCCGCGACGTCATGGAGCTGCCGGCGGGCACCACGGCCGCCGACGGCGCATCCTGGTTCGTCAATCCGCTGACTGCGCTCGGCATGACCGAGACGATGCGGCGCGAGAACCACAAGGCGCTCGTGCACACCGCCGCTGCGTCCAATCTCGGCCAGATGCTCAACAAGATCTGCATCAAGGACGGCATCGGCCTCGTCAACATCGTCAGGAGCAAGGAGCAGGCCGAGATCCTGCACAAGATCGGCGCCAGGCACGTCGTGGATTCCAGCGCGCCAGGCTTCATGGACGATCTCACCAATGCGCTGGTCGAGACCGGCGCCACCATCGCCTTCGATGCCATCGGCGGCGGCAAGCTGGCGAGCCAGATTCTGACCGCCATGGAAGTCGCGGCCAACAAGACCGCGAAGGAATACAGCCGCTACGGCTCCAACGTGTACAAGCAGGTCTATATCTACGGTAGCCTCGACACGCGTCCGACCGAGCTGAACCGCTCGTTTGGCCTGAGCTGGGGCGTCGGTGGCTGGCTGCTCACCCCGTTCCTCCAGAAGATCGGCCCGGCCGAGATCGGTCGTCTGCGCCAGCGCGTCGCGTCCGAGCTCAAGACCACCTTCGCCAGCCATTACACCAAGGTGGTGTCGCTGCCCGAGGTGCTCGATCCCGCCAACATCGCGGTGTACGCCAAGCGCGCCACGGGCGAAAAATTCCTCATCAACCCGAATAAATAATCGTGATCTGCGACCGCAGGTCACCGAAGGAAGGTCTTGCCTTCTGAGCGAGGCGGGAGATTATTCCGCCGCCATTTGAACGCGGAAAAGCCGCGGGGCGCTCAGAAGGGACCTCTTCATGACTGATTTGAATCGCCGCCACCTGCTTGCAGGCGCCGCCGCGACGGGCGCGGCTGCCTTGACCGGGCTTGGGCCCATCACCGCCAGGGCCGCAGCGCCGCAAGCGGGGACGCAGGCGCCGGGCTTCTATCGCTACAAGGTCGGCAGCTACGAGTGCACCTCGATCAATGACGGTGCGCGCACCTTCCCGATGCCGGACAAGTTCGTCGTCAATCTGTCGAAGGACGAAGCGCTGGCCGCAGGCGAGGCGGCCTACATGCCGAAGGGCATGGTCACGATCCCGTTCAACCCACAGCTCATCAATACCGGCTCCAAGCTGGTGCTGATCGATACCGGCAACGGCATTGCCAATTTCGAGGCGAGCAAGGGCGCCGTCGGCCGCACATTGCAGAACCTCCAGGCTGCCGGCGTCGACCCCAAGAGCGTCGACGTCGTGCTGCTGTCGCATATGCACGGCGACCACATCAACGGCATCCGCCTGGCCGACGGCGCCCTGGCCTTTCCGAACGCGGAGGTCATGGTGCCCGGCAAGGAGTGGGAGTTCTGGACCAGTGAGGACAACGCCGCCAAGGCCGAGTCCAATCAGGGGCTGAAGAACAATTTTGCCAACGTGAAGAAAACCTTCGCCGGTCTCGAGTCCAAGGTGACGAAGTACGAGTGGGGCAAGGAGGTCGCGCCGGGCATCACCTCCATCGCAACGCCGGGCCACACGCCCGGCCACACCTCGTTTGCGGTTGCATCGGGCAATTCCAAGGTGCTGATCCAGTCCGACGTCACCAACATCCCGGAATTCTTCCTGCGCAATCCGGACTGGCACGTCGCGTTCGACATGGATGCTGCGATGGCGCAGGAGACGCGTCACAAATTCTACGACATGGCGGCTGCGGAGAAGGCGACCGTGGTCGGCTTCCACTTCTCGTTCCCGTCGGTCGGCCATGTCGAGAAGGACGGCGCCAAGTATCGCCTGATCCGGGCGGCGTGGAATCCGACGCTCTGAGCGGGGTCAGTATCCGTGCGCAAGGATCGGGCCGCCCCTTGGCGGCCCGAATTGTCTGAACCATCTGCTTTCGCGAAACGCTACGTTTCCAAATCGGACCGGTTCATGCACTTGCATCCATCGGTCCGGATCGCTTAAGTGCCATCACGCATTTCCCTCAAGGTTTCAAGGACACCTCATGGCCTACAACGTCGTCACGATCGCCGGCAGCCTGCGCAAGGAGAGCTTTTCGCTGAAGATCGCCAACGCGCTCGCCAAGCTTGCGCCAAGCTCGCTCAAGCTCGAGGTCATCACGCCTGCGGGCATCTCGTTCTTCAACCAGGACCTCGAAGGCGCGCCGCCCGCGGACTGGCTGGCCTTCCGCGACAAGCTCCAGAAATCGAACGGCGTCCTGTTTGTCACCCCCGAATATAATCGCTCGATCCCGGGCGTCCTCAAGAACGCCATCGACGTCGCCTCGCGCCCCTATGGCAAGAGCTCGCTCCTCGGGAAGCCGGTCGGCATCGTCTCGAACTCGCCGGGCCCGCTCGGCGGCGTCAGCGCTGCGAAGCATCTGCAGAACATCCTGCCGGGTATTTCCGGCTCGCTGCTCCAGCAGCCGGAAATCTATCTCAACGCCGTCGGCGATGCGTTCGACGCGAACGGAGAACTGACCAAGGACTCCCTGAAAACGGTGCTGCAGCAATACATCGACGCCTTCGCCGCGCACGTGGCGAAACATCAGGGCTGAGCCCGTACTCTCTCCGTCATGGCCGGGCTTGTCCCGGCCATCTACGTCTTTGCCCACGCACCGAAGAACGTGGATGCCCGGGACAAGCCCGGGCATGACGACGGGAGTGGCCTGGAATTAGCACTCCCTTAACCAACTTGTCCCATCTTCCCAAGATGGTCTCCCGCGCGCGTCTGAAATCGATTCTGACCGGCCTTGCCCTCTACGCGATGGCGATCGCCATCGTCGGCTATTTCGGCGTCAACGCCTATACCGGCAAATACGGCCTCAACGCCCGCCAGGAACTCGACCAGGAGATCATCGCGCTGACCAGCGAACTGGCCCAGCTCAAGCGCGAGCGCGCCAGGAGCGAGCAGCGGGTATCGCTGCTGCGCACGTCGAGGATTGATCCGGACATGCTGGACGAGCGGGCGCGCTATCAGCTCGACTATGTCAATCCGCATGACCTCGTTCGGATGATCCCGGCGAAGTAGCGTTTTCCGAAGCTTTCGAAAACTGAGACGAAAGCTGCTGCCGAATCCGCCCTGCCGTGCCATCTCGCTCCTGCGAAGGTCGTAGGCCCCGAACCGGAGTCCGCCTTGACCGCAGCGCCGCAGCGGGCCCATGGCTTCTGTCGCGGTCGCCAAGTTGACGCAGATCAATCAGGCCGCGCCCGCACGTTCTAGTCTGTCACCCGGAGGAGACTGTGATGAATGGGACAATGCCCCGGCATCACGCGGCCCGTGTCGAGGCCGCCATCGCGTCAGGCCAGGCGGCACGATCCGCGCTCGTGGCCTCGTGGCGCCGTTCGTCCCGATTGCATCATCTCGATCCCGGCGGCCGCAGCTCACCGATGCGGCTGACCGATGCCGAGCTGCATCAGGCGCGCGAGCGTGTCGCGCCGCTGCTGGCCGCCGCGCAAGGCGTGATGGACCGGCTCTATCAGGCCGTCGGTGCGAGCGGCTGCTGCGTGCTGCTCGCCGACGGGGAGGGCGTGCCGGTCGATCGCCGCGGCACGGCGGCGGACGACGCGACGTTTCAGTCCTGGGGCCTGTGGACCGGCGCGCTCTGGAGCGAGGAGTACGAGGGCACCAACGGCATCGGCACCTGCCTCGTCGAGCAGCGTCCGCTGACGATCGACCGTGATCAGCATTTCTTCACCCGCAACACGCTTCTGAGTTGCAGCGCCGTTCCGATCTACGACCATGAGGCGGCGCTCGCGGGCGTGCTCGACGTGTCCTCCTGCCGCGCTGACCGGACCGATGCATTCTCCAGCCTGATCGCGCTGGCGGCAGGCGAGGCGGCCAAGCGCATCGAGGCCGATCTGTTCCGCAGGGCCTTCGCCCATGCCCGCATCGTGCTGACGCAAGCTGCGGACGGCCAATGCGCAGGCCTCATCGCGGTCGATGCGGACGATCTCGTGATCGGCGCGACCCGCTCCGCCCGGGTGGCGCTCGGCATTGCCCCCGGCCGGGCGTTGCAGCCGGTGCCCGCGGCCGATCTGCTCGGCGGCGATACCGCGCGCGATCATCTGGCCGGCGGCCAACGCGCCGTGGTGCAGCGGGCGCTGCTCCGCGCCGGCGGCAATGTCTCGGCGGCCGCCAAGGCCCTAGGCGTCAGCCGTGCCACCCTGCACAGGAAGCTGAAGCGGTTCGAACTGAACCACTGAGCCCTGCTGCTTTCCTCGAACTCCGATCTCGTGCCCCGGACGCAGCGCAGCGCGTCGCCCTTGCGACGTGGTGCGCTGCTGAGCGGGGGCCCACGTCTCTGCATCCTCAGGTCTCGGGCTTCTGGGTCCCGGCTCTGCGCGGCAACGCGAAACGCGTTGCAGCGCGTCCGGGACACGATCACCTGTCGCAGAACTGCGACAGGTCGGCCCCGCCATCGTTCCCGCCAGGGCTGACAGAAAACGCCTCCCGCAGCATCGTCCGCGCAAGTCGCGACCACGCGACGAATTGCGCAAACAGCAAACATCGGGAGTGATCAATGAACAAGGTGGAATTCCTCAGCGTCACCAAAGTTCCCTTCGCCGAACGCTACGACAATTTCATCGGCGGCAAGTTCGTCGCGCCGATATCAGGCAAATATTTCGACAACGCCTCGCCCGTGAACGGCCAGATCGTCTGCAAGATCGCGCGGTCCGACGCGCAGGACGTCGAGGCCGCCCTCGACGCGGCGCATGCCGCCAAGGCCGCCTGGGGCCGCACCAGCGTCGCCGAGCGCGCCGCTGTCCTGAACCGGATCGCAGATCGCATGGAAGACAATCTCGAGCGTCTCGCCATCGCCGAGACCTGGGACAACGGCAAGCCGATCCGTGAGACCCGCGCCGCCGACATTCCGCTCGCCATCGATCACTTCCGCTACTTCGCCGGCGTCGTGCGCGCCCAGGAAGGCTCGATCGGCGAGATCGACCACGACACCATCGCCTATCATTTCCACGAACCGCTCGGCGTCGTCGGCCAGATCATCCCCTGGAACTTCCCGCTGCTGATGGCCTGCTGGAAGCTCGCGCCCGCGCTCGCCGCCGGCAATTGCGTCGTGCTCAAGCCCGCCGAGCAGACCCCGGCCTCGATCATGGTCTGGGCCGAACTCATTGCCGACATCCTGCCACCGGGCGTGCTCAACATCGTCAACGGCTTTGGCCTCGAGGCCGGCAAGCCGCTGGCCTCCAGCCCACGCATCGCCAAGATCGCCTTCACCGGCGAGACATCGACGGGCCGCCTGATCATGCAGTACGCCAGCCAGAACCTCATTCCAGTCACGCTGGAGCTGGGCGGCAAGTCGCCCAACATCTTCTTCAACGACGTCACCGCCGAGGACGACGATTTCTTCGACAAGGCAATCGAAGGCTTCGTCATGTTCGCGCTGAACCAGGGCGAGGTCTGCACCTGTCCGAGCCGGGCGCTGGTTCATGCCGACATCTATGACCGCTTCATGGAGCGGGCGCTGAAGCGCGTCGCGGCGATCAAGCAGGGCGACCCGCGTGCGGCCGATACCATGATCGGCGCCCAGGCATCCAGCGAGCAGCTGGCGAAGATCCTCTCCTACATCGACATCGGCAAGCAGGAGGGCGCCAAGGTGCTCGCTGGCGGCGGACGCGCCGAACTCGGCGGCGATCTCTCGGGTGGCTTCTACGTCCAGCCGACGGTGTTCGAGGGCCACAACAAGATGCGGATCTTCCAGGAGGAGATCTTTGGGCCGGTGGTTTCGGTCACGACCTTCAAGACCGACGAGGAAGCGCTCGAAATCGCCAACGACACGCTCTATGGCCTCGGGGCCGGCGTCTGGAGCCGCGACGCCAACCGCTGCTACCGCTTCGGCCGGGCAATTCAGGCCGGCCGCGTCTGGACCAACTGCTACCATGCCTATCCCGCGCATGCGGCGTTCGGCGGTTACAAGCAGTCGGGCGTCGGTCGCGAGACCCACAAAATGATGCTCGATCATTATCAGCAGACCAAGAACCTCCTGGTCAGCTACAGCCCGAAAAAACTCGGCTTCTTCTGATCGGACGGTGCGGAGAGGGCGGCGCCATTTTGGCGCCGTCCGCTCTGAAGGCCGGGATTGGCGTGGCCCAACGTTCCTTGATCCGATCACGAATCTGCGCACGTGCGTGAAGCGCATGGATTTGTTGCCCGATCGGCGCCAAAGATTTTGCAATATTTCGACAACGTTGCACTGCGGCATAATGAAAGTCGTGCTATGTCGCCGCGGTGCTTTCCAAGGGCGTTTGACTTGGGTTAGAGAGGGCGAAGTTTTCTCTGACCCGGAATTCCTATGGCCGCACCCAAGAAAGCCGCCGCAAGCACTCCACAGGACAAGCCCGACGGCGGTTCGCCCCCGGAATTCACCAGGGAGCAGGAGCTCAAAGCGCTCCGCGACATGCTCCTGATCCGGCGGTTCGAGGAAAAGGCCGGCCAGCTCTACGGCATGGGCGCGATCGGCGGCTTCTGCCATCTCTATATCGGCCAGGAGGCCGTGGTGGTCGGCATGCAGATGGCCCTGAAGCAGGGTGACCAGGTCATCACCGGCTATCGCGATCACGGTCACATGCTCGCCACCGGCATGGACGCCAACGGCGTCATGGCCGAGCTCACGGGTCGCCGCGGCGGCTATTCCAAGGGCAAGGGCGGCTCCATGCACATGTTCAGCAAGGAGAAGCACTTTTACGGCGGCCACGGCATCGTTGGCGCCCAGGTCTCCCTCGGTACCGGGCTTGCCTTCGCCAACAGCTATCGCGGCAACGACAATGTCAGCGTCACCTATTTCGGCGACGGCGCGGCCAACCAGGGCCAGGTCTACGAGAGCTTCAACATGGCGGAGCTCTGGAAGCTGCCGGTGGTCTACGTCATCGAGAACAACCGCTACGCCATGGGCACCTCGGTCTCGCGCGCCTCGGCGCAACAGGATTTTTCCAAGCGCGGCGCGTCCTTCAACATCCCCGGCAAGCAGGTCGACGGCATGGACGTCCGCGCCGTGAAGGCTGCGGGCGAAGAGGCGGTGGCCTGGTGCCGCGCCGGCAAGGGCCCTTACATCCTCGAAATGCAGACCTACCGCTACCGCGGTCACTCGATGTCCGACCCTGCAAAATATCGCACGCGCGAGGAGGTCGAGAAAGTCCGCCACGACCAGGATCCGATCGAGCAGGTGCGTAACCGCCTGCTCGCGGCCAAGGTCAGCGAGCAGGATCTGAAGGCGATCGACGCCGAGGTGCGTGACATCGTCAACGCCTCCGCCGATTTCGCCCAGCATGATCCCGAGCCGGATGCAGCCGAGCTCTGGACCGACATTTACCGCTGAACGCGCGCAAGCTTTCCCTTGGAGTCGATATGCCAATTCAAGTGCTGATGCCCGCGTTGTCGCCCACGATGGAGAAGGGCAACCTCGCCAAATGGCTGAAGAAAGAGGGCGAGACGATCAAATCAGGCGACGTCATCGCCGAGATCGAGACCGATAAGGCGACCATGGAGGTCGAGGCGACCGACGAGGGGACGCTCGGCAAGATCCTGATCCCCGAGGGCACCGCCGACGTCGCGGTGAACACGCCGATCGCGACCATCCTCGCCGACGGCGAGAGCGCCGCCGATCTTGCCAAGGCGTCCACGCCGGCGAAGCAGGAGAAGGCCGCGGAGTCCGCAGCCCCTGCCGCTGCGAAGGCCGAAGCGCCGGCACCGAAGGCTGCGCCCGCGCCGCAGGCCGTCGCCGAGCCCGATCCGGAAGTGCCTGAAGGCACCGAGATGGTGACGCAGACCATCCGCGAAGCCTTGCGCGATGCCATGGCCGAGGAAATGCGCCGCGATCCTGATGTCTTCGTGATGGGTGAGGAGGTCGCCGAATATCAGGGCGCCTACAAGGTCACGCAGGGGTTGCTCCAGGAGTTTGGCGCCAAGCGCGTCATCGATACCCCGATCACCGAACACGGCTTTGCCGGCGTCGGCGTCGGCGCTGCGATGACCGGCCTCAAGCCGATCGTCGAGTTCATGACCTTCAACTTCGCCATGCAGGCGATCGACCAGATCATCAACTCCGCGGCCAAGACGCTCTATATGTCCGGCGGCCAGATGGGCTGCTCGATCGTGTTCCGCGGGCCCAATGGCGCCGCCGCCCGCGTCGCCGCCCAGCACAGCCAGGACTATTCGGCCTGGTATTCGAACGTCCCGGGCCTCAAGGTCGTCGCGCCGTTCTCGGCGGCGGATTACAAGGGCCTGCTCAAGGCCGCGATCCGCGATCCTAATCCGGTGATCTTCCTCGAGAACGAGGTGCTCTACGGTCACACCGGCGAAGTGCCCAAGCTCGACGATTTCATCATCCCGATCGGCAAGGCTCGAATCGTGCGTTCGGGCAGCCACGTCACCATCATCTCCTGGTCGAACGGCATGACCTATGCCCTGAAGGCGGCCGACGAACTCGCCAGGGATGGCATCGAGGCCGAGGTGATCGACCTGCGCACGCTGCGCCCGATGGACACGGAGACCATCATCAACTCGGTCAAGAAGACCGGCCGCGCCGTCACGGTGGAAGAGGGCTGGGCCCAGAGCGGTGTCGGCGCCGAGATCGCAGCGCGCATCATGGAGAACGCCTTCGATTATCTGGACGCGCCGGTTGCGCGCGTCTCAGGCAAGGACGTGCCGATGCCCTATGCCGCCAATCTGGAGAAGCTCGCGCTGCCCTCGGCGGCGGAAGTCGTCGAGGCCGCCAAAGCCGTCTGCTACAGGTAAATCATGGCGGGCCCGAAGGAGCAGCCACTGCCGCCGGACGTCATGGCCCGCGATGACGCGGTCGAGATCCTGCGCGTCTTCGTGCTGGATGGCGGACTATCGATGGCGTTCCAGCGCGCCTTCGAGGAGCCCGACATGTGGGGCTTGCTGCTCGTCGATCTCGCCCGCCACGCCGCGCGCGCCTATGCGCGCGAGAGCGATTATACCGAAGAGGACGCCCTGAACCGGATCCTGGAGATGTTCCAGGCCGAGATCGAGCGTCCGACCGACACCGGCACCACGACGCCGCGCGGCAAGGGACACTGACCATGGCAATCGAACCCCATCACTTCGATTTCATGCTGGAGGCGATCCGCGAGGCGGAGGCTTCGATCGCGCAGGGCGGCCTGCCGATCGGCGCCGTGCTGACGCGTGACAACAAGATCATCGCCCGCGGTCACAACAACCGCGTGCAGGAGAACAATCCGATTTTGCACGGCGAGATGAGCTGCCTGCGCGAGGCCGGTGCGATCTCGTTCCACGACACCGTCATGTACACGACGTTGTCGCCATGCTCGATGTGCGCGGGCGCGCTCGGGTTGTTCAAGGTGAACCTGGTGGTGATCGGAGAGTCCGTCACCTTCGAGGGATCCAAGGACATCCTCGACAAGTTCGGCATCCCCTGGATCGACCTTGCCGACGACCGCTCCATCACCATGATGAAGAATTGGCGTTCCAATCCCGCCAATGAGCGCCTGTGGCAGGGCGACATCGGCAACTAAACCTGGTCTGTTCGTCTTCGCTTTTGGAGACGAGTTTTTGCAAAGTTCTTCTTGAGGTCAGCATGCCCATCAACATCCTGATGCCCGCTCTCTCGCCGACCATGGAGAAGGGCAACCTCGCCAAGTGGCTGAAGAAGGAAGGCGACAAGGTCAAATCCGGCGACGTCATCGCCGAAATCGAGACCGACAAGGCGACGATGGAGGTCGAGGCCATCGACGAGGGCACGATCGCCAAGATCCTGGTGCCCGAGGGCACGCAGGACGTCCCGGTCAACGATGTGATCGCGGTGCTGGCCGGCGAGGGCGAGGATGTGAAGGCGGCCGGCGCAGCCAAGCCCAGCGCTTCGGCCGCACCTCCGAAAGCTGCCGAAGCGCCGGCTCCCGCGCCTGCTGCGCCCAAATCTGCACCGCCCCAGTCTGCACCGCCCCAGTCTGCGCCGCCCAAGTCCGCACCGGCCCCCGCCGCTGCACCGGCGCCGCAGGCCGCACCGGCCGCGCAGAGCAACGGCCATGGCGGCCGCGTGTTCTCGTCGCCTTTGGCGCGGCGTCTCGCCAAGGAAGCCGGCATCGATGTCGGCATGGTCACCGGCACCGGTCCGCACGGCCGCGTGGTCGCGCGCGACGTGGAGCAGGCCAAGTCGGGCAAGGGCCTCAAGGCGCCTGCCGCGGCACCGTCCGGTGCGCCCTCGATCGCACCGACCATGTCGGACAAGCAGATCCTGTCGCTGTTCGAGCCGGGCTCCTACGACATCGTCCCGCATGACGGCATGCGCCGCACCATCGCGCAGCGCCTGACGGCGTCGATCCAGAACGTCCCGCACTTCTACCTCACCATCGACTGCGACATCGGCAAGCTGCTCGCCGCCCGCGAGGAGATCAACGCAGCCGCGCCGAAGGACAAGGAGAAGAAGCCGCTCTACAAGATCTCGGTCAACGACTTCGTCATCAAGGCGATGGCGGTCGCGCTGCAGAAGATCCCGAACTGCAATGTGAGCTGGACCGAAAGCGGCATGGTCAAGCACCACCATTCCGACGTCGGCGTTGCCGTGGCAATGCCCGGCGGCCTGATCACGCCGATCATCCGCAAGGCCGAGACCAAGACGCTCTCCACCATCTCCAACGAGATGAAGGATTTTGCCGCGCGCGCACGGTCCCGCAAATTGAAGCCGGAGGAATACCAGGGCGGCACCACCGCCGTGTCCAACCTCGGCATGTACGGCATCAGCCACTTCACCGCCGTGATCAACCCGCCGCATGCGACCATCCTCGCGGTCGGCACCAGTGAGGAGCGTCCCGTCGTGCGCAGCGGCAAGATCGAGATCGCCAACATGATGAGCGTGACCTTGTCTTGCGATCACCGTGCCATCGACGGCGCGCTCGGCGCCGAGCTGATCGGCGCCTTCAAGCAGCTGATCGAAAATCCCGTGATGATGATGGTCTGACGCGGCGGCAGAGGGGGCAACCTTGCATGTCCGGACCCGCTGGCCATGGATGTCGCTGCTGCTCGCCGCTGCCGTCGCGCTCAACCCGATTGGGCTCGATTTTCTTCACTCTGCGTTCTTTGCCGGTGAGCAACTGGCACGGAACATCGCTCAGCCTATCGTGTTCGCCGCGCTGGCCGTCATAGCCTTGGTGGTGGTGCTCGAATGGCTGGTGAGGTCTTTTCTGGTCAAGCGCCGCGCTCGCGGCGCCTCTTGAGTTGAACGGGAGCCGCCATGGCCGATACATCCTTCGACGTCATCATCATCGGCTCCGGCCCCGGCGGCTACGTCACCGCCATCCGCGCCGCCCAACTCGGCTTCAAGGTCGCGATCGTCGAAAAATCCTATCTCGGCGGCATCTGCCTGAACTGGGGCTGCATCCCGACCAAGGCGCTGCTGCGCTCGGCCGAGATCTATCACTACATGCAGCACGCAAAGGACTACGGCCTGTCGGCGGAGAAGGTCTCGTTCGATCCGAAGGCCGTCGTGCAGCGCTCGCGCGGTGTCTCCAAGCGCCTGAACGACGGCGTCGGCTTCCTGATGAAGAAGAACAAGGTCAGCGTGATCTGGGGCGCCGCCGCGATCGAGGCTCCGGGCAAAGTTGTCGTGAAGAAGTCCGACGTCGAGGGCCCGAAGGGCGCGCTCGGCGAGGGGACCTATCAGGCGAAACACATCATCGTCGCCACCGGCGCACGGCCGCGCGTGCTGCCGGGGCTCGAGCCCGACAAGAAGCTGATCTGGACCTATTTCGAGGCGATGGTGCCGGAGAAGATGCCGAAGTCGCTGCTGGTGGTCGGCTCGGGTGCGATCGGCATCGAGTTCGCCTCGTTCTTCCACACCATGGGCTCCGAGGTCACGGTGGTCGAGGTGTTGCCGCAGATCCTCCCGGTCGAGGACGCCGAAATCGCCGGCCTTGCGCGCAAGCGCCTGGAAAAGCAGGGCATCAAGATCATGTCCTCCACCAAGGTGACCAAGCTGGAGAAGAAGGCCGACAGCGTCGTCGCCACCATCGACGATGGCAAGGGGAAGCCGGTCACATCAGAGTTCGAGCGCGTGATCTCGGCGGTCGGCGTCGTCGGCAACATCGAAAATCTCGGCCTGGAAAAGGTCGGCGTGAAGACCGACCGCGGCATCATCGTCGTCGACGGCTACGGCAAGACCAACGTCCCCGGCATCTACGCCATCGGCGACGTTGCGGGCCCGCCCATGCTGGCTCACAAGGCCGAGCATGAGGGTGTGATCTGCGTCGAGGCCATCAAGGGACTGCACCCGCATCCCATGGACAAGAACCTGATCCCGGGCTGCACCTATTGCCAGCCACAAGTGGCCTCCGTCGGCCTGACCGAAGCCAAGGCCAAGGAGAGCGGCCGCGAGATCCGCGTCGGCCGCTTCCCCTTCGTCGGCAACGGCAAGGCCATCGCGCTCGGCGAGGATCAGGGCCTGGTCAAGGTGATCTTCGACAAGAAGACCGGCCAGCTCCTCGGCGCCCACATGGTCGGCGCGGAAGTCACCGAGCTGATCCAGGGCTACGTCGTCGCGATGAACCTGGAGACCACGGAAGAAGAGCTGATGCATACGGTCTTCCCGCATCCGACGCTGTCGGAGATGATGAAGGAAGCCGTGCTGGATGCGTATGGAAGGGTGTTGAATATCTGACGGCCGCCGTCACGAGCGAAGTGAAGCAATCCAGAATGCCTCCGCGGAAAGAGTCTGGATGGCTTAGTCGCGAGAGTTCCTCGCAATGACGAGTAAAAAGAGCAGTTCAATAAGCAAGAAGAAAGAAGCAACATGCACGACAACGACAACCTCACCATCGAACGCCCGACCTTCGTCACCCATCTCGAATGCGCGATGGAGGGCGATCATTACGCCGCCGACCAGGTCCACAACCTCTCCAAGGCCGGCAAGCCGCTTCTCGTCCGCTACGACCTCGCCGGCGTGAAGAAGGCGCTGACCAAGGACGCGCTCGCCCAACGTCCCGGCGACATGTGGCGCTACCGCGAGCTGCTGCCGGTGCGCAAGTGCAAGGACATCGTCTCGCTCGGCGAGGTCACGACGCCGCTGATCCGGTTGCCCAAGCTCGGCAAAAAGCTCGGCGGCGGCGAGGTCATCGTCAAGGATGAGGGCCGTCTGCCGACCGGCTCGTTCAAGGCGCGCGGCCTCGTGATGGCGGTGTCGATGGGCAAGGCGCTCGGCATCAAGCACATGGCGATGCCGACCAACGGCAATGCCGGCGCGGCGCTGGCCGCTTACGCCACGAGTTGCGGCATCAAGACCACGATCTTCTGCCCGGCCGATACGCCGGAGGTGAACGTCAGCGAGATCGAGCTGCAGGGCGCGACCGTCTACCGCGTCAACGGCTATATCGACGATTGCGGCAAGATCGTCGGCGAGGGCAAGGCCAAGGTCGGCTGGTTCGACACCTCGACGCTGAAGGAGCCGTACCGCATCGAGGGCAAGAAGACGATGGGTCTCGAGCTCGCCGAGCAGCTCGGCTGGGACGTGCCCGACGTGATCGTCTATCCGACCGGCGGCGGCACCGGTCTGATCGGCATGTGGAAGGCGTTCGACGAGCTGGAGAAGATCGGCTTCATCGGCTCGAAGCGGCCGCGCATGGTCGCGGTGCAGGCCTCCGGTTGCGCGCCGATGGTGCGCGCCTACGAGGCCGGCACCGAGCACGCCACGCGCTGGGAGGACGCTCACACCATCGCCTCCGGCATCCGCGTGCCGCAGGCGATCGGCGATTTCCTGATCCTGCGCGCGGTGCGCGAGAGCAAGGGCTTTGCCATCGCGGTCGACGACGACAAGATCTCGGCGGCGCTCAGCGAGGTCGCGCGCGAGGAGGGGCTGCTGCTGTGCCCCGAGGGCGCCGCCACTTATGCCGCCTACAAGGAAAGCCTCGCCGACGGCCGCGTCTCGAAAAGCGACCGCGTGATGCTGTTCAACTGCGCGACCGGCCTGAAGTATCCGCTGCCGCCGGTCACCCGCACGCTCGACCGCCATAAGCCGATCGACTATTCGCAGTTCTAGCGCGCATTGCGCGACGAATGATTCCTCTTCCCGTACGCGGGAAGAGCAAAAAAATAACAACGACATCGCCGGGGAGAAGACAATGACGAAGGCCGTCTGGGCTGCGCTGTTTGCTGTTCTCGCTGTGACCGGCGCCGCGCGCGCCGATGACTATCCCTCCCATCCCATCACCATCATCGTGCCCTTCTCGGCCGGCGGACCGTCGGATGCGATGGCGCGTGTGCTGGCCGAGCGGATGCGGGTGTCGCTTGGCCAGGCCGTCGTGGTCGAGAACGTCACCGGCGCGGGCGGCTCGATCGGCGTCGGCCGCGCGGTGCAATCGCCGCCGGACGGCTACACCATCTCCTTCGGCCATCTCGGCACCCACGTCGCCAACGGTGCGGTCTACAAACTCAAATACGACCTCGTCACCGACCTCGAGCCGGTCGTGCTGCTGCCGAGCAATCCGATGATCATCGTCAGCAAGAACGCAGTGCCCGCGACCTCGCTGAAGGAGTTGATCGAGTGGCTGAAGTCGCGGCCCTCACCGCCGACAGCAGGCACCGCCGGCGCCGGCTCCGGCAGCCACATCGCCGGCGTCTATTTCGAAAGCGTCTCCGGCATCAAGCTGCAATACGTTCCGTATCGCGGCACCGCGCCCGCACTGAACGATCTCATCGCCGGTCAGATCGACCTCATCGTCGACCAGACCTCCAACTCCATCGGCCAGGTCCGCGCCAACACCATCCGCGCCTACGCCATCACCGACAGCAAGCGCCTGTCGTCGGCACCGGAGATCCCGACCGCGGAGGAGGCGGGTCTGAAGGGCTTCAACATGACGCTGTGGTCGGGCATGTGGGTGCCGAAGGGCACGCCGAAGGAGATCGTGACGAAGCTCAACGCCGCGGCCGTGGAGGCGCTGAACGATCCCGCTGTGAGGAAGCAGCTCGAAGGCCAGGGCCTGGAGATGACGCCGAAGGATCAGCTCACGCCCGAAGCGCTCGGCACCCGTCAGAAGGCCGAGATCGCCAAATGGTGGCCGATGATCAAGGCGGCGAACATCAAGGTGGATTAAGCCGGGCGGCGCCATGCCCCGCTGCATGTCGTCAGTTTCCGCGCCGCATTCCGAGCGGGCGGCGAACGCGGGGCATCTCGCGGGAGGCCCTCGCGAGATGCGGAATTGATCCTGGTCGCTGTCCACCCTCGCATTTGCTCGTCGCCGGTCGCTCACTGCGTGGTTTCGTGACCTGCTGCCAGCGCACGGTCCAGGCATTGCATCAGATCCGAGGCGGCGAACGGCTTTCCGAGAAAACAGGTTGCCCCGGCGTTGAGCGCACGTACACGTACGCTCTCATCCGGGAAAGCCGTGATGAAGATGAACGGCGTTGCCGAGCCATGCGCGCGCATCTGCGTCAACAGATCGATCCCGGTCATCAGCGGCATCTGCACGTCGGCGATCACGCACGAGGTGTCATTCGAATCGTCCGATCTCAAAAACTCCTCGGCTGAGGCGAATGTGTGAACGATATATCCACGCGATTCCAAGAGATTGTTGATTGCGGCCCGCACGTAAGGGTCGTCGTCAAGCACCGAAATCACCGAAGCCACTGACAAGACGTCCGCTCCTCGCCCGGGATTACGCTTGCCGTCGCCACGGCTATACATAAACGCGCAAGGTGGACCTGCCAGTCGTCATTGGAAACTCATACTTAGGTTTGTGCGCCGGGCTTGTTGGATCCAATCCCGAGCGCCTCGCTCATCCTCACCAGATCGGCCAGCGACTTCGCGCCCATTTTCCGCATGATCTGGCCGCGATAGATTTTGACGGTGATTTCCGCCAATCCGAGCTGGGCTGCCACTTGCTTGTTCATCAGGCCGGACGTCACCAGTGACAATACGTCTCGCTCCCGCGAGGATAGTGACTCGAAGCGTGATTTCACGGTCGAGACCGTCCTGTTGAGGTCGCGGCGCTTGCGGTCTCGTTCGATAGCGGCCTGAACCGCGTCCAGAATGTCCTGGTCGCGAACCGGCTTAGTCAAGAAGTCGATCGCGCCGCTCTTCATGGCCCGAACCGTCATGGGAATGTCACCATGACCGGTAATGAAGATGATTGGCGTGTGGATATTTGCCTTGGCAAGATCGGACTGCAGGTCGAGGCCGCTGGCTCCGGGCAGGCGAATGTCGAGCACCAGGCAACTGGGGACATCCGGCGGCTTCGCGTGGAGAAGTTGCGGTGCCGAGCCGAATGCTTCGACCTTGAGGCCGACCGACTCGAAGAGATTGGTGAGTGCGCGGCGCATCGATGCGTCGTCGTCGACGATGAAGACGATTGGCTGATCGCCGTCCGGCTGCGGCGAAGGCTCCGCGCGCTTGGTCACGATGTTTGCTCTCGATAGAGGGGCAGGGTGATCTGAAAGGTCGCGCCCCGCTCCTGGTTCGGTGCGGCCGAAAGCCGTCCGCCATGGGCCTCGATGATGGAGCGGCAGATCGACAGTCCCATGCCCATGCCTGCGGATTTCGTGGTAAAGAACGGCGTGAACAGGCGATCTATCGCCTCTTCACTAATGCCGACCCCGCAGTCGGAAACGCTCACCAGCATCGCGCCATCGCCACTCGCCCCTGAACGGATGGCCAGCTCGCGTGGGCGATCGTGGACGCCTTCCATGGCCTCGATCCCGTTCATGATCAGGTTGATCAGGACCTGCTGCAACTGGATTCGATCGCCAAAGATATTCGGCAGTGCCGACGACAACTCCATTCGCACCGATACGGCGTGGCTGGCCATCTCGCGCTGAACGAGTGCGACGGCCTCCCGCACGACCACGTTGGCGTCGAGTGGAACCATCTCGATGCCGGACCGCTTGGCGAGCGCCCGAACGTGACGGATCACGTCGCTGGCACGCGTGCCGTCCTCGATGATCCACTCTACGGAGCGGCGGGCCGCCTTGAGATCGGGCGGACTGCGCTGCAGCCAGGCGAGGCAGGCGTCGGCATTTGCGATGACTGCGGCAAGCGGCTGATTGATTTCGTGTGCAATGGAAGCGGTCAGCTCACCCAGTGTTGTGACGCGCGTCACATGTGCGAGCTCGGCCTGGGCCTTGCGCAGCGCGTCTTCGGCCTGATTGGTCCGGATCGCGGCGGTCACATCGGTGCAGACGCCGCGATAGCCGAGAAAAGCGCCGTCGGCGTCGAAGAACGGTTTGCCGCTGGTCCGGACGTAGATCGGCTGCCCGTTGCGGTCTTTGCTGCGATACACCAAGTCGCGGAACGGGACGTGGGCGTCCAGCGCCGCCCGATGTTGTTGCCATTTTTCCGGCTCGAGATCGGCATCCGGCGCGATATCCCAACGCGTAAGTCCGATCAGGCCCACGGGAGCAGAGATGGTATCTGAGTGTTCTGATATCTCGGTCACGCGATGGTCCGGCCCCGTCTCCCAGAACCAGTCGGAGGCGGTTTCGGCATAGTCGCGGAAGCGCTGCTCGCTATCGCGCAGTTTGCGCTCTGCCTCTTTGGTCGCCGTGATGTCAGTCACCGATCCGACGAATTCGACGTGACCGCTCGCATCCCGCATCGCCCGGGCTACCGCTCGGACGTACTTGATCGAGCCGTCGGGCATTATGAGCCGGTATTCATGATCGAAATCTCTTTCCTCGCGTGCCGCCCGACCCGTGGTCCGTTGCACCGCAAGCCGGTCCTCCGGATGGATGCGCTCGAGCATGAGCGGGATCTCGGGCTTCGTCCCCTCCTCGAATTGGAAGATGCGATAGGTCTCCTTGGACCAGGTGATCTCGCCGGTCGCGGCCTTCCAGCCGAAACTGCCGGTGTGGCTCAATTCCTGCGCCTGGGCGAGATAGGCCTCGCTCTGTCGCAGCGCATTCTCCGCTTCCTTGCGCTCGGTGATGTTCTCGCAGGCCACCAGCACGATCGGTCCGCCATTGGCCCGCAGCATGGTCTTGGCGTTCTCGCGCACCCATAGCACCGAGCCGTCCTTGCGAACCTTCCGGATTTCCCAGGTGTGTGATTGATCAATGGTCTTAAGGCACAGCGCGACGCACGTCCGGACGAAGTCACGATCTTCCTCGAAGAAGACATCCAGCACCGATCGGCCGATCAATTCCTTGGCCGTGTAGCCGAGCTGCGCCGCGCCGAACGTGTTCACGTTGATCACGGTTCCGGTCGGATCGACCATGAAGTACATGACCGGGTTGTGCTCGAAGACCTGCTGCCACTGCTTGACCGCCTCGTGCAAACCGGCGTCCGGCTCAGTGTGCGGCCCGGCAGTGACAACCTGCCTGACGCAGCCGACGAGGAATTGTGCGGCTGACTTCCCGAACGTTGCTGCCCGGCCCGGCTTCATCGCAGACGCTCCCGGCGCTCTCTGCGTGAACACGAGTAGAGCACGTTGCCGCGAGAGGAGCAATTCCGGCCAAAGTCGACGGGCGATCATGACGTGCGCCTCTGCATCGAGCGCTGCGCTGTCCATTGCGGCGCCCCGAGGACGCCATGCCGGCGGGATCTTCACGGTGACCGTGCGGCCGGAGCATCGTGCGCCGTCTCGTTGAACATGAGCCGGGGAGCCCCGGGGCGAGTACGGGACAAACCTAGGTATAGGGCCTCCATTCCTAATCATATTGGCCATTTACCTCCGTACAATTGAGCATCTCGTGCCCGGCGAACTAGCCTTATGACCATTCGGGAGTGTCGACCGGTCGATCGCAGCGAGCGCACGAGAACCGGTCTGAAGCTAGCGGCCGAGGTGTCGTACCGACAAACAACGACCAGGGACGAACCGCCGGAATACTGGTGACGCAACCGCCGCCGCGGCAATTCACGACCCGCGCGAGGTCGAAGGGAATGAACTGGCAAAGCGCAAGTAACCAAGCGACAGAGGGAGATAACAATGTGCGATACATCGGTACTTCCTGAGCGTGGCCTATCCCAGTCCGAACCTTGCCCTTCAGTCAATGGCTGTGGGGTGTGCGGCGGCAAGTTCGGTCTGATCCGCTACTATTCCTGGCGCACCGCGCTCTGCTCCAAGAAGTGTGTCGATCGCTTCCGCACCCGCCGCGAACGCGACCGCCGGTGGTTGTTTCGGGTTCAGGTTGCCTGAGGCCGAATTAGAGAACTGACTTCGTTCCGAAGGTCTGACCCGGGAGCCCGTGCGTTGAAGCGCTCATGCAAGCTCTTGTGCTCGCTGGTTCTCCTCGGCTCCGCTGCAGTCCAGGCACAGGAGACTGGACAAGGCACCGCTCATCGCCAGCATCCACTCCAGGACCAGGCGCTGCACGAGAAATTCTATTCGACCTGGCACATGCCGGACAATCCGAGCCTCAGTTGCTGCAACAGCGCTGACTGCTATCCGACCGATATCAAATACATCGACGGCCAGATCTATGCACGACGCCGGGAGGACGGGAGATACATTCTGATCCCACCCCAGAAGGTGGAGCGAAACAGGGATAATCCGGACGGCCGAAACCACCTTTGCGCTCCACCGCCCGCCCTGTCTCCGTTGGACAGCGTTTACTGCTTCGCCCTGGGAGGTGCCACATGAGATTCGCCTTCGTGCTCGTGAACGACCGGACCCCGTTCCGGCACACTTGGTGCATGCAGTGCTGCGAGCCTATCAGCGGCAGCTATCTCCGCGAGATCGCGACCCGTCTGCCTTACTGCGACTATCAGTGCTATGCGCTGTTCTGCGAGGCCCTCGCGACGGATGGCGTGAGGGTGGCGTCATGAAATTCGTGGTGGTCAACCACGAGCCTCCGTTGCGCGCGGCCACGTGCAGCACCTGCTCGCGGTCGCTCTGCTCCGGCTATGTCCGGCATGCGCGCACACAGCGCCGCTACTGTGACTACGATTGCTACCGGCGCGGCGAACTCGTCCTGTTCTTCGTACAATGGCCGATGCCTGGGTGCACGGAACCGGCCGCCGCGAACGTCGAGCTCGCCGCTCGCAATATGATCGAGACGATGGCGGCCCTGGGTGCGGTCTGGTGCTGGAGCTGCACGATGCACGCTTGGACCTTCGCAAGAGCTTTGACCGGCGCATCCTTGGAAGGTCGCGATCCGATCACGCTGGAAGGAGGTGACATCTAGCTGCGCGACTGCACTCGCGTGGAAGCCGCAGCGACGTAACCTTGCAGGCGCCGGTGTTCAGCCCCGGCGGCGTCGACTAGGGAGCGGGCGCTGCGGCCGCCACGGGTGCCGTTGCTCCGGCCTCGTGCGTCACCACACGCTCGTTGCTCTTGCCGGCGATCATGCTGCTGCCCTCGAACCGCGCGCGGTACACCAGCACGTTCTCGATTACGCGCTGGACGTAGTTGCGTGTCTCCGACAGCGGGATGCGCTCGACCCAATCGACCGGATCGACCCTGGGATCCCGGGGGTCGCCGCGCGCCTGCACCCATTCGCGCACGCGGCCGCGGCCGGCATTGTAGCCGGCGAAGGTCATGATCTGGTTGCCGCGGTATTCCGAGAAAAGCGCGCTGAGCTCGGCCGCGCCCATCTGCGTGTTGTAGACGGGGTCGGAGACCATCTTGCCCCAGTCGTAAGTCAGTCCGAAACGTCTGGCGGTATCGCGTCCGGCCTCCGGCGTCACCTGCATCAGCCCGACCGCGTTGGCATGCGACTTGTCGCGCTGCTCGAAGGAGCTTTCGGTGCGCGCCACCGAATAGATCACGCTGGTCTCGATCGCGGGCGCGACCTGCTGGTGCTCGGGGATGCCGATGGTGGGGAAGGCGTAATGGTCGAGCGCGAGCCCGCGCGCCAGCGCCGACTTGCCGACCTCCAGCATCACGCGCGCATCGTTGCGCCGGCCGGCGAGCTCGCCGAGCGCTTCGAGCGCCGCGACGTCGGTGCTCTCCTTGGCGAAATCCTGGGCATAGTAGAACACCATGTCGCGCTCGCCGATGTCGTAGAGCATGTCGGCGGCACGCACGCGCTCGTCTGCGGGCGGCGTGTCGGCCGAGGCCAGCACGGGCGAGGGCGCACGCAGCTCGATGCGGTCGAGACCGAGCTTTGCGCGCGCAAGCTGGCCGTAATACGCGGTCGAATAGCGCGATGCCGCCCGATAGCTCATGCGCGCATCTGCGGTCGCGCCCATCGCTTCGGCGGCACGGCCGCGCCAGTAATGGGCACGCGACAGCGCGATCGGATTGGCCGAGCCTTCGTCGATGGCGGCGAAGTGCACCAGCGCCGCCTGGGGATCGTCGAGGAAGCGCAGCGCGATCCAGCCGCACATGAAATGATAGTCGACGCGGTAGACTTCCTTCTCGGGCACCGCGGCGGTGCGAACCACGTCATAGGCCGTCCTGGACTTGCCCTGGTCGAGCAGCTTGCGCGCCAGCATGCGGCGCTCGCGCCACCAGGCATCGGTATCTTGCGCGGCCATGGTGTCGGGCTGGGCGGCGAGGATCACCTCGGCCGCGTCGTCGATGCGGTCGTTCTGGAGATGCCACTGGGCGCGGCACAGCACATAGCCGAGATCGCGTCGCGCCTCGGTCGGGACGTCCTCCAGATAGTCCTTGGCCTTGCTCGACTTGCCGGTGACGGCGGCGCAGGCCTTGACGATCGCGAGCGCATCCTCGCCGAGCCGTTTTGCGGCGCGCCGCGCGCCCAAATAGTCCTTGGCGCCGAGCCGCTTGTCCATCCGGGCGCGATGATCGTCCGCGGTCAGGAGGTCGCGGAACGCCTCGTAGGAATCCTCCTCGCTGCGCTCCGACAATTCGTCCGCGCGCCAGGCCTCGCGCACGAGTCGCGCGGCCCTATCGGCGTCGCCTTCGGCAAGCAGCACGCGGGCGAGCGCGAACTTGCCCTTGGCGCTGGTCGGTTGGTCCATGGTGAATTTGTGCACGGTGGCGGCGTCGGCTTTCTCCTGCCACAGCCGCGCCTCGGCGCGCCGGCGCAGCAACGCGCGACTCGGCCAGTCCGGATTGGCCTCGAGGAAGGCGGCGTAACGCTTGAAATTCGCCGTGCTGTCGGAGTGGCGCAGCATGAACCAGTCCGCGAGCTTACGTCCGGCGGGATCGGTGATGCGCTCGCGCGCTGCGCTCGCGTCATCGGTCTTGCCCTTGCGGGTGAGATCGATGGCGTCCTTCAGCGCGGCGAGGTCGCCGGTCAGCGGCGGTGTTGCGGGCTTGTCAGACGGCGCGTCGTCGGCCTTCTTCGATTTGTGTCTGGCCTCGGCATGCTTGCCGTGGCGCGACTTCACCGCCGTGTGGCGATGCTTGCCGCCCTTCGCCTCATGCGTCTTCTTCGGCGCGGACGATTTGTGGCTGCTCTTGGCCGCGATCTCGGTGGGAAGAAGGGCCATTGCGGCCACGGCAACGACACACGCGAGCGAGCGTAGGCACTGGTTCATTCCATGGTCCCCCTGCGAAACCACTACAAACCAAGGTCCGCGACGACATGCGGCTTGAGAATCAAGGCACCGACACGGTGCATCACTACCGTGTCGCATCCTCACGCTGTCGCAACAATGCGGCAAAATACGGATGTGATGCGGGAACTTCCGCGCTGGGGGAGCAAAGGATAGTCTCTTAAGCCTTTGTTAACGATCCGGGCCCGCGCGACAGTTTGGCCGGGTCCAGGGCGTCAGCAGGGGCAGATTGCGCGTGTTCCCGAATCCCGATCCGGTGTATGGAATCCCTCGCTTCGTCCTTTGAGCCTTTGCCCCGCGCCTATGCCGATTTTCAACCAGTCGATCCGGCGCAAGATCGTCGGCATCGCCCTCGGATTGATCGTCCTGATGCTGGTCACCTCGATCCTGTCGATGGTGATGTCGAGCCAGGTCGGTGTCCTCCTGGGCGAGCTGACCAACCGCTACATCCCGGCCTACAGCCATCTGGCCCGCGCCAATATCCGTTCCCTGGAGCGCGCCCTGGCGCTGCGGCAAATGGTCATGACCAAGATGGGGGCGTCGTCGGACGAGGAGACGTATGCGGCGCGGCTTCGCGACTTCGAGGCATTGGACCGCAAGTTCGAGGAAGAAGCCGAGGCAGCGCGCAAGCACATCAACGCGATCATCGATGATCCCAGGACGTATTCCGACAATGCCGCGCTGGCACGGCTCGACGTCCGCATCGAGAGCGCCGTCACCGAGTTGCGGCGCAATCTGGACGAGGGCAATGCGAAACTGCTGAAGCAGATCGAGGCCAAGGACGTGGTCCAGGCCCGCGCCACGCTGGAACAGCTGGACACCCTGCGCGATGCGTTCAACCGGAAGGTCGACGCGATCAGGGCGGACATGCTGACGCAGGTCTTCTTCTCGACGTCGCAAGTGATTGGCCGCCAATACCAGGCCATCATCGTGTCGGGAGCCGTGACCTTGCTCGCGGCGGTGCTCGGATTTGCCTTTGCGCTCCTGGTGTCCAGCGGTATCACGCGCCCGGTGCGGCTGCTGCTCGCCGGCACCCGCGAGGTCGAAGCCGGTCGCTTCGACAAGACCATCACCGTCTCCACCCAGGACGAGATCGGCGAACTCGCCGCGGCGTTCAACCGCATGACCGAGCAGCTCAGGCACAACGAGCGCGTCCGCGAGACCTTTGGCCGCTACATCGATCCCAAGGTGGTGCAGGGGCTGATCGACCGGCCGGAGATCGCGATCGACGGCGAGCGCCGGGTCATGACCATCATGTTCTGCGACATGAGCGGCTTCACCGCGATGAGCGAGGGCATGACCCCGCGCGGCCTCGTGCGGGTGATGAACCACTATTTCACGATGATGTCCGCACCCATCAGGGGCAACCGCGGCATCATCGATAAATATATCGGCGATGCCATCATGTCCTATTGGGGCCCGCCCTTCATCGAGGACGACGAGCAGGCGTTGCTCGCGGGCCTCGCCGCCATCGAGATGACCGAGCAGGTGCCGGCGCTCCAGAAGCAGCTGCCCGACCTGCTCGGCATCCGCGCCATGCCGGCACCGTGCGATTTGCGGGTCGGCATCGCCACCGGCGAGGTCCTGACCGGCAGCATCGGTTCCGAATTGATGATGAGCTTTACGGTGATGGGGGATGCCGTGAACCTCGCTTCCCGGCTTGAGGCCGTCAACAAGGTTTACGGCACCCGCATCCTGATCGCGCAGGCCACCGCTGATGCGGTCGGATCGCGGCTCGAACTGCGCGAGATCGATCGTCTCGCGGTCGCCGGCCAGAGCGCGCCGCAGGCGATCTTCGAAGTGATGGCGAGGGCGGGCGCGCTCACCGGCGCACAGGAGAGCCTGCGCATGCACTATGCCGAAGCGCTCGCCGCCTATCGCGCCCGGCGCTTCGAGGAGGCGCGCGCGGCCTTCAACGCGGCGCTCGAAGCCGTCCCCGGCGACGGACCGTCGCGCGCGATGCTCGGCCGCATCGCGCAGTTCGAGGCGAACCCGCCGGACGCCGGCTGGGACGGCGCCTGGCGGCTGGACAGCAAATAGCTGCCGCCCCGGAAAAATTGTTTCTACTCGATAACGATGTTCGCCGTGACCTATTTCCCGGGCTTAGGTTGAATGTCCTTGAGGCGTTTGACGGGGACACGCCGATGACGGAACTTCAGGACAGGCTGGAACGGTTCGAGACACTGACCGCCGAATGCGAGCTGATTGCCAAGCTCGCGACCGACAGCACCAAGCGCGAGTTCTATCTGAAGCTTTCGGAGCAGTACCGTCAGTTGGCGACGGACATGCGGCAGGCGATCGCGACCAAGGCCGCGGCCTGAGGCCGGCTGCAATCCGTTCTTAAGGTTTGGCGCGCATCCTTGACGCAGCGGGCGATCGCTCGTGCTGGGAAGGCCGGGGTTCGCTGCAGTGCAGCGTGCCTCGCGAGTGTCATTTGCCATGCTCGACAGGGCAATCACATGCGCCTCGTTGCCGTGATCATATTCGCGCTCATGACGGCGTCCTGCAATCAGGATCAGGACATCACCGGCTCGACATCGGCCTGCCCGATGCGGAACTACAGCTCGTACAATCCCCGCGACATGAACCAGTGTGTCAATGCCTGCAGATCCTGCGATCGCGGCACCACGGTCACGTGCACGACCTCCTGCACCCTCAAGGGCGCGCGCTGAGAGCAACCGGCGGTGCTTGGGCACCGGAACGATTCACCTGGGTTAATCATTGAAGAAGCGGAAGGACGCGGAGTCCGATGAAATGGGTATGCTCGATCCCGGTCGATTTCTGGTGTCCTGCTCGCACTGCGATGCCTGGCCGATGGCGGTCAACGTGAAGCGATCGAGCTGGTGGGCGTCCCCGCATGAGGTCCGCTTTGTCTGCACGCGCTGCCGACGCGAGGAAACCGCGATCGTCTCGGCCTCCGGCGAATTGACTCCGATCAAGCGCGTCGATGTTCCGCCACGCGACGTCGCTGCCGCCTGGGCACAGGCCCAGCGTTTGCGAGGGCGGACCTGAGCGCGGTGACAACGGCCACCGGTCGATTGACTCCCCGGCGGAACGACACGTAAGTTGATCGGTGACGGTTCTCCTCAGGGAGATCAAAAGGGAATGTGGTGCGGGATTGTCCCAACGGGAATTGTCTCAACGCCACGGCTGCCCCCGCAACTGTAAGCGGTGAATCTTTCGTCCTATGCCACTGGGAACTCGGTCCTGGGAAGGCGACGTAAGGTAACGACCCGCGAGCCAGGAGACCTGCCGTCAGCCGTGGTCACACGCGAAGATGTCGGTCGGGGAGTGCAGACATCGGCTTCACCGGAGCAATCCATCGCTCCACCGTGAAACCTCGTTCGCTGTGACGTGCCACTGACGTCATACCGAGGTTTACAATTGTGTCCCGTCTTGTCTCTGCCGCCGGGCGCCTCAGCGCTGGCCTGTTCGCGTCCGTTGCCTTCCATTCGCTCGATCTCTCTCCGGCCTTCGCCCAGCAGGTCCTTGCCGAGCAGCTGCCACCGATTGAAGTGACCAAGCCCGACGACCAGAACCGCACGCGGGCCAGGGCGACCGGTGACGGCGCGACGAGGCCCCGCGCGACGGCCGATGTCGCGCCGTCGGGCAATGGCGCCGGCTCGGCCGTCGAGGCTGTCGCCGGCAACGGCGGTATCGTCGGTGCTGCCACGACCGTCGTCACGGCCGCGGATATCGCGCACGCGCCGTCGCAGACGCTGGCCGAGATCATCGCGACGCAGACGCCGGGGGCCCAGATCACGACGTTCTATGGCGGCCCGATCGGTGCCAAGACCGGCGTGGACCTGCGCGGCTTCGGCGCGTTTGCCACCGCCAACACGCTGGTGCTGGTCAATGGACGGCGGCTGAACGACATCGACATGGCACAGGTGGACCTCTCCACCATCCCGCTCAATTCCATCGAGCGTATCGAGATCACGCGCGGCAATTCCGGAGCGGTGCTCTATGGCGACAACGCTGTCGGCGGCGTGATCAACATCGTCACCAAGAGCGGCGTCGGCGGACCGCCCGTGACCGCGCGCATCGAGGCCGGCTTCGGCTCGTTCAACACGAAAGTCGGCAACGTCTCGACCTCGCTCAATGCCGGTCCGTGGTCTACCTCGTTCTATGGCAACGCCGTCGGGACCGACGGCTACCGCGACAACAACCGCTATTCCCAGCAGAACGGCGTCGGCAATCTCAATTACGCGACACCGGGCCTGACCGCTTTTCTCACCGTCACGGGCGATCATCAGGAATTGCGGCTGCCGGGCGGGCGGACCGTCGACCCATCGATCGGCCTCGACGAGGTCGCGACCGACCGGCGAGGGACCAGCACGCCGTTCAACTATGCCAACCAGCAGGGCTTCAGTGTGACCGCGGGCTTCACCAAGACCCTCGTCAACGGCGTCGATCTCATCGTCGACGGCGGCGTGCGCGACAAGAAACAGCAGAGTGCGTTCTTCTCCAGCCCGGTGCCGGTTCCGGGCTTCTTCACGTCGACCTATGCCGATTCCCATCTGACCACGTGGTCGATCACGCCGCGGCTCAGCGTGAAGAGCCTGCTGCTCGGAATGCCATCGCAGCTCCTCACCGGCATCGACTATTACGACGCGAGCTTTCAGCAGAACCGCGGCGCCGGGCAGGGGCTCTCCCCCTGGCATGATTACGACCTCAGGCAGCAGACGGTTGCGGGCTATTTTCAGCACACATTGGGCGTGTCGCCTACGACTGACATTTCCTATGGCGCGCGGGTGCAGACGATCAATCTTGCGGCGCGCGACAATTTCGACCCGGCGGCGCCGTTCAACGCCGACATCGGCGCCCTCCCGCTCCAGAGCGATGAAACCCAATATGCGCTGCATCTCGGGGCCGAGCATCGCCTCAATGAGGTGGTCTCGCTGTTCGGCCGCGCCGCGCGCGCGTTCCGCACGCCCGACGTGGACGAGCGCCTGTCCTCAGGGCCGTCCTTCGATCCCCTGACCTTCGCTGCGATCCCGCAAACGTTTCAACTCAAGACCCAGACCTCGCAGGACATCGAGGGCGGCCTGCGCATCAAGGGCGGCGGACTGCAGCTGCAGAGCAGCCTCTATCTGATGGACCTCACCAACGAGGTCCATTTCAACCCGGTGCTGTTCTACAACACCAACCTCGATCCGACCCGCCGCTACGGCTCGGAGACCAGCCTGTCCTATCGCGTCAACGACGCTCTGCTGCTGCGCTCCGGCATGGCCTATACCCGCGCCGTCTTCCGCGAAGGCATCTGGACCGGCAATGACGTGCCGCTGGTGTCGCGCTACACCGCGAGTGCGGGCGTCACCTGGAACATCTGGCAGAACTATTTGGTGCTCGACGCCACCGCGCGCTTCTGGAGCGAGCGGCGCATGGACAACGATCAGGCGGGCACCCAGAAGCCGATTCCCGCCAACGGCACGATCGACCTCAAGCTCAGCGGCCAGGTTGACCGCTACTTCTGGTCGCTCAGCGTCAACAATGTGCTGAATGCGCTCTACTACGATTACGCCATCGCAAGCACCTTCACGGACGGCCGCTTCAGCGCTTATCCGCTGCCCGGCCGCACCTATCTGCTCAAGGCCGGCGCAACGTTCTGATCAGCACGCCAGTCAATGGACCAGAGCGTGATGGGACGATCGCGCCTGTGTCGCCCTG
>NZ_JBHLEV010000007.1:0-317896 GCF_042263385.1 Bradyrhizobium tunisiense
CGCAGGGAAGGCCGAGTGATCGGCACCACCTGTATGCTGCTGTGCGGTTCTTTTTGCGTGCGCATGTCGCGCAGCGGACCGCGGGTGCCTGTCGGCACCCGGCCTTCCCTGTGCCCTCTTGGACAAGAGGGTGAGAGATGAAGCAAAGCTCGGGCGATTTAAGCCGCGAGAACGATAAGGCGTGTCTGCAACCAAACACTCCGTCATTGCGAGGAGCGAAGCGACGAAGCAATCCAGGATCCCTCCGCGAAGGGATTCTGGATTGTTTCGTCGCAAGGGCTCCTCGCAATGACGATGTGGAGAGAGTGCGCCGGCATGCCGGCTAATTATTCGGCAATCGCGGCCCGCTGGCACCGATGGACTTGCCGGTGGCAATCCGGTTCAATGGGCGAATGCTGCGTAAGGCGACAACGATGTCGAGATATCTGCTGGACCTGCTGCTGATGGCTTCCCCGGCGGCCGCGCAAGCCAAAATGCCGAAGACCAACGCGGCGCATCCCGATCCCTGTGCCCCGACCGGGCGTACCGCGGATGGCAAGCTGGTCTATGCCATGACATGCGAGACCCTGTCCGCGCCGCCCCCGCAAGCGGAACGGACGGAGGCGCCGCTGCCCGCCGCCGAGCCGGAACCGGAGACGCGGCGGAGCGGCATTTTCGGCTGGTCCTGCGACCGCAGGTGATGTTGCCGCGGCACTTGCGCGAAGTTGTCGGGAGTGCTCTTTGCTGGAAAGTGTCCGACGGGCCACCGGCCCCGATTCAGAGAGATGAAATGGGCAAACTCGCTATCTGTGCGGGCGATTTCAGCTTCGATGCCCGCTTCGAGGAGCAACTGGCACCCAAGACCGTCGCCGCCTTCCGCAAGGCGCTGCCGTTCGAAAGCCACATCATCCATGTGCGCTGGAGCGGCGAGGGCGTATGGATGCCGCTCGGCGATCTCGATTTCGGCGTGGGCTACGAGAACCACACGAGCTACCCCGCGCCCGGCCAGATCATCCTCTATCCCGGCGGCATCAGCGAGACCGAGATCCTGCTCGCCTATGGCGGGGTGCGCTTTGCAAGCAAGATGGGCCAGCTCGCCGGCAACCATTTCATCACGCTGACCTCGGGCCTCGAGAACCTGGCGACGCTGGGCAAGAGCGTGCTGTGGAACGGCGCGCTGCCGATTCGTTTCGAGGAAGTCTGAGTGACCGACACAAGCTACCCGCGCGATCTCCGTGGCTATGGCCGCAACCCGCCGCACCCGCAATGGCCCGGCGATGCCCGGATAGCCGTGCAGTTCGTCGTCAATTTCGAGGAAGGCGGCGAGAACAACATTTTGCACGGCGACCGCGCCTCGGAAGCGTTTCTGTCCGACGTGCTCGGCGCGCAGCCCTGGCCGGGTCAGCGCCACGCCAATATCGAATCGATGTTCGAATATGGCTCGCGCGCCGGCTTCTGGCGGCTGTGGCGGATGTTCACCGCGCGCAACTGGCCGACCACGGTGTTCGGCGTCGCTACCGCGTTGAAGCGCAATCCCGAGATCGTCGCTGCCATGAATGAGGCCGGCTGGGATATCGCCAGCCACAGCCTGAAATGGATCGAGCACAAGGACATGTCCGAGGCGCAGGAGCGCGCCGAGATCGCGGAGGCGATCCGCGTCCATACCGAAGCCACCGGCTCGCGCCCCCTCGGCTGGTACACCGGACGCTCCTCGATCAATACTAACCGCCTGCTGATGGAGGAAGGCGGCTTCCTCTATCTCTGCGACTCCTATGCCGACGATCTGCCCTATTGGATCAAGGGCAGGAGCGGCAAGCAGCTCGTCATCCCCTATACGCTCGATGCCAACGACATGCGCTTCATCAACCCGCAGGGCTTTTCCGAAGGCGAGCAGTTCTTCACCTATTTGAAGGATGCCTTCGACGTGCTCTATGCCGAAGGCGAGAGCGCGCCGAAGATGATGTCGGTGGGCCTGCACTGCCGTCTCGCCGGCCGGCCCGGCCGCGCTGCCGGCTTGATCCGCTTCCTGGATTACATCGGCAAGCACGACCGCGTCTGGGTGCCGACGCGATTGCAGATCGCACGGCACTGGCATGACAAGCACGCCCATCTGGCGGCCGACGCATTCGAGATCGGGTGAAAGATGTCGCAGATCTCGCTGGCCGATCTCAATGCAGCAAGCCACGTCGATTTTGTCGCGGCGCTCGCCAACGTCGTCGAATACTCGCCGTGGATCGCCGAGCAGCTCGCCGGCAAGCGGCCGTTCGCCGGTATCAACCAGTTGCACACGGCCCTGATGGCGGCGATCCAGAGCGCCGAGCCTGATGTTCAGTTGGCGCTGATAAGGGCGCATCCCGATCTCGCCAACAAGACCCAGCGCGCGGCGGGCCTGACGGCAGAATCGACCGACGAGCAGAACAGTGCCGGCCTCGACCGGTTGTCGGAGGCCGAGTACGCTGCGTTCGAGCGCGTCAACAACGCCTACCGCGACAAGTTCGGCTTCCCCTACATCGTCTGCGTGCGCCGTCACACCAAGGATTCCGTGCTGCGCGACTTCGAGACGCGCTTGCGCAACATCGCAAAGACGGAGACGCGACGCGCGATCGAGGAAATCGGCCGTATCTCCGCGCTACGGCTGGATCAGCTCGTCCTTGCCGACGACAAGTTGAAGGTGCATGGCCGGCTCTCGACCCATGTGCTGGACAATCACGTCGGCAAGCCCGCGGCCGGCATCCCGATCGAGCTGGTGGAGCTCGCGAGCCTCGGCGAGAGCCGCGTCATCGCACGCGCGGTGACCAATGCCGACGGTCGCACCGACCAGCCGTTGATCGGCGGCCGCCCGCTGCCGATCGGCCGCTACGAGCTCAGATTCAGCGTCGCCAGATATTACGCCGAACGCAATGTGCCGCTGTCCGACCCGCCCTTCCTCGACGATATCCCGCTGCGCTTTGCGATCGGCGAGCCGGAAAGCCACTATCACGTTCCCTTGCTGGTCACGCCCTGGAGCTATTCGACCTATCGCGGCAGTTAAACGTGTTGCGCGGATGAGGCGACCGTCGCCGCGTCCGCCTCCGCTGTCGCGCCGCCGCTCAGGCCGTTGAAGAAGGCATTGAGCAGCACGGAAACGATCGCGCAGAGCAGGATGCCGGACTCCAGCAGCGGCTGGAGATCGTGGGGCATATTCCGGAAAAAGCCGGGGGCGGCGAGCGGGATCAGGCCGAAGCCGATCGAGACCGCGACGATGAACAGATTGTAGCGGTTGTTGCGGAAATCGACCGAGGTGAGGATGCGCGCGCCTGTTGCGGCTACCATGCCGAACATCACGAGGCCTGCGCCGCCGAGCACGACCAGCGGCACCGCCTCGACCAATGCGGCCAGCTTCGGCAACAAGCCGAGCACGAGCATGATGCAACCGCCCGTCACGGTCACCCAGCGCGAGCGCACGGCAGTGACCGAGACGAGGCCGACATTTTGCGAGAACGAGGTGTACGGAAAGGTGTTGAAGATGCCGCCGAGCAGCGTGCCGACGCCGTCCGCGCGCAGGCCCCGGCTCAGCGCCTCGCGGTCGACGGTCTTGCCGGTGATGTCGCCGAGTGCGAGGAACATGCCCAGCGATTCGATCATCACCACGATCATGACGACGCACATGGTCATAACGGGCACCAGATGGAATTGCGGCATGCCGAAGCGGAAAGGGATGATCGGCGCGCCCCAGGAGGCGGCGGCGACCTTGTCGAAATGCATCACGCCCAGAATGCTCGCGAGCACGGCGCCGGCGATGATGCCGAGCAGCACCGAGACATTGGCGAGGAAGCCGGTGCCCCATTTGATCAGGCCGAGAATGAACAGCAGCACGAACAACGAGATGCCGAGGCCCTGCAGTTGGCCATAGGCCGGATTGGGAAAGCTGCCGGCGACGCCGTCGACCATCTTGGTCAGTGTCGGCAGGCCGCCGCCGGCCCAGTTGATGCCGACGCGCATCAAGGAGATGCCGATGATCAGAATGATGCTGCCGGTGACCACCGGAGGAAACAGCGGCAACAGTCTGCTGACGAACGGTGCGACGATGATGCCGAAGATGCCCGCGGCGATGACGGAGCCGTAGATGCCGAGCAGACCGATATCAGGCGCTGCCGCCATCGACAGCATCGGACCGACTGACGCGAACGTCACGCCCATCATCACGGGCAGGCGAATGCCGACGCCGGGGAAGCCGATGCATTGCACCAGCGTCGCGAGCCCGCAGGCGAACAGGTCGGCGCTGATCAGGAAGGCGACATCCTCGGGCGGCAGCTTCAATGCGCGTCCGATGATCAGCGGCACGGCGATCGCGCCGGCATACATCACCAGCACATGCTGGAGCCCGAGCGCCAAGAGGCGTGGGACCGGCAGAACCTCGTCGACTGGATGGACTTCGCTGGTCATGGATGAGACCTCCCAAACATACCTAACCAAACTTGTCGAGCAACGCGGGAAACAGCCGGTCCGGCTTGAAGGGCGGCGCGGTGAAGCGGATGCCGGTTGCATTGGCGATTGCGTTGCCGAGCGCGGCGGCGACCGGGTTGTACGGGCTCTCGCTCATCGACTTTGCGCCAAGCGGCCCGATCGTGTCGGACGTGTCGGCGAAGAACACCTCCGTGCGCGGCACGTCGCCGAACGAGGGCAGGTGATAGTCGCGGAACTTCGGGTTGGCGACGCGGCCGTCGGCGTCGATCACCATCTCCTCGTAGAGCGCAGCGCCGAGCGCCTGCGCGACGCCGCCTTCGACCTGACCACGGCACTGCATGGGGTTGGCGACGACCCCGGCGTCCGCCGCCTGCACGCTCCTGAGAATCCTGAGCTCGCCGGTGCCCTTGTTCACGGCGATGCGAAACCCCTGGACGTTGAAGCCGACCGAACGCGGCGTGCCCGTGGAATTGCCGCTGCCCGCAAATGGCCGTCCGCGGTCGCGGGCGAGCTTCGCCAGCTCGGCAAAAGGCATGCGCCGGACGCCGCTGACGACGGCATTGTCCTCGAGCACGCAGGCCTGGACGTCGCACAGCCAGGCATCGGCCGCCGCCGCCTTCAGCTCGGTCGCAAGCTGCATGGAAGCCGCATGCGTCGCCTTGCCGGCGACGAAGGTGCCGGCGCTGCCATAGGCGCCGGTGTCGTGGCCGCCATGGGCGGTATCGGACTGGCGCAGACGGATTCGGTCGACGGTGGTCGCGAGCGTGGTTGCTGCGATCTGCCGATGCACCGTGCTGGTGCCGTTGCCGAATTCGGCCGTGCCGACGGTGAGGTCGAAGCCGCCGTCCTCGTTGAGCGCAATCATGGCGTCGGCGATGTGCCCGGCCGGCGGCGCGGAGTCGATCATGGTGAGGGCGATGCCGTCGCCGAGCAGCCATTCCGGCGAAAGCTCCGGCTGCGGGCCACCGGCCTGCATGGCGCGCTCGACGAGGTCGAGGCATTGGTCGAGCCCGTAGGAGCCATAGACGACGTCGTGAAATTCGGACGGCGGCGGCGACAGCATGGGGTCGCCGAGCCTGACGATGTTACGCCGGCGCATCTCGTAGGGGCTGATGCCGAGCTGCCTTGCCAGCTCGTCGATCGCGGCTTCCACCGCGATCAGCGCCTGCGGCAGGCCGTAGCCGCGAAACGCCCCCGCCGGCACGGTGTTGGTATAGACGGCGGCGCCGTCGACCCGCTTGTTCGGACAATTGTACACGCTGATGGACTCGGCCAGCGCATGGAACATCACCGGGCCGGCGTGATTGCCGTAAGCTCCGGTGTTGGAGAGCACGTCGAGCTGAAGCGCGGTGAGTTTGCCGTCGGCATCGGCGCCGGCCTTGATGTGGACCCGCATCGGGTGCCGCGTCGAGGTCGCGATGAATTGCTCCTCGCGCGTGAGCTCCAGCTTCACGGGACGTCCGGTCCTCAGCGCAGCGAGCGCAAGGATGTCCTCGACGAACATCTCCTGCTTGCCGCCAAAGCCGCCGCCGACGCGCTCGCAGAACACGCGGACCTTGTCCATGGGGAGCTCAAAGATGTTCGCCAGTGCGCGCCGGGTCAGGAACGGGACCTGGGTGGAGGTGCGGACGTTGAGCACGCCGGAAGGATCGAGCCAGGCGAGGCCGCCATGGGTCTCCAACGCGGCGTGCTGTACGCGATGACTGTGGAAGGTGCCCTCGAAGGTGACGGCGGACGTCGCGAGCGCCGCCGCGACGTCACCGAACTCGCCATGCGTCTCCGCGGCGAGGTTGCGCCTGGCGTCGGCGATGCGGTTCGCGGTGGTGCGGTCAGGATGAATGACGGGCGCGCCCGGCGCCATCGCCTGCTCCGGATCGATCAGCGCGGGGAGAACCTCATATTCGACCTTGATCCGCCGGCACGCCTCCTCGGAGGCGGCTTCGCTCTCGGCGACGACGGCGGCAACCCGCTGTCCGATGAAGCGGACGACGTCGTCGAGAATGCGGGTGTCCTCCGGGTCCATCCAGTCCATCTCGTGCCGCGCAGTCGAGATCAGGACCGATGGTGCATCCTCATGCGTCAGCACCGCATGAACGCCGGGAACGCGAAGGGCGTCCGACTTGTCGATCGCGACGATCCTGGCGTGGGCGTGAGGTGACCGAACCAGCTTGATGTGCAGCAGGCCGTCGATGGCGGTGTCGAAAGTGTAGCGGGCCGTACCGCGCACGATGTCGGGGCCCGCCGGCGCCGGCAGACTGCGGCCGAATGCGGCACCGGCCTCGACGCTCGCCTCGACATTGGTCTTGCCGAGGATCGCATCCTCGATCGAGCGGTAGCCGGTACAGCGGCAGATATTGCCCTTCAACGCCGTGCCGAGATCGGTGCGCTGGGCCTGGTTCAGCGAGGCGCAGGTCAGGATCATGCCGGCAGTGCAGAAGCCGCATTGAAAGCCTTGCGCATCGAGGAAGGCCTGCTGCATCGGATGGTCGCCGTGCTCCCCGCCAAGACCTTCGATCGTGGTCACGCTGCGTCCCTCGGCGCGGAACGCCGGAATCAGGCAGCTATGCACGGGCTCGCCGTCGAGCAGCACGGTGCAGGCGCCGCAATCGCCGGCATCGCAACCTTTCTTCACGCCGAAATAGCCGAGCTCGCGCAGGAACGTGCGCAGGCACTGGCCGGTGCGTGGCGCTTGCGAAAATGGCTTGCCGTTGATCTCGAAGCTCATGAGGGCTCTCCGGCCAGGAGTTCGCCGCGGATCTCCTCGCCGAGCCGCAGTGTCATGTGCTTGCGCCAGAGCGGCTGGCCGTGGATGTCGGTGTGGTACAGCTCATCGGTGATCTGCTGCACCAGCGCGGCACGAAGCGCGCTCGCATCCGGGACTTTGCGAAAGAGGAGCTGGATCGGCCGCACGGTCGATGCGGTGATTGTGAGCGTCAGGGTGCCATCGGTATCAAGGCTGCCGACGAGAAGCGCCGCCGAGCGGCCGACAGGCGCCAGCGAGATCTGCCGAAAGGCGGTGCGGCGCTTCAACGCGGCAATCGGAATATCGATCTGGCGAAGCAGATCGCCCGGCGTCAGCCGATTGCGCTGGTTGCCGGTGACGAACTCGGCGACAGGAATTCGCTGTTCGCCGCCGCCGGCCTTCCAGATGGTGCAGACGCCGTCGAGCGCGGCGGTGAGCGAGATCATCGGTCCCGCCGGCAGCGACATGCAGAGATTGCCGCCGACGGTCGCGGTCTTCCAGATCTTGAACGAGGCAAGGAACGCACGGCAGCACTGGCCGATCAGCGGTGCTGCGAGCCAGTCAGGCGGGCAGGCGAGACCATCGAGCTCTGCGATGGTGCAGGTGGCGGCCACCGAGAGATGGCGCTCCGTAATCGTCAGCGCCGGCCATTTCAAATCGGTAAGATCGATCAGCCGCGTCAGCTGCGTTTGCGGCTCCGAGAACAGCCAGGTGCCGCCCGCGAGCCAGGCATCCCCTGTCGTCCAGTCGGGCAGTTGCGCGCGCGATTGCGGATGGGCGATCGCTGTGATGGTATTCAAATCCATGGCTGCGCCAAAGCTTCGACCCGGTGAATCGTGCGCCTGAGTCTTGCAAGACCGGAGCCAAGTCGCAACAACAAGTCGCAGCGGGATGGTATTGAGGCTGGTGCCAGCCTTGTGAGCCTGCCGTCAGGGGATGCGAGGAGCGGGATCATGAGCGATTCAATGCCGATCTGGATCAGGGATCCCCTGGCCATCCTCGCAGGCGGTGCCGAGCGCGGGATCGTGGTGAAGGACGGCCGGATCGTCGAGCTCGTCCCGGCCGGCGGCACGCCTGCGACCGCTGATGTCGCGGTGTTCGATGCGGCCGAACACGTGGTGCTGCCGGGCCTGATCAACACCCATCATCATTTCTACCAGACGCTGACGCGGGCGCTGCCGGCGGCGATGGACCGCGAGCTGTTCCCCTGGCTACAGGCGCTCTATCCGGTGTGGGCGCGGCTGACGCCTGAAGCGCTCGAGCTCGGCGTCACCGTGGCGATGTCCGAGCTGCTGCTCTCCGGCTGCACCACCACGACGGATCATCACTATGTCTTCCCGGCGAGGCTCGAAGACGCCGTCGATATCGAGGTCGGTGTTGCAAGGCGGCTCGGCATGCGCGTGCTGCTGACGCGCGGCTCGATGAATTTGTCGCAACGCGACGGCGGCCTGCCGCCCGACAGCGTCGTGCAGGACGAGGACACCATTCTCGCCGACAGCGCGCGCGTGGTGGCGAAGCATCACCAGCGCGGCGCGGATGCGATGGTGCAGATCGCGCTGGCGCCGTGCTCGCCGTTTTCCGTGACGACCTCGCTGATGCGCGCCACCGCCGATCTCGCAGAAAAACTCGACGTGCGCCTGCATACCCACCTCGCCGAGACCGAGGACGAGAACAAATTCTGCGAGCAGATGTATGGCTGCCGCCCGCTCGACTATCTCGAGCAATGCGGCTGGCTCAATGCGCGCACGTGGCTGGCCCATGGCATTTTCTTCAATGCGGACGAGATGAAGCGGCTCGGCAAGGCCAGAACGACCATCAGCCATTGCGCGTGCAGCAATCAGTTGCTGGCCTCCGGCTGCTGTCCGGTGTGCGAAATGGAGGAGGCCGGGGTCGGGATCGGGATCGGCGTCGACGGCTCGGCCTCGAACGACGGCTCGAACCTGATGCAGGAGGTTCGCGCCGCCTTCCTGCTGCAACGGGCGCGCTATGGCGTGACCAAGGTCAGCCACAAGGATGCGCTGCGCTGGGCCACCAAGGGATCGGCGGCCTGCGTCGGACGGCCGGAACTCGGCGAAATCGCAGTCGGAAAGGCCGCCGATCTCGCGCTCTTCAAGCTCGACGAATTGCGCTTCTCCGGCCATGGCGATCCCCTGGCCGCCCTGGTGCTATGCGGGGCGCATCGGGCAGACCGGGTGATGGTGGCGGGACGATGGACCGTGATCGACGGCGCGATTCCGGGCCTCGATGTCGCCGACCTCATCCGCCGCCACAGCTCGGCCGGGCGGGCCATGCAGGCCGGATAGGGACAGGAATTGAAAGAGGGGGCGACCACAAGTGCCGGGTGCTTCTGGCCACCCCCTCCGAACCTCCTCCGGGAGGAGCAGGTGATCTGGGTCAAGCAAGAAGCGTGCTACTTGCCCGGAAGCTTGTCGTCGATGCCCTTGACGTAGAAATTCATGCCGAGGATCTGGCCGTCGTCGAGGTGATCGCCGCCCTTGCATTCCACCGGCTTGCCGTCCTGCCCAACGATCGGGCACTTGAACGGATGCAGCTTGCCAGCGGTGATCGCGGCCTGGGCATCCTCTGCCATTTTTTTCACGTCGTCAGGCATGTTGGTGTACGGCGCCATCGAGAACATGTGGCTGTCGAGGCCGCCCCATGTGTCCTCGGATTTCCAGGTTCCCGCCAGCTCGGCCTTGACGCGCTCGATGTAATAGGGGCCCCAGGTGTCGAGGATCGAGGTCAGCTGGGTCTTGGGTCCGAACTTGATCATTTCGGAATCCTGGCCGAAGGCGAGCTTGCCGCGTTCGCTGGCAATCTGCATCGCGGCAGGCGAATCCGTGTGCTGCATGATGATGTCGGCGCCCTGGTCGATCAGCGCCTTGGCGGCGTCGGCCTCCTTGCCCGGGTCGAACCAGGTGTTGGCCCAGATGATCTTGACCTTGATGTTCGGGTTGATGGTCTGCGCCGCCAGCATCGTCGCGTTGATGCCGGAGACGACCTCGGGAATGGGGAACGAGCCGATATAGCCGAGCACGCCGGCCTTCGACATCTTGGCCGCGATCAGGCCTTGAATGTAGCGGCCCTGATACCATTTGGCCGAGTAGGTCGACATGTTCGGATTGCGCTTGTAGCCGGTGGCGTGCTCGAAGTGCACGTTCGGATATTTCTTGGCGACCTTCAGCGTCGGATCCATGTAGCCGAACGAGGTCGTGAAGATCAGCTTGTTGCCGGCGCGGACGAGCTGTTCGATCGAGCGCTCGGCATCGGGGCCTTCGGGCACGTTCTCGAGATATGTCGTCTCGATCTTGTCGCCCAATTCCTTCACCAGTGCCTGGCGCCCAAGATCGTGCTGATAGGTCCAGCCGAGATCTCCGATCGGACCCAGATAGATGAAGCCGACCTTCAGCTTGTCGGCGGCGGAGGCTGCACTGGCGTTCCCGGCAAGCAAGAGCCCGGCAGCGAGTGCAAGAAGTGATTTCCTCATCATCAATCTCCAAACTTCAGGGGACGGCCACGACCCGCAACGTGCGCGCCCCATCGCGCACGCCGCGGAAATGAAAGCTCAGCGGTCGGGCACGAACACGGCGCCGAGCGCAGCCGGTGCGGTCGAGCCGCCGGTGCGCGCGCGGGAGAGCAGGACCAGCACGATGACGGTCGCAAGATAAGGCAGCGCCGACATGAACTGCGAGGGGATGCCGACACCCCAGCCTTGGGCGTGCAACTGCAGGATCGTCACCGCGCCGAAGAGATAGGCGCCGACCACGAGCCGGCCCGGCCGCCAGGACGAGAACACCACCAGCGCCAGCGCGATCCAGCCGCGGCCTGCGGTCATGCCGGGAATGAAGAACGGCGTATAAGCGAGCGGCAGATAGGCGCCGGCCAGGCCGGCACAGGCGCCGCCGAACATCACGGCGAAAGTGCGGATGCGCAGCACGGGATAGCCGAGGGCATGTGCGGAAACGTGATTGTCGCCGCAGGCGCGCAGGATCAATCCCGCCCGCGTTCGGTACAGGAACCACCAGACGCCGGCGATCAGTGCGACGGAGAAGTAGACGAAGCCGTCCTCGCCGAACAGCACGCGGCCGATCAGCGGGATGTCCGTGAGGCCGGGAATGGCGAGATGCACCGCCGGCGCGATGCGCTCGCCGACGAAGCGGGCGCCGATCAGGCCGGAGAGTCCAGCGCCGAGGATGGTGAGCGCAAGGCCGGTCGCGACCTGGTTGACGGCGAGCCCGAGCGTCATCAGCGCGAAGATCAGCGACATCAGCGTGCCCGCGACGATGCCGAACAGCGCGCCGATGAAAATCGATCCAGTGAGCCAGGCGCCGGCAAAGCCGCAGGCCGCGCCAACGATCATCATGCCCTCGACGCCGAGGTTGAGCACGCCGGAGCGCTCGGTCACGAGCTCGCCTGTCGCCGCGATCAGCAGCGGGGTCGACGCGGCGAGCACCGCGAGGATGATGGCCTCAACCAGCTCCACGAGTCACCTGTCGGCTCGAAAACACCAGCTTGAAACGATAGAGGATCAGGGAATCGCAGGCGAGTACGTAGAACAGCAAAATACCCTGAAACACCTTGGTGACGTCCAACGGGATCTTCATCGCGATCTGCGCCTGCTCGCCGCCGATAAAGGTCAACGCCAGGAAAAGGCCTGCAATCAATATCCCAAGCGGGTTCAGCCGGCCCAGAAAGGCCACGATGATCGCGGTAAAGCCGTAGCCGGGCGATATGCCGGGCTGGAGATGCCCGACGGGACCTGCGACCTCGATGATTCCGGCGAGGCCCGCGAGCGCGCCTGATACTGCGAAGGTCAGGATGACGAGTTGGTTGGCATTGAAGCCGCCGAAGCGTGCGGCGCGCGGCGCCGCACCGACGACGCGGATCTCGAACCCCTTGATGGTGCGCGCGAGCAGGATCGCCGCTACCGCCACGACGAGCAAGGCGATGATCGAGCCGAGATGCAGCCGGCCGCCTTCGATCAGCAGCGGCACCGTCGCTACGGGATCGAACTCCGCCGTGGTCGGGAAGTTGAAGCCGTGCGGATCGCGCCAGGGCCCGCGCACGAGATAGTCGAGGAAGAGGTCGGCGACATAGACCAGCATCAGGCTGGTCAGGATCTCGCTGGCGCCGAACTTCACCTTGCAGATCGCCGGGATCAGCGCATAGAGCGCGCCCGCGGCGGCCGCGAGCACAAACATCGCCGGCAGCACCCAGGCCCCGGCATCGGTGCCCTGCGTCTTCACTGCGATCCAGCTTCCGGCGACCGCGCCGATCAGGAATTGTCCTTCGGCGCCGATGTTCCAGGCATTGGCGAGATAGCAGAGCGACAGCCCGATCGCGATCATGACCAGCGGAGTCGCCTTCACCGCGATTTCCTGAAGCGAATAGCCGTCGGTCAAGGGCGCGATGAAATAGGCGTGCAAGGCGAGCAGCGGATTCTTGCCGAGGATCGCGAACAGCATGACCATGGTCGAGATCGTGAGGCCGATCGCGATCAGCGGAGAGACGAGGGCGATTGTGCCAGAGCGTTCGGCGCGCTTCTCAAGCACCAACTGCATGCGCGGCCTCCTTCGGCTCCAGGCTGCTGCCGCCCATGAGCAGGCCGAGCTTTTCGCGGCTCGCTTCGCTCGCTGCGAGCGGTGCGGAGAGCCGGCCGTGGAACATCACAGCGATGCGGTCGGCGATCTCCGTGAGTTCGTCCAGATCCTGGCTGGTCACGAGCACGGCGGCGCCCGCTGTTGCGAGATCAAGCAGCGCCTGGCGTATCACTGCGGCGGCGCCGGCATCGACGCCCCAGGTCGGCTGGCTCACCACCAGTACTGCGGGGTTGCGCAGGATCTCCCGGCCCACGATGAACTTCTGCAGATTGCCGCCGGAGAGGGATGCTGCTTCCGGGTCGCGCTTGGCCTTGCGCACGTCGAACGTCTCGGTCGCGCGGTCGACGGTCTTGAGCGTGGCGGCGGTATCGATGAACCCGCGATGGACCATGCCGCTGGCCGCATGACCGGTGAGCAGCGCGTTCTCCGAGAGCTTCATGCGTGGCGCCGTGCCATGACCGAGCCGCTCCTCGGGCACGAAGGCCGCACCCAGCTTGCGCCGCTGGGTGATCGAGAGATGGCCGGCGGCGATACCTTCGATCACGACCGTGCCCGGGTCCTTCGACAACCGCTCACCGGACAGCGCGGCGAACAATTCGTCCTGGCCGTTGCCGGCGACGCCGGCGATGCCGAGGATCTCGCCGCCCTTCAACTCGAAGGAGATGTGTTCGAGCCGTACGCCATGTGCTTCGCTGGGGGCCAGCGACAGATCGTTGACGACGAGCCGCGGCACGGTGGTCTTGCGGCCGGATGCCGCCTTCACCTCCTTGATCTCGCCGCCGACCATCATGCGCGCGAGCGAGGCGGCGGTCTCGAGCCTGGGATTGCAGGTCGCGACCTTCCTGCCACCGCGCAGGATCGTGGCGGTGTCGCAGAGCCGCTTCACCTCCTCGAGCTTGTGGCTGATATAGAGGACAGCGCGGCCTTCGGCCTTGAGCCGCTCCAGCACGACGAAGAGCTGGTCGGCTTCCTGCGGCGTCAGCACCGCGGTGGGCTCGTCCAGGATCAGGAATTTCGGATCCTGCATCAGCGCGCGGACGATCTCGATGCGCTGGCGTTCGCCGACCGACAATTGCCAGACCTCGCGCCGGGGATCGAGCGGCAGTCCATAGGTCTTCGACACCTGCTCCAGCCGCGCCGACATGTCCTTGAAAGACTCCTTGCCGTCGAGGCCGAGCGCGACGTTCTCGGCGACGGTGAGATTGTCGAACAGCGAGAAGTGCTGGAACACCATGCCGATGCCGCGGCGGCGCGCGTCCGAGGGACCGGACAGAATCATGCCTTCGCCCTGCCAGCGGATCTCGCCGGCGCTGGGTTGGATCAGCCCGTAGATCGCCTTCACCAGCGTCGACTTGCCGGCGCCGTTCTCGCCGAGCAGCGCGTGGATTTCCTTCGGCCAGATATCGATGTCGATGGAATCGTTGGCAAGGAAATCGCCATAGCGTTTGGTGAGCCCGATCGCCCGCAGCAGCGGGGACGCGCCGGAATTCAGGCTGTCACGTGTCGAATCCAACATTCGTTGATGCGCTTGCATGGTGAAGTGCCCCAATAGTGGGCCAGTTTGAACCCCGGCGTAAGGTGTGAAAATGCGTCATCCCTTGCTCAACGCTTTGGCAGGCGGCTGGGACCGGCGGCTCGTTTGGTTTCGCCGGTGCGAAGAGACGTCCGTCCCGCGGGCGCTGTTGCAGATTTGTGACGGTCCAAGCCAGTAGAAACCGCAATCTACTTCGTCCATGCGCCCTCGTGCAGCGCTTCGGCTTCATCCTCGAGCAGCGGCCCGACGACTTCGGTCGGCCGCTGCCCGCTGGCAAAGACGTCGCGGCAGGGCAGGTCGAGGGTCGGGTTCTCCGGATGATTGCCGGTGACACCGCGCAGGCGATGCTCGCTGAGGCCGTAAACGACGCGGCCGATGCCGGCCCAGTAGATCGCGCCGGCGCACATCGCGCAGGGCTCTGCCGAAGAATAAAGCGTCGCCGTCGCCAGCACCTCGCGGCTGAGCGTGCGGCAGGCCTGCGTCGCCGCGAGACGTTCGGCATGCGCGGTGCCGTCGTGCTCCGGCATGTAGCCGTTCTCGGCCTCGATCAGCACCTTGTCGTCCGCGACGACGATGCAGCCGAACGGATGATTGCCATGGGTGAGGGAGCGGCGGGCAACCGCGAAGGACAGGCGCAGGAAGTGCTCGTCCCGTTGGGATGCGCCGGTCATCAATCCTCCGCCGTCATTGTTTCCGCTGTGCGCCGGCCGACTTGGGCAAGATCGGCCTCGCTCGGCTCGTGTTTCATACACGAATCTACCGGAACCGGCAGGCCGGAAAGTCATCCGGGAGAAATACGAATCAGGCAAGCTCCGGGCGGTGGCCGCACCATCGGAGTTACTTTAGCCTCCATATGAATAGCGATATCTCGTTGCCTTCAAATCACGGAAACCGATTCTACCAGGGTGCGGCTGCGACGTTTTTCGCCAACGCCCTCCAGGCGGTCAATTTTCTCGGGGATCGGTTCCTGAGAGAATCGCATCATTCGTTGTCGGCCATCGAGGACCTCTACCGGCACTCGATGGACAGCGCCTTTTCGGTGACCGAGGTCTTCCTCGTCACCGGCGCGCCGCACGCATCCGCCTATTATCCCCGCGACTTCGCCTGGTTCTATCCCGATGTCCTGGACCCCGAGACCATCATGGATGCACAGGACGCGGTGCGGCGGGCTCGGCTACTCGACAAGAGCGTCCGTTTGTTGCTGGAGGCGGTTCGCGCCGGCGTGGTCACGACGACCATCGTCCCGGCGGGGCGTCGTCGATATCTCGGCGTGAATTACTTCTCGCGTCCGTCGGATACGCTGCTCGGCATTCTGGCCGGCCTGCAACAGATGATCTCCGCCGATCAGAGGGCGCCATCCTATCTGGCGATGTCTCAATGCGCGCATGCCGGCCGCCTGCTGCTGGCCGAGTATGGCGGTGACCTGAAGCGTGCGATCCTGCAGCTCGCAAGCGAGCTCGAGCCACTCGATGACGGCGGCAGCAGGTATTTGCTGTGTGACACAAATGCACCTCGCTCCGCCGCAACGGATACCCGTGCCGAGCGCCGGCGCTTCGTGACCAATGCTTGCGTCCATACGACCTTCGTGTGGAGCGTACAGCTCGGGCTGGTCGACGAGATCGAGCTGAAGCGGCTGCTCGGGTGCGACCTTGCGCAGTACAAGAAGGATCTGCTCCGTCTGTTCGGCAGGGACGGATATGTCAGGCATTCCCTGGATGGTCCGGCGAACTCACCGGCGTCTTCGGTCGCGCTGGACTTCGTCAGCGTGCATCGCGGCTTCTGGGATCTGAACGATGCGAGCGAGCGGACGCTGTTTGCCGCCACCGCGGATCTCATCATTGCGGAGCCGCGCTTTCGCATCCCCAGCACGTTCCATTTCCTGGTGTCCGTGGATAATCCGCGGACCAAGGTGATCCACAAGATTGCGGCGCCCGCCTATCAGGGACGCTCCTCCTGGCCGACGTTCAACGTCGAGTTCGCCGATCGCATGCTGGACTACGATGAATTGTCGGGGAGCGATACCTACCGTTCCTGCGCGCAAGGCGTATTGAAGGACATTCGCACCGCGACCGAACTCCACGGCGGATATCAGGAACTGATCTCCGAGCACGGTCTGAAATATCGCACCTGGGCCTATAAGGGCGCGGTGGCTCACTCGTGGTTTCCGCGTTTCCTCTCCGTCTGGAGAAGGGCGTATGGATCGCCTCTCCTGCAGTGGAATGGCTGACTGGTGCGGTGATGTGCCAGCGGAGGAACGGCGCAGATGATCAGCGCGAACCTGTCACGCCACGAGATCCAGCAGCCGGCACGATCCGCGCACGAGCACCTTGCGGCCGGCCGGTGTCATCGCTGGCACGCCGTCCTTGATAACGACCAAGCCGAGTTCGACAAGGCCTTCGATGAGATAGGACTTCGACAGGCGACCGTTCGACGGTGGGTTGCGAAGCGTGCGCAGAGCTTCCCATTGGTCCGGTGCAAGTTCGACGTCGGAATCGCTGTTCATGTTGCCTCGCGCGATGGGACCGTTGGCGCCTCTGTTAGCGACGCCGCATGAAGACCGTGCGACGACAATGAGTCGGGAATTCGGTGAGCCGTTTAGAACGTCTCTTCACAAATTGCCGCGCTTCGTTGCGATACGAGAGCGAGATCACTCGATCGCGAACCGTGCCGGCGCGGCGATCACCAATTGATGATCTGCGGTTGATGCTGCGCTGCAAGCTACCGCAGCGCATGGGAAGTATCGCTGTCCCATTCAGTGTCGCGAGATGCCTGGAAATCATGAGGCGAGCAGTCCGGGATTCTGCTACGTTGATTCCCGGGGAATGACTTCACACGGCAGGAGTGGAGTGCATGAACAGGCTGGTTGAAATTCGCAGTCAGGAATCCCTGTGCCGGGAGCGTGCATCGCTCGATTTCGAACGCCGGATTTTCTGGCTCGCGCAAGCCGAGGAATGGGAGCAGCGCGCGCTCGACGAAATCGCCTTTCACTTCCGGGAGTGTAACGTCGGCCAGGCGGAGCTTGCGCGAAACTGACCTTTCGCAACCGAGGTTTGGCCGCGAGCGGGACCTACTGGTAAGTCGCCACGATATCGGACACGGCGCGCTCGAGCTGCTGCGCGGTGGCGCATTGGCGCACGACGCTGCAAAAGGTGGCGTAACGCGGCATCTCGGAATCGCCAAAGCCCCAGGCCAGCCGTCCTTCGGGATTGAGCCAGACCAGCCGCTTCGAACGCTCGGAGATGCGGCGCAGGATGTCGGCGCGCGGGTCGAGATTGTTGCTGCGGGCATCGCCGAGCACGATCACCGTGGTCTGCGGCGTCAGCGCGCTCATGAAATCCTTCTCGAAATCGACCAGCGAAGAGCCGTAGTCGGACGAGCCGAAGCCGACCTTTGACATGATCTCGGCCATCGCCTCTTCCGGCGAGTTCTTCTCCAGGATCTCGCTGACCTCGATCATATGCGAGGAGAACGCGAATGAGCGGACGTCGTCGACCACCTCGTGCAGCGAGTGGATCAGCAGCAGGAAGAAGTCGGAGACCTGTGCGACCGAGCCGGAGACGTCGCAGAGCGCCACGATCTTGGGCCTGTCGCGATGCTTGCGCTTCCATGCGGTGAGGAACGGCACACCGCCCCAGGCCGCGTTGCGACGGAGCGTGCGGCGGACGTCGAGATGACCGCGGCGCTGGCGCTTGCGCGGCTTCGAATAGCGCTCGCGCAGGCGGCGCGCGATCTGACGGATGAGGGCGCGCATCTCGGCGACCTGGCGGCGCTCGATGCGCGCAAGCGGCGCGTTGCGCAGGATCTCGTTGCGGAGATTTTCGGCCTCCTCGCGGGCGTAGAGCGCAAGCCCTTGGGAGACCGTGTCGCGCACCGCTTCGCGCAAGGCATCAAGCGCAGCGCGCAGACGTTCGGCCAGTGCCGGATTGGTCGCGGTCAGCTCGTCGAGATCGTCGCGCAGGCGCTGCAGACCCATGGCGTCGAGGATGCGGCTCGAGAAGATGCCGCGCTGGGTGGAGTAGCGTATATCCGACAGGGAGGCAGCCCCGGAGGCGCTGGCGATGGCGGCTGCGATCGCATTGCGGTCCTGCGACAACAGCATCTGCGCAAGTGGGCCTAACTCCTGGGGAGGCTGACCTTCGCCTGCTTCGCTGGCCGAGCCGGAGGAGGGCGACTGATCCGAATCCTGCGAGGCGTTCTCGTCGCTGTCGGCCTCGGGCTGATCCTGCCGCGGCTCCGGCTGGCTGAAGAACAGGTCAAAGCAGTCGCCGAGTGCGAGCTTCTCGTCCTGAGACTTGGCAAGGGTCAGCAGCAGGGAGTCGCGCAGGATGGCCCGGTCGGAAAAGCCGACCTGCTTGACCGCGCGCATCGCATCGATGCTTTCCGCAGGCGAGACGTGAACGCCGACGCCCCGGGCCGCCCGAAAGAAACGATGGAGATTCTCGCGCATCGGCGTCAACCGAAGACGTTGGACCGCGCCGCCTTGGCAATGAAGGTCGTCACCTGCGGCCTTGCTGCCTCGATGTCGGCTTCGTATTTCAGGAGCACGTTGAGCGTGTCCTTGACCATCTCGGTGTCGAGCTCCGTGGCCTGGAGCAGCACGAGAACGCGCGCCCAGTCGATGGTCTCGCTGACCGACGGTAGCTTCTTCAGATCCAGCGAGCGGATCTCGTGGATGAAGCCGACCATCTGCCGGCGCAGCGTCTGCGAGATGCCGGGCACACGGCTTTCGACGATGCGCTCCTCGAGCCGCTGCTCGGGGAAGCCGATATGCAGATGCAGGCAGCGCCGCTTCAAGGCGTCGCCGAGGTCGCGCTCGCTGTTTGAGGTGAGGATCACGGTCGGCGGCGTGATGGCGGAGACGGTGCCGAGCTCGGGAATCGTGACCTGGAAGTCGGACAGGATCTCCAGCAGCAGCGACTCAAACTCCGCGTCCGACTTGTCGATCTCGTCGATCAGCAGCACGCAGCCGCCCGGCTGCTCCAGCGCCTGGAGCAGGGGACGCGGCTCGACGAATTCCTTGGAGAAGAACACGTCGCCGAAATCGTGGAGCTGGTCGAGCGCGGCATGCAGCGTCTGCGCGCCGCCCAGAACTTCGCCGAGCTTGTCCTTGAGGATCTGGGTATAGAGAAGCTGCTTGGCGTATTTCCACTCGTACAGCGCCTTGGCCTCGTCGAGGCCCTCGTAGCATTGCAGGCGGATCATCTTCATGCCGCGCCAGGCCGCGATCGCCTTGGCAAGCTCGGTCTTGCCCACGCCCGCGGGGCCCTCGACCAGGATCGGCTTCTCGATCTGCTGCGACAGATAGACGGCGGTGGCGATCTGCCGGCTCGCGATATAGCCCTGCGCGGCGAGGCCGCTCTCCACTGCCTCGATCGAGGTCGAGGCCTTCTGTTCAGCCACGAAAGGGCGCTCCCAAAGGTCTTGCTTGAGGCTTGTTCTGCCTGCGTTCCCCGCAAAGAACAAGCCTCGTTTGGGAGGCATCAGACCCGCGTGAACGGCGTTTTTCCGCTTAGCGCAAATAGTCGAGCGGTTCGCCGTTCGCGCAATCAGTGCCGCAGCAGCTCCGGCTTGCGGATGGTCTGTCTGACCTCGGCGCCGCAATCGGCGCATTCATAGACAAAGTCGATCTTGGCAAGGCTCCAATGCGGTTCGACCTCGCGCACATACATCGGCAGAAACCCCATGCAGGTGGGGCAATTCACGGGCGCGATTTCGACATCCTGATGATGCTGTACATAAGCTGGCATCTCGGCTCTCCTTCGCAGGCGACCACCAAACCCCGCTGGAAAGCTACTGCCGGTTGCTCCAGGCGCGTCATCAACTCTTTCGAACAGAGATGGAACGGCGGAGGTTTGTCGCTCGCTGTGACATTCTTGTTACGTGTCTGTACTGTAACGGGCGGACCGAATGCCTATTTCTCCGGCCAATCCGCCTTTTCGGATTTCCACTCAACGATAAGGGAGCAATGCCCATGACGCATGCCATTCGTTTTCACAAGACCGGCGGACCGGAAGTCCTGGTCTGGGAGGAGGTCAGCGTCGGCAAGCCCGGTCCGGGCGAGGCGCGCATCCGCCACACCGCCGTCGGCCTCAACTTCGTCGACATCTACAACCGCTCGGGCGTGTACCCGGCGCAACTGCCGAGCGGGCTCGGAAGCGAGGCCGCCGGAATCGTCGAGGAGGTCGGCCCCGGCGTCACCGATCTGAAGCCGGGCGATCGGGTCGCTTATGGCGCCTCGCCGCTCGGTGCCTATTCCGAGGCGAGGCTGATCCCTGCGGACCGCCTGCTGAAGCTGCCCGACGGCGTCGACGACAAGACCGCGGCGGCGATGATGCTCAAGGGGCTCACCACACAATATCTGATCCGGCAAACCTATCGGGTGAAGGCCGGCGATACCATCCTGCTGCATGCCGCGGCCGGCGGCGTCGGTTTGATCCTGGGCCAGTGGGCCAAGCATCTCGGCGCGACCGTGATCGGCACCGTCAGCAACGACGAGAAGGCCAAGCTTGCCAAGACGCATGGCTGCGACCACGTCATCATCTACACGCGCGAGGATTTCGTGAAGCGGGTCGACGAGATCACGGGCGGCAAGAAGGTTCCGGTGGTCTACGACTCCGTCGGCAAGGATACGTTCCTGAAATCGCTGGATTGCCTCGCGCCGCTCGGCGTCGCCGCGCTGTTCGGTGCGTCCTCGGGCGCGGTCGAACCGCTCAATCTCGGCCTGCTGGCCCAGAAGGGCTCGCTCTACGTTACCCGCCCGACGCTGTTCACCTACGCCGCCAAGCGCGAAAATCTGGTCGCGATGGCGAATGAACTGTTCGACGTCGTCAAGTCCGGTGCGGTCAAGATCGAGGTGCACCAGACTTATCCGCTGAAGGACGCCGCAAAGGCGCATGCCGATCTCGCCGCACGCAAGACCACGGGATCGACCGTTCTTCTGGTGTAAGTCCGGCCGGGTGGCGGCGCAGGCTATCCGGCCTGCGTCACGTCCGTTCGTGCTTGCGCAGATCGCGGATGTGGTCGAAGCGGAAGGTCTGGAGATCGACATCCTCCGGCGGGATCCGGGGCAGGGCGGCCTCGGTCAGGATGGCCTCGGTGACGTCCTCGACCGAATTCCCGGCAATCTCGTGGATGAACGAGACGTTCCGGTATTCACCCGAGGCGATGCGGGAGATGACCTCTCGCCTCGTGATCTCAGGGTCGACGATCGCCTCGCGGCCGCGCCGTCCATAGTCGATCATCACGACAAAATACTGCATGGAAAAACGGCCCTGCCGCGCCCCGTTGCGGGAGCACGGCAGAGTATTTCCGAAAAACGGAATCAAGTCAAGAAAAATTTCTAGAAAAGCGAAATTGGCTGACCGAAGCTCTTCACTTCCCCTTCTTGCGGGGGCGCGCCGACTTCGCGCGCAGCCGCTCGAGCTGCCCTTTGGGCATCGACAGGCAGATCTCCCCGACCCATTCCAGCTTCACGCCGACGATCGGCTTGGCATTGAAGCTGGTGAGATTGACGACGGACGGGCTTTTCCCACGCTCGATGGTCTTCAAATAGCGTTCGCCGGTCTTGAGCCGGACCACGGCCTCTTCGCCGTAGAAGCTCGACAGCGGATGGCGCTGGTCCTTATAGACCACGATCACGTCGCCGCTCTCGTATTTGGGTAGCATCGAGTCCCCCACGATCTCGAATGCGACGGTTTCTTCCATGATCGGGAAGGGCAGCGCGATGTCGCCGAGCCCCTCCGGCGGAACCTGCTCGTAATCCGGCTCGATCACGGCGCCGGCGCCGACGCGGCCCATGATCGGCGCGAGATTGAGCTCGAGATATTCCATGATCGGAATGATTTCCGAGGCCTTCACCAGGCGTTCGCCGCCGAGGATCTCCGAGACTGCGCCGGGCCGCACGCCCATGGCCGCCGCCAGGCCGCCCTTGCTCTTGCCCGTTTTCTCCAGGCCCCGCTCGATCATTGCAACGTCCAACATGGTGATTCCCTCGATTGCGCACCGGTCCGGCTCTTGTAATCCGAAATTCGGAATTGTTGCAATTATGAATATCAGAATTATCGCTTGACTTGATCTTCGGAATACCGGAATGTGTGTTTCGCCTCCGGTCGTTCGATCAGATGAGGCCGATCACAGGACAGCAATATGGAACCGGGCCATTGGCCGTCGGAGCACTCCGACGCGCTTCGCGACTATTTTTTCAAGGGCATGTCTTACGCGGAGATCGGACGACAGATTAACGCAAGGTTTGGAACGGCTTACACGCGCAATGCGGTGATCGGCCGCGCCAAGAGGCTCCGGCTCGTGATACCGGAATGGATAGCGAGCCCGTCGATTGCCCCGTATTTGCCGGGTGAGGCTCCGGTCTCGCCGCGCCGCGCGGTGTTACCGAACCTGAATGTGCCGCCGAAGTCCGCAATGAAGCCTGCGGTGCCGGTGAAGTTGCGCTGCGTCGGCGTTCAGCCCCGCCTGGTCCAACTGGTCGAACTCGGGCCGGCCGACTGCCGCTATCCCTATGGGGGCGACAAGGACGGGGAGGAGATCGCCTTCTGTGGTCATCCCTGCCAGCCGGGCTCCAGCTATTGCGCGCCGCATGCGCGCCTGACCCGCCGCTCCGGTGCTGCGTCCGCCCGAATCCCCGGTCCCGTCGTGCTGAGGCCGGTGTCTGCGGCCTGAGTTCGTGGTCCCCGTTCCATCGTCAATTTCGCAAGGAGTATCCGAGTGGCTCGTGTCCGACGCAACAAATCCTACAAATTGGCGCAGATCTACGATCGGCGCTCCCGCGAGGTGCCGTTCAATGCCGAAGTGGCGGAGGTCGAGGTCGACAATCCGCTGGCTCTCGATTCCGGTGAGAAGATCCTGGCCATCCGGTCGATCCGTGGCGATCCCCTCGGCCGGCTGCACGCACACCACCAGGTCGACGAGGCGCAATACCTTGGGGGGCGCGCCTTCCAGAGCGATTGGGAGAGGGCGGAGCGGGGTCCTCAGGCGATGGACCCGACGACGGAATATGTCGACGGTGCGCGCATGCGCGAGCCCGTCACCGAGAGCCAGCGCCAGGCGGTGTTGCGGCTGAACCGGGTCGAACGCGAACTCGGCACCGACGGCGCCGCACTGGTGCACGACGTGCTCGTGCTGGGCCTGACCATGGATCAGATCGGGCAGCGTCGTGCCGTCCGGACACAGCGCTGGAACGACTATTTTGCACGGCGTTTTCGCGAATGCCTGGACCGGTTGGCGCTGATCTACGGCTTTGCGACGGAAACAGCGACGCAACGGGCACAGCGGCGAAGATGAAGACGGCACGCCGGCAGGCTCGGCTGCTGGCGTGCCGGTCCGTTGCCCAAAACGCGATGAATCGCCGTCGCGCTTTACGTTGTCGTGATCTTCTCGGAAAACCGCTGCGCACTTTGCGCTAACGCGGCCCTCCGGGGCCGGATCATGCTCTAGGGATGCGGTACGATCTGGTAAGGCGTCGTATAGGGCTCGACACGGAGTGAGGTGTTGGCCAAAAGTCCGATCTTGGCGGTCGGCGCCTGTTGCAATTCACCGTTCGGGCCGCGATGCACGTTGTATCGCCAGACCGTGAGATCGCCTTTCTGCGCCAGCGCATGCGCAACCGCGCTCGCATCGTTGCCTCCGAGCGCCTGAAGCTCCTCCGCCGACAATCCGACCACGATTTCGTCCTTGACGGTGATGATCTTGAACAGGTTCATCTTGGTCTCCTGCGCCCATGCGCCTTGCATCGAGAGGGTGAAAAGCGCGGCCGCGGCGCCCTTGATGAGATCGCAGCGAGAAATCATGCCGTCGTCCTTTGGTGCTGAGGCGCCCGAATCGAAGAGTCTTCAGCCATGGCGCCGTCGTCTGCGTGGCCGTGTCGCAACGGCTTGGTCGTTCGTTCGTGGACAACGGTTCATGGCCGAGAGCATTTCCGGACCAGTGAATCCCGATGCGACAATCCAGCCGGGATCAGAAGATCGGCTGTGAGATCCATCTTCATTTCGCCGTCGGTACAACCGCTAGGGTTGGACTCAACAATTGCGTGTATGCGCTGGAAGGCGCCGAATTCGCAGCCAACGTCCATTCATGTCGGAAACGAGCCGAAACGTTGCGCCGATTGACAGCGACCGCGGCTGTGTGCGTGATTGATGCCGCTTCTTGACGCAGGTGGGTGACGGCGGTCGATATTCCTGTTATCCGGAATTGCCATGGTGCGATGCAGACGAAGCATCGCTACAGCCATTGATGGACTTGTCGGAAGGGTTGTTTGTTGACATAATTGCAACCCTCTGGTTGAGCTCGTGGCTTGGATAGTTCGTTCAGCGTGCCAACCGGTCGGGGCCATCCGGTCGAGAGTTCGTCGCGATAGGGCTGTTGTGGCGTCTGGTCGTGGCGTCCGGTTCTCGAATGGATCACAAAGGCCGATGCTTGTCATAGGTGCGAGATGAAGAACCTCAATTTCGCGGCTGAACTGCACCTCAAGCTCGGCGCTCCTGCAAGCGGTACGGTCGAAAGTCTGCGGCTGCTCCGTGCGTTCCTGAAGCTCGCGCCTCGACAGCGTTTCGAGGTCATCAAGCTGGTCGAAGACCTCGCCACCGAAGAAGCTCTTCCCGAGCACCCCTTGTCCTGAGCCCGGGACGCGCGCCGGCCTTGGGCCCTTCGTTTCCTGCTTCGTTTTCCTGCCAGAGCCGGTCTCCGGCGACATTTCCACCGAGGCTGGCGCTGGAAGGCGATCCGGCAAGTGTGGTATTCAGTTGGGAAAACGGGAGGAGTGCGACCATGATCGAACCGAAGCTCGAAGTTCCGGCCGAACTGCGCGACCTGGCCGAGAAGACGATTGACCAGGCGGAGAAAGCATTCGGGATGTTTTTCGAAGCCGCCACCAAATCAATGTCGTCCGTTCCTGGCGCAGGGACGGAGGTGTCGAAACAGGCGCTGGTTTTCACCGAGCAGAACATGAAGTCGGCCTTCGAGCATGCGCGCAAGCTCGTTCATGCCACCGACCTCCAGGAAGCGATGCGAATCCAGTCCGATTTCCTGCGTAGCCAGTTCACCAGCGCCGGAGATCACATGCGCCAGATGACCGGCAGTCTCATGCAACCGGGCAAGGGCAAGTCCTGAGGCTCGGCTTGTGCACAGCGTGCCCATAAATTGAACTTGCATGGCGTGGCGATCCGCACTTCGATGCTGGTGCGGATCCATGCCGGGCCACCGAATGAGCTCATTCGCCGTCTGGCATCTCTTCTGCTGATCCCTGTCGGTCCTCCGGCAGGGATTTGCATTTCTGGCAGATGTGGTCCCCGGCGGCTGCCGCTTCACGCCTTGCGCTAACGCGGTCCTTCGGGTCCGGATCGTGCCCTAGCGCAGCGATGCGATGTAGGCGGCGATGTCGCCGGCTTCGGTCCGGCTCAGGGGGAAGTTCGGCATCTTCGGGTGCGGATCGAGCAAGAAGAAGGCGAGCCTCTCCGGATTGAAGTCCTGCCTGCGCGCGACGGCGACAAAGGAGGGGACGTCGGCACTCGCCTGAGCCTGGCCGTTCGCGACGACATGGCAACTCGCGCACCAGCGCTTGGCGAGATCGGCACCGTGATTGGCATCGGCTGCGAGCGCCGAGGACGTGCCGACGCTCGAGGTTACGGCGAGCAGCACGCAGATTCGTCTCAAATGCTGGTGCATAGGGTAACCTTCATGCATTCGTCGGCGGCAAAGCTCATCCGCAGCACGACCCTGGAAATTGCGAGAGATCAATGCGGGCGATGATCGACCGCAGCAGCTTGCGGACCGAACGGTAGAGATGCCGCACGGGTGTCGGCATCCTCGCCGCGGGCAGGCCTTTGGTATCAAGACTTTCGATATAGTGCGACACGTGTCTCTCCGAGGCCATGCGGCTCTTCTACCCCGCCGCCCCGGAACCGCCTTGATCTGCCGCAAAGCGCCCGCCGGCTAATAGTCGCCCGGATTCATGATCATCGGGCTCTTCGTGTCAGCCGGCGCAAGCGCGCTGCTGGCGCTGTCACGCAGGAAGCGGTCAAGCGTTTCCTGGATCTTCTCCTTGACCGCGTTGGGGCCGCGATCGCTCATCTCCGTGTGCTGCGCGCCGGTGTGGACGATGTCGATACCACGCGCCTTGGCCTCTTCCGGCGTCGGCAGCACGCCGGGATCGGTCACGAAATGCGGGTCTTTGGACCTGAACGACAGGATCCTCATGCCGTCGCTGAGCACGAAAGGTACCCGCAGATTGTCGAGAGTGATCACCTTCGACACCAGCTCCGGGTGCTGGTGGGCGACATACATCGAGACATCGCCGCCGTTGGAATGGCCAACAAGGGTGATGTGGTCGTAATCGACGTTCTCCAGACGCCTCTTCAATTCGCCCAACACGAAAAGAATATTGGCCTCACAGCGGATATAGACGTCACGCCGGCCGACATATTGCTGCCCGACGAGGGTCATCAACGGCGGATCGCTCGGCAGGTCCTGCTGGATGCTGACAACCAGATAGCCCCGCGCGGCGAGTCCGTTGGCGAGGAATGAATATTCGGTGGCCTTGACGGTGTTGCCGTTGCTGATGATGGCGAGGGGGAGCTTCCAGAGGCCGAGATTGGCCTTGGTCTCGTAGTCGCGCCGCACGGCCACCTCGACGGCGATCGGCCGCTGACGCGAGGCATCGAACAACGCAAGGGCCTCATGGCGGATCGCGAACCGGCTGACGAGGAAATACTCCCCGACGCCGAGGACGCAGAGAAACGCCAGGATGGCAAACACCCTCTTCATGGTTTCGTCTCAATCACGTTCGGCTGAATATGGTCATTGGGAACTCCCGGATCGAGCGATCGTGAGCAGGTTACGGGATTAAATTCAGGCAAGTTTGTGAGCAAGGCCGCAAAAGGGCCGCATGCCCCGGGGGCACTACGTTGCGAACGGCGGCGGAGGGCTAGAGACAGCCGGATTTGCCGCGTTCGGGGCAGAGCCGGAATGCGCTCGACAACGTGAGCAGGAAGCGGGGACTGCGGCGCGTGTTGTCCGGTGCCCGGTAGCTCAAGGGCACGGCCACGCCGAGATCGGCCTGTAGATCGTCCGGCAGGAAGAAGCGCACACCGGCTCCGGCCGATGTGAGCGACAGACCCTCGCTCAGGCGGTAACCGTGGTTCCAGACGGCGCCGGCGTCGCCGAAGGCGTAGAGCTGATAGCCGGTCCAGTAGCGGAAATTGAGCTTCTGGTCGAAGCGCAGTTCGAGCGAGCCGGCAAGGCCGTTGTCGCCGCTGATCTCGGCTGCGCCGTAGCCCCGGCCGAAGGCCGCACCCCCGAGATAGAACTGCTGCGAGGTGAACAGCGGCCGCGACGCCGTCTGGCTCGCCGCGGAGAGCTTGAGCGACCAGGCATCGTTGAGCGTCTGGTAGCGCGTGAACCAGAGGTTCAGCACCGAGAAGTTCGACGAGGCGCCGTTGCGCGACACCAGATCGTCGTTGAAATGCGAAGCGCCGAAGACGTCGAGGCCCTGGCGGTAGATCAGCGTCGCGAAATTTGTTCCGCCGAAGTGATCCTGCAGCCTGTAGTCGGCGGTCAGGCTCGCTGTCCTGATGTGGTCATTGTACCAGAGGCCGTACAGGTCGTGCTCGGACACGTTGCTGAAGCTCGCCGCCGCAGTCAGCGTGAGCGTGGAGGATTGCGATTGCAGCGGAACGACGCCGGCGCGCAGCTCGAAGGCCTCGGTCGTCGTGATGTCGCTGTCGAGGCGACGGGCATCGCCCGGCCGGACCGCGCTGTACAGGACGGAAGCGCCGAGACGTACGCCATCGACGCCGACGGGCACGTCATAAGACAGCCGCGCAAAGCCGAGCTCGCGAGGATCGTTGGCGATCGTCGACAGGTTGACCGCCAGCGTGTCTCCCGGCGCGAGATAGGAGTTGAACGCGCCGGTGGCATAGGTCTGCCAGGGCCCGACCGAGGATGATCCGAGATTGTCCAGACCGAACGAGGAGAAGACGTGCCAGGTCTTCAAATGGACTGTGAGTCGGAAGCGGCCGGATGCGCCGCCGATCTCCTCGAGCGCGGTATCGGTGATCCGGATGCCCGGCCTGCCATTGATGAGGAAGAGCTGGCGTTCGAGCGTCGGCAGGCGTGACGGCTGCTCGGCCAGAACCGGTCCGAGCATCGGCCTGACGCCGAACTGCTCGGCGCCGTCGCCTTTCAGCTCGACCTGCACGATGGCGCCCTCGATCACCTGGATCCGGACCCGGCCATCCGCAATGTCCTGCGGCGGCACGATGGCCCGGCTCAGATGGAAGCCGTCGGCGCGGTAGAGATCGCTGATCGCGCCTGCGATCCCGGCGAGATCCGCCTGCGAGACTTTCTTGCCGACATACGGCTGATAGACAGCGGCAAGGCGATCGGGGGAGACGGCGTGGGCACCGCTGATATTGATGCCGCGCAGCACGAATTGCGGCTTGGTGTTGCCACCGGTGTTGGGCTGGCCGACCGACGGCAGCCTGACCGGCGGACGGCTCAGCGTTTCCCGCTCGGTTTGGTTTTCAAAGTATTTCTCGGGCTGGCGCGGATCGAAACCCGGCTGGTTCGCCTGTTGTGCGAAGGCTTGGGAAACTCCCGCAAAAATGGGAGCCAATAGCGCCAGCGCGGTAATGAGATGCCGCCTCTCGACGCGCGCAGCGAGTCGTTCACCGTAGTTTGACGGAGAAGCTGCCGCGGGGCGGTAAGAGTTCATTAGCTGCATGATTTTTCATAGTTTTTTATGGTCAATGATTGGTTAAGGTCGCTGCTCCGCTGCCCGTCACCCGCTAATTCTCTCTTGAGTGATTTCGGATACGCCTCAGGTCCGGCTGTAACGCGGACTGAGGGTTGTCATGCTCGACAGAATTGGAATGCGGTGCGCCTTCGCGGCGGCACTGATCCTGGGAATGGCTTCCGGTGCGTTCGCTGCGGACGATGGTGTCTGGTCGGTCAGCAAGTCGACCGGCGAGGTGTGGATCGCGACCGACGGGGCGCAACAGGTTTCGCTGAACCCGGAAGAGACCCTCAAGCCCGGCAATACCATCCGCACCGGACGTAATGGCCGGGTGCTGCTCGTCCGCGGCGAGGAAACGATACTGATCGCTCCCAACTCCGTGGTCGGCTTGCCGGCGGAGAAGAAGGAGGGGCTCTCGACCACGATCATCCAGCAGGCGGGTTCGATCCTGCTCGAAGTCGAGAAGCGCAACGTCAAGCATTTCGAGGTCGAGACGCCCTATCTCGCCGCCGTCGTCAAGGGAACGAAGTTCAGTGTCACGGTGGGGGCCGGCAGCACCAACGTCGGCGTGCTCGGTGGCCAGGTCGAAGTCTCCGACTTCAGGACGGGACAGATTGCCCAGGTCATGCCGGGACAGGCGGCCACCGTCTCCGAGCACGGCAAGCCTGGCCTCAGCCTGAGCGGAGCGGGCACGTTCAATCCCATCGAGCATGGCAAGCCGCGCGCTCCGACGGTCGAGCGCATTCCCGTGCCGAAATCAGGCCTGACGGCGCCGCGCAATGCCGGGAACGGCCATGCAATCCACGCGCTCGGTCCGGTCGATAAGGGCAGCAAGGCGGCCGGAGCTCACACCCTTAAGGGCGACGGAAGCCCCAAGACCGGCGTCGTGCGCATCTCGAGCTCGCTCGGCGAGGTCAAGCTGAACGTCCACAAGGCCACGCGCGGGCTGGCCCACGGCGTCGATGCTCCCGGTCAAGTGCGCAGGGCGAATGCGAGCACCGGAAGCCAGACGACGGTCTGGAGCGACGGCAAGACCAATCCGACCGGATCCAACAGCTCTGTCCAGACCGCGCTCACGACCAGCGGAGCTGCGACGGCCGGCAATGGCGCTTCGCATGCAGGAGCGGCGATCGCTGCAGCAACAGCCGGCGCATCGAGCGACAGCCCCGGGGCCGACAACGCAAATGGCGGTGGCAACAACGGCAATAACGGCCACGGCAACAATGGTGCCACCGGCAACGGCAGGGGCAACAACGGCAACGGCAATGGCGGCGGCAATGGCAGCAACGGCCATGGCGTTGCCCACGGCAGACGCTGAGACGGTTTTCTCGGGAAATGAAGGGGGCGCTCCCATTGCAGCGAGCGCGCGGGAGGATCGAAGTGAAACGCTATCGGCCGCATATTCTCGTCGTGATCGCGCTCGCGATCGTGCTGTCCACGGGATGGCATGGCGCGCTACGCAACGCGCTCACCGATTTGCGGTTCAGCTGGCAATCGCGTGCGGCCAGCGGCAATGTCGTCGTGGTGGCCATCGATGCACCCTCCATCGATCGGATCGGGGTGTGGCCCTGGCCGCGCCAGCTGCACGCGGACCTGCTGCACAGGCTCGAGGCCGCGGGAGCCGGGGATATCGCCTTCGATGTCGATTTCAGCACGCCGTCGGATCCGGCTTCCGACCAGGCCTTCGTCAATGCGCTACGCGAGGTCGGGGGCTCGACGATCCTGCCGTCCTTCAAGCAGCCGTCGCCGAACGGTGGACCGGCGCACGTCAATCGCCCACTGAAGCCGTTCGCCAACCAGTCCTGGCCGGCCCTCGTGAACGTCGCAGTCGAATCCGACGGGCTCGTTCGCCGCTATCCGTTCGGAGAATGGCTCGGCGATGCCTTGATGCCGTCGATGGCCGTCGTGCTGGCCGGGCAGGACGCCAATCGGCGGCCGCCCTTCCTGATCGATTTCGGCATTCGTGCAACCTCCATTCCGAGCGTATCCTATGTCGACGTGCTGCGCGGCGATACCGCTGCCCTCGCCAAGCTGAGGGACAAGAAGATCATCGTCGGTGCCACCGCGCTCGAGCTTGGTGACCGGTTCAGCGTCCCCAACGGCAAGATCATCTCGGGGCCGGTCCTCCAGGCGCTGGCCGCCGAATCGATCCTTCAGGGCCGGATGCTGCGCTGGACGTCCGATGTCGGCATGATTCTGGGCCTGGGTTTGATCTGCCTGCTGATGGTGTATTCGTGGCGCCGCGTCGCACCCGGAATTCGCGTCGCTGTCCTCATCGCCCTCGGAGCGGCCGTCGAATTGATTGCAGGCCTCGTGCAGGCAAGATGGCCCCTCGTCATCGACACCTCGCTATTCCACATCGCGATCATCGCCTATCTGGCCGCGATTGCGCTGGACGAGATCGATTTTCGCGGTCTGCTGGGACGCATCGCCGAGAGCCGCTTTCACCGCATCGCGATGTCGCTCGGCGACGGCCTCGTCTGCACCGACGAGGAGCACCGGATCACGGTCTGGAATCCGGGCGCGAGCGCGATCTTCGGCTACACGCCGGCCGAGATGATCGGCCGCCCGTTCGAAACGCTGTGCGCTGTGGCGAGGGACGGCAATGCAAGCCCGTCCATGCACGACGCCGCGCGCCAGGCGCTTCTGGTTCCGGGCGGGGCGGTCGTGGTCGAGTTCGATGGCCGGCGCAAGAATGGCGAAACCTTCTCCGTCGAGGCGAGCTTCTCGGGCTGGCAGGGAACGGATGGCTTTCAGTACGGCGCGATCCTGCGCGACATCTCTGTGCGCAAACGCGAGGCCGAACGCGTCAAATATCTTGCCGAACACGACGTGCTGACCGGTCTTGCCAATCGCAACGCGCTGCATGCCGGACTGGTCGGCATGATCGCGGATGCGGAGCGACAGCCTCGCGAGGTCGCGTTGCTCGTGATCGGGCTCGACGGCTTCCAGCAAATCAACGACATGCTTGGGCATGCGGCCGGAGACCTCGTGCTGCGGGCGGTCGCGCAGCGTCTGCGGACAGAAGTCGATGGCAAGGCGGTCGTTGCCCGGCTCAGCGGCGACGAATTCGCCATCGCGCTCGATGGTGCAGAGGCGGGCGAGCCGGTCGCGGCAATCGCCGAGCGGATCGCGTACGCGTTCGAAGCGCCGCTTGCGACGGGCGCGCGGCAGCACCGCGTCAGGATCAGCATCGGAGTTGCCGTCTATCCTGAAGGCGGACACAACGCTGACGAACTCCTGAGCAACGGCCATCTCGCGCTGAGCCGTGCCAAGGCGACGCGGCGGGGCAGCCATGTGCTGTTCGAGGCTGCGATCAGGCAGGAGCTGGAGAACCGGCTGACGCTGGAGAGCGAGTTGGCGCTTGCCGCAGATCGCGGTGAGTTCGAACTATTCTACCAGCCCCAGGTTCGTCTGCTCGACGGCAGCCTCGTCGGGGCCGAAGCGCTCATCCGCTGGCGACATCCCGTGCGCGGCTACGTCTCGCCTGCGGAGTTCATGCCGGTGGTCAACAGCTCGGCACTGTCAGAGCGGATCGCGAACTGGGTGATGGAGACCGCCTGCCGTCAGGCGCGTGCCTGGGAGTTGTCCGGCAACGGCGTGCGCGTCGCGATCAACCTCTCGCCCTCGCAGCTTGACTCCGGCGATCTCGCACATTCTGTTGCGGCACTGCTCGAATCGACGGGGCTCGCGCCCTCGCTGCTAGAGATCGAGGTCACCGAAGACATCCTGCTCCATGACGAAAGCCGCGTGCTCGACATGTTCAAGCGGATCCAGCAACTGGGTGTCCGCATCCTGTTCGACGATTTCGGCACGGGCTATGCGAGCCTGAGCTATCTGAAGAAATTTCCGCTCGACGGGCTCAAGATCGACAGGTCGTTCGTGTTCGGCCTGCTCGCGAATTCCGACGATGCCGCGATCGTCGGCTCGACAATCGGGCTCAGCAAGCAACTCGGCCTCACGGTCGTGGCTGAAGGCATCGAGAACCGCGCAACCGCCGACTTCCTGGTCAGCATGGGATGCGAGGAAGCGCAGGGATATTTCTTCGGCCGTCCGATGCCCGCCGAGGCATTCGAAAAGCAGTTTCTGGCGGCCGAACTCGAAGCTGTCAGCGCCGCCTGAGCAAGTGGCGGCGGTCTATCTCCGCCGCGCGATTGCCATCCCGAAGAGGAACGCGACGAACAGACTGGCGAGCGGCGCTTCGCGCGTGATCGCCGAGACCGTCGCGAGGGCTCCGCCGGGCTTGCGCGATTCCTCGATCGTAGACGTCAGACGGCCGACTGCTGCGTGCAGGCCGCCGGCGACTTCACCGATCGTGCGGGAGACATCGGCTGCCGTATCGATGGCACGCTCGGCCGCGCCGGGTTGCGAAGTGGACTGCGGTATCTCGGTGCTCAAGCGCGCGACTCCAAGCCTGATGATGGAGGCCGACACCTTTGGCTATCCGCGCGAGCGCTCGTTTTGAACAGCGGGTCGGATGACCTTTGGCTATCCGCGCGAGGCGCCGTGGTTGACGGCGGGTGCCGGCCTTGGATGAGCAATTCAGCGCACGGGATTTTGTTCCGAGATGATTCGGCGATCGAAGAGGTACCCGGGAAACGACGGGTGCGAATCTCTGTTAGGCTTGCTCAACCTTGTGACGTGAGGAGGCAGCCGTGACCGATCGGACCGTGACGGATCGCGCCCGGCGCATCGCCTTGCTCGGCGCCCCCATCGACATGGGCGCGTCGCAGCGCGGCACCTTGATGGGTCCTGCGGCGCTGCGGACCGCGGGCCTTGCGACCCTGCTCGAAAGCCTGGATTTCGAGGTCGCCGACTACGGCGATCTTTCCGTAAGCGATGTCCGGGACCTCGCCGACAGGCCGCCGGAAAGAGCCAATCACTACCGCGAGATCCAGCGCTGGACGCGCCTTCTGAGCCAACGCGGCCATGAGATCGCGAAGACGGGCGCGTTGCCGATCTTCCTCGGCGGCGATCACACGCTGTCGATGGGGTCGGTCAATGCCATGGCGCGCCATTGGCAGGAACGTGGACGCGAGTTGTTCGTGCTCTGGCTCGATGCCCATGCCGACTACAACACGCCGCAGACGACGATTACCGCCAACATGCACGGCATGTCGGCAGCGTTCTTGTGCGGCGAGCCGGGCCTCGACGGCCTGCTTGGCGACGATCCGCGCGCTTCGATCAGCCCTGACAGGCTCGATCTGTTCGGCGCGCGTTCGATCGACAAGCTGGAGAAGGAGCTGATGCGGGCGCGCCAGATCAGGGTGGTCGACATGCGCCAGATCGACGAGTTCGGCGTCGCCGTTTTGATCCGGCGGGTCATCGAGCGCGTCAAGGCCCGCAACGGCGTCCTGCACGTCAGCTTCGACGTCGATTTCCTCGACCCGTCCGCGGCGCCGGGCGTCGGCACCACGGTGCCGGGTGGCGCGACTTATCGCGAGGCACACCTGATCATGGAGCTGTTGCACGATTCAGGGACGGTCGGATCGGTCGATATCGTCGAGCTCAATCCCTTCCTGGACGAACGCGGCCGGACGGCGCGGACTGCAGTCGAGCTGATCGGCAGCCTGTTCGGCCAGCAGATCACCGACCGCCCGACGCCGAGCAACGCGATCGCTCCGGGCGAGTGAAGCGGCGGCTGACAAAGCCGGTGAGCTTCGATCTCCTGAAGCAGGGGATGGGTTTGGGTTGAACGGATTGCCGCAGCCTGTTCAAGGGCGGCGTCTCTCTCGATGTCGCCGCTTCCAACAGGAAGGGAACATTTGCGCAATTGCCAAGTTTTCCCGGTGCCCTTCCCCAAGGGTGACCCCGATGGCCCCAGCTCCGATGTCCCCATAACCCCGCGAGCTGGGGCCTCTTTTTCCCCAGACCGGACGGCGGCGCGGCCGGACCTTGCCGACGCGTTATCTTTCCGGCAGTCGCCAATAGAGGCGGACACCATGAAATGGATGCTTGTGGTCCTGGTGGGTGGCGTCGCGCCGGTTAATACCAATCTCGTATTCGACAGGTTCGCCGATTGCCTTTCGGCCGAGGCGCAGATGCGACAGCATTACCTGGATGCGTTCGATGCCTGGGACCGTTTGGCCGCAGCGAGAATTGACCGGCGCAGCGACTACAAGAAGGCCCGCGATCTCGAGGCGAAGAGATTGCTGAGCAACGTTGGCACCTGCGTGCCGCACGGCGGCGGAGATTCCGTTGCGCCGACGGAGCCGCCCAAGCCGCCCGCCGCGCCTTCTCAACAACCTGCCGCGCCGTCGCAGCCACCCCCTCGAACCTAGCGAAGCGCAGCGCCTCATCGAAAATGGCCGCGCCCTTCGGAGCGCGGCCGCATTCGTGATAACGCGCGACACGCTTACCAGTGGTGATGATGCCAGCGGTGCCGCACGACGGGATAGGGCCCGCCGTAATAGGCATAGGCGGGACGTACGACCCGGCGATAGCGGTAGCCGTAGGAAACGGGCTGCGTGTAGTAGGTCGTCGTAGAGTATCCGCCACCCCAACGATACGGTGCATCGTAGTCATAGGCATAAGGGCCGCCGTAGTAGCCAGCGCGGTAGTAGCCAGGACCGTAACCGTAATAACCGTAGCCGGGCCCCCAGCCGTAAGCCGAGGAGGCGAGGCCACCGATCACGGCACCTGCGACAAGGCCGCCGGCGATGCCCGGTCCCCAGCCTCGCCAGTGAGCTTCGGCTGGAGATGTCGCCGCGACCGAACTCAGACCAAGAGCTCCGGCCATCAGCGCCGATATTGCAATCTTCTTCATCGCGGTACCTCTTACATCACATCTGCCTCTGCCCCGGCTATAACGGGAAAAGTAGGTAATAGTTGCTAGCTGCCAGAGCCTCCCTCGGAGCCAATGCCAGCTCGGACCTTCGACAAACCGCGACAGAAAACGAGCCGGGACCATGGGACCCCTGCGACTAAATATGACTGGGAAAAACTAGAAACTTTCCGAAATGCGTCGAGTTGGCAGCGAAGGATTCCGTGTCCTGGAGAGCAAGCATCGTGGACGACGCCGTCTTGAAGAACGCCACCGAGACCGCATGGACGGTGTACCGCGCACGTCATCCCGATGTCGACCTGTTCGACAGCCGGCGATGTCTGCTGGAACGCCACCTGCTCAGGAGAAAGGAAGAGTGCGAGAGCGATGCCGAAGAACTCGCCAGCCTCGGGATAGCCTACCTGAACGGGCTCCCGGGCGAGGAATGTTGACGAGCATGAAAATGCTCGTCGCGAGCCTGGCCGGCGGAAGCACAAGGCCGATCTGGACGCTGCTCGCGATCTCGTTTCTCATCGCGGCGATCATCGTGATCGCCTTGCGGATTCTCTTCGGGGGTTAGTTACGGGCACACCACGGACTGCCGGTCTGGACCGGGCCGCAGGCTAGGGCGAGGGACTGCAGTCCACCACCTTGATCCTCCCGGCGCCGTCAAACGCCAAGACGGCGCTCATGACACCCGTGCTGGTGGCGTAAGAGATCACGGTTCTATCGTCCGAAGGATTGAGGTCGTCCAACGTGCCTGCGGGATATTTGCGGAGGCGATCGATCCAATAGGCACGAAGTGCCTCGCGGCCGGTGATGGTCTGGATCCCGCTGCAGCCGCAGTGCACCACGGCATCGTCGGCATGAAGTTCCAAGAGGGCTTCGATATCGCCGGCGCGATAGGCATCGAGCCAGTCGACCGCAACGCCCATCGGGTCAAATGACATGGTTCTCATATACCGTCCAAATCTGGGATTAAGGCCGCGTAAACCCCGCTAAGCCCCTTTCTCCAATCGATTAATTGTATTTTAATGCGCTACCCGGCCACGGCCATATGCCGAAGGACATAGAGGACCGGGCCGAGGCAAAGTTGATGTTGGACGCGTCCGCCAAGCAGGGGATCCTCAAGCCCATCCGGGTCGTGCTCGTCGATCGGCAGCCGATCGTCCTGCAGGGGTTGAAGTCGGTACTCGGGACGCAGCAGGATTTCGATGTCGTCGCATCGACCTGCGACTGGACAAGCTGCCTCGGGGCCATTCGGAGTTTGACACCCGACGTGGCGCTCATTGCCGACGCCCTGCCGGACGCGACGGCATCCGACATCCTCGCGATCGTGAAAGCCGAGAAGCTTTCCACGCGCCTGGTGTTCTTTACCGAATCGGACAGCGACCACAATCTGACGGCTGCGATTGCCGTCGGCGCCTGCAGCGCAATTTCGAAATATTCCGCTCCTGCCACCATGCTGCGATCACTGCGGCTGATGACAAAGAGCGGTGTGTCGCTGGAGCAGTCCGATCTCCTGCCAACCGGCAAGGAAGCCGACGGCGGCGGCAAGATCGAGAAGATGCTTGAGCTATTGACCCCCCGAGAACTCCAGATCGTTCGACTGGTCTCGGAAGGAATGTCGAACAAGGAGATCGCGCGCACGCTCGACGTTTCCCAGGGGACTGTCAAAGTCCACCTGCACAACATCTTTCAGAAGCTCGAGATCACCAACAGAACGGTGCTCGCCACCATCTCATTACTGCAACGCACCTCTGGCTTCAGCGCGCTCGCCCTGGGCTTTCTGGCGTTCGCAATTGCCGACGAACTCAAGGCGTCGGAAGCCAACGACGTGTTTGCCCATGACGACGGTCCCGGTCAGATGGACGAGCCCACCGGACACGAGGTCTGGAAAAAAGCCATCCTGCAGCATCTCATCGTCTCGAAATCCGGCGGGGCGCCTGCTTTCACGGAGAGGGACTTGCTTGCCAAAGCAAGCCTCGCCGAGAACCCGGCCGCGGCCATGGAAGCGCTGCGTACCGCGGAGCAATTCCTGGGCTCGAAGCAGTGGAAAGATGGCGGTCCGGTTGGATCGAGCACGAGCAGTCTTCCAGCGCATCTGCCGCGGGCAACCAGCGACACGGAGATTGGCGTTGGCGCAGGCTCGGAACATCAAATCCCACGGCTTGCTTCCAATCCGATCCCGGTTCATGGAGGGTATGGCACCTTCGCCGCTCTCGCCGGGGCATTGATCTACGATCTCAGCGACTCTCATCTCGCCGCGCAGGCGCGTGAACTGGATCAGGCATCGATCGACAGCTTCCTGGCTGGCATCGGAGACAAGGCCATCGCAAAGCTGGCCGCGGTGCGTGATGCTGACACCGATCATGCGGACAACATCGACACGAATTTCCTTTCGCACGATTTCAGTCCGCATTCTGCCTTTGTGACCCCTGGAAATGGCGTCACGCAAGAAAGCGCGCAGGGCCAAGCGGGGCCAGACACCGCCGGTCGCGACGTCCAAAAGCCCGTGGGGCTATTGGACTCCGGTCACGATTCCGGTGCGGACGGATACAGCCGCGATCAGCTGATGGGGGGCGACGTTGTCAACATTGCGTCCCGCTCCCCAATCGATTCCAAGTCTGTCTCTTCCGACGCTGTCTCTTCCGACTCCGTCTCGGATGTCGCGACCGGGCCGGGCAGGCTCAATCTTGCGGCATTCGGAGGGCTGGCTTTTCTGCATTTGACAACGGCAGTCAAATCCATCCCGCCACATACCCTCGCCTGGATCTACGACCCCGCAAGCAATCAAACGATCGTCTATGTCAATCCGACCGACCATCCCCTCGATATCGGGGACCACGGCCTACTCGAAATCCATCTACAGGGAATTGTATCCGTTGCGGCGACGGATCTCGTTCATCAGTCTGAAGGTACGGCCGTCGCGGTGACCTTGGAGCAACTCGAACAGGCGCTGATGGCGGCCACGATCGATGAGGCCGCCCTGACTACGAACAGCGGCCGCGCGCGCGAGGATTCCGGCGCGGCCGCCGTTTGGAGCGCTTCGGCCGATGACGGTTTCAGTTTCCAATTCGCACACGTTCGAACTGGCTCCGGAACGTCGGCAAAGTCCAACGGCTTCGGGAGCGATGCGGCGGATACAACGGAAGAGAGTGCCAGTGCGTCCGGTGTGCCGGCTTACGGATCATCAATCGCGCCCGGTCATGGTGAATCGCCTCCGGCCGTGGAAAATCTCTTCGCAAAGAATGTGCCGACTAATCCGAACACCGGGGCTCCGTCGACGCAGCAGAGCGAATTGGTCCAACCTGGCTTCAACGCCGCGGACAGTACCGGCCACGGTCATTCGGAGCACGGTGCGGAGCCAGGGTCGGCAAAGGCAGAGATGGCCCAGGCGGAATCCGAGCCCGGCAACGGCGTCGGCCACGGCAATGAGCACCATTCCCAGACTCCGGACACGCCGCCGGGGGCAGCGAAGACTGCAGAGTCAGGCGGCGCCGAGCAAGGCAATGCGGGCCACGCGGCCTCTGCCCACGGAGTGGGAGTGGAAGCGGGCGAGATTTCTGCAAGTCCTGATCACACGGAGCACCGCCACCCACAGCAGGCTGCGGAGCCGGGGTCTGCGGCCGCAGAGATGGCCGAAGCCAAATCCAAGTCCGGCAATGGCGTCGGTCACGGCAATGAGCAGCAGTCCCAGACTCCGGACACGCCGCCGCAGGCAGTGAAGACCACAGAGTCAGGTGGCGCCGGGCAAGGCAATTCGGGTCACGCGGCCTCTGCCCAAGGAGTGGGAGTGGTAGCGGTCGAGATGACCGCAAGTCCGGGTCATACGGAGCACCGCCACTCACAGCATGCTGCGGAGCCGGGGTCTGCGGCCGCAGAGATGGCCGAAGCCAACTCCAAGCCCGGCAACAGCGTCGGTCAAGGCAATGAGCACCAGTCCCAGACTCCGAACACGCCGCCAGGGGCTGTGAAGACCGCAGAGTCGGGCGGCGCCGAGCAAGGCAATTCGGGCCACGCGGGCTCCGCCCAAGGAGTGGTAGCGGTCGAGATGACCGCAAGTCCCGATCATACGGAGCACCGCCACTCGCAGCAGGCTGCGGAGCCGGGGTCTGCGGCCGCGGAGATGGCCGAAGCCAAATCCAAGCCCGGCAATGGCGTCGGGAATGACCAAGAGCACCATTCCCAGACTCCGGACACGCCGCCGCAGGCCGTGAAGACCGCAGAGTCAGGCGGCGCCGGGCAAGGCAATTCGGGCCACGCGGCCTCTGCCCAAGGAGTGGGAGTGGAAGCGGTCGAGATGACCGCAAGTCCCGGTCACACGGAGCACCGCGACTCGAAGCAGGCTGCGGAGCCGGGGCCTGCGGCCGCAGAGATGGCGGAAGCCAAATCCAAGCCCGGCAATGGCGTCGGGAATGACCATGAGCACAATTCTCAAATTCCGGACACGCCGCCCGAGGCCGTGAAGACCGCAGAGTCAGGCGGCGCCGAGCATAGCAATGCAGCCCACGCGTCTTCTGCCAAGGGAGCGGACGCAGGCGAGAGCGTCGCAACTCACGGCAACACAGACGGCAACTCTCAGCAGGTCGTGCATTTCGTTGCAAACCGGTCGGAAGCCGAGCAGCCCGCGAAAACCGCGTTCGAGTTTGGCAGCGCCGATCAGCAACCAGTGTTCCGCTTCGACGGTGAAGACACTCCTTCCACGCTCGTCACTGTCCTCGGGCCGAAAGAACTTGCTGATCCCCACATTACGAACGATCAGAAATCCGCCCCCCAGAAGATCGCTGGAATTGTCCCCGGTGCACTGGACGAACAGGCGGCCAACCACCGCACTGACGATCCACATCACGGCGTTGGACATGCGCACCATGACTGGCTGATTTGAAGCGTTGCATCCTCATCGACAGAATATGGCGGCGGGGAGGGGGACGGCGCGGGGTCCAATGCGGCCTCTGTTGGAACCTGCCTATGGGAACGGGGGAACCGGCAAGGCCGCTCCGAATTAACCTGGGGCAGGACAACAGCGGATACTTCGATGACGAGTGGTCGTTTCGCAAGCTCCATCTATAGCGCTCTCCGCCATCCGGGCGTGATCGCGCTTATTGTGGCCGGCGTGGCGATTGCGGCAATGCTGGTTGTCGACCACGGCCCCTGGAATCGCGCCAAGACCCAGCCGGCTCATGTCGCGATGTATGCAACCACGGGAGAGGCGGCACGGGCCGTTGGCGCCAAGGTGCTTCCAACCACCCCGAAATCGCCGATCGAGCCTGCGCGACCGGGCCCCAAGACATCGCCGACAGTCAATCCCGTGACGCCGTAACTTCGTCAGTCGCTGCAGCTGTGTGAGCCTGCAGCGATGCGGCCCGCGAACGTCGTCTTGCGGCGTTCTCTCGCCTCAGCCCATCACCGACGAGCCGAGCAAGGCGAGGACGGCCAGCGCCATCAGCGCGGTGCCGAGCCAGCCGAGCGCGATCAACCATGACCGCGCCCTGAAGCGGCCCATGATGGCGCGGTTCGACACGATCAGCATCATCATCGCCATGATGGGCACGGCGACGATGCCGTTCAGTACCGCGCTCCAGACCAGCATCTGGATCGAGTCTATTCCCGTGAAGCCGAGGCCGAAGCCGATGATGGTTGCTGCGGCGATGATGGTGTAGAAGCCGACCGCCTCGTCGGGCTTGGCCTCGAGCGTGGCGCGCCAGCCGAAGATCTCCGCGACGCCGTAAGCGGCCGCGCCCGCCAGCACCGGGATCGCGAGCAGGCCCGTGCCGATGATGCCGAGCGCGAACAGCGCGAAGGTGAAGTCTCCGGCGAGCGGCCGCAGCGCTTCGGCGGCCTGCGTCGCCGAATCGATGTTGGTGACGCCGTTGGCGTGCAGCACCGATGCGGTCGTCAGGATGATGAAGAAGGCGATGCCGTTGGAGAGCAGCATGCCGGAGATGGTGTCGGTCTTGATGCGATCGAGTTCGTGATTGCCGCCACGCTTGAGGTCACGGAGCGGCTTGTCGCGTTCGCCCTGGTTCATCTCCTCGACCTCCTGCGAAGCCTGCCAGAAGAACAAATACGGGCTGATCGTGGTGCCGAGCACGGCCACGACCATCATCAGATAGTCGGCGCTGACATTTGCCTTCGGCCACACCGCGGCGAGCAACGCCGTGCTCCACGGGATCTTGACGGTGAAGGCGGTGGCGACATAGGCGAACAGCGCCAAGGTGAGGAATTTCAGCACCGGCGAATAGCGGCGATAGGGCACGAACACCTGCAGCAGGGTCGAGCCCGCCGCGAAGATCAGCGCGTGCTCGTGGTTGAGCCCGCCAATGACGAGCGAGAGCGCCTCGGCCATCGCGGCGATGTCGGCGGCGATGTTGAACGTGTTCGCCGCGACGAGCATGGCGATGAGGCCGAGCACGGCCCAGCGCGGCGCGACCTGCATGACGTTGGCGGCGAGCCCCTTGCCGGTGACGCGGCCGATCCGCGCGCTGACGAGCTGGATCGCGATCATGAACGGCGTGGTCAGAAATACCGTCCACAGCAGCCCGTAGCCGAATTGCGCGCCGGCCTGCGAATAGGTGGCGATGCCCGACGGATCGTCGTCGGCGGCTCCCGTGACCAGACCCGGCCCCAGCCGTTGCAACAGCGTCGGCGCGGATTTCGTCGGGGTGAGGGCGCTGCCGCTCATGGAGTGGACCTCGAGGTAGGACGCGGTGTTTTGAGCAAATGCCAAAGAGGGAACAGTAGTTCCCTGCCGCGCGCGAGGTGCCGCCGTGATTTCTGAAAATACTAATTCGACTTGACCGCCGGGCGAAACACATGTAGAGTGGCATCATCGCAGGACATGCCGGCACTGATGCGGTCCGCAGGGATTGCCCGCGTCGTCCTCGCCGATACGAGGCGGAGGCCGCGGTGCCTCGCTACTTGATGCTGACGAACATGCCCCAGGCGGCGGCCAGCGCGGCACCGGTGAACAGCACCACCGGATTGTCGCAGAACGTGCTGCCATACCTGCAGACGTCCGAGCCGAATTGTCCGAGTTCGTGACGGCTCGCCGAATAGAAAAGTCCCGACAGCACCAGCAATGCGGCGGCGACGTAATACATGAGCGATCTCTCCGAAGCTCTCCCGATTGCGTCCGAACAAGGCGAGCGGACGACATGCTTCAGCATGGCGCGAAGAGATTGCATTCCGCCAAATCCGATGCAGCCAATTTGGCTAAATTTGGTGCCAAAATGCCTGTTTTTCCCCGCGCGGCGTCGGGTTCGCCCTCGCGCACAAAAAAGGCCCCGCACCGCGGGGCCTGGTCTTGTCGGGTCTTGCGAAAACTATCGCCGCGTACCCGCGCCGTAGAGCTCGCGCTCGCGCCCGATGTCCTGCGGAGACAGCGGAGGACTTGCGGCATCGAAGTCGGTCCAGCCGCTCTTCTGCCAGACCGCGCTGCGGTCCTGCAAGTTCACGGATCTTTCGTGCAGAAGCGCATCGAGCCGCGCGCGGTCTTGGTCGGGTACCCTCGCGGACACCAGCGTGCCGCCGCGGCGAACGCCTTCGGCGTAGCGCGATGCATCCTCCTTGGAGACGCCGGCCTGCGTCAGGGCGCCGACGATTCCACCCGTGGCCGCACCGGCGGCCGCTCCGGCTGCGGTAGCTGCCAGCCATCCTGCAGCCACGACCGGCCCGAGGCCGGGAATGGCGAGCAGCCCGAGACCGGCGAGAAGGCCGGCGGCGCCGCCGAGGCCGGCGCCGATGCCGGCACCGGCGCCGGCGCCTTCGGCACGATCGTCGGTGCCGTCGCGGTCACGATCGACCTTGCCGGAGCGCGAGCCGAACCAATTGTCGGAATTGTTGGCGACGATGCTGATGTCGGAGTGCGGCACGCCGGCCGCTTCGAGCCGGGTCACGGCGCGCTCGGCGTCGGAATAATTGTCGTAGAGGCGGGAGATGGTGATTGTCATGTCTTGGATTCCTTACTTGGCGGGGTTCACGTTGCCCTGGAAGTCCAGGGTGACGTCGGTCTTGGTGCCGGCCTTGTCAGCCTTGCCGCGCCAGACGCCCTGGTCGTCCTTCTGCAGGCCGGAGACGTTGGAATATCCGGCGCCTTCGATCCGCGATTTCGCCTGCCCCTCGGTGAAGCTGTTGCGGCCCTCGACCGGCTTGTTCGAGTTGTTCTGGTCCGAGCTGTTGACGGCGTTATTGCCTGGCCCGCTTTGCGCAGGCTGCGACTGGGCGCCCGCGGGCACCGAGGCGAGCAGCAACAAGGTTGCGGCCAGCAGAGTTGAACGTTTCATGTTGTTGTCTCCTGCAAGTGATTGTGCGGCGACAACAAGCGAGATTCGAAATGGTTGCTCGGGTTCGAAGCTGCCGATTTGCCGCGGCCGTCTTGTTCGATTGAGCTTCGCTCAAGCGAGGCCGTTAGGAACGATTGCCACGATGTCCCGTTTTGTCGCTCCGCCTCCACGCAGTCGGGATAGCCGAGGAACTTCGCCTTCGGCGGCTGATTGTCCTCGCTTTCACGGCAGGCGAGGCAGCTCCAACCATGCAATCACGCTATCCATTGTTGAAGAGGTGGACAGCGGAAGAGCATGAGCGCTTGAAGGTGATGGCGGAAGCGGGCCGGCGGCCCGACGAGATTGCCCTCGAGCTCAACCGGAGCGAAGCGGCCGTGAGAGTGCGTGCCTGGCAGCACGGCATCGCGCTGCGCACCGTAACGGCCAAGCGCGGCAAATGAGCCGCGCCGGTGTGCGACCGCAGGCGTGCGGGGCGAGCTTTCTGGAGACGTTGAGCGGAGGCCCTAATTGAACGGGCCGCGTCACTTCACCGGCCGGGCCTCGGCCTGCGTCGTGGCGGGCTCCCAGGGGGCGGGAAGGATGACGCGGATCGGACGCGCCTCGGCGGCGGCTTGAACCGCAGGCCGCGACTGGTCCTTGACGGGCTCGGCCATCGCCACGGTGATCGGGGCCATCAGCATCGCCAGCGCCGTCATCGCAAGTCTCAGATCCAACATCGCAGCCTCCAGGTTCGCTTGTGAACGCGGGGCGCAGCCGTTGGTTCGGGCGGTAACCGGGAACAAGTGGCAATATTTGAAGTTTAAAGAAGACAGGTCCGGATCACCGGGCTGGAGGAGGACACGATGAATATCAAGACCATCATTGCCGCCGCCGTGCTGACGTCGTTTGCCGCGCCTGCGTTCGCACAGGCGTTCTACGTGGTGCAGGACGCCAAGACCAAGAAGTGCACGATCACGGAGTCGAAGCCGACCACCACCGAGACGACGGTCGTCAGCGGCGATACCGTGTACAAGACGAGGTCTGAAGCCGAGGCCGGCATGAAGACCGTCAAGGTCTGCACGTCGAACTAAGAGGGAGGCTGCGCAAGCGGCAAGCAAAAGCCCGCGTGGAGCGATCCGCGCGGGCTTTTGGCATCCTTGGGAGGCGCCGGGAGAATCCGGTCACCCCGCGAGCGACACGTCGATCCGCTCGAATCCGCGCACCGTCGGCAGCGCCACGAAGGCCGGCATAGCCGGCGCCGAAATCGTCCAGCGCCGTCCACGGCCTGGTCGAAGCGGTAGAGCTGCTCGTCGGTGAGCTGGCCGAGCACGCTGTGCGCGCTCTCGCCGTTCGGGGAGGCGCGTTAAGGAACAGAAAGGCCTCGGGCAGCCGTAATGTTCAGATCTTCACACAGACGCCATGGAGCATCACCACCGCACGAAACACGCCTGAAACAGTGCTGAAACCCGATTGTCCTGAACTCCGCGTGCCCGGACCCCGACCAACGAAGCGAAGAGGAGATCATCATGATCCAGATCGGTTCGAAGGAAGAAGTCGCGTTCCTGCTGGCGCTGTTCGGCACCCACACCCAGCCCGTGAAGCGGCCGAAGCCGAAATCGCGGCAAGGCTGAGAGGTTCAAAGCCATGCCCGGTTTGGCCGAATGCCAGAGCCTGTTGCGGCTCCTGATCGCCAGGGGCGATCCCAAGGCCATCCCGCTCGCCAAAGGCGCGATCGACCAGTTCCTGAACACGGCGCCGCTCAGCGCCCGCGGGCGCGGCCTGCGCGTGCTCCAGCGCGACGCACTCGACCAGCATGATGTGGCGGTCGGCGTGCAGCGCTCGTTCGCCGAGACGGTGGACGCCTATATCGAGCGCAAGCTGGCGGAGGACTAGGCTGGCGCATTCGGGCGGCCGGACCGCGGCCATGTCTCGCGTTCCCGGAACCGCTGGATCCCGACAGAATTTTCGTCCCGAAAGAAACCTTTGTCCGCCCCGCGCCTAATACCGCAAAGGATGCGGACATGGCTCGATATTACTTCGACCTTCGCGACGACACGGGAACTGCGCTGGACGAGGAGGGACTGGAATTGTCCAGCCCGCGCGCGGTTCAGGCCGAGGCCGCCAAATCGATTGCCGACATGGCGCGCGACGCCGTCCTGGCCGCCTCGCCCGCGGGCGGCAGGCAAGAGATGGCGATCGACGTTCGCGACGCCAATGGGCCAATCATGCAGGTGAAGTTCTGCTTCGAGATCGATCATCTCGCGTCGCGATCGCGCGCACGCGGTCATTGACGTGTCAGTGACGGCCGGCATCGCGTGGGCGGCGGTGGCGGTTGGGACTGCTCCGAGTCCAGCACGGCGATCTTGCGGCCCAGTTGCCAAACTTCCACCTTGCCGTGCCGCGTGAACTGCTGCGCGAAGGTGAGGGCGGACTCGTCGGACGGGGCCTCGAACGCTTCGGCTGAGCGGAAGACGCCGTTCTCGCCGACGAGGTAAGCGCGATATTGCTGACTCATGTCGGCGCCCTCAGGCCGGGCGAATGCAGCCAGGCGGCGATCTGCATGGCGGTCTCGTCCTGCCGCGCCCGGCGCAGCAGCATCTCGCGGCGGCGCCCCGGCGCCAGCGCACGCGCTTCTTCGCGGCAGCGCGCGGCTTCGTCCGCGAGACGTTCGGTCAGTGTCTTGATATGCTTGATGCGTCGCCGTGTGATCATGGCGCATCTCCCTTGTTCGTGGGGGCGGGAGCGCAACTGGCGTTCTCATCACCGATCTCATGCCAAGGGCCTTGCGGTGACGGAGGAAGTCTAGGCCTGCCGCGGCGGGGAGTCTGTATCTTTTGATACGTGCCGCAGATTAAATTTCGACGTGAATCTGAGCCTGTTGAGCGGCTTACTCAATTTGAGTGCAGGGGGCCCAAGATCTTGAAGCCGCACCCACTTAAGCAAGAGAAGTAATATCTTCCTTGTTCGGTCCCCGTGCGACTATTTTCAATTGTTCATCAGGCAATGGTCGCTGCAAAGTCTTAGCTTCATCCCAAGGCGCTCGTAGCCACACCTGCCACTCCTCCTCGGACGTCAGGAGCACTGGCATTGCCTTGGGGTGGATCGGCTCAACGACCGCATTCGCCTCTGTGGTGAGAAACCCATAAACCTGATGTGGCCCCGGCACGGGCTTCGACTTCGTCCCGCGATCGCCGTTGAACGTCGTCCAGATGCCGGCGAATGCAAACAGCGGACGTGCCTCCGCAAGCGCGAACCACACCACGTCCTTCCTCTTCGTCTCCGGGTTCGGCTCGGGTGCGTATTCGGCAAAGCTGTTGACGGGCACGAGGCAGCGGTGCTCCGGCTTGAGCCAGCCGCGCCAGTGCGGCGAGGAGGTGTTTCGAATGTTGGTCACGGGCGGGCCGGGCTTGCTTGGTGGTGGCGGCATGCCCCAGCGCATCATCACCAGCTCGCGCTCGCCGCGGCCTGCGTCCCGGATGATAGGTGCGGGGTAATCCGGAAACACGCCGGGCATTGCCGGCAAGTTGCCTTCGTAGCGGCGGACGACGCGGAAGAGTTCGGCAATGGCGGCCTGATTGGTCGTGATCGAATAGAGATTGCACATGTGGAGGAATATCCTAGCGCTCGCCGGGCCACCAATATGAAGCTGGATCCTCGGCGGAAATCTTCGTCGGTCTCAGCGCCACCAGCGTACTGCGCTTATATGGGTAGCCACGCACTTGCGAACAGTCCTTGCAGCGCATGTAGCGTTCTAGTTCATGGACGGGCGTCGTCTTGGCACGTCGAATGATGTCGAGGGCTACGGTTTGGTTGGTGTCGCATCCAAGGCATCGAACTTCGAGGTACAAGAAGCCTGCATTGATGGCGTCACCGATCGTCGGCGATGGCTGGGCGGGACCTTTGTAACCAAGCATGCGATAGTTCCACGCCTCGCAGGCCAGCTTGTCGGCTTCCTTCCGAGCTTTCTTGGCCCGCTCGGCCGACATCTTGATCTGAGTGCCGAAGAGGTATTGGCGCGACTTCGTGGACATCCGATCATCAAGGCCATGAGCCAACTCGGTTGGCAAATTATCGATTCCTAGTAGGCGAGGGAGCCTGTCAGCCACTGCTCCTCGTGGGTGTGGAAAACCTCGTCGTCAGTGCTTCGTCGGCTCCTCCTCAACGGGTTCGCCATGTTGGTGCTCAAGCGCCGCGCCGAAGTCGCGGCAATCGAACCGCTCACCGCAGGTCGGGCAAGTCAAAAGGTGGTCGTCCTCATTCGCCGGCTGCCATCCTTCAGTGTGGAACTTGAATCTCATGCGACACTCCGAATTCATTCATCATCCATCAAAGGATCGGGCCGAAAGCCGGGCGGCATAGTTGGCGGGTGGATTCATCGCCTCGATAGCACTCAGGGCAGGGCATTCCTGCCGCCCCGCACTCGCAGGTGCGCGGTCCAAAGGCCGGCCGGTCAGGATGGTTTTCGCAAACCCATCGCTGATTGTCGCTTTGCGCGCAACACTGCATCAAAGGTCCTCCCGCAATCCCTTGAAGAAGGGATGCCGCACCTTCCCCTCGGCTGACTTGGCGCGGTACTCGACCTCGGCCAGCAGCTTCGGTTCGACCCAGATGCCCTTGTGCGCGATACGCTTGGCGTAAGGCTGCGTTCTGCGCCGCAGCGGCTCCAGGCGCTTCTGCAGTTCGGCGGCGGATATCTTGTCGAACCCGTGGTCGACCTTGCCGGCGTAGATGAGGTCATCGCCCTTGCGGCGGCCGAGATAAACGCCGTCCCATTTGCCTTCGTCGAGAGCAAAGCCGGCGATGGTCAGGGTCTCCCGCTGCCGGCAGGTCGTCTTGACCCAATTGTTTCCGGGGCCGCTGCTATAGCGACTGTCGCGAACTTTGGAGACGACACCCTCAAGCCCGACTTTGCAGGCATGGGCGAACATCTCGCGGCCGTCCATCTCGAAGCTTTCGCTGAATTGGACATCGGTGCCGGAAATGATTCTCTTCAGCTCGGCCTTGCGCTCAACCAGCGGAAGGCTGCGAATATCCCGACCGTTGAGATAGAGCAGGTCGAACGCCACCAGCACGATCTTGGATGACTTGCCCTTCAGCTCGTTTTGGAGGACCGAGAAATCCGTCGTGCCGTCGGCGGCGGGGACGACGACTTCGCCGTCGATGACAGCCGAGCCCACCTTGATGTGCCAAGCGTCATCGGCGACCTTCTTGAAGCGCTTGGTCCAATCGTGGCCGCGCCGCGTGTAGATGGTGACCGCGTCGTTGGCGAAGTGAAGCTGGACGCGGTAGCCGTCGAACTTGATCTCGTGAATCCACCGCTCTCCGGACGGCACTCTCTCGACGGAGAATGCCAAGGCCGGTTCAATAAAGCCCGGGAAGGGCGCCTTGACGCCGATCGCCGGGGACTTCCGTTGACGCTGAGACGCCACCAAACAACTCCACGCAACAAACTCTTTGATTCGAATCTTTCCGCGCGGATTCGTTCCGGGAGGTGCCGCCTGGCGAAGGGCAATGAGGAACCAACTGAATCCTCTTGCGTTTTCGCAGTGCATGGAGGTGCACTATGGCTAAGGCGAAGAAACAGACCTCGCGCGGTCGCAAGCAAGACCGCGCACGCGTGGCAGGCGGGCAGAAATACGAAGTCAGCTACGAGGCCAAGAAGACGGGGCGCTCGGCATCGGCTGTGAAGAAGGCGGTCAAGAAGGTCGGCAGCAGCCGGAAGAAGGTCGAGCGGAAGCTGAAGGGGCGTTGAGCTTCATCTTTGGGCTGTAGATCTGAAGGCCACCGCTGACTTGGTGAAAGTCAGCGCTTGGTCCAGAGGTGCCAGTAGCCGATCAGCGCTCGCCACTCAAAGATGATGACGGTGCCGCCGATCAGCGCTGTCCCGACGATGGCCATGATCAGGGTCATTTCCAGCATCGAATCACCTCGCCCTGCTGCGAGCTTCCTAAGTACCAGAGTAAGCGGTTATTCCTAGTATATCTTTCGATGGATGTTTGAACCCTTGGAAGACGGCGAACGTGTCCACGAGGCCCCGTTAGATAAGTTCAAGTTCATTTAATCAGCGCACCACCAAGAATCTCCTCAACTCAGGAACTGCTGTTGTCCGACGGATTTGGTCTGGTGCTGGCTCTTAGCCGAGCTGGCGGAGTGGCCCCGGCCATACCCAAAGCCCCCCTGCCAGCCGGGGCCGCCTCTCCGCCCACGCGTAGTTTCGGAGTAAGCGTATGCGTTCATCGCCCTCGATCGTCCCGACTGATCGTCTCGACCGGGACATCTATCTGGTCCTCGAGGATTTTGGCGCGCGTGCCGGCTGCGCCTGGCGCGAGACAGACGAGCAAGACACCGACCGCGACACCATCATTCGCGACCTGCTCTCCGGTCAGTACTCCTATCCGGTCCGGGTCGTGGTCTTCAATGCGATCGAGGGTCGGGCGCGCGATGCGACCAGTGAGATTGCTGATGAGCTAGCCGAGGCTGCCGCCGGGACAGCGGAGATCACGCCGGCATTGCAAGCTTTTGTGGAAGCAAACGCTACGCGGCCTTTTGCCATTCAACTGGCGCTACCGCTGCGCGGAGTGACCAGAGCCATCCGGCCTTAAGCGATCAGCTCTTGACGGGAGTGGACTGTTAGTCCGCTTTTGACCCATAGCGGACCTTGAGGCTTCGTTTGCGCTTTCTTGAAGAAGGTGGACTGCTGCCAGCTCCGAAGCTAGAGTCGGGCGGTTTGAGGAGATCGCAAAATGCCGTACTTTACATCTGATCAGGACCGAGGCGAGCGCGTCGCTAAAGTAATCGCCGACGTGTTTTGCGCGCTCTTGCTCCTAATCTTTTCCATCGTCTTCTTCGGTTGGATCGGCGGTCTGGCTGCTTTCCTCGTCATCGAAGCTTGCCTGCTCGCGGTCGATTGGGTGGTCCCCAGCAAGGACGATGCGGCCGGCGTTGTTCGCTAGGGAATTAGGGGCCGACGATGAGCAAGCCCGTAAAATCTGAAAGCGAGCTGATCGCTATGGCGAAGGCCGAATTGAAGGTTCATGCCGAATGTCCCGATGGCATGATCATTACCGTGCTTCGCGACGGCCATTCCTGGGAATTTCGAGCCAGCGCGGATCGCACCGTTTCGGATCGTCCCGGTTACCCGGAGTGTGTTGCCATGCTCGTTCAGATCGGCGATCACCTCTGCAAGCAGTACGATGTCGAGGGCTAGGGGCACCTCGACAAGCCGCACAGGTTCAGAAGAAGCGGGCCATTACCATCGTCAGACCAGCTGAGAAGGACATGATGATAGCCAGAGGAATACCTGTTTCCAAGAATGGAAGCGCCATCCATCGATGTGGCTCCCGGTTGCGCGGCAGGAAAAACCAGAGAAGGACCACTGACAGGACAATCAGAAATGCACCGACCACGAAATCCCCCTGAGCAGCGGTATCTCCGTAGATAGTCCTCCGAAGACCGCGTTGCCGGTAGCCTCCCGCCGGTCGACGCGATTAAGCACTGCAATCATCTTTTAGCTGTTACTGCGGCACATTGTCCATTTTCTGGTTGACCCGGATTTGGCCGCCGGTAAAGGTGCTCTGCTTCACGCCGCAGGCGAGATCCGACATGTCTCGCCAAAAAACCTAAAAACAAGAACAGCGTAAGCATCAGGAGGGTGAACTAGCTCCCGTGCGGAAAAGGCGGGCTGCCAAGGCGGTGGCCATGCTCCTGCTCGGCCGGAGTCAGCACTCAGCGAGCGGGGACAAGACATCGATGCGCCCATTGTTGGCGGTGAGTACGGCTATCGACTGGCTGAACGAAAAGGTCGGCAACGTCTGCAACATATTGGTGCTTGCTGCCTGTCTCGTCAGCGCCGTCAATGCGATGATCCGATACGCCTTCAGCTACAGCTCCAACAGCTGGCTAGAGACCCAATGGTACATGTTCGCTGTCGTCGTGATGTTCGGCGCCTCCTACACTTTCAAGCGCAACGAGCATGTTCGGGTGGAGATCCTTTACCTCATGCTCTCTGAACGCGGCCAGCTTTGGCTGGATCTGATCGGGACACTGGTTTTCCTCATCCCGGCATGTCTGCTCCTCAGCTACCTGTCCTGGGGAATGTTCTACAACTCGCTGATCATCGGTGAAATGTCCAACAATGCCGGTGGCCTCCTTCGGTGGCCGATCAAGTTCGTCCTGACGGCCGGATTCTTCATGGTGGCTCTGCAGGGCGTGTCGGAGGTCATCAAACGTGCGGCGGCCTTGCGCGGTGAAGTCACCATCGAGGCGAAATACGAGCGGCCGACCCAATGATCACGATCGAGATGATGCCGCCGCTGATGTTCGGCGGCCTGGTCCTGGCGATGCTGATCGGCTTTCCGGTCGCCTTCACGCTGGCCGCTCTCGGGCTTTCGTTCGGATTTCTCGCGATCCATTTGGGATTTTTCGGGTTCAGCTTCCTGCAGGCGATTCCGGAGCGCATCTACGGCAGCGTTCTAGCCAACGAGCTGCTACTGGCCATTCCATTCTTCACGTTCATGGGCGCGATCCTCGAACGATGCGGCCTCGCGGAAGACATGCTGGACTCCATGGGACAGTTGTTCGGCCCCGTTCGCGGCGGCCTCGGCTATTCCGTGATCATTGTCGGCTTTATCCTCGGCGCCATCACCGGCACGGTGGCCGCACAGGTGATAGCGATGGCGCTGATCTCGATGCCGGTCATGATCCGCTACGGCTACAACGTTCGCTACATCACCGGCGTGCTTGCGGCCTCGGGCACCATTACCCAGCTGGTGCCTCCCTCGCTGGTTCTGATCGTGCTCGCGGACCAGCTGGGGAAGTCGGTCGGCGATATGTATCTGGGTGCTTGGGGCCCATCGATTCTCCAGATCGCTCTATTCGCGGGCTACACCTTCGCCCTGAGCGTGATCAAGCCGGAACATGTGCCGGCGGTACCCAAGGAAGCGAGAACGCTCAAGGGCTGGGCGCTCTGGCGGAAATGCCTCCTGGGGATCATCCCATCTGCCGTTCTGATCTTCGTCGTGCTCGGCACGATGATGCTTGGTCTCGCCACGCCGACCGAGGCCGGTGCCATGGGCGCGGTCGGCGCGATCGTTCTTGCCGTCATCCATCACAAGGATTTCAGCTCGGCCGGCCACAAGGTTTTGCTCGTCGGCGTTGCGGCTGCCGGCATCGGCACCATCATCGGCATCTATTTCACGCAAAATCTGCCGTTCAAGATCGCGTTCGCGATCGCCTATCTCGCAATCGCGTGGGTCTGCCTCGAGGCGATCAGGATTCCGGACCTGCGTACCTTGGTGAAGCAGGGTTACGAGACCACCATGCGCATCACTTGCATGGTGACTTTCATCCTTATTGGATCGACTTGCTTCTCGATCGTCTTCCTCGGTTGCAACGGCGGTGTGTGGCTGGAGCATATGCTAACGTCGCTGCCGGGCGGCGTATGGGGCTTCCTGATCTTCATCAATCTGTTCATTTTCTTCGTCGCCTTCTTCCTCGACTTCTTCGAGATTGCCTTCATCATCGTTCCCATGATCGCGCCGACCGCCCTCAAGCTTCTTACCCCTGTCGTCGGCGCAGATGCCGCCTTGATCTGGTTTGGGATCATGCTGTGCGTAAACATGCAGACCTCCTTCCTGCATCCCCCCTTCGGCTTCGCGTTGTTCTATTTGCGCGGCGTGGCCCCGAAGGAGGTCAAGAGCTCAGACATCTATTGGGGCGCGGTGCCATGGATCGGTCTGCAGGTGATCATGGTTGCGGTCGTGATCGCATTCCCGATCACTGTCACCGGGTTGCTGGATGCGCCGACCAAGGTGGATCTGGACAAGATCAAGATCGAGATTCCGGACATCGAGTTGCCGCCGCCAGTGATCGATTTCGGGCAGCCCAAGAACTAAGGGCGTCATTCGAGGCACTTCCGCTTTTGGCCCTTAGCTGACGTCCGCGCCCCTGAAGGGAGTAGAAGGCTGCTACCCTGAGTTTGACACGTCGGGCAAAACACCGACAGAATAGCATCATCGAGACGAGTTTGTTTTGCACCCGCGCCGGAGCTTTCCGCCGCGGGTTTTTTGCGTCCCGATGCAGCGTGAGCAATTGGATTGTTTGAAAAGGGATTTCCAAATGACTGAACCGGCCAAGAACAACCTTTTGTCCCAGAACGCTCTTGCGAGGGCGGCCGCTCGCCGAGCCCTGAAGCAGCGGACCTTGACCGAAATAAAGTCCGTGGCCCGGACGCACACGAATGTCGCCATGAGAGCTCTCGTGCAGATCGCGGGCGACAAGAATGCGCCTGCCCATGCCCGCGTCCTGGCGGCCAACGCACTTCTCGATCGGGGATGGGGCAAGCCGTTGCAAACGATTGCGAGCGAGGACGACAAGCCGCTCCAGTTTGTTCACCGCATCGAGCGGGTCATTGTTCATCCCGGCGACAATGTGACGATGCAAGCGGTGATCGAGGAGAGCGTGGAGCGGATGCCGATCAGTGTTCTCGGCAGCCTTGGCGCGGTACGCGACGAAGATGCTTCTCACGAAGAGCTTTGGCTGCGTTCGCAGGAGCAGGCATGAGCGATATCCTTCAGAAGCTGCTTCAAGCGCGTGCTGAGTTACGTCAAGAAGCGGGATGGCCGCGATGGATGGCGGAGGCGCTTGCATACAAGCCGGATCGCGCAGCGCCGGTGGTGTCGCCGCACCGGGAGCAGCCCCGATGGAAGCCGCCGAGCGAGGCGATATTCGCGTATTGACCCGCGTATCGCGAACTTGAAGCTAAGAAGCCCGCGGAAAGCCGCGGGCTCTCTTTTTTGGCCGATGTCGGCTACTGTGGGCAGAGCGGACGTCTTTTGAGGACCTGACGATTTCGGCTCCTGACCCTGAGCGGACTTCCAGGTTGCCTATTTGCGCTGATCGCGCGAACCGGAGCTGTCGCACCGGAAAGCGGCCATCCTTCGCAATATCGCCCATACTCTGGCTGGCCTTGCGCATCAGCTCGATATGCTGGCCGAGAACGAGCGAGCATCCACCCAAGGTCAAATGAGGCTCCAGTACAGTTATCCTTGAAGTGAGCAAAATTGACCATCCTCAAAAAGCGGCACATGCCAAATTGTCCCGATCGCCCCTTTTTCATCAGCGCGGATCATTTGCATGCAAAAACGCTTTTGTTCCAATTCAAGCGGCCCCTTCTCTGAGACTGAGATGGTGAAGCGGTATATGCGCGCCGCGCGTGAAGACATGGATGGTCCCGAACTCCTCAAGTTGCTCAAAGAAATCGAGGACGAGATCACAAGACGCGGCTGATTTTACCGAAACATCAGCGCGCCATTAGGCCAGCAGCCACCCTGAGGGAGGGGAACAGCACTCCTCAAGGACGAATTGAACCCTGCCTATCATCGCGCATTGAAGACGCATCACTGATCAGGAGACGTCGGTGGCTGAGAGACCGCTTTTGCGCTCCCCTGCCAGCCATGAGAGGGGCAAAAGATGGCCCACCCGTTCGGCGTCGAACACTTCCCGATCGCACCAGCTTCGATCCCGCCGACGGCAGCTCTCAAGGCCGCGACCGGGAGATTGGCTGACTTAGTCCTCGGCTCACTCTTCTTTGCCAACGTAACCGTCGCGATGTTCGGCTGGCTGTACGTGCTCTTTTTGCTTGTCCAGGCTGTCACATCCTGGCTGCTGGCGCAGTAGCCGCTCCCCTGAAGGGAGTGAACTCGCGAGTCTGCTCTTGGCCCTTAACTGACCATCTCGCGCAGGCTATGGAGGTCAGCTTTTGACCCGGCGTTCAACAGGCTTCCGTGTTATTCAGGATTCAAAAGCGGAAGCCGCAGCCGGTCCAAACCACCGGATCAACGCATCCTCTAACCCGCCCTGGCTCCCGTCTCCCACCCAGGCCACGTGCCCGTCGGGCCGCACCAGCACCGCGCCGGGCGCGGTGACCTGTCCGATCGCGGGAAGCTCCCATGGGCCGTCATAGGCGGCATCGAGCACACCGACGCGGTCCGCCCAGGGCGTGAGGTCGATTGCCGCTCGCTTGCCGAAATTGAGCAGCACGCCGCGCGCGCCGTGCAGCAGCGTGAACAGGTTTTGCTTCTGTCCTTCGATCGTCAGATCGAGATCGGGCATGCGCCGGCCGAGCAGCGCGTGGCCTTCGCCGAGATCGTAAGCGATGTCGAGCCCGCTCATCATCGCGCCGAAGCGCTTGCGCGGCTCGTCCATGCCGAGCAGCTCGGCGACGGCCTCGCGCGCGGCCTTGCGGCCCTCGTCGCCGCGGCGGAGCAGGGCGATCTGCGCCATGGTGTTCTTGAGGACGCGCGCGCCAACCGGATGGCGCTCCGCGTGGTAGCTGTCGAGCAGGCTGTCGGGCGAGATGCCTTTGACCACCTGCGCCAGCTTCCAGCCGAGATTGACGGCGTCCTGCACACCCAGATTGAGGCCTTGCCCGCCGACGGAGTGATGGATATGCGCGGCGTCGCCGGCGAGCAGCACGCGGCCGCTGCGATAGGACACGGCCTGGCGCGCCGCATCGGTGAAGCGGGAGATCCAGGCCGGATCGTGCAGGCCGAAATCGGTGCCGTAGACGGCCACGAGCGCCTCGCCGAGGTCGCGCTGGGTGGGCGGACCGGTGCGATCGAGACTTGCTTCGGTCACGACGACCAGCACGCGTCCGCTCTCGGCCTTGCTGAGACCGTGAAAGCCGAGTGCGTCGTGACGCAGGCCGAATTCCGGCGCCTCGCGCATCTCGACCTCGGCCATGAGGTTGAGAAGCGTCGGTGCGGTGCCGGGGAAGTCCATGCCGGCGATCTTGCGCACCAGGCTGCGGCCGCCGTCGCAGCCGACCAGGTAATTTGCGCGCAAGCACTCGTCGCCGGACAGCGAGACGTCGACGCCGGTCTCGTCCCGCACGAAGCCCGTGACCTCGCGATTGCGATAGAAGGGAACCCCGAGCTCCATGGCCCACTCGGCCAGGATGCGCTCGATGTGGGCCTGCCGCAGCGCGAGCCCGTAAGCGTGCCGTGTGGGGAGGTCGCTGATGTCGAGCCTGGTCCAGGCAAAGCCCGCGAGCTGGACGATCCGTCCTTCGCGCAGGAAGCGGTCGGCGACGCCGCGCTGATCGAGGATCTCGATCGTGCGCGCGTGCAATCCGCCGGCGCGCGTCTCGACCATCGCCTGATCGGGGCGCCGCTCGACGATGGCCACGTCGACATCGGCGAGCGCGAGCTCGGCGGCCAGCATCAGCCCGGTCGGGCCGCCGCCCGCAATCACCACGGCGTGCTCGTTCCGCACCGGGTTTTCCGCGCGGGTTCGCTGCGGGCGGCGGCGCGAACGGGAACTGGGAAGCAGTACAGACATGTCGTGACCCCTCGGCTTGGTGTCGGGTCGGGGGTTCTACGGCAGAGGCGGGGACTTGAAGCAAGCCCGTTGCGCACCACATATCGAGTTGGGAGGAGAGGCTTGCTCCTCCGCGTTGGCCGCGTTGACACGTCGGGCAACACACCGGCATGATGGCATCATCGACAGAGTCTGGTTCGGCCCGCGCGGGAGATGCCCGCCGCGGGTTTTGTTTTGCCGATTCAGCAAATGCCGGTGGTTCGCTGCATGACGTCGGCGAGTTCCTCGAAGGAGAAAGGCTTGCGGATCATCGGCAGGCCGCCGCGCCGGGGCTCGCGACCGGAGAGTTGCAGCACCTTGAGCTCCGGACGGACTCGCCTTGCCAGCTCGGCCAGCTCATGACCGTCCATGCCGGGCATGTTGATGTCGGTGATGAGAATGGAGATCTCCTTGTGTTGCTCGAGCCGGTCGAGTGCGTCCGGTCCGCTTTGGGCCCTGACCACCTCGCAGCCGAGCTCCTCCAGCATGTCCACGACGACGTCGAGGACAGCGGGATCGTCGTCAACAATCAGGACAGTGTGGCTCATCGCGCGAACATTCCTTGCAACCAAGGGGTAAACGCGCCGCTCGTCCGGTAGGTTCCGGCGGGCCTAATCGTCCTTCGACACATCGCCGGGCTTTTCGGGAGCGCTGATGGTGCCGCCCTCGCCATGCTCGAGATCGCGGCCGCTGTCCCGGGTCTCGCCGGGTTCTTCGATGATCGAATCCTGCATCTCGCGCTTTCTGTCGCGGCGCGGCTTGTCCGCGGGCAGGCCGCGCGATGCCTGCTGGTGCGTCGTATCTCGTGTCATAGGCCGATCCTCCCGATCGGCTAACGTTCACCGAGCCTGCAAGTTCTTTTGACACGTCGGGCAAAACACTGGCAGAATGGCATCATCGAAAGAGGTTTGGTTCAGCCCGCGCGGAGCAATCCGCAGCGGGCTGCTTCATTTCCGAAAGAAGCTTTGACACGCCGGGCAAAACACCGGCATGATGACATCATCGAGACGAGTTTGGTTCACCCGCGCGGACGTCATCCGCCGCGGGTTTTTTCGTCTCGATTTCAGAATCGGACGGCGGCGGCGCATTGCGGCCACGCACTCGTCAAACCTGGAGCGCCGATCGGCGCGCCCGCCGTCCGAACCATTGCCGGCCGTGCACGCGCGAACGTGCCGGCCCGCGGCGCATGGGCCGATGGCCCGCGCCGCTGCGGTCTCCGGAAGACACGGAGATAGGGTTCGCGCCCGAAACGATCGCGCCTCGCCTGGCGCGATCTGCCGCGCATTTTCTTCGCATGGAGGGATGATGACCGTCTATCTGATTTCGCTCGCGCTCGCGGGCTTGGTCGCGATCGTGTTGTGGGAGATGTTGTCATGAATGAAGAGATCGCAGGTGAGCCGACCCGATCGCCGGCTGCCAGGAAGCCGTCCAGGGCGCGCACCCTGACCGAGATCCGCTCGCTGGCACGCAGCCACACCCGGACAGCTCTCAGGGTTCTCGTCGGCATCATGCGCAGCGACGACGCGACGCCGGCCGTGCGACTCTCCGCGGCCAACGCCATCCTCGATCGCGGCTGGGGCAAGTCGGCGCAGCCGATCGAGAGCAGCGAAGAGGGCGTGGAAACGATCCACAGGGTCGAGCGCGTCATCGTGCGCCCGGACGACGCCGTCGGCGGCGAGGCCGGTCCCAAGGCTTGACCGGAAAGCCCGATCTTTGAAATTCGCCCCGACGCGTCGGGCAAGACCCGGAGGGCAGCCATGGCGTCTTTCATCAAATTCTACAACTTCAACTATGTAGGTGGACGAGAGGCTCGTCTTAACAAGAGCACCGCGGGTTTTTCATTTCGGTGATCCATGGTTCCTGGTCTGCTTGCCGGCCCGGCTCTGCCCGGCATAGGCGCGCTGCACCGGGTCGCTGCAATAGGACAGCTTCCGGCCATCGCCGGTGAAGCGCCCGTTGTTGATGATCCAGAGGATCACGGTCTTGTCGTCGATCTTCTTGAACATCAGGTTCTCACGGCCATGAATGGTGTTCGGGTGCCTGATTGAGATTCGACGACGAACTACTGTGTTCACGCAAGCCCCCTCATTTCTCGACGAATGCGGCATGTGGCTTCTACGAAACTACCGCGCGCGAAACATTTCGTTGATCAGCAACAGTTGAGCAAGCCGTCGCCCGCCAGCGAAACGGTGAGGATACTGCTTGTCAATTCGCGCGAGGCTCTCGCGCTCTCAAAGGACATTCAAAATGTGGGACGACATGATGCGACGTACTCGTCCTAAGGGAGAGCGAGCCTAGCCATTGTCCATCCTCAAAATTCCGACCGCGAAGATCTTCGAGCCTCTGCTGAAGCCTGCGCGCTACAAGGGCGTTTACGGCGGACGCGGCTCGGGGAAATCGCACTTCTTCGGCGAGCTTCTGGTCGAGACGTGTCAGGCCGAGCGCGGCACGCTCGCGGTCTGCATCCGCGAGGCGCAGCGCTCGCTGGCACAATCGTCCAAGCGCCTGATCGAAGGCAAGATCGCGAGCCTGAGGCTCGGCCACGGCTTCAAGCTGTTCAGCGACAAGATCGAGACGCCCGGCGACGGGCTCATCATCTTCCGTGGCCTTCAGGATCACACCGCCGACTCGATCAAATCGCTGGAGGGGTTTCGCATCGCCTGGATCGACGAGGCGCAATCCCTCAGCGCGCGCAGCCTCGCGCTGCTGCGGCCGACGATCCGCGTCAAGGATTCCGAGCTGTGGGCGAGCTGGAAGGGACTTCAACTCAGGCTGATGCGGGCGATCGAAGTGCGAGCGCGGCGCCTCGGATGGGACAGCATCGTCTCCGATACGACGGACAATCCGGTATCTGCCAACAATTTCATCCGTGCGGGTTATCGGCTCCACGAGCCCGAGACGCCCTGGGGCTGGTCGCATACGCTCTACTGGCGGAAGTGGCTGCGCTGAGCAATTGGAGCGGGCTTCCCGTGATGCGGAACGCGACTCTCTCATACCAGAGTGGCTGCGCGAGCTGCGCGTAGCTTCCGTACGCCCGGAAATGTCTAACGGCCCGGCAGCTTGACGGCTGCCGGGCCGTTTCTGCGTTTGGAGTGAAGCGAGCCAGGCACTTGCGAAGTTGGCGGCGCCGGGCTTTAAGTCTGCTCCTGCAGGAAATTCGGCGGCCATAAGCCGATGTAAGGGAGCGCTATCGATGCCCAACAAACCTCAATTGCCGGAACGTTCGCCGCGGGCGACCGGAGGCCTGACTGCGCTCGATGGTCTGCTGGTCGTCGATTTCACGCGTGTCGTCGCCGGCCCGGCCTGCACGCAGACACTCGCCGACTTCGGCGCGCACGTCATCAAGATCGAAAATCCCGACGGCGGCGACGATACGCGCGCCTATGAGCACGCTGAAATCGGCGGCGAAAGCGCCGCCTATCTCAGCCTGAACCGCAACAAGCGTGGCATTGCGCTCGATCTCACGGTGCCCGAAGCCCGCGAGATCGCGCTGGATCTGATCCGCAAGGCGGATGTGGTCGTGGAGAATTTTTCAAGCGGGGTCATGAAGAAGTTCGGGCTCGACTATGAGACGGTCGCGCCGCTCAATCCTCGGCTGGTCTATTGCTCGATCTCCGCCTACGGGCGCTCCGGACCGTTCGCCTCGCGCCCCGGCTTCGATCCCATCACCCAGGCGGAGAGCGGCTTCATGTCGCTCAATGGATTTGCCGACGGCCCGGCGGTTCGTACCGGCCCGCCGATCGTGGACATGGCAACGGGGATGTCTGCGTGCAACGCCATCCTGATGGCGCTGCTGGCCCGGGACCGGCTCGGCCGCGGGCAACATGTCGAAGTCGCGTTGTTCGACGTCGCAATGGGGATGACCGGCTTCTACGGCATGGCCTATCTCATGAGCGGCGAGAACCCCGGCCGGTTCGGCAATTCGCCCAGCGGCTCTCCGACTGTCGGTGTCTACGAGGCCTCCGATGGGCCGCTCTATATGGCCTGTGCCAACGACCGGCTCTATCGCCGGCTCGTGGTCGAGGTGTTCAACCGGCCAGATCTCATCACCGGTCCGCAGTTTGCCACGCGCAAGGACCGTTCCGAGAACAAGGAGCTCCTGCGCGCAGCCATCGCAGAGGTCTTTGCCGGCGATACTCTCGAGAACTGGATGGCGAAGATGAAACAGGCCAATATTCCGGTCGGCTATCTCCGGACAGTCGAGGAGGGGTTCAACGCACCCGAAGCCCGCGAGCGCCAGCGTTTGAACCGGATTCCGCATCGTACAGCGGAATGGGTGCCCAACATCGAGCCGCCAATTTCCATGAGCCTCACCGGCGCGGTCGATCCCGTTGCGGCCCCGCTGTTAGGTGAGCATACCGAGGATGTCTTGCGCAATGTGCTCGGGTATGACGAGCGTCGGATCGCGGAGTTTAGCCGGAAGGGTGTCTTTGGCTCAGGCAAACCCTTGGCGCCGGTCTAAGCCTGAGCGGTCAACCCTCATGGCACCCGGCTTCGGCCGGCGTGCGAATTGATGCGTCGTGATGCCATCTGCATTGGCTTGATTTGGCGATGGGGCGGCCGCATAAATGCAGGAAAGCGAGGGACACGAATGGCGCCTGGTCGAAAGCCGAGCATGGGTCAGCCCACCGGGCCGGACGCCGGCGAGCACGCCCATGCGGCAATGATCGCGAAGGCTGGGGCCCTGCTGCCGCGACTCCGAGAGAGGGCGGCGCGGACAGAGGAGCTGCGGCATCTGCCGTCGGAAACCGAAAGGGATCTCCACGACGGTGGTCTATTCCGGATGCTCCAACCGGCGCGGATTGGCGGCGCCGAGCTTGATTATGTCGCCCTGGTCGACTGCGCGGGGCTGCTCGGACAAGCGGACGCTTCGGTCGCCTGGAATCTCGCCAATCTGGCGAGCCATCACTGGATGCTCGGCATGTTCGAGCATAAGGCGCAGGATCTTGTCTGGGGCCGTGATCCGGATGCGCTAATTGCATCCTCGTTCATTTTCCCCGCCGGACGCGCCACGAAAGTCGAGGGGGGATACCGGCTGCACGGCAGCTGGCCGTTCTCCTCCGGTGTAGCCTCCTGCGACTGGAATATGCTTGCGAGCGTGGTCTACTCCGACGACGAGGCCGATGGCATCGAGTATCGCATCTTTCTGCTGCCAAAAGCCGATTACAAGGTGCTGGACACCTGGAACGTCGCGGGACTGCGCGGGACGGGATCTTGCGACGTGGAGGTCAGGGATGCCTTCGTGGCTGACCACATGACGGTTGCGGTCGGCGATCTCTCGGGCGGCCCGACGCCGGGAAGCAAGATCAATCCAAATCCGCTGTATGCGCTCCCCGTATTCTCGCTGTTCCCATACGTCCTTTCCGGGGTTGCGCTGGGCAATGCGCAGGCGTGCCTCGACGATTATACGGAGGTCGCGCGTCATCGCATTTCGACCTACAACCGCGCCAAGCTGAGCGATTTTCAGAGCACTCAGATCAAGATCGCAGAAGCCTCGGCGAAGATCGATGCCGCGCGCCTGATCATGAGGTCGGCATGCCTGGATGCCATGGAGGACGCGCGGCGCGGTCACGTCCCTGATATGGCAAAAAAGACCCGATATCGACGCGATGGATCTTTTTCAGTGAACCTGTGCACGGACGCGGTCTCGATGCTGTTTGCCGCGAGCGGTGCGCGCGGGCTGTTCACGACTGGTGTGTTGCAGCGGCAATTCCGCGATGCTCACGCGATCAACTCGCATCTCGCATTCAACTTCGATGCGGCCGGGACCAATTATGGACGCGTGGCGCTGGGCCTGCCGTCCGAGAATCTCACGCTGTGAGGCCGGCTGATGAGTGATCTGCCGCAGCAGCCCCGCGTTTCCGACCCCGCCAACGAGTTCGCGAGCGATAACTCGCAGATCGATCCCCGCGACTTTCGCAACGCCCTCGGAACCTATGCAACGGGCGTGACGATCATCACGGCCGCAGCGCCTGACGGCAAGCCTTACGGGCTGACGTGCAATTCGTTCGCCTCGGTGTCGCTGAATCCTCCGCTGGTTCTCTGGAGCCTTGTCGTTTATTCGTCGAGCCTGACCATCTTCCAGAACGCCAGCCATTTCACGGTCAACGTGCTTGGCGCCTCCCAGCAGGCACTTGCGAGCAAATTCGCCAAATCGTCGGATGACAAGTTCACCGGTGTGGACTGGACGCCGGGCCTCGGCATGGCGCCGGTCCTTGCAGAGAGCGTCGCCAACTTCCAATGCCGCTCCGTGAATCGCTATTATGGCGGCGACCATGTGATCTTTCTGGGCGCGGTCGAGGCCTATACCTACAACGCGCGGGAGCCGCTGCTCTTCGCGCGGGGGGCGTTCGGCCGATTTCTCGCGGACGACGAGCGCAAAAAGTCCCCTTAGCGTGCCTCAGGCGATGGATGGCCTAGCGCTCCGCGGCTGAAAGCTTGTAAATTTCCAGCGCGTCGGCTTCCGCGCCGCGCGCCGCCTTCGCCAGCCTGAAGAGTTGGCCCGCAAGCGAGGCCATTGGCACAGGCGTCGACGTCGCCTGTGCGACGTCGACGACCGTATCGAGATCCTTGAGCATCGTTGCAATGTGGCCAAGGGGTGGCGAGTGAATGCCTTGGGCCATCCGCGGCACGAAAAGCTGTAGCGGAATGGAGTCTGCAAAGCCGCCGGCGAGGGCTTCGGGCAAGCGATTGGCATCAATTCCCGCGTTCGCGGCCAAACGTGTGGCTTCCGCGAGAACGGCCATCGCGCAACCGACGATCACCTGATTGCAGAGTTTTGTGGTCTGACCGGCGCCGGTCGGGCCCATGTGGGTGAATCTGCGCGCCATGGACAACACGTAGGGCCGTACCCTCTCGATGTCAGCAGCTTCTCCACCGGCCATGATTGCAAGCGTGCCTTCCTCGGCCCCCTTCGTGCCGCCGGAAACCGGTGCATCGATCCAGCCGGCGCCATTGGCGTCTTTCAGTCGCTTGGCGAGACCGCGTGCGGCGTCGGGATGTATCGACGAGAAGTCGACGACAAGCTTGCCAGCGCCGGATGCCGCTGCCAGCCCCTCAGGCCCGAAGATCACGTCTTCGACGGCCGCCGCATCGGTCACGCACATGAAGGCAATATCGGAGTTCACCAGGAGATCGCGCGGCGTGGCTGCGCGCTTGGCACCGGCTTCGACGAGCGCGGCCACCTTGCCCTCCGAACGGTTCCAGGCAGTGACCTGATAGCCGGCCGTGAGCAGGCGTCGGGTCATCGGTGTTCCCATCAGCCCGAGGCCGAGATAACCAAGCCTCTCGGCGCCTTGCGGGTTTGCCTTGCTCGCATCAGCCATAGGTTGCCTCCTTCTGCCGCAGCGGCGCCGCTTTATCATACATTGCGCGGCGGGCGACGAAACCATCGGCCTCGCATGGCTTGCCTGATTGTTTGAACCATGAAACATTTGAGGCGGTCGGGTTGAGGTGGCGCCGGTCGGCGCCGGAGCAGCGGAGTGGGCACGATGCGAACCGTTTCGAAGTGGATCCTGGCTTTGGGGGCGGCGGCGGCCGTGAGCGCGGGGGCAACCTCGTCATGGGCGCAGCAGACGATCCGCGTCGGCTGGACGATTCCAGCCGAGGAATCCAAATACTGGATGATGCGCCGCGCGGCTGAATTTCCCAATCTCGGCAAGACCTATAACATCGAATGGACCCAGTTTCAGGGCACCGCGCCGATGACGCAGGCCCTGGCGGCCGGCGCGCTCGACTGCGCAACGCAGGCGCCGCTGTCGCTGTCCAATGGTGTCGTGGGCGGCAACCTCAAAGCCTATATCGTGGCGCAGCACGTGTTCGAGAAGCCTGGCGGTTTCTCGGTCTATTGGGCCGTCAAGGATGACTCGCCGATCAAGACGATCGCCGACCTCAAGGGCAAGACGGTTGGCATTTCCGTGATCGGCGGCGGCACGCAAGGTCCGTTCAACCTGCTCCTAAAGCAGAATGGTGTGGATCCGGCCAAGGATATCAAGCTCGTCGAGGTCGGCTTTGCGGTGTCCGAGGATGCGCTGCGCCAGGGCCGCGTCGATGCCGTCAACATGAATCAGCCATTTGCCGCACGCGCGGAGGCGAAGGGCGGCACGAGAAAACTGTTCTCACTGTCGGAGGCCATGCCGAACATCGTGCATATCCTGGAAGCCTGCCGCGCCGATTTCGTCGACAAGAACCCCGAAGCGGTCAAGGCCTATGTCCGCGACATCACGTCAGGAATGAAGAAAGCGTTGGCGAACCGGGAGGAGACCTTGAAGGTCGTCAATGAAGTTCTGAAAGCGCCTATCCCGGTGCTCGAGACCTATCTGCTTAAGGACAACGATTTTGGCCGTGATCCTGGCGCGGCGCCGAACTTCCCCGCGATTCAGAAGATGCTGGACATCTACGCGGAGACCGGAATGCTGCCGAAACTGGATGTCGCACAGTTCAAGCATCCGTCGATCGTCGCTCCCCTGGAATAGACGAGCGATCGTGCGATCCGAACGAGGAGCTCGCGGCGTCCCGGATGATCCGGGACGCGGCACGAAGAAGATGCACGCATGAAGAAGTTGCGATCACGGGTCACGACAGACGGCCTCGACCGGGCCCCGCACCGTGCATTCATGCGCGCGATGGGGCTCGACGACGCCGCGATTGCGAAACCGATGGTGGGCGTCGTCAGCATGAAGGGCGAGCAGACGCCCTGCAACATGACCCACGAATTCCAGGTGGCTGCGGCCAAAACCGGAATCGAGGAGGCCGGCGGCACGCCGCGCGAATTCTCGACCGTGTCGGTTTCCGACGGCATCAGCATGAATCACGAGGGAATGAAGTTCTCGCTGTTCTCGCGTGAACTGATCGCCGACTCGATCGAGGCCGTCGTCCATGGTCTAGCCTACGACGCGCTGATCGGATACGGCGGATGCGACAAGACCCTTCCTGGCGTGATGATGGGCATGGTTCGTTGCAACGTACCCTCCATCTTCATCTATGGCGGCAGCTCGCTTCCAGGCCGCGCGGATGGGCGGACGCTGACGGTGCTCGACTCCTATGAGGCAGTCGGCAGCTTCATGACCGGTGAGATCGACGGCGCCACGCTCGAGCGGATCGAGCGTGCCTGCCTGCCGACGATCGGCGCGTGCGCCGGTCAGTTCACCGCCAACACCATGGGAATGGTCTCGGAGGCGATGGGGCTGACCATTCCCAACGTCTCGATGGTGCCCGGTGTCTATGCCGAACGCGCACAGATCTCGCGACGGGCCGGCCGCCTGATCATGGAGATGCTGGAGCGTGGCGGGCCGTTGCCGCGCGACATCGTGACGCGGAAGTCCCTGGAGAACGGCGCGGCGATCGTTGCTGCGACCGGAGGCTCGACCAATGCCGCTCTGCATCTGCCGGCGATCGCGAACGAGGCGGGCATTGTATTCGGGATCGACGATGTGGGCGAGGTCTTTGCCAGGACACCGCTGATCGGAAATCTGCGCCCCGGGGGAAAATACACGGCGAAGGATGTGTACGACATCGGCGGAGCCGCCGTGGTGATCCGCGAGCTGATTCAGAGCGGTCACATCGACGGCAGCTGCATCACCATCACAGGGCGCTCGCTTGCTGAAGAATACGGTGCAGCCAACGCGCCGGACGGCGAGGTGGTTTACGCGTCTGCCGCGCCGATCATGCCTGACGGCGGCGTGGCGGTGCTGAAGGGGAATCTCTGCCCCGATGGTGCGGTGATCAAGGTCGCAGGTTTGAAGAGCCAGTTCTTCGAAGGCGTGGCGCGCGTGTTTGAAGACGAGGAAGGCTGCGTCAAAGCCGTACGGGATCGCAGCTACAAGGCAGGCGAGGTGCTTGTAATCCGAAACGAAGGGCCGGTCGGTGGCCCCGGCATGCGCGAGATGCTCGGTGTCACCGCGCTGATCTACGGGCAGGGCATGGGCGAAAAGGTGGCGCTGATCACCGATGGTCGGTTCTCCGGCGCGACCCGCGGTATGTGCATCGGCTACGTGGCCCCCGAAGCCTTCGTCGGTGGTCCGCTCGCGCTCGTTCGCGACGGTGACAGGATCCGGATCGATGCCGCAAACCGACGGATGGATGTGCTGCTCGACGAGCAGGAACTCACCACGCGGCGGCGAGATTGGAAGCAGCGTCCGCCGCGTCACCGTGCAGGCGCTCTTGCAAAATATGCGCGGCTGGTTGGGCAAGCGCCAGGCGGAGCCGTGACGCATGAAGGCCCGGCAGAATGGCCGTGGTTCGAATGACGCACCGCACGGGTGCGAAAATGGCCGCCTGTCTGGCAGGTTTCTTGCTAAGCTCGTGCCGCTGACGGAGAACGTTCAGCAGGTTCGTCGAAGAATGTTCGCGCGCGTGGGGCGAGAGACGGGATGACGGTAGTGCCGGCGAGATCGAGCGAATGGGTGAGACCGGTGACATCACACGAGCCGGCTTCTGCGATCATCGAGATCGACCGCGTCTCGCAGGTCTTTCAGACCTCGGCGCGCAAGGATCATGTGGCGCTTTCGGACATCTCGCTGACGATCGAGGAGGGGGCCTTCGTCTCCATCCTCGGTCCGTCCGGTTGCGGCAAGTCGACACTGCTTTATATCGTCGGCGGTTTTGTCAGCCCGACCAGCGGCGCGGCAAAGATCAAGGGTCATGCGATCACGGGGCCCGGTCCGGATCGCGGACCGGTGTTCCAGGAGTTTGCCCTATTCCCCTGGAAGACCGTGCTGGGCAATGTGATGTATGGCCCGCGTCAGCAAGGTGTGCGCGCCACTGAGGCGGAAGCGCAGAGCCGGACCTTGATCGAGATGGTCGGCCTCAAGGGCTTTGAAAATTTCTATCCCAAGGAATTGTCGGGCGGCATGAAGCAGCGCGTCGCGCTGGCGCGGACGCTTGCCTACCATCCAGAAGTGCTGCTGATGGACGAGCCGTTCGGGGCGCTCGACGCACACACCAGGACACGCCTGCAGAACGACCTTCTGAATATCTGGGAACGTGATCGCAAGACGGTGCTGTTCGTCACTCACTCGGTTGACGAGGCTGTCTTTCTCTCGGACAAGGTCGTGATGATGTCGAAATCTCCCGGCCGCATCCGGCAGGTGATCGACATCGATCTGCCGCGTCCGCGCCGCCGCAACGAGCTGTTGCTCGATCCGCGCTACCAGAAGTACGTCGTGGATATCGAGCGAATGTTCGATGAAGGCGAGGAAGGCGGGCCTGCCTCATGACGTCGCCGGCCGCCTTGATCAGACGGGCCGCGCCGGTGATGGCCTGCATCGGCTTGCTGGCAGTGTGGCAGGCCGCCTCGCTTGCGCTGAAGAACGACAGTTTCCCGACGGCGATCGAAGCGATCCGGGCGATTCCCGACATTCTTGGCGATAAGGAATCGCTGATCAACATCCTGGCCTCGCTTCGCCGCATGGCGATCGGGTTTGGGGTGGCGGTGCTGGTCTCGATTCCGCTGGGCCTGTTGATGGGACGCAGCCGGGGTGTCGCGGCTTTTTTCAATCCGCTCCTGATGGTGATCTATCCGGTGCCGAAGGCCGCGTTGATGCCGATCATCATGCTCTGGCTGGGAGTCGGCGACGTTACCAAGACTTTGGTGATCTTCCTGGGCGTCAGCCTTCCCGTGATCTATCACAGCTTTGAAGGCGCAAAGGCCGTCGAAGAGAAGATGCTGTGGTCGGGCGCTGCGATGGGGCTTTCGACGGCACAACGCCTGGTGCGGATCGTGTTGCCTGCGGCGCTGCCCGAAATCCTGACCGGGTGCCGCACGGGCCTCGTGCTGGCGCTGATCACGATGATCACCAGCGAGATGATCGCCCGCCAGTCCGGCGCCGGGAACATCCTGTTCAATGCGCTCGACATGGGCCAGTATGAAACCGTCTTTGCGATGATCATCATCGTGGGTGCAATGGGAATCTGTCTCGATGCGATTTTCGAACGGATCCGCGCGAGACTGGTGCGCTGGTCCGAGCCTCAGTTCGACATGCCGCTGAGCTTCTCATGATGTCGCGCCTGTTTTCCTCAAACGTCCTTCTCGGGATTGCCCCGATCGTGCTGATCGTCGCGGTGTGGCAAGGCCTGGTGTCATTCGGCTTCGCGCCCGCGGTCTTGCTGCCGCCACCGGGTTTCGTCTTCGGCCGGCTGCTCCAGCAACTCGTGACGTGGACGTTTCAGCAGGAGATCGCGGCAACCCTGATCCGGCTGTTTGCAGGGTTCACGATTGCGGTCGTGTTGGGTGTCAGTATCGGCATTGCAGCCGCCGCCAATCCGGCGATCAACGCCGTGGTTCGGCCGATCGTGCGCGTATTGGCGCCATTGCCCAAGGTCGCGCTCTATCCGGCATTGCTGTTGCTGCTCGGCTTCGGCCACGGGTCGAAGATCACGTTGGTGGCTGCTGATGCTCTGTTTCCCATTCTATTGTCCACCTACTACGGGGCGTCGACCGTCGAACAGAAGCTGATCTGGTCGGCGATGGCAGCGGGAACGCCGCGCTACGCAATCCTCTTCAAGGTGGTGCTGCCGGCGGCGATGCCATCGATCCTGACCGGATGCCGGATCGGGCTTGTCATTTCGTGCATCGTGGTGTTTCTGGCCGAGATGATCACGTCGACAGACGGATTGGGGCACGCGCTCGTGACCGCGGCCCGAACGTTCCAAGCCGTCGACATGTTCGTGCCGCTGATCACGATCTCGCTGCTCGGGTTGATCCTGAACGGCCTGCTGGGAGCCTTGCGATCGTATCTCTTGCGGGGCTTTCCCGAGGCGTGATCCGTCTCGACAAGAAACGACGATACCGGGAGTGAACCATGCTGGCTGATCGCATCGAGGCAAAATGGATTGACGCATTCTGCGAGATCTTTGAACGTTGCGCCGTGAAGGCCGGGGATACCGCCGCGATCCTCTCGGAGACCCAGTCGCGCGCGCTGAATGTGCATCTGGCAGAACTGGCGCTGCTGCGGATGGGTGCGCGGCCGTTTCATGTGGTGATGCCGACACCGCGTAACCGGAATATCGTTCCAGTTCGTTCGACAGGGGCGAGCGAGGCGATCCAGAAGCTTGGTCCGGTTATCACCGCACTTCAGCAGGCAGGCTTCGTAGTGGATTGCACCATCGAAGGCCTGATGCACGCGGTGGAGACGCCCGAGATATTGAAGGCCGGCGCACGGATACTGGTGATCTCCAACGAGCATCCCGAAGCCCTGGAGCGAATGGTGCCGGATCCTGCGCTCGAGAAGCGCGTTCGGGCCGCGGCGAAGATGCTGCGTGGGACGAGGCGGATGCGGGTGACCTCGAAGGCCGGGACCGCGCTCGATGTCGACATGGTCGGCGCGTCCACTGTCGGCGTGTGGGGCTGGACCGACAAACCCGGCACGCTGGCGCATTGGCCCGGTGGCATCGTCGTCAGCTTCCCCAAGAGCGGGACCATCAACGGCACATTGGTGATGGCGCCCGGGGACATCAATCTCACGTTCAAGCGCTACCTGACCTCACCTGTGAAGATGACGTTGAAGGACGACTATGTCGTCGAGCTGGAAGGCGAGGGCACGGATGCCGCCATGATGCGCGCCTATCTCGGCGCATGGGGCGACCGCGAAGCCTATGCGGTGTCGCATGTCGGCTTCGGCATGAACCCCGGTGCGCGCTATGAAGCGCTCTCGATGTACGACCAGCGCGACACCAATGGCACCGAGATCCGAGCCGTCTCCGGCAATTTCCTGTTCTCTACCGGCGCGAACGAGTTCGCCGGCCGCTACACGGCGGGGCATTTCGATCTGCCGATGATGGGCACGACGATCGAGCTCGATGGCGTTGCCGTGGTTCGGGAAGGCGTGCTCCAGGACGTCTTCGGCTAGTCGTTGCGGTCGAGCACCGGAGGCCGCGCCAAATCGAAGTGACGAAGCAGGTCGACCATGGCCTGCAGCCGCTTTGCGCGATAGGCGTCGACGTCCATCCCTGAGTAATCCAGGAATCCGGCGCCCGTGCGCAGGCCGATCCGGCCCTCATGCATATTGCGGGAAATAACATCGGGGGCCCTATAGCGGTTGCTGCCAAGCGCGCCCTCGAGATAACGACTGGCGTAGTACAGGATATCGCCGCCACCCCAATCGATGAACTCGAGCAGACCGAGCACAGCGTACCGGAAGCCAAAGCCGTAGCGGATCGCCTTGTCGATCTCCTCCGCGCTGGCGACGCCTTCCTCGACCATGCGGGCCGCTTCGTTCATCGCCAGCGCCTGGATGCGCGGAACGATGAAGCCTGGCGTCGCCGCGCAGACCACCGGCATCTTGCCGATACCTTCGAGCAGCCTCTTGACCTCGCCGACGATGGCGGGATCGGTGGCTTTGCCGGGCGAGACTTCGACCAGCGGGATCAGATAGGCCGGGTTGAGCCAATGCACATTGAGGAAGCGGCGCGGGTTGACGATCGCGCCTGAGAGATCGTCGACCAGGATGGTAGATGTCGTCGAGGCGATGATCGTTTCAGGTCCGACTTGCTTCGAAGCCGCCCCCAGTACCTCTCGCTTGAGCTCGACGACTTCAGGAACGCCCTCGAAGACGATCCCGGCGCCGGCTAGCGCTTCGCCGCTTTCTCCGGCCGATACCACCGAGACCCGTGCAATGAGCGGATCAACGTCCGCTTCCGTCAGCAGTCCCAGCTTCGACAGGCTGGCAAAGGTCTTGCCGATTTCGCCCAGCGCGTCCGCCTCCAGCTTGGAGAACTCCTCCGCGGAGCGCGCCTTGACGTCGATCATAGTGACCTTGTGCCCGGCATAGGCGAACGCGACGGCGATGCCGCGCCCCATGCGACCAGCCCCGAGACAGGCGATATTGATGCGATGGGTCATCGATCAGAATCCATTGCGAAGCAGCGTCTGCAGTTCAGCCTTGCTGAGATTGTCGAGCCCCAGCGTCTCCAGCGTTCGGCCGCCTTGCGCAAAATCCTCGCCGCAGACCGCGCCGCCGATCGACAGGAACGCTCTGGCCAGCGGCGTGGCCACGCCAGCCAGGCCGGCGACGGACACCAGCAGAGACAACCCAAGCCGCAGGTCTTCGCGCATGTAGCGGTGCTCGGTCAGCACAATTCGCTCGCGCCAGTCGCCGGATTCGGTCAGCCGGTCGTGTGAGCCGCGGCCATACATCCAGATCTCGCCTTCCTTGGCGTAATGATGGGCGAGCGGGAAATGTGGCGCGCTGTAGCCGAGCGCTTCGCGCACCGCGATGCGCTCCGCGTCAAGCGCGTCGGTGACCCGCCGGATCGCCGCTTGCGTGCCTTCCTTGTGAATGTCCCAGCGCTCGAAATGTTCAATCGGACCGGCGTTCATCACGATCAATGGCGGATGGATGATCGGTCCTGCATTCATCAGCGCTCCGGACAGCGCGTCTCCGCACGGCTCGATCGCATCGGGGAAAGCACGTCCGATCACCTCGAGTGTGCGTGGTGCGTGGTCGAGCGGGAAGACGCCGACCGGAAGCCGCTTGGCGCGGATGGTGATCGCAACCTCGAACGGTCCGTGCTTGCGGGTGAGCCACGGCAATGTGCCGGTTTCGGCAAAGCTCGCCTTGGCATGGTTCCCGGCATTCCGTGCAGCTTGCGCGAAGATCATCGAACCGAATGTCGCCGGCGGCAAGAAGACGACCTGACCGTCCCGCAGATGCGGGGCGAGGAGGCGAGCGATATCTGCCTGCGCGAAGGCAGGAGCGGGGCACAGGATCAGCTCTGTGCCATCGACGGCCTCGGCGATATCGGTCGTGACCAGCGCGAGCGTCACGTCGTGGCGGCCGTTGTGATCCCTCACCAGAATGCGCGAGCCGGCGGCGCGATGCGCTGCGACCTGATCGGCGTCGCGTCGCCAAAGCCGCACCTCATGCCCCGACAGTGCAAAATCGCCTGCGGCCGCGAACGAGCCGTTTCCCCCACCCAGAACCGCAATCTTCAAGATGCTTCTCCTTGCGCGCGGGACTGCGCATCGAGCTGCTTCAGCAGGAAATGCTGGACCTTGCCCAGCGCCGTGCGCGGCAGATCAGTGACGAAGACGATGTCGCGCGGCACCTTGTAGCGGGCCAGTTGCGCCTGGAGATGGGCTCGCAACCGGTTCGCCTCGGGTCGGCAGCCGGACCGGGGAATGACATAGGCGATCGGCACCTCGTCCCAGCGCGGGTCGGGCCGGCCGATTACGGCGCATTCGCTGACATCAGGGTGTTCGAGCAGGACGCGCTCGACCTCCGCCGGGTAGACGTTCTCTCCGCCTGATATGATCATGTTCTTCTTGCGGTCGCGCACCCAGAAATAGCCGTCGGCGTCGCACAGGCCGATGTCGCCGGTGCGATACCAGCCGTCGTGCAACGCCTCGCGCGTGGCGGCCTCGTTGCCCCAATATTCGAAGAACACGTTGGGTCCGCGCACCGCAATCTCGCCCGGCGTGCCTGCAGGCATCTCGCCACCGGAATGATCGATCACCTTCGCCTCGCAGCACAGGCCGGCAAGTCCGGTCGATCCCGCGCGCGAAAGGTCGCCGCCAAGCCGCGTGTAGATTGCGATCGGGCAGGTTTCGGTCGAGCCGTAAACCTGAAGCACGGGGACGTCGCGCGCGACGAAACGTTCGATCAGGTGCGGAGGCACAATGGTCGAGCCGGTGGCGACGGCCTTGAGCGACGAAAGATCCGCAGCAGCCCAGGCGGGATGCTCACTCACGGCCTGGATGATCGCAGGCACCATCACGGTGAGCGTCGGCCGCTCCTGTTCGATGGCGGCAAGCGTGGTCTCCGGTGTGAAGCGCGCATGGACGGTGACGGTCGCGCCCAACTGCAGGGCCGGCGTCGTCTGGATATTGAGGCCGCCGACGTGGAAGAATGGCAGCACGGTCAGCACTTGGTCGTCGGACGTCATGTTGTGCATGTGCTGGCTCATGACGCCGTTCCAGAACAGTGCCTCCTGGCGCAGCACCGCGCCTTTCGGCCGCCCTGTTGTTCCCGATGTGTAGACGATGAGCAGCGGGCAGGAGAGATCGGCGTGCGGATTCCGGCCGGTGCCGTCGCTGCGCGCCAGCAGGCTTTCGAAGGTCGTGCCGCGAGGCGGCGCGAAGTCGAGGCCGACGATGGCCGTACCCGGCGCGGTCCGCCCAAGCTCGGAAAGAACGCCTTCAAAGGCTTGCTCGAGCACCAGCACCTTGGCGCCGGCGTCAGCGAGAATGAAGAGTTGCTCGGCGACTGCAAGGCGCCAGTTCAGCGGCACCAGCATCGCGCCAAGCCGCGCGCAGGCATAAAGCAGGACCAGGTAGCCCGGTCGGTTCAGACTGAGGATGGCGACGCGGTCGCCGCGGCCAACGCCGAGCTGCTGCTTCAATGCCGTCGCGGTCCGCTCGATCCGCGCGGCAAAAGCCGCATAGCTCAGCCGTTCGCCTTCAAAGACAATGGCCGTCTTGTCCGGCGCGAACGCCGCGTTGCGGTCGATTAGACTGCAAAGGTCCACGGTCAGTCGTCCGTCTCGCCAGCTTCGTAGAGCGCCTCGCGTCCGATCCGGTCGAGGCACAGTTCGGCGGTCCAGGGCAGCATCAGCGAGCCACAACGGCTGTCGCGATAGATCCGCTCCAGTGGCAGCGAGCGAAGCATGGCCTGGCCTCCGCAGGTGCGGATCGCGAGCGCGGCGAGCTCATTGGCGCCTTCCATCACCGAATATTGCGCGGCGTAGGCCCGCAGAACCTGCTCCTTGCTCGGGTTGGCGCATGCTTCGGTGACAGCCTGGAACCAGATCCCCTTGATCTGTTCGAGCTTGATCTGCATCTGCGCGACCGCGATCTGCTTGGTCGGGTACATCCGGCGCTTGACCGGCGGCATGCCCGGCACTTCGCCGCGCAAGTAGCGGACGGTGAAATCATAGGCGGCTTGAGCCAGGCCCATATAGGTCGGCGACAACGTCAGGAACATGTGCGGCCAGCGCATCGCAGCCTGGAAATAGACGCCGCGCGGCATCAACGCGGAATCCTCCGGCACGAACACGTCCTTGAACAGGAGCGTCCGCGAAACGGTACCGCGCATGCCGAGCGGATCCCAGTCGCCGACGACCGAGACGCCATCCGATTTGGCGGAGATGGCCAGATATAGCGTGTTGCGGCGCGATGCCTTCTCACCTTCCTCGATCTCGGTGCAGAGCACGCCGTAATAGTCGGCGTGGCCGGAGAGCGATGCAAAGATCTTCTTGCCGTTGACGATCCAGCCGCCTTTCACGGGTTTTGCTTCCGTGCCGAACGCGACGCCGCCGGCGGCGGCCGCACCACCCTCCGAGAAAGGCTGCGAATAGATCGCGCCGTCATCGACGATGCGTTTGTAGTGGACCGCACGACGCCGCTCGTGCTCCGCGCGGGTCTCGGCATCCATGTCGAGATCGTCGGCGAGGGGCCCCGACCACAGTGTCGAGCAGACATGCATGTTCCAGGTCAGCGCGGTCGCACCGCAATAGCGGCCGATCTCGGCGGCCGCTATCGCGTAAGTCTGGTAGTTCGCGCCGAGCCCGCCGTGCTTCTTTGGAACGGCGATGCCGAGCAGGCCGACGCGGTGCAGGTCGCGATAATTCTCGGTGGGAAAGGTCGCTTCGCGATCGTAGGTCGCGGCGCGCGCCGCGAACACGCTCTGGCCGATCTCGCGGGCGCGCGCAATGATGCTGGCCTGCTCGTCGCTCAGGCGGAATGCGACCGGATCGAAGATCGGTGCATCCAGTGCGACCTTGCCGGTGGCTCCAATTGTCTTGCTGACTTGCATCGTCATTGCGCAGTCACCTTACGCTTTGGTCGCGAGAGAGTTCAGGAACTTGCCAAGCGCCTCGTCGAAGGCATCGGGGCGTTCGAGATTGGCGAGATGGCCGACGCCGGGAAGCTCGACATATTCGGCCAAGGGAATATATGTCGCCGTCTTTGCCATCATCGGTGCGGGCGCATTGTTGTCCCTGGAGCCGGACAGCAGCAGCGTCGGGACGGAGATATCCCCAAGCGTACTGCGCTGATCGAAGCCGATGAGAGCCAGCATCATGGCGCGATAGCTTGCCTCCGGCACAGTTCCCATGCATTCGCGTGCAAGCTCCATCCCGGCTGGATCGGGATCGTCGCCGACGAGCTCTTTCACCAGCGAGGGCGCCAGCGACTTCATCGTCTCTCCGCGATCGAGCGGCCCGAGCCGCGCCGCGATGAACGATTTCTGCCAGTCGCCGTCGGCCTTGCCGAAGGCAGGACTGGTCTGCGCCAGCACGACCGCACGCGCCAGTTTTGGCGATTGCACCAGCCATTTCTGGACGATCATGCCGCCGATCGAGTGACCGACCAGAATGGGTCTGGTTGCACCGAGCAGTTCGATGAATTGCTGGAGCGCCTGCGCCAGGGCAGCGATGCTGACGCTGGCGAGCGGCGCCGATCCGCCATAGCCGGGCATATCCCACGCGATCGTGCGGAAGCGGTCGCCAAATGTGGCAAGCTGGCGCCGCCAGGCTCGCGCGGCCCCACCGATGCCATGCAGGAAGATCAGAGGTGTCGCGTCCGGATCGCCCGCGGCTTCATAGGCGAAGCGTCCGTCCTTTGTTATCATTGGCGCAGGCTGCGACACGCGACATCCTTTTGCTCGGCCCTTTGATGCTAACAGGCCTGTGGGGGATGGGAAGTGATAATTTTATACTTAAAGCAATTTCCGGGCCGCGCCCTCTCGTGTCGCGGCATTCGTGGCGGCTAGCGCCGCTTTCGTTGCAAAAACTTGAAGGTTAAAATATATCGGAGAGCGACAAGCACCTCAGGGAGCCAGCGCATGTCCGGATTGCCGCACTCGCCGCACGCGCTGGTGACAGGTGGAGGTCGCGGCATCGGCCGCGCGATAGCGGCATCTCTCGTCGGTGCCGGCGCCACCGTGACCGTGCTCGGCCGGAACGCCGCGACTCTCGCAGAGGCGATCGACGCCGGCGCCGCGCATTTTGCGGCCGTCGCCGACGTTTCCGACGAGGCGTCGTTGAAGGCGGCCGTTGCCGAGGCGAGCGCGCGGCAGCCGATCGATATTCTCGTTGCCAACGCGGGCAGCGCTGAATCCGCGCCATTCACCAAGTCGGACACCGCGCTCTTCACGCGCATGATGGATGTCAATTTCATGGGCGTGGTCCACGCCGCCCATGCTGTGCTGCCGGGCATGAAGGGCCGTCCCTACGGCCGTATTGTCGCGGTCGCGTCGACGGCGGGTCTGAAAGGCTACGCCTATGTCAGCGCGTACAGCGCGGCCAAGCACGCGGTGATCGGCCTCGTGCGCTCCCTTGCCCTCGAGATGGCCGGCAGCAATGTCACCGTGAATGCGGTGTGTCCTGGCTTCACCGACACCGATCTCGTCGCGGGCAGTATCGAGAACATCATGACCAAGACAGGGCGTAGCCGCGAGCAGGCGATCGCAGAGCTCGCCAAGCACAATCCGCAAGGACGCCTGATCACGCCTCAGGAGGTGGCAGACGCGGTTCTTTGGTTGTGCGGCGAAGGCGCCGGCGCGATCACTGGGCAGGCGATTGCGGTCGCCGGAGGCGAGGTCTAGCGTACATGGCGCAGGCGCCGAACAAGGAAGCCAAGGAGATCGCATGAGCAGACCAGCAAATCCCGTCACCATTCCGCTCGCGGACTATTCGCCGCAGCACTTCCTGCTGGCGGTGGTCGACGGCGTTGCGACGGTCACGCTCAACCGGCCCGAACGAAAGAATCCGCTGACGTTCGAAAGCTACCGGGAATTGACCGATTTCTTCCGTGCCTGCGCGTTCGATGACGAGGTCAAGTCCATCGTCGTCACCGGCGCGGGTGGCAATTTCTCGTCCGGCGGGGATGTGTTCGAGATCATCGGTCCGCTGGTGAAGATGGACACCAAGGGGCTGACCGCCTTCACGCGGATGACGGGCGACCTCGTCAAGGCGATGCGGGCCTGCCCGCAGCCGATCGTGGCCGCGGTCGAGGGCATCTGTGCCGGGGCCGGTGCGATCGTTGCCATGGCCTCGGACATGCGCCTCGCGGCGAGCGGGGCCAAGGTCGCGTTCCTGTTCAACAAGGTGGGCCTCGCCGGTTGCGACATGGGGGCCTGCGCGATCCTGCCGCGGATCATCGGACAGTCCCGCGCCTCCGAGTTGCTCTACACCGGCAGGTTCATGACCGCGGAGGAGGGCGAGCGCTGGGGCTTCTTCAGCCGCATCGTGACGCCGGAGCAGGTGCTGACCCAGGCGCAATCGCTGGCCAAGCAGGTCGCGGAAGGGCCGACCTTCGCCAACACCATGACCAAGCGGATGCTGGCGATGGAATGGGCAATGTCTGTGGAGGAAGCGATCGAGGCGGAAGCCGTCGCCCAGGCCCTGTGCATGACGACGGCCGATTTCACGCGCGCTTTCGAGGCTTTCGCCAACAAGGTCAAGCCGGTCTTCAGGGGCGATTGAACGGACGCCTTTGCCGGCGCTACGCCAGCTAAGGGGACTTGCGCGAAATTATTTTAGGTTTAAAATAGTTTCATGGCCGGGTGAATTGGCGAGGCTCCCATGAAAGTCGCGATCATCGGTGGCGGACCTGCGGGTCTCTACGCTGCGATCCTGCTCAAGAAGCAGCGTCCGGGCGCCGATATCGCGGTGTATGAGCGCAACCGTGCCGACGATACTTTCGGTTTCGGCGTGGTGTTCTCGGATGCGACGCTCGACAATTTCGAGAAGCACGATCTGCCGAGCTATCGCCGCATCACCCAGGAGTTCGCCTACTGGGACGACATCGCCGTGCATTTTCGCGGCACCGTCCACCGGGTCGGCGGCAACGGCTTTTGTGGCTGCTCGCGGCGCAAGCTGCTTCTGATCCTCCAGGAGCGGGCCCGCGAGCTTGGCGTCGTCCTGCACTTCGAGGTGGACGTCGACGACGAATCCCGCTTCGCCGATGCCGATCTCATCCTGATCGCCGACGGCATCAACAGCCGCTTCCGCGAGAAACATGTTGATCATTTCCAGCCGGAGGTCGACGTCCGCTCCAACAAGTTTGCCTGGATGGGCTCGACAAGGCCGCTCGACGCCTTCACCTTCATCTTCCAGGAGACCGAGTGGGGTCCTTTCATCGCTCACGCCTATCAATATGAGGCCGGACACTCGACTTGGATCTTCGAGACCGATCCTGAGACGTTCGAGCGGGCCGGCCTGACGGGGCTGGACGAGACGCAGTCCGCCGCGCGGATGGCCGAGATTTTTGGCTGGTTCCTCGATGGACACAAGCTGCTCACCAACCGTTCGATGTGGCGCAATTTCCCGATGATCCGCAGCAAGCGCTGGGTCAAGGACAACATGGTGCTGCTTGGCGATGCCAAGGCGAGCGCGCATTTTTCGATCGGATCCGGCACCAAGCTCGCGATGGAAGACGCGATTGCGCTGGCCGAAGCCATGCAGAACGCGCCGAGCACCAAGGCGGCGCTCGATCTCTATGAACATGGCCGCCGTGAGGAGGTCGAGAAGACGCAGCACGCCGCCGACGTCTCGCTGGTCTGGTTCGAGCATGTCGATCGCTTCTGGGATTTCGACCCCGTGCAGTTTGCCTTTGGCGTGATGACGCGCTCGAAGGCAATCACGTATGACAATCTCAAACTTCGCGCGCCCGATTTCGTGGCCGAGGTCGAAAAGTCATTCGCCAGCCAGGTGCGCCGCAGCGGTTTCGATGTCGACACCGGGCGGCCGATGGTGCCGCTGTTCCAGCCGTTCCGATTGCGCGAGATGGAGCTCGCCAATCGCGCGGTGGTGTCGCCGATGTGCATGTATTCGGCCAAGGAAGGCGTGCCGACAGATTTCCATCTCGTGCATTACGGCTCGCGCGCGATCGGCGGCGCGGGGCTGGTCTTCACCGAGATGACCTGCGTCAGCCGCGATGCCCGTATCACGCCCGGCTGCGCCGGCCTGTGGAACGACGAGCAAGAGGCCGCGTGGCGTCGCATCGTGGATTTCGTCCACGGCAATTCGGCCGCGAAAATCTGCCTGCAACTGGGGCACGCCGGCCGCAAAGGCGCGACCAAGCTGATGTGGGACGGCATGGACCGTCCGCTGGAAGAAGGCGGCTGGGAGATCGCTTCGGCGTCGCCGTTGCCCTATTTCCCCGACAGCCAGGTGCCGCGCGAGCTCGATCGCGCCGGCATGAACGCGGTGAGGGATGCTTTCGTTGCGGCGGCCGAGCGCGGCGAGCGCTGCGGCTTCGACATGCTGGAGCTGCATTGCGCTCACGGCTATCTGCTCGCAAGCTTCATCTCGCCGTTGACGAACAATCGCACGGACGAGTATGGCGGTTCGCTCGAAAACCGTCTGCGTTTCCCGCTCGAGATCTTCGAGGCGCTGCGACTGGTGTGGCCGTCGCACAAGCCGATGTCGGTGCGCATTTCCGCGACTGACTGGGCCGATGGCGGCATCACCGGCGACGACGCGGTGGCGATCGCGCGGGCCTTCGCCGAAGCCGGTGTCGATCTCGTCGACGTCTCGACGGGACAGACCGTTCGCGATGCGCAGCCAATTTATGGGCGCATGTTCCAGACGCCGTTCTCGGATCAGGTCCGCAACGAGGCGCGCGTGGCCACGATGTGCGTCGGCAACATCACGACCGCGGACCAAGCCAATACCATCCTGGCCGCCGGCCGGGCGGATCTCGTCGCCCTCGGCCGGCCGCATTTGGTCGATCCGTTCTTCACCATGAAGGCGGCGGCCTGGTACGGGGCAAACGAGGCGTTCTGTCCGCCGCAATATCTTCCCGGAAAAGAGCAAATTTTCCGCAACAGCGTCCGCGACCGGCAGGACCTCGAGGAGCTGAGAATTAAGGCTAAGCCCAAGACCCGGGCCGAGCTCAAGGCGGAGGCGACAAAGCCGCTTGCGGCGGAGTGACCGCCCGTGCGACGTTAACCCATTGCCTGTGTTTCGAGTGGAGTTTGGGCGATGAAGGCGATTGTCATCGGTGGCGGTATCGGTGGTCTCACCACGGCATTGATGCTGCGCTCGCGCGGCCTGGATTGTGAGATCTTCGAGCAGGCCGACACGATTCGCGAGCTCGGCGTCGGAATCAACACGCTGCCGCACGCCATGCGCGAGCTCGCAGGTCTCGGCCTGTTGCAGAAGCTCGACGACGTCGCGATCCGCACCGATCAGCTCTATTATCTCAACCGCCACGGCCAGGAGGTCTGGCGCGAAGCCCGCGGCATCGACGCCGGCCACGACGTGCCGCAATTCTCGATCCATCGCGGCCGCCTCCAGGGCGTCATCCATCGCGCGGTCGAGGAGCGGCTCGGGCAGGGGGCGATCCACACCGGCTGCCGGCTTGGTGCGTTCACGCAGGATGAGGGCGGCGTCACCGCCTATTTCTTCGATCGTGCGGGCGCCCATGTCCACACTGCGCGCGGCGATATCCTGATCGGTGCCGACGGTATCCATTCCCGTGTCCGCGAAACGTTGTTCCCGAACGAGGGCCCGCCGTGCTGGAACGGCCTGATGCTATGGCGCGGTGCGCGCGACTGGCCGCTGTTCCTCACCGGCAAGTCGATGATCGTGGCCGGCGGCCTCAATGCCAAGGTGGTGATCTACCCGATCGCGGAAGGATCGAGCCCGGCGAGCCGCCTGACCAATTGGGCCGTGCTGGTGAAGGTCGGCGAGGGCAATGTGCCGCCGCCGCGGAAGGAAGACTGGTCGCGGCCGGGTCGCCGCGAAGAGCTGATGCCCCACGTCGCGCGCTTCTCCGTGCCCTATGTCGACATCAGGAGCCTGATCTCGGCGACGCCCGAATTCTACGAATATCCGACCTGTGACCGCGATCCCTTGCCGTACTGGTCGTCCGGACGCGTCACGTTGCTCGGCGATGCCGCGCACCCCATGTATCCGGTCGGCTCCAATGGGGCATCACAGGCAATCCTCGATGCGCGCTGCCTCGCGGACGCGCTGGTGCGTGCCGAGCATCCGCGCCAGGCGCTGCTCGAGTATGAGAAGAAGCGCCTGCCGATGACGGCCGATATCGTTCGCTCCAACCGGCGCGGCGGCCCCGAGGGCGTCATCGACGCCGTCGAGCAGCTCGCGCCAGATGGATTCGACAATGTCGACAATGTCCTGAGCTATTCCCAGCGCGAAGCCATCGTGCGCGGCTATGCCACCAAGGCGGGCTTCGCCGCAGTGCCGGGACTTGCCGCGGTCCGCGCCTAAGACGCGGCTAGCTGCCGGGCGGCGGCGGCAGGAAGTGGATGTTGAACTCAGCCGCCATCGCCACCACGTCCTCCGGCTTCTGTTCCTTCATGTTGTGAAGGCCCCAGAACAGGTCGAACAGCTTGCGGCTTGGCGAGACCCAGAACAGCACTTTTGCAGTCTGTTCCGACTTGTTGAAGATGCCGTGCGGCACGCCCATGCCGAGGCGGATGAGGTCGCCGGCGGTTGCCTGCGACTCCGAATTGCCGAGCATGAAGTCGAGCTTGCCCTCCAGCATGTAGAGATATTCATCCTGGTCGGGGTGAATGTGCGGCGGCACGAACGTGCCCGGCGGCAAGGTCGCATGCCAGGAGAAGCTGTGTTCGGCATAGCTCTTCGGCACATAGGTCTGACCGAGGATGTTCCAGGAAATGCCCTGGATGCCCTCATTGGCCCGCGTGATGCCGGTGATTTCGCTGCTCATTGAAGTCCTCCCGTAATCCGCCGCGGCTTAGTTCGCCGCCTTGCAGTCCTTGGCGTAGCGATCGCCGTAATTCTCGAAGACCTTCTGGACGATCTCGGTCTGGAACTTGCCGTCCGGACGCTTGGCGACCTTGGTCAGGTAGAAGTCCTGGATCGGATAGCCGTTGGTGTTGAACTTGAAGGCGCCGCGCAGCGAGGTGAAGTCGGCCTTCTTCAGCGCGGCCCGGACGGCGTCCTTGTTCGAGAGGTCGCCCTTCACGGCCTTGACCGCACTGTCGATCAGCATCGCGGCGTCATACGCCTGGAAGGCGTAGGTTCCAGGCACGACGTTGTAGGCGGCCTCGTAGGAGGCGACGAACTTCTTGTTCTGGGGATTGTCGAGATTGGGCGCCCAGTTGGCGCCGCCGAACATGCCGACGGCCGCGTCCTGCTGTGCCGGCAGGGTCGATTCATCCACCGTGAAGGCCGAGAGCACCGGAATGCTGTCGGCGAGCCCGGCCTGCCGGTATTGCTTGACGAGATTGACGCCGAGGCCGCCCGGCATGAACGTGAACAGGGCATCGGGCTTCTGCGAGGAGATCTTGGACAGCTCCGGCTGGAAGTCCAGGGTGTTCAGCGGCATGTAGGATTCCTCGACGATCTCGCCCTTGTAGTCGAGCTTGAAGCCCGCCACCGAATCCTTGCCGGCCTGATAGTTCGGCACCATCAGGTACATGCGCTTGTAGCCGCGATCCTGCGCGACCTTGCCGAGGATCTCGTGAACCTGATCGTTCTGATAGGACGTGACATAGAAGAACGGATTGCAGTCCTTGCCGGCGAACGTCGACGGACCGGCATTGGGGCTGATCAGGAAGGTTTTCGATTCCGTCACGGGCCGGTGGATCGCCTGCAGGATGTTGGAGAAGATCGGGCCGATCACGAAGTCGACCTTGTCGCGCTCCAGAAGGCCCTTGACCTTGGTCACTCCCGCGTCCGGCTTGAGTTCATCGTCGACCACGACGACCTCGACATCGCGGCCGCCCATTTTGCTGCCGAGATCCTTCACCGCAAGCGCAAAGCCGTCGCGAACTTGTTGGCCCAGTGCAGCAGCAGGCCCCGACAGGGTCACGATCACGCCCAGCTTGATCTTCTCCTGTGCGAGGGCAGGGGTCATCGCGGTGCCAAGCAGCGCGGTGGCTGCGGCCAAGGTCATCTGCATCTTCATGATCTGTCCCTCGTGACTATCGGCGAGCGTTGCAGGCCGTACTCCAATCCAAGCTTATGCCGATGATGGCTGCCGCGGCAAGCAAGCTCAAGGCGCCGCCATCAGGCAGGCAGTGCGCATGCAAGCGGCGCGCCAATTGTTTGAAGCTTAAAGAAACTCATCTGCGGTCGATTGTTGCAGCTTTGGACTTGCGGCCGGCTTCAATTTACTTGAAGCTCAAAATGTTGGGGAATCCGTGCTGGCGCCAATGCCCGCCGAGAGTGACTGCACCGGGATGCTCGATTCCGAGACCAAGGCTGTCGAAACGCCGGAAGACCATGCCGACGAACTGCGGCTGTGGTTGCGTCTGCTGACCTGCACGACCCTGATCGAGGGCGAGGTGCGTGGCCGGCTGCGGCAGCGGTTCGACGTCACGCTGCCCCGTTTCGATTTGATGGCGCAGCTCGACAAGGCCCCTGACGGCATGACGCTGTCCGATGTTTCCAAGCGCATGATGGTGTCCAACGGCAACGTCACGGGTCTCGTCGAGCGCCTTGTGGAATCCGGCCATCTCGATCGTCGGACCTCGGAGACCGACCGCCGTGTCCAGGTGATCCGCCTCACGAAGCTCGGCCGTGCCGAGTTCCGCAGGATGGCCGCGGAGCACGAGACCTGGATCGCCGATCTCTTCGCCGATCTGTCGCCGAAGGATGTGCGCGAATTGATGCGGCTCCTCGCCAAGACCAAGGCGTCGGCGCAGAAATCGGCCGCGCGCCGCCGGGCGTAAGCGCGGGGCCGGTGGGCCGCCAATCCCTTTTGCCGCAGGAAAAAGCACCGGATGCCCAAAATCCGCTATTGCGCCAAATTGCTTTAAGCCTAAAATGTTTTCCAGATCGTGCTGCCGGGTGCAATCCATGCTGAAAGGAGCGTGCGATGGCCAACGCCGCCAAGGTTCAAGTGACGGGCTCGCATGACGGCAACGCCGCGACGGCCCATGTCGATACGTTTGCGCAGCAGCATCTGCCGGCGCGCGAGCTCTGGCCCGAGTTCATCTTCACGCGGCCGGAGCTGAATTATCCACCGCGATTGAACTGCGTCAGCTATTTCCTCGACCGCTGGGTCGAGCAGGGACTTGGCGATGCGCCTTGCGTCATCAGCCCCTCCGTCAGCTACACCTATCGCGAGCTGCAAGCCCTGGTGAACCGCATCGCCAACGTGCTGGTCGGCAAGCTCGGCCTTGTCCCCGGCGGTCGCGTGCTGCTGCGCTCTGCCAACAACCCCATGATGGTCGCGACCTATCTCGCGGTGATCAAGGCGGGCGGCATTGTGGTGGCGACGATGCCGCTGCTGCGCGCCAAGGAGCTGTCCTATCCGATCCAGAAGGCGGAGATTGCGCTGGCGCTATGCGACGGAAAGCTTTCCGAAGAGATGGAGAAGGCGAAAGCCGCCGCAATCGGTCTCAAGCAGGTGGTCTATTGGGGGAGCGGTCCGGGCACCACGCTCGAGGCGCTGATCGCCGATGCGAGCCCGGAGTTCAGGGCGGTCGATACCGCGTCCGACGACATCTGCCTGATCGCTTTCACGTCGGGCACGACAGGCGATCCCAAGGGCACCATGCATTTCCACCGTGACATGCTCGCGGTCTGCGACGGTTATGCGCGCAATATCTTGCGGGCCGAGCAGAAGGATCGCTTCGTCGGCTCGGCGCCGCTCGCATTCACGTTCGGTTTCGGCGGCGTGCTGTTTCCGATGCATATCGGCGCTTCGTTCGTCGTGCTCGAGAAGACGACGCCGGACGACATGCTGGCGGCGATCGAGCAGTACAAGACCACGGTTTGCTTCACTGCGCCAACCGCATACCGGGCGATGATCGCCAAGCTTCCGGGCCGCGACATCTCCTCGCTTCGCAAATGTGTTTCCGCAGGCGAGACCCTGCCCAAGCCGACCTTCGACGCCTGGCTCAAGGCCACCGGCATCAAGTTGATGGACGGCATCGGCTCGACCGAGCTACTGCACATCTTCATCAGCGCGACCGAGGACGAGATCCGTCCCGGCGCCACGGGAAAGCCCGTTCCGGGCTATGAAGCCAAGATCGTCGATGATGAGGGCCGTGACGTTCCGCCGGGAACCATGGGAAAGCTCGCGGTGCGCGGGCCGACCGGCTGCCGCTATCTCGCCGACGAGCGCCAGCGCAAATACGTCCAGAACGGCTGGAATATCACCGGCGACACCTACCTGATGGATAGCGACGGCTATTTCTGGTACCAGTCGCGCTCCGACGACATGATCGTGTCTGCCGGCTACAATATCGCCGGCACGGATGTCGAGGCGGCGCTTCTCACGCATCCGGCGGTCGCCGAGTGCGGTGTGGTCGGCGCCCCGGACGAGGCGCGCGGCATGATCGTGAAGGCCTATGTTATCGCCGCGCCCGGTGTGACGCCGGACGCCGCGCTGGTGACCGAGTTGCAGGAGCATGTCAAACGCGAGATCGCGCCCTACAAATATCCGCGCGCCATCGAGTTCGTGACGCAACTCCCGAAAACCGAGACCGGAAAATTGAAGCGCTTTGCCCTGCGGCAACTGGCGCAGGCCGCTGTGTCGTCTTCGGGTGTCGCGGCGGAATGAGAGGGATGGAGAATTGTCCGTGACGACGCCGAAAGGCCCGCAACTGGCGGCGCTACCGACCGCAGCCGAGAATGACGCCCGTCCGCGGGTGCAGGTGCTCCAGCCGTCGGGGTGGCCGATGCCGAAGGGCTATGCCAACGGCATGGCCGCCGAGGGGCGCATCGTCGTTAGCGGCGGCGTGATTGGCTGGGATGCCGATGAGCGCCTCGCCGATGGCTTCGTCGCGCAGGTGCATCAGACCCTGGGCAATATTGCCGCGATCCTTGCCGAGGCCGGAGCCCGGCCCGAGCATCTCGTGCGCCTGACCTGGTACGTCGTCGACATGGACGAGTACCTAGCCAATCTGAAGGAGCTGGGCAGAGTCTACCGCGACATCTTCGGCGCGCACTATCCTGCGATGGCGCTGGTGCAGGTCGTTCGGCTTGTGGAGAAGGCGGCGCGCGTCGAAATTGAGGCCACCGCCGTCATCCCTCGCTGAACTCTGCTGCGATCAGCTTCGCCTTGATCAGCTCGCCTTCGATCAGCTCGCCTTGGCGAGTTCGTTGTCTTCGGGCGAGTTCAGATAAACGCCCGAAATGGTGTCGACCCAGCAGAGATGGTCGTGCACCTTCTTCACGCCAGGGACATTCTCCGCCGCGACGACGGCTGCCTGCCGAGCGCGTTCCTCGGTGATAACGCCGCTGAGGTGAACGATGCCGTTGCGGACGATGACGTTCAGCCCGAATGGGCACCAATCCTTCTTCTCCATGGTATCCATGATACGGCTGCGAATGTGGTCGTCGTCCGCCGTCGGATCCGGCACCTCGCGTGCGAGCTCCGCCACCGCCTGAAGCAGATTGGCGCGAGAGACAATCCCGACAACCTTGTCGCCGCGCACTACCGGAAGCCGCTTGACGTTGTTCCGCTCCATGAGCTCGACGATCTCCGCAAGCGCCGTATCCTCGGTGATGGTCACGACCGATTCTGTCATCACCTCCGAGACTTTGCGGCCGTGCTCGTGGACGAAGTCGCTGGCCGATTTGTCCGGGCCGAGGATGAACCTCAGCCAGCGACCGCGCTTGCGCCCGGTGCCGATTTCGCTGCGGCGGATGAAATCTCCCTCGGAGACGACGCCGACCAGCTTGCCGGCATCGTCGACCACCGTGAGACCGCTGACGTGCCGTTTCAGCATGATATTTGCCGCCTCGACGATGCTGGTGTCGGGGGTAACCGAGATGACCGACCGGGGCATGATCTGGTGGGCGCGCATGGACAACTCCGCTGGCTTGTCGAATTTCGATGCGCGAAAACTAGCTGGAGCATCCGGGCGCGGTTTGACGCAGGTCAATCGGACGAAGCCCGCCCATCCTGATTAAGCAACTGCGACAAGCGCCCGGATTTGATGCAGCTCAACCCCGATGCGAAGCGGGGCCATATCCTGTGGAATTAGAACAGAGCCGACAGGAAGCATTCAGCTATGAGCGTCGTCCAGATATTTCCCCGGACCGAAGAAACGGCGGCGCAGGCTCTCTCCGTCGATCCCGCCGCGGGTCGCGCAGTCTCGACCGTGAGCCCCGAAAAGCTTGCAGGAATGGCGGCCGCCGCCGATCCTCTGTCTGCGTCAGAGCCATACCCTCTCGACCGTGCGTTCCATGCGATGCTGGCGCGGGTCACCGGCGGAATTTCGCCGCTTGCCCTGTCGCTCGCCTGGCTCGATTGGGGGGCGCATCTCGCTGCGGCGCCACAACGTCAGATGGAGATTTTCCGCAACGCTGTGCGCGACACCGGCAGGCTCGTGGAAGCGGTCGCGCACACGGCGTCACCGGGACAGAAGCCGTGGTCGGTGATCCAGCCGCAGGGCCGGGATCGCCGCTTCAGTGGACCGCAATGGGAGGTCCCACCGTTCAATCTGCTGGCTCAGGCATTTCTGCTCGGAGAGCGCTGGTGGCGCGATGCCGCGATCGGCGTGCGAGGCGTCTCGCACACCAACGAAGCCATCGTGGAGTTCTCGATGCGGCAGATGCTCGACATGCTGGCGCCGTCGAATTTCGCGGCGACCAATCCGAAGGTGCTGGAGAAGGCGTTCCAGAGTGGCGGCGAAAATTTCGTCTTCGGATGGCAGAATTGGTGCAGCGACCTGATGCGCCTGCTCTCCAACGCGAGGTTGGCGGATGACGCGCAGTTTGTGGTCGGCAAGACGGTGGCCGCGTCGCCCGGCAAGGTCGTCTACCGCAACGAACTGATCGAGCTGATTCAGTACTCTCCGACCACCGCGCAGGTCCGACCCGAGCCGATCCTGATCGTGCCGGCCTGGATCATGAAATACTACATCCTCGATCTTTCGCCGCAGAACTCGCTGGTCGGATATCTGACCGGTCAAGGTTTCACCGTGTTTGCGATCTCTTGGCGCAATCCGGATGCGAGGGATCGTGATCTCGCCTTCGACGATTATCGCAGGCTGGGCGTCATGGCGGCGCTGGACATGATCGGCCTGGTCATGCCGGGGCGGAAGATCCATGCGCTCGGCTATTGTCTGGGTGGCACATTGCTGTCGATCGCCGCCGCTGCAATGGAGCGTGACGGCGATAACCGCCTCGGTACCGTCACTCTCCTTGCCGCCCAGACTGACTTCACCGAGGCGGGAGAGCTGACGCTCTTCATCAACGAGAGCCAGGTCGCTTTTCTCGAAGACATGATGTGGCAGCATGGCTATCTCGACACGACGCAGATGGCCGGCGCCTTCCAGCTGCTGCGCTCCAACGAGTTGATCTGGTCGCGTCTGTCACACGACTATCTGATGGGCGAGGGCGCGCCACCGAGCGATCTGATGGCATGGAACGCGGACGCAACGCGGCTGCCCTATCGCATGCACTCGGAATATCTACGAAAACTGTTCCTCGACAACGATCTCGCCGGGGGGCGATATCAGGTCGGAGGCAGGAGCATTTCGCTCTCCGATATTCACGCTCCGATGTTCGTGGTCGGCACGCTCGCCGATCACGTGGCGCCATGGCGATCCGTCTACAAGATCCACTATCAGGTCGATGCAGACGTGACGTTCCTGTTGACCAGCGGCGGTCACAATGCCGGTGTGGTTGCGCCTCCCGAGGAGCCCGGCCATAGCTATCAGGTGCTGACCAAAGCCGCTGATGCGCCCTATGTCGGCGCGGAGGAATGGCTGAAGCTGGCTCCGCACGTTGAAGGGTCGTGGTGGCCGGAATGGGCCAAATGGCTGGCGGCGCGCTCCGGCGCGCCTTGCGATCCACCGCAGATCGGAATTGGAGATTCGCCCAGCCTGCCCGATGCGCCGGGGGACTACGTTCACACCTAGACCTCCGGCTCGGAGCTCGGCGCGAGCTCCGAGGAGCGGAAGGGCTTGGTCTTGTTCAGCTTCCGATAGGCCGCCGACGCCGTCCGCAACAGCTTCTTTTCCCGCTTGCGATTGAGGAAGCGATTGCTCGCATCGAGGCCGGCGCCGTTCAACGACGCCGCCAGCGTTTGTCCCCGCGCATCGTCGTTCAATTGTCCGAGCGATCGTTGCGCCTTGCGCAACTTCTTGAGGATGGACTTCTGTTTCGTCAGCGATTCTCCGGCGAACAGGTCCTGGAGCGACTCGATCGAATAGGTCATCCGCTTGTTGAGAAGGCGTAGTTTGTGGCGTTTTTCGACGTCGAGCTTGCGGAGCTTTCGCGCTTTCTTGAGCAGCGTCGTTTCCCATTCGGTCAGCCGCTCCGTCGCCTGGTCAGCGAGCGTGCAACGGCGCAATCGGATGGCTTCCTTGCTGCGCCGGGTCGACCAGGGGCCTCTCTCGATCCAGGTCGAGGTCTGCTCGACAAGGCGGCGATAGCGCGCGGATTGCAGCGCGCGCGCCAGCTGGCGGTGGCTCTCGGCGCGCTTTTCGTCCCAGTGCTGAAGCTCGGCGATCACGGCAAGCTCGTCGCCACTCTCAGCGACGACCCGCTCGATCGCCACGTCGAGGTCCCGCACCATGCCGAGCTGGCCGTTGAGCCATTTCAGCTCGGCCCAGACATTCGGGCGCACAGCGTCGTCGACCATCGGGGAGAAGAAGCGGATGGCGGTGCGCAGGTGTGTCAATGCGATTCGGATCTGGTGCAGCGCGTCGGGATCGCCGCGGCAGGTGCCGTCATGCTGAGCGAGGACGGCGTCGAGGTGACGGCGCGCGATGATCCGGAAGGCGGTGTCGCAGGCCATGCCGGGGCTGAGGCGCGCGGGCAGGGCATTGCGCCGCGTCGCCGGCTTGGCATGCTTGGCCGCCGTCGAGCTCTTGGTGGGTCGCGACATCCTTGCCCGCGTCAATCAGCTTGCCCTATTGCCCCTCAGCGATCGCGTCCCGACAGCTCTGGAGCGTTTGCTCCTGTGTCCCGGATGCATCGATGGTCGCCCAGCCAACATGGCCGATACTATATTGCTCCTGCAGCGCGGCAACCTCTTCCGTGGCGTCGGATGCGTCTCCCCGGCGGCTTCCGATCCGCATCTGCCGGGTCGCGAGATCGGCAACGAGGAACAGGCCGTTCAGCGGCACGTTGCGCTCGCGTGCCAGCGCGGCGATCGCGTCCCGTTCGTCCTCGCGGGCGAACACGCCGTCGATGATCGCCGAATGGCCTTGCGCCAGCACCCTCCGGGCGCGCTGAGCCAGCGTATCGTAGACGCGCGCCGCGTGTTCCGGCGTGTAAGCGGAGGGCGGAAGGCGGTGCGTATCCTCGACCCCGAACATCTGCTTGCGAACGAGGTCGCTGCGCAGCACGACGGCCCCGGGGGACGGCGCGACGACGGGTGCGAGCGCTTGCGCCAGAACCGTCTTGCCGGTGCCCGACAGGCCGCCGACCGCAATCAGGCGCGGTGCGGCGGGATGGATCAGCGCCCCCGCGAGGTCAAAATAGCGTCTTGCCTCGCCAAGGATGCCGGGGTCATCGGGATGCGCCGGCTTCAGCCGCGCCAGGGCCACTTGTGCGCGGATCGCTGCCCGGACGGACATGAAAAGCGGCAGGGCCGAGAGCGCATCGAGATTGTCGGCCGGCGTCGCTGCGAGATAGCGGTTCAGGACGATGTTGGCCGCACCTGGCTGATCGTGGTGCAGCAGGTCCATCAGCGTGAATGCGAGATCGTAGAGCACGTCGACGGTTGCCATCTGCGCATCGAACTCGATGGCGTCGAACAGCACTGGGCGGTCCTCGATCAGAACGATGTTTGCGAGATGCAGATCGCCATGGCAGCGGCGCACGAAGCCCTTCCGGCCGCGCTCCTCGAGCAGGGGACGAACGCGCAGAAATGCCTCGTGCGAGGCCTTGCCGAGCTTTTCGATGTCTCCCGCGTCGAAATGGCCGCCGGCTCGCAGGCCGTGACTGTTGCCGTCGATCAGGGCCGGGATGGAGGAGATCCATGCCTCGCTCCCGGCGCGGGCCGCCGCGGCGTGCGAATCTACGATCGCGTCAGCAGCGGCCGACGCAAGAGCGGCATCCAGCGGGCCAGCCCTTGCCAGATGATCCAGCGTGCGGTTTTCGTCGAAGCGCGACATGTCGACCGCATACTCGACCGGACGGCCGGGGCCGTCGACCTTGAACGATCCGTCCGGCTCCTCGGTGATCGCGACGACGCGATGGTATATCTGCGGCGCCAGCGGCCGGTTGATCCGGATCTCCTCTTCGCAGGCTGCCTTCCGCTTCTCGAGCGTCGAATAATCGAGGAACGGAAACTGCACGGCGCGCTTGATCTTCAGCGCACGCCTGCCGTCGAGAAGGACCGAAGCCGCATGCGTGTCGATCCGCTTGACGTTCGGATGCTCAGCGGAATTGGTGAGCGCCACGAAGATCCGGTCCTGGGTCGCAGAATCGTCTGTCATGTCTGGCACATCCAGATGCGTCGGGAGGCGGTCCGCCCGACGATCAAATCCCTACGAGCGGATCGCGGCCAGTCCTTGACGTCGATCAACGCCCGCCGCGAACCACCGGACCGAGTTCCCTTGGCTTGACGAGGATCAAGCGTCTCGATGAAAGCCGGCTTATTGTGGCGGGCCAAGGAGAATCCGATGCCCATCAAGGATGTCTTTCTGCCGCTTGTCGGTCAGCCGCGCGGGCCATCCTTGGCTGCGATAGAGAAGTGCGTGGCCGTCGCCGCCGACCTCGGTGCCAGGATCACCGCGCTGGCGCTTGAGGAAGAGGTTGACGAGCGGTCGAAGGTGATGCTGCCCTACGATCGCGAGGCCGCGGAGGCCGGCATTTCGCGCGAGGCGAGCGACGCGCAACGGCTCCTGAACGCATTCACCAATGCGGCGTCCTGCGCCAATATTCGCGCCCGGAGCCGAACGGGCAAGGCGCCGGCGGACCAGATTCCGGCGATCCTGGCGGAACACGCCCGTTTCAGCGATCTCACACTGGTTCCGGTGAAGCCGCACGACAGTCGAACGGAGACCATTGTCGAAACCTTCCTGTTCGAATCCGGCCGACCGCTTCTGCTCTGTCCGGAACATCACGCGGACGAACTTCGGCCGGAATTCGAGAACGTCATGATCGCCTGGGATCACTCCGCACGTGCGGCGCGGGCGGTCGGCGATGCACTGCCGCTCCTGCAGGTGGCCGCCTCGGTCCGCGTGGTGACGGTTACGGATGACAAGACCGAAGCGGTCGTGCAATCCGGAGCCGCTCTCGTCGATCATCTGAGGGAACACGGCGTCCACGCCTCCTTCGAAACGGCCAAAGGCAGCGGCAGGTCGATCGGCAAGATCTTGGGAAACTGGGCGAATTCCCATGGAATGGATGCGATCGTGATGGGCGCTTATCATCATTCGCGCTTGAACGAGATCGTGTGGGGCGGTGTGACAAAGACCGTCATTGGCCAGCCACCATGCTGGGTTATGATCTCACACTAGGCTCGTTACTCTCCAGCCTGATCGTCAACCATCGAACCGTCGCTGACCGGGCTCGCTTGCTTTCATGTCAACCTATCGTCTGAACCATCTGCTGGCGCCGCGTTCAGTCGCGCTCGTCGGCGCGAGCGCCCGTCCAGCCTCCGTCGGACGCGCTGTCCTGGAGAACATTCACAAGGCCGAATTCAAGGGCCGGTTCGGCCTCGTCAATCCGCGCCATGCCGAAATCGGCGGCGTCGCCTCGGTGAAGAGTCTGGAGCGGTTGGACTTCGTGCCCGAGCTCGTGGTCATCACGGCGCCGTCGCGCGAGATTCCCGCCATCATCGACCAGGCCGGGCGTCGCGGCTCGGCGGGCGCATTGATCGTTTCGGCCGGGCTTGGCCATGGACCGGGATCTCTGTACGAGGCTGCGATCACCGCGGCCCGCAAATACGGCATGCGGCTGATCGGACCGAACTGTCTCGGCATCATGATGCCGGGGGTCAGCCTCAATGCCAGCTTTGCGGCGCATATGCCGGGGGCGGGCAGCCTCGCGCTGATCTCGCAATCGGGCGCGATCGCTGCCGGCATGGTGGACTGGGCTGCGCAGCGCGGCGTCGGCTTCTCCGGCATCGTCTCAATCGGCGATCAGATCGACGTCGATATTGCCGATCTGCTCGACTATTTCGCGATGGATCACAAGACGCGCGCGATCCTTCTCTACATCGAGTCCATCAAGGATGCGCGCAAATTCATGTCGGCGGCGCGTGCCGCCGCGCGCGTGAAGCCCGTCGTCGTGGTGAAGTCCGGCCGCATGGCGCAGGGCGCGAAGGCGGCGGCCACGCATACCGGCGCGCTCGCCGGCGCCGACGCCGTGTATGACGCGGCGTTCCGCCGGGCGGGTGTGGTGCGGGTCTCCGATCTGCGTGAGCTGTTCGATTGCGCCGAGACACTCGGCCGAGTCGAATCGCCCGCGGGGAAGCGTCTCGCTATTCTGACCAACGGTGGCGGGATCGGTGTCCTCGCCGTCGATCGATTGGTCGAGCTCGGCGGAATCCCGGCGACCATCTCGGCTGAGGCGCGCAAGACGCTCGACGCGGTCCTGCCGCCGACCTGGTCCGGGGCAAATCCCGTCGATATCGTGGGCGACGCCGACGCCTCGCGCTACGCGGCGGCTTTGGAGGTGCTGCTGGCCGATCGCGACAATGATGCGGTCCTGGTCCTCAACGTGCAAACGGCGATTGCCTCGGCGGCCGACATCGCGACGACCGTGATGGACCTTGTCGGCAAATATCGCGAGGAGCATCGTCGCTGGGCGAAGCCCGTATTGGCGGCCTGGGTTGGAGCCGATCAGCACATCATTCAGGCGCTTTCCGGCGCCGGTATGCCGAACTACCCGACCGAAGACGACGCCGTGCGCGGCTTCATGCATCTGGTCCGACACCGCGAAGTGGTAGAGGAGCTGAGCCAGGTTCCTCCCGCGATGCCTGATACGTTCGTTCCGGACGCCCGGGAAGCGAGGCAGATCGTCATCGCCGCGATTGCGGACGGCCGCGAATGGCTCGAGCCTGTCGAGATCAAGAATCTGCTCGAAGCCTACGACATCGCGATGGTGCCGACCTATGCGGCAGCCGATGTCGAGCAGGCGGTGAGCTACGCAAAGGAGATCTTTGCACAGGGCGGCACCGTGGTGCTGAAGATCATGTCGCGGGACATCATCCACAAATCCGATGTCGGCGGTGTCGTTCTCAATCTGACGACGCCGGAGGCCGTGCGAGCGGCCACGTCCGACATTCTCGCCCGGGCGAGAAAGCTGCGGCCCGAGGCCCGCATTGGCGGCGTGATCGTCCAGGCGATGGTCGTCAAGGCGAAGGCGCGCGAACTCATCCTGGGCCTCGCCGACGATCCGACTTTCGGCACCGTGGTCGTCTTCGGCCGTGGCGGAACCGCGGTCGAGATCATCAACGACAAGGCGCTTGCGCTGCCGCCGCTCGATTTGCAACTGGCCCGCGACCTGATCGACCGCACCCGCGTGTCGCGGTTGCTGCCCGCTTATCGGGACGTGCCGGCGGTGAAGCCAGATGCCGTCGCCATGGTGCTGGTCAAGCTCGCGCAGATGGCGGCCGACATTCCCGAGATCCGCGAATTCGACATCAACCCGCTGCTGGCGGACGAAACCGGCGTGACCGCGGTGGATGCCCGCGTCGCGGTCGGGCCGCCGCAACGGAAGTTTGTCGGCTCCGGCCCGGCCAATTTCGCCGTTCGCGCCTATCCGTCGCAATGGGAGCGCCGCCTCAAGGTCAAGGACGACTGGCGCATCTTCGTGCGGCCGATGCGTCCCGAGGACGAGCCGACGATCCACGAATTCCTGCGCCACGTCACGGCGCACGACCTTCGCCTGCGTTTCTTCGCGCCGATGAAGGAGTTTACCCACGAATTCATCGCACGCCTCACCCAGCTCGACTATGCACGCGCGATGGCCTTCATTGCATTCGACGAGGCCACCGGCGAAATGGTCGGCGTGGTCCGGCTCCATTCGGACTCGATCTACGAGAGCGGCGAATACGCGATCCTGCTGCGATCCGATCTCAAGGGCAGGGGGCTCGGCTGGGCCCTCATGCAGCTGATCATCGACTACGCCAAGTCGGAAGGTCTGAAGGTCATATCGGGCGACGTGCTCAAGGAGAACATCGTAATGCTCGAAATGTGCCGGGACCTCGGCTTCGAGGTCAAGCCGGATTCCGCCGAGCCAGATATCTGCGACGTCAAGCTGAAGCTCTGAGCGCGCTCTAGGAGCCCGCTTCAGTCGACGTTGCGGCAGACTTCCTGGCCGTTGTGCGCAAGTTCTTGACGATGATCGCGATCAGCGGCACCAGCACAGGCACGATCGTGCTGAGCGGATGATGCACGGCACCCGACACCTGGGCCTGGAGGGCTCGCGCTTCGAGCTGGAGAGCCTCGATGGAGGTGTCGTGAATTTCGCTGGCAAGTTCGAGGTCACGCCCTGACGGAGCGCGGCCGGCGATCGCGAACAGAACAGCCGCAATGGCAAAGTTGACGGCGCCGAGGATGGCCGCCGCGGCAATCGCACTCCAGATCTGGACCAGTGCGAAATAGGCAGACAGCTCCAACATCAGAAGCCCGAACGCCGCGATCAGCGCCGCAAAGGCGCGCAGGCCGAGGCCGATCAACAGATGGCGCAGCCTGATGTCCGCGATGATCCGGTCGGTGCGCCACAGCGCGCGCAGATGTTTGACCACATTCTCGGTATTCACTTAGTGTCTCCTCAGCATGAAGCCGACAATCACGCCGAGTGCGAACGCGGAGGCGAGCGATGTGATCGGGCGCTCCGCGATGAGCCCCTGAAGCTGCTCCTGCTCGTCGTCGACGGTCTCGCCGAGTTCGGTGAGCGCGGCCCGGATCTGATCGGCGAGCGCCTCGGCGCGATCCTTCGAGCTCTCGAACATCTCTTCGCCGGCGGTGCTCAGCAAGCGTGTGACATCGACCTTCAGCGCCCGCAGTTCTTCGCTCATCCCGTCACTGTTGAACATGGACTTGATATCCCCATTGAACGTAAGCAAGCCTAGGACCCGCGCGCGTGATCGCGCTTGATTTGCGTCAATCCGCGGCGTGGTCCGGGTCTTGAGACAGGTCAAGCCGGCGGCCATATGCTGGCCTAGAAATGCTGTCTGACTGGGGGCCAATTGCCCCGATGAGGTGGAACGCGTGAACCACGAACCGCTGTTGCTCGCAACGCCGTCCGGCGACGTGCTGAACTTGCGTCCCGAAGGGCCCTGGACCGCCGCGAATGTGGTCACACTCGAGACGTTGTCGCGGTCGGTGGGACCCGACGTCGATCGGTCGCGCGTCGTCACCATGGACATGTCGGGCGTCAGCGCGCTCGATACGCTCGGTGCCTGGATCCTGGAAAAGCTGTCTCGCAGGGCTTCGTCATCCGGCAGATCGACCGAGTTCGTCGGTGTCGCCGATCATTTCAGTGGGCTGATGGACGAGGTACGTCAGGTCAACCGCAATACGCCGGCGCCGACGGCTGCGCCCAATCCGCTGCTGGCGAGGCTTGGCGATTTCGGAAAATCTACGGTTGGCGCGCGGGAAGACGTCACGATCTTCCTCCAGATGCTCGGCGCATTGTTCATGGCGGTGATCGGTGTGCTGCGACGGCCGCGTTCGCTGCGGCTGACGTCGCTGGTGTATCAGCTCTACCGCATCGGGTGGCAGGCGATTCCCATCGTCGCGCTGATCACCTTCCTGATCGGCGCCATCATCGCCCAGCAGGGCTTCTTCCATTTCCGCAGATTCGGCGCGGAGTCCTACACCGTCGACATGGTCGGCATCCTGGTGCTGCGTGAGCTCGGCGTGCTGATCGTCGCCATCATGGTCGCCGGCCGGTCGGGAAGCGCCTACACCGCCGAGCTCGGCTCGATGAAGATGCGCGAGGAGATCGACGCGCTCTCGACCATGGGGCTCGATCCCGTCGAAGTCCTGATCCTGCCGCGCGTTCTGGCCCTCATCATTGCGCTGCCGATTCTCACCTTCATCGGATCGATTGCCGCGCTCTATGGCGGCGGTCTCGTCGCGCAGTTCTATGGCGACATGGGGCCGGCGATCTACATCGCGCGGCTGCACGAGGCCATCACAGTCACACATTTCGAGGTGGGCATCCTGAAGGCGCCGTTCATGGCGCTGGTGATCGGGATCGTGGCCTGCAGCGAGGGATTGCGCGTCAAGGGCAGCGCGGAGTCGCTCGGACGGCAGACCACGACGTCGGTGGTGAAGTCGATCTTCCTGGTGATCGTGCTCGACGGCCTGTTCGCGATCTTCTTCGCGTCGATCGGAATGTGACGATGGATGCACCGCAAGACCAGTTCGCGATCCGCGTTCGCGACCTCGTGGTCGGCTTCGGCCGCCAGATCGTGCTCGACCATCTGTCGCTCGACGTCCGCCGGGGCGAAATCCTGGGGCTGGTGGGGGCGTCCGGCGGCGGCAAATCGGTGCTGATGCGGACCATCATTGGCCTCATTCCGCGCCAGGGCGGGGCCATCGAAGTCATGGGACAACCCACCGGTGGTCACGGCCGCGGCGCAGCCACGACATGGGGCATCCTATTTCAGCAGGGCGCGCTGTTCTCCTCGCTGACGGTCCGCCAGAACGTCCAGTTTCCCTTGCGTGAAAATCTCGTCCTGTCGCAGGAGCTGATGGACGAGATTGCGATCGCCAAGCTCGAAATGGTGGGCTTGCGCGCCCAGGACGCGGACAAATATCCGGCGGAGCTGTCCGGCGGCATGACCAAGCGCGTGGCACTGGCGCGCGCGCTCGCGCTCGATCCGCCGATCCTGTTCCTCGATGAGCCGACATCCGGCCTCGATCCGATCGCCGCGGGCGATTTCGACGCGCTGATCAAGACGCTGCAGAAGACGCTGGGGCTGACCGTGTTCATGGTCACTCACGACCTTGCGAGCCTGACCACGGTCTGCGACCGCGTCGCCGCGCTCGCCGACGGCAAGATCGTGGCGATCGGCCCGATGCGCGAATTGCTGCAATCCGAGCATCCCTGGGTGCGGGCCTATTTCCACGGCAAGCGCTCGCAGATGCTGCAACACGAGATGAGATGAGACATGGAAACCCGCGCTCCCTACGTGCTGATCGGCAGTTTCGTGCTGGCCGCGATCCTCGCGGTGTTCGGCTTCGTCTATTGGCTGAACAACACCGGCGGCATCGGGCCGCGCACGAACTACCACGTGCAATTCCAGGGGCCGGTCCCGGGACTTCTGGTCGGCGCCGGCGTGCTGTTCAATGGTATTCGTGTCGGGGAGGTGACCCAGCTCGGGCTCGCGCCTGACAACCCGCGCTTCGTCAACGCGACGATCTCGGTTGCCACCGCCACTCCGGTGCGTTCCGACACCAAGGTCGGTCTCGAATTCCAGGGTCTGACCGGCGTGCCGGTGGTGACGCTGGAAGGCGGTGTGATCATGGCCAAGTCCGGCGAGCCCCTGACCCTGATCGCCGAGGCCGGCGCCGGTCAAAGCATGACCCAGGCCGCGCGCGATGCCCTGCGGCGGGTCGACACCGTCCTCGAGGACAATTCCGGCCCGCTGAAGGACACGATAGCCAATCTGAAGACGTTCTCCGATGGGCTGGCGCGCAACACCGGCAAGATCGACGGCATTCTGGCGGGCCTGGAGAAGATGGCCGGCGGCGGTACGCCTGCGCAGAAGGTCACCTACGACCTGCACTCGCCGCAGAACCTCGGTCCGGCCGGCAAGACGCTCACGGCGTCGCTGGCCATTCCCGAGCCGAGCGCGGTCGCAATGCTGCAGACCCAGCGCATGCTGTTCGCGCCCGCCGGGGACAGACCGGGCTTTGCGGACTTCCTCTGGTCCGACAGCATTCCGAAATTGTTCCAGGCGCGCCTGATCGACAGCTTCGAGAATTACGACATCGCTCACGCCCCGCTGCGCACGTCCGACCTCGGCCAGGCGGATTATCAGCTCCTGATCGACATTCGGCGCTTTCGGATTGCCACGGAGGGTGAGCCACGGGTCGAGATCGGAGTGTCGGCGCGGATCGTCGACAAGAACGGCAAGGTGGTCGCCTCGCGCCTGGTCGAGACCAGCGAAAAGCTCGACAAGGTCGAGCCGGCCGCCTCAGTCGCCGCCTTCGACGCGGCCTTTGCTCGCATCGCCAAGGAGCTGATCGGCTGGACCGTGCAGGCGGTGTGACGCCTATTGCAGCGTCTTCAGGTAGGACAGAAGGTCGTGGATCTGGTCTGGACTGAGCTCGAAGGCGGGCATGTCGGCGTGACCGGTGTTAATCCCCTCGGCCAGCGCCTCACCGAGGGTCTCTATCGGATAGAGCCGATGCAGGGTGCGCAGCGGCGGCGCGTCCTCGAGCGGACTGCGGGAATCGCGGTCGATCGCGTGACAGCGTGCGCAGTTGGCCCGCGCAAAGGCCTTGCCGCGCTGTTCAGCGGTGGGGGCCGCCAGCGCAGGCGTAATCAGAAGCAGCCCAATCAGGCCGTGACGCAGGGCGCCTTGCAGCATGGAAAGTGATCCTGTCGAACGCTGGATGCAGAATAAGACGGGGATGCCACCCGAATTTGATCTGAGTCAACTGGCTTTGGCGCAGTGCAGTAAAATGCAGATGCGTGGCGGGCTCGGCCGGGGGCGGAGCTGGATCGACGCGAGGAGCGGTGGATGAAGCCTTCCGTGGTCACGATTGAGCCGAGCGGGCACTTCTGCGACGATTGCGCCGTGCGAGGAGCAGCGGTTTGTTCGTCGCTGGATGCGGCCGAGCTCAGGGAGTTCGAACATCTGGGACGCCGCGTTCATTTTGGCTCCGGCGAGACCGTGTTCTCCGAGGAGGACATCACCAGTTCGTTCTACAACGTTCTCGAAGGCGTCATGCGTCTGTACAAGCTGCTGCCCGACGGCCGGCGGCAGATCGTGGGCTTTGCTTTGCCCGGCGATTTCCTGGGGATGAATTTGTCCGGCCGGCACAATTTTTCTGCCGATGCGATCGGCGCGGTCACCGTGTGCCAGTTCGGCAAAGCGCCGTTCGGCCGCTTCATCGAAGACCGGCCGCAGCTGCTCAGGCGGATCAACGAGCTGGCCGTTCGCGAGTTGAGCCAAGCGCGCGACCATATGGTCCTGCTCGGCCGCCGCTCCGCCGACGAGAAAGTCGCAGCCTTTCTGCTCGGCTGGCGTGGACGGTTGGTCGCGCACAATGGGCTGTCCGATACGGTCCCGCTTCCGATGAGCCGTCAGGACATCGCCGACTATCTCGGCCTGACCATCGAAACCGTCAGTCGCACCTTCACCAAGCTGGAGCGTCACGGCGTGATCGAGATCATTCACGGCGGCATCAGCCTGCTCGATCCTGCGCGCGCCGAAGCGCTGGCCGCAGCCTGACGGTCCGTCCGCGGCGCCCTGATCCTTTTTTGATCTCAATCAATGACGCCGGCCGGCCGCGGCAAATAATGGCGCAAACCATCAGGGAGGAGCATGATGCCCGCTGACGCATTGCTGATGTCCATTGTCGTCGTCGCGATCTTCGTCGCATTCGCCGCAGCTCTGGCTTGGGCGGACCGGCAAACCAGCGCCGGCCGGCTCGATCCGGATTCCAAGCGCTGAAGCGCCTGAGGTCTTCGTCCGCTCAGACGAGCCAGCGGCCGACGCTCGCCCGGCTGGCTTTCGCCAGCGTCTCAACGCAATCGCGCCTTGCGCGGCCTGCAACTCTGCATCAATTAAAACGCATCGACGCATCCTTCGGATGTGGACTTCCGGCATGACCGCGGCTTTTTCGCGGCATTTGCCTCAAACCGCGCGCGTGCTTTCCGGTTGAAAAGCCTGATAACGTTGACTACGCAGGAACCTCAGTGCCTCGTAGTCTTAGGAGCCCCGCGGCGTGCCTCAGGACAAGACCGGCGACCCCCGACAGTCGGCGGGCAACAAACTATCGGTCCTGCGCAAGCACCCGATCTTCGCGGATCTGGAGCCGGAGGCTCTCGATCAACTCTGCCGCTACGCCAAGCACACCACCGTGAAGCGCGGAGCGACGATCGCCGCCAAGGGCGATCCAGGCAACAATCTGTTCGCGGTGATCTCGGGGACCGTGAAGATCTCCTCCTCGTCGCCAGATGGGCGGAACGCCATTCTCAATCTGATCGGTCCCGGGGAAATCTTCGGCGAGATCGCGGTGCTCGACGGCGCGCCCAGGTCCGCCGACGCCACCGCCAACACCAATTGCGAGCTCTATATCATCGACCGCCGGGACTTCCTGCCGTTCGTGAAAAGCCAGCCGGCTCTGGCGATGAAGTTCATCGAGCTGCTCTGTGCGCGGCTGCGCTGGACCAGCCAGCAGGTCGAGCAGGTCATTCTCCAGAACCTGCCGGGGCGGCTCGCCAGCGCGCTGCTCGGTCTCACGGAGGAGCGCAAGTTCGACTCCGGCAGCGGCACACTGGCCATCACGCAGCAGGAGATCAGCGAGATGGTGGGAATGACGCGCGAGAGCATCAACAAGCAATTGCGCGCATGGGCCGGCCGCAACTGGGTTCGCCTCGAGCACGGCGCCATCGTCGTGCTGGATACGGATGCGCTGCGCGAACTCGCCGAGAGCGGCCTCAACGGCGAGTGATGCCTCAGGCCTGATCGTCGATGATGGCGACCGCGCGGGTCCAGCCCGCGGAGGCGCGTTCGATCTTCACCGGGAAGCATGAGACCGTGAACCCGGTCGAGGGCAGTTGATCGAGATTGTGCAGCTTCTCGAGATGGCAATAGCCGATGTGCCGTCCGGCCTTGTGGCCTTCCCAGATCAGGCCGGCATCCTTTGTCTCGGCGTATTTCCTCGCGGTGTAGACGAACGGCGCGTCCCAGCTCCAGCCGTCGGTGCCGGTCAGGCGAACGCCGCGTTCGAGCAGGTACATGGTGGCTGCATAACCCATGCCGCAGCCGGAATTGACGTATTCGGCTTGGCCGAATTTGGTCCCGGCGCTGGTGTTGACGACGACGATCTCCAGCGGCGACAGGGTGTGTCCGATGCGCTTCAGTTCGTTCTCGACGTCGTCGGCGCTCGCCACATAGCCGTCGGGCAGATGCCGGAAGTCGAGCTTCACGCCGGGCTGAAAGCACCATTCCAGCGGGACTTCGTCGATGGTCCATGACCGCTCGCCACGGTTCATTGTCGGATGGAAATGCCAGGGTGCATCGAGATGCGTGCCGTTATGGGTCGAAAGCGAGACCTGTTCGACGGCCCAGCCCTGTCCGTCCGGCAGATCCTGCGCCTCGAGACCATCGAAGAACTGCAGCATCCGGGGCAGGCCTTGCTGGTGATCGATATACTGGATCGTCGGATGGTTGCCCGGCGGATCGGCCGTCACGTCGTTTCGCAGCGGCACCGAGATATCGATCAGCTTCCGCGGCATGGGCATTCCCTCAACATGGTCCGCTGTTTCGAATATTTTGAGGGGCCCCTGTTGCCGGCGTCAAGTCAGTTGGCGGCGACGACGGCCACCGGCCGTACCCGCCATAAAGCGAATTGCCTCAGAAAAAGATCGATGCAACTCTTGCATTGATCGATGCTGGAATTGGTTTGGACAGAGAATGCCGTCCGCCCTAGGGACGACTTGGTGCTTGACTTCACGCCTGAAGTGGAGCGACCCAAGGCGGCCCGCAGCCTGCCCGACAACGATATAATCAACCCCGGAGGAAAGCCCAGATGAAGACACTCACCGGTATCATCACAGCCGTTGCGCTGGCGCTCTCGGCGCCTTTGGCGACCGCACGCGATTTCCGCTCGGCCGACGTCCATCCGGCAGACTATCCGACCGTCGAGGCCGTCAAGTTCATGGGCAAGCAGCTCGCGGCGGCGAGCGGCGGCAAGCTCGGCGTCAAGGTGTTTCCGAACGGTGCCCTGGGCTCCGAAAAGGACACCATCGAGCAACTCAAGATCGGCGCGCTCGATATGATGCGGATCAACGCCTCGCCGCTGAACAATTTCGTGCCCGAGACCATCGCGCTGTGCCTGCCCTTCGTGTTCCGCGACACGCAGCACATGCGCACCGTCCTCGACGGGCCGATCGGCGACGAGATCCTGGCGGCGATGGCGCCCGCCGGCCTGGTCGGCCTTGCCTATTACGACAGCGGCGCCCGCTCCATCTACACCGTCAAGGCACCGGTCAAGTCCCTCGCCGACCTCAAGGGTCTGAAGATCCGCGTCCAGCAATCCGACCTGTGGGTCGGCATGATCCAGAGCCTCGGTGCCAATCCGACGCCGATGCCATATGGCGAAGTCTATACCGCGCTCAAGACCGGGCTTGTCGACGCTGCCGAGAACAACTGGCCCTCCTATGAGTCCTCGCGCCACTTCGAGGCCGCCAAGTTCTACAACATCACCGAGCACTCCCTGGCGCCCGAAGTTCTCGTGATGTCGAAGAAGGTGTGGGACACGCTGAGCAAGGAAGACCAGGGGATGGTCCGCAAGGCAGCCAAGGAATCGGTGCCCGTCATGCGCAAGCTCTGGGACGAGCGTGAGCAGGCCTCGCGCAAGACGGTCGAGGCGGCTGGCGTCCAGGTCGTGACGATCGCCAACAAGCAGGAGTTCGTCGATGCGATGAAGCCGGTGTACCAGAAGTTCGCCGGCGACGAGAAGCTGCAGGGCCTCGTCAAGCGCATCCAGGACTCGAAGTAAGCACAACGGCGTCGGGTCCGGAGTCGCCGACCCGCGACACCGGACCCAGGCGGGGAGGCGCGGGATGACAGACCCACACGTCGCAGATCATGAGCATGAGGCGGTCGGACGACCGTCCACCGGCTTGCTGTCACGGATCAACGCTCCGATTGCTCGCACCGGCATGTATCTGTCCGTGGCCGGCCTGCTCGTCATCGTCACCATCGTGTTCTATCAGGTGTTCGGGCGCTACGTCCTCAATTCCAGCCCGACCTGGACGGAGAACCTTGCACTGGTTCTGATCCTCTATGTCACGCTGATCGGCGCCGCGGTCGGCGTGCGCGATGCCGGACACATCGGCATGGATAGTCTGCTGGTCATGCTTCCGGATCACATGCGGGAGAAGATCGAGCTCGTGATCCACGTCCTGGTGGCCGTGTTCGGCATTGCGATGGCCTATAACGGCTGGATCCTCGGGTCTTCGGTCGGCACCGTGAAGATCCCCAATCTCGGCCTGCCCGAGGTGATCCGCTACGTGCCGCTCATCGCCTCCGGTCTCCTGATCGTTTCCTTTTCCATCGAGCACATCATGGCTCTCTTGCGCGGCGAAGAGGTCGTCCCCTCATGGAACTGATGATCCTCGGCGCCACCTTCTTCGGCTTCCTCGTTCTTGGCGTTCCCGTCGCCTTCGCCATCGGCCTCTCGGCGATCTGCACTATTCTCTACGAAGGCCTGCCCGTCGCGGTCATCTTCCAGCAGATGATGTCGGGGATGAACATCTTCTCCTTCCTTGCCATTCCGTTCTTCGTGTTCAGCGGCGAGCTGATGCTGCATGGCGGTGTTGCCGACAAGATCGTGCAGCTCGCCAAGAACCTCGTCGGGCACATCCGCGGCGGGCTCGGCATGTCGAATGTGGTCGCCTGCACGCTGTTCGGCGGCGTCTCCGGATCGCCCGTGGCCGACGTGTCCGCCATGGGCGCGGTGATGATCCCGATGATGAAGAAAGAGGGTTTCGACACCGACTACGCCGTCAACGTCACCACCCACGCCTCGCTGGTCGGAGCCTTGATGCCGACCAGCCACAACATGATCATCTATGCCCTGGCCGCCGGCGGCAAGGTCTCGATCGGCGCGCTGATCGCCGCCGGCCTCCTGCCGGCGATCGTGCTGATGGTCTGCATGCTCGTGGCCGCCTACGCTGTCGCGGTGAAGCGCGGCTATCCGGCCGGCAAGTTCCCGGGCTGGGCCGAGGTGTTCCGCTCGCTCGCGGCCGCGCTGCCGGGTCTTCTGATCGTCGGCATCATTCTGGCCGGCATCCTGTCCGGCGTCTTCACGGCAACTGAATCTGCGGCCATCGCGGTCACCTATACGATCCTGCTGACCTTCTTCATCTATCGCACCATGACCTGGGGCAACTTCCTGCGTGCCGCGGCCAAGGCCGTGAAGACGACGGGCGTGGTGCTGCTGCTGATCGGGGTCTCCACCATGTTCCAGTACCTGATGGGACTCTACGAGGTGGCCGACCTGGCCGGCGAGATGATGAGCAAGGTGTCGACGCAACCCTGGGTCATCTTCCTGCTCATCAACGTCATCCTGTTCGTGCTCGGCACGTTCATGGACATGGCGGCGACCATTCTGATCTGCACTCCGATCTTTCTGCCGATCGCGATGAAGGCGGGCATGGACCCGGTGCAGTTCGGCATGCTGATGCTGATCAACTGCGCGCTTGGACTCAACACCCCGCCGGTCGGAACCACGCAGTTCGTGGGCTGCGCCATCGGCGGCATTTCGGTGGGCGCGGTGATGCGCACCATCCTGCCGTTCTATGCCGCGCTGATCGCAGCACTGATGTTCGTGACCTACGTCCCTGCATTCTCGCTGTGGCTGCCTCGCCTGTTGATGGGCTACAAGGGCTAGCAGCACCAGGGAGACACTATCAGTGACGGACTATCGCAAGCTCTTCGATCTCACCGGCAAGACGGCAGTCGTCCTCGGTGGCGCATCCGGCATCGGCAAGTCGTCGGCCGAGGCCCTCGCCGGGTTAGGGGCCCGTGTCGTCTGCGCGGATCGCGCGCTCGAGGCCGCGGAAGCGACGGCCGCAGGTATTCGCGACAAGGGCGGCTGGGCGGAAGCAGCGGCGTGCGACGCCGCAAGCGCTGCGGACGTCAACACGCTCGCCAGAATCGTGATGCAGAAATTTCCGCGGCTCGACATCGCCGTGACGACGCCCGGGCTCAACATCCGCAAGACCATCCTCGACTACACCGAGGAGGATCTCGACCGCGTCCTCAACCTGAACGTCAAAGGCACCGTCTGGTTCTTCCAGGCGTTCGGCCGCATCATGGTCGAGCAGAAGGGCGGCAGCATCATCGCCTGCTCCTCGGTGCGCGCGGTGACCATCGAGCCGGGCCTTGGTGTCTACGGCTCGACCAAGGCCGCCATCGGCCTGCTGGTCAAGGGCTTTGCCTCCGAGGTCGGCCACGTCGGTGTGCGCGTCAACGCGATCGCGCCGAGCATCGCCGAGACCGCGCTGACTGGCCCTTTCAAGCAGCGCCCCGACATCTACAATCTCTACGCCGGCCACACCGTGTTCAACCGCTGGAGCAGCGCCGATGAGGTCGCCACCGCCGTGGCCTATCTTGCCTCGGATGCCGCGAGCTATGTCAGCGGCAGCACGCTGTTCGTCGATGGCGGCTGGACCGCGGTCGACGGCCCGCCGACCGGTCTCACCCAGCTGCACAAATAGGTCGATCGGCGCACGAAAGCCGCGCCTCTTCGGTGTTCCGGCCGCATTTCGCAGTTGCGACAAGACCTTGCAACGGGCACGGCTTGAGCAAATCGCATGGCAGTGCCGGATAAATGCGCTCGGCTGGCTGGTATTTTGGTGTTACCAATCTGCCATGAACCAGCACGCCAAGATCGAAATCCGCCATTCGACCTGCCCGCATGATTGCCCCTCGGCATGCGCTCTCGATGTCGAGGTGGTCGACGGCCGCAGCATCGGCCGCGTCCGTGGTTCGAAGCAGCAGACCTATACGGCCGGCGTCGTCTGCGCGAAGGTCGCGCGCTACGCCGAGCGCATTCATCACCCCGAGCGGGTGATGTTTCCGATGCGCCGCACCGGGCCGAAGGGTTCAGGTCAATTCGTGCGGATCTCCTGGGACGAGGCGCTGGACGAGATCGGCCATCGCTTCAATGCAGCCGAGCGCGAGTTCGGCGCAGAATCGATCTGGCCCTATTACTATGCCGGCACGATGGGCCTGGTGATGCGCGACGGCCTCAACCGTCTCACGCACGTCAAAAAATACTCCCGCTTCTATCAGACCATCTGCGCCAATGTCGCGCGCATCGGCTATGCCATCGGCACCGGCAAGATCGCCGGCGTCGATCCGCGCGAGATGGCGCTCTCCGACCTCGTCGTGATCTGGGGCACCAATCCGGTCAACACCCAGGTCAACGTGATGACGCACGCCTCCCGCGCCCGCAAGGAGCGCGGCGCGAAGATTGCCGCGGTCGACATCTACGACAACGAGACCATGAAGCAGGCTGATATCAAGATCATCCTGCGGCCCGGCACCGACGGTGCCTTTGCCTGCGGCGTCATGCACGTCCTGTTCCGCGACGGCTATGCCGACCGCGCCTATATGGACGAATACACCGATTGCCCTGCCGAGCTCGAGGCGCACCTGAAGACGCGCACACCGGAATGGGCGTCTGCGATTTGCGGCGTCCCGGTGGCGGAAATCGAAGCGTTTGCGAAAGCGGTTGGCGAGACCAAGCGCACCTTCTTCCGCTTCGGCTACGGCTTCACGCGCAGCCGCAATGGCGCCACGCAGATGCACGCGGCCAATTGCATTCCCGCGGTGACCGGCGCCTGGCAGCATGAAGGCGGCGGCGCCTTCTTCAACAATTACGCCCTGTGGCATTTCAACGAATCCATCATCGAAGGCCACGATGCCATCGACCCAAATGTGCGCGCGCTCGACCAGTCCAAGATTGGTCGCATCCTCACCGGCGATGCCGAAGCCCTGCGCGGCAAGGGCCCGGTCAAGGCGATGCTGATCCAGAACACCAACCCGATGACGGTGGCGCCGGAGCAGGCGCTGGTGCGCGAGGGTTTTGCGCGCGAGGACCTGTTCGTCGCAGTGCATGAGCAGTTCATGACCGAGACGGCGCTGATGGCGGACATCGTGCTGCCGGCGACCATGTTCATGGAACACGACGATCTCTATTACGGCGGCGGCCATCAACATATCTCGGTCGGGCCGAAGCTGATCGACCCACCCGGCGAATGCCGCTCCAACCATCAGGTGCTGCAGGGACTGGCGCCGCGGCTCGGTGCCAGACATCGGGGCTTCGAGATGACGCCGCGCGAATTGATCGACGCGACGCTGAAGCTCAGCAATCACGGCGACATTGCCGGCCTCGAGGCCGACCTCTGGCGCGACCTGCAGCCGGACTTCCGCACCTCGCATTATCTCGATGGCTTTGCCCATGCCGACGGGAAATTCCATTTCAGGGCGGACTGGGCGCATCCGCCGTTCGGCGTGACCATGGGCGATTTCGACAAGATGCCTGATCTGCCGGACCATTGGGCGGTGATCGAGCATTCCGACCAGGCCCATCCGTTCCGGCTAGCGACCAGCCCCTCGCGCAGCTTCCTCAACACCACCTTCAACGAGACGCCGTCCTCGCAGGCGCGCGAGGGCAAGGCGAGTGTGATGATCCATCCGCTGGATGCGGCCGCGCTCGACATTGCCAACGGCGATGCGGTGACGCTCGGCAATACCCGTGGCGAGACCACGCTGGTTGCGACGCTGTTCGACGGCGTGCGGCGCGGGGTCCTGATCGCGGAATCCGTTCATCCCAACAAGAACCATATCGGCGGGCGTGGCATCAACATGCTGACGGGAGCCGAAGCCGTCGCGCCGATCGGCGGGGCCGCATTCCATGACAACAAGGTCTGGATCAGGAAAGCCTCTGCAGCTCAGGGCACGCACTCCGTGACGCCATAGCCCGCGAACTCCTTCGCGATATCAGGGTTCATCGACTTCGCCTGAGCGATATCGATGGCACCGTCGCCGCCGCTCTTGCGCGTGGCGATGCCGCGGCCGAACAGCGACGACGACGAGCGCGGGTTGCGCTGGATCGCGTCGTTGTAGTCCTTGATCGCCTCATTGGTCCGGCCGAGCTTGAGGTTGACGAGCCCGCGGCTGTCGAGCGCATCGCTCAATCCGGGATTGATCTGGAGCGCCAGATTGCAGTCGGCCAGCGCGCCCTGCAGATCGCCGGTGGCAGCGCGTGTCCAGCAGCGGTTGTTGAGCGCCTCGCCATCCCTGGGATCCTTGCGGATCACGACGTCGAAATCCTGGATGGCGAGCGCGTAGGCGCGCTTGATCGCATAGACCTGGCCGCGCTTGTATCGCGAGGCGACGTCATTGACGTTCGCTGCGATCTTGCGGCTGAGATCGGCGATGACCGGATCCCTGGCGAGATCGCCGGCGTTCGGAGCAGGCTCTGGTTGCGGCGCGTCGCAGACCGGCTTCTGCGGCTCCGGCTTCGCCGGCTCGGCGGCCTTGTTGTCGGCCGGCTGCGCCACCGAACCTGCGAACGAGAATTCCGTGGTCAGCGAGGATGACAGCCACGGCACCTGTTCCCGTTTGGTGGCGGCGACCACGCCGTTCTTGGTGTTGGTCAAAGCCTGCTCGGCGCTGATATTCGGCGCGCGCATCTCGCGGAGCAACTCGGCGACGAACAGGCCGTGATCGGCCTTGCCCCCGGCGGCGACCGCGCCGAGCGCTGCGGAGTAGAGCACGAGCGAATTGCTCGGCGCGATCGCCGGCGCAAGGCCCGCCGAATAGCGGCGGAAGCGCCGTTCGAACGGGTTGCGGCGTGAGGCATCGATCAACGCGATCTTGATCGCAGCGCCGCGCGTGTTCATCTCGGCGAGAATGGTGTCGAGGCTGAAGCCGTCGCGCGCCACATCCGGCTCGGTCCAGATCTGCGCGTCGACCGGAAGCAGGTAGGTCTGCCGGTTGGACTGGATGGCAAAACCGTCGAAGAAGATCAACGCCACGGCGCCGCGTTCGATGCGGGCATAGAAGCGATCCAGCACCTGCCGCATGGCGTCGGCCGTGAGATTGCTCTGGCGATCGACGACGAAGCCGCCGCGCTTCAATTCCTCGGCGACGTCCTGGACATCGTTGGCGACCTCGCTCAGCACCGCTTCGTTGTCGGGGTATCTTGCGTTGCCGATCACCAGCGCGAGCTTGGCGGCGTCGGCCGCGTGGCTTGCGGATCCTGCGCTCAGCGCGAGCAGGCCTGCCAGCAACATCGTCATCGCGGCGCGCATGAAATGGCTCATCGGTGATCAAAATCTCCAGCCAGGATAGCGGCCGTCACCGCTAATTCAATCGCCGTGCGAATTTGTGCCCACACGCTATGGTGACATGGCGTTGCAGATTGCCCTTGCGCGCGCCGGCCGTCCTGCCGCAAATGGCCGCAAAACGGAACACAAGGAAGCGAACCCACCATGACCGACACCAATGCAATCATCACTGAGAAGCGCGGCCAGGCGTTCTGGATCACCATCAACCGGCCGGAGAAACGCAACGCGTTGAACGGCGAGGTCATCGCCGGCATCACCAAAGGCTATCGCGACGCGCACGACGACAAGGACGTCCGCGTCATCGTGCTGACGGGCGCGGGCGACAAGGCGTTTTGCGCGGGCGCCGACTTGCAGAATTCCGGCGCGGCTTTCGCGATGGATCATTCCAAACCAAATGTCGACTATGCCGATCTGTTACGTTTGTCACAGAACGCCACAAAACCGGCGATTGCGCGGGTCGGCGGCGTCTGCATGGCCGGCGGCATGGGCCTTTTGTGCATGACCGACATGGCGGTCGCGGCCGATCACGTCATCTTCGGCCTGCCGGAGGTGAAGGTCGGCGTGTTCCCGATGCAGGTGCTGAGCCTGTTGCAGAACATCGCGCCGCCGCGCCTCGTCAACGAATGGGCGCTGACGGGCGAGCCGTTCGACGCCAGGGCCGCGCAGGCCGCGGGCCTCCTCAACTACGTCGTGCCTGCGGCGGAGCTCGATGCCAAGGTCGACTGGCTGATCGGCCGCATCGTCGATAAATCGCCGACCGCGATCCGCCGCGGCAAATATGCCATGCGCGCCATCGCCTCGATGTCGTTCGACGAGAGCATCGCCTATACCGAAAGCCAGATCGCGCTGCTTGCGATGACCGAGGACGCCAAGGAGGGCTTGAAGGCGTTCAGCGAGAAGCGGAAGCCGGTCTGGACGGGGCGGTAGCTGCACGAGAGCGGAGTTTACCACCTCAATTCGATTTCAACGGAGGCCGCATTCCTCCGCCGTCATTCCGGGGCGCGCGTAGCGCGAGCCCGGAATCCATCGTGCAGCCAGCGACGCGGGAAAATGGATTCCGGGCTCGCGCCAAGTGGCGCTCCCCGGAATGACCATCTACCCCGCGTTGGCTTTCAGCCCAGCTGCCTGGATACCCGCGAGCGCGCAGGCCTCGTCATTGTCGGAAGTGTCGCCGGAGACGCCGACGGCGCCGAGCAGGGTGGTGCCGTCCATGATCAGCACGCCGCCGGGCACCGGCACCAGGGCGCCTCTGGCCATGGTGTTCACGGCATCGATGAAATAGGCCTGCTCCTGCGCGCGCTGGAACAGGGCACGCGAGCCCACGCCCATGGCCAGCGCGCCATAGGCCTTTCCGTGCGCGATCTCGGCGCGCATCAGGCTGGTGCCGTCCTGCGCCGCCGCGAGCTTGAGCACGCCGCGGGTGTCGAGGATGGTGACGACCAGCGGCTTCAACTTGAGCTCGGCGGCCTTCGCGAAGGCGGCGTCGAGGATCTTGCGGGCGGTATCGAGGGTGAGGTCAGCCATGGCTGGTTTCCTTTTCAGCGAGGGACGTGGAATTGGACTTGGCGCGGTCGAGGCTCATCGCCAGCACGCGCGCGACGTGAAGCGCCTCGCGCTGGGCGCCGTCATGGATCTGGTGCCGGCAGGAGGTGCCGTCGGCAACGATGAGCGCAGTCTGGTCCGCACGCCGCACGGCGGGCAGCAGCGACAGTTCGGCCATCTCGATCGAGGCATCATAGGTGTCGGCACCATAGCCGAATGCGCCGGCCATGCCGCAACAGCTCGACTCGATGGTCTCGACCTTCAGGCCGGGGACCAGCCGCAGCACCTGCTCGACGGGCTTGAAGGCGCCGAAGGATTTTTGATGGCAGTGGCCGTGCACCATCGCCTTGTCGGCGATCGCGCCGAGCGGCAATTGCAGCCGGCCGGCCTCGGCCTCGCGCACCAGGAATTCCTCGAAGGTCAGCGCATGGGCGCCGACCGCCTTGGTATCGTTGTCCTGGCGCAGCGCAGCGAGCTCGTCGCGTAGCGTCAACAGGCAGCTCGGCTCGAGGCCGATGATCGGCACGCCGCGCGCGGCAAAGGGCGCGAAAGCCGCCACGAGACGATCGAGCTCGGCTTTGGCCTCGTCGACGAGACCGGCGGAGAGGAACGTGCGTCCGCAGCAAAGCGGGCGGCTGCCGGCCAAAGGCTTGGGCAGGTGCACACGATAGCCGCCGGTTGTCAGCACGCGGAGCGCGGCGTCGAGGTTCTCGCGCTCATAGACGCGATTGAAGGTGTCGGCGAACAGCACGACCTCGCGGCCCGTCTGCGGACCAATCGCTTCGGCTGCCGGCGCAAACACGTCGCTGCGGAAGGCGGGCAGGGCGCGGCGCGCGCTGATGCCGGCAACGCGCTCGAACAGCTTTCGCAATAGCGGGCTGCGGTTGCGCAAATTCGCCAGCGGCGCGAAGCGCGAGGCAAGGCCGGCATAGCGCGGCAGATAGCCGACCAGGCGGTCGCGCAGCGTCAGGCCGTGAGAGGCGGCGCGCGCGGCGAGCACTTCGATCTTCATCTTGGCCATGTCGACGCCAGTCGGGCACTCATGGCGGCAGGCCTTGCAGGAGACGCAGAGCTTGAGCGTCTCCATCATTTCGTCGGAAGAAAGCGCGCCCTCGCCGAGCTGGCCGGAGATCGCGAGCCGCAACGTATTCGCTCGCCCTCGCGTGACATCCTTCTCGTTGCGCGTGGCGCGATAGGACGGGCACATCACGCCGCCTTCGAGCTTGCGGCAGGCACCGTTGTTGTTGCACATCTCGACGGCGCCCTGGAAGCCGCCGCCGGCCCCGGGCCAGGCCGACCAGTCGAGCCTGGTCTTGAGCTCGCCGACCCGATAGTCGGGCTTGAAGCGGAACAGCGAGCGATCGTCCATCCTGGGCGCATCGACGATCTTGCCGGGATTCAGAACACCCTCGGGGTCGAAGCGCTGCTTCACTTCCCTGAAGTCGGCGACGAGACGCTCGCCGAACATCGTCTCGTGGAATTCCGAGCGCACCAGGCCGTCGCCATGCTCGCCGGAATGCGAGCCCTTGTATTCGCGCACCAGCGCGAAGGCCTCTTCGGCGATGGCGCGCATTGCCTTGACGTCTTTCTCCAGCTTCAAATTCAGCACCGGACGGACGTGCAGGCAGCCCTCGGACGCGTGCGCATACATCGTGCCGCTGGTGCCGTGCCTGGCAAACACCTCGTTCAGTCGCGCGGTGTAGTCGGCGAGATGCGGCAGCGGCACGGCGCAGTCCTCGACGAACGAGACCGGCTTGCCCTCCTGCTTCATCGACATCATGACGTTGAGGCCGGCAGCGCGGAAATCGGCGATGCCGCTCTGCAGCGCCGGCTCAATGATCTCGACCACGCCGCCCCATTTGCGCGTCTCGTTGTTCCAGCCGAAGCCGAGATCGCTCATGAGCTCGCCGAGCTGCTTGAGGCGCACGAGGTTATCCGCCTGGTCTTCTTCGGCGAACTCGACCACCAGCACGGCGTCAGGATCGCCCTTGATCGCGGCTGAGATGATGGGGCGGAACATCGCGATGTCGCGGCCAAGCGCGAGCATGGTGCGATCGACCAGCTCGACCGCAATCGGTTTCAGCTTGACCAGGTGCTGGGCCGCATCCATCGCCTCGTAAAAGCTGCCGAAATGGCAGACGCCGAGGGCCTTGTTGCGGATCACGGGCCACAGCTTCAGCTCGACCTTGGTGGTGAAGGCCAGCGTCCCCTCGGAGCCGACCAGGAGATGCGCCATGTTGTTGCGCGCATTGCGCGGGACCAGCGCATCGAGATTGTAGCCGCCGACGCGGCGCTGCACTTTTGGAAAGCGAGTGGCAATCTCGTCGGCCTCGCGGGCGCCGAGATCGAGCAGGTCGCGGAACAGGGCGCGCGCACTGTCGCCGGCCTCGACATCGGAGAGATCGCGCGAGACCTCGCCGAAGCGGCTCAGCGTGCCGTCGGCGAGCGCAGCCTCCATCGACAGCGTGTTGTCGCGCATGGTGCCGTAGCGCAAGCTGCGGCCGCCGCATGAATTGTTCCCGGCCATGCCGCCGATGGTGGCGCGGGAGGCCGTGGAGACGTCGACCGGAAACCAGAGGCCGTGCTTCCTGAGCTGGCGGTTGAGGTCGTCGAGCACGATGCCCGGCTCGACCACGCAGGTCCGGCCCTCGACGTCGAGTGACAGGATCCGGTTGAGATGCTTGGAGAGATCGACCACGAGCCCATCATTGACGGTCTGGCCGCATTGCGAGGTGCCGCCGCCGCGCGGGGTGACCTTACGCCCCTCGTCGCGGGCGATCGCCAGCGCCAACAACGCCTCGTCCATGGTCTTCGGGACCACCACGCCTGATGGCACGATCTGGTAGAACGAGGCGTCAGTGGCGTAGCGGCCGCGGCTGAAGGGGTCGAACAGGACGTCGCCGGTGATTTCCCGGGCCAGACGTGCGGCCAGGCGGTCCGTTTGGACCGATTCCGGTGAATTTCCAGCCACTTCCGCCGCCATGGTCCGCTCTCGCTGTTCGCCGGCACCGTCTTGCCTCCCGTCACGGCCCTTGGCAAGCGAGCCCTGCTTCTTGTGCATTGACGGACCCCGCCGGGCGAGGGACAAGCCCGACGAATAGTGATATGCGAGCGGCTCGCGGGAGCTCCGAATTCGGGCCCTCCGAGCCAACGCCGAGACAAGCTTCAAAGACCGGGAAGGACGCCGATGACCGTGCACACTGGAAGGCATTTCCTACAGATTCCAGGACCGACCAATGTGCCCGACCGGGTGCTGCGGGCGATGGACATGCCGACGCTGGACCATCGTGGTCCGGAGTTCGCCGAGCTCGGTTTTGCGGTTCTCGCCTCGATGCAGCGGGTATTCCGCACCAAGCAGCCCGTGATCATCTTCCCCTCGTCCGGCACCGGCGCCTGGGAGGCTGCGATGGTCAATGTGTTCGCACCCGGCGACAAGCTCCTGATGTGCGAGACCGGCCAGTTCGCCGTGCTGTGGCGCGGCATTGCCGACAAGTTCAAGCTCGACGTCGACTTCATCCCGAGCGATTGGCGCCATGGCGCCGACCTCGCCGAGATCGAGAAGCGCCTGGCCGCCGACAAGCAGCACGCGATCAAGGCGGTGTGCGTCGTCCACAACGAGACCTCGACCGGCTGCGTGACGCCGCCGCTGGAGGTGCGCAAGCTGCTCGACCGCGTCAAGCATCCGGCGCTGTTGATGGTCGACACCATCTCCGGCCTCGGCTCGATGGAATATGAGCACGACGCCTGGGGCATCGACGTCTCGGTCGCCGGCTCGCAGAAGGGTCTGATGCTGCCGCCCGGCCTCGGCTTCAACGCCGTCTCGGAGAAGGCGCTCACCATTGCCAAGGCCAACCCCGGCATGCGCTCCTACTGGGACTGGCAGGAGGTGATCAACTTCAACAAGCTCGGAACCTTCCCCTATACGCCCGCGACCAATCTGCTCTATGGCCTGCGCGAAGCGGTCAAGATGCTGGAAGAGGAGGGGTTGGAGAACGTCTGGACCCGCCACAAGCGCCACAGCGCGGCGACGCGCGCCGCGATCAAGGTTTGGGGCCTTGAGACCCAGTGCGCCGACCCGGCTGCGCACTCGCCGGCGCTGACCGGCGTGCGCGTGCCGGATGGACACGACGCCGACGCCTTCCGCAAGGTGGTGCTGGAGAACTTCGACATGTCGCTGGGCACCGGCCTGAACAAGGTCAAGGGCAAGGTGTTCCGCATCGGCCATATCGGCCATTTCAACGATCTGATGCTGATGGGCACGCTCGCCGGCGTCGAGATGGGCCTCGATCTTGCAAAGATTCCGCACCGGAGCGGCGGGGTGTTGGCGGCGATGGACGTCCTGAAGGGGCGCGACGCCGTGCCGATGACCAAAGCTCAGGTCGCCTAAGGGCCAAGGCGGCCTGAACCGACCTGACCAAGAAGAGAGCGCGCGATGAACGCACCGACCACCGCCAACGAAGACCTGCTCTACTCCGTCCAGGACGGCATCGCGCGGATCACCTTCAACCGACCCCAGGCCCGCAACGCAATGACCTTCGCCATGTATGACCGCATGGCGGAGATCTGCCAGGAGATCAACGCGGATCGCTCGATCAAGGCGTTGATCCTGACCGGCACCGGCGATAAGGCCTTCGCCTCCGGCACCGATATCTCGCAGTTCCGCGCCTTCAAGACCGCGCAGGATGCACTCGACTATGAGGCCCGCATCGACCGCGTGCTCGGCACGCTCGAACAGTGCCGCGTGCCCGTGATCGCGGCCATTGCCGGCGCCTGCACCGGCGGCGGCGCCGGCATTGCTGCCTGCTGCGACCTCCGTATCGGCACCGAGACGACGCGGATCGGCTTTCCGATTGCGCGCACGCTCGGTAACTGCCTGTCGATGTCCAACATCAGCCGCGTCGTCGCACTGGTCGGTCCCGCCCGCACCAAGGATATGATTTTCAAGGCGCGCCTCGTCGAGGCGCCGGAAGCCCTTGCACTCGGCCTGCTCAACGAGGTCGTGCCCGACGTCGAGACACTTCAGCGCCGCGCGGACGAGACCGCAAAGCTCGTCGCCAGCCACGCGCCGCTCACGCTGGAAGCCACCAAGGAAGCGGTGCGCCGCATTCGCCGCACGCTGTCGCGTGAGGAGGGCGAGGACCTGATCCTGAAAGCCTACATGAGCGAAGACTTCCGCGAGGGCATGGACGCCTTCCTCAACAAGCGCACGCCGAACTGGAAGGGCAAGTAGCCCGCCTCCTTCGCTGGTTGGCCACTCCGGATGCGGCGGGGGCAGAAGCGAGTGCTGAAAGGCCAATCGTCGGCCATCCCGGGTAAATTGCAATTGTCACAACCGGTTCCACCCTCTGGAACGCAATCGCGTGCGCTCGCGATGACGGGGCCACGTTGACGACGCGGCGAGCTCAGGCATAAGATCGTGGAGGTTGCATGATGCCTTCTCGTATTCTTCGTGCCGACAGGCCGGCCAGCAAGTCATTTTAGGCCTGATCAAATTGATTGACCGACGTGAATTGTGTGAAGCGTTCTGACCGACCGTGCTGCAACCTGATGTCATTGAACTGAAGACATAGTGACGTAATTTTCGACGACGCGAGCCGCCTCCAATTTCATTGCTGCTGACCATCCCGACGCCAGGCGCGGCCTCGCGAACAAGCCAAGTTCCTAGATCAAGACCCTAAGCCAACGCTTTGATGCAAGACCGTTGAGTCCAGTCTGATTTCTCAGACCGATTAGTCACGTCGCCGCGCTCTCGTGCGGCAGCAATTTCATGGCAACGCAGGCAGGGATTTTTCCATGACCAACCAAACGCCGGTTTTCACCTCGTCATCCGCGACGGGCAGCTTCACCGAATTTGCCAACCTCAACGATTCAACAACGCTGCACACGCTGTCGGGGACGATGAGCTTCAGGGACGGCGACAGGACCGACACCCATACGACGTCGGTGACGCTGCATTCCGCCGTGGTCTCGGGCGGAACGACCGTTCCGGCGGCCTCGCTTGCGCATTTTCAGACCGCGATGCAATCGCAGATCCTGAGTGATTCAAACGGCTCGGGTCAGCTCAAATGGAGTTTCAGCGACCAGGACCAGGATTTCGACTTCCTGGCCAAGAACCAGACGCTTGTCCTGATCTATGACGTCAAGGTGTTCGACAATCACGGCGGCTTCGCCATCCGGACCGTCAAGATCACGGTCACCGGCACCGACGACAAGCCCGTCATCAACACGACGACGGCGGCGACGGTCACCGAGCAGGCCAACCAGACGCTGTCGCTCACGCCCGACACGATTCAGGTCGCGCTCAATTTCACCGATGACGACCTCGCCAATACCGGGCACACCGCGACCGTTACAGGCGTATCCGCCTCCGGCGCAACGGCCGGCCTGCTGCCGGGCTCTTTCGGCAATGCCGTGCTGATGTCGTTCTTCCACGTCGACAACGTCGTCAAGGCTTCCGGCTCCTCGACCGGAGTCATCAACACCACCTTCTCCGCGCCAGATCTCGCTTTCGATTATCTGGCCGCAGGCCAGCATCTTGACATCACCTACACGGTGCAGCTCGATGATCATGCCGGCGGGGTTTCCACTCAGACGGTGACCGTGACGGTGGTCGGCACCAACGACAAGCCGGTGTTCCTCGGGCCGCCGGACTGCGCGAGCCTGGTCGAGGACCAGAACCTGGATTCCTCGGGCAATCTGCACGCCAATGGCGATCTGCCTTTCATCGACATCGATCTCGCCGACGCCCATATGGTCTCGACCAGCGTGACGGCGACCCGCTCGGGCGGCGGCGCAATTCCGCTCACCAATGCACAGCTGCTCGCGGCGTTTGGCACCTCTCTCGACGATTCCACCGGTCACCTGTTCGGCGAGGTCGACTGGAATTTCGCGTTGCCCAATTCCTCAGCCAGTTTCCTCGGTGGCGGCGAGACACTGACGCTGGTCTATCACGTCACGGTCACCGATTCCGCCGGCGCCGCCACGACCCAGGACGTCACCATCACGATCCTCGGCATCAACGAGCCTGTCGTGATCACAAGTGGTCCACAATCCTCCACCGTGGTCGAGCAGGACGCCACCACGGGCTCCCCAGTCCTGGATACGACGCCGACGACCCCGGCGGGCACGCTCGCTTTCACCGACCAGGACACCGGCGACACGCATACGGTCACGGTGACGCTGGACTCGACCTCAGGACCAACGCCGCCGGCCCCGACACAGGCCGACCTCGCCGGGGCGCTGACCACGACGCTACACGATTCCACGGGCACCGGCTCTGGCAGCATCGACTGGAACTTTGCGATCCCCGATCAGGACCTCGACTATCTCGCGTTCAACGAGACGCTGACAGTGACCTACAATATCGTGGTCGCGGACGGCTCGACCAGCTCGACGCAGACGGTCTCCGTCGTCATTACCGGCGCCAACGACGCGCCGGTGGTCACGAGCGGGCCGGGATCGGCTTCGCTGTCCGAGCAGCCGGGCGTGACCGGATCCCCGTCGCCCAACACCACGAGCCCGGTGCCGACGGGAACGCTGAGCTTCAACGACGTCGACCTGTCGGACACGCATTCGATCAGCGTGGTGCTGGATTACGCTTTGTGGTCGGCCAACAGTTTCTCGGTCCCGGCGCAGACGCTGGTGGACCTCCAATCGGCGCTCTCGACGGTGCTGCACGATTCCACGGGCAGCGGCAGCGGCAGTATCGACTGGACTTTCAGCATCGCCGATGCCGATCTCGATTTCTTGAGCCTCGGCGAGACGCTGACGGTGCAGTATGCCGTCAACGTCTGGGACGGGTTCACCAATTCGGTCCAGACCGTCACCGTCACCATCGATGGTGCGGCCGATCCGCTGGTCCTCACGCCGCTGACGATCACGACGTCCGACACCGCGGGTCCGGATGCCGGCATGCCCATCGCGACCGGTGCCATCTTCGAGATCACCCAGCCGGTGGATTCGAGCACACCGCGGACCATTACCGAAATCAACGGCAGCGCTGCCAATGTCGGTAGTTCGGTGGCCGGTACGCATGGAACGCTGGTGCTCAACGCCGACGGCTCCTACGGCTATGTCGCGGACGCGTCGGTCGATGCGCTGCTCGCCGGCGAAAACGTCACCGACCAGTTCACGTTCACCGTCGACGACGGCCAGGGCCATCAGGCCTCGACCACGCTGACATTCGACATCGCCGGCGCCAACGACAATCCACAGGTCACCGCGGCCAATCTCAGCGGATCGATCACCGAGGACGCCGGCCCGCCGGTGATCCTCAACGGCGATTTCGAGATGGGCAATTTCGCCAACTGGACGGTGAGCGGCGGCGGCCACATCCACGTGACGCAGCTCGAGCTCGGCGGCAGCTTCGGCCATTATTCGGTCGAGCTGCTCCCCAACAGCAGCCCGGAAACACTGTCGCAGAACGTCGCGACCACGCCGGGCCAGCACTACTTCGTCAGCTTCGACGTCATCGGCGATCCCGAGAGCGTCAGCGCGCCGTTCACGGCGTCGTGGGATGGCGTGACGATCCTCGCGCTCGCCAACGTGCCGGCCGGCGTCAACCATTATTCCTTCGACGTGCTCGGCGACGGCCTGCTGTCGTCCACGCTGCTCCAGTTCTCCTATGAGAACGACGGCACCGGCATGATCCTCGACTCCGTCAACGTCAGTCCGGCGACGGGACCTGCCACCGAATCCGCCGCGGGCTCGCTGTCGTTCTCCGACATCGATCCCGGCGATACACACAGCGCCAGCTTCGTGCCGGGCGACGGCGGCTATTTCGGTACGTTCTCGCTCGATCCGGTCAGCGAGGCCGGCGGCGCCGGAACCGTCGCCTGGCATTTCACGGTCGACAATTCCGACATCCAGTTCCTGGCGCAGGGGCAGACGCTGACCCAGGACTATCTGGTGACGATCGCCGACAACAATGGCGGCTCGACCACGCAGAACGTCACCGTCACCATCATCGGCACCAATGACGCGCCGACCGCGGTCGGCGAGACCGTAATCACCGATGTCGGCCCCAACGCGACCGTCGAAATCCCCAGCTGGGCCCTGGCCTTGAACGACACCGACCCCGACACGATCGACCAGCTGTCGCTCGGCAGTATCACGGCGAGTTCCGGCGGCGGTGCCGTGGCGTTCGGGAATGCCTTCTTCAGCGATGACGCGACGCTCGGCGGCTCGTTCAGCTACACGACTTCCGACGGCTCGACGATTTCGTCCAATGTTGCGACCGCGACCATCATCAACAACGCGGCCGGCGCGACCGTCCTGACCGGCACCGGTGGCGATGACATCCTGATCGCCGTCAACGGAACCGAGACGATGAACGGGGGCAGCGGCAGCGACGTCCTGATCGCCGCCGCGGGCGGCAATGCCATGACCGGCCGCGGTGGCAATGACATCTTCGCTTTCCTCCAGCCGTCCGGTTCGAGCACGATCGGCGACTTCAACAATTCCATCGAGCAGGACCACATCGCGGTCTCGGCGAGCGGTTTTGGCGGCGGGTTGACGGCTGGGATGGACGTGACGTTCGAAACCTCGGGTGACGATGTGTTTTCGGGACTCTCCCAATTCCATTTCGACACCAGCAGCCAGACGCTCTATTACAGCGCCGACGGGACGCAAGGCGCGGCTGTTGCCGTGGTCAGCGTCCAGAGCGGCGTGATGCTCAATCAGCACGACATATTGGTCGTGTAGGCTCTGCCATCGAGCCGAGCCGCGGGCCCTACAGCGGGCCCGCGCTTTTTTGCGCCGCGCCATTCTCATTCCAAAGTCATAACCGGGATGACGCGGGGTGGCTTGAACTCGGCTGGATTACCCAGCACAATGGACGCCGAATTCGTCTCTGAATTTCCAATCCAAACAAGAACCTAGGGAAGACGCACGTGGGACATGGAATGAAGGCCGCAATTGCGCTTGCCGCCGCGCTTTGCGGCACGCCGGCTGTTGCGGCCTGGGAGCCGGCAAAGCCGGTCGAGATCGTGGTGGCGGCGGGCGCGGGTGGCGCCTCCGACCAGATGGCGCGGATGATGCAGGCCGCGATCCAGAAGAACAATCTGATGAAGCAGCCGGTGGTCGTCTCGCTCAAGGGCGGCGCCTCGGGCGCGGAAGCGCTGATGTACATGAAGTCCAGCGAGGGCGATCCGAACAAGGTGCTGATCGCCTATTCGCTGATCTACATGCTGCCGCTGTCGGCGAAGATCCCGTTCAACTGGCGTGAGCTGACCCCGGTTTCCGTGGTCGCGCTCGACCAGTTTGTGCTCTGGGACAACAGCGCTGGCCCCAAGACGGTGAAGGAGTTCGTCGCGGCCGCGAAGGCGGCGAGCGCGCCGTTCAAGATGGGCGGCACCGGCTCCAAGCGCGAGGATCACGTGCTGACCGTCTTCCTGGAGCAGAAGACCGGCGCGAAGTTCTCCTATCTGCCCTACAAGTCCGGCGGCGAGGCCGCGACCCAGCTGGTCGGCAACCACACCGAAGCCAACGTCAACAATCCGTCCGAGAATCTCGAAGTCTGGCGTGCGGGCCAGGTGCGTCCGCTCTGCGTGTTCGACAAGGAGCGCATCGCCTACACCACCAAGGTGACGGAGACGCAGTCCTGGGCCGACATCCCGACCTGCAAGGAGGAGGGCGTCGACGTCCAGTATCTGATGCTGCGCGCGATGTTCCTGCCCGGCAAGGTCACGCCGGAGCAGCAGGCTTTCTACGTCGATCTCTTCCACAAGGTGACGCAGACCGCCGAGTACAAGGAGTACATGGAGAAGCAGGCGTTGAAGCCGATCTTCCTCACCGGCAAGGACATGGTGCAGTTCCTCGAGGAGGACGATGCCGTCAACAAGTCGCTGATGACGGAAGCCGGATTCGTCGCGAAGTGACCTCTTCACCTCGCCCCGTTCGCGGGGAGAGGTCGGATTGCATCGAAGATGCAATCCGGGTGAGGGGGACTCTCCGCGAGTCCGACTTTCACTGTCCCCGTGGAGACTCCCCCCCACCCCGACCCTCTCGCCGCACGCGGGGAGAGGGAGGATTGACCGCACTCCGTCCCTGACAGCTCATGTCCCAAACCGATCTTGAAATCGTCGTCGACGATCCGACCGCGCCTGAAGACGACTCGCCTTCTGTCGTCTCTAGAGGCACGATCGAGATTGTCGTCTGTCTCCTGCTGTTCGCGCTAGCCGTCACGCTCGGCTACGACAATTGGCGAACGGGCGCGGCCTGGGATGCGACCGGGCCCGAGCCCGGCTATTTCCCCTTCTACCTCTCCATCATTCTCGGCGGCGGCAGCCTCTACGGCCTTGTCGCGGCGCTGCGCACGCAGCGCGCGGTGCGCCAGACCTTCGTCACGCGCGCGCAAGCCCGCCGCGTGATGGCGGTATTCGTGCCGACGCTGCTGTTCTGCCTGGTGATGCAGTTCCTCGGCCTCTATGTCGCAAGCTTCCTTCTGATTTCCGGCTTCATGCGCTTCGTCGGCAAGATCGCGCTGTGGAAGTCACTGCTCACCGCTCTCGTGTTCACGGCGATCATGTTCGTCACCTTCGATGTCGCCTTCGACGTCATCATGCCGAAAGGGCCGCTCGAAGCGGCCTTCGGTCGCTAGGCGGGTCCCGCGATGGAAGCTCTCGGTCTCCTGCTTCACGGCTTCGCCGTCCTGCTGACGTGGAAGACGCTCGTGCTGATGATGGTCGGGCTGGTGCTCGGCATCTTCGTCGGCGTGCTGCCGGGGCTGGGCGGCCCCAACGGCGTTGCGATCCTGTTGCCGCTCACCTTCACGATGGATCCGACCTCGGCCATCGTGATGCTGTCCTGCATCTATTGGGGCGCGCTGTTCGGCGGCGCGATTACATCGATCCTGTTCAATATCCCCGGCGAGGCCTGGTCGGTCGCGACCACATTCGACGGTTATCCGATGGCGCAGCAAGGCAGGGCGGCCGAAGCGCTGACCGCGGCGTTCACGTCCTCCTTCATCGGCTCGCTGGTCGCGGTGATGCTGATCACCTTCCTCGCGCCGATGATCTCGTCCTTTGCGCTGAAGTTCGGCCCGCCCGAGTTCTTCGCGGTGTATCTGCTCACCTTCTGCTCCTTCGTCGGATTGGGGCGCGAAGCCAAGCACAAGACGGTCATCTCGATGTCGCTGGGGCTGCTGCTGGCCGGCATCGGCATGGATACCGTATCGGGCAATCTGCGCATGACCTTCGGCTCGGCCGAGCTTCTACGGGGCATCAACTTCCTGGTCGCGGTCATCGGCCTTTTCGGCATCAGCGAGATTCTGCTGACGATGGAGGAGCGGCTGGCGCTGCGCGGACACGCGGCGAGCATCTCGCTCCGCGTCGTGCTCGGCGTCTGGAGAGATTTGCCGAAATATTGGATGACGCTGCTGCGCTCCTCTTTCATCGGCTGCTGGCTCGGCATCACGCCGGGCGGTGCGATCGCTGCCTCCTTCATGGGCTACAATTTGGCAAAGCGCTTCGCCAGGGACCCCGAGGGTTTCGGCAAGGGTCGCATCGAAGGCGTGTTCGCGCCCGAGACGGCGGCGCATGCCTCCGGCACAGCGGCCTTGCTGCCGATGCTGGCGCTCGGCATCCCCGGCTCCGGCACCGCCGCGATCCTGCTCGGTGGCCTGATGGTGTGGGGCCTCAATCCCGGCCCGCTGCTGTTCGTCGAGCACAAGGACTTCGTCTGGGGCCTGATCGCCTCGATGTATCTCGGCAATGTCGTCGGCCTCGTGCTGGTGCTGACGACGGTGCCGATCTTCGCCTCGATCCTGCGTGTGCCGTTCGCCGCGGTGGCGCCGATGATCGTGGTGTCCTGCGCGATCGGCGCCTATGCGATCCAGAACGCGATGTTCGACATCTGGCTGATGCTGGGTTTCGGCGTGGTCGGCTACGTCTTCAAGAAGATCGGCATCCCCTTGGCGCCGTTCACGCTGGCGCTCGTGCTCGGCAACCGCGCCGAGGACGCCTTCCGCCTGTCGATGATCGGTTCGGGTGGCAACCTCAAGGTGTTCTGGTCGAATGGGCTGGTCGGCTCGATCACGACATTGGCGATCGTGCTGCTGTTCTGGCCGGCAATCGACGGCTTGCTCGCCCGTGTCGGATTGACGCAGGGGAGCAAGCCAGCGTCCAGCTAGGGAGAAATATCTTTAAAATTCAACGGTATAATGGCGGTGTCGCCCTGGTCCTAGCCGCTATACGCCGCGATTATTTCTGGTTGTTGCTGGCCCGGCACAGCACTTGGGCACGCCTCGACGTATGGTTTCATCACGAAATTGTGCAGCGGGGGGATTCTCCATGAAGCGGATTGTGATTGGAATGGCGGCGGCGATGTCGCTGTTTGCGACGGGCGCGGTTGCTGCCGATCTCGCGGCAAGGCCCTATGTCAAGGCGCCTATCGTCGATCCGGTCTGGAGCTGGACCGGCTTCTATGTCGGCGCCAACGGCGGCTACAGCTGGGGCCGTTCGCGCACCGACGTCTCCTATTTCAACACGCCAACCGGCGCACCGATCGCGCCTCCGGCCGGGTCAATCACCAGCGCGGCGTTCGACATGAACGGCGGTATCGCGGGCGCCCAGGCCGGCTACAATTGGCAAAACGGCAACTGGGTGTACGGCATCGAGGGCGACCTGCAATGGTCGGGTGAAAGAGGCAGCGCCCTATATTCCTGCGCCCCTGCAGCAGGGCCCGTTCCGGGCGTCTGTAATCCCCTTCTGACGTTCCTTCTTCCCGGGACCGTCGGCGGCACCACCTTGGCAATCGACCAGAAGCTGCAGTGGTTCGGCACGTTGCGCGGTCGCGTCGGCATCTTGGCCACCCCGAAGGTGCTGTTCTATGGCACCGGCGGTCTGGCCTTCGGCGAGATCAAGACCACCGGCACCATGACCGGCCTCGACGGTTTCAGCCTCCCGATCACGTCGGTCGCCTCGAACAGCACTACCCGTGCCGGCTGGACCCTCGGGGTCGGCGTCGAAGGCAAGATCACCCAGAACTGGAGCGCTAAGCTCGAATATCTCTACATGGACCTCGGCCGCTTCAGCTCCGGCCCGTTCACGCTGGCGCCGGGCTCGGACATCAGCGCCAACGTCTCCTCGCACTTCACCGATCACATCCTGCGCGCAGGCATCAACTATCAGTTTGGTGGCCCGATCGTCGCCAAGTACTGAGATCAACCGAGGCGTCCAACAAGAAGCAAAGCCCGGCCTCGCGCCGGGCTTTGTCGTTGGAGACGGTGCAAATGATGTTCACACCACCTTCGCGTCCCGCAGCCTGCTGATCTCGTCCGCACTGAGGCCGAACTCCTTCAGCACCTCGTCGGTCTGCTCGCCGAATTCCGGTGGCCGCGCCACCATCCTGCTCGGCGTGCGTGACAGCGTCACGGGCTGGCCGACCAGGCGGATCTGGCGGCTCTCGTCGTTCGGCACGTCCTGCGCGATGCCGAGATGCTTGACCTGGGCGTCCTCGAACATCTGGTCGATGGCGTAGATCGGCCCGCAGGGCACGCCGGCCTCGTTGAGCTCGCGGACCCAGGTCTCGGTCGACTTCGTCACCGTGTGCTTCTCGATCTCGGCGTTGAGGGCGTCGCGGTTCTTGGAGCGGGCAGGGGCCGTCGCATAATCGGGATGGGCATAGAGCTCCGGCGCGCCAATCGCCTGGGCGCAGCGCTCCCAGATCCGCCCGCCCGTCGTGGCGATGTTGATGTAGCCGTCCGAGGTCTTGAACACGCCGGTCGGGATGCTGGTTGGATGGTTGTTGCCGGCCTGCTTGGCGACCTCTTTCTCCATCAGCCAGCGCGCTGCCTGGAAGTCGAGCATGAAGATCTGGGCCTGCAGCAGCGAGGTCTGCACCCATTGGCCCTTGCCCGAGACCTCGCGCTCGAGCAGCGCGGTGAGGATGCCCATGGCGCAGAACAGGCCGGCCGTCAGATCGGCGACGGGAATGCCGACCCGCATCGGGCCTTCGCCCGGTGCCCCGGTGATCGACATCAACCCGCCCATGCCTTGCGCGATCTGATCGAAGCCGGGCCGCTTGTGATAGGGCCCGTCCTGGCCGAAGCCGGAGATGCTGCCGTAGACGATGCGTGGATTGATCTCGGCGAGACTCCCATAGTCGATGCCGAGCTTCTTCTTCACGTCGGGCCGGAAATTCTCGACCACGACGTCGGCCTTGGCGGCGAGGCGCTTGAACACGGCGAGCCCGCGCTCGTCCTTCAGGTTCAGCGTCATGGCCCGCTTGTTGCGATGCAGATTCTGGAAGTCGGAACCTCGGCGCGGGCCGCCCGGCTGCTCGCCGCCGGCGTCCTCGGTCAGCGCGTCGATCTTGATGACATTCGCCCCCCAGTCCGCCAGTTGCCGCACGCAGGTGGGCCCGGAGCGGACGCGGGTCAGATCGAGCACGGTGAAGCGCGACAGGGCTTCCGAGGCATGCGGAAAAGGCATCTTGAGTGGCTCCGGGGCAGATTGCGGGCCTACCATAGTGTCGAAAGATCATGCGACAAGCCGGCCCGGCGCCGATGCAGCCTGCCGAAATGCCATGCCTGATGCGGTGCCTGAGATCAGCGCGAGAGGCGCTTCAGCTCCGCGCGCGCGCGTTCGGCGAGGGGGGCATCGCCGTGACGGGCGATGAAGAGCTCGAAGGCCTCCCGCGTTCCCTTCCGGCGGGCGGCTTCGTATTCCTCTGCCACGGCGGCGGCAGGATCTCGGGCCATCGGCATGGAGGGCGCGCGTCCCGCCTTGCCGTTCTCGTCCGCATTGGCCTTCTCCACCATGGCGGGCAGTCCTCCGAAAGATTGGTGATCCAGTCCGGCCAGCGCGATCAGAGTACCGAACAACAGACCGGCCAGGAACGAACGTCGTTTCATTGAAACCCTGCAAATGACGCGTGCCGCGGGAACTGAGGGACCGTATGACTACGGGATTTGATGGCTAACATAGTCTTATGGAAGGCGCGCGGACGCCGCTGCCCAATTTAAACCAAACGTTTAACTCCCAAGCTAGAATCATCTGCTTTATTCTGAATCGCGCGATGCGTTGCTCTGGAGAGTCCATTGGCTACCGCCGTTAATGTCAGTGCCACCAACAATGCCGAGATCGACGGCCTGCTGTCCGGCGTCAAATGGACCGGCACGATCACCTATAGCTTTCCCGACGCATCCAGCGACTACCCCAATCCCTATTACGGCGGCGACAGCGAGCCGACCACATCGGGCCTTGCCTCGGCGCTCACCCAGATCAAGGCGGCGATCAATTACGCGGTCGGGCTGATCCTCAGTTACACCAACGCCAACATCCAGTACGCGGGAACGAACGGCGCCGACATCATGATCGCGCAGTCGCCCGCGGCCAATCCAACGGCCTATGCCTACTATCCCGGGAATTATGCGTCCGGCGGCGACATCTGGTTCGGCACTCAATACAACTTCTCGCTCGCCAAGCTCGGCAACTATTACTTCACGACCGCGATGCACGAGCTCGGCCACGCCCTCGGTCTCAAGCACAGCCAGGAGGTCGGCGGCCCCGGCAACGTCGCTGTGCCGAGCGCGCACGACAGCAGCGAATATACCGTCATGAGCTATCGCAGCTATGTCGGCGCTTCGACTACGAGCGGCTACACCAACGAAGCGTACGGATATTCGCAGACCTACATGGCCAACGATATTCTCGCGCTCCAGGTCATGTACGGCGCGGACTACACGACCCAAAGCAGCAACACCGTCTACACCTGGAATCCGACCACCGGGCAGCAGTTCATTAACGGCGTCGGGCAGCTCGCGCCGGGCGGCGGCGTCGGCGGCTCGGCCAACCGCGTCTACGAGACGGTCTGGGACGGCGGCGGCGTCGATACTTACGATCTGTCGAACTACACGACGAACCTGAGCATCAACCTCAATCCCGGTGCCTCGTCGGTGTTCTCCTCCGTGCAACTGGCCAATCTCGGCAACGGCCATTACGCATCGGGCAACGTCTACAACGCCTATCTGTACAACGGCGACGCGCGCTCCTACATCGACAACGCCACCGGCGGGTCCGGCAACGACACGCTGGTGGGCAACGCGATCGCCAACGCGCTGAACGGCGGCGGCGGCAACGACACGATCGTCGGCGGTGCGGGCAACGACGGCATCAATGGCGGCTCGGGCAGCGACACGGCGGTGTATTCGGGCAGCCGGGCCAACTACCTGGTCTCGTATAATTCCGCGACCCAGACGTTCACTCTGACCGACCAGCGCAGCGGCGTGCCCGATGGTACCGATACGGTCACCGGCGTCGAATATTTCCAGTTCGCGGGCGTTACGGTTGCCGCCGCCAGCCTCGTGCCGAGCGCGATCGAGACGTTCGGATCGACGAGCGTGGCTCTGACGGGCGGTAACTATTATCTGAACAGCATCTCGACCGGCACCGGACCGGTCCTGAAATATGCCGGCGCCGCGGTGATCGCGGCCAATTACAGCACGTGGTCGGTCATCGGCGCCGAGCAGGTGACGGGCGGCGGCTACGACGTGGTCTGGAAGAATTCGGCGAACGCCCACTATTCGGTCTGGAGTACGGACAGCACCGGCAATTTCATCACGACTCTCGGCTCGGCTCCGGAGATGCTGGGGACGGACGCCTCGCTACAGGCGCTGGAATCGACGCTGCAACAGGATCTCAATGGCGACGGCACGACAGGGGTGGTCAGCATCCCCATCGTCAGCGGCGTCGAGATCGAGACGTTCGGATCGACCAGCGCGGTCCTGTCTGGTGGAAACTATTACCTGAACAGCATCTCGACTGGCACCGGACCGGTCCTGAAATATGCCGGCGCTGCGGTGATCGCGGCCAATTACAGCACGTGGTCGGTCATCGGCGCCGAGCAGGTGACGGGCGGCGGCTACGACGTGGTCTGGAAGAATTCGGCGAACGCCCATTATTCGGTCTGGAGCACGGACAGCAACGGCAACTTCCTGACCACGCTCGCCGCGGCTCCCGAAGTGCTGGGCACCGATGCGTCGCTGCAGGCGCTGGAGCCGACGCTGCATCAGGATATCAACGGCGACGGCACGATCGGTCTCGCCTTGGTTCCCGTCAACGGCGTCACCATCGAGGCATTCGGAGCGACCCGTGCAGTCTTGTTTAGTAGCAACTACTATCTGTACGATGCGGCCGGTACCGGCCCCACCTTGAAATACGCTGGCTCGGTCGTGAATGCGGCCAATTACAGCACGTGGTCGGTGATCGGCGCCGAGCAGGTGTCCGGCGGCGGCTACGACGTGGTCTGGAAGAACTCGGCGAACGCCCACTATTCGGTCTGGAGCACGGACAGCAATGGCAACTTCCTGACCACGCTCGCCGCGTCTCCGGAAGTGCTGGGAACCGACCCATCCCTGAAGGCGCTGGAGCCGACGCTGTACCAGGACCTCAATGGCGACGGTGCCATCGGTGCAGCGCCGCCCGCCACGGCGGGGGCCGGGACGTCCGGTGACGGCTTTGCGTTCAACTTCACCGAGGGCGGGACCCCATTGACCACTTCGTCCGAGCTACCGGATGCCATGCCCGCGCCAGCCAATGTGCAGACCACGTCGGAGCAGTGGTCTCAACTGACGGGAAGCCACGACACGGCTGCTGCGTTCGACATAGTGGCCGATTTTCTTCACAACCTGCACGGGCCCGGCTTCCTGCTGAGCTGACGGCATGGGTCTCGTCGCGTCCAATCGACGCAGCGCGGGCCATCATTCCCGTCATGGCTGGGCTTTAACGTAGCCATCGTGTGTCATGCACGATGTGTTTGCGATCGAGTCTCGGTCCTGGCGGCCGTCATGGACGAGGTTCGTGACGTCGTGGGCACGCTCCTGGCGTAAAAGTCCTCACAGAAATTGATAGATCGAGTTGAACCTTGCCTGATCCGGCGCGACCACTAGAAAGCCCGCGGTACGTCGCGCAACAGTTGCGCGAGCCGAGGTGCCAAGAAGCCTGCATCCATTTTTCCCAGTAGCATTGCGTACCCAATCATTCGAACGCGAAGGCCGTATTGCGAGCGCCGAAAGCGGCGGGGGAAGTTTCAGCGAAATATGGAGAATGATGCCGTAAAGCCGCGCGAGCTGCGGGCTGCGGCAGCGAAGATGTGTGCATAGCAGCAGGCTGGGGCTCTCAGCTCAATCTCGGGGAGGAAGGGAAATGCGCCGAATTGCACTCTTGGCTGTGGTTGCGGGGATGTTCGCACCGGTGATCGCATCGCAGCCGGCGCATGCTCAGGCCACCAGAACGTGGGTGTCGGGCGTGGGCGATGATGCCAATCCGTGCAGTCGCACCGCCCCGTGCAAGACCTTTCCCGGCGCGATCTCGAAGACAGCCGCGGGCGGCGAGATCAATTGTCTCGACTCGGGCGGTTTCGGCGTCGTGACCATCACCAAGGCGATCTCGATCTATTGCGAAGGCGTTGTCGGCGGCATCCTCGCAGCAGGGAGTTCCGGCGTTGTCATCAACGCGGCCGCGACCGATCACATCGTGCTGCGCGGTCTCGATATCGACGGGGCGGGAACCGGAATCAAGGGTGTCAACGTCCTTCAGGCAGCCTCGGTGGTCATCGAGCACTGCTTCATCAGGAACTTCAACAGCGCAGGCGGCGTCGGCGTCTTCGTCAATCCGTCGAACTTCAACTCGATGCTCTTGATCCGCGACAGCGTGATTTCGCACAACGGCACCGCGGCCAACGGAGCTGGGGTCAGCATCAACACCAACGGCGGCAGCGCGCGGGGCCTGATCAATAACACGGCGATCCACAAGAACTTTATCGGCGTGAGCGTGCAGGGATCGGCCAACGTTCAGATCAACAACACCAACATCTCGGAGAATCTCGGTACGGGCCTCGCGCTTACCGGCGGTGCGGGGGTGCGGATTGGCCGCTCGGTGATCGTCAACAATCTGGGGGCGGCCACCTCCGGCAATGTGCTGTCGTATCTGGACAACCAGATCAACGGCAACGCCCCGGACACGACGCCGGCCACCGCTGGTGGTTATCATTAAGTCCTGGGAATCTACTGGCCTGACAATAACGTCAAGTTTTCCGTTCAATTCTGGAGGTTCAATATGCGCCGTATTGCTCTATGGACTCTTGTCGCGGGATTTCTCTTGCCATTCGCCGTGTCGCAGCCGGCTCATGCCCAGGCGACCAGGACGTGGGTGTCCGGTGTTGGCGATGACGTCAATCCGTGCAGCCGCACCGCGCCGTGCAAGACCTTTGCCGGCGCGATCTCGAAGACCGCCGCGGGCGGCGAGATCAACTGCCTCGATTCCGCCGGCTTCGGCACAGTGACCATCACCAAGGCGATGACGATCTATTGCGAAGGCGTCGTCGGCAGCATCCTGGCGTCCGGCACCAATGGCATCAACGTCAATGCCGCGGCGACCGATCACATCGTGCTTCGCGGCCTCGACATCGAAGGTGCCGGCACCGGTCTCAAGGGCGTCAACATCCTCCAGGCGGCCTCGGTGGTCATCGAGCACTGCTTCATCAGGAACTTCAACGGTGCGTCCGGAGCCGGCATCTTCTCGAATCCGTCGAACTTCAACTCGATGCTGATGATCCGCGACAGCGTGATCTCCCACAACGGCGCCGCCGCCGCTGGCGCCGGGATTAACATCAACACGAACGGTGGCAGCACCCGGGTCCTGATTAACAACACGGCCATTCACAAGAACTTCGTCGGCCTGAACGTGCAGGGATCGTCCAACGTCCAGGTCAACAACACCAGCATCTCGGAGAATGTGAGCACGGGCCTCGCCCTCAGCGGTGTTGCAGCGGCACGTATCGGTCGATCGATGATCGTCAACAATCTCGGCGCAGCCACGACGGGCAACGTGCTGTCCTATCTGGACAACCAGATCAACGGCAATGCGCCGGACACGACGCCGGCTACCGCTGGCGGGTATCACTAGGCCTGTCCAATCGACGAGCTCCGGGCGCGATGCGCCCGGAGATTTTTTTGTCCCTGGCACCGCTATGGATTTCGGGACGCCTGCAGACTAGTCTGGCCGCGTACGCAGGGAGCGCGGGTGGCATGGAGACCCTCGACAGTCAGAATTCGGGGCTTTGCCGTTCGGCGCCGCAAACGCGCGGTTGGTCGCGACGGGCGGGGTGGGGCTGTGCTGCCGTTCTGCTGACGCTCGCCTTGGCAGTCCCGGCCTACGCCCAATCGTTCCGTCAGGGCGTCTCCGCTTTCCATCGCCAGGACTATTTGACGGCGTCCCGCATCTTCATTCCACTCGCCGAGCGGGGCAATGCCGCTGCACAGTCCTATCTTGGTTTCCTGTTCGAGACCGGCCGCGGCGTGCCGCAGAACTATACGGAGGCCGCGATGTGGTACCGGCGCGCGGCAGAGCAGGGCGACAGCCGCGCCCAGTATTCGCTGGGCCTTCTTTACGACCGCGGCCAGGGCGTTCCGCAGGACATCGTCGAAGCCTCCAAATGGCTCAATCTGTCCACGGCCGCCGCACCGCCGCCGGCGCGCGAAGCGCGGGCTCGGATCCGCGATGCCGTCACCACCAAGATGACGCGCGGAGAGATCGCCCAGGCCCGCCTGCGGGCGCTGGAATGGGCGCCGAGCCGCGAGCACTGAGCGCTGCGGCTTGCCCGCCAATCGGCGCGGTTGCCTATCGGTTCGTGATTCGGGGGAAGGGCAGTGCAATCGCCGTGATGGCCGGTGTTTTGCCCGATTTGTCAAATCGCTTCGTAAAATCCTCAAAGTGGCCGCCTGGTAAGTCATTGAAAAACCTGACCCCGCCTACTGTGCATGGGGTTGTTTTCGCGATTCTGTGGGCGGGGCCGACGATGATCCCGATCCCAGGCTTCAGCCCGGCCAGCCGCCGAGCCAGTTCGTGTACCAGGTTTCGCCGAGCCAGCCGATCCAGATCGCCGGTGCTAGGAACAGCCCGAACGGCAGGTACGCCGTGGCGCGCAGCGGCTTCCGTTGCAGGGCGGCATTGGCCAGATAAGCGCCGATCGCAAACAGCGCCGCAAGCTCGATCACCGCGACCACGGTCGCAAGCTCGAGCCAGGCGCCACAGACGGCGGCGAGCTTGACGTCGCCGAGCCCGAGCCCGTCCCGGCCGCGCCAGCGGCGGTAGAGCACCATCAGGAGCAGCAGCGGAAGGCCCGTGGCCGTGGCTCGGATCAGAGGCCAGAGCAGCGCTTCGGCGGCGATGTCGGGCACGAACGCGCCGGCGCGGAGCAGCGCGAGCGCGAACGCGGCGCCGGTCAGCTCGTTCGGAATGCGGTAGTGGCGCGCATCGTTCGCCGCGGTCGCCAGCATCAGGGCGGCCAGGAACGCGCCGTACAGGCCTTCGACGCCCGGCGCGGCGACGAGGCTTGCGAGTACGCCGAGCAGCAGGAGGATGGCGAGCGGAGCCCCCGTCCCGGCATTCGCCGCCCGATCCGTCACGCCCTTAGCGCGCCGCCTTGGGCGGGTTCACGGGAATCACGGGATTGCTGGTGCCGACGAGGCGGCTGTTCATCTTGCTGCGCATTTCCTCCGCAATGACGTGCGCATCGACGCCGTCCTTGATGACGGTCGGGCGGATGAACAGGATCAGCTCGGTGCGGGCGCGCGTGCTGCCCTGGTGGGAGAACGCATCGCCGACGCCGGGAATGGAGTCGAGGATTGGAATTCCCTGGCGTTGCTTGTTCTCGGTCTCGCTGATCAGGCCAGCGAGCAGTACGGTCTGGCCGCTCGTCACCGCGATCGAGCTCTTGACCCGGCGCTGCGAGATCGTCGGCGTCAGCGAGCCGGTGCTGCCGGCGGCCACGCTCGAGATCTCCTGCTCGACGTCGAGCACGACGTTGCCGTTGGCGTTGGCGCGCGGCAGCACGCGCAGGATGATGCCGGTGTTCTTGTAGTCGATGGTGTTGACGACGGTGTTGTTGGCGGTCAGCACGGTCGCGGTGCCGGTCGAGAACGGCACCTGGTCGCCGACCTGTAAGGTCGCTGGCTGATTGTCCAGCACGACCAGCGACGGGTTGGACAGCACTTTGACGGTGGTGACGTTGTGGAGCGCATCGAGCACCACGCGCGGAGAGTTTTCCGCGCCGATCAGAAAGTTGAAGCCGGGCAGGGCGCGGCCGAGCAGCGCGCCGGCGGCGGCGTTGACCGCGCCGGTCTGCTGCTCGATGTTGCTGCCGACCGAAGCGCTGTTGCTCACGCCGCCAATGGTGTTGGAAACCGAGCCGTGCTTGCTGGCGATGAAGAACTGGACACCGTAGTTCAAGGCGTCGTTCAGCGTGACCTCGGCGATCGTCGCCTCGATCGCGATCTGGCGCTGCGGCCGGTCGATCTGCCGGATCGTCTGCTCGACGACGCGCTGTGATTCCGCGTTGGCGTAGACCAGCACCGCGTTGTTGGTGACGTCGGCCGTGATCCGCACGTTTTGAAGGATCGCATTGTTGACGGGCTTTGCGCCGGTGCCGAGCAGGGAGCCGTTGTCCTGGCCGGGAAGGCCGGCCGCAGCAGGGGCGGGGCGGGCGGCCAGCGACGAGCCGGGAGCGCCGGTGACCGGGGTCGCGGCACCTGCCGCTGCGGTCGGAAGTGCGCTGAGGGACGCGATCGGATTGGTGCCGGACGAGGACGTCGCGATGCCCGCGCCCGGGGAGATCTGGCCCGCCGAATTGTCGAGCGAGGAGGTGCTGGTCGCGCTCTGGCTGAACAGGATCTCGTTCAGCAATGCCACCACCGCCTTGGAGTTGCCGTAGCGTAGCGGGTAGGATTTCAGATTCACGCCTTCCGTGTCGGAGCGGTCGAGCCGCGCGATCCATGTCTGCGCGCGCTTGAGATATTCCGGCTTCTGGCTGACGACCAGAATCGAATTGAGGCGCCCGATCGGCTGGAATTTCACCACGTTCTGGCCCAGGCCGCCTTCGCCCGAATCCATGATCTTTTCGATCTCGGAGATGAGCGGCTCGGGCGTGGAGTTCCGCACCGGGAAGATGCCGACCGATTGCCCCCGCATCCAGTCGGCGTCGAAGGAGAGAATGGTGTCGACCGCGGTCGCCCGGTCGGTGCCGCTGCCGCTGACGATCAAGGTGTTGCGGGCGCTGTCGGGACGCATGGTCTGGGCCTTCACGCCGAAGGCATCGAGCAGCTTGAAGATGTTCTGCGCCGAGACGTAGCGAAGCGGCACCACGGTGATGCCCTGGCCGGCCGCAGCGTTCAGCGAGCGATCGATCCCGCCAGGGCCGGCTTCGGGCGCCGGCAGCAGGCGATAGCCGGTGCGGTCACGGACCAGCGCGACACCGGACATGCGCAGCGCGTTCTCCAGCACGTAGAGCGCATCCGCCTTGGGCACCGGCCGCACCGACGCCAGGGTCACGGTTCCCTGCACGCGCGGGTCGATCGTGTAGCCGACGTTGAGTACGTCACCAAGAACGACCTTTGCGACGGTGGCGACCGGCGCGTTCTCGAAATTCAGGTCGTAACCGCTGCCGCCGGCATCGTCGCGTTCGGCCAGCCCGCCGCCCTGCGGCGTTGCACCATCGCTGAGATAGATCGCCGGCTTTGACGATCGCGCCTGCGCAATGCCGCTCGCGCCAGCGTCGGCGGGTTGACGCGGCTGAAGATCGAGGGAGCGGACCTTGTCGGCGATGTCCTGGGCGCGGGGGTCCTTTGGATCGGCTTCGATCGACTGGTCGGCGGTCACGATGCAGGCGCCGAGCACGAAAGCGGACGACAACAGGAGGAGCGTTCCAGGCAACGCTGAGCGAAGGCGCAAAAGCGGCTGGACCACCTTGAACAAAATACGCCTGCCCACGCTGATATTGATTGAAAATTGCATCCGATCCCCCTTTGGTTCGGACGCGCAATAATTTGCGCCACGATTATGTTTTTGCTAATAAATAAGTCAAGGGCAAAGGGCCGATCGTCACCCGCCGAAGTTGTTGCTTTCAGGTCACAAGGTCAACGCCGTGAATGCGATGCGCGACCGCTCCGCAGATAGCTTCCGGCAGCACCTCCTGGAAAAATACTCATTGCCGCCGCGGGCGCATGCCCATGTCGATAAATCGGCCAACCCCGCGCTCGTGCGTCCCTTGCGGGAGTTGTGGGAGGCCACCGATCTTTCCGCCGCCGAATTCGCAGATGAAGTCTCCGATCATTTCGGTCTGACGCGGCTGAGCCTGCCGCAACTGCTCGCAGCCACGCCTTGCCTCGACGGCTTCTCGCGCCGTTTTCTGCGTGAATCCACCATCTTTCCTTTCAGTGCGCCCAACGACGTATTTCGGTTGGCTGTCGCCGATCCCTCCGACACGGCTGCCATTCGTGCCGCCGAAATCGTGTTCGGAGCGCCGGTCGATGTCGTCGTGGCCTCATACGAGGACATCACCACGGTCCTCGATCAACGGGCCGATGCCGACGACGCAAATGCCGATCGAACCGGCAGGAGCGTTGCGCAGCAGTCGGACGACGACATCGAGAGCCTGCGCGATCTCGCCAGCGGCGCACCGGTGGTGCGCGCGCTCAATGATCTCCTGGAGCGCGCCGTGGACTTGCGTGCCAGCGACATTCACGTCGAGCCGTTCCGCGCCGGACTCGTCGTGCGCATGCGCGTCGACGGCCTGCTGCGCGCGCTGCCGTCGCCGCACGGTATTCCGCCGCAGGCGCTGATCTCGCGCATCAAGATTCTCGCCAGCCTCAACATCGCGGAGCGGCGCTTGCCGCAGGACGGCGCCGCGCGCGTGCGGGTCGGGCGCAGCGAGATCGACGTTCGCGTCGCGACCATGCCGACGCAGCATGGCGAGAGCGCCGTCATCCGCCTGCTGCCGCGCGACCGTGGTCTCCTGGAGATGAGCAAGCTCGGTCTCGCCGCGCGCGACGAGAGCGTGATGACGCGGCTGCTCGCGATGCCGCATGGCATGATCGTGATCACGGGCCCGACCGGCAGCGGCAAGACCACGACGCTTGCGACCATGCTGTCGATCCTGAACGAGCCCACGCGCAAGATCCTCACCATCGAGGATCCCGTCGAGTACGAGATTCCCGGCATCAACCAGTCCCAGGTCAAGCCGTCCATCGGGCTGACCTTCGCCTCCGCCATGCGCGCCTTCGTCCGACAGGACCCCGACGTGATCATGGTCGGCGAGGTCCGCGATGCGGAGACCGCGCATATCGCCATTCACGCGGCACTCACCGGCCACCTTGTTCTGACGACGCTGCACACCGAGACGGCCGCGGCCGCCGTGCCGCGGCTGATCGACCTCGGTATCGAGGGCTTCCTGCTGAAGTCCACGTTGCGCGCGGTGGTGGCGCAGCGCCTGGTGCGCGTGCTCTGCGACCGCTGCAAGGTCCCGCATGCGCTGACCGAGGCCGATCTCGCCGAGGACCCGCGCTTTGCGGTGATCGGCTTCAAGTGCGGCGAGGTCGTGCACGAGGCCGGCGGCTGCGAGCGCTGCGGCGGCACAGGCTATCGCGGCCGTAACGGCGTGTTCGAGATCCTCGAAATGTCCGACGAGGTGCGCACGCTGATCGGCCCGCAGACCGACTCGCACTCGATCGACGCCGCCGCGATGCGGGCCGGCATGACGACGATGCTGGAGGATGCGGTCGCCAAATGCCGGGCAGGGCTCACCACCGTGCCCGAGGTCTTCCGCGTCACGACGGTGCGCTGACGCATGCCGAACTATCGCTACCGCGCGCTCAACGCCAACGGCGAACTGGTCTCCGGCGCCATTGCCGCGCCCGCGCCGGGCGACGTCGCGCAGCGGATCGAGCGGCTCGGTCTCGTGCTGGTCGACAACGTCACGCCGGAAGAGGGCGGCTCGGCGGGCCGCGTGTTCAGCCTCTTCAACCGGCCCAAGCCGGAAGACGTCACAATCTTCACCCGCGACCTCGCGCTGCTGCTGCGCGCCGGTGCACGCATCAATGACGGATTGGAGCTGCTCGCGGCCGACCCGGATTTCGGTCGGCTGCGTCCGGTTGTTGCGGACATCCGTTCGCGCGTCGTCGCGGGCGAGAGCTTTGCCGAAGCGCTGGCGCGGCACGAGGGGCTGTTCCCGCCAATGTATGTCGCGCTGGTGCGGGTCGGCGAGGCTTCGGGATCGCTGGACCAGGTGCTTGAGGTGCTGGCCGGCGAGCGCACGCGCAGCGAGGGGCTGAGGCGGCGATTGTCGGATGCAATCCGCTATCCGCTGTTCGTCTTGGGCGCGGCGGGTTGCGTGCTGCTGTTCTTCCTCACTTTCGTGCTGCCGCAGTTCGCCAGCGTGCTGCAGGATTTCGGGGCCAAGATTGATCCGGTGGTCGGAATTTTTCTCAACATCTCCACCTTCCTGCGCGGCAATTCGGACGCGGTGCTGGCTGGCCTTGCGGCCACCATCGCCGCGGCGTGGCTCCTGCTCCGGCAAGAGCGCGTCCGGCGCGGCGTCACCAATGCGATCACGCGGCTGCCGGCAATCCGCAACGTGATGAGCGCATACCGGACGGCACTGTTCTGCCGCAATCTCGGCCTGCTCCTCGGCAGCGGCGTCAATCTCACCATCACGCTGCGCATCCTCGTCGACATGATGGCGACAACCGGTCCGTCCGCGGTCTGGAGCAATGCCGCCGACCGCGTCCGCCATGGCTCGAAGCTGTCCGATGCGCTGGCCGAGACCGAAGCACTGCCCGCAATGGCGGTCCGCATGCTCCGGCTCGGCGACGAGACCGGGCAATTGCCGATGCTGTCGGGACGGATCGCCGAATTCTACGAGGCCAAATTGCAGCGCACGCTGGACCGCGCGGTCGGCATCGCGGGCCCGGCGGCGATCATCGCGATTTCGCTGGTCGTCGGCGGCCTGATCACGTCGGTGATGACGGCGCTGATGTCGGTGAGCCAGATTGTCGGTTAGTTGGGCCAGATGGCAAGCAGGTAACGGGAGAGGCTTGGAGTGACCAAATATCGAAGCGCGAAGCGCGGCCGGCGGCGCGCCGGCCGAGGGGAGGCGGGCTTCACCCTCGTCGAGATGCTGGTCGTCATCACCATCATCGGGATGATCATGGCGCTGGTCGGCCCACGGGTGCTGAACTATCTCAGCGAGTCCAAGGCGAAGGCGGCCAAGATTCAGATCGAGAGCTTTTCCAGCGCGCTCGATCTCTATTTTCTCGATCTCGGCCGTTATCCCACATCGAACGAAGGCCTCACCGCGTTGACCCGCAGCACCAATCAGGCCGGCTGGAACGGGCCTTATTTGCGCGGCGGGGTAGTCCCAAACGATCCCTGGGGGCACATTTATGTCTATCGCGCTCCGGGCGCGAGCGCGCCCTATGAGATCATCTCGCTGGGATCGGACGGTCAGGAAGGCGGCAGTGGAACGGCGGCCGACATTGTTAGCGGCGCGCGCTGAGGGCATCGGCGATGCGCGTGGCTTCGCGCTGATCGAGATCCTGTGCGTGCTCGCGATCATCGGCCTGCTGGCGGCAATCATCCTGCCGGCTGTCCCGCGCACGACGACGCGCGCCAGGCTGGAGAGCTACGCGGTCGAGACCGCGGCGCTGCTGAAAGCCGACCGCAACGCGGCGCTGCGCCGGCAAACCAGGGTGGCGACTCAGGTGGACGCGGAGGCGCGCGCGATCCGTTCCGGAGTCACCGGCCGGACCATCCGCCTGCCTGATGACGTGGTGGTGCAGGCGATGCTGGCCTCGCGCTGCGCCGACAGGGCCGCGGGCCGGACGATCGATTTCTTTCCGTCGGGCATGTCGTGTGGCGGGGTGATCGCGTTGGCGAGGCCGGGTATCGGCTATGAGGTGCGTGTCAACTGGCTGACCGGAGGCGTCGAGATTGTCCCGCAGAAGCTGCTCTGACACCGCTGGTTTCACCCTGATCGAGGCGCTGGTCGCGCTCGCGATCATCGCGGTCATGCTCGGGACGATCGGCTCGGTCATCGCCACGACGGTGAAGGGGACGCGCGCGATCGACCAGCGTCTGGCGCTCGCTGGCACGGCCGAGACCCTGCTCGCAGACCTGCCGGCGCGCTCTTTGCTGAAACCTGGCCGGCGGAGCGGCGAACTGGCCGGCAGCCGCTGGCGGGTCGACGTTGCGCCGATGAAGATGCCGGGCGGTGATCCCGCCAGCGATCGCTTCGTGCCGTTGGCCGTCAATCTGCGCCTGCAGCGCGCCGACGGCAGCGCGATCCAGGTCACGACGGTGAAACTGGTGCCGAGGGCGGCGCAATGAAGGGTTTGGCAACGAAGCGCCTGGCAATGAAGCGCCTGCGCCGCGCGCTGGCCAATGAGGCCGGCTTCACTATGCTCGAAGTGCTGCTCGCAACCCTGCTGATGACCGTCATCCTTGCGGCGCTGGCGACCGTGACGGCGCAATGGCTGCCGAACTGGAATCGCGGCATTGCCCACGTGCAGCGGGCCGAGCGTCTTGCGACCGGGCTCGAGCGCATCGTCTCCGACCTCTCCGTCGCCGAGCAGATGACAGTGAACGGCGACGCCAGGGTGCCGCTGTTCGACGGCGGCGAATTGTCGGTGACCTTCCTGCGCACGGCGCTCGGCCCGAGCGCGCGTCCAGGCCTCGAATTCGTCCGTCTGATCGAAAAGGCCGACGCTCAAGGGCTCGCCCTGGTGCGCGACCGCGCGCCGTTCCAACCGATGCCGACCGACGGGCAGATCCGCTTCGTCGATCAGGTCGTGCTGATCCGGGCGCCGTTCCGCGTCAGCTTCGCCTATGCCGGGCCCGACGGTCAGTGGCAGCCGATCTGGCGCGGGCAGCCGCAGCTGCCGGATCGCATCCGCATCACCGTGCGGGACAGTGCTTCCGGGCAGGTGCTCGCGGTCTCGGGCGCGGCGGTTCCGCGCATTACGGCGCCGGCCGAATGCGCCCGAGCCAAGAACCCGGCGACCTGCGTCACGGCGCGCACTCGGCCGGAACAGGCGGAGAAAGAGGAGCAGCAGCTTTGAGCGGAGCAAGGGACGCGCATGCAACGCTTCGCGACGGCCGCGGCTTCATCGTCGTCGCGGTGCTCTGGATGCTGGCGGCGCTGGCGGCGCTGGCGCTGATCTACCTGACCTATGTGACCAACACGGCGGTCACGGTCTCCGTCAATGCCGACCGGTTGCAGGCCGATGCGCTGGTGACCGCGGGGATCGAGCTCGCGGCCTATCGTCTGACGGCGCAGAACGAGGCGCTGCGTCCGACCAGCGGCACCTTCAATGCCCGGGTCGGTGCCGGTCGGGTGAGCGTGACGTTCCGTTCGGAGGCTGCGCGCGTCGATCTCAACATGGCACCGAAGCCGCTGCTATCGGGCCTGATGACGGCGCTCGGTGTCTCCGCGACGGACGCACCCGTCTATGCCGACCGGATTCTCGCCTGGCGCGCATCGACCGAGCCCGGCCAGGAGAATGCGGAAGATTCCTACTATCGCACGCTCGGCGCGCCTTATTTGCCGCGTCACGCGCCGTTTCCGCATAGTGACGAACTCTGGCTAGTGCGCGGCATTCCGGCCGCCGTCGTGGAGCGCGTGCTGCCCTTCGTCACGGTGTTCAGCAACATGCGGACGGTGAACGTGCTCGACGCCGCGCCGCAGGTAGTGGCGGCGCTGCCGGGCATGTCGCCCGGGCTATTGCAGCAGGTGCTGCGTGACCGCACCGATCCCAACGTCGATTCCCGGGCCTTGGTCGGGCTTGCCGGCAGCACCAATGCGACGATCGAAGGCTCGAAGGCGTACCGGTTGACAGTCGCGGTCGAGCTGCCGTCGCATCGGCGGAGCTCGGCCGAGGTCGTCATCCTGCTTCTCGAAACCGGCGATGAGCCGTATCGTGTATTGTCGTGGCATAACGCCGTCGACGGCTCCGCCGGAAAGCCTCTGTGAGATGAGCTCACTCGTTTCTCTTCGCGCTATTCTCGATGCCTGGACCGGCACTGTAGCCGGCACGATCGTTCGCGCCATGGAGCGGGCCGTGTCGCCGCGGGTGGTCCGGCTGGTCGAAAGCGAGACCGGCACGTTCGCGCTGGAAGCGACCAAGTCGGAGAACGTCCCGAAGGAGATTGTGTTCGAGGATGGCAAGTTTGCAAGCGCCAATCTCGCGCAGATCGTCCGCGGCAGCCGCGTCGAGATCGTGCTGCGGTCGTCGCGCTTTTTGTTTCGTCCGCTGGAACTGCCGGCGCGTGCCGCCGATTTCCTCGACGGCATCGTGCGGGCGCAGATCGACCGGCTGACGCCGTGGACCGCGAACGAAGCGGTGTTCGGTTGTCGCGCTCCGGCGGCGCATGGCAGCGACAGCATCACCACGGAGATCGCCGCGGCGCCGCGCAAGCTGGCGATGAGCTATGTAGATGCCGTCTCCCCGTTCCATCCGTCGGCGGTCGCGATCGCGACGGAGGCGAGCGCGGGCGGACGCATCAAGGTATTCGAGCAGAGGTCGCGCGGCGCGGTCGATCCGGCGCGGTTGAGCCGGGCGCTGCAAGCGGTGCTGGCTCTTGCCGCCGTCGCCGCGGTGACCGGATCGGTCGCGGCAAGCTATCTTGCCGACGGCCTCGGCGCGCAGGAGAAGGAGCTCGAACGGCAGATCACCCAGCGCCGCGCCGCGCTTCGCGGCAGCGATGGCGGCGAGCGATCCCCACTCGCGCTGCTCGAACGCCGCAAATACGAGACAGCGGCGAGTGTGATCGTGCTGGAAACGCTGAGCCGGGTGTTGCCGGACCATACCTATGTCACCGAGCTGCATCTTGTGGGCAACAAGCTGCAGATCGGCGGCATCACCCGCGATGCGCCCTCGCTGATCCCGTTGATCGAGCAATCCGGACATTTCAACCGCGCGACCTTCTACGCCCCGACGACGCGCAGCTCCTCCGATCCCGGCGAGCGCTTCCATATCGAGGCGCAAATCGAACCGAGGAACGTGCCATGAGCAGTGCCAAGCTCACCGGCGGCAATGCGGTCGCGCGGGCGCTCGCGAGTTCGCCGCTGATCGCGGTTACGCTCTATGTGGCGATTGCCGGCGCGCTGCTGCTGACGACGGGGCTGTCGATCGCCGAGATCGTCGCCCATCGGCAAGCGCTGGCGCAGACTTCCGACCTGCTCGACCAGTTGCGTGGCCGCAAGGGAGGCGCCAAGAATGCGGCTGCGTTATCGGCCGAGCGGCCGGGTACGCCGTTCCTGGAGGGGCCAACCGTGACCGTCGCGGGCGCCAATCTGCTGCAGAGGGTTGCCGCTGCTGTCAGCGATGCCGGCGGCCAGGTCCAGTCCTCGCAAGTTGACGTATCCGGCGCGCGAACCAAGGACGGCTTCGTCGGCCTCGTCGTGAGCTGCGAGCTGGAACAGCCCGCGCTCCAGAAGCTGCTCTACGATATCGAGGCCGGCATGCCGTTCCTGTTTGTCGATCAGCTCGACGTCCAGGTGCCGCAGACCACCGCGCTGAGCGATGCAGGCACCGGTCGCGTCAGGGTGATCCTGGGCGTCTCGGGCCAGTGGCAGGCGGGGAAATAGGTCGGCCAAATCAAGGCGGACTGGTCAGCCTCACCAAGCGTACTTGAACACGCCCTTGCCGGAATAGCTGGTGACGTTGCCGGAGAACTCGCCGTCGAAGGTGGCGGCGATGGAGAAGCCGCTCAGCCACTTCATCTCGGCGCTGCCGCTCACGAGCGCGGAGTCGGCATCGACCCTGGCGCCGTTCACGACGAAGCCGGTGCCCGGCAAGGTCTGGAACACGGCGGTGACGGCGCGGCCCGGATTGTAGTCGTGCGCCCAGGCGGCACGGCCGCGCAGCGTCAGCACGCCGCTCTGCATGGCGTAGGACTTGTCGGTGCGCAGGCCGAGTTCGGAGCGGGTATTGGTCAGAGACTGCGAAGCGTAGTTCAGCGCGAACAGGCCGCCGCCGTTGAGGCTGACTTCGGAGTAGTTGGGCAGGTTGAAGTTCGTCACCTGCGCCGCGGCATAGGGCGTGATGCCGATCAGCGGCGTCGTGAACCGATAGCCGCCCTCGAAGCGCGCCGAGAACGTGTCGGCCTTGAAGCGGCCCTGGAGCTGGTCGGCCCCGGCGAGCGCCACGGTGCGGTTGGTCGTGACGTCGTGCCAGCCATAGGCAAGCGCGGCCGAGACATAGGCCGCTCCGAAATTGTGCCGGCCATAGACACCGGCCTGGAACAGGTCGGCCGAGCCTGCGCCCATCGCATTGGCGAGCGAGTAGTTCAGTCCGCCGCCGCCGAGCGCAAAGCCGACCAGCGTGTCCACCGAGATTCGGTAGTCGGCACCGGCCGCGCCGCCCCAGACCCGCGCGGTCAAGTCCTGCGAGCCGACCTGCACATTGCCGCCGACCTCGGCCGAACCACCATAGCCGGCCGCCCAGACGCTCCAGCGGCTGCTCGGCTGCGAGGAGAACAGCGGCGCCTTGGTCGCCATCGCATAAGCCTCGCGCTCGCGCGCGGTGGCGGGCCGCTTCGACGCGTAGGCCGCCGCCTCGTTGCTCTCGGCGAACTGCGCGACGCTGCCCGCCTTGGCGAAGCCGCCGCTACGCCCGACGACGGTCGGGTCGAGCATCAGATTCAGAAACTGGCCGTCGGCGTTGATTGCAGACTGGATGATGCCGGTGCCGAGCTCACCCGATGCGGTCGTCAGTCCCGCCGGCCCCAGCGCGGCGAAGGCCGCTGGAATGCCGCCGGCGGTGTTGAAGAAATTGGTTAGCGTGTTCGCGACGTTCTGCTGGTTGACGTTGAGCCCGGCGCCTTGCGCGAAATTGACATTGACGTTGAGGAACACGTTGTTGGTGTCGTAGCTCAGCGTCGCGTTGAGCGTCGGCATGTTCGACAAGACTGTCGGATTGAAGGTACTGCCGGCCAGGGTGCCGGCCGCGGTCAAGATCGTGTACTGCTTCTTGACCGTGCCCGAGGTGAAGTTCGCGCGCACCGTTGCACCGCCGAGGTCGGCCGCGCCATTGACCTGGGCGAGGCTGGCACTGGTCGAGGAAACCTGCACCAGATAGGTCGAGGCGGCGGTGAAGATCAGCGATCCACTGATGGTCATCGTGCCGAACGGATTCGCCGCGCTGCCGGGCGCCAGCGTGCCTCCATTGACCGCGACGCCCGCGATCGTGCCGCTGCCGGCGAGCGTGCCGCCGGTGTTGATGGTGGTCAGGCTGTTCAGAAGCGAGCCGTCCACCACCAGCGTGCCGCCGTTCACGGCGGTGGCGCCCGTATAGGTGTTGACGCCGGTGAGCGTCTGCGTGCCGCCCGTCAGAGCAAGTCCGCCGCCGGCGGCGCCATCGGCGATGACGCCGGAAAAGGTGCCGTTGCCGTTCGTGATGGTCAGCGTGTTGGCGCCGAGATTGACGTTGCCCGCGCCCGAGAGCGACTTGATCGCGGTGCCGGTACTCAAGGCGGCGATGTCGAAGATGCCGTTGGCGATGACGCTGCTCGAGGTCGCGATGCTGCCGTCGCTGCCGCCGAAATTGACGAGATCGAGTTCGCCGCCGCTGGCGATGGTCGTGGTGCCGGTATAGGTGTTGGTGCCGAAGAGCTGCTGCAGCCCTCCGTTCGCGATCGCAAGATTGCCTGCGGTGCCGCCGCCGATGCCGCCGTCCTGGATCACGCCGCCGAAGGCGGTGCCGCTGCCAGCCGTAATTGTCAGCGTCTTCGATCCCAGCGCGACGACGCCATTGGTGCCGAAGGAGAGCAGCTGAGTCACCGATGCCCCGGACGTGGTCTGGGAAATATCGAGCGTCGAAGCCGCGCCCGAGAAGGCGACATAAAGCGAATTTGCAATCGAGCCGCCGCCCTTCAGTGCCAGGGTTGCGCCCGCGTCGATCTGCGTGACATTGGTGTAGGTGTTTAGGCCCGAGAGCGTCTGCGTTCCGCCGAAAACCTCGAACCCGCCTGTGCCCTGGATCACACCCGAGAACTCGGTCGAGCCGTTGGTAATGACCAGATTGTTGGCACCCAGGTTGACGGCGCCGCTCGAACTGCCGGCAAGCGTCGTGATGGCGTTGAACGGAACCGCGGATGCCGAGATGTCGAAGGTCGCGTCCACCGTGACGACGCTGGATGACGAAATACTGCCGAAGCCGGAGATTGCCAATGTTCCGGCCGAGATCGTCGTCGCGCCCGTGTAGGTGTTGGTGCCGGTCAACGTCAGCGTGCCTGCGCCGACCTTGGTCAGGCCGCCGGTGCCGGAGATGATGCCGTCGACCTGGGTCGAGGTGTTGAGGCTGCCGGTGGTAAGCGTATTGGCGCCCAGAGCATAATTGCCGGCGCCTTCAATCGAGCCGGACGTCATCCCGCCGCTGGTCAGGCCCGAAATGTCGACGGTGCCGCCGGCGTTGGTGATGAAGCGCGCGCTGCCGCCGGTCGCCGACCCGCTGAAGTTCGTCGTTGCACCGTTGTTGGTGGTGATGGTGGCGCTGCCGGCGGTGGCGGAGCCGTCGAAATTCAACGTTCCGTCGTTGATGATGGACGAGGTGGCGGCGGTGGTGGTGTTGTGGAAGCTCAGCACTCCCCCTGCGCCGTTGTTGATCGTAGCCGTGCCGGCCGAAGCATTGCTGAAGAAATCGATCTGGCCGGTGGCGTTGTTGGTGATCTGGGCGCTGCCGGCAGAGGCCGAATCCTCGAACGTGACGAAGCCGCTGTTGGCGAGAGTTGCCGTCCCTGCGGTGCTGTCCTGGATGAAGTTGACGTTGCCGCCGACATCGTTGGTGATGGTCACGGCCCCGGCGCCGCCGCTCGCCGTGCTGCTGTTCTGGAACACCAGGTTGTTGCCGGCGGTGACTCCAAAATTCTGGGTATTGCCCGTATCGTTGTTGATGATGCCCGTTGCATTGACGATGAACGGGTTGCCGATCGTGAACGTATAGGCCTGCGAGGCGTTCGAGAACTGGATCGTGCCGATGCTGACGACGCCGTTGTTGTTGTCGACCGCCGTGCTTCCGGTGTTGCTGAAGGTCGCGGTCTCGTCCGGCACGCTCGGGTTGGATGACCAATTGGTGGGATCCGTCCAGTCTGTGGAGCCGCCGGTCCATGTGCCGTCCACGGCATGCGCGGCGACGACGCCGAGTGCCGTGGTGGCGAGGAGTGTCGCCAGGGAGTGGCGCACGACGGATCGCAGCCCGTATCCGATTCGCCCACCTGCCATTGTCGGTCCAGCCATCCGATCGTCTCAAAACATCAAAGAAATCATCGCGAGCATACAACCTGGGCGCGTACGTAGGCCCGGCGCCCGCGCCATAATCTCACGGCGCTGCAACGGCCTGCAATGAATGGATATCCATTTGCGTTGGGTTCGGGCCTGTCCGCCCTGCATTTTCAGCCATCGTGGCCGTCGGGCAACATATTCGTGCATTGCAACAGGTTCAGCGCGGAGTGCGCATGCTAGTTAGGGTGGCAGGACGGGTTGATGGCGCCGTGGATCGGAACTAGTTTGGCGCGGATGCCTCGCCGTCGTCGTGGCGTGGTCCGTCGTCGCAGGGGAATATCGATGTCCGGCTGGCTGAGGCCGACAGGATTGGCCGTGCTGTGCGTGGTGCTGGGCGCTGCCGGAACCATGGCGGCCACCTCGTCGCGGGTGGACGTCCTGTCGGACGACGCGGCCGGCAGCGCTGCTGAAAGTGTCGACGTCGGAACGGTGAGACCGATCGCGCGGCCCGCGCAGCAAATGCCGGGCAAGCCTATCCCTCGTGGCAATCCGCTGTGGTCGGTGCCGCTCTCGGCGCTGAGCGCAACCCAGGAACGCCCGATCTTCTCGTCCATGCGCCGGCCACCGCCGCGTGCGGTCGCCGCTTTGCCGGTCGAGGAAAGTCCTGCGGCAACGCCCAAGCCGGTCGAGGCGCCGCCGCCGTTGTTGCTGGTCGGGGCCGTGGTGGGCGAAGGCGACGCGATCGCAATTCTCGTCAACCGCGCCGATCAGAAGGTCGTGCGTCTGCGGCAGGGCGAATCGCTCGCTGGCTGGTCGCTGACGTCGGTGCAGCCGCGCGAGGTGACGTTCAAGCAGGGCGAGCGCAGCGAGGTGCTGGTGCTCCAGCGGTCGGATGCAGCCGCTCCCGCGGGCCCGCCCGCGGATGCCGGGGGCAAGCTGACGATGCCCGGCCCGGCCGATCCGTCGTTCTCTCCCTTCGTGCCGCGTTCGACGCCGAAGAACGGCGAGTCGGATGGACTCTGAGCGCTGGCAGGCGCGCCGGGCCCCTGTAGACTATCGACTATCGACATTCCCTGGATCGGCTGCTAGCCCGAATTCGCGCCCCTCGCGGGACCCGATCGGAGATGCGGCAAGGGCTTGGTGAGGTGATGGCCGGTTGGCTGGCATGACGTTCAGGAAAAGACCCCCCGACCTGCTGGGAAACTCCGCGTGGAATGCGATGGCCTTCCTGGTGGCGGTGGTGCTGAACCTGGCCATCCTGCCTTTCGTGATCGTTCACCTCGGCCTCGCCGCATTCGGCATCGCGGGGCTTGTCACCGCATGCATTGCGCCTGCCCTTGTGTTCAGCAACACGCTCGGATTGTCGACGGCGCGCGAGCTTGCGCAGCGACTGGAGCCGTCCGACCGCGACGATGCGCGACGCCTGTTCGCGACCGCGGTCATGCTTGCAGCTGGCGCGGGCGGCCTGATCACCATTTTCTTTCTGGTTGCCGGAGCTCCGCTTGCGCGGCTCGGATTTCATCTGGCCGGTCCAGCCGCCGAGGACCTTGGATCGGCCTTCGCGTTGGCCGCTCTCGGCTGGCTGAGCCAATGCGTGTCGGCGGTCTTCATTTCCTTGTTCACCGCGCGGCAGGACTATCGCCGGATCGCCTCGACCGGCATTGTCAGCACCGTGGTCTCGATCGTTTCAATGCTCCTCCTGATCCCTGCCGCCCCCCACGCATCGACTTTCCTCGGCTGCCAGGCGCTGGGGTTTGCGACCAGCCTGCTGATCGCCGTGGCCTGGTCGTGCGGTACACTGCGCGAATGGCTGGCACCGCCAGCGTTGCATCGCGAGGCGCTTGGCAGGCTGCTCCGGTTCGGCAGCTGGCAGGTCGCCGCGCAGGGCGGTGCGCTGCTCGCCGGGCAGGCCGATCGATATCTGCTCGGCGCGCTGCTTCAACCGCAGTTCGTCGGTTTTTATGGTGTTGCGCAACGTCTCCAGGAGGCGACCTATATCGGTATCCTGAAGGTCGGCGAAATCCTGTTTCCATACTTCAGCACGTTGCAAGGCGAGAGCGAGGACCGAAAGGCCGATCTGCTGTTCCGGTCCTCGTGGATTCTGAACGTTCTGGCTGCAAGTGCCCTGGGTGGATTGATTTCGGTGGCCGGCCCGCTGCTGCATGTCTGGACCGGCGCCGAAGTCGCGGCCGAGGCTGCGCGGGTTCTCGTCGTGCTGTCGATCGCCGGAATACTCGGATCGAGCGCGAACGTCTTCGGTTTTTACCTGCTGGCGCAGGGGCGGTCACGCTCCAACGCGCTCATCGCATTGATCACGGGTGTCGTCACACTCGTCACCAGCGCGTTCGCGTTGCCGCGTTTCGGATGGCATGCCGCGGGCTGGAGCGCATGCGCCGGCATGATCGCGCAGATGCTGACTGTCGTCTTCCTGCTGCGGCGCAATTTTAAGCTCGCCGGCATGTGGTCGCGTGTCGCGCATTGCGTATTGACGCCGCTTTGCATCGGGATCGCGATGGCGCTGGCAGTGCGGTACGGTCTCGACCGCATGCCGCTCCGGCTCGCGCCGTCCTGGTGGTCGGTGGGGGCCGTCTCGTCGCTGACGGCTGCGATCATCCTCGTGGTCGCGGTTGCCGCTTCGCAGTTGGGCCCGTATCGGAAGGTGTGCCGGCAAGATATTCGTTCGATCCTCGCTCGCTTCCTGCCCCTCAAGGCCGTCTAGGACATGTGCGGAATCGCGGGCATCGTAAATCTGGGCGGCAATGCGGTGGAGCGGGCTGACATCTCGCGGCTGACGGGCCTGATCGCGCATCGTGGTCCGTTCGGCGAGGGGACCTGGTTCAGCGCAGACCGAAGCCTCGCATTCGGCCACCGCCGGCTGGCGATCATCGATCCCGGCGAGGGCGGATATCAGCCGATGCTGTCTGCGGACGGCCGCCATGTGATCGTGTTCAATGGCGAAATCTACAATTTTCTCGAGCTGCGCCGCGAACTCGAGGGGCAGGGCGCGGTGTTCCGCAGCCAGTCCGATACCGAAGTGATCTTGGCGGCCTGGCAGGCCTGGCGGGAAGACATGCTGTCCCGCTTCAACGGCATGTGGGCTCTGGCGATCTTCGACACGGGCACGCGCGAATTGTTTCTTGCGCGCGATCGCTTCGGCATCAAGCCGCTGCTCTACGCGGCGTCGCCGGAGCGATTCATCTTCGCGTCCGAGCAGCGGGCGCTGGTGCGGAGCGGGCTGATCGATGCATCCGTTGACACGGAAGTGGCGCGCCGGCTGCTGCTCGACCCCTTCGGGATCGAAGGAAGCGAGCGAACCCTGTTTCGCCAGGTTCGCCGCCTGCAGGGCGGCCATTTCATGTGGCTGCGCCAGGGCAAGGTCAGTGTCAGGCGCTGGTGGCGGACGGTGGATCATCTGCCGACCGTGCCTGCCACCGAAGCCGAACGCGCCGCGCGCTTTCGCGAGCTGTTCCAGGACGCCGTGGCACTGCGCATGCGCAGCGATGTGCCGATCGGGACCTGCCTGTCTGGAGGTTTCGATTCATCGGCGGTGATCTGCACCATGGCGGCGCACGAGAAGGCGGGCATGGGGCCGCGCGACAGCGCCGCATGGCGTCATGCCTTTGTCGCGACGTTTCCCGGCGCCTCGAACGACGAGCGGCCGATGGCAGAGGAGGCCGCCGCCTGGGCTGAAGTTGCGCCGACCTTCCTCGAAATCGGGCAGGCGGATGCACTTGCAGACCTGGATCGGATTCTCGACGATCTCGATGACGTCTATATCGGGCTGCCCAGCGCCGTGTGGTTGATCTATCGGCAACTGAGGCGGCAGAACGTGACGGTGTCGCTGGACGGCCACGGCGCGGACGAGTTGATGGGCGCCTATTTGCAGCAAGGACAGGCGCGTGCATTCCGAATCCGGAACGCAGCCGAAGACCTCGCCTCGCGCTCGGCGCTGACCCGGCGCGGCGTGGATGTCCTGCGTGCGTTCGGCCTCAGGCGCCAGGGGGTGTACTTTCTGCGCGGCGGTCTGCGCGATCTTCCCGCTCAACTCCCGCTGACGGCGGAGGACGACGTGCTGCCGCGCGAATGGGGCGGCTTGAACAAGCGCCTCTACCGCATGTTTCACAGCACGGTGCTTCCCACCATCCTGCGCAACTTCGATCGTCTCTCGATGGCTCACGGCGTCGAAGTCCGCATGCCCTTCATGGACTGGCGCCTGGTGACGTACACGATGGCGCTTCCCGAAAGCAGCAAGTTCGCAGATGGCTACACCAAGGCGGTCGCCCGGCGGGCAATGGCCAATTTGATGCCGGAATCGATCCGGACCGCGCGCCGCAAGGTCGGCTTTAATTCACCGATGCCCGAATGGCTGAACGGACCTTTGGCCGGATGGACGGCGGACCTGCTCGACCGCGAGGTGCCGGCCTTTGCCGAAATGGTGGATGAAACGGCCTTGCGCAGAGCGGTGAGCCGCTTGACGGCGTCGAAAACTTGGGACTGGGAGACGGTCGGTCGGATCTGGCCGTATTTGAACATGAAATGGATGTTGGCGAGGTACGCCTGAGCGATGCGCCTGTTCCAGAATAGCGCCCTCTACCCGTCCTATCTGCTGCGGCTGAACCAGCTTGCGGCGAATACCCATAGCTTCGCGGAGCGGCGGGATGTGTTCTTGCATGACCGTTTCGGCGCGGCGCATTTCCTCAAGCCGGTGCTCGATGGATCGCCGGAAGCCTTCTTCACCAACGGAGACGACGAGATCCTGCAGCGCCGCTGGGCGCGCGAGCAGGGCATGTCGGGCGAGCCGACCCTCGAGGCCATCCTGCTTGCGCAGATCGAGCATCACGCCACCGAGGTGTTCTACAACCTCGATCCGATGCGTTATCCGAGCGCCTTCGTCGCCAAGCTGCCGGGCTGTGTCAAGACGGCGTTGTGCTGGCGTGCGGCGCCGTCAGGAAATGCCGATTTCACGGCGTATGGCGCCGTGCTGGGAAACTTTCCGTCGATCCTCGACATTTGGCGCGGCAAGGGATGCCGGGCCGAATTGTTCTTTCCGGCACATGATCCCGTGATGGACGAATATGGCCACGGCGAACGCCCGATCGACGTCGTCTTCGTCGGCGGCTACTCGCGGCACCATCGGGCGCGCGCCCGGACGCTGGAGCAGGTCGCGCAGCTCGCGGCCAGTCGCAACATCGTGCTATGTCTCGATGCCTCGCGTCTGACCAGGCTCGCCGAGACCGCGCTCGGACGATTGCTCCCGCTGCGCGAGCACCGGCGCCCCGATGCCATCGCCGCCATTGCGAAGCCTCCCGTGTTTGGGAGGAGCCTCTATGAACTGATCGGGTCGTCGAAGATCGTGCTCAACGGCGCGATCGACATGGCTGGCACTGATCGCGGCAATATGCGTTGCTTCGAGGCGATGGGTTGCGGCGGGCTGCTCGTCTCCGACGCCGGAGGGTATCCGGACGGTATGGAGGAGGGGCGCACCATCGAGACCTACGATACCCCGGAGCAGGCCGTCGAGGTCATTTCTCGAAGCTTGCAGGACTGGCCGAGGTCGGCGGAGATCGCCGCCCTTGGCCGGGCCCGCGTCCGGGACGTCTACCGCAAGGACGTGCAATGGAAGCAGTTCGGCGATCTCGTCGGACGGATTTAGCCGTGCTAGAGCGTCCCGGGCGACGCGATTTTCAGTGGATTGCATGAACCTCAACTTCCTGATTCAGCGGTTCACCGGCCGCAATGTCGACTACATGGTCCAGCGGATGGTTGGACGTGCGACGTGCCGTCTCGGTGCCGGCGCTGTGCTCGGCGCCGACGCCAGGATGAGGAATATCTACGGCGACACCGACAAGATCGACATTGGCGCGCAGAGCCGAATTTTCGGCGAACTCATGACCTTCGCCCATGGTGGGCAGATCAGGATCGGCGAATGGTGTTATGTCGGCGAGGGGACGCGGATCTGGTCCGCCGCCTCCATCGAGATTGGAAACCGGGTTCTGATCTCCCATTCGGCGAATGTATTCGACAGTCTGACTCATCCGATCGGGGCGGCCGCGCGACACGAACAGGTCCGACAGATATTCACGAGCGGTCATCCACGTGAGCTTTCGCTCGACGAAGCCCCGGTTCGGATCTGCGATGATGCCTGGGTTGGCGCGGGTGCGATGGTGCTACGCGGCGTAACGGTTGGCGAGGGGGCAGTGGTAGCGGCCGGCGCGGTCGTCACCAAGGACGTGCCGGCCTTCTCGATCGTGGCCGGAAACCCGGCGGTGCTGGTCAGGGAGCTCCGGCCCGATGAGCGGTAACGGGAAGTTCACGACGTGGGAGGAAGCCGTGGTCTGGCTGCGCAATCAGCCGGATCAGGGCCAGCTCGTGCGTGACGCCTTCTACGATGATCCGCTGGCCGCGGCTGCCGAGCGCTATTTTCGAAGCTCCGAGTGGCAGGCGATTGCGGCGCTGCTGTCCGGCCGCTCCGGCTCGGCGCTCGACGTCGGTGCCGGTCGCGGCATTGCGAGCTACGCGCTGGCTCGCAGCGGATTTGAGGTAACTGCCCTCGAGCCCGATGGCAGCGCGATCGTCGGTGCGGCGGCGATCCGCGATCTGGCGGCCGAGACAAAGCTGCCGATCCACGTGGTCGAGGAATTCTCGGAGCGCCTGCCGTTCGCGGACGAAACATTCGATCTCGTATTTGCGCGCGCGGTGCTGCATCACACGCGCGACCTCGACGGCGCCTGCCGCGAGATGTTTCGTGTGCTTCGCCCCGGCGGGATGCTGATCGCCGCGCGGGAGCATGTGATCAGCAAGGAAAGCGATCTTCAGCAGTTCCTCGATCAGCACCCGCTGCATCGCCTTTACGGCGGCGAGCATGCCTACCTGCTCAACCGTTATACCGGCGCGCTGAAATCGGCCGGCTTTGCGGCTGTCGAGACGCTGGCTCCGCTGCAAAGTCCCATCAATCTGTTTCCCTACACGATGGAGACGCTGCGATCCGCGGTTGTCGAAAGGCTGACGTTGAAGATTCCAGCCGGTCCGCTGTGGCGCGCGGCCTTTGCCTCGCAACGTGTCTTCGTATCGCTGCTTTCGCTGGCCGAGGGCTTTGACCACAGGCCTGGCCGGCTCTATTCGTTCGTTTGTCACAAGGTTTAGATCATGTCCGCGTGGGTCACCGGTGCGAACGGGTTCATCGGCCGCCATCTCGTTCGCGAGTTGGCAGGCGCCGGGCGTGCAGTTCATGGCGTCGGTCACGGTGCGCTCGATGCAGCAGATGCGCGCGCCCTCGGCTTGCAGACGTGGATCAACGGCGAGGTTGACGCGGCCAACCTGAGCGCGCTCGCCGCTGCGCGCGGGTTGCCGTCGCAGGTCTTCCATCTGGCGGGTGGATCGTCGGTCGGGCCGTCGATCGCGCGCCCGTTCGAGGACTTTTTGCGGACGGTGACGAGCACGGCACGCCTGCTCGAATGGCTTCGAAGCTCTGCACCGGCGTGCCGTCTGGTGGTGGCGTCGAGCGCGGCGGTCTACGGTTCGGAGCATGCCGGTCCGATTCCCGAAAGCGCCGCACTCGCGCCGATGTCGCCCTATGGTCATCACAAGCTGATGATGGAGCAGCTGTGCCGGAGCTATGCCCAGAGTTTCGGCCTTCGCTGCACCGTCGTGCGGTTGTTCTCGGTCTACGGTCCGAACCTTCGCAAGCAACTGCTCTGGGACATCTGCTCACGGCTGAGCAGCGATGAACGGTCTCTCGATCTGGGAGGGACCGGGGCCGAGATAAGGGATTGGACCGACGTCCGCGATGTCGTTCGCTTGCTGGCGCGCGTTGCGGAGGAGGTGCACCAGGAATTTCGCCCGATCAATGGCGGCTCGGGACGCGGCACGAGCGTCGCCGATATTGCCGAAGGCCTGATCCGGAATTGGGGAAGCAACACCGTCGTTCGTTATTCCGGCGTGGCGCGGCCGGGCGACCCGGTCAGCCTGCTGGCGGATGACGGGCGTTTGCGCGAGATGAATTTCGACTGGCGCCTTCCGTTGGAGCGCGGTCTTGCCGATTACGTCGAATGGTTCAGGGGCCCGGGCCGTGCCTAAGCGCGCACCGCTGCGGATTGCTTTCACTAACGTTCCGCGACGCCTATGGGCGGGCGGTTACAACTATCAACGCAATCTGTTCGAGGTGCTCAACCGGCATTCTCCGGGAATGGTGGTCCCTGTGCTGTTTGCCGGAACGGCGGACGATCCCGATGAGATTGCGGCCTTGGCCAGCATTCCCGGCGTCGAGGTCGTTCGCTCGCCGGTGTTCGATCACGGCGCGACCGGACTTGCCCGCACGACGGATCTCGCTCGAGCGATCGTCTTTGGATTGGACGCGCCTGCCGTTGCCGAATTCAAGGCCAACGGGATCGACATGGTGTTCGAATCCGCGCGCTTCTTTGGCTGGCGCCTGCCAATTCCGGCAGTCGCATGGTTCCCGGATTTTCAGCATCGCCTGCTTCCCCATCTTTTCTCCAGGGGCGCCTATTGGCGGCGTGATCTCGGCTTTCGGGCTCAGATCGCGTCTGGTCGGCACATCATGCTGAGCAGCGCCAGCGCGCTCGGCGATCTCAGGAAGTTCTATCCGGGCAGTTCGAACGGCGTCTCGGTCGTTCGATTCGCGAGCGAGCCCCCTGTCGGACTGCTCACCACGGATCCGTCTGATGTGATCGCCCGCTATGATCTTCCGCGACGCTATTTCTATCTGCCCAACCAGTTCTGGCGGCACAAGAATCACCGGCTCGTGGTCGATGCGCTCGATCTGCTGAAGTCTCGGGGGCGCGACGTCGTCGTCGCGGCCTCTGGAAATACGGAGGACTTCCGCGAGTCCGGCCTTTTCGACAAGACCATGAGCGAGGTCAGCTCGCGCGGGCTGGAGCCGAACTTCAAGCATCTCGGAATGATTCCCCTGGATCATGTCTATGCCCTCCTGCGTGCATCGATGGCGCTCATCAATCCTTCGGAATGCGAGGGGTGGAGCACGACTGTCGAGGAAGCGAAGTCGTTCGGTGTCCCGATGATTCTGTCCGACATCGATGTCCATCGCGAACAGACCGGGGGTAGCGCGCGATACTTCGGCATCCGAGACGCCGCGGCGCTGGCCGATCAAATGTTGCAGGTTGCGCAAACGGCCGAGGCTGCGACCGTCCGCAATCTGTTGCCGAACCTCGAGCAGCGCGTCGAGGCGTTCGTTGCGGATTTCATCCGGCTGACTCGGGACGTGATGGAGTCACGGGCCGGCTGAGCGCGCGGCCCGACTAGACCTTCGGTGCAAAGATACTCCGAGGCACCACATACCAGAGCAGGAACATAAGGGCCGTTCCGTGCGTGAGGAGCGCGACCGTAAGCGGCACGTTGAGCAGAACGTGGGGCAACGTTCCGGCGGAGATCAGTACGAGGCGGGGCGGCAGCCCCGCCGACGTCCGATTGCCAACCGCGAGCACCAGGCCGGATGCGAGCGCGGTCAGAGGCGCAAGATACGGTCCGACGGAGGCAATGCCCTCAGTCGCAAACAGCGATGCATTGACTTGCCCGAAACCGTAGGTGTTCTGCATCACCACCGCCAGCGGTTCGTCGTAGGGACAATGCACCAGCGGCTTGAGGACGGAGATCTGGCAGAACCAGGTCAGCGGGTGGTTCGCGAAGAAGTGGTTGTAGAGGTCGAGCGCGCCTGATGCCGTCGCCATCATCCGGATGTTGACGATGTCGAAATATCTGCCCGGAATGCTCCTCAGGCTCGCCTCTGTCAGCCAGATCACGAGTAGTCCTATCAGCATCGGGACGAAAATCGAGGCAATGACCGATGCTCTCGCTTCCAGAAGCCGTGACAGCACGACCAGCGTGATCAGCCAGGCCGGCGTGAAGAACGCGAATTTCGTCAGCGTGACGGGATAGAACAACAGAAGCAGGACCAGGACCAGGATGGCGCGGACGCGATGGCCGAGCAGCCAGTAGCAGGCGAAGGCGAACGGCAGCAGCGTGCTGGAAACCCATCCTATGAGATATCGCAGCGCTCCCGGAAATTCGAGGGTGTCGCGATAGTCGTAAATGCGCGCGACCGAGACCATCCGGAAATTGTAGGTCGAAGCGACCGCGAGGGTAGCGATGGAGACCGCCAGAATGAGCGTCAGCAAATGCTCGAAGCGGGCGTTGGACAGGGGCACGAATTGCCGCACCGGCGCCCCGATGAACAAAACGGGGATCAGGAAGAGCAGCAGCGCCAATGCCGCCGAAATTCCTGCAAGCAATCGCGGGTAGTTGTAGTCGGAGAAGACGTCGATCCACAGGAAGCCCAGGATCATCGTGTAAAAATAGAATCCGACGAAATAGCCGAAGCTGAAGCGGGCGGAGGCGAATAGCAGCGAGACGACGGAAAAGCCGGCCGCAACGAGAACCGCGATCCAGAGGCGTTTCGGATCGAAGTCGATGGAAAGCTGGAAGGTCGCGACCTCGATCAGCGACAGGCAGGTAACGGCGCTGTGCAGCAGGACCAGTTTCGTCAGCGCTGCTTTCGAGTCCAGGCGGGCGCGCAGATCGCTGATGATGCCGGGCGGTGCGCTCATGGCCTTAGCTCGCTGCGAACGACGGGAGTTGCGAGCAGATCAGGCTATGTCGAGCGAATGCTTGAAGTAGGCGATCGTCTCCTTCAGCCCGTCCTCGAGCGCGACCTTCGGCTGCCAGTTCAGCACCGCTTTCGCCTTGGCGAGGTCGGGCTGGCGCTGGCGCGGGTCGTCCTGCGGCAGCGGCTTGAACTCCAGCTTGGAGCGCGAGCCGGTGAGCTTGATGACCTTCTCGGCGAGCTCGCGGATGGTGAACTCGGAATTGTTGCCGAGGTTGATCGGGCCTGTGATGTCTTCCGCAGTCACCATCAACCGCATGATGGCTTCGACGAGGTCGTCGACATAACAGAACGAGCGGGTCTGCCCACCGTCGCCGAACACGGTGATCGGCTCGCCCTTGAGCGCCTGGACGATGAAGGACGACACCACGCGCCCGTCATTTGGCTGCATGCGCGGGCCGTAGGTGTTGAAGATGCGCGCGACCTTGATCGGCAGGTCGTGCTGACGCCAATAGTCGAAGAACAGCGTCTCGGCGCAACGCTTGCCCTCGTCATAGCAGGAGCGGATGCCGATCGGGTTGACGTTGCCCCAGTAATCCTCGGTCTGCGGATGGATCAGCGGATCGCCGTAGACCTCGCTGGTCGAGGCCTGGAAGATGCGCGCCTTGAGCCGCTTGGCGAGCCCCAGCATGTTGATCGCGCCGTGCACCGAGGTCTTGGTGGTCTGCACGGGGTCACGCTGATAATGGATCGGCGAGGCGGGGCAGGCCAGGTTGAAGATCGCGTCGACCTCGATGTAGAGCGGGAAGGTGACGTCGTGCCGGACCGCTTCGAACAGCGGATTTGCGATCAGGTGGGCAATGTTGCGCCGGCTGCCGGTGAAATAATTGTCCGCGGACACCACCTCGGCCCCGGCATCGAGCAGTCGCTCGCAGAGGTGCGATCCGATGAACCCGGCGCCCCCGGTCACGAGGATGCGGCTGTTCCTGTAGTTTTCAAACGGCATGGTCGGTTCCAGCTGGGTCGCGGGACGGTCTTGCCCCGGTGCGGCGGGCAGAGTGGTATCGGCTACGGGCGAAAACGCCAATAGCTTTGCAAGAGGGTAATTTAATACCCCTTGACATCGAAAGTTGCTTGAGAGCCGATGATTTTCCAGGTCTCGCCACTTCGTATAGAAGCCGTCGGGAATACGCTGGGAGCGGGCCTCCCGTTCGGAGCAAACGAATGAAAGTCGTAATTCTTGCAGGGGGCCTCGGCACGCGAATCGCGGAGGAGACCAGCACGCGACCAAAGCCGATGGTGGAGATCGGCGGGCGGCCCATCTTGTGGCACATCATGAAGATCTACAGCCATTACGGCTTCCATGATTTCGTGATCTGCCTCGGCTACAAGGGCTTCATGATCAAGGAGTATTTCGCGAATTATTTCCTGCACATGTCCGACGTGACCTTTCACATCGCCGAGAACCGGATGGAAGTGCATCGCGAAACCGCCGAGCCGTGGCGGGTCACGCTGGTCGACACCGGCGAGGACACCCAGACCGGCGGCCGGTTGAAGCGGGTGCTGCCCTACGTCGCGGACGAGCCCTTCTTCGCATTGACCTATGGCGACGGTGTCGCCGACATCGACCTTGCCGCCGAGATCGCTTTCCACAAGGCGCATGGGCGCCGCGCCACCGTTTCAGTGGTGCGGCCGGCCAAGCGCTTCGGCGCGATCGCGATCGAGGGTGACCGGGTCGTCAATTTCGAGGAAAAGCCCAATGACGATGGCGGCTGGATCAATGGCGGTTTCTTTCTATTGTCGCCATCGGTCGGCGAGCTGATCGCAGACGACAACACGATCTGGGAGCGCGAGCCGATGGAGCAACTGGTGCGCGGTGACGATCTGCGCGCCTATGTGCATCCCGGCTTCTGGCACCCGATGGACTCGCTGCGCGATCGCAACTTCCTCGAGGGCGAATGGGCCAGCAACCGCGCCAAATGGAGGATCTGGTGACGGATCCGGCATTCTGGCGCGGCAAGAAGGTCTTCCTCACCGGCCACACCGGCTTCAAGGGGGCGTGGGCCTCGCTGCTGCTGCGCCGTTTCGGGGCTGACGTCTACGGCTATGCGCTGCCGCCGACACACCAATCCGCGCTGTTCATCACGGCGCGCATCGCCGACGACATCAGGCACCGCGTGGCCGACATCCGCGATCTCCCGACCTTGCGCGACGCAATGGCGGAGGCCGAGCCCGATATCGTCATCCATATGGCGGCGCAAGCGCTGGTTCGCCCCTCCTATGAAGAGCCTGTCGAGACGTTCGCGACCAACGTGATGGGCACGGTGCATGTGCTGGAGGCGGCGCGGCATCTGCGCTCGGTGCAGGTGATCCTGAACGTCACCAGCGACAAGTGCTACGAGAACAACGGTACAGGCGCCGCCTTCGGCGAGGGCGACCGGCTCGGCGGTGACGATCCCTACAGCAACAGCAAGGCCTGTGCCGAGCTCGTGACTCATTCCTACCGCCACAGCTTCTTCAACACGAGCGGCGCGGCGCGCGTCGCGACCGCGCGTGCCGGCAACGTGTTCGGCGGCGGTGACTGGGCGCGCGACCGCCTGGTGCCCGATGCGATGCGGGCCTTCCTGGCAGGCGAGGCGCTCCGCATCCGCAATCCCAATTCGGTGCGGCCCTGGCAGCACGCACTCGATCCGGTGCTCGGCTATCTCTCGCTGGTCGAGCGATTGGCGGGCGATGAACGTTTCGTCGGGGGCTGGAATTTTGGACCGGATACCGCAAGCGAGGTGTCGGTCGGGACGGTGGTCGATCGCCTGATCGCGCTGTGGGGCGACGGCGCGCGGTGGACGGCCGATTCCGGCCCGCATCCGTACGAAGCTGCCTATCTCAGGCTTGATTGCGCGAAGGCGCGGAACGAACTCGGCTGGACGCCCCGGCTCGATCTGGCACAGGGGCTTCGCTTGACTGTCGATTGGTACAAGGCGCTACGCGAAGGCCGGGACCTGCGCAGCTTCTCGCTCGATCAGCTCGATCAGGTCGCTGGCGCCCTGCAGGCTTGATTAGCCCGGCAGATGGAGGATCTCAGCGATGCGGTCCTCTGCCGACACCGCGTGCTTCAGGTGCTCGTCCGACAAGACTGCCAGATAGGATTTGAGCAGGACGACGAGCACGAGGATGGCGCGCTCGACGTCGGGCGAAAGGCCGGTTCGGCCGAAAGCGGCCGTCTGCAGGCAAGGCCGGTTCTCCATGAAAGTCAGCCAATAGAGATAGTCGTAGCCGGCGATCCCGCGGAATGCGTCTTCCCAGTCGATGACGCGCGGTGCGGTTCCCTGGAGCATGATGTTCTTCGGTCCGAAATCGCCATGACAGAGCGCCTCGGGCAAATTCGCGTGACGATCCCCGAGCAGCGCGATCAGTCTGTGGACTTCGGCCGCGGTGGCCTGCTCCAGCAGACGGCGGCTCGCAAGGGTCTTCAGAGCCACTGCGGCAGCAGCCAGATAGAGTTCGAACGAGGCAAGCCCATTCGGCCGCCAGCCCTTGAGCCGCTCACTGCATGCCTCTGCCATTGCAGCGGCATCAGCGGGCTCTATCGGGCCGGCCAGCGGCGTGAGCGCGGGCATCGTGAGGCAGAGCCGCGCCGTTCCATCCGCGAGCGGGATCTCGAAACGGTCGAGCACGATCATGTCGCCGTAGAGCTGCTCGAGGATGTCGGCTTCCTTGGCGAGGTTGGCACGCGCGCCCGGCAGATGCGTCTTCAAGAAACGCTTTTCGCCGGAGATGTCTACATCGTAGCAGGCACCGAGCGTGCCGCCAGGGGCCGCCATGACGGCGGCGTTGCGGTCGAAGGATTGCAGATGCTGTCGCAGCGCGGGCAGGAGCTGCGCGCGATCGGCAGCAATGTCGGGGCGGTCGCAGGTTTCGAAGAACGCGATCTTACTCAGCACGATAGAGCTGGCTCAGATAGTCGATCCGGTCGTAGCCGAAATGACGGGCGAGGGCTGCGGTGCCCTGCGCGATCTGCCTGCGCTCCTCGTTCGAAAGTTCCTGGATCACGGCCTGGTTGTAGTCCCTTGTGCTCTTGAGCACGGTTCCCCAGGGTGCGATGGAGTCCTTGATCTCGACCCCGTTCCAGCTCGGATAGAGCATGCTGTCCGCGAAGGGCACGCCGATGAATCCGGCCGCCTCGGTCATGAACTTGCGCTTGTCGTCCACGAGGTCCTCGTAACGGAAGATGCGCACGTTCTCCGGGTACATCCTGGCAAACATCTCGACCGTCGAGTGATAGATGTTCCAGGTGATCAGGTATTTGGACAGCGGCTGCGGGAACGGGCGGCGCTTGGTGTCTCGGTAGGCCGAGAATGGATTGCGCACGATGTGCAGGATGCGGATGTTGGGAAAGTCGCGCACCATGCGATCGGCATCGATCCCAATGGCGGGGGAGTAGCCGACATGAACCATGTCCGGCCGCGGCTTGGTGTAGTAGTTCTCCCAAGCCGCGAAGGTCGCGCGGAAGAAGGCTTCGACCACCTGACGGCGGAAGATCGGCGGCTGGCCGACGATCCGGGCGAACTCGGCGATCCGCTTCTTCTCGTCCATGACGCAATCCGCATCGCGGAACTTGGAGCCATTGCGCTTGCGCAGGAAGGTCTTCAGCTCCTCGTCGATCATCTGCTCGTAGAGCTCGATCGCCGTCAGCCCCTCCGGGAATTCGGGATAGCGGTACTGGACGCGCTCGACCGAAGCCAGGAAGTCGTTGAAGTTCCGATTGCCGAGCTGCGATTCGAAGGGATAGACGAGCAGGTCGGGATGGCCGTCGAAGTGACGATGGGTGACGTTTCCGCCGTGCTCGAAGCCCGCGGAAATCATGGCCAGCCTGAAGTCGTTCATGCGTCTACCCCTGCGTCGTCGAACCTCGATCCGGCCCTCCGTTTAGCCGCATGGGCCGGATAATCAAGTTCGGATCGCCGTTCAGCCGTGCCGGGAGGGGGACCGGGCAGGGGGGAGTTGCGGAAGCGCGACATTGACGGGCCCGGGTAGCTGATCTACCCGGGGTTTATGCGTGTTTTTGCCACCGGTGCGAGCGGTTTCCTGGGCTCCTATCTCGTCGCGGACCTCTTGGCGCGCGGGCACGAGGTGGCCGTGCTGTTGCGGCCGGCAAGTTCCTATTGGCGCCTCGGGGAGCTTCGTAACCGGCTGCACGTGATCCCGGGCAGTCTGGAGCATCCGGACGCGCTGCGTGCAGCACTCGGGGCGTTCGCGCCCGAGGCGGTCGTGCACATGGCTTGGCGCGGCGTCGCAGGCAGCGATCGCAACAGTCCGGTTCAGGCCGTCAATGTGGCCGATACGGTGGACCTCGTCGAACTCGCCGCCCAGGCCGGCGCCAGGATCTTCGTCGGAGCCGGTTCGCAGGCGGAATACGGACCCTATGATCGCGCGATCCGGGAGGACGACGTGCCGCGGCCGACGACGCTGTACGGCATGGCCAAGCTCGCGGCTGGATCGATGTCGATGCGCCTGTGCGAGGAGCGCGGGCTGCGGGGGGCGTGGCTCCGGATCTTCTCGACATACGGTCCGAAGGATGCCGACCACTGGCTAATCCCGAGCATGATTCGGAACTTGCGCTCCGGGCATCCCATGGCGCTGACGGCTTGTGAGCAGCGCTGGGGATTTTTGCACGCGCGCGACGCTGCCAGCGCTTTCCGCCTGGCGATCACGCATGATGCGGCGAGCGGCATCTTCAATGTCGGCAGTGCGGACGCACCGCCGCTGCGCGAGACCGTGACGCGGCTGCGCGATCTGATTGACCCGGGTGCTGCTCTCGGCTTCGGCGAGTTGGCGTATCGGCCCGATCAGGTTATGGTCCTGGCTGCGGACGTTTCGCGCATGCTCGCCTTGGGCTGGAAGCCCGAAGTGCCGTTGGATGAGGGGTTACGCGAGACGGTAGACTGGCATGACGCGACCAAATCTTCCTGAGCCGAAAGAATTCGCACGACGCATTCGTGCGCATGCGTTGCGTATGGTGCATGCCGCCAAGGCTTCGCATATCGGCGGCTGCCTCTCGATGGCGGACATCCTGGCGGTGCTCTACACGCGGATCCTGCGCGTCGATCCGGCCGATCCGCAAGCAGCAAGCCGCGATCGCTTCGTTCTCAGCAAGGGCCACGCCACGGCGATCATGTACGCCGCCCTCGCCGAAAGCGGGTTCTTTTCCCCGGCAGAGCTCGACACCTATTGCCGCGACGGATCGATCTTCACCGGACACGTCAGCCATGCCGTGCCCGGCGTCGAGGTTTCCACGGGCTCCCTCGGCCATGGTCTGCCGATTGCAATCGGCATGGCGCTCGCCGCGCGAACGGCGGGTGCTGGCAGCCGCGTGTTCTGCCTGCTCAGCGACGGCGAATGCGACGAGGGCTCGAACTGGGAGGGCATCCTGTTCGCGCCCCATCACAAGCTCGATAATCTCTGCGTCATCGTCGACTTCAACAAGATCCAGAGTTTTGGTTCGGTCGCCGAGGTGTTGAACCTCGATCCGTTTGCCGAGAAATGGAAGGCGTTCGGCTGGCAGGTCGAGGAGATCGACGGCCACGATCTCACTGCGCTCGAGCATGTGCTGGGAGGTGTGCCGACGGCGTCGGGCCGGCCGACGGTCGTGATCGCGCACACCGTGAAGGGCAAGGGCGTGAGCTTCATGGAGAACAAGCTCGAATGGCACTACCGCTCGCCTTCTGATGAGCTGCTCGCGCAGGCGTTGGCCGAGGTTGGCGCATGAGAACGACGTTCATCGAGAGCCTGTCACAGGCCGCGAGCGAGAACCCCGACATCTGGCTGCTCTGCGGCGATCTCGGCTACTCCGTGCTGGAGCCGTTTGCGGCGAAGTTTCCCGATCGCTATCTCAATGTCGGCGTTGCCGAACAGAACATGGCCGGCATCGCCGCCGGCATAGCGCTGTCGGGCAAGACGGTCTTCATCTATTCGATCGGAAATTTCCCGACGTTGCGCTGCCTCGAGCAACTCCGCAACGACGTCTGCTACCATGGTGCCGACGTCAAGGTCGTGGCGGTGGGCGCCGGCTATGCCTATGGCAGCCAGGGCTATACCCACCACGCGCTGGAGGATGCGGGGATCATGTCGATGCTGCCGGGCATCGAGGTGTTCGTACCCTGCGATCCCTCTGAGGTGCGGGCTGCGACGCGTCTGATCGCAACGAGCGGCAAGCCATCCTACCTGCGGCTCAGCCGTCAGGGAGAGCCGAATCTCGGCGCCGCCGTGACCGACCTGCGCAAGCCCAGGGTTTTGCGTGACGGACGGGATGTCGTCATCCTTGCGTCGGGGCCGATTGCATCGCGCGCGCTGGATGCCGCCGGAGAACTCGCCAGGCGGGGGTGCGGCGTCGGTGTCGTCAGCGTCTCCTGTCTGAAGCCGCTCGACGAGCTCGCGATCCGCGACGTCGTGCGCGATGCCTCCCTCATCGTGACGCTGGAAGAGCATATTCTGCGCGGCGGCCTGTTCAGCCTGGTGGCGGGCGCGTTTGCCGGCGACGCAGTCCGGCCGCCGATCACGGGCATGGGCATTCCCGAGCAGGGCGGCAAGACCTCGCAGGCGGGGTCGCGAGAGGCGCTGCTTGATGCCGCCGGCCTTTCAGCCGAGGCGATCGTCGCGCGGATCGAGCAGTCGCTGGCGAAGCTCTGACGCCGCCTGCGCATCATGCGCCAGACGGCGGCGAGGGATCGAAATTGACGCGCTCGCGCTCGAACACAACGGGCTTCTCGCGCACCTGTCCGTAGATCGCGAGGACGTACTCGCCGATCATGCCCATGAAAAACAGCTGCACGCCGCCGAAGAAGAACATGGCGACGATCAGCGTGATGATGCCGGGCTCGGCGAGCTGCCGGTACAGAATCAGGCCGACCACGAAATTGACGATGGCGTAACCGACGCTCAGCGCCGAGATCAGAAAACCCGCGAGCAGCCCGAAGCGGACCGGTGCCGTGGTGAAGGACACCAGTCCGTTGAGGCCCTGGTCGATCAGCGCGCCGGCGCGGTTCTTGGACAATCCCTTCTTGCGCTGGCGCCAGGTGTAGGGGACGCCGACGGCGCGGCCGCCGCATTCGAACGTCATCATCCGCATGAACGGATATGTGTCGCGAACGTGCCGCATGGCCTCGACCACGCGCCGGTCGACGAGCTGGAAGTCGCCGACGCCGGGCGGAACGTTGACCTCGGAGAAGCGGGTCAGCAGGCGGTAATAGGCGTTGCGGATGCCGCGCATCAGCCGCCCTTCCTCGCGCACCGCGCGGATGCCGTAGACGATCTCGTATCCGGCTTCCCACAGCTTGACGAATTCGGGAAGCAATTCGGGTGGATCCTGCAGGTCGGCCGGCATGAACAGAAGGACAGCGTCGCCGCGCGAGGCCATCACGCCGTTGAAAGTGTTGCGCAGCGGGCCGAAGTTACGCGCGTTGACGATGATCTTCACCGCGGGGTCCTGTGCAGCGATCTCGCGCAGGATCTCGACCGTGCGATCGTCGGAAGCGTTATCACAGAAGATGTGCTCGCGCCGATAGCCCTGGAGCTCGGCGTCGAAGATCTTCCGGATCGCATCATAGCAATCCCTGACGTTGAGCTCTTCATTATAGCAGGGCGTGATGACGCTGATTGTTTTCACGTTCGCATCTCTCGAGAAGGGCAAATGTTCATCGCGGCGTGTCGGCGGCGTAGACGGCGGACTTGTTGTAATATCTGGCGATGCAGTCGTTCGGCAACCGGTCAGCGTTGCCAGTCACATCGGCGGTCATCAGCAGGGACGGCGTCCATCTGTGACGGGGAACCGCGACAACGGGCTCGCGGTTCGTCGTCAGGAGGGCATGCCGTTCGGCGCTCTCCCGCCAGTACGGGTACAGGCCCTGCCACTGCGCGCGCAGCTGAAATGCCGTGGAGCTCAGGCAGAGCGAAGCGATCGTGAGCAGTGCCAAGCCCGCAGGCATCCCGATGGGGCCGAGCAGGCCGCGAAACGCGCCCGCCGCAACCCGTTCGCGCAATTGCGGGCGGCAGGCACCGACGATCAGCTTGACTCCCAGCGTCGATCCGAACAGCAGCAGGATCAATGCTTGGTTCTGCGCCCGTTCAATGAGCCGCATGCCCGTCGCATAGCGATGAGCGAAATATTCGAAGTAGCAGCACGCCAGGCAGATCGCGATTGTGCCGAGAGCCAACAGCTTTCTCACTTGGGGCCCCTGGGGCGTCGGGTCAGGCTCGATCAATGCGATGAGGCCGACGGCGGCGAACCAGGCGACGATGGCGGGCTCTCGAAGGAAACGACCGAGACCGACGAGCGAGTCGATGAGCGCTTGAAACACCGACCATGTCACATGCCCGCCGTTCGGGAGTTGTTCCATGCGCGCGCTGTTGCCGCTGGCCGAGACAACGATGATCCACCCGATCGCGATGGCGATCGCGATCAGCAAGTGATGCACGATCTGGCGCTGCTGGCCGAAGAGATGGCGCGCAGCCAGTGACGCCGAGACAATCAGCAGCAGCCACGGCCCGGTGAATTCGTTGCATAGCGCAGCCGCGAAACCGCCTAGAGCCATCGCAAGGCTGAGCGTCCAGGAGAAGCCGGCCTCCCCGTCAAGGGTCCGAATGCACTCTCCGAGGATTAGGATGGTGATCAAGGCGGGCGGGACATAGCAGGTCACGGCCGAGAGCCAATAGAGCAGATCGCGCACACTCGGGGCAGCGCTGACCACGGCGCTCGCGAATGCAAGTATGAGGAAAACCAATTGCAGAGCGGTGGTGCGAGGCCATGCACGGACTATGGCGAGCGCCGTGCCGGCCAGGAACAGCCCTGCGCTCGCGGCCATCGTCAGTGAATAGGCCGACAACAGGCTGACACCCGCCGCTGCGGAGATCGCCGGCGGAACCTGGGTCAGCCAAAGAGCCAGAACTCGGCCCGATTGCGAGTGATAGAAGAGCGATACGGTATCGATGAAACCATGACGCGCGTACAAATCCGCGAAGCAGAAGTCGTCATGTTCGGGCGCGCTAAGTGACGTGAGCGCGAACAGAACCAGCAGAAAAATTGCAGGAAACAGGCTGCACAGCGTCCAGCCAATCCAGGCCCGGCCATCGGCGTGGGGACGCGCTGCGATTGGAATAACACCTTGATTGTCCACGCAAAGCCCCCTGCGATCTGGGCCAGACTAGAGACAACCGACCCGGGTCGCAATGTTCATTTCCGGCCGCTGCAGCGTGCGGCTTGCGCGGTGAGCTGCGCCGTCACTAGAACTCCCGTCGCTTCAGCCAGGCCCGCGCTCCCCAATGGGCAAAACACCAGGCTGATTTGACGAGGGAGAGGTGCTCGACATTGCGGTAGATCTGCCAGACCCATTTGGCCGAGCGCATCGGGCGGCTGGATACTGAGGAGCCCCTGACGCGGTAGCGTGCAAGATCCTCATTGAGGCCGTATGCGGTGTGGCCGCGCTCGAGGATCGATAGCCACAGGCAGAAATCGTCGTAGCCCTCGTTCTTCATCACGATGGGGCCGGCGATCTCGCGATCCACCATCGCCGTCAGCGTCGCGATCGCCGTGTTCTTCAGGAGCTGGTCATAAGTCAGCGAGGCCGGCACTTCGATCAGCCGTCCGGTGACGGTGTTAGCCTCGTTGATACGGCGGAAGGCGGTGTAGCTGAGGGCGGCCTGCTTCTCCTGCGCGAAGGCAAGCTGCCGCTCCAGCTTCTCGGGCAGCCAAAGATCATCGCTGTCGAGGAAGGCGAGATAGCGGCCCTGAGCGGCGTCGATCGACGCCTGGCGCGCCAGCGCCGGGCCGCCATTTCTGGCTTGCCGGATCAGCTTGACGCGTGGATCGCGCTCGCCGATGTCCGCGATGATAGCCGGCGTCTTGTCAGTCGAGCAGTCGTCGGCGATCAAGAGCTCCCAATCGGCGAATGTCTGGTTCTGCACCGAGCGGATCGTCTCCTCGATCAGGCCTTCGACATTCCAGGACGGTGTAATGATCGAGACGAGCGGCATGATGGGTCCGTTCAGCTCACGCGGGCCGGCTCGGCGATTGCCGCGCGCAAGGAGGCCGCAAACGTGTCGAGCAGCTTGGGATCGCCGATATAAAGCTCGCCCGGATAAGACCGGCGCCAGGCAGATTCGAAATAAGCCGCGCCTTTGGCCGGATCGAACGGACCGGCGGAGAGCGCCTCGCGCAGTCGCGCGGGCACTTCGGCCAGACGATCGACCGCGTATACCAGCGGGCAGGAGCGGTAGAACGCATCACCCATCACCACGACGGGCTTGCCGAGCAGCAGCGCTTCCGCACCAGACTTGCTGTTGACGGAGATGACCGCATCGGCGCGATTGAGAACGGTGTAATTATTCGTCTGCGGCGGCAGCAGTACGAAATTGTCGAAACGGCGGGCCAGTTCGAACAGGCGATCGGCCGAGATCGCACCGATCTGGGCAGGGTGCTCCTTCACGACCAGGACATGCGAATCCGGGATCGTGCGCAGCAGAAAGTCAACGGTCGCGACCTGGTCGAGATAGTCCGGCGAGCGCAGCGTCAGCGCCATGTCGGCGGGAACGTGGAACGGGTAGTAGACGAAGGGCGTTTCCGGAATCGGTTTGTAGAGCTTGCGCAGCCGTGTCGCGTTGAGCGCCATCGCAGCGTGGACACGGGCATGACGCAGATTGTGCCCGAACTCCTGGTGCTTGCCGAGCGCGAACTGGTCCCACAGCTTCTCGGTGAGGCGGCGGGCGTTGCGAAAATTGAGGACCTTCTTGAAGGCCGCCGAATAATGGTGCTGATCCTTTCTGGGGATGACAATCGCGCGCTGCGTCAGCGTTTCGTCGAGATAGGCGCGCACCTCGGGCGACACAGCGTCCGCCGGCGTCGGCATTACGTCGGGTGCGCCGAGAGTGTCGGGCGTAAAGTACATGCGTCCGCGAAAGAACGAAGGCTCGATGAACCAGTTGCGGATGCCGCGGCGCTTTGCGGCGTAGAAGCTCGCTATCACGGAAAGAAAGCCGCCGAGTTCCTGCACCAGTTCGGGGCGCTTGCCTTGTCGCTCAAGCCGGTCGAGCACCGCCTCCATCGCGTTGGTATAGATCATGAAGCGCCGGCGCAGCGCGGCAGTATCGCGGATTCCGAAAGTGAACCGCTCGTGGCTAAACAGGAAATTGGTTCCGTCGAGTCCGTAAGATACGACGCGCGCGTCGAGCGCCTTGCGATCCTCGGGCGAGGGGCCGGCCTTGAGGCCTTCACGATACATGTTCGTGACCGGAACGCCTTCGGTAGCCGACATCTCCGCGCTGCGATCATCGAAGGCGAGCAGCTCGACATCGTGGCCTGCCGCGCGCAAGCGTTGCGCGACCGGAATCCAGAACCGGGTCTGGTATTCGGCAAGGGTGGTGATGAGAATGGTCTTTGCAGATGTTGCCATGGTTCTATCGGACGTGTTCGATCGCAATGCTCGCGAGCGGCAAGCCCGTCGTCGCGCATTGCGCGCGTCTTGCCGTAAATTGAGACGGGCTCGCCTGGTCATAGGCGGCGATGCGCTGAAGCAGGGTCTGGACGAATGACGGCGCGATCCGTTTGTCGCGCCGAGCCGGGTTGAACTGGCTGCGTAGCCGCTCCGTGACGGCCGAGCCGAGCGCTGCGCTGGCGGCGCCTTTGACGATCTGGCCTAGGCTCGGCTTTGCCCGCGTGCCTTTCACGGTCGCAAGCAGCGAGAGGTAGGGGTGGCCCGAATGCGTTGCGCGGGCTAGGACGTCGGCGACGCGTTCGGCAGCTCTTCCGTCGTTGAGATGGAAGAAGGCTTCGATATCGGCGGCGTGAACGCGAGCGAAATCGAAGGTCTCGGTCTCACGCTCGATGTGATCGACTGCGCCGAGCAGCTCTTCGAACGAGTCAACCTGCCGGCTCACGCGCGCGGGCAGCGCGGCATGGCCGGCGGTGATCGATGTGTTCAAATATTCGAGTTGGAGCGGCAATTTCCCCAGCAAGACCGATTCGACCGCCGTCCCGCAGTTGAGATGAATGACGGCGGCTGCATTGCGGATGCGGTCGAGCACGCTGCCGGTGCCGTCAATCAGGACGTTCGGGTGGCGCGAGAGGGCGTTGCGATAGACCTCCTCGCTCTCGAAGGGGTGCGGGCGCACCAGAATGTTGCGGTCGGGCCGCGCTGCGGCGAGCCGCTCGATCTCGGCGAGATAGTTGGTGAAGACCTGCTTCAGGTCCGCGATGAAGCGGTCGACATAGGCGCCATCCCAACCGGCTCGCACCATCGCTTCGCGTTCTCCGCCCGGCTTGCCGGTAAAGCGCGAATTGACCAGCGGGAAATTGGCGTTGACGAGCAAATAGCCGCGTGGCTCGCCGTCGAGCAGCGCCCGCCAGCGAGGGGCTGCGAAATCGAATCGGGGACATCCGGTGAGGTGAAGCTGCTCCGGCTTCATCGTTCCGGCTGCGAGGAAGGCGTCGTGCAGCCGGCTTCCCCAGAAGAAATAGCCCGACAGGATATCGGCGTAGCCGCTGCCCTTGATATGAGCGGCCATCGCCGGAGGCGAGTTGCCGCCCTTTTCCGCGAGCACGCCGCCTTCGGTATCGAGCACGTACAGCGCCAGCCCGGCTCCGGCAAAGCTCTGCATCAGGCCGAGATTGACGGGACGCGCATAGTTGACGACCAGCGCGTCCAGCCCAAGTCGCGGGACATCGACGGCCTGCTCGTACATCGGCACCAGCACGACGGAGACGCCGCGCCGCGCGAGTTGATAACCGAGCATGACTGCCCCCGGCAGGTCACGCTTGGGGTGATCGACCACCAGGCCTATGCGCAAGATGTGGGCTCCCGGCAGGTCCGTGTCAGAGCCGCATCACGGTGCGCTCAAGCTCCGTCAGGGCACCCGCCGCGCGGAAGCGCGCCGGCGGTTCGGGATAGATGCGCGGCTGCTGGATATAGGTTGCCGTGTAGAGGAGGCGGCTGTGATCCGACTGGATCCGGCTTCCCATGTGCAGGCAGCGGGCCGTGTTGACGATGAAGCACGACAGGCGGGGCGCGACCATCTCCTTGACCACGCCGGGACCGGTCTTGGCGAATACCTGCGCATCGCTCATGTGGCTCTTGAGCGTGTTGCGGAACGCCTTCGATGGTCCGGCTGGAATGAAGGTGAACGGACCGTCGGCGGTGTTCCGCACATCGGTCAGGTAGATGAAGAGCTTGCAGACACGCTTGTCGTCGTGGTCGAGATGCCATAGCTGGGAGAAGCTCAGCGCCTGGTTCGGAGTCGGCTGCGACAGCGTCAGCACCACGTCCGACAATTGCGGCAGGTCGTGCATGAAATCGCCGATGATGCGCAGCGCGGCTGGCTGCAGGGCGTTGCGCACGAACGGATGGTCGGTCGCAAAGGCGCCGTTGACGAGATCCTCGTCCAGCAGGCTGACCCAGAACGATTTGTGCCGTTCCTTCTGCTGGCCGACGAGCTCATTGAGGCGGCTCACCTTGCCGTCGGCGAACGTCGCGACGGCTTCCGCGAGGCTGCGATCGATGAGCGCGGACACGTCGACGTAACCGTCCTCGGCGAGTTTGCGGCTCGCCTCGGCCCATTCGGGCTTGGCTGGAAGCTGCTTGAGAAGCGCGACGCGCTTTGCGCGCGCAGGCAATTGCAGGGCGGTCAGAGCCGCCTTCAGCCCCCATCCGAGATCGGTGCGGTTGACGTGCCATAGGAGGCGGCGGAACTGGCTGATCTTCGCCTTTTTCGGGGCAGGCCGATCAGCCGTCGTGTCGACGGTTGTCATGTGGGCTCCCAGCAATACAAAAAACCATCATTGTGAATCGTCGGTGCGAACGGCATGCGTTCGCGAGCCAAGATGCGGACGCGGCCCTGTCGCTCGTAATCGTCGAGCGTCGAGAACAGCTGGGTCTGGTAGTCGACCGAGCGGATGTAGAGAAAGCTGACGAGATCTCGCGGACTCGAAAAATTCAGCAGCTCCGTCGTCGGCTCGATGTTGATGACGCGTTTCGGCCTCGCAGCGATGATGTTGTCCACCACCTTGCGCACGTCGTAAGGAATTTGCTCGATGCAGAAATAGGTGAAAACGACCTGGTCCCTGATCGCCGCGTAGTTTGGGTCGTTGCCGTCGGTCAGGTCGATCCTGTCGAGCGTTATCCGGTCCGACAGGCCATAATGCGCTGCGATCTCGCGGCCCGCAGCGATGCCGTTCGGCGCGATGTCGAACCCGCGCAGCCTCCAGTCGGGATGATTGAGATGCAGCGACAGCAGATTGATGCCGCAGCCCGCACCGAGTTCGACGATCTCCGTGGCGCCACCCGTGTGTCGCGCGAGTAGCTCGCCGAGGGCCCTGGCGCGATAGCGATAATAGTCGTCGGCTGCGACCCTGCAGATCTGATTGTCGACCTTGCGAAGACCCCGCGCGGGATTCTTCGGGATCAGGAATTCGCCGATGCTTGCGGCCTTCGTCCAGGCCTTTTCCGACAGCGTTCGCTGCCAGTGCGATAGATTGTACTCGGAATCTACGACGTCGGCCGTGCGTTTGACGCGGCGCATCGCGAGGCGTCCGATGCTCCTCGCTGCATCCAGCGCATAAGTCGCCGCCTTGTCCGACAACGACGCCGGAGCGAAACCTGTGATGACGGCTTTCGTGTCTGTCGCGTGGATGTTCATTCAATTGCTTTTGGATGTCAGTCCCATCAGTTGTCCGACGGCTGGAAATACAGTCCGGTGCCGCTTTTCAAGCACGAGGAAGTACTGGAGTGTCCAGGTAACCAGACAGAAAACCATGGAACCGAGCGCGAGCTTTAGCACGCTGTCGAACCGAATGTAACCTGCAATTGTTGCTAGAAAAATGCTTGCCAGCATAAGGATTGCGAACTGGGTTCCGATACCCTTCGCGAAGCGATTGCGGTCGAGATCGAGTGCACCGCGCAACTCTCTCAGCTGCAAGGGCAGGATAACGATACTGCCGACGACTTGGCCGAGTATCAAAGCGCGTTCCGCGAACAGGTGCAATGTCGCGGCGGAGACCACCGCCCAGACCAGAAGCTGAACGGCGACCAGCCTGTTGAGCCTGGATTGCACGTCCGGCCGCGTCAGAAAGATCAGGCTGCCGATCGCCACGTATTGGGCACAGATCGGAACCAGGAAGCTCAAACCCATCCAGAACGCGTATGGCGCAAGAAGGGGACCGATCCAGATGTTCATGATCTCGGGCGAGAGGATCGCGGTCGCGGCAAGCGGCGGCACCACGAACATCGGCATCATGACGAGGCCGAGGTCACCGAGACGCTGGAACGCCGTCGCGCTGCCGCGCTCGTCGAGGCGGCTGGCAACGGGAAGCAAGGCGGATGTCAGGAGGCTGACGACGACTTTGGAAACCCGTGACAATCGCACCAGCGCGTCGTAGGTGCCGACGGCCTTGGGGCCGAACAGCAATCCGATCAGGAACGGCTGAAGCGGTCCGGAAACGCCGCCCATCAGTTTGCCCTGCAGGAGCAGCACGCAGCGGTGCAGAATATCCTGCCGGATGTCCGACGTCCACGGCAGCAATCGCACGTGCTTGTGCCGCAGGGCGACCAACGCAGCAATTCCAATGACGACGGCGCGGGCCAGAAGCGTGGCAAGATAGATGTAGGCGACCACTTCAAAGCCTGCCGCGGCCCACGCGGCTGCGAATGTCAGACCGACATACCCCGCCGTTGACGTGACTTCCGCAATGCGGAGCAGGTTGTAGCGCTCGAAGCCCTTGACGATACCTTCCCACACCAGCGCCGGAACGAAGATCAGATTCGCGAGGGCGGTGCAGTGCATGATCCGGGTGAACGTCTCCAGATGCGCGGCGTCAACCTTCATCACGATGACGAACAGCGGTGTCGCGAACCATATGGCTGCGCTGAGGATCACGGTGAGAGCGATGGAGACCACCCCCAGGAAAGCGATCTGACGGCTGGCCTGCGTCCAATTTCGATGCTCTCTCGCACGCGCGACGACCTGCGTGGCGACCTCGGACAGGCCGAGGTCCAGCACCGCCATCATCCCGCTGGGAAGCAATAGCCGCGAGATGACAATGAGGCCGAACTCGGTCACCCCCCAGGTCCCGATGATCAGCGGAATGACCGCAAGGCCCAGCAAGGCGGCTACGCCGAAGGCAAGCGCCGAAATCACCGTGTTCTGGATCAGGCGCTTGATCATTGAGGTCGTGCTACCAGGCGCTCAGGCCGCCGTCGACGGCGATGTTCTGGCCAGTCACGTAGGACGCGGCGTCCGATACCAGGAACAGCATTGTGCCGACCATCTCGTCCGCGCGAGCCATGCGGCCGATGGGGATACGGGCTCCATAGCGCGCCTTGAAGGTCTCATTCTGCCCACTCTCGACCCCGCCGGGGGTGAGGGTATTGACGCGGACGCCCTTCGCCGCCCAATAGGTCGCCAGGTGCTTGGTCAGGCCGATCACGCCGGCCTTGGATGCCGTGTAGACGGCGGGCGTGTTGATGGCCCGGCCGAGATATTCGGAGCCTTCGTAGATGCGCTGGTCGGGCGCCAGCAGGCCGTAGATCGAGGCTGTCTGCACGATAGCGCCGTAGCCGCGCTCGGCCATTCGGCCGCCGAACACCTGCGCAACGTTGAACATGCCGTCGAGATTGACTGCCATGATCTCCCGCCAGGTGTCCTGCGAGAACTTCTCCACCGGGGCAAAAAAGGCGTCGACGTCGCGGGTCTTGCTGGCGGCGTTGTTGAGCAGGATCGAGACCGGTCCGAGGTCGGCCTCGATCGCATCGGCTGTGTTGCGGACCGCTTCAGGATTGGTGATGTCGCAACCGTAGCCTCTGGCGCGGACGGCATGGCGGGAGGCGACGTCGGCTGCTGCAGCCTCGGTTGCGGCCTGATCCAGATCGACAATCGCAACGTTGGCGCCGAACTCGGCAAGGCCCTCGGCAAAGCGGCGCCCGAGGATGCCACAGCCTCCGGTGACGACGGCGGTTCGGCCGGTCAGATCGAACAAAGCCTTGAAGCTCGTGGTCATCGCTTGAGGCTCCTCAGGCCGGCAGTCGTTGGCGCAGCAGCAATTCAACCAGGGCAAAATCGAGATCGGAATCGATGTCGATCGAGCGTTCTTCCGGCATTTCGAACAGGCGCGTGTCCGGATAGAACACCGCAGGCTGCTCCAGGAATGACGCGACGCGCCAGACATAGATCGATGCGTTCATGTCGAAGCAGCGCGGCGCATCCTGCCGGCGCGTGATCGGAGGGTCGGCCGGTTTGGAGAGACCGACGCTGCCGTCGGCGCGCTGCTCGACCAGGTTGAAATAGGGCGAGCGTCGCGCCGGCGCCCCGGTGATGACGTTGCGCGCGCCGCTTGCGCGCAGCAGTGCCACGGCACCAGTAATGTCTGAGGCCAGGCGGAGCGGCGAGGTGACGTCGAGATCGACGAAGATCTCCGGCGTCTTGCCCGTTTGCGCGATGGCCTGCTCGAGACAGTGGCGGATCGCCGGCAGCTTCGGTGCAGTATCGGTCGCCATCTCGTCCGGACGTCGGATTGCGATGTCGGCGCCAGCCTTAAGTGCCGCATCGAGCAGTGCATCCGAATCGCTGCTGAAGGCGATCGCGTCGAACAGGCCGGTCTCGCGCGCCTGCGCGATGCTCCATGCGAGCACGGGCTTGCCCAGCAGGTCGCGCGCATTCTTGCCGACGACTCCTTTCGAGCCGCCCCGCGCGCAGATCGTGCAGAGAAGACTCATGGCGAAATCCAGGTCTTGGTGCGTAGAGCACGCTCGCTGGCGTCGATCAGGTGGACGACGCCGAGCGCCTCGGGCAGCGAACAAGCCGGGCTGGCACCACGCATCGCCGCGGCGTGCATGTCGCGATAGCTTTGGTCGCGCTCGCTGGGGATCTCCATGGCCTTGCCGTTGACGGCAAGACGGCTGCCAACGAGATCTGCCTCGATGGTGTCGTCGTCGACATTGACGCGAATGCGGCGGATGCCCTGTCGGTCGAGATAGTCCATGTGGACGTGGACCGACGGCGCCCGCTGCATATCGAGCAGCAGGTCGAGGTGGTCATCGACGTCGATGTCGCGCGCGCCCGACGCGCCGCCGAGCCCGGCGACGCGATGCCACGGGCCGAACAGCCACAGGAGATAATCCAGCTCATGGCTGAGATCGCGCAGCACGCCGCCGCCGGCGTCGGCCGTGGCGGATGCGGTCGCGCGGTGATCGCGGCCAGGCCGCCAGTCCCTGATGTCCTGGCCGACATAGGCGGCGACCGTGATCACGTCGCGCCCGCGCAGTCTTTCGGCCAGAGACGTCATCACGGGGTGAAAGCGCAGATTGTATCCGACGCTGACATGGGAAAACGGATATCTCGGGGGCGGTGCCGGTGTTGCGAACAGCGGCTTTTCGACAAGAACGCTGCCGTGGAAGCCTGCCTGCGCGAGCTCTTGCAGATCGTCAGCGTGGCGCGCGGTCTCGGTGGCAATCACTACATAGTCCGGATGCGCCGTCGCGACGGCCTGCGTGATCGATCCGTAATCGCCGCCTTCGCGGCGACTGACGGTCGCGACCTCCAGGCCAAGCTCGCGCAGGATGCGCGCATGCCTTGTGCCGATCGAGCCGAGGCCAACCACGACGGCTTTTGTCGAGGTCACGGGAAGACCTCGTGAAACTCCGCATGAGCCTGCTCGAAATCCTCCAGGCGGCCGATGTCGAGCCAGTATTCGCGAATGGGATAGACCGCAACCCGCCCTTTGCCGGCGATCACGCGTTCCAGCACGGTCGGCATGTCGATACTGGCGCCGGGCGTGACGTGGCGAAAGACGGACTGGCCGATCACGTAGATGCCGGCACTGACGAACCAGCTCTCGGTCGGCTTCTCGCGGATGGCGTCGAGAAAACCGTCTGACGTGGACACGACGCCATAGGGTACGTGCACCTTGTGCTCGCGCACGGCCATCGTCGCTTCAGCCGGCGTCGCGTTGTGGAAATCGAGGAGAGCCCCGTAGTTGATCGTGGTGAGAATGTCGCCGTTGGTGACGATCATGGGCAGAGCCGGCGGCGCCCTGAAGAGTCCGAGGGCGCCTGCAGTCCCCAGGCGTTCCGTTTCGTGGACGTACTGGATATTGGCGCCGAAGGCGGCACCATCGGCAAAGTAGTCCTTGATCGTCTGGGCCTTGTAGTTGACCGAGATGAAGATGTTGCCAAAACCCTGCTGCACGACGTTGCGGACGATCGTCTCGAGCAGCGGTCGGCCGCCGACATTGAGCATCGGCTTCGGCACGTCGCGCGTCAGCGCGCCCAGGCGCTCGCCAAGGCCGCCCGCCATGATCAGGACAGGGTTCGGATAGTGAGCCGGTTCGAGCAGTTCATCGAGCGTCTCGACCACGACCAGATGGCCGCCCTCGTCGAGCAGCGGGAGCTGCTTGATCGACTTCTGCCGCATCAGCTGCAGGCGATCCTCGCGCGGCAGCGTCGCAGAAGCCGACACCGGGCCGCGGTTCATGATGTCAGTTGCAAGTCCGGTGAGCGGTACACCCCGCAGCAGGCCACGCCTCACGTCACCATCGGTGACCACGCCGAGCAGGCGATTCTGGTCGTCGAGCACGAGCGCAATCTGAATGCTTCCGCTCTCGATGGCAGCAATGGCCTCGCCCACGGTCGCCTGCGTTCCAACGACGGCCTTACGCCAGGATTTCATGGCAATCTGCCTCGTATACGCCAGATATCGGGGGCGGCCCACGGCTGAGCTTGCTATATCGCGGGTGCGAGAGGCGGCGTCAACCCCAACGGTACCCCCTGAACAGCTCCGTTAACCCCAGCGTTTCGTGGCCCGAATCGACGGTTTGAAGACCCGCGATCCCCCGTTAAGATCGCCGGGCGCAGGGGAATCGCGATGGATGATCTCATCATCATAGGCGGCGGCGAGCATGCCTTCATGGTCTACGAAGCGGCGCTGTTGTCCGGCCAGTTCAAGGTCGTCGGCTTCCTCGATCGGCAGCCCGGAACGCTGGGCGACGTCAGTTATCTCGGAACCGACGAGGCCGCGCCAGAGTATCCGGATGCCGCCTTCGTGGTGGGAGTCGGATCGATGCAGGCGGGGCCCGCACGCCGGCAGATGATCGGCCGCATGCCGGTCAAGCGCTGGGCGTCCGTGATTCATCCGCGCGCGATCGTCTCGCCGTCAGCCACGATCGGCGCAGGCACCGTCATCATGCCGGGCGCGATCGTCAATGGACGAAGCCGCATCGGCGATCACTGCATCATCAATTCCGCTGTCGTCGTCGAGCACGACGTGCGAATCGGCGATTGCACGCACCTGTCGCCGGGAACCGTGGTCGGCGGGGGCACGACGATCGGCGAGAACTGCTTCATCGGCCTCGGCAGCCGGGTCAGGGACCACATCGCGATCGGCAACGACACGCTGGTCGCGATGGGATCGGTCGTCACGGCGCCATGCCCGCCAGGATCGGTCCTTCGCGGTGTGCCGGCCAAGCCGCAAGGCTAAAGCGGATCGTCCGGTTCGAGCGCGCGGGGCGCGGCCGTTCCGACCAGCGACCAGTAGTCGATCGGCGGCCGGCCCGCACCGGGTCGCTTGGCGGTGATGTCGGCGGGGCCGATGGTCTCGCCAGCCTTCAGCGCGCGCGCCGCAACGATGCTCTTGCGCGCCACAGGGACGTTCCTGATCTCGGAGCCCTTTGGCGTCTTCACGCCGTCACCGAGCGCACGCTCGACGTTGCGGATGGCGATGACCATGCGTTTGAAGTCGTCGGGCTCGAGCGAAGCCGCGTGATCGGGGCCTTGCGCCCCGCGGTCGAGCGTCAGGTGCTTTTCGATGATTGTCGCGCCGAGCGCGACGGAGGCCACCGAGATCTCGAAACCGTCTGTGTGATCGGAATAGCCGACCGGAAGCTGGAACGCGGACCGCATCGTGCCCATCGCCGCGAGGTTCACGTCGCCGACGGGGCAGGGATATTCGGTCGTGCAATGCAGCAGGCTCACTTGCTGTGCGAGCGTCGTGCGCGCTGCTGGATCGCGCCATGCGGCGCGGAAAGCGGCGATGCCTGGTGGGGCATCGGATTGGCTGTAGCCATGCGCGAGCACGCCCAGCGCCTCCTCGATCTCGCCGAGCGTTGCCATGCCTGTCGACAGGATCAATTTCGCGCCGGCCTTGGCGGCCGCATGCAGCAGCGGTGCATTGGTGAGATCGCCTGATCCGATCTTGATGCGCGGCAGCTTCAGCAACAGCAGGAAGGCGAGCGAAGCGTCGTCGAACGGCGTCGACAGGAATTCGATGCCGCGCCCCCTCGCACGTTCGATCAGCGTGTGATGCGCGGCCTGCGGCAACTCGAGCCGTTCCAGCATGGCAAGCTGGCTTTCGTCGGCATCCGTCGTGCGCTGCTGATAATCGGCCTTCCTTGCTGCGCTGCCAGCCAGTGCTTTCGCATTGAAGGTCTGAAATTTGACGATGTCGGCGCCGGCATCCGCGGCGGCCTCGACCAGCGCCAGCGCCTTCTCCAGGCTTCCGTCATGATTGACGCCGGCTTCTGCGATGATGAGCGTGTGCGTGGTCATGCCTGCGCCCCTCTTGGCGGAAGCTCGTAAAAGCCTTTGACCAGAAGCGGTCTGAAATCGGGGATGCCAGCGATAGTTTCAGCAAATCGGCGGCTGGATTCGCCGTCGCCGTAAGGGTTGACGGTGGCTTGACGGCCGCGCTGCAGCCCCGCGGCGATGGCGGCGGCAATGGCGCCGCGCTCGGGCGCTGCGTGAAATACAGACGTCGCGCGCTCGCGTCCCTTCTGGCGGTCGCCAATATCGACCGTGGGAACTCCGAAGGAGGGCGCTTCGAGCACGCCGCTCGAGGAATTGCCGATCACGACGTCCACCTGGTTCATCAGGCTGAGATAGCGAAGCTGCCCGAGCGAGGCGACCGCGATCGTGTTCGGCCGGCTGGCCGCGAAAGCCTCGATCCGGGCGTTCAAGGCGCGGCCCTCGGCATCGGCGTTGGCGAGCGTGAACACGAAACGAAAGGCGGGATCGAGCGTCGAGAGCGCTGCGAACAATTCGTCCAGCTCGGCCACCGAGCGTCCGGCCTCGACCGTGACGGGGTGGAATGTGATGAGCGCATTGCGTTCGCCGAGTGGCATCCCGATCGCGCCGCCTATGTCGTCGCGGTCCATCAGATCGACATGCTTGATGGCGTCAATGCCGACCGAGCCGATAGTGTGGATACGGGAGGGGTGCTCGCCGAGCTGTATCAATCGTCGCGTCGAGGCGTGATTGCTGGTGAAATGCAGGTGCGACATCTTGCTGATGGCATGGCGCGTGGATTCGTCGACCGCGCCCTCGGTAACGTCTCCACCGAACAGATGCGCCATCGGCAGCCGCATGAACATCGCGGCCTGTGCGGCTGCGAACATCTCGAAACGGTCGCCCAGCACGACGACGAGATCCGGCTGTAGCCGTGTGAAGGTATCGGCAAAGCCGATGACGCCGAGCCCGACCGATTTCGCGACGCCGGCGCCGGTGTCGCTGCTCAGCAACGTCTCGACGCGCGCGTCGACCTCGAACCCCTCGTCGCGGATTGCGTTGAAAGTGTAGCCGAACTCCGGCGCGAAGTGCATGCCGGTGGCGACGAGCTGAAGTGTCAGGCCGGGTGTTCCCCGGATGGCGCGCATCGGCCAGATCAGCAGCCCGAAATCGGCACGGCTGCCGGTGACGAAACAGATCTTTCGCGCGCCACTATTCATCGCGGGTCCTGATACTGGCGCTGCTGGGCAGGTTGATCAGCCTGCGTTCGATGGATTCGGCGGTGGAAAGGTTGCCGCGGGGGCTTTGCGCGAACATCGGCAGCTTGTGCATCAACGTCCAGGCCGGACGCGCGCCAAAGCCGGCATCGTTGAGCGCGGCAAGGACGTCGTCGCGGCGGTCAGCATTTGCTTCGTCGAGCAGGATCGCGTTCAGCCAGTAATTGCTCGTAGTGTCCTTTGGCTCGCGCGCGAAGTGGACGCCGGGAACATCCGCAAAGGCGCGCTGATAGGCTGAAGCCAACTTGCGCTTGCTCGCCAGGAAGCCGTCGAGCTGCTCGAGCTGGGCACAACCGAGTGCCGCGTTCAAGTTCGGCAGGCGGTAGTTGAAGCCGATTTCGTCGTGGATGAAGGCCCATTTGTGCGGCAGCTTCGCCGTCGTCGTCAGGTGCTTGGCGCGGCGGCCGAGCTCCTCGTCATTGGTCAGGATGGCGCCGCCGCCGCCGGTGGTGACGATCTTGTTGCCGTTGAAGCTGAGTGCCGCGAGGCGCGCCCGCGATCCGACCGCGTGGCCCTTGTAGGTCGACCCCAGCGATTCCGCGGCGTCTTCCACGAGTGCGATGTTCCATTCGTCCGCAAGGGCGGCGATCGTGTCCAGATCGACGGGGTGGCCGAAGGTGTGCATCGGCGCGATAGCCGCGATGCGGCGGCCGGTCTCCCGATTGATGGTGCCGGTCGCGGTCTTCTGCGCAATCGTATCGAGTCGCACCGCGAGCGCGCGCGCGTCCATGCCCAATGTGTCGAGCGAGCTGTCGACGAAATGCGGCGCTGCACCGCAATAGGCGATTGAATTTGTCGTCGCGATGAAGGTCAGCGCCGGCGAGATGACCTCGTCGCCGGGCTCGACGCCGGCGAGCTTGAAGCAGGCATGCAGCGCGGCCGTGCCATTGACGACGGCGACCGCGCGTCTGGCGCCGGTGACCTCCTCGAGCATGCGTTCGAACCGATCGACGAAGGGACCGACCGAGGAGACGAAGGTGCTCTTGATGCACTCTTCGAGATAAGCGATCTCGTTGCCGGCGAACACCGGCTCATGCAGGCCGAGGATGCCGTTCGGCGTTCCCACCGCGCGTCGCACGGCATCGACGATCGTCTTTTGATCGAAGCCTGACTTCGTCACGGGACCGCCCACCATCGCCTCAGACATTGTATACGTCAGCCTTGTAGCGGCCGAGGTTGATAGGATTGGTGAACCAGTTCACCGTCTCGACCATGCCGCGTCGCATGCCCTCGATGCCGCCGAATTCCGGGCTCCAGCCGAGCCGCTGGCGTGCCTTGGAATTGTCGGCCCAGAGCCGCTCGACCTCGCTATTGGCGGGACGCAGTCGCATTTCATCGGTCTCGATTTCGATCGTCGTCCCCATGACGTCGGCGATCATCTGCGCGGTAGCGCCGACCGAAATCTCGAAGCCGCTGCCGAGATTGATGGTCTGGCCCACGACTTGCTCCGCAGGCGCCGTGAGGCCCGCGATCAGCCCGCGCGCGGTGTCGGTGACGAACGAGAAATCTCGGGTCGGGCTGACGGCGCCGAGGCGGATCCTCCGCTTGCCTGTCGCGATCTGGCTGATGATCGTCGGGATCACTGCCCGCGCCGATTGCCGCGGACCAAATGTGTTGAACGGCCGGATCACCACGACGGGCATGTCGAACGAAGCCTGGAACGACAGCGCCATTTGGTCGGAGGCGATCTTTGAGGCCGAGTAGGGCGACTGCCCGACCAGTGGATGGCTCTCCTTGATCGGAACCGTCTGCGCCGTGCCGTAAACCTCGCTGGTCGAGGTCTGAACGAAGCGCCGCACACCGGCCATGCGCGCGGCCTGGAGCACGTTCACGGTGCCGCGCACATTGGTCTCGACATAGGAATCGGGCGCCACGTAGGAAAATGGGATGGCGATCAGCGCCGCCAGGTGCAGCACATCGGTGCAGCCGCTCGCGGCCGCGATCATGAAATGCGGGTCGCGGATGTCGCCAGCCACTACCTCCACCGACGTCATCACGTCGGCCGGTACCGCGTCGAGCCAGCCCCAGGAGTTGAAGGAGTTGTAGTAGACGATCGCCTTGACGCGGGCGCCAGCTCTCACGAGCTCCTCGACGACATGCGAGCCGATGAAGCCGTCGCTGCCGGTGACGAGGACGCGGGCGCCCTTCAGATCTTCCATGCCGGACCCCAAACGCGATTAATCCAGTCTTCGCAATAGGATGGCGCTATAGCACACTGGCGGTTGCGTGCAACAGACGAGTCCTCCTCCCCACCGGATGACCATCTCCGCAGGCAATTTGAGCGCAGTCCGACCGGATTAGACCCCACGTGCCGGGCCGAGGTGCTGCTTGACGAAGGATTCCAGATTGCCCCCCGAGAACAGATGTCCCGCCACGCCGGCCGCCTGCGCCGCTTTCATGTCGCTTTCCTTGTCCCCGATCACCATGCTGCCCGTCATGTCGACGGGGAAGCGTTTGGCGAGATCGGTGATCATGCCGGGCGCCGGCTTGCGTCGGTCGCTCATTCGGCAATAGCGCGCAACGGTCCCGTCGGGGTGGTCAGGGCAATATTCGAACGCATCGATATGCGCGCCGATCAGCGCCATCTCGTCCGCCATCCAGCGGTGCAGCGTGAGGACGTGGTGCTCTTCGTAGTAGCCGCGTGCGACGCCTGATTGATTGGTGATGACGAAGGCAAAATAGCCGGCGTCGTTGACGGCTTTCACGGCCTCGCGTGCCCCTTCGATCCATTCGAGCTTGTGCGTCTCGAAAGTGTATCCTGAATCGTGGTTGAGGACGCCGTCGCGATCGAAGAACACGGCCGGCCGCCGTAGCTGCTCCCGCAACTCGCGAGCAGCACGCGCGAAATCGTCGGGAATTCCGATGTCGATGAAGTACCCGCGATAGGCTGTACCGCGCAGTGTGCCGGACGCGGAAAGGCCGGGGAAGACATCCTGCTCGAGCGATGCGGGAAGTTCTACGATGTCGGCAAGGATGGATTTGTCGACGACATAGATTCCGGCATTGACCGGTCCCGTGGCGCCCGCGCCGGGAGCGATGAAATCACGCACGACGTCGCCATCGAGCACCACGCGCCCGTAGCGGTCCCCGACCACGCCGTCGCGAAGCGCCATGTGGACGCGGCCGCCATGCGCGCGCGAGATCAGATCGAGCAGGTTGAAGTCAAACAGCGAATCGCCGTTGAGCAGCAGGAACCGGTCGTGCAGCAGGTCGCGCGCATGCACAAGCGCGCCGCCGGTGCCGAGCGGCTCGATCTCGCGCGATACGAGGATCTTTGCCCGGCCCTTGCTCTTCTCGGCATAATGGCTCTCGACGATCTCGGCCTTGTGTCCGGCAAGCAGGAGAATCTCGTCGAACACGTCGTAGCGCACGAGTTCGTCGATCAGCGTGTCGAGAAACGGCCGCCCGCCAATCTCGAGCATTGGCTTAGGAACCAGCTTGGTGCGCTCACCTAGCCGTGTGCCGAGCCCTCCGACGAGGATGACGGCCTGTCTCAGCATGATGTGCTCTTTTGATGGTGTGGACGGTGATGCCTAACGCAATCTGCGACAATGCGAGGGACAATTTCAATCCCATTTCCACGATCAGCGTGAACAGGGAATGCGAACGACGATCGCCTGCCTGTTGGCAAACAGCACCGGAAACGGGCTTGCGCGAAGCGCATCGGCGATAGCGGGCGCCATCGGCTCAACAGGAGGAAAATAGCTGAGACGCTGGTCGGCCGCGAGATGTGTCCACGCGATCGTGCGGGGCGTGATGATCGCGACGAGGTTCCAGGCGTTCTCACCTGTCGCCAGGATGTTCGTGATCGTGGACTTGGCTTGCTCGGCGGGCATTTCCGGGCTTCCGGACGCGATGAGGTCAGAAGACGGCGGGGCCGCCTTCCGAACCGCTGCGGGCACGGTGCGGACAGATTTCATGATTCCGCCCAGCGCGTCGACCCTTCGCATCTGGAAGAAGGCCTCCGAATTGATCGCCCCCACCAGGGGAGCGATCAAGCTGCAGGTGCTTTCAAGCCGCTGATGTCCTTCGGTCGGCTGCAGGATCGTGCGCACCACCGATTTTGTCCGCTTCGCGACCGCTTCGTTCACGGTGTCCAGATTGGAGAACAGATAGGCGGCCGGCGCGCCCGTGATGGCCTGGACCATGCCCAATGTATACGGATCCGAGAGAAGGATGCCCTTTCGCAGGTTGCCGCGGGCCCAGCGTGCGACTTCAAGATCGTCGGCGTTGTAATGGGAAATGACCTCAGTGCGGTCCGGAAGCGCACCGTAACTGTAGCTTCTAACAATGCCTGACAGGCCGATCTTGTCTATCGCCATGCCCAACCCCACGACCCCGGCGAGACTGTAAATGTAGACCCGTCGCAACCGGGCCAGGGTCAATAGTGCGAGCGCCGTGAGCAGTACGATGCCTGCGATTTCCGTCGGTCGCAAGAATGACTGGTAGCCGGCAAAAGGCAGGTCGGTCCGCCACGCAAACGCGTAGATCAAGACCACAAGGGCGGTCGCAAGCACCGTGACCGCCGCCGCAACCATGGCCCGTCGGGATCGGGGAGGGCTGGTATCGATCAGTAACTGACAGAAAGTCTCGGTGGCCGCGATCGTCAGCAACGACAATATGATTGTGCTGATGCGATACAGGAAAGGGAAGCCCGAGAGAGCGGCCAGTATCAGGCCGCAGCCGGCAATCCAGGACCACACGAGTGTCAGGAAGCATTCGGTTTGAGGTCCGATCGCGCCAGAGGGACTACGGAGGACCGGTCGGGTCATCCACCACCATGCGACGCCCAGCGTGATGCAAATAGTGAAAAGCGGGCCCATCGCCCTGCCAAGCTCGATCATCGCGACCTGCGGCCCGGAGCCCAGGAACAGCTCTTCGCCGCCCTCGATCCGTCTGCCTAGAATTAGGCCAGTGATCGGGGAGAACGTGTCATTGGCGCTCATCGGCGGAATGTAGCCGAAGCGCATTCCTGCAACGCAGACGACAATTCCGGCAATGATCAGGGGCAGCGCGAAGGAAAGAAATCGCAGGACCGAGATGCTGGCGGATGGCCATACGGAAATCACCCGCACGATGGCAAGATAGAGAAGCCAGCAGACCAGGACTGTTGGAACGAACAGAAAGGAACCGCGATGTGCAAGCAGCAGCGTTGCTGGCCAGATGCAACCAAGAAAGAGAAGCCCTGCATATCTTCGCGTGTTACCCAGGATCCTCACCACGAGTAGCCCGGCCATGAGTAACGCAAGTACAAGCGTGTTATTGTTGAATGCGAACGCGAGCAGAAGCGTTGCACCGGCGATAGCCGTCAGCAGCAAAACAGATCGTGTCGACAGATCGTTTGCGTGCCGCTCGGCATTGTTCATCAGCACGCCGAGAAACACGACACTGCTGGCGACAGCCAGGCTACCGTTTGTCATCAGGACAATCGCGTTGCCGGTCGCGGCAAAGAAGAAGGAGATCCACTTTCGCGGGGACGTGGAATAGATGCCTTGCACGAAGGCGTAGGACGCCAACAGGAAGAACAGGATTGAGAAGAAGCGATATGTCCAGTTGAATCTCAGAAGATCCAGGCCGAGCGTTCCAGCGAGGGAGCCTGCGAGTGCCGAGCGAAGATCGACATAGGATTGGGCCGCGTAGGGATTGATGACGCCACCGTCGGCGTACTCCTGCGCGGTCTTCATCCAGTGAACATCCGCGCCGATGTCCCCGTAAGGAAAGCTCGAAAATGCGCCGAAGGACCACCACCACGTCAGGAGCGCGATCGGCACCGCCAGGATGCACCAAGTGGCCGCGGCGCGTGTCTCTCCGGGGCCGAGGCGCCAGTTGGGCCATGACCATACGAGGCCGAAGCCGGAGACGGCAAGCATTGCAGCGAGGTGAAGCCGCATATCGCTTACGAATAGCGAGAGTAGTCCGAGCAGGATGCCCGTTGTCGATGCGCCAACCGTAAATCCGAGAACGACGAGCTGAGCCCTCGTGAATCGGCACACCTCGACGAATTTCGTTGAGGCAATGGCCAGAATCGAAAACCCGGTGCCGAGCTGTATCAGGAAGAACAGGAACGTCAGGACAAATGTGGTCGTCCACATCGGGAGATCTCTACAATGGGCTTCGGCCAAGCAACCGGGAGATGGCGATCTTCAGTTTCCTTTCGATAGCTCGGCCGGGCGGCCAACGATCAGCGAGCCGAGCGTAAAAAGGTCCTCTTCGGAGAAGTCTCTGAAACATGGTGCCAGTCGTTCCAGGATATGCTGTTCCGGCGGCCGGCGGTCGGGCTGGTCGCTCAGCAGTTGAAACCCTGCCTCCCTGAACAGCTGCAGATATTCGCTGTGGCGCAAACGATTGACGTATTGGAAGCGCGACTGAAAAGGCGCCCAATCCTCCTCGGAATAGGTCAGGAAGTTGAACGAACTGATGGACGGATCGAAGCCCTTGAAATGATCGCCATAGTCGATCTGCATGAGGATCAGTCCGTCAGGACGCATGATGCGTCGCAGCTCCTTCAAGATTGCCGCGATGTCGCGCTTGGGAATGTGCTCGAGCGTTTCGACGGAGACCGCGCAGTCGATCGAGGCGGCGGGCAGGCCGGTCGTCCGGGCATCGGACGGTGCGCGATAGTCGATCCTCCACGAAGGCTCGAGATCCTCCAGGGAATTTATCTCGGGGTGGTCAGTGCCGCTCAGTCGAGAAACGATGGCGGCGTTGGAGCGGATCAGTTCCAGCTTGGCCAAGCGCTCGATGTCGACGGTGATGAAGCGCCGTGCGCCGTGGGCGCTGAAAGCCAGCGGAACGATCAGATCGCGTCCCGCGCCGAACTCGAAGCAGGTCGAATCCCGCAGCGGCCGCAAGCTGTACGTCTCGTGGACTGCCAGTAGCCGCTGGGCAAGGGTGTAGATGGATCTGACCTGCTTCTCGGGTCGTGGCAGTCGTCGTGTGACGTAGCGCTGCAGGGCATAGTGCAAGTCTTCGCCCCAGGGGATATTCGACAGCACCGAGAACGCTCGCGCCTTTGTCTGCCAGCGCACGTCAGCGGTTCCTCGGCGGAATGGACGCCGTGATTGGAGTGATGCGCACGAGCAGTCGCTGAAGCACGGTTTTGATCCAGGATAGGCCGATGTTCCGGCCTGTTTTCAAGCGGGTACCAGGTCCCGTAGCCGGATTCGGTCATACGGGAGCCGCAGGGGCATTGCAAGGATTCCAGGGCAGGGAAGTCGTGGGCGCCTGTACAGCATCATCTTGTCCGGCTGCCGCGCGTTTTCCGGCTGCCACGCGGCTGAAGAAAACCGGCTGCTCGTGAGCATGACGACGGTGCTCGTGCCGTGGCTTTCGAGCTGCGCGATGCGACGCCGTTCCCGGTTGATTCTCCTGTCGGCTCAGCGTAAACAAGCCTGAAATCGCGTCGACGTTTTAGCATGCGGGCAAGAACATCGCGTATGATTTGTCCAGAGCCGCCGGCCGGTTCGGTCCATGCCGATCCCTTGCTCTCCCGCCGAGTCCTGTCGCATGCCCGGTGAATTGCTGATTGGCGAGGCCGTCGCAAGGGGCTATCCGCCCGCCGTGCTATACCTGCGCAACGACGAGATCGTCACGACGGAAATCTGCGCCTTCAACTACTTCTCGGTTTTCATGAAGGATCATCCGGAGGTGGATGCTCATGTCTGGCTCTTCGACGGGGCGGGCAAGCCGGCCGGATATTTCCACAGGGAACTCGGCGTCAACGGACAATTGCAATTGCAGACGTCGGAGCTGTGTCCACGCGTTTCGGGAACGGTCGCGATGACGCTGGTCCCGAAGCACGAGACCAAGCTTCGTCCCGGACGGAAGGTGACGACCGGCTATTACGCACAATATTTCTCGCAGCACGGCGCGATAACGCTGTCGCACGAGCGCGAACCGGTCGCCGCAGCGCCGTTCCCGACCTCCGCCTGGATGCAATCCTATCTTACGCGGTTCTTGAAGGAGTCCGGCGTGGTGCTCGTGAACTCCTGCATCGCATCCGAGGGCGTCTCGGTCGGGACGGCCAGGCTCGTGGCCCTGGACGGCACCGAATTGGGTCAGCGTGCGCTGCCTGAGATCGCACCGATGGGCGCCGTTCGCATCGGCACGCTGGACCTTTTCCCCGAGGCTGAAGGGCTGATCGGCGCGGCCGAAGGTTTCGCCCTGGAGTTCAAGGGAACCAACATCGCCAGTCCGTTCAGCTATTATGAATTTGCCAACGGCAAGTTCAGCCTGCATCATTTTTAAGGGCGCATTCGTGACACGTTTCTCGTCCAGTCCCTGGAAGCCCTACGAGCCCAGATTCATGTTTCCGACTTTCGCGGGTGTCGAGTCGCGCATGGGTTTCTCGATCCCTGCTTGGTACCGTCCGGTCGACGTCAGGTATCTTCGTAGCCTCGTCGCCGGTAGCCTGCGCAAGAATCTTCGTGAAACGGTGAAGGATCTCGTGCCCGAGCTCGCCAGTCTGGTCGCCTCGGGCTTCAGCAAGAAGCTCCGGTTCAGGCTACACATCCTGTCGCGTGATGGCGAGTACCGGGCGACCTACGCGTTTCCGGAAAGCTACGCGCCTGGCGCCTCCGTGGAGATCGAGCTGTCGCGCCTGTTCGCCTCGCTCAAGCTGCCGCAGGACGATTATCTGGTCATTGCCGTGATGTCGCGCGGTCGCATGGACGGCTTCCGATCCTCGCCTGCCAGCTATTCGATGACCTATGTCGATCGGGACAACGTCGCGATCTACCGCACCGGCGCGTTTGCCCGCCCCTTGAACGAGGGCAGGCTCAAGGCGCATGTCGGGTTCACCGGAATTAATCCGAAGATCATTGCGACCAGTGACATCGTCAGCAGCGTGATGCTGATCAATCACTCCTCTGATCCCGAATATGCTCATTCGGCGCGGCCGACCTCGAAGCTGATCCGCGAGGATGGCGAGCAGATCGAGGGCGATTTCGGCGAAATTCCGCCGCTCGGTGCGCGCGAGATGTCGGTCGTCGACATGTTCGGCAGTCGCGTGTTCGATTTTCTCAAGCCGTTCGGCGGTCGCGGGACCACGGTTACCACTTGCGTCGGAATGACACTCGCCAGCCTGCACTTGCAGCGCACGAACGATAATCGGCGGACGTTGCTGGGCATCGAGCACTCGCGTCCGGCGCACATGAATCTCGCCGGTATTCTGCAGCATTAGCTGGACGGGCCAATTTTCGGGGCGAGGGTGATGCTGTCATCAAGTGGCGCACTTGGACGATTTTGGACTTCTGAGGCGGTCGTGAAGACACCATCTCTCGGCCTGGTACTCGGGTTCTGGATTGTCTCGAACATTCTGGTCATTGCCTGGTACTGGGTAAATATATCCGACAGGTATCTCCCGGGTCTGCTGCGGTATGCCGGAATAGCCTTCTACGTGGCCGTCGCACTCGTTCCGCTGCTGCTCCTGTTCAAGGTGAGAAGAAGCTTCTTCAATCCGGTCACGCTGGGACTGCTCGTCAGTTGCTGCCTTGCGCTGTCCATCACTGCACACGAAGCCAACTTGCTTCGCGAGCAACTGCAGTTCAGTCTCGATCGCGAGCGCGAGTTTGCCCATACTGACGCTGTCGAGGGCGTCATGCGGCCGTTGTTCGCCAAGATTACCGAGGCCTACGTCCAGATACTCGGCGACGATCGCACGCACGGGGGCTCGACCTTCTACACCCATATCGTCGCCAACTACCTGTTCGATTCCCTGTCGTTCCTCGCCGTATTTGCGTTGGCGACGCTGCTTCTCTCGCCGACTGCGACATGGCTCTGCCTGCTCACCTTTGCGTTCTACACGCAGATCGCGATCTATCCGGGGCGCATGGGTCCCGTGTTCATCGCGGGCGGGTTGTTATGGCAGCTCTTTCTGCTGACGTCGCGGCGATATCCCGCCGCGATCATTTCAGGACTGATCATCAGCTTCGGGCGGACCGACGTCGTGTTCGCTTCAGCGTTCTCGCTTCTGAGCCTTGCAGCTTTCGAGCGGCGATGGCCGACCCTGAAGGAATGGGCTGTGTTCGGGCTGCTGATCGGTATCTCACTGGCCGTGCCGAAGGCGCTGATCTGGATGCATCCCGGAACGGACTACAAATCGTTCCTGGTCACGAATGGCGACTTCAGCAAGCTGGTTGGAAATCTGCAGACCATGAAACTCGTGGTCGCGATCGCAAGTCCCGTACTCGCGATCGCGATCGTGAGGACGCTTGCGTTGACCCGAACGATCGCCGTGGTCGGTTCGGCGTGTCTGGTTCATGTCGGGCTCGTCTTTTTCATCGCGGATTTTTCCGAGACGCGGCTCATCATCCCTGGACTGGCGGGGCTCGTGTTCGTGGCGAGTGAAGGACTTGGGAAATTGCTGGAAGGCAAGAATGACGGGAAAGCCGACAGCGGCTGAGGCTGGGGCTGCTTGAGGATCAGCGCGAGGAGGTGGCGCGCGGCCTCGCCGTCCGCATGCGAGCTCTGCGTGCTGCTACCAGACGCTCCGCCCACCATCCATGACCAGATTCTGTCCCGTCATGTAGCTCGATGCGTCCGAGCAGAGGAACTGCACAGCCGCGCGGTATTCGTCGACATCGGCCATGCGGCCCATGGGGATCAGGCGCGTCAGTCGTTCGACGAAAGCCGGATCCTGGTTGTTGAAGACGCCACCCGGCGAGATCGCGTTGACGCGCACGCCATGATCGGCCCAGTAGGTCGCCAGATATTTCGTCAGGCCGATCAGGCCGTGCTTGATCACCGAATAAGTCACCGGCTTCACCGGCTGTTCTTCTTCGCGCGTCACCTGCGGCTGACGGTACAGCCGCTGGTCCGGTGCAATCACGCCGAGATCGGAGGCGATGTTGAGGATCGCGCCGCGACGGCGTTTGGCCATCTCGCCGCCGAACACCTGCGCACACAGCATCGCACCGGTCAGGCCAACGGCGATTTCGGTCTGCCATTGCGGCACCGGGAACGCCTCGAAGCGCGAGGAGTGCATGATTCCCGGGCTCGACGTCACCTTCGGGTCGATCGCGGCGTTGTTGACGAGGATGTCGACCTTGATGCCACGGCCGGCAAGCTGATCGTTTGCGGCGCGCACCGATTCGAGCGAGGTGACGTCGATCTCGAGCGCGATCAGATCGGCTGAAGGCGCAGACTGCTTCAGCGCCGCGACTGCAGCTTCGGCCTGCGCCAGTTTGACGTCGGTGACGACCACGCGCGCGCCGGCTTCGCTGAGCGCTGCGACGTGCTGCCTGCCCAACAGGCCGCCGGCGCCGGTCACGAGCGCGGTCCGTCCGGTCAGGTCGTAGCGGGAGGAGGGGTTTGCCATCGAAGGCTCCTGTTCAGCTTCTGAGCTGGCCGCCATCGGCTACCATCACGCTGCCGGTGATGAAGGCGGCGCGGGGCGAAGCAAGGAAGGCGACGATATCGGCGATCTCCTCGGGCGTGCCGAGCCGGCGCAGCGCCACCTCGCGCTGGAGCATGTCATCGACCGCCTGCTTGTTTTCGGCGATCTTGCGCGCCCAGGTGCCGTCCGCAGCCAGGATATTTCCGGGGGCGACCGCATTGAGGCGGATACCATCGAGCGCGAGCGGCCGCGCCAGGCCACGCACGGTCGCATTCAGCGCGGCTTTGGCGGCATAGTAGGTGACGGGTGCACCAAGCGCCGCCATCCCTGCGATCGAGGAGATGCAGACGATGGCCCGGTCGCCGCTGCCTTGGCCCATCAGCGGCCGCGCCGCTTCGATCATGTTGGTCGCAGCGAACAGATTCAGGTCGATGATCCGCGACCATTCCGCCGCAGTTTCCATGCCCGGCGGGACGGAGGCGCCGCTGCCGACATTGCAGACCAGGATATCGAGCCGACCCCATTGCTTGTCGACGCTTTCGACCAGTGCTTTCGCCGCGGCCGGATCGGTTACGTCTGCGATGTGGGCAGACGCGTTGATGCCGATCGTTGCGCGCGCAGCGTTCACCGCGTCGGCGCCACGCGCCGCGAGCGCGACATTGGCACCTTCCGCCGCGAGCGTCCTCGCGATCGCAAGTCCGATGCCGCGGCTGGCGCCGGTGACGAGCGCAACGCGATCGTTCAGCTCGAGCCTCATCGCGCTGCGTCCTCGATCCAGCCGACCGTCATGTCGCGATATCGTGCCAGCGCGCCGGCATGGTCGCCGTCGGATGCCCGGGCCGTCTGCAGGATGTATTGGCCCTTGTAGCCGGAGCGCTCGATCAGCCGGATCGTCTTGGCAAGGTCCGCATTGCCGGTGCCGAGCGGCACGGTGGTGCCGCCGCGGATGCGGTCCTTCACGTGTACATTGAGAATGCGGCGTGCATAGGCGGCGATCTCCTCGTCGCTGTCGTAGCCGAGCGAGGCGCTGTTGCCGCTGTCGTAATTGATGCCGAAGGTCTCGGCCGGAAATGCCTCCACGAACCGGGCAAGCTCGTCCGGCGGCAGATCGGATTCGAAGACGATTTTGACGTTTCGTCTCGCCAGCAGCTCGGAGCGGGCAAGCAGCACGCGCTTCAGCGTATCGCTCTCGCTCTTGCGCTCGATCTTGCCGTTGTCGACCAGCGGGATCACGACGAACTCGATGCCAACGCGGCTACAGGCGGCGATCAGGAGATCGAGGTCGGCGACGAGCGCGTCGCGCACGACGGCATCGACCTTCCAGAACGGCGCCTGCATGAAGCAGTCGCCGGTCAGGCTCGGGATGCGCACGCCGTTCTCGCGCGACAAGGCCAGAATCTCCTGCTGCCCCGGCTCGGTCGCCAGCGGGTTCTCGCGCAACCGTTCCTGATCGATGGTCCATTCCATCCGCGTCAGGCCGAGCGCCTTCGCGCGAGCGAATTCCTCCCGCCACTCGTCCCAGGGGAATGCCTGGATCTTGCCGTCGACCAGAGCCGAGAGCCGTCCCTGCATGAAGCCGATGCGTTGCAGCGTTGCGGTCACGATTTGGTATCCGAGCTGATGGCGAGACCTTTGGCGATCCAGCCGCCGTCGACGAAGATCTCCTGGCCGGTCACATAGGCGGAGGCGTCCGATGCCAGGAAGATCGCCGCTCCCACCATGTCGGCGGGCTGTCCCCACCGGCCGAGCATGGTGTGGCGTCGCCTGTCTTCGTGCATGACCGGATCGGCAAAACTCTTCGCGGTCATCTCTGTCGCGACGTAGCCCGGCGCAAGCGCGTTGACGCGGATGCCGTCGGGCGCGTAGTCGGCGGCGAGCGCGCGCGTCAGCCCCGCAAGACCCGCCTTCGCCGCCACGTAGCCGGGGTTGCCGGGAAAGCCCCGGATCGAATTGATGCTGGTGACGTTAACGATCGCAGCCGAGCCCGCCTTCTTCAAGAGCGGATACGCGGCGAGGATGGTGGCGTAGACGCCGGTGAGATCGGTCGCGACCGTGTCGCGAAAGCGCGCAAGCTCGCTTTCATCGCCTTGTGCGGGGAGGCTGATGCCGGCGGCGTTGACCAGCGTGTCGATATGCCTGCCTTGCGCCGCGATCATGCCGAATGCGTTTTCGATCGCCTTGTCGTCGGAGAGGTCGCAGGCAATCGGGGTCACGTCCTGCGGCGCGGTCCCGGAGCGGCTGAGGCCGAACACCATGGCGCCCGCGTCTTGCAGGCCGGTCGCAATGGCCGCGCCAATCCCCCGCGAGGCGCCGGTGACTACCGCGATCTTGCCTTTGAGCGAGAAGGCGCTGAGGTCAGGCATAGCCGTAACTTCGCATGATGGCGGCGCAAAGCTTGACGTCCTCGGGGCGGTCGATCTGGAACATCTTGTGACGCTCCATCATATGGAAGCCGATCTTGCCGCCGAGACGATTGTTCTGCTCGCGCAGGAGGGATGGGATCAGGACGTAGAACGAGCCGTTCTCCAAATAGCGCTTCTCGATCTGCTGCCGCATGCGGCGATTGCGAAAATCGTAGTTGATCGGCTCCGGTCCGTTTTGGCCGATCCGCCAGTTGAAATAATCCTCGACCTCGCAGACCGAGAGCAGGCTGTCGAGATGGTCGCGATCGAAGGCCGCAAGCGCGCTCTCGATGTCGCCGGGTTCGCGGATCGGCGAGGTGGCCTGGAGTGCGACGATCCGCTCGAACCGTCCCATCCGCTCGTCGATCGCATCGAGCGCATGTAGCCAAGCGGATTCGGAGGAGGCGAGGTCGCCCGAAATGTCGTCCGGACGCCGCACGCCGACGGCGCCGGCGGCCTCGGCCGCGGCGAGAATCTGATCGCTGTCCGAAGACACGGCCACCACATCGACGCCGCGGGCGGCGCGCGCCTGCTCGACCGTCCACGCGATCAGCGGTTTGCCACAGAGATCGAGCAGGTTCTTGTGCGGGATGCCCTTGGAGCCGCCGCGCGCGGCGATCACGGCCAGCGTCTTGCGCGCCATCAGATGTGCCCCTCGAGACGCTCGAGCGCGGTCCAGAAGCCTTCGCCCATGTTCTTGTGGCCCTGCCAAATCTCGGGAATGAACGACGCCGTCGGCGCATGCCGGCGGAGCACCTGTCCGATCTCGTTGAAATCGATCTCGCCTTCGCCGATCTGAAGTCCTTCGCCGTCGAGTCCCTTGGCGTCGCCGAAATGCAGATGCGCGGTGTGCGGGCCGAGCTGGGCGAGCCCTTGCGCGAGATCGAAGCCGAAATGATTGGCAGCTAGCTTCGTGTGGGAGATATCGACGCACATCCGCAAATCGTGCTTGGCGCAGAACGCGGCCGATTCCTCCGGGAAGATGAAGATGTTCTGGTGGCGCTGACCGCCGAAATGCCAGGGGAACGGCGCCATGGTCTGCGGCGTCAGCTCGACGCCGTCCATGTCGAGCTCGGTCAAGCTCTGCGCGAAGATGCGGTAGCGCTCGGCTTTCTCCTCCGGCGGCAGCGGCTCGTCCATGGTGAAGCCGCCGATATTGGCGACGATGGGCGGGCGCTTGGTCTTGGGAAAGTACTTCTTCAGGCCGCGGGTAATGTCGATCACGGCCTGTGTCTGCTCCAGCGAATAGCGCCGCAGGGCCTCGTCCGGCGTTGCGAGGTCCATCAGCTTGGAGCCGGCAAACAGCTCCGGCGCATGCACGACGAAGCCGAGATCGTAGGTGCCGGACAGATACGCTGCGGGATCGCGCTCCATGTCGCTGTAGCTGAGATGGAACTCGATGATGTCGGGCTCGCAGATCTCCAGGAAGCGCTCGGTGTCGTGATAGCGGACCGGCACACCCCAGGGGCGGTCGAAGCGGTATCGCCGTGCTTTCGCGGTGCCTTCATCGAGATCGCTCTGGAAGAAATAGTCGTCGGCCCCCATGCTCCGCGCCAGCTTGCGGCCGAGCAGCGCCGGCATCTTCAGCGGCGAGAGCCCCTGTCCCGGGCTCTTCACCGCGATGTCGGCTTCGGAGATCACGGTGCCGGCCGAAAGATCGCGCGCGGCCACCAGGCTCTTGGCGAGGTTCTCGCGGTTGATCAACTCGCCCTGGCTCAGCGCGCGCTCGGCCAGTTTCTCGCCGCGCGCCGCCTCCACCTCGCGGATGCCGGAGACCAGCGATCTGAATTCCTCCGGCTCCAGGCTCGCGGCATGGTCCGGGCCTTCCATCTCCCGGTCGAGGGTGATGTGGCGTTCGATGACGACGGCGCCGAGCGCGACGGCGGCCGTTGAAACGGCAATGCCGCGCTCGTGGCCCGAATAGCCGACGACCGGATGGATCTCGCGCAACGTTTCCATGAAGCGGAGATGGATGTTGTGGAGCGCGGCCGGATAGGTGCTTTGGCAATGCAGGAGCACGTAGCTAGCGTTGCGGTCGTCGAGGAACTTCGCCGCGGCCTTGATCTCGTCCGTCGTGCTCATGCCGGTCGAGACGATCAGCGTCTTGCCGGTGGCGGCGAGGCGCGCGAGCAGCGGCAGGTTGGTAAGGTCGGCGGAGGCTACCTTGTAGGCTTGCACGCCGAAGCCTTCGAGCACGGCGACGCTGCTCGCGTCCCAGGGCGTGCAGAGATACTGGATGCCCTTCGCCGCGCAGTACTCGGCGATTTTCTTTTGCTGCGCGGTCGGAAGCTCGAAACGGCGCAACAGGTCGAGCGTATACTCGACTGCGAGGTCGTCGTCCTTGCCCGAGAGGCTCGACGCACGGTAGACCTCGTCCAGCTTCCGCATCTGGAACTTGGCGCAATCGGCCCCGGCCGTGACCGCGGCATCGACCAGGGCAATGGCGCGATCGAAGTCGCCATTGTGGTTGTTGCCGATCTCGGCAATGACGTAGCAGGGTTCGCCGTTGCCCAGAAGATGGTTGCCGATGCGGACCTGAGAGGGCTGTTTGGGCGATGTCATCAACATTCTCGTCTCATATCGTCAGGCCAATCGCGCGGGAAAGCGCGACTTCCACGTTCGCAGCCCGTTCTCTTCGAACATGATGCGCGAGCAGCCATGCCCCTGTTGTTCCAGCGCAGCGATGAGCTGGTAGCGTTCGAACGGCCGTACGAAGAACATGAAATAGCCGCCCCCGCCGGCGCCCAGCAGCTTGCCGCCGACCGCGCCATGCTGCTTGGCGAAATCGTAGATCGCATCGATCGCGTCCGAAGAGATCTTCGAGCTCAGCTTCCGCTTGGCGTGCCAGGCCTCGTCGATCAGTCGGCCGCATTCAAGGAGCTGGCCGCGCAGGAGATGCCGCCGGATGTCGCGCGTCACTTCCTTCTGCTTGGCAGCGGCGGCGACCGCGTCGCGGGTCTCGTGCTGAGCCTTCTGGTCGCGGTGGATGGCGCCGGAATCGCGGCCGGAGCCCGTGTAGCAGAGCACCAGGCTCTCCTCGAGCTCGGCGATGATATTGGGGTCGAGACGCAGCGGCACGATGGTATTCTGGTCGGAGAAGAACTCCATGTGATTGAAGCCGCCGAACACGGTGGCGTATTGATCCTGCCAGCCGCCGGGGATGTTGAGCATCAGCCGCTCGGCCTGGAACGCCATCTCCGCGATCTCGTGGCGGTCCCACTGGTCGCCGCGGAATTCGTTGAAGCAGCCGATGATGGCAGAGGTGACCACCGCAGAGCCGCCGAGGCCGGAGCCGACCGGGAAGTCGGCGGAGACCTCGAGCTCGAATCCATAGGTCGGCTTGATCAGGCGCACGACGGACTTGATCAGCGCAAGGTCTCCGTCCGTTCCGAGTTCTGCGAGATTGTTGGCCTCGATCGTACGACGAAAATCGTGTGAATAGATCCGGATGCTTGAATCGTTCCGGCGCCGCAACGTGGCGTGAGCGTACATCTTGATCGTGGCATTGATGACCGCGCCGCCATCGTTCTCCACGAAATAGTGTGTCAGGTCGGTGCCGCCGCCGGAGAAGCTGATCCGCACCGGCGAGCGCGCGCGCGCGAACACCTCGCTCTCTTCGGACAGATTGAACAGCTCGCGGCTGAACACGTCGACGAGTCGTCCCTCGCCATCCAGGATCGGCACCACGTGCACGCGTTGGTCGAGCAATTTGAGGATCTGTTCGCGCGGACCGCCGGTACGTGCCCAGACGAAGTTGCGATTGATGCAGGTCGCAACCCGGTCCTGGATCGTTGTGCCGGCCAGCATGCGCCTGCGGATGTCGCCGTCCGTCACCGCGCCGACAATTCGTCCGCTCGCGTCCTGCGCGAACAGGATGCCGAGCATATTTGCATTGAGGCGCCGGAAAGCTTCCTCAATTGTCTCGGTCTCGGAGATGGTGACGAGGGTTCGTTCAAGCACGTTTTGGGGTCCAGGAAGGGCCAATTCCAGGCCATATCGCAGCCGAGTTCGTAATACGGGAGCGGCAGGGACGATGCAAGGTTCCTGGCCCCGGGGCATCGCGCCCAAATGGCGGCCATCGAGCGCTCCGGCCACGGGGTGGCCGATTTACTTTGGCGGAGGTTTCTATAGAAGGCTCCGCAAGGGGGCTCGGCGACATGTATGTGATCGGAATCAGCTCTGGGATCAAGCACGGGCACCATGATGGTGCGGCGGTGTTATTGCGCGACGGAGAGTTGATCGCTGCCGCGGAGGAGGAGCGTTTCACGCTGGCGAAGCATGCACGTGGCGAACTGCCGCGTGGCGCGATCGGCTTCTGCCTGAAGCAGGCCGGCATTACCATGCGTGAGGTCGATTGGATCTGCTCGCCGCTGAAGACCTACACCAACTACACCCAGCGTCTCACCGAATATTTCAACTATCAGTTCGGCCACAGCCCTAAGATCGAACTCTACGACCATCACCTCTGTCATGCCGCGAGCTCGTTCTACGGCTCCGGTTTCTCGGAGGCGACCGTTGCCTGCTTCGACTTCTCGGGCGATTCCAGCTCGGGCCTCGTCGCCCATGCGCGCGGCAACGACTTCCGCGTGCTGACGCGGTTCGCCCGCAACAACAGCCTCGGGCTCTATTACGGGATGCTGACGCAGTATCTCGGCTATCAGATGACCAACGACGAGTACAAGGTGATGGGCCTGTCTTCCTATGGCAGCCCTGAATACCTCGACAAGTTTGCCAAGCTCCTGCGGCCGAACGGCATCAACTACGAGCTCGATCCCGATCTCGACAAGCGCAGGCGCGACGCCGAGATTTTCACCAGCGATTTCTCGACCCGGCAGGAGCGCATCTTCACCGAGAAGATGGAGGAGATTTTGGGGCCGCGACGACTGCGCGGCCAGCCGCTCGATCCGCGGCTGACCAACATCGCCGCAAGCGGCCAGAAGCAGCTCGAGATCGTCACCACCGAAGTGATCCGTTCCGCGATCGCCGAGACCGGCTGCGGCGACGTCTGCATCGCCGGCGGTGTCGGCCTGAATTGCAAGATGAACATGGAGATTGCGGCCGAGCCGTCCGTGAAGCGTCTCTACGTTCCGCCTGTGCCGCACGATGCGGGCGTGGCGCTCGGCGCCGCGATGATGAAATGCGCGGAGGCGGGCCACGCGATCGCGCCGCTGACCCACGCTTATTGGGGACCGGATTATTCCAACGACACGATCCGGGAGACGCTCGACAAGATCGGGGCGCGGTTCGAGCTGCTCGACGATCCCGTGTCGCGCTGCGTCACCGATTTGACCGAGCAGAAGACGGTGGGCTGGTTCCAGGGCCGGATGGAGTACGGTCCCCGCGCGCTCGGCAACCGCTCGATCCTGGCCGATCCCAGGCATGCGGGCATGAAGGACCGCATCAACCTCACCATCAAATACCGCGAGGAATTCCGCCCGTTCTGCCCGTCGGTGCTGTACGAGCGCCAGGCCGAATATTTCGAGGACACTTTCGACGCGCCCTTCATGGTGGTGACGTTCCCGGTCAATGAGAAGGTCGCCGAGACCATGCCCGCGGTGGTCCATGTCGACAACACCGCGCGCATCCAGAGCGTCCATGCGGACAGCAACCCGCTCTACAGCCGACTGATCGGCGAATTCGCGAAGGCGACCTCGTTGCCGGTTCTGATCAACACCAGCCTCAACATCAACGAGCAGCCGACTGTGAACGCCCCGCTGGAGGCGCTCCACACCTATTTCTGCTCGGGCCTGGACGTGCTGTATCTCGGCAATTGCCGACTGTCGAAATCGAATTGAGCCTACCGCTCGTCCGCGATCACCTTGCCGTCGTTCGGCAGCGCGCCGGGACCGACCAGATCGACGCTTCCACCGAGTTTCGTCACGGCGCGCAAGCTGGCTGTGACCTCTTCGCGCAGGGCGTCGTTGGCGGTCGCAGTTTCCGCCTTCAGCGTCATTGCGTCGGTTTCTCCCTGTCGTGTAACGACGAGACGTAGTCTTCCGAGCGCGGAATGACGCTTGCCGATCTCGGCGATCTGCTCGGGACGGACAAACATGCCTTTGACCTTGGTGGTCTGGTCGGCGCGGCCCATCCAGCCCTTGATGCGCATGTTGGTGCGGCCGCAAGCACTTGCGCCCGGCAACGCCGCGGTGAGGTCGCCGAGAGCAAGCCGGATCCAGGGATGATGCGGGTCGAGCGAGGTCACCACGATCTCCCCGACGTCGCCGGGCGCCACGGGATCGCCGGTGCCGGGCTTGACGATCTCCATGATCAGGTCCTCGTTGACCACCATGCCTTCACGAGCCTCGGTCTCGAACGCGATGAGGCCGAGATCGGCGGTGCCGAAAGCCTGGTAGGCGTCGATGCCGCGCGCCTTGATCTCGGCCTGGAGGGAGGGCGGGAACGCGGCACCCGAGACCAGCGCGCGCTTGATCGAGGAGACGTCGCGGCCGGCGCTTGCCGCGGCATCGAGCAATATCTTCAGGAAGTCCGGCGTGCCGCTGTAGCCAACCGGGCGGTAAGCCTCGATCAGCTCGAACTGTTGCTCGGTATTTCCGGGCCCTGCCGGGATCACCGCGCAGCCAAGCGCACGCGCCGACGCATCGAAGATGAAGCCGCCAGGGGTGAGATGATAGCTGAAGGTGTTGAGGACGACGTCATCGGGGCGGAACCCGGCCGCGAACAGCGCCCTTGCGCCGCGCCAGGGGTCGGCCTGCCGTCCCTCCGGCTCGAAGATCGGGCCGGGCGAGGTGAAGAGACGGGCAAACGAGCCGGGCGCGGCCGCCACGAAGCCTCCGAAGGGCGCAGAGGCCTTGTGCAGAGCGGGCAGTTCCGACTTGCGCAAGACCGGCAGGCCTGCCAGTGCCGCTCTGGAGGTCACGGCGGCGGGATCGACACCCCTGAGCCGCTCGGCATAGGCCGGCGCGGCTATTGCGGCTCGCAGCACCTCCGGCAGGCGGGAGAACAGATCGACCTCGCGCGCTGCTGGCTCACGCGTCTCGCGGGCGTCGTAATGGGCGGTCATGGCTGTTCTTTCCGTGTTGGCATCCGTTGCGCACCGCCACCGGCATGGGTATCAGACCGCCATTGGCGAGGCCTAGAGGGGACCCGATGGCGGACGTAGGAAACATTGCGGTGGATGAGGCTGCGGACGTGGTCGCGCGCCTGAAGCGCCGCATGATCAACGAGGCGCTGCCGCTGTGGTCGACGGTCGGCTGGGATCATTCCGCGGGCGGCTTCATCGACCGGCTGCATCGCGACGGTACTGCGGATACGGCCGCGCCGCGGCGCGTGTTCGTGCAGGCACGCCAGATCTGGTGCTACGCCAAGGCCGCGCAGATGGGCTGGTATCCCGAGGGGCGCGAAACCGCGCTGAAGGGGCTGGAGCATTTGCTGGCCAAGGCCAAAGCGCCTGACGGCAGGCCGGGTTATGTGCACAGGCTGACGCCGGACGGCGCGGTGCTCGACGGCCGGCGCGATGCCTACGACCATGCCTTCATCCTGTTCGCGCTCGCGACCGTCTACGGGCTCGACCAGGACGCGCAGGTTCGTGCGGAGATCGACGCGCTGCTGGCTTTTCTCGATGGCCGCCTCCGCTCGCCGCATGGGGGCGTGCACGAAGGCCTTCCGATGTCGCTGCCGCGCCGGCAGAACCCGCACATGCATCTGTTCGAGGCGATGATTGCCTGCTTCGACGCGACACACGATCTTTCGTTCCAGAACCGTGCCGGCGAATTCTTCGCGCTGTTCCTGGCCAATCTCTACGACAAGCAGAAGCGCATCCTGACGGAGTATTTCGAGGAGGACTGGTCGAAAATCGAACCGGTCAGCGTCGAGCCGGGGCACCAGGCGGAATGGGTCTGGCTGCTGAAGGGTTTCGAACGCATCACGGGATGTCCGACCGGGCAGCGGCGTGCCGAACTCCTGGCGACCGCGCTGCGCTATCGCGACGAGGCCACCGGCTGCCTGATCGACGAGGGGGACGACATCGGCAACATTCGCCGCAGCACGCGCCGGCTTTGGCCGCAGACCGAAATCGCGAAGGCGTGGATTGCACAGGCCGAATCCGGCGAGGCGGGCGCGGCTGACGAGGCGCGCGCGGCGCTGGTGCGGCTCGAACGGCATTATCTCAGCCATCCCGTGAGGGGTGGCTGGTACGACCAGTTCGATCGCGACGGCAAGTCGCTGATCGACACCATTCCCGCGTCGTCGTTCTATCATGTTCTCTGCGCAGTCACGGAAGCGGAGCAGGTGCTTGAAAGTTAAAGCCAGCGCTTGCGCCGCTTGAAGCTCTTGAGGTTCTTGAAGCTCTTGCGCTGGTCGCCCGCACCTCCGAGGTAAAATTCCTTGACGTCCTCGTTGTCGCGCAGCTCATCGGCGGTGCCGTCGAGCACGACCTTGCCCTGCTCCATGATGTATCCGTGGCTCGCGACCGACAGCGCGGCGCGCGCATTCTGTTCGACCAGGAGAATAGTGACGCCGAGGTCGCGGTTGATCTTCTGGATGATCGAGAACACCTCTTTCACCAGCAGTGGCGACAGGCCCATGGAGGGCTCGTCCATCAGGATCATCTTCGGGCGCGCCATCAGCGCACGGCCGATCGCGAGCATCTGCTGCTCGCCGCCGGAGAGGTAGCCGGCAAGCCCGGTGCGCTCCTTCAGGCGCGGGAAATAATTGAAGACCATGTCGAGGTCGGCGTCGACCCCGCGGTCCCTGCGGGTGAAGGCGCCCAGCTTGAGGTTTTCCAGTGACGTCATGTCGGCGACGATGCGCCGCCCCTCCATCACCTGGAAGATGCCGCGGCGGACGATCTTGTCGGGGTCGATGCCGTCGATCCGCTCGTTGTCGAACACGATTTCGCCGCGCGTGACCTCGCCGTCCTCGGTCTTGAGCAGCCCGGAGATCGCCTTCAGCGTCGTCGACTTGCCGGCGCCGTTGGCGCCCAGCAGCGCCACGATCGCGCCCTTGGGCACGTCGAGGCTGAGGCCGCGCAGCACCAGGATGACGTCGTCATAGACGACCTCGATGTTGCGCACGGCGAGGAGGGGGGCCGACGCCAGGGCGGTTGTCTTGGCGCGAGATGCTTCGAGGGTGTCAGTCATTGGGGAGCCTTGCTACGCTCGTCATGCCCGGGCTTGTCCCGGGCATCAACGTACTTAGTGCCGTGAGGTCAGACGTGGATGGCCGGGACAAGCCCGGCCATGACGTCTGAGTTTGCGTTACCAGCCCAGCAATTCCGGCTTACGCGGCAGCTCGACGGTCTTGACCTTCTCGAGCTTGATCGTGCCCTTGGTCATGAGATCGTTGAGGTCGCCGTCGGTCGCGCCCGAGATCTTGGTGCGATAGAGATCGACCTTCATCGTGCCGCGATGGTCCTTGTCGGTCCAGGTCGAGGGATTGCAGACGCCTTCCATTCCAGCCGGCACCCAATCCTTCTTCTGGTAAAAGCCCTTGGCGACGTTCTCACCGGTGGCACCGCCATTCTTGGCGGCCCAGTCGATCGCCTCCTTCATGTAGAGCGCCGAGCAGACGGCCGCGACGTAGTGCACGGGGCGATAGACCTTGCCGCTGGCGTCGGACATCTTCGAGATTTCCGTCAACGTCTTCATGCCGGGCGCATCGCCGCCCCAGCTCACCGCCGTGCGCAAGGGGAAGATCACGCCGTTGGCGGCATCACCTGCGGTCTTGGCGGCGTTCTCGTCCATGCCCCAGACATTGCCCATGAACTGGATCTCGACGCCGGCGGTCTTGCAGGCCTTCAGAACCGAGATGTTGGAGGCGGCGGTGTTGCCGAGATAGGCGTAGTTGGCTCCCGAAGATTTCAGGCTCAAGCACTGGGCGCTGTAGTCGCCCGGCGCGAGCGCGAACACCAGCGGCGGCAGCACCTCGAAGCCGAGCTCCTGCGCCATCGCTTCACCGGCAGCCTTCGGCGCGTTCGGATAGGGATGGTTGGCGCCCATATGCACGAATTTCGGCTTGCCGGACTTGCCCTTGGCCTTCCAGTCCTCGGCGGCCCACATCAGCATCGCGCGCAGTGCGTCCGAATAGCTCGGGCCATAGAAGAAATTGTAGGGCGCGGGCTTGGCCTTGCCGCTGATGCCTCCGGGATCGGTGAGGGCGGCGGCGTAGGAGCCGGACATGTCGGGGATCTTGTCCTGGGCGAGGAAGCCGGTCAGCGCCTCGGTGTCGGCGGTGCCCCAGCCCATGATCGCGGCGACCTTGCTGTCCGGCGCCGACCACTTCTTGTAGAGCGCGATCGCGCGGGGCACCTGATAGCCGTAGTCGTTGGTGTCGAGGTTGAGCTGCTTGCCGCCGACGCCGCCGTTCTTGTTGACCCAGGCGAACGTGTCGGCGACGGCCTGGCCAAAGGGCGTGCCGACATCGGAGGTGCCGCCGGAATAGTCGGCGAGGTGCCCGATCGCGATCTGCGCCTGCGCGCCCGCCGAAAATGCGGCGATCGCGATGGCGAGCGATGCGGTGCTCAAAAGGGACTTCATCGTCATGGGTCGGTTCCTCCTGTTTATTGTTTAAGTGAAGTTGCCCGCGCTCAATGCGAGAACGGGTAGAGTTTCCAGTATGCCTTGATCTGCCGCCAGCGATGCGCGAGCCCGTCAGGCTCGAACATCAGGAATGCGATGATGATCACCCCGATCGCGATCTCGCGTAGGAAGGTGATGTTGGTGTTGAGCGACAGCGCCTTGTCGATCACGCCGCCCTTCAAATAGTGGCTGATGAACTCCATCCCCTCGGGCAGGAGCACCACGAAAGCGGTGCCCATCAGCGTGCCCATAATCGAGCCGGTGCCGCCGATGATGATCATGGCGAGGAACAGGATCGAGCGCTCGATGCCGAATCCTTCCTGGGAGACCACGAGTTGGTAGTGCGCATAGAGCGCGCCCGCGATGCCGGCGAAGAAGGCGGCGAGGCCGAACGACAGCGTGCGGTACTTGGTGAGGTTGATGCCCATGATCTCCGCGGAGAGATAATGGTCGCGGATCGCCACCAACGCCCGGCCGTCGCGGGTGCGCATCAGATTGGTGACTAGGATATAGCTCGCCAGCACATAGGCCAGCACGACGTAGAAGTATTGTTTGTCGCCGCGCAGCGTGTAGCCGAAGATCGAGAACGGGTTTGCGCTTGCCGGCACCGAGCCGCCCGAAAACCATTCGGCACGGGAGAAAAAGTCGAGCAGGATGTATTGCGCGGCGAGCGTCGCAATGACGAGGTACAGCCCCTTCAGCCGCGCCGCCGGGATGCCGAAGACCAGGCCGACCAGCGCAGTGACGACGCCGGCGAGCGGGATTGCGAAGAATACCGGGATCGGCGCGTTGTTGGAGATGTAGGCCGAGGTGAAGGCGCCGAGCAGGAAGAAGGCCGCGTGCCCGATCGAGATCTGGCCGGTAAAGCCGACGAGGATATTCAGACCGAGTGCCGCGATCGAGAAGATGCCGATCTGGATCAGGATGCTGAGCCAGTAGCCGCTGAAGAACTGTGGCGCCAGGCACAGCAGAAGCACGCCCGCGATAGCGAAGTTGCGGCTGGTGGTGGTCGGGAAGATCGTGGTGTCCGCCGCGTAGGAGGTACGGAAATCACCAGCAGGAATGAGGGCAGGGCCGGCCATGGGTCAGATCCGCTCGATGTCGTGGGTGCCGAACAGGCCGTAGGGCTTGATCATCAGCACGATGATGAGGACGTAGAACGGCGCGATCTCGTAGAGATTGCCCCAGTGCAGGTACTCGCTGTCGACATATTGCGCGACATTCTCGAGCAAGCCGATGATGATGCCGCCGAGCACGGCGCCGCCGACGGAGTCGAGCCCGCCGAGGATCGCAGCGGGAAACACCTTGATGCCGTAGCCGGCAAGGCCCGAGGAAACGCCGTTCACGACCGCGACGACGACGCCTGCCACCGCGGACACGGTCGCCGAGATTGCCCAGGCCATCGCGAACACGCTCTTCACGGAAATGCCGAGCGACTGCGCGACCTGCTGGTTGAACGCCGTGGCGCGCATTGCGAGGCCGTATTTCGATGCGCGGAAGAACCAGGCCATTCCGATCATCATGGCGACGGAGACCACGAGGCTCATGACATAGACGGTTTGGATCTGAAGGCCGAGCAGGCTGACGGACTGGCTCTCGAACACGCGCGGGAACGGCTGCGGATTGACGCCGAACATCCATTTCAGCGTCGCCTGGAGCACGGTCGACAGGCCGATCGTCACCATGATCACGGAAATGATGGGCTCGCCGATCATCGGACGCAAGATCAGGACCTGGATCGCGATGCCGAACACGAACATGAACACCAGCGTCATCGGCATGCCGATCCAGAAGGGCACCTGGTACTTCGCCAGCAGGGCCCAGCACACCCAGGCACCGACCAGAAGCAGCTCGCCTTGCGCGAAATTGACGACCTGCGTCGCCTTGTAGATCAGCACGAACGACATCGCGACCACGCCATAGAGCGTGCCGACCACGAGGCCGTTGACCAGGAGCTGGATGAGGAAATCGGTGTTCATGTGATGCTCGCGGACAGATGCGGCGCGCTCTTCCCCTCTCCCCTTGTGGGAGAGGGTGGCTTCGCGAAGCGAAGACGGCTGAGGGGGTGTTTCGGCAGTGACGATGCGGAGAGATGATCCCTCGCCCGAGTGAGGGTGTGGCTGACATCGGGGAGGCCCTCTCCCTCAAGGGCAGAGGGCGCATCATCCGGCATCGCGCGCTGGGCGGGAAGCGAGCTCACTCCGCAGCCTCCGCCATGTGCCCATGCCCGCCGAGATCCACCACGCGCAGCGTCGTGCGGACGCGCTGCGTGGTGCCGTCCTGGAAGCGGATCACGGTGTCGACGGGGATGTCCGCATCGCCGCGGTAGATGGCGTCGATGATCCCGGCGTATTTCTCGTTGATGACGCTGCGGCGCACCTTTCTGGTGCGGGTGAGCTCGCCGTCGTCGGCGTCGAGCTCCTTGTAGAGCAGCAGGAAGCGCGAGATGCGCTGGGCCGGCGGCAGCGTCGCGTTGACGGTCTCGACCTCCTTGTGGAGCAGCGCATAGACTTCGGGCCGCGAGGCGAGGTCGCTGTAGGTCGTGAACGAGAGGCGGTTCTTCTCCGCCCATTTGGAGATGATGGAGTAGCGGATGCAGATCATTGCTGCGAGCGCATCGCGGCCAGCCCCGAGCACCACGGCTTCGGCGATATAGGGCGAGAATTTCAGCTTGTTCTCGATGAATTGCGGCGAGAAGCGTTCGCCGCGCGAGGTCTCGGCGAGGTCCTTGATTCGGTCTATGACGACGAGCTGCTGGTTCGCGTTGAAATAGCCGGCGTCTCCCGACAACATCCAGCCGTCCTTGATGTCGGCGACGCTTGCTTCCGGGTTCTTGTAATAGCCAAGGAACATGTTGGGGTGCCGCACCACGATCTCGCCGACGCCGTGGATGTCGGCATTGTCGATGCGGATCTCGACGCTGTCAGACATCGGCACGCCGGTGGTGTCAGGATCGACCTTGCCCTCGGGATGCAGCGTATAGGCTCCCAGCAGCTCGGTCTGGCCGTACAGCGTGCGCAACGGCACGCCCATCGCCTGGAAAAACTTGAAGGTCTCTGGGCCGAGCGCGGCGCCGCCGGTCGCCGCCGAGCGCAAGCGCGTGAAGCCAAGGCGGTCGCGCAGCGCGCGGAACAGGATCGCGTCGGCAAGACCGGAGCGCTTGCCCTGCGCGAGCGCGGCCAGACCCGACTTCATGCCGACATCGAACATGCGCTGCTTTAGGGGCGTCGCGTCCATCACCTTGGCGCGAACGTCCGCGGCGATCGACTCCCAGACGCGGGGCGCGAACAGAACGAACGTCGGCGCGATCTCGCGCAGATCGTTCATCATGGTGTCCGGCTCTTCGACGAAGTTGATCTTCATCCGGCACAGGAGGCCTTTGCCGAGCACGTAGACCTGTTCCATGATCCAGGGCAAGGGCAGCACCGAGACGTATTCGTCGTCGGGGCCCTTCGGGTCAAAGGCGAGATAGGTGGCGCAATGGCCGAGCACGCGGCCAGCCGCAAGCATCGCCAGCTTGGGATGCGAGGTCGTGCCTGAGGTTGTGCAGAGGATCGCGACATCCTCGCCCTTGGTCGCGTCCACTAGGCGATCGTAAAGCTCCGGCTCCCGCGCGGCACGTGCCCGGCCGAGCTCGGCAAACGTCTCCGCGGACATCAGTCGCGGGTCGTCGTATTTCCTCATTCCGCGCGGATCGGAATAGATGATGTGCTTCAGCTTCGGCGCGCGCTCGGCGAGGGTGAGGAGCTTGTCGACCTGCTCCTCATCCTCGGCGAAGACGAGCTGCGCCTCGCCATAGTTGAGGAGATAGGAGGCCTCCTCGTCAAGCACGTCGCGATAAAGTCCGAGGCTGAGGCCGCCAATGGCGTGTGTCGCCACTTCCGCTGCCACCCAGTCCGGCCGGTTGTCGCCGATGATGCCGATGACGTCGCCGCGGCCAAGGCCCACTTCGAGAAGACCGAGTGCAAACTCGCGCACGCGGGTCTGATAGTCGTTCCAGGTGAACACCCGCCAGAGCCCGAGATCCTTCTCGCGCAATGCGATCTCGTTGCCATGCTCCTTCGCGTTGAGCCGGAGCATCTTCGGATAGGTGTCGGCCTTCGCGACGCGGCCTGCGTAATCCATCATGCCGCGCTCTCCTGCGCTGGCGGAGCGTCGTCGGGATCGACCAGCACCTCGTCTTCCTCGCCGAGATAGGCGCGCCTGACGTGGGGATCGGCAAGCACGGTCGCCGGGTCACCCTCGGCGATCTTCTTGCCGAAATCCAGCACCATGACCCGATGGGAGATGTCCATCACCACGCCCATGTCGTGCTCGATCATCACCACCGTCATCCCGAACTCCTCGTTGAGGTCGACGATGTAGCGGGCCATGTCCTCCTTCTCCTCGAAGTTCATGCCGGCCATCGGCTCGTCGAGGAGGATGAGACGCGGCTCCAGCGCCATGGCGCGGGCGAGCTCCACGCGCTTGCGCAGGCCGTAGGAGAGGGTGCCGGCGGTGGCTTTTCGCACCGACTGGAGATCGAGGAAGTCGATGATCTCCTCGACCTTGCGGCGGTGCGCGAGCTCCTCCTTGCGCGCGCCGGTGAGCCAGTACAGCGAGCCCGTGAGGAAATTGTTCTTCAGAAGGTGATGACGCCCGACCATGATGTTGTCGAGCACGCTCATGTGGTGGAACAGCGCGAGGTTCTGGAAGGTGCGGCCGATGCCGAGCGAGGCGCGGGCATTCGGCGTCAAGCCGGTGATGTCGCGGCCCTGGTAGAAAAGATGGCCCTCGGTCGGCTTGTAGCGGCCGGAAATACAGTTCACGATCGAGGTCTTGCCGGCGCCGTTGGGGCCGATGATCGAGAACAGCTCACCCTCCCTGATGGCGAAGCTGACGTCGGTCAGCGCGCGGACGCCGCCGAACCGCAAGGACACGCCGCGCACTTCAAGACTGGTAGCCACCAAACGAATCCCTCCCGGTGATGGCGCACTTCAGTGGCGCTCTTCGTCCGTTCCTTCCGGGCGATCCTAGTACGGTGGTGCCGGTGAGGCCATGCAGCAGATGGTCTCGACCGGAGCCCGCGCCACTCTCGTTCCCGTTTGGGATCAAAAGCCGCATTGCCCGAGGTGGTCCTCAATAGGGGATAGCGCTATTTTGAAATGTCTCCCGGCTGACAATTCTGCGACAAAGTTTGCCGGGCGGCTGTGGCCTTCATCTTTCGTCGGATGGCGGTCGAAATCATCATGCTGCATTGCAGCAGAAGGCGGAGCGACGGAACGGTGCGGCTGGCGGCGAGATCATGATTTCAGAAGATCATCTGAAGCGCGTCGCCGCCTGGTCGCGCGAGCTCACGCGAGCGGAGATCGAGGTCGCGCGGGCCGGAATCACCGAGCGGTCATACGGCACCGGCGAGACCGTGTTCATGCGCGGCGATATTTTTGCCTATTGGGCCGGCATGGTGGGCGGCCTTGCCCGCATGGGCGGCGTCTCGCGGGACGGCAAGGAGACCAGCCTTGCCGGGCTGACGGCGGGGGCCTGGTTCGGCGAGGGCAGCGTGCTCAAGAACGAGCCGCGCCGCTATGACGTGGTCGCGCTACGCGACAGCCGCGTCGCTCTGATGGAACGCAGTGCCTTCATGTGGCTGTTCGAGAACAGCGTCGGCTTCAACCGCTTTCTGGTGCGCCAGCTCAACGAACGGCTCGGCCAGTTCATCGGCATGCTCGAGGTCAACCGCACGCTGGATGCCACCGCGCGCCTCGCCCGCAGCATCGCCTCGCTGTACAACCCGATCCTCTATCCGGAATCGACGGCGCATCTGGAGATCACCCAGGAGGAAATCGGCGCGCTCTCCGGCATGTCCCGCCAGAACGCCAACCGGTCGCTGAACCGGCTGGAGAAGGAGGGACTGCTGCGGCTGGAATATGGCGGCATCACCATCCTCGATATCGAGCGGCTGCGCGGGTACGGTGACTAGAGCGTTTTCGAGCGAAGTGGATACCGGTTCGCGTCAAGAAACCGCGTCAGAACGAGAATCCAGAATCTCGTTCCGATTCATCGGAACGAGACTCTAGCGCGCATTGGCGGGGGCGTGCGTCGGCCAGAGATCAGCGCGCCAGCGGATCGCGATCGCCAGCATCGCGATGAAGCCCGCGGCGGCATAGAGCGAGCCGGTCGCGGAATAGCCGATGATGTCGATCAGGCTGCCGGCGGCGAGCAACCCCAGCGGCAGGCCATAGATCACCATCATGCGCACACCCATGACGCGGCCGCGCAGATGGGCACTCGCCGTTCGCATCAGGATCACGGCGGCCGAGATCATCGACATGCTCTGCGCGATACCGGCGAGAACGAGGCAGGCCATCGCCACCGGCATGGTCCTGACCTCGACGAAGATCAGTAGCATGGCGTACCAGGCCAGCGTCGCGCCGATCAGAAGCCGGGCAATGCGCAGCCCGCTGACGAGACTGAGCGTGATAGAGCCGATCAGCGAGCCGACGGCGAAGCTCGCCGAGAGATAGCCGAGGCCGGTCTGGTCGGTCTGAAAGATCTCTCGCGCGATATAGGGCAGCAATCCGCCGGTGAAAGGAAAAGCGGTGAGGTTGGCAAGGAAAGCGACGCAGAGCGCCGCGCGCATTCCCGGGCCGTTCCACGCGTAGACGATCCCCTCCTTGAGGTCGCCGAACAATCGCGAAATGGCGCGGCTGTCGGCGGGAAGATCGGTCGTGGTGATAATTCTCTTCGGCCGGGTCAGGCAGAGCATGAGAAGCGCGGCCGAGAAGTAGAGACAGGCGATCGCGACATAGACGAGGCCGATGCCGAGGACGGCGAACAGCCCGGCGCCCGTCAACGCTCCGGCGATGCGGGCGCTGTCCTGGGTGGTGCGTGCAACGCTGATGGCGCCCACCAGTTGCTCGGGCGGCATGATCTCGGCGAGCAGCGCGCCCCGGACGCCCAGATCCGAAGGGCGGATCAGGCCCATGATCGCGACGATGATCATGACGCTCAGCGGCGACAACTGTCCGGTCAGCGCCAGAACCATGATGGTCGACGAGAGCACCGTATAGGCCAGACGCATCACGACCAGCAGATCGCGATGGCCCATGCGGTCGCCGATCATGCCGAACACCGGCGCGACCAATGTCCCGACGAACTGGAGCGAGGCAAGCACGGTGAGCAGCAGCACCGAGCCGGTCTCGACCAGGATGTACCAGCCGAGCACCAGCGTCTCGACCTCGAAGGCCCAGGAGGTGAGCAGGTCGGACGGCCACTGGAAACGATAGTTGCGGATGCGGAATGGCGCGAGCGCGGAAGGTCGTGCGGCTGTGTTCAAGATGCGATGACGGGTTTCACGGCGATTCCCTGCCCTTATTATTCGTTCTTCTGTTCGTGAGCGTAGTACCGGTGACGCGCGTGTCAATTGACGCTACGGCATGCCGCCATGCTTGCCGACAATTTGCGCTGCGCCATGAATCACTTCGCGCTGCGGCCGGCTTTCGATCCGCCAGTGCACCCGCAGCATTGCTTCGCCGTCTGATCCGCTACGAAGGGGGGACCAGTCGCCGCCGCTTGCTCTTCCGGTCCGTCGAGCCCATTCTGGTCCGCATCCTGGGCCCATGAGGTCGGGCTCAGCGGATAGCGCCATCGCGGCTCCCGCGAGGTTTTGGGCCATGAACTGCTCGGGTTGCGGTTTCGAGGTTCAGAGCGGCTTTGCCTTCTGCCCGCAGTGCGGCACGAAGCAGCCGAGCGCGTGCCCTGGTTGCGGCTTTGCATGCGCACCGGATTTCGCGTATTGCCCGAAATGCGGCACTCTCGTCGCTGCGGCCCCCAAAGGCGGCGGGCAGGCAGCGGTGCGGACGGACTCGACGGCAGTCCCGTCGAGCTCCTCTTCGCCACCGCTCGTGCTCACGCCCGAGGCCCAACACGCATTTCGACGGCCGTCGGACAAAATCGATAGCGAAGCGAATCGCCGCACCATCACCGTGCTGTTTGCCGACCTCAGCGGCTTCACTGCGATGAGCGAGCGGCTCGACCCCGAGGACATGCAGACGCTTCAGAACGAATTGTTCGCGGAGCTGACGGCCGCGGTGCAGAGCTTTGGCGGCTTTGTGGACAAATTCATCGGCGATGCGCTGCTCGCACTGTTTGGTGCGCCAGCCGCGCACGAGGACGACCCGGAGCGGGCAGTCCGCGCTGCCCTCGACATGATCATCCGGACGGCGCGACTTAGCGAGCGCGCGAAGGCCTATGCCGGTTCGCCGCTGCTGCTCCATGTCGGCATCAACACCGGACACGTCGTTGCGGGCGGGCTGGGCGTGGGCGTTGCCAAATCCTATTCGGTGACCGGCGACACCGTGAATACCGCCCAGCGGCTGCAGTCGATGGCGCCTCCGGGCGAGGTGCTGGTCGGACCGTTGACCTACCGTCTGACGCGGCATGCGTTCGCCTATGATTCGCTTGGCGAGGTCTCGCTCAAGGGCAAGATGGGCAGCGTTCTGGTCCATCGTCTGAAGGGACCGCTCGATACGCCCCGTGCGGCACGAGGCCTCGACACGCTGGGCATTGATGCGCCGCTGATCGGACGCGACGCTGAGCTCGCGCGCGTGATCGGCAGCCTCGATCGCGCGTGCGGCGGCGCGGCTCAGCTGGTGCGGCTCGTCGGCGAGGCCGGCATCGGGAAGACACGCTTGGTGAGCGAATTCGTCGTCCGCATCGGTGAGGAGGATCGCTTCGCAGGCGTGGCGATCCGGCAGGCGGTCTGCTCGCCGCTCGGCGAACAATCCTATGGCACACTCGCCGCCGTGCTGCGCAGCGCCTATGGCATCGCACAGAAGGCCGGCGCCGCAGAGGCGGAGGCGAAGGTTGCCGAAGCGCTGTCGGAGCTTGGCCTCGCGACTGACGAGGCCGACCGCCTGATGCCTCTCTATCTGCACGTTCTTGGCCACGGCGACCGCGACGCCGTGCTCAGGCACGTCGAGCCCGAACAGCTCCGTCGGCAGATCTTTTTCGCGATCCGTACCATCTTCGAACGCCGGCTCGCGCTGTCGCCGCTGCTGATCATCGTCGAGGATCTGCATTGGGCCGATGCGGTGTCGCTCGAAGCTTTGCGGTTCCTGATGGACCGGCTGGAGCGGTCGCGGCTGATGCTGCTGTTCACACATCGGCCGATGCTGGAGCTGGATCAGTTCGGTTCGAGCCGGATCAGTCACGCCACTCTTCGGCTGGCTCCGCTTGGCGACACTGACGGACAAAGGCTGATCGCGGCGTACTTCGGTCACAGTCTGCGTGAACCGCCGGGACATTTGTTCAGCCGTATCCTCGAGCGCGCCGGCGGCAATCCGCTTTTCCTCGAGGAGATCATCCGCGGTCTCATCGAAGCCGGCACCCTCGTGCGTGACGGCGCGCAGTGGCGGATGAAGGCGGATGAGGCCGCCGCCGATATTCCAGCGAGCATTCAGGCGCTGTTGCTGGCGCGCCTGGATCGGTTGCCGCATCAGGTGAGGCGCCTGGCCCAGGAAGCCGCAGTGATTGGCCCGCGCTTCGATGCGGCCGTTCTCGGTGCGGCGGCAACCGAGCCGGCAAGGGTCGAGCCGGGGCTCGAACTTCTGTGCGACGCCGAGATCGTGGAGGAGGTCGCAGGCTCGAACTCGATTTCGCTGCGGACCTACCGCTTCACGCAGACCATGCTTCAGGACGTGATCTATCAGAACCTGCTTCTGCAGCGCCGGATCGAGCTCCACGGACGGATCGGCGCCGCGCTGGAGCGGCTCTATGGCAACGAGCCCGAGCAGCTCGAAGATCTCGTCCTGCTTGGACACCATTTCAGTCTCAGCGCAAGCAAGCCGAAGGGCGCGCGCTATCTGCGCGCGGCCGGCGATCGCGCACGCGCGAGCTATGCCAACGACGATGCCATCCGCTTCTATCAGCAGTCTCTCGCCGTGCTGCTCGCCGGCGGCGAACGGAGCCCGGAACGCCTGGTCCTCTATGAGCGGATCGCGGATCTCTGTCGCGTGGCTGGCCGCCGAAGCACGGCCGAGGAGCACTACCGACGCGCCCTTGAGGAGCATCGCACGGCCGGGGACCGGATCGGCGAAGCGCGAATTCTTCGCAAGCTCGGCCACCTGTTGTGGGACGCCGGCAAGCGCACCAGCGCCGAGACACATTATGCCGAGGCGGCCGAACGGCTTGGCGGGACAGATGCGCCGATCGAGTGGGCGCATCTCCTGCAGGAGCGCGGCCGTCTCGCGTTTCGTGTGGGGGATCACGTCGCCGCCGCCAGGTGGGCAGACGAGGCGCTCGGCTTCGCGCGATCCGCGCCGGCGAACGCGGACGAGCAGGTCGGGAGCGAGGCGGCGCGCGCCATTGCGGAGGCACTCAACACCAAGGGGGTTGCGCTGGCGCGGCTTGGGCAACACCAGGAGGCGGTGCGCGAGGTGGAGCAAAGTGTCGCGGCAGCCGAAGCCGCCGGCCTCCTCAACGTAGCGTGTCGCGGCTACACCAATCTTGGCGTGCTCTACACGATCGTCGATCCGGCGAGAGCGATGGAGGTTTGCAGACGCGGGCTCGATGTCGCGCATCGTATCGGCGACCTCGGCTTCCAGGCCCGCCTTCTTGCCAATTATGCCGTGGCCTGTTGCACCTTCACGGACAGATGTGCCGAGGAGGGAGTGCCGGCTGCCGAAAAGGCGATCGAGATCGACCGTGCGCTCGATCAGCGCGAGCACCTCCCCGTACCCCTGATCGTACTCGGGCAAATCCATCAATGCCATTTCCGGCCCGATCAGGCTGCCCGCTGCTACAATCAGGCCATCGAGGTCGCCAGCGAAACCGGCGAGCCGCAGCAGCTCTTTCCATGCTATGATGGTCTCGCGACGCTGAACCTTGATCGCGGTGATTTGCCCGAGGCCGAGCGGTATTTCGCGCTGGCCGATGACGTCTGCACCAGGCACGGGCTTGATCCCGCCGGACTGATTGTACTGCCATTTCTTGACTAGGTCATGTGAAGGAGTTCAACCATGTCAGAACGTCATGTCGATGGACCGCTGCAACCGGGTGATCGCGCACCGAACATCGTGCTGGACGCCATCACGCGCGACGGGAAAATCGCGCTCGATGATTTTCGCGGGCAAAGTCCGATATTGGTCGGCCTGTTTCGGGGCCTGCATTGCCCGTTCTGCCGCCGCCATATTGCGGCACAGGCGCAGCTTGACGCGGCCCTGCGCGACAAGGGCGTCGAAAGTCTCACCGTCGTCAATACGCCGATCGATCGGGCGCGGCTCTACTTCCGATATCACCCATTGCCCAACCTGCTCGCTGCGTCCGATCCCGAGCGGGTTTCGCACCGCGCGTTCGGCCTGCCCAATCTCGAGTTCACGGAGAAGGAGACGGAGTGGCCGAGCAAGGTGGGCATGGACGTCATCATGAGCATGCAGGTGGACATTCCCGGAGAATTGCCCGGGCCGATGAATCGCATGGCAGCTGCCGAGCAGCTCAACAACAAGGATGGCTACGAGATGATGGAAGCCGATCAGCGCATGGCAGCGACCGGCCAGGGCCAGTTGTTCGGCCAGTTCCTGCTCGATCGGGAAGGGGTCGTACGCTGGACCTTTACTGAGGTACCCGAAGGCGGCCAGCGCATGTTCGGGATGCCGAGCCCGCAGGAGTTGATGTCGGCTGCTTCGCAGGTGGCAGGCTAGGCATCGTCGTCTGGTTGGCGCGTTGCCCTTGGCCGCAGCAGGCATGAGCCTTTGCGCTTGAGGTGCAGCCGTCGTTTTCCCGACCTCGCCTGCACGTGACGAAGGTAATGATCCCGGGCGTACAATGACCGAGATTCAGGAAAGGCTCCTCGAAAGCAAGATGACCGAGATCGAGCGGGCCCGATCCTGGAGCCCCCGCGTGATCTCCAAATTCGAAGCGCTCATCAGGAGCGGTGACGATTTATCGCTCTACCGCGTCAATCCTCTGGCATTCGCGCGCGACCGTGCCATAGCAGAGCCGGAAAGCATAGACCTGTTTCTCTATGCGACGAGAAGCGGACTATTCGACATGAGCTGGGACGTTGTTTGTCCGCAATCCGGCATGGTGCTCGATAGCTTTGGCGCCTTGCGCACGCTCAAGACCCATTATGTTTGCGGCTTGTGCGACGTCTCTGGCGAAACCGATCTCGACGACTTCATAGAGGTCACGTTTACGGTGTCGCCGCAGCTCCGGCGGCTTCCGTTTCATGATCCCGCCTCCCTTTCGGTCGAGGATTTCCATTGGAAGCTTCGATTTCTGAATGACGCACGGATACCGGGCCAGCAAATCCGGTTTCTCGACCATTTGCATGCGTTCGTTCGCGGCCTTTCGTTCTTACCACCAGTCTGCGTCACGACCATTCGCTGCGAGCTGGGTCCCGGAGCTCTGGCGGGGGTCAACATTCAAACCCAGGCTGCGTTCGTCGTTGCGGTGACCGGCGAGCCGACAACCGTGCCGACAATCTTGCGAATTGGATACGATGGGCAGCGCTTTTCGTCTTCGCTGGCCGCCGTACCGCCCGGTCCCGTCATTGTCGAGACGGAGAACTCCGGAGCGATGCGAGGCTCCTTGCTCCTGATCAATTGGCCGCCTGAAGTTCTGGCTCAAGCGATCAAGCCGCCGCTTGATTTCGATCCCTACATGTCTGGAGGGATGTTGCTTGCGAGACAGACGTTTCGCCGCCTGTTCCGGTCAGAACGCGTGGACGAAAGGGAGGGCCTGGGTATCCGGCAGGTGACCTTGCTGTTCACGGATCTCAAAGGTTCGACCGCCATGTACGAACGGCTCGGCGATCTCAATGCCTATGCGCTGGTCCGCGAACATTTTGCTCTGCTCGGTGCGACCATCCAGGAGCATTCCGGGGCGATCGTCAAGACGATTGGGGACGCGGTCATGGCTGTCTTCTCTCGTCCAACGGACGCGGTTTCGGCGGCGCTCCACATGCTGGGAGAAATTGAGCGCCACAACTCCGAGCATGGCGATCCAAGCATCATCCTGAAGATTGGAGCCCATTGCGGCCCCTCTATCGCCGTCACCCTGAACGACAATCTGGATTATTTCGGTCAGACCGTGAATGTTGCCGCGCGTGTGCAGTCGCTGGCGGACGCGGGCGAGATTTGTATCTCGGAGGCGCTGTATGCGGCGCCAGGAGTGAGTGATCTCCTCTCCGGGCATCCGATCGCAGTATTTGATGCACCTCTTCGCGGCGTTGAAGGAAACGCCAGCGTGTATCGTGTCTTGCGCGCGTAGGACTCTCAGCTCTCTCGTGATGGCTGCTTCTCCGCGAGCGCTACAGCCATCGCCGAGATGAGTGGTCGCATGAAATAAGCGTCCTCCGCCGGCACGATGTCGGTGCGCAAGCCATGTCCGGCGAGCTCGCCGGATACCGCCGGTCCCACCGACGCAATCAGCGTCCGCTCCAACCCCGCGCGCAACTTCGCCTCGCTGCCATCGGCCTTCGCCGCTTCGATCAGGCGGCGGACCTGGCCGAGATTGGTCAGCGCGATGCAATCGATCCGTCCCTCCGCCATGTCGTCGATGGCGGCGACGATGTTGACGTCCGCTGCCTTGGAGTCATAGACATAGGGCAGCACGATATCGACCTCGGCACCCTGTGCCGAGAGCGCGCCGGTCAGCTCGCCATGATCCTTGTCCGGATAGAGCTGGAGGCCGAGGCGCCGTCCCTTCAAGTCGAGCTTGCCCAGCATCTCGATCACGCCTTCGGTGGTCGGTTTCTCCGTGGTCTGCTGCGTTTCCAGCCCGACCTCGCGCAACGCCTTGCCGGGCTTCGGGCCGCGGGTGAATTTCCGCGCCTTGGCGAGCGCCGCGACGAGAGCGGCGTCGAGCTCACGGGCGCGCGCGAGCTTCATGATCCGCCGCAGGCCTTCGCCGGTCATCAGCACGAGGTCGTCAAGAGGCTTGTCGATGGCGCGGCGGATCCAGGCCTCGATCGGCGCCGGGTCTGGCGCGTCGTGAATGGTGAACATCGGGCACTGCACGACCTCGGCGCCTTGCTCGGCCAGCAGTTTTGAGAACTGCGCCTCCTCGCGCGTTTCCAGGATGAGGATGCGGGTGCCGTTCAAGCGGTCGGCCATGGGTGTGCTCCGGTCAAAAATCGCAATTGTCCGTTCATCCTGACTCCGCGTGCGGGATTGGCGCAAGGCCAGGGTCGGTGCTAGAGCAGGCGCAAATCGCGGACAGTTCCGCTGCCCAATCCTTCATCAAGAGCCAAGCCGTTCATCACATGCCCGATCATCAATATGTCCTGACCCTGTCCTGTCCGGATCGTCCCGGCATCGTGTCGGCGGTGTCGACGTTCCTCGCACATAACGGACAGAACATCCTCGATGCCCAGCAGTTCGACGACATCGAGACCAAGAAGTTCTTCATGCGGGTGGTGTTCACCGCGGCGGATCTCGCGGTGGAACTATCGGCGCTGCAGACCGGCTTTGCGGCGATCGCGGAGCGCTTCGGCATGGACTGGCAGATGCGCGACCGCGCCGCGCATCGCAAGGTGATGCTGCTGGTGTCGAAGTCGGATCACTGCCTGGTCGACATCCTCTATCGCTGGCGCACCGGCGAGCTGCCGATGACGCTGACGGCGATCGTCTCCAATCACCCGCGCGAGGTCTATGGCGGGCTCGATTTCGGCGGCATCCCGTTCCACCATTTGCCCGTGACCAAGGACACCAAGCACGAGCAGGAGAGCCAGATCATGGACCTCGTCGGCAACACGAAGACCGATCTCGTCGTGCTCGCCCGCTACATGCAGATCCTGTCGGACGATCTGTCGGCGAAGCTTTCGGGACGCTGCATCAACATCCACCACTCCTTCCTGCCGGGCTTCAAGGGCGCAAAGCCCTATCATCAGGCCCATGAGCGTGGCGTCAAGCTGATCGGTGCCACCGCGCATTACGTCACGCGCGACCTCGACGAGGGCCCGATCATCGACCAGGACGTCGAGCGCATCAGCCATCGCGATACGCCCGAGGATCTGGTCCGCAAGGGCCGCGACATCGAACGCCGCGTGCTCGCCCGCGCGATCCGCTACCATCTCGACGACCGCGTCATCCTCAACGGCCGCAAGACCGTGGTGTTCGTGGATTAGTGGTAGCGAATAGGGAGTGGCGAGTAGCGAATGGAGCAGGGCGGCCCTCTATTCGTTACTCCCTGTTCGCCATTCGTCCTTTATCGCGCCGCGCCAGCCGACGTAGCCTCCGCCGCGCTCTTCTGGGCCTGCTCTTCCTTCTCGCGATCCGCAGCGGGCAGCAGCCGCTTGCGTTCGCGTTCCCGCATGTAGGCGTCGTATTGCGGCGTGCCCGCGCGCGGCGGGGCATCGGCCGGCAGGCCGCCGGCCCATTGCGGGACGTAGTCGCCCATGCCGGCGGAGAGTTTTTCGTTGACCGTCCCGCAGCCGGACAGCCCCGCGGCGAGCGCGACGAGGATGAGGGCGGAACGAAAAGTCTTGGACCGAAAAAATTCGGACATTGTCTGGGCGCGCACGCGTTCGGTCATTGGACGCCAGCTCGGGCCGGCCGGAGGAAGAGTAGCCTTCAACAAGGTAAAATAGGCTTATTCGAGGTAGGTATTTTATTACCGAAATGTAGCCTGCCAAATCGCGCGGATGTCCGAATTCTGCAAAGGAAAGACGAAATCCTCCATCCACGCGGTCGCTGCCGCTTCTAGACTGCGATGCGAGGCCCGCGGCAGCATGGTTTGGTCGCCGGCAGGGGTTTTCGTTGACAAGTCCATTTTCTTTGTACATTCGTACAAATGAAAGCCCTGGTGATCGAGTTGCTCGAGTTATCCGAGGTAACCCGAGCGACCGACTTCCGGTCGATGGGACATTGGAACGCCCGGCTTGCGCCGAAGGGTCGCCAAACGTCCGATTGACAAGGCAGGCGCGAAAGACGCCCATGTGGCGCGCGAGCGTCGTCCGCGAGCGGGCTAGGTTTAAGACAAGGGCCGGGCACTCGGTCCAGGGCACAAGAGCCAGGAATGAAGGGGAGGGACATCTGATGTTCGAACGCAAGCAACCGTCTCATAGGGCATCTTCCAAGGCTGCTCGTTCCAAGGCTGCTTGGGCAGCTGCCGTTGCGGCCATCGCGAGCCTTGCAGCGATCGTGCCGGCGAAGGCCCAGGACAGCGTCAAGATCGGCCTGATCCTGCCGATGACCGGCGGCCAGGCCTCGACCGGCAAGCAGATCGAGAACGCGATCAAACTCTACATGCAGCAGAAGGGCGACACCGTCGCCGGCAAGAAGATCGAGATCATCCTCAAGGACGACGCTGCGATCCCGGACAAGACCAAGACCGCCGCGCAGGAGCTGATCGTCAACGACAAGGTCAACTTCATCGCCGGCTTCGGCGTGACGCCGGCCGCGCTCGCCGCCGCACCGCTGGCGACGCAGGCCAAGATCCCGGAAGTCGTCATGGCGGCCGGCACCTCGATCATCACCGAGCGCTCGCCCTATATCGTGCGAACCAGCTTCACGCTGGCGCAGTCCTCCACCATCATCGGCGACTGGGCCGTCAAGAACGGCATCAAGAAGGTGGCGACCCTGACTTCCGACTATGCGCCCGGCAATGACGCGCTGAACTTCTTCAAGCAGCATTTCACCGCCGGCGGCGGTGAGGTGGTCGAAGAGGTCAAGGTGCCGCTGCAGAACCCCGACTTCGCACCGTTCCTCCAGCGCATGAAGGACGCCAAGCCCGATGCGATCTTCGTGTTCGTGCCGGCCGGTCAGGGCGGCAACTTCATGAAGCAATATGCCGAGCGCGGCCTCGACAAGGCCGGCATCAAGGTGATCGGACCCGGCGACGTCACCGATGACGATCTCCTCAACAATATGGGCGACGCCGTCCTCGGCACCGTCACCGCGCATCTCTACTCCGCGGCGCATCCCTCGCAGATGAACAAGGATTTCGTCGCCGCCTACAAGAAGGCGTTCGGCAATCGTCCGGGTTTCATGGCGGTGGGCGGCTATGATGGCATCCATCTGATCTACGAGGCGCTGAAGAAGACGGGCGGCGACACCAACGGCGACAAGCTGATCGAAGCCATGAAGGGGCAGAAGTGGGAAAGCCCGCGCGGCCCGATCTCGATCGATCCCGAGACCCGCGACATCGTGCAGAACATCTACATCCGCAAGGTCGAGAAGGTCGATGGCGAGCTCTACAATGTAGAGTTCGCGACCTTCGAAGCCGTCAAGGATCTCGGCAAGACCAAGAAGTGATGCGCGAAAGCGCGTCATCCCGGAGCGCGCTTAGCGCTCATCCCGGATCTCGCGAGCCACTTTCTGCGTCATGCCCGGGCTTGTCCCGGGCATCCACGCAAAGCCCAGACAAGAACGTGGATGGCCGGGACGAATCCGGCCATGACAATAACTCCAAGCTGAGACGATGACCGCAATCCTCACCAACCTGTTCGATGGCGTTGCCTACGGCATGCTGCTGTTCGTGCTCGCTTGCGGGCTCGCGGTCACCCTCGGATTGATGAACTTCGTCAATCTCGCCCACGGCGCCTTCGCCATGGCCGGCGGCTATGTTTGCATGGTGCTGGTCAACCGGATGGGCTGGCCGTTCTTCGCAGCACTGCCGCTCGCTTTCCTCTCCGCGGCCGCGATCGGGATCGCGCTCGAACGCACGCTCTATCGCCACCTTTATGCCCGCAGCCATCTCGACCAGGTGCTGTTCACCATCGGCCTGACCTTCATGTCGGTGGCGGCCGTCGACTACATCCAAGGCTCCTCGCGCGTCTTCATCAATTTGCCGGCCGCGCTCCAGGGCCAGTTCGACCTGTTCGGCGTAGGCATCGGCCGCTATCGGTTGATGATCATCGTGATCTGCGGCCTGCTGACCATTGGTCTCCAGATGGTGCTGGCCAAGACGCGCTTCGGCAGCCGCTTGCGCGCGGCAGTTGACGACCCCCGCGCCGCCAGCGGCCTCGGCATCAACGTGCCGCAAGTGTTCGCCCTCACATTCGCATTCGGATGCGGGCTCGCCGGCCTCGGCGGCGCGCTGAGTGCCGAGATCCTGGGCCTCGATCCGTACTTCCCGCTGAAGTTCATGATCTACTTCCTGATCGTGGTCACCGTCGGCGGGTCCTCCTCGATCACAGGTCCGTTCCTGGCCTCGCTACTGCTCGGCATCGGCGACGTCGCCGGAAAGTATTACGTGCCTAAGATGGGCCCCTTCGTGATCTACACCATGATGATCGTGATCCTGATCTGGCGCCCGAACGGCCTGTTCGGCCGCACCGCCGCGCGTTGAGTTCGCCGATGAGCGCTGCTTCCGACGTCGGTTATCACGCCCAGCGCCAGGCGCGCTGGCACTACGGCGAAATCGCCTTCTGGCTGGTCGTGCTGGCCTGCGGTTTCCTGTTTCCCTCCCGCTACCTCATCATGACCGACATCCTGCGGCTGGCGCTGTTCACGATGTCGCTGGACCTCATCCTCGGTTATGCCGGCATCGTCTCGCTCGGCCATGCCGCGTTCTTCGGCGTCGGCGCCTATGCCGCGGGGCTGCTTGCCTTGCACGGCATCGTCAAGGAGCCCGTGCTGGCATTGATCGTCGCTGGTCTCGCCGCGATGGTGCTCGGCTTTGCCACCAGCTTCCTGGTGATCCGGGGCGTCGACCTGACGCGCCTGATGGTCACGCTCGGCATCGCCCTGCTGCTGGAAGCGCTCGCCGAACGCTTCTCCAACATCACCGGCGGTACTGACGGCCTGCAGGGAATCGAGATGCAGCCGATCTTCGGCGAGATCCCGTTCGATATGTTCGGCAAGGCCGGCTTCTTCTATTCGCTGGCCGTGCTGTTCCTCCTCTTCCTGTTCGCCCGTCGCGTGGTGCATTCGCCATTTGGGCTGTCGCTGCGCGCGATCAAGAACAATCCGCTGCGGGCCGCCGCGATCGGCATCCCCGTCAACCGCCGCCTGATCGCGATCTACACGCTGGCGGCGTTCTATGCCGGCATCGCCGGCGCGCTGTTCACGCAGACCACCGCGATCGCCTCGCTCGATGTGTTTGCCTTCGAGCGCTCGGCCGATCTGATGCTGGTGCTCGTCATCGGCGGCACCGGCTATCTCTATGGCGGGCTGATCGGCGCAGTGGTGTTCCGCATGCTGCAGGAATTGTTCTCCACCATCACCCCGCAATACTGGCAGTTCTGGATCGGCCTCGTGCTGGTCGTGATCGTGCTGGTCGGCCGCCAGCGTCTGCATCGCTGGGCGCTCTACGTGCCCAATCTGATCATCAAGAAAATCGCCGGGCGCAAGGCCGTCGTCGCCGTTCCGGAGAGCGACGCATGACCATCGTGCTCGAAACCCAAAATCTCGAAAAGCAGTTCGGCGGCCTGCGCGTCACGCGCGATCTGTCCTTGAAGATCGAGCAGGGCGCCCGCCACGCGCTTATCGGCCCGAACGGTGCCGGCAAGACCACGGTCATCAATCAGCTGACCGGCGTCCTCAAGCCGAACTCGGGCCGCATCCTGCTCGAAGGCCAGGACATCACCGATCTGCCCGTGCACGAGCGGGTGCTGCGCGGGCTCTCGCGCACCTTCCAGATCAACCAACTCTATCCCGATCTGACCCCGCTCGAGACCATCGGCCTTGCCGTCTCCGAGCGCCTAGGCCATGGCGGCGATTGGTGGCGGCGGATGGGCACGCGCAGCGACGTCAACGGTGAGATCGCCGATCTGCTCTCGCGCTTCCATTTGCTCGACGTCATGAACGAGCAGACCGTGACGTTGCCTTATGGCAAGCAGCGCCTGCTCGAGATCGCCGTCGCGATCGCCGCCAAGCCGCGCGTGCTCCTGCTGGACGAGCCCGCCGCCGGCGTGCCCGAGAGCGAGCGTCACGACATCCTTGCCGTCGTCGGCAGCCTGCCGCGCGGCGTCACGGTGCTCTTGATCGAGCACGACATGGACCTCGTGTTCTCCTTCGCCGACCGCATCTCGGTGCTGGTCTCCGGCGCGCTGCTCACCGAGGGCCCGCCCGAGCAGGTCGCGCGCGATCCGCAGGTCAAGGCGGTCTATCTCGGCGAGGAGGCGGTCAATGTCTGACCTGCTCGCGATCGATTCATTGCGGGCCGGCTATGGCGAGGCGGTCGTGCTGCCAAACATGTCCTTGCGCCTCGCCGAGGGACAGGTGCTGGCATTGCTCGGCCGCAACGGCACCGGCAAGACCACGCTGATCAATTCGATCGTCGGCGTCACCCGCCGTTTCGCAGGGACCATCGCGCTCGCCGGTGTGGACGTCACCTCGCTCCGGCCCGATCAGCGGGCGCGCGCGGGCATCGGCTGGGTACCGCAGGAGCGCAACATCTTCCGCTCGCTCACGGTGGAGGAGAACATGACCGCCGTGGCGCAGCCGGGTCCCTGGACCGTCGAGAAGGTCTACGAGATGTTCCCGCGACTGAAGGAGCGGCGGAGCAATTTCGGCAACCAGCTCTCCGGCGGCGAGCAGCAGATGCTGGCGATCGGCCGCGCGCTGACCCTCAACCCGAAAGTGCTGCTGCTGGACGAGCCGACCGAGGGCCTTGCCCCCATCATCGTCGAGGAGCTGCTCAAGGCGATCGGCACCATCACCCGGGCGGGCGGCATCTGCTCGATCATCGTCGAGCAGAACGCCCAAAAGATTTTGGGGCTCGCCGACCGTGTTGTGATATTGGAGCGCGGAACGATCGTCCACGACGCCCCGAGTGCGGCGTTGAAGGCCGATCCGTCGGTCCTGGAGCGCCACCTCGGCGTCGCAGGGGCGGCGGCCCACTAGAACAATATCCGGGAGTAACGAATGCAGCGAACCAAAGCCCCCTTCCGCGCCGACGAGGTCGGCAGCCTCCTGCGTCCGGCCAAGATCAAGGAAGCCCGCAGCCGTCTCGAGAAGGGCGAGATCTCGGCGGACGATCTGCGCAAGATCGAGGACCTGGAGATCGAGAAGGTCGTGCACAAGCAGGCCTCGGTCGGCCTGAAGCTTGCGACCGACGGCGAATTCCGCCGCTCCTGGTGGCATTTCGACTTCCTGGCCAAGCTCACCGGCTGCGAGCTGTTTCACCCGGACGCCGGCATTCAGTTCGCAGGCGTACAGACCCGGCATGACGCGGTGCGAGTGATCGACAAGCTCGATTTTCCCGACGACCACCCGATGCTGGACCACTTCCGCTTCCTGAAGAAGGTCGCCGACCAGGCCCACGTCACCGCCAAGATGACCATTCCGTCGCCCGCGGTGCTGCACTTCCGCGGCGGTCGCAAGTCGATCTCCAAAGATGTCTATCCCGATCTCGACGTATTCTACGAGGATCTCGGCAAGACCTATCGCAAGGCGGTGAAGGCATTCTACGACGCCGGCTGCCGCTATCTCCAGTTCGACGACACCGTGTGGGCCTATCTCTGCTCGCAGGAAGAACTGCAGAAAGCGCGCGAGCGCGGCGACAATCCGGACGGCCTCCAGCAGATCTACGCCCGCATCATCAACTACGCGCTGGCCGAAAAGCCCGCCGACATGGTGGTGACGACGCATGTCTGCCGCGGCAATTTCCGCTCGACCTGGATTTCCTCGGGCGGCTACGAGCCGGTCGCCGAGACCATGCTCGCGGGCACCAATTACGACGGCTATTTCCTCGAATACGACAGCGACCGTGCCGGCGGCTTCGAGCCGTTGCGCTTCCTGCCCAAGGGCAACAAGGTCGTCGTGGTCGGCGTCATCACCTCGAAGTTCGGCGAGCTCGAGAAGAAGGACGACATCAAGCGCCGCCTGGAAGAAGCCGCCAAGTTCGCGCCCTTGGAGCAGCTCGCACTCTCCCCGCAATGCGGCTTTGCTTCGACGGAAGAGGGCAACATCCTCTCCGAGGAGGAGCAGTGGGCCAAGCTGAGCCTTGCGGTCGAGATCGCAAGGGAAGTGTGGGGTAACTGAGCGCCGCAGCTAGGCTTAAGCCTCGCTCGTGTCCCGGACGCGCTGCAGCGCTTTTGCGTTGCTGCGCAGAGCCGGGACCCCTGCTGCTGCACTTGCGCTTGGGGGATATGGGCCCAGCTCTGCAGCGTACCGCTGAAGAAGCGCTGCACTGCGTCCGGGGCACGGAAGTTATCTCACTTCGCGGGCCAGACTGACCTCGCCCGGCATCGACCACGCATCGGCTTATTCGTCGTGGCCGACACCAACCCCCAGCCCGCACCCCGTCATGATCTGCTGAACCTCCAGACCTGGCGCGCCGCATATGGCGCGAAAGGGCGGCGGCGAGGTCGCGCCTCTGTTGTCGAGCGCAACTGGGGTCGAGCGTAACCTGGTCGGCGCCGTCGCGCCGTCCGAGGCGGATGGGGATCACCACGGGACGCGCCCGATCCACTATTCCCTGAGTGGGCAGAATTTGCTAGGACGCAGGTCCCAATCTTTCTGCCCACTGCGGCCCACTTCATGAAGAACGACGAAATCCTGAGCCAGATCACGGAGTTCTGCCGCAAGGCGGACATGGCGGAATCGACCTTCGGCCGGCGCGCCGTGAACGATGGGAAGCTGGTGCATCGTCTGCGCGAGGGCAAGCGCATCACCATCGACACGCTGGAGCGAATCCAGGCCTATATGGCGGCATCGATGGCTGGCGGCGTGCCACCCCCGCGGGGGCTTCAGGTGCCGCCGGAAAAGCGCGATCCGCGCGGCAATTTTCGTTTCTTCGAGAACCGCCAGAAATACCTGCTGTTCGTCCACACCTGCAGCGAAAAGCGGGTGGTCGCGGATCGGGTTGCACTCGAGCTTGCCTCCATTCATCCGCGTCCGCCGGCCCTGCGTCTGTTCGATGCCGGCGTCGGCGATGGCACGGTGCTGGCGCGCGTGCTGCGCGCAACGCATCAGCGCTTTCCACACATGCCGTTCTACGTCGCCGGCAAGGAGCTCAGTCTCGAGGACCTGCGCCTGACGCTGGACAAGGTGCCGGATCGCATTTTCGAGCATCCGGCGTCGGTGTTCGTCTTCACCAACATGTTCTACTCGGAGGCGCCCTGGCTCACGCCGGCATCGCCCGCGGCGGCGGCTGCAACGGTCTGGCACGAGGTTCCGCTGCGCGGCGCCTCATCCGGCGAGTTCGAGCAGCAGATCGCGGAGCTGAGGCCGTTTCTGGAGCAGAACTGGCGCGCCGCGATCAGCCCGCGCACCGCCATGCCGTTGTATGAACGGCCCGTGGTTCTGGTGCTGTATCGCGAGGACCACAGGTTCCTGCTGGATTCGACCATTCCGCGGCCGGGCCAGACCGAAGCCAATTTCGACCTCGTCATCGCGTCCCAGCCCTACCGGGCTCTGTCCTCGGTCAATTTCCGGGCCAAGCGGATCATAGCACCGCTGGCCCGAGCGCTTCGACCTGGCGGCCGGCTGATCGGAATTCACTCCCACGGCCAGGATCCGGGCATGGAAATGATCCAGGCGATCTGGCCGGGAGAAAATCCTTTCGCGGTGAGCCGTCATGAGCTATTGCGCGCCGTTAAGTATGAACTCGGGTCGGTGGGCCGCGACTTAAATTTTAATGCTTATGCGGATAACCGCTCGATCTTCAGGTATGATATGGAAGCGCTGCCCAACGAGGTGACCGGGACGATCGGAACCTCGACGGCCTTTGCAGCGTGGAATGCGGCGGTGTATGTCGCTCAGATTGAGGACGACCGGTTGACGGAAATGACTCAAAACGGCCGCACTCTGGACGCCGCCAGGGACGTGCTGCGAAAGTACAATGGGCTCTGGTTTCTCGACGAATCCTACGTCATCTCGCGCCGGCGTGATTGACACCATCCACAGGTAAACATCGCAAACGCCCGCCGGGTTAGCGGCGGAACAAGGGGTTACTGATGCGCGCGTCCTATCTCTTCACCAGCGAGTCCGTGTCCGAAGGTCATCCGGACAAGGTCTGCGACCGCATTTCCGACGAGATCGTCGATCTGTTCTACCGCGAAGGGCCCAAGGCCGGCATCGACCCCTGGCAGATCCGCGCCGCCTGCGAGACGCTCGCGACCACCAACAAGGTCGTGATCGCCGGCGAGACCCGCGGTCCGAAGTCGGTGACCAACGAGCAGATCGAGGGCGTCGTCCGGGACGCGATCAAGGACATCGGCTACGAGCAGGAGGGCTTCCACTGGAAGACCTGCGACATCGAGATCCTGCTGCATCCGCAGTCGGCCGACATCGCCCAGGGCGTCGATGCGCTGCAGCCGGGCGAGGTCAAGGAAGAGGGCGCGGGCGACCAGGGCATCATGTTCGGTTACGCCACCAACGAGACGCCCGACCTGATGCCGGCGCCGATCTTCTACGCCCACAAGATCCTGCGCCTGATCTCCGAGGCCCGTCACTCCGGCAAGGAAAAGGTGCTCGGTCCGGACTCCAAGAGCCAGGTCACCGTGCAGTACGAGAACGGCAAGCCGGTCGGCGTGCGCGAGATCGTGGTCTCGCATCAGCATCTGGTTCCGGACCTCACGTCGAACCAGGTCCGGGACATCGTCGAGCCCTATGTGCGCGAGGCGTTACCGAAAGACTGGATCACCCCGAAGACGATCTGGCACATCAACCCGACCGGCAAGTTCTACATCGGCGGTCCCGACGGCGATTCCGGCCTGACCGGCCGCAAGATCATCGTCGACACCTATGGCGGTGCGGCTCCGCATGGCGGCGGCGCTTTCTCCGGCAAGGACCCGACCAAGGTCGACCGTTCGGCGGCTTACGCGGCGCGCTACGTCGCCAAGAATATCGTCGCCGCCGGTCTTGCCGATCGCTGCACGCTCCAGCTCGCCTACGCCATCGGCGTGGCGCGTCCGCTGTCGATCTACATCGATACCCACGGCACCGGTAAGGTGCCGGAGGAGCAGCTCGAGAAGGCGGCGGCGCAGGCGATGGATCTGACGCCCCGCGGCATCCGCAGCCATCTCGACCTCAATCGCCCGATCTACGCGCGCACCTCGGCCTACGGCCATTTCGGCCGCACGCCCGACAACGAGGGCGGCTTCTCCTGGGAGAAGACCGACCTCGTCGAGCAGCTCAAGCGCGCGCTCTGATTCACTTGCGTCATTCCGGGGCGCCGCGAGAGTGGCGAACCCGGAATCTCGAACTGCTGGATTCCGGGTTCGCTCGTTTCACGAGCGCCCGGGAATGACCAGCCAAACAAACAGGAACCCCCTATGAACGCGAAGCCCGGCTTCACCGATTACATCGTCAAGGACATTTCGCTCGCCGATTTCGGCCGCAAGGAGCTCTCGCTTGCCGAGACCGAGATGCCGGGCCTGATGGCCACCCGCGAAGAGTATGGCCCGAAGCAGCCGCTGAAGGGCGCCCGCATCGCCGGCTCCCTGCACATGACGATTCAGACCGGCGTGCTGATCGAGACGCTGGCGGCGCTCGGCGCCGACATCCGCTGGGTCTCCTGCAACATTTATTCGACGCAGGACCACGCGGCGGCCGCGATCGCGGCCGCCGGCATCCCGGTGTTCGCCGTCAAGGGCGAGACGCTGACCGAGTACTGGGACTACACCGCAAAGCTGTTCGACTGGCATGGCGGCGGTCATCCGAACATGATCCTCGACGACGGTGGTGACGCCACCATGTATGTCCATCTTGGTCTACGCGCCGAGAAGGGCGACACCGCCTTCCTCGACAAGCCCGGCTCCGAGGAAGAGGAAGTCTTCTTCGCGCTCCTGAAGAAGCAGCTCAAGGAAAAGCCGAAGGGCTACTTCGCCGCGATCGCCGAGAGCATCAAGGGCGTCTCCGAAGAGACCACCACGGGGGTGCATCGTCTCTATGACATGCAGAAGGCTGGAACGCTGCTGTGGCCGGCGATCAACGTCAACGACAGCGTTACCAAGTCGAAATTCGACAACCTCTATGGCTGCCGTGAATCGCTGGTCGACGGCATCCGCCGCGGCACGGACGTGATGCTGTCGGGCAAGGTCGCGATGGTCGCCGGCTTCGGCGACGTCGGCAAGGGCTCGGCCGCATCGCTGCGCCAGGCCGGTTGCCGCGTCATGGTGTCGGAAGTCGATCCGATCTGCGCGCTGCAGGCCGCGATGGAAGGCTACGAGGTCGTGACCATGGAAGATGCCGCGCCCCGCGCCGACATCTTCGTCACCGCCACCGGCAACAAGGACATCATCACCATCGAGCACATGCGCGCGATGAAGGATCGCGCCATCGTCTGCAACATCGGTCACTTCGACAACGAGATCCAGATCGCGTCTCTGCGCAATCTGAAGTGGACCAACATCAAGCCGCAGGTCGACGAGATCGAATTCCCCGACAAGCACCGCATCATCATGCTGTCGGAAGGCCGTCTCGTGAACCTCGGCAACGCGATGGGTCATCCGTCCTTCGTGATGTCGGCGTCCTTCACCAACCAGACGCTGGCGCAGATCGAGCTGTTCGCCAACAACAAGGACGGCAAGTACAAGAAGGAAGTCTACGTGCTGCCGAAGACGCTCGACGAGAAGGTCGCGCGCCTGCATCTCGCCAAGATCGGCGTCAAGCTCACCGAGCTGCGTAAGGACCAGGCCGACTATATCGGCGTGAAGCCGGAAGGCCCCTACAAGTCGGATCACTACCGCTACTGATGCGAAAGCGATTGCGACCCGAAGGCCCCGGAGCGATCCGGGGCCCTTTTTTTTGGCCGGTCCTGTGATACGCTCGCAGGTAGAGCCAAAACAAGCCTGCCACTTTCGAAGCGGGCGGCCGCTTTTCTCACGTTCATTGTCAGGAATGCATATGGAGGGAATGCGATGTCCAGCGAAGCAAACGTTGCGCTGTTGAAGGACGCCTATCGCGAGTGGAACGACAGCAAGGGTCTGAACGTCGACTATTGGTTCGACAACGTCATCGGCCCGGAGATCAAGTTCGATTCGGTTCCGCGAGGAGCCGAGCCGATGCCCTTCGCCAAGCATTACGACGACCGCGCCGAGCTCCGCAGCTACTTCGCCGACCTGCTGGCCGACTGGAGCATGCAGTACTTTACGATGAACGAATATGTCGCGCAGGGTGATACCGTGGTTGCGCGCGGGGAATGTGCCTGGACGAACAAGCGGACGGGGAAAGTCGCGAAGACGCCCAAGGTGGATTTCTGGAAGTTCAAGGACGGCAAGGCAGTCGAATACCACGAGTTTTTCGATACGGCTTCCGTGGTCGCTGCCGCATCCTGATGGTTGCAATTTGGTGCGGCGCTGCCATCCTGTGTGGCGGGAGGACGCCATGTCCGAAAGCAAAGAACATTTCGACGTGCTGATCGTCGGTGCCGGCTTGTCCGGCATCGGCGCTGGTTACCATCTTCAGACCAAATGCCCGACCAAGAGCTACGTCATCCTCGAGGGCCGCGACTGCATCGGTGGCACCTGGGACTTGTTCCGCTATCCCGGCATCCGCTCCGACAGCGACATGTTCACGCTCGGCTATTCGTTCAAGCCGTGGACCGATCCGAAGGCGATCGCCGACGGGCCGCAGATCCTGAACTATGTGCGCGAGACCGCCGGCGAGAACGGCATCGACAAGCACATCCGCTTCCACCATCGCGTCAAGCGCGCGGCTTGGTCGACGAGCGAGGCGCGCTGGACCATCGAGGCCGAGCGCACGACAGGCGAGGGCGCAACCGAGCTCGTGCGCTTCACCTGCAATTTCCTGTTCATGTGCTCAGGCTATTACAAATATGAGGCGGGCTACACGCCGGAGTTCGAGGGTACGGCAGATTTCGCCGGCCGCATCGTGCATCCGCAGAAGTGGACCGAGGACATCGACTATGCGGGGAAGCGCGTCGTCGTGATCGGCTCGGGCGCGACCGCGGTGACGCTGGTGCCGGAGCTCGCCAAGAAGGCGGCGCAGGTTACCATGCTGCAGCGCTCGCCGACCTATGTCGTATCGCGTCCGGCGCAGGATCCCCTCGCCAACAAATTGCGCCGTAATCTGCCAACGCGGCTTGCCTATCATGTCATCCGCTGGCGCAATGTGATGTGGGGGATGTTCTTCTTCCAGCTCAGCCGGCGCAGGCCGGACAAGGTGAAGGGTCTGATCCTCGGAGGCGTCCGCATGGCGCTCGGCCCCGACTACGACGTCGCGACCCATTTCACCCCGCGCTACAATCCCTGGGACCAGCGGCTGTGTCTCGTGCCCGACGGAGATCTCTTCAAGGCGATCCGCGAGCAGCGGGCTTCCGTGGTCACCAGCGAGATCGACACGTTTACGCGCGACGGCATCCGTCTCAAGGACGGCCGTGAGCTTGCCGCGGACATCATCGTCACTGCGACGGGGCTGGTCCTGCAGGTCGTCGGCGGCCTCGAAGTTACCGTCGACGGGCGCGCGGTCGATTTCGCCAACACGCTGACCTACAAGGGCATGATGTATGCCGACGTGCCGAACATGGCCTCGGCCTTCGGCTACACCAACGCGTCCTGGACGCTGAAATGCGATCTCACCTGCGAATATGTCTGCCGGCTCATCAATTACATGGACCGGCACAATTTCCGCCAGTGCATGCCGCACAATGACGACCCCGAGATCACCGCGCAGCCGTCGCTCGATTTCACTTCGGGCTATGTGCAGCGCTCGGTCGCCAGGATGCCGAAGCAGGGCTCGAAGCAGCCGTGGCGGCTGTACCAGAACTACGCGCTCGACATCGTCACCCTGCGCTTCGGCCGGATCGACGACGGTGTGATGCGGTATTCCTGATCGCGCCGTCGTTACCGAACATGATGGCAATGCGTCGTTTTGCGTATACGGCCGCCGGACTGAATCGGCCAAGCTGGCGGACGGTTAACGCCGGATTAAGGGATGAGTCCTAACCTGTCTCGGCCGGGGTGACTCGCAAGGCCGAGGTAAGCCCAATGGAAGCCCAGAGAATCGCAGTCGACGCCGTCGTCGCCCTGACCGATTGTGACCGCGACGCCGTCATCGCCTTCATCCGCCGTCTCTATCTCGCCGGCGTCACCGACCCCAAACGCCTGACTTTCAAGGGCCTCCAGGCGTTGTCCCGGGCCTGATCTGGCTCGGTCCCCATCCCGTTAGGCCTCCATTTCGTTCCCGTGCTCGCGCCGGTGTGAACCTCAACCTGGCGGTGAATATCTTGCCGCTCGGGCCGGTGCGGAGTAGATGACGTCCCCGGCTGGGTTCACTGGGGAACGGGGAGATGTTGAAGCAGCTTATTGCGCCGCAACTTGTCATTCTTTATGTCCTGGCCGCATCGACCATTTACGTTCACTTCCGCGGCAAGCAGAGGCTGCGCTTTGCGCGCCAGCTCGGCGACCACTCGACCTATCTGGCGCCCTATAACGTGCTGATGTATGCGGGCTCGGCGGTCCCGAACAAGCCGGTGATCCCGGTCGAGCAGTTTCCGGAGCTGAGGCCGCTGAGCGAGAATTGGGAAACCATCCGCGACGAGGCCGTGCGCCTGTTCGACGAAGGTTTTATCCGCGCGGCAGCCAAGAACAACGATTGGGGCTTCTACTCGTTCTTCAAGAGCGGCTGGAAGCGATTTTACCTGAAATGGTACGACGACTTCCTGCCCTCGGCGAACACGCTGTGCCCGAAGACGGTGGAGCTGCTCAAGTCGATCCCGAGCGTGCACGGCGCGATGTTCGCGATGCTGCCGCCCGGCGGCAAGCTGGGGGCCCACCGCGATCCGTTCGCGGGCTCGCTGCGCTACCATCTCGGCCTGGTCACGCCGAACTCGAACAAGTGCCGCATTCTGGTCGACGGCGTCGAATGCGTCTGGCGCGACGGCGAAGCCTTCATGTTCGATGAGACCTTCATCCACAGCGCGGAGAACGCGACCGACGTCAACCGCATCATCCTGTTCTGCGACGTCGAGCGTCCGATGAAGTTCGGCTTCATGACCGCGGTCAATCGCTGGGTCAGCCACCACATCGTCAAGGCGTCGGCGACCCAGAACGTCGACGGCGAGAATGTCGGCGTGCTCAACAAGGTGTTCGGCAAGCTTTACGAGATCCATCTCGCCACCCGAAAGGTCAAGGAATGGAATCGCAACGTCTACTACACGCTCAAATACTCGCTGACGGCGCTGATCCTCGGCCTCATCGTGTGGTCGGCACTGCGATGATCGGGGACTTGCAATGAGTTCCTTGCCGGTCGCGAATACCGAGATCGAGCGGTTCTTCCGCCAGTGGCTGGAGACCTTCGCGGGCTATGTTCGCGAGGTCGACTACGCTTCGGCGCGGCCGCTGTTTCATCCGGACGTGCTCGCCTTCGGCACGCATAACGATGTCATTCCCGGCCTCGATCAATGGGTCTCGACGCAATGGGACAATGTCTGGCCGAAGACGACGGACTTCGGTTTCGTCCTTGATCAAGTCTCGATTCTGGCATCGTCCGACGGCACGATGGCGACGGTGATCGTGCCGTGGACGAGCACGGGCTACCATCCCGATGGCAACGCGTTTCCACGCCCTGGCCGGGCCACCATGGTATTTGCGAGGAATGCCGAGGGGTGGCTGTGTGTGCATTCCCACATGTCCCTCAATCGCGGTGTGCCGCAAGCGAGCCACGCCAATCGGGCGGTGAAGGCCTGGTAGATCGACGACGTCCGCGATCATGTGCTCGAAATGCAAAAGGCCCCGGACGCGTCCGAGGCCTTTCGATCTACAGTCGCCGCAAGTCTATTCCGGCTGGCCGATGCTCACCTTCAGCGTTCCAACGCCGTCGACGCCGCATTCGAGCTTGTCGCCCGCCTGGAGCTGCGACACGCCGGCCGGCGTGCCCGTCATGATGATGTCGCCGGCGGCGAGCTTCACCTGCTGCGAGAGCTGCCAGATGATTTCAGGCACGTTCCAGATCAGCTCGGTGAGGTCGCCCTTCTGCGCTTCCTTGCCGTTGACCGTGAGCCAGATCTTGCCCTTGGCGGGATGGCCGATCTTCGACGCCGGCTGAATCGCGGAGCACGGGGCGGAGCCGTCGAACGACTTGCCGATCTCCCAGGGACGCTCCTTCTTGCGCGAGGCGATCTGGAGGTCGCGGCGGGTGAGATCGATGCCGACGGCGTAGCCGTAGACGTGGTCGAGCGCCTTGTCGGCGGGGATGTTGAGGCCGCCGCTCTTCATCGCGACGACCAGCTCGACCTCGTGATGCAGATCCTTGGTCAGCGGCGGATAGGGGATGGTGGCGCCGTCGGGCACCAGCATATCCGCGTGCTTGGCGAAAAAGAACGGCGGAGCGCGCTCGTCATTGCCCATCTCGCGGATGTGCTCGAGATAGTTGCGGCCGACGCACCAGATGCGGCGCACCGGATAGCGGCCGCTTTCCCCGACGACGGGAAGCGAAGCCTGAGGCGGAAGCGGGATGACGTAGGAGGCGGCGTTCATGTAGCGGTCTCGCTGCTCTTGAGGTGGAACGAACTCTATGCCGTTGCGCTGATCGGCGCCAGAGCGCCGGCGTCGTGATGCTGCAGGCGGAAGAACGAGGCGTAGCGCCCGCCGCGGCGGAGCAGCTCGTCGTGCCGGCCCTGCTCGACGATCTCGCCGCCCTCGATAACCAGGATGGCATCTGCGTGCATGATGGTGTGCAGGCGATGCGCGATCACGATGGTGGTGCGGTTCTGACAGAGATGCTCGATCGCCTCCTGCACCTGCCGCTCGGATTCCGAATCGAGCGCCGCGGTGGCTTCGTCCAGGAGGATGATCGACGCGTTCTTGATCAATGCGCGCGCGACCGCAATGCGCTGGCGCTGGCCGCCGGAGAGCTGCGTACCGTGCTCGCCGACCGGGGTGTCGTAGCCGAGCGGGAAGCCCATGATGAAATCATGCGCGCAGGCCGCCTTCGCGGCTTCGATGATCTCGTCCTCGCTTGCGCCCGGTTTGCCGAAGGCGATGTTGCTGCGGATGGTGTCGCGGAACAGATAGACGTCCTGGCCGACATAGGCGGTCTGCGCGCGCAGCGATTTGCGCGAGACCGCGCCGATCGACTGACCGTCGATCACGATGTCGCCTTGCGTCACCTCGTAGAAGCGCAGCAGCAGCGCCAGCACGGTCGACTTGCCGCCGCCGGAGGGCCCGACCAGCGCGGTGACCTTGCCGGGCTCGGCCACGAAGCTCATGCGATTGAGCACGGTCTCGCCGGTGCGGTAGGCGAAGCTGACGTCGCGCAGCTCGATGCGCGCGTCGGAGAGCTTCAGCGCCGGCTTGTCGTCGTCCGACCGTTCGCTCGCGGGGCTGTCGACGACTTCGAGCAGCATGCGCGCGCCGACCAGCTGGCTGTTCAGATCGATGTTGAGCCGGGCCAGCCGCTTGGCCGGCTCGGTCGCCATCAGGAAGGCGGTCATGAAGGAGAAGAACGCGCCTGGCGTGGCGTTGAGCGCGACCACGCTGTAGCCGCCGTACATCAGGCAGCCCGCGACCGCGAAACCGCCCAGCATTTCCATCAGCGGATTGGAGCGGTTGGCGACGCGCGCCATCTTGTTGGCGTTGCGCTCGACGATCGCGATGTTCTCGTCGATGCGCTTCTGCATCGTGTCTTCGAGCGTGAACGCCTTCACGGTGCGGATGCCCTGCAGCGATTCCTGCATGGTCTCCATGATGTCGGCGGTGCCGGTAAACTGGTTGAAGGCGAGGCCCTTGATGCGCTTGACCAGCTTGCGCAGCACCAGCATCGCCGGCGGCACCACGACGAGGCCGATGAACGACATCACGGGATCCTGCCACACCATCACGCCGATCATCGCGAGCAGCATCAGCAGGTCGCGCCCGATGGCGTTGACCAGCATGTTGAGCACGTCGGTGATCGACTTGGCGCCGGCCGTCAGCCGCGCCAGGAATTCCGAGGAGTGCCGCTCGGAGAAGAAGCCGACGCTCTCGCGCATCAGCTTTGCGAACAGCTGGCGCTGGTTGGTGGCGAGGATGGCGTTACTGATCTTGGTCAGGATCACCATGTGGCCGTAGGTCGCCACGCCCTTGATGAAGAGCAGGAGCACCGTGATCCCTGAGAACATCGCGATGCCCGGGATGTTCTTGTCGACATAGGCCTGGTTGATGACCTGGCCGAGCACATAGGTCGCGCATGCGGTCGCGCCCGCGGCCACCGCCATCAGCGCGAAGGCGACGAGGTAGCGCCGCCAGTAGACGATGCCCTGTTCGGTGACGAGGCGGCGAATCAAGGTCGCTGCCGCATAGGGATCGTCGGTGATTTTCTTTGGAAACTGGGCCATCCGGTGTCCATTGACGGCGCAGGACAAAGCCTGCCCGCGCGTCAGGGATCGATGGGCCTCTGTGCCCGCTCAAGCGGGGTTTTTCAAGCCCAATTAAGGGCTTGCGTCGCAGGGGAATCTAGGCCGAGGCCGCCTGGCGGAGCTCGCCATGGCGCTCGTGGAACAGCTTGTCCTCCCATGCCAGAGCGTGGGCCGCGATCGTCTCGAGATCCTCGTATTGCGGCTTCCAGTCGAGCAGTCCGCGGATGCGGCTGGTGTCGGCGACCATGGTCATGATGTCGCCGGGCCGCCGCGGGGCGTATTGCACGGCGAAGCTGCGGCCTGAAACCCGGCGCACGGCGTCGATGGTCTCCAGCACCGAATAGCCGCGGCCATAGCCGCAATTGAGCGTCGTCGAGGCGCCGCCATTGCGCAAGTAAGCCAGCGCCGAGCGATGCGCCTGCGAGAGATCCGTGACGTGGATGAAGTCGCGGATGCAACTGCCGTCGGGCGTCGGATAGTCGGTGCCGAACACGTCGATCTTGGCGCGCTGGCCGGTCGCGGCTTCCACCGCGATCTTGAGCAGGTGCGTCGCGCCGACGGTGGCCAGCCCGATGCGGGCGTGCGGATCGGCGCCGGCGACGTTGAAATAGCGCAAGGTCACGTACTGCATGCCGTAGGCGGCGGCAACGTCGTGCAGCATGATCTCGGTCATCAGCTTCGACGAGCCGTAAGGTGACAGCGGCCGCGTCGGCGCGTGCTCGGGCACCGGGACCTGGTCCGGATTGCCGTACACGGCGGCGGTCGAGGAGAAGATGAAGCGATTGATGCCGCGCTTCACTGCGACGTTGAGCAGGTTACGCGCGGTCATGAAGTTGTTGCGGTAGTAGCCGAGCGGATCGCGCATCGAATCCGGCACGACGACGGAGCCCGCGAAATGGATGATGCTCTCGATGTTGTGCTGCGCGATCACGCCTTCGAGCAGATTCTCGTCGCCGGCATCGCCGATGAACAGCGGTACGCCCTCGGGCAGATAGGCGGAGAAACCAGTCGAGAGATCGTCGATCACGACGACGTCCTCGCCGGCTTCCGCCAGCGCGAGAACCGTGTGACTTCCGATATAACCGGCGCCGCCGGTGACTAGCACAGTCATGATCTCACCCGTCTTCGATCAACGCGCAAAGCTAACGCTTACGTGGTGAAGAGGGGGTATCGGCGCGGCCGAACTGGTCACTATGCTTAATGTTGCGTATAGGGGACCTTCGAAACGGAGCGTGACGTGGCGAATCTCCCCGGCGATCTCGAAGTGATCGTGCCAAATCTGCACAGGCGCTATTCCGGGGTCACCGCGACCAACCGGATGGTGGCGCCGCGACTGGCGAAACTGTACCGCGCCGCCTGGTTCGGGTCCGATGCGCCGGCGGGGATCGCGCGGCTGACCGTTGCTGATTTCCTGAAGCAGTGGCGCCGCAAGGCGCCACTGATCTGGCATGCGCGCCGCAACAACGAGATGATCGCAGGCGTTGTGTTGCGCGCGCTCGGCTGGCCGTTGAAGCTCGTGTTCACCTCGGCCGCGCAGCGGCACCATAGCTGGATCACGCGCTGGCTGATCCGGCGCATGGACGCGATCATCGCGACTTCAGACATCTCCGCCTCGTTCCTGAAGGTGGAGGCCACCGTGATCCCGCACGGCGTTGACACCGAAGTCTACGCACCGCCGACAGATCGCGCCGCCGCCTTCGCTGAAGCCGCGCTGCCGGGCAGCTACGCCATCGGGTGCTTCGGTCGCGTGCGGGCGCAGAAGGGCACCGATGTGTTCGTCGATGCGATGTGCCGGCTGCTGCCGCGCTACCCGGATTTCACCGCTGTCATCGTCGGTCAGGTCACGGCCGAGCAGACTGGTTTCGCGAATGACCTGAAGAAGCGGATCGAGGCCGCCGGCCTGCAATCGCGCATCGTCATCACCGGCGAACTGCCGATCGAAGCGGTGCAGCGCTGGTACCAACGGCTGACGATCTACGCCTTCACCTCGCGCAACGAAGGCTTTGGCCTGACGCTGATCGAGGCGATGGCGGCGGGCAGCGCCCTCGTCGCCGCACGCGCGGGCGCGGCCGAGCTCGTGGTTGAGGACGGGGTGAGTGGCGTGCTGATCCCGACGGATGATGCCGATGCGCTCGCTGCGGCACTCGAGCCGCTGATGCGCGACGTGGCCTCGGCGACGGCGATGGGCGAGCGCGGGCGGGCGCGCGTGCTCGCACGATTCAGTCTCGATGCCGAAGCGGCGCGGATCGGGGACGTCTATCGGCCGCTACTCTGAGGTGCCGCTGTCGCCGTCAAACAAAAATTGCGAAAACAACCCCATGCACAGTAGACGGCGCTAACGAAATCAATGGCTTGGCGGCCCGCGCGCCATGATGGACGTAAGGCGGGCGGCGCTTAGTTCTCCGCCTTCGCCCCCGCTTCTCCCAGCACCCTCTCAGCAATCCCCACCACCTCGCTCGCCGCGATGTTACGCATGCAGCGGTGGTCGTTCATTTTGCAGACCGTGCTCTGGCAGGGCTGGCAGGACAGCACTTCCTTGTCCTGCACCACGGTGGCGGCAAGGCCGTTGAGGGGGGCCCAGAGATAGGGGCTGGTCGGGCCGAAGATGCCCATGGTGGGCGTGCCCAGCGCGGCCGCGATGTGCATCAGGCCCGAGTCGTTGGAGATGGCGACGCCGGCCGCGGCCATGGCCAGCACGCCGTTGCGCAAGTCATTGCCGGTGAGGTCGCGCACGCCCGGGCCGCCTGCTGCGACGATCTCCTGGGCGAGGCCTTTTTCCCCGGGGCCCCCGACCACCCAGACCTCCAGCCCGCGCTCGACCAGGAGTCGGGCCGCCTCCGGATAGGACGTCCAGCGCTTTGAGACCCCCACCGAGCCCGGGGCGAGCGCCACCGCGGCGCCGGCGCTGAGGCCATTGGCCTGCCTCCAGCGGACAATGTCCTCGGCCGGAACCCGCAATTGCGGGACCGGCCATTCCGGGGGTAGGGGCGCACCGTCGGGCTGGGCCAGGGCAGCGTTCTTGTCGATGAAGCGGGGCAGCTTTTTCTCGCCCCAGCGCCAGCGGTTGAGCAGGCCGAACCGGAATTCGCCGACGAAGCCGACCCGTTCAGGGATGCCGGCGAGGGCGGGCGCGATGGCGGCCTTCCAGGTTCGCGGCAGCACCAGGGCCGTACCATAGTTCCGCTCGCGCAGGAGCTTGCCTAGAGCGAGCTGGCGGGCGACGGCCAGGCGGCCGCGCGGCAGGTCCCAGACGATGCCAGCGCGCACGCCGGGCATGTAATCGACCAGCGGGGCGCACAGGGAGGTGGTCAGCAGATCGACCGGGCGATTGGGCCAGCGCTCCTTCAAAACGCGGACGACGGTGTGATTCCGGACGAAATCGCCGATCCACATGTAGGGAATGATCAGGATCGGGCGAGTATCGTCCCGATCTACCTGTCGACTAAACTGCGAATCTTGATTCATTCGTTGATGGAGCCGAAGGCAATCTGATTATGGCGTCCGGTTAGCCGCTCCGGGCCAGCAGGTAAAGCCGGCTGATAACTCAATCCCAAAACCGCTTACACTTTGGCGGCTCATGCGCTAGGGCAGGATCGGGCCGCAAAAATCGGGCAGGGTTTCGGAATGTTGCTGGTGACCGGCGGGGCCGGTTTTATCGGGTCGAATGTCGTGGCCGCGCTCAATGACGCGGGCCGCAGCGACGTCGTGGTTTGCGATCTGCTGGGCAACGAGGGCAAATGGCGCAACCTCGCCAAGCGGCAGCTCGTGGATATCGTCCCGCCGGCCGAGCTGATGGACTGGCTGAGGGGCCGCAAGCTCGACGCGATCATCCATTTCGGGGCGATTTCCGCGACCACCGCGACCGACGGCGACCTCGTGATCGAGACCAACTTCCGTCTGTCGGTGCGCCTTCTGGACTGGTGCACGATGAACGCGGTGCCGTTCATCTACGCCTCCTCGGCCGCGACCTATGGCGACGGCATGGCAGGCTTTGACGACGACGCCTCTCTGCCGGCACTGAAGAAACTGCGGCCGATGAATCTCTACGGCTGGAGCAAGCACCTGTTCGATCTCACTGTTGCCGAGCGCGTGGCGAACGGCGATCGGCTGCCCCCGCAATGGGCCGGGCTGAAATTCTTCAACGTGTTCGGCCCCAACGAATACCACAAAGGCTCGATGATGAGCGTGCTGGCGCGCCGCTTCGACGACGTCAAGGCCGGCCGCGTCGTGCAACTGTTCAAGTCGCATCGTGAAGGCATAGAAGATGGCGACCAGCGCCGGGATTTCATCTATGTCGACGACGTCGTGCGCGTCGTCATGTGGCTGCTCGCGACGCCGTCGGTGTCCGGACTCTTCAACGTCGGAACTGGCAAGGCGCGCAGCTTCAGGGATCTGATGTTGTCTGCCTATGCGGCGCTCGGCACCAGGCCCAACATCGAATATATCGATATGCCCGAGCAGATCCGCGGAGCTTACCAGTACTTCACCCAGAGCGAGGTCGATCGCCTCCACCGCGCCGGCTATAACGGCGGTTTCACGACGCTCGAGGACGCGGTGAAGGCCTTTGTCGGGGATTATCTCGACCGGCCCGACCGCTTCCGCTGAGGCCCCCAGGATCTGAGGCCAAAAGATCATGCCGACGCCCATTCTCGATTTCGACGCCCTCGCGCAGGCCATCACGAGCCGCACGGTGTTGTGCATCGGCGACATCATGCTGGACGAGTTCGTCTATGGCGAGGTGTCGCGGATCTCGCCGGAAGCGCCGACGCCCGTCATCGCGGCACAGCGTAGCGAGATCCATATCGGCGGCGCCGGCAATGTCGCGCGCAATGTCGCCTCGTTGGGCGCGCGCTGCATCTTCATCGGCCTCGTCGGCGAGGACGATGCCGGTGCACGGCTCAAGGCGGCGCTGGATGAGTTCGCTGCAATCGAGAACGTGCTGGTGCGCGACCCGTCGCGGCCGACCACGCGAAAGGTCCGCTTTGTCTCCGAACATTTTTCCACGCACATGCTGCGCGCGGATTGGGAGCAGGCGCTGCCTGCCTCCGATGAGATCGAGACCAGGTTGATCGAGGCGATCCTGCCGCAGATCGCGCGCGCCGACATCGTGCTGCTTTCGGACTACGCCAAGGGTGTGCTGACGGCGCGCGTGATCCGCCACACCATCGACGCGGCGCGGAAACTCGGCAAGCCCGTGATCGTCGATCCCAAGAGCCTGAACTGGGCGATCTATCGCGGCGCCACGCTGCTCACCCCCAACCGCAAGGAATTCTCGGAAGCAACGCGCAGCCGCGCCGACACGCTGCAGAGCATCGTCGACGCCAGCGAGGACGTGATGCGGCTCGCCGATTGCGAGGCGATCCTGGTTACCCAAGGGGAGCACGGCATGACGCTGGTGCCGCGGAGCGGCGAGGCCGTTCACGTTCCGGCTTTTCCGGTGAAAGTGCGCGATGTCTCGGGCGCCGGCGACACCGTCGCCGCCGCGCTCGCGGCGTCGCTTGCGACCGGCACGGACTGGGATACGGCGTTGCGCATGGCCAATGCGGCGGCCGCCGTCGCCGTCGGCAAGCAAGGCACCGCCAGTGTGAGCGCGGCCGAGCTTCGTCGCAAGATCCTTCCGCATGCCAGTCTCGCGGCCGAGGAGAAGATCGTGCTCGAGCCGACCGCCCTCGACGCGCAGCTCGCAGAATGGAAGCGGCAGGGCCAGCGCGTCGGCTTCACCAATGGCTGTTTCGACATCCTGCATCCCGGCCACGTCAAGGTGCTGACCGCGGCGCGCGCCGCCTGCGATCGCCTGATCGTGGGGCTCAACAGCGACGCCTCGGTGCGGCGGCTCAAGGGCGCCGAGCGGCCGGTCCAGGACGAGCGTGCGCGTGCCGAGGTGCTCGCCGCTCTCGAGGCCGTCGATCTCGTCGTCATCTTCGAAGAGGATACGCCGATCGACCTGATCACACGGATCAAGCCCGGCGTGCTGGTGAAGGGCGGCGACTACACCCGCGAGCAGGTGGTCGGCCACGAGGTCGTCGAGGAAGCCGGCGGAACGGTCGTGCTGGTCGACATCCTCCAGGGCTTCAGCACGACGGCGCTGGTGCATCGCGCCCGGGGAGGCGACCAGTGACCGCCCTCGCACGCGAGACGACCGGCGGAATGTTGATTCGCCGTCTACGCAGCCCGGCTGCCTGGCGCGAGACCGTCGATATATTCGCGGTCCTGACCGCAGCCTCGCTGCCCTGGTCGACCTCGCTTGCGGGGATCTTCAATGCGCTGATGCTGCTCTGCATGGTGCCGTTCCTCGACGTCCGCGCGTTCCTGCAATCGCTGAAGCGTCCGATCTGCATTGCGCCGATCGCGCTGGTCCTGCTCGCGCTGGTGGGGACACTATGGTCGGACGCGACCTGGGGCGCGCGCTTCTATGCGGTCAATCCGACCATCAAGCTGCTCGTGTTGCCGGTCCTGCTCTACCATTTCGAGCGCTCGACGCGCGGCCAATGGGTATTCATCGCCTTCCTGGTGTCCTGCGCCTTGTTGTCGGTGATGTCCTGGCTGGTCGCCTTCTACCCGGATCTTTCGCTCAAGACCGATCCGCCCGAACGCGGCATCTTCGTCAAGAACTACATCGACCAGAGCCAGGAATTCGCGCTTTGCGCCGTCGCGCTCGCCTATCCGATCGTGACGCTGCTGCGCGAGAAGCGATACTGGTTCGCCGGGCTGCTCACGGCGCTGGCGCTGGGCTTCTTCCTCAATATGACCTTCGTGGTGGTGTCACGCACCGCGCTCGTCACCGTTCCGGTCATGTTCGGCGTGTTCGCGCTGCTTCACCTCAAATGGCGCAGCATTGCGCTCATCTCTGCCGCTTTGCTCGTCGGCGCCGTTCTGGCCTGGCAGACCTCGCCGCAATTGCGCAACACCGCGGAGAGGTTTAGCAGCGACTACACGCGTTACATGGAAAGGGGCGAGCCGAGCTCGGCGGGCTTGCGCCTCGAATTCTGGCGGAAGTCGCTCGGCTTCTTCGTGCAGGCGCCGATCATGGGGCACGGCACCGGCTCGACGCGCGGATTGTTCGAACGCGCCGCGACGCCTGACGGTCTGTATCAGGCCTCCGCCGAGGTGATCGGCAACCCGCACAACCAGACGCTCAACGTTGCCGTGCAATGGGGCGTGATCGGCATCGCCGTTCTCTACGCGATCTGGATCCTGCATCTGCAACTGTTTCGCGGCGAGGGGCTTGTCAACTGGATCGGGCTTCTGGTGGTGGTGCAGAACGTCTTCACCTCTCTGTTCAACTCCCATCTGTTCGACTTCCACGAGGGCTGGATGTACGTCATCGGCGTCGGTGTCGCCGGCGGCATGGTGATCCGGGCACAACAGGGTGAGGCGAAGATGGGGGAAGCCGGTTCCTGAGCGGCCGCGCGGCTGGCAAGTCTGGTCCAGATGGGCTATCAGCGCGGTAAGGTTGCATCTAACTGGGCTTTCATCGGTCGGCGGATGACGCGTCTTTCGCATCTCACCCTGCGCAATTTCCTGATCGCGCTTCACGACCTGCTGGCGACCGCGGCAGCGCTTTTTGCCGCCTTCTATCTGCGATTCGAGGGTGGCGACGGCTTCTTCGACCGCTTGCCGCTGCTGTTCCAGATCCTGCCCTACTTCCTCGCGTTCAGCGTGGTGGTGTTCTTCATCTTCAACCTGACCACGACGAAATGGCGCTTCATCTCGCTGCCTGACGCGCTGAACATCATCCGCGTCGCGACCGTGCTGACGGTTGCCCTGCTCGTGCTCGACTACATCTTCGTCGCCCCCAACGTCCGCGGCGCCTTCTTCCTCGGCAAGGTGACGATCGTCCTCTACTGGTTCCTCGAGATCTCCTTTCTCATCGCGCTGCGGCTGGCCTACCGCTACTTCCGCTATACGCGGGTGCGGCGTCACGCCAGAGGCGGGGAGGCCGCGCCGACGCTGCTGATCGGCCGTGCCGCGGATGCCGAGGTACTGCTGCGCGGCATCGAGAGCGGAGCGATCAAGCGCATCTGGCCGGTCGGCGTGCTGTCGCCATCGAGCTCCGACCGCGGCCAGTTCATCCGCAACGTGCCGGTGCTGGGCGGCATCGACGACGTCGAGGACATCATCGCCGATTTCGCCAAGCGCAACAAGCCGATCGCGCGCCTCATCATGACGCCGTCGGCATTCGAGCCGGAGGCCCGTCCGGAATCGATCCTGATGCGGGCGCGCAAGCTGAGGGTGATCGTCAACCGGATGCCCTCGCTCGAGAGCGGCGACACACCGCGGCTCACCGCCGTCGCGGTCGAGGACCTCCTGTTGCGGCCGAGCGAGACGATCGACTATGCCCGCCTGGAAGCCCTGATCAAAGGCAAGGCGGTGATCGTCACCGGAGGCGGCGGCTCGATTGGGTCCGAGATCTGCGAGCGCGTCGTTGCCTTCGGCGCGGCGCGGCTCCTGATCGTGGAAAACTCGGAGCCGGCGCTCTATGCCATCACGGAAGCGCTCGCCGCGCGAGGCGCTGCCGCCGAGATCGAAGGGCGCATCGCCGACATTCGCGACCGCGAGCGCATCATGCGCCTGATGGCGGTTTTCAAGCCCGACATCGTGTTCCACGCCGCCGCGCTCAAGCACGTGCCGATCCTCGAACGCGACTGGAGCGAGGGCGTCAAGACCAACATCTTCGGCTCCATCAACGTGGCGGATGCCGCCGTTGCCGCCGGCGCCGAAGCCATGGTGATGATTTCGACGGACAAGGCGATCGAGCCGGTGTCGATGCTCGGCCTGACCAAGCGCTTTGCCGAGATGTACTGCCAGGCGCTGGATCACGACCTCGCAGGGACGGCGCACGGCGCCAAGCCGCCGATGCGGTTGATCTCGGTCCGGTTCGGTAACGTGCTGGCCTCGAACGGCTCGGTGGTGCCGAAATTCAAGGCGCAGATCGAGGCCGGCGGCCCGGTGACGGTGACGCATCCCGACATGGTCCGCTACTTCATGACCATCCGCGAGGCCTGCGACCTCGTCATCACCGCGGCCACGCATGCGCTCGGAGCGCCGCGTCCCGACGTCTCGGTCTACGTCCTCAACATGGGCCAGCCGGTGAAGATCGTCGATCTCGCCGAGCGCATGATCCGCCTCTCCGGATTGCAGCCCGGCTACGACATCGAGATCGTGTTCACGGGCATGCGGCCGGGCGAACGTCTCCACGAGATCCTGTTCGCATCCGAGGAGCCGACCCGCGAGATCGGCGTGGCCGGCATCATGGCTGCGCAGCCGAACGAGCCGCCGATGCAGACGCTGCGTAAATGGATCGCGGCGCTCGAGCAGGCGATCGCGCGCGACGATCGCGCCACCATCAAGACCATCCTCAAGGATGCGGTGCCCGAGTTCGGGTCGACCGCGGCCTGACCATGCAGCCTTCCGGCAAGATCGTCGTCGCGAGCCAGCATTATCCGCCGGATACCAGTACGACGGCGGCGATCATGGCCGAGATTGCCTGCCGTCTCGCCGCCGGGCACGAGGTCGTCGTGCTCTCGGGCTGGCCGGGCGCTTTGCCAGCCTCGCAGACCGGCCCGGGCAAGCCCCGCGTCGTCGCAATCAAGAACCACATGGCGGGCAAGGCGGCGCTGGTGCGGCGCGGCGTGTCCGAGCTGCTGTTCGCGGCGCGCACGTTTTTCGCATTGCTGCGGCAGCTGAGGCGAGGGGATGTCGTGCTCACGGTCACCGCGCCGTTCATGCTGCCTTACGCGGTGGCGGCGGCAGCCAGGTGCAAGGGCGCGCGCTCGGCGCTGATCCTGCACGACCTCTTTCCCGACGTGCTGGTGATGGCGGGCCTCTTGAAACCCGGCTCGCTGGTGACGCGGACGATGCGGGCCGCCAACAGCCTGATGTTCCGCGCGCTCAATGCCGTCATCACCATCGGGCGCGATGCGGAACGGCCGCTGCTGAGCTATTCCGGAATGAGGCGGAACAAGATCCGCTTCATCCCGAACTGGGCGACGCTGGTGCCCGCGCCGCGCCCGGTCACGCCGGACAATCCGTTCCGCAAGGCGATTGCCGCGCGCTTCATCGTCGGCCTGTCGGGCAATCTCGGCTTCACCCATGATCCGGAGATCGTGTTCGAGGCGGCGCGGCTTCTCAAGGACGAGGCGGACATCCGCTTCCTGCTGTCCGGCTGGGGCATCGGCTTCGAACGGCTGAAGCAGTTGCAGGCGGCGGCGAGCCTGCCCAATGTCTCCTTTGTCGGGCGCGTCGCGGATTCCGAGCTCGAGGCGTTTCTGGCGTCCGCCGATCTCTGGATCATTCCGTACCGGAAGGACGTTGCGGGGGTGTCGGTGCCGAGCCGGTTCTACAATCTGCTGGCGGTCGGCCGTCCCGTGGTGCTGGTATCCGAGCCGGAGGCGGAGGCCGCCATGACGGTGGTGGAGAACGGGCTGGGCTGGGTCGTGACGCCAGGCCGCGCCGATCAGCTCGCCGATGCGATCCGCGCGGCGTCCCGGTCCGACGATGGTACCATCGCGGCGCGCGCGGTGAAGGCGGCATCGCGGTTCGACAGGACGACCGCGATGAACGCTTATGCGGCGCTGATCGACGAATTGTTGCGCAACCCGGACCTGTCGGAGCAACGATGAACGAGAAGAAGCCGGTCGTGCTGGTGACGGGAGCGAGCGGCTTCGTCGGCCGTCATATCGTGCCGGCGCTCGTTCGCGAGGGATGGTCGGTCCGCCGCGCGGTTCGCAGTCCGGAAGGTGTCGAGGACGAGGTCGTGATTGAAACGATCGGCCCCGAGACCGATTGGCAGGCCGCGCTGGAAGGCGTGGACGCCGTCGTTCATCTCGCCGCACGCGTGCACCGCAAGCGCGAGGAGCACGCGGTCCAGCTCTACCGCAACGTCAACATCGCCGGCACGCTGCATCTGGCGCGCTGCGCGGCGACGGCCGGCGTGCGCCAGTTCGTCTTCGTCAGCACCGTGCTCGTGCACGGCCGCAGCAACGAGGGCCGCGCCCCGTTCAGCGAGAACGACATCCTGACGCCGCGCGGCCTTTACGGCATGTCCAAAGCCGCGGCCGAGGCGGGCTTGAAAACGCTGGCGCGCGACAACGACATGAAGATCTCGGTGATCCGGCCGCCGTTGGTCTATGGCGCGGGCGCCAAGGGCAATTTCGCGCTGCTGACGCGCGCGGTCGATCTCGGGCTGCCGCTGCCCTTTGCAGCGATCCGCAACCAGCGCGCCTTCCTCGCCGTGCAGAACCTGTCGTCTTTCATCGTGCGCCGGCTCGGTCATCCCAATACCGACAGCAATTTCGAGATCTTCCTCGTGGCCGACAGGGAGCAGGTCTCGACACCCGAATTCATCACGCGTCTGGCCGATGCGTCCGGCAAGCGCCTGCGGCTGTTCGGCATGCCGGCGGGCATGCTCAGCACGCTGCTCGGCGTCATGGGCCGGCAGGATACGCATGACAGCCTGATCGGCTCGCTCGAGCTCGACATCTCCAAGGCGATGGCGACCGGTTGGCAGCAGCAGGTCTCCCTCGACGAAGGCTTGCGGCTGGCGCTGGCGGCTCAGGAAGCCTGAGGGCGCGAGAAGCGCCGCAGCACGAACGCGACCGCGACCGCGCCTGCGAGCAGGGACACGATCGTGACCGTCAGCGAGCCGGCGCGAACGCTGACGATGGCAAGTAATGAGAGCGCCAGATTGAGCGCGAACACTTCGCCGATGACCTGGGGCGCCGTGAACCCGTTGTCCGTCGCACGCTGATAGAAATGCGAGCGATGTGCCGACCAGAACGGCTCGCGCCTGATGATGCGCCGAAACAGCGTGATGGTGGAATCCGCAAGGTAATAGCCGGGCAGCAGCAGCGCCGCAGCCGGTTGCCCGCGCCAGGCGAGATCCAGCAGGCACCAGCCAAGCAGAAGGCCGATCGGCAGGCTGCCGACATCGCCGAGAAATACTCTTGCGGCCGGCTTGTTGAAAGGCGCAAAGCCGAGCGTGGCGCCGCACAGGGCCGTGGCGATCAGTCCGGCGGATGCGGAGAGGTCGCCCCACCATGCGATCAGCCCGAGCGAGGCCGTCGTCGGCACCACTTCGGATACCGTCATCAAGTCGAGCCCGTCCATGAAATTGACGAGGTTCACGAACCAGACGCCGGCGATGACGATCAGGACACGTTCAAAGGCAAACGGTAGAGCGGGCACGATGCGCAGCGATTCCGGCGCCGGGTACACGATGGCGGTCACGGCCGCGGCTTGCAAAAAGAGCCTAACGACGACCGGCAGAGGCTTGATATCATCGACAAGACCGACCAGGGCGATCAGCACGGCGGACCCGATCAGAGCCAGGGGAAGCGGGTCATGGATCCAGGCGGCCCAGGGCACGGCAACCAGCAAGGTCGCTGCGACAACCGCGATACCCGCGCCTTGCGGAGTTGGAATCCTGTGTGATGAGCGTGCGTTCGGACGTGCCAACGCATAGCGTTGCAGCAGCGGCATGCTCAGCCAGGTGATGCAGGAGGAGAGTGGTGCAGCCAGCAAGGCCGGCGCGATCGCGAGCAGCACCAGTCCGGCCGCAACTTCCGGACTCGAGCCGAGAGTCGTCACTCCGGCACCCCGATCGGAGCCGAGCCTTGCGCGGCCTTCTCTGCGCTGAGGATCCAGACCAGGCCGCCGATCGCGCCGACGATGAAGAACACGGCGCCATACAGCAGCGAGACGTTGACACCCTCGTTCGCAGCCAGTCCCGCAAAGCCGAATGCCAGGCCCATCGTTGCTTCACGCACGCCCCACCCCGCGATCGAGATCGGCATCAAGGTGATCAGCATCACCGGCGGGACGAGCAGGAAGATCTGGCCGAAGCTGATCGGCGCGGCGATCGACTGCACCACGCACCATGCGATGACGACGGCGAGCACGTGAACGAGGACCGACAGGATTGCGATGATCGGTCCGCGGCTGCGGCTGAAGATCACGCGGTTGGCGATCACCGCACAGGCGTGGATGTGATGCGTCGCCCACCAGGTCTTCAGCCAGCGCCATTTCAGCGCGCCGAAGATCAGGAAGCCGAGGCCGCCCGCGAGCGCTGCGAAATCGACGAGCAGCAGCGCCGAGCGCCCGTGCGGATCTGTGATGAGGGTGTAGCTCCAGGGCAGGCTCGCGACGATCACGATCGCGAGCGCGATCAGGCCGATCGCGCGGTCGACGAAGATCGAATAGGTCGCAGCACGCCAGCCGGCGCCGGCGCGCGCGACCAGCCACAGCCGGACGGCATCGCCGCCGATCGCCGAGGGCAGCGTCTGGTTGAAGAAGGCGCCGATCACGTTGTAGCGCATAGCGCGGTCGAGCTCGAGCGGCGCTCCGCATTCGGCGCTGATCTCGCGCCAGCGCAGCACGCCGACGAAGATCTGCAGGAACGTGACCGCGATCGCCACGCCGATCCAGAGCAGGCTGGTCACCGTGAAGCGCGAAAACAGTTCGGACAGGTCCACCTTGCGCAGCGCCAGATAGAGCAGCGCCACGGAAATCAGGATCTTGGCCGCAGAAAGCAGGATTCGGCGCATCTCGTCCGCATGAACAGGGTTTGCGAAGATTTGAGGCAACCCGACGCGAGCGCCGAATTCGGCCGCTTTGGTATGGTTTTGGCGCCGATCTTGCAATAGCCCTCCTTGCAATAGCCCTCCCTGCAATGGCTGTCGTGGCGGGCGTCATGGCGGGCATGAGGCGGGGCGGGCCTATTGCGGCCATCTTGAGGTGGCGGCTAAACCGGAGCGGGCGAGGGATCCCGCGGGGAACAGGATGACGGATCAGGCGATTTTGGTCACGGGGGCCGCCGGCTTCATCGGCTTTCACGTCGCCCGGCAGCTCCTGGGCGAAGGCCGGTCCGTCGTCGGGCTCGACAATCTCAACGCCTATTACGATCCGGCTTTGAAGCGGGCGCGCCTGGCGCTGTTGCAGAGCGACTCCCGTTTCTCGTTCGTCGAGGCCGATCTTGCCGACCGCGAGGCAATGGCGGGGCTGTTTGCGCGGCATCGCTTTACAGAGGTCGTGCATCTCGCGGCGCAGGCCGGCGTGCGCTACTCGATCGAGCAGCCGCACGCCTACGCCGATTCCAATCTGCAGGGCTTTCTCAACGTGCTCGAGGGCTGCCGCAACCACGGCTGTCGTCATCTCGTCTACGCCTCGTCATCCTCCGTTTACGGCGCCAACACAAAACTGCCATTTGCGGTTGCGGACCGCACCGACCATCCGGTGAGCTTCTACGCCGCGACCAAGAAGGCGAACGAGGTGATGGCGCAGTCCTACAGCCATCTCTATCGCCTGCCGGTCACGGGGCTGCGCTTCTTTACCATTTACGGCCCGTGGGGCCGGCCCGACATGGCCATGTTTCTGTTCGTGGACGCCATCATGGCGGGCAAGCCGATCCGGCTCTTCAACCATGGAGAGATGCGCCGAGACTTCACCTATATTGATGATGTGACGCGCGTCGTGTCCAGACTGATCGATCTTGTGCCCGCGGACGATCCTTCTGCCGCAAATGCGCCGTTTAAGCTCTACAATGTCGGCAATCACCATCCGGAGGAACTGATGCACGTCGTCGGTCTTCTGGAGCGGGAGCTGGGCCGGACGGCGATCAAAGAATTGCTGCCGATGCAGCCGGGAGATGTGCTGGAAACGTTCGCGGATGTCGAGGATTTGATGCGCGACACCGGCTTTGCACCGTCAACGCCGATCGAGCATGGGGTCCACAATTTTGTCACCTGGTATCGGGACTACTTCAAGGTTTGAGATGACGATGGACAAACGCATAATCCCCCTGATCATGTGCGGCGGTGCCGGCACGCGGCTGTGGCCGGCTTCGCGCGAGGTGCGGCCCAAGCAGTTCCTGCCGCTGTTCGGCACGCGCTCGACCTTCCAGGACACGCTGCTGCGCGTCTCCGATTCCTCCCTGTTCGACCGGCCGATCGTCATCACCAATGCGTCCTATCGCTTCATGGTGCTGGAGCAGCTCGCCGAGATCGGCATCGAGGCCGACGTGATCCTCGAGCCGATGCGGCGTGATTCAGGCCCTGCGATCGCGGCCGGCGCGGTGTTCGCGCAGAACCGCGCCGTTGATGCCATCGTGCTCGCGCTCGCAGCCGATCACGTCGTGCAGGACACCGGCGCTTTCGTCGCCGCCTGCCGCGAGGGTCTTGCGGCCGCGAGCACCGGGCGCATCGTCACCTTCGGCGTCAAGCCGGAGCGGCCGGCGACCGAATACGGCTACATCAATCCGGGCGAGGTGATCTCCGGCGAGGTGCATGCGGTCGCGCGCTTCGTCGAGAAGCCGGACGCGGTGAAGGCATCCGACTACGTCAATTCGGGCTATCTCTGGAACAGCGGCAACTTCATGTTCCCGGCCAGCGTGCTGCTCGACGAATACCGCAAGGTCGATGCGGCAAGCGTCGAGGCGGTCACCAATGCAGTCAACAATGCCGGCCGCGATCTTGGCTTCGTCACGCTGGAGCCCGAGGCGTTCGGCTCGTCGAAGGCGATCTCGATCGACTATGCCGTGATGGAGAAGACCTCGCGCGCTGCCGTCGTTCCGGTGTCGTGCGGCTGGTCGGATGTCGGCTCCTGGCACGCGGTGTGGGAGCTCTCGGACAAGGACGCGCAGGGCAATGCGGCGCATGGCGCCGCGGTGTTCGAGGATTCGCGCAACTGCAACGTCACCACCGACCGCGCGCTGGTCGCGCTCGAAGGCGTCGACGATCTCGTCGTGGTCGCAACCGCGGATGCGGTTCTGGTCTCGCGCCAGAAGGATGCCAACGGACTGAAGCGCCTCGTCACCAAGCTGAAGGCGGTCGCGCCGAAGGTCACCGAGGAGCATCTGAAGGTGCATCGGCCCTGGGGCAGCTATCAATCCGTCGACAATGGCGAGCGCCACCAGGTCAAGCGCATCGTGGTGAAGCCGGGCGGGCGGCTGTCGCTGCAGAAGCACCATCATCGTGCCGAGCACTGGATCGTGGTGCGCGGCGCGGCCCGCGTTACCGTCAACGAGACCGTGAAGACGGTGCACGAGAACGAGTCGATCTACATCCCGATGGGCGCCGTGCACCGGATGGAGAACCCCGGTAAAATCATGCTGGAACTGATCGAGGTCCAGACTGGAAGCTATCTGGGGGAAGACGACATCATCCGGATTGAAGACGACTATCAAAGGTCGTAACCAGCAAACTCCGAATCACGCGACCCGGGCCAAACAGGCGGTATTTCGGCCTAAGGCCCGGGGAACGTGTAACTTTTTGAATCAAATCGTGTCCGGGCCGCCAGGGCGGCATTCGCCACAAATGTGGCGTCCGTGCTAGAAGCGCGCCGGGGATTTGCGTTGAATCGGGGTTTGCTCAAATGAGTTCCAAAGGATCTGCACCGGCAAAGGCCGGCCTGCGCGTCGGCGTCATTGGCGCCGGCGTGATGGGCAGCAACCATGCGCGCGTGCTTAGCGGTCTGCCTGGCGTCAGTCTCGTCGGCGTGGTTGATCCTTCGCCTGCGCACCGCGCGCGCGCCACGGAACTTGCCAATTGCGAAAGCTTCGAGACGCTCGACCAGCTCCTCGCCGAGGGCGTCGACGCGGTCACCATCGCAGCTCCGACCCATCTGCATCACGAAGTCGCGCTCGCCTGCATCGCCAAGAACATTCACGTCCTGGTCGAGAAGCCGATTGCGTCCACGGTCGCAGAGGGCCGCGAGATCGTCGCCGCCGCGCAAAAGGCCGGCGTGACGCTGATGGTCGGCCATGTCGAGCGCTTCAATCCGGCGGTCGCCGCCGTCAAGCAGGCGATCGCGGGCGAGGATATTCTCTCCATCGCGATCACGCGCGTCGGCCCGTTCCCGCCGCGCATGTCCAATGTCGGCGTCGTCATCGACCTCGCCGTGCACGACATCGATCTGATCCGCTGGTTCACCGAATCCGACATCGTCGAGGTGCAGCCGCAGCTCTCGAGCGCGGTCGCCGAGCGCGAGGACATCGCGCTCCTGCAGTTCCGTACCGCCAACGGCGTGCTCGCGCACATCAACACCAATTGGCTGACCCCCTTCAAGGCGCGCAGCGTCACGGTTGCGACCCGGGGCAAATATGTGATGGGCGATCTGCTCACGCGCCAGGTCACCGAGTGCTTCGGCTTCAAGCAGGACGGCAGCTATTCGATGCGGCATCTGCCGGTCGGCCATGACGAGCCGCTCCGCGCCGAGCTGATCGCGTTCCTCAGGGCCGTGCGTCACGGCGAGACGCCGGCGGTCACCGGCGACGAAGGCGTCGCCAGCCTCGAGATCGCGACGCAGTGCCTCGAAACGCCGTCGCAGCCCGCGGCCACCTCGTCCGCCCGCAAGGGTCCGCGCCGCGTCGCCGGCTGAACCCCTTTCATGTCGACCATGCAAGAAGGCGCCAAGAACCAGACCATGAACCAGCATCTGCGTTCCGAACCCATTCCCTTCATCGATGTCGGCTCGCAGCGCCGCCGGCTCGGCGCCTCGCTCGATGCCGCGGTCAAGCGCGTTCTCGACCATTGCCAGTTCGTCAATGGCCCTGAAGTCGCCGAGCTCGAGAAGCAGCTTGCGGGCTACAGCGGTGCCAAGCATGTGATCGGTTGCGCCAGCGGCACCGATGCGATTCTGATGGTGATGATGGCGAAGAATGTCGGGCCCGGTGATGCCGTGCTGTGTCCGTCCTTCACCTTCATCGCAACGGCCTCGCCGGTGGCGCGGACCGGCGCGACGCCTGTTTATGTCGACGTCGACGAGACGACCTTCAACATGAGCCCGGAGTCGCTGAAGCGCGGCATCGCGACTGCGCGGAAGGCGGGGCTGAAGCCGGTCGCGGTCATTCCGGTCGATCTGTTCGGCCAGCCCGCCGACCACGACGCCATTGCCGAGATTGCCGGGGCCGAAGGCCTGTTCGTGCTCGACGACGCCGCGCAAGGGTTCGGCGCGAGCTACAAGGGCCGCAAGCTCGGCACCTTCGGCCTTGCCACCGCGACCAGCTTCTTCCCGGCAAAACCGCTCGGCTGCTTCGGCGACGGCGGCGCGATCTTCACCAATGACGACGAACTCGCGACGACACTGCGCAGCATCCGCGTGCACGGGCAGGGCGTCGACAAATACGACAACGTCCGCCTCGGCCTGACCGGCCGGCTCGACACCATGCAGGCTGCCGTCCTGATCGAGAAGCTGAAGATTTTCGACGACGAGATCGCCGCCCGCAACCGGGTTGCGGAGCGCTACGCGCATGGCCTGTCCAACGTCGTCACCGTGCCGCGTCTGGCGCCGGGCAACACCTCGGTCTGGGCGCAGTACACGATCCGTCTTCCCAAAGGCACCGACCGCGACGGTTTCGCTGCCGCGCTGAAAGCCCAGGGCGTGCCGACCGCGATCTATTACGGCAAGTCGATGCATCAGCAGACCGCCTACAAGCAGTACCCGGTCGCCGACGGCGGCCTGTCTGCTTGCGAGAGCCTGTCGCAGGACGTCATCAGCCTGCCGATGCACGCCTATCTGACCGAAGCCGACCAGGAGCGCGTGATCGCCGCCGTCCGCGGCGCGCTGGCGGGCTGATTCCGCGGCTTCGTTGCCCTGCTGTCTCTGGGACACCTCTCCCGCTTGCGGGAGAGGTCGGCGCGTAGCGCCGGGTGAGGGTACTTTCGTCTCGTTGCCGAGACACCCTCTCCCCAACCTTCCCACGCAAGCGGGGAGGCAGCGCACCTTCCCGGCCGCTAGCACCTAGACCTAATCGCGCCATGCTCTAAAACAGACGCATGCTCGGACGCATCTTCACGGTTGGCGGATATACGCTGCTCTCGCGGCTGACGGGCTTTGCCCGCGACATCATGCTCGCGGCGATCCTCGGCGCCGGCCCGGTGGCCGACGCCTTTTTCGTGGCGCTGCGGCTGCCCAATCATTTCCGCGCGATCTTCGCCGAGGGCGCCTTCAACGCCGCCTGGGTGCCGGCCTATGCCCATGTTCATGGCGAGAAGGGCGAGGCGGCGGCAAAACTGTTCGCCGACCGCATCTTCACGCTGCTGCTGGCCTCGCAAGTCCTGCTGTTGATCGTCGCCTGGCTGTTCATGCCGCAGGCCATGAGCATTCTGGCGCCGGGCTTCGGTGAAGATGCCGAGCAGCGCAAGCTCGCGATCGAGCTGACCCGGATCACCTTTCCCTATCTGCTCTTGATCACGCTGGTGACGCTCTATGGCGGCATGCTCAACGTGATGCAGCGCTTTGCCAGCGCCGCGGCCGCCTCGATCTTCCTCAACGTCGCGATGATGATGACGCTGGCGGTCGCCGTCTGGTTTCCGACGGCCGGCCACGCCGCGGCCTGGGGCGTCCTGATCTCCGGTTTCCTGCAATATTTCCTGCTCGCCGGCGATCTCGCCCGCCATGGCGGCCTGCCGCGCTTTGCGCCGCTCAAGCTCGACGAGGACGTCCGCGGCTTCTTCAAAGCGCTGGGCCCGGCGACACTGGGCTCGATGGGGACGCAGGTCGCGCTGTTCGCCGACACCATCATCGCGACCTTCCTCCCCGCAGGCGCGCTGTCGGCGCTCTATTATGCCGATCGCCTCAACCAGCTGCCGATCGGCGTCATCGGCATCGCCATCGGCACCGTGCTGCTGCCGGAGATGTCGCGGCGCATCACCGCCAACGACCTCGACGGCGCGATGAAGGCGCAGCGCCGCGCGTTCGATTTCACGCTGCTGTTCTCGATCCCGTTCGTGGCCGCCTTCCTGACCGTGCCCGACGAGATCATGCGGGCGCTGTTCGCCCGCGGCGCGTTCTCCAAGGCCGACGCGGTCGCCGCAGGCAGCACGCTCGCGGCGTACGCCATCGGCCTGATTCCCTTCGTGCTGATCCGCAGCGCAGTGGCGACCTTCTATGCCCGCAAGGACACCGCAACGCCGGTGCGGGCCTCGCTGACCGGCATCGCCGTCAACGTTGCGCTGAAGGTCGCCTTGATGGGATCGCTGGCCCAGATCGGCCTCGCGCTCGCAACCGCCATCGGCGTCTGGACCAATCTCCTGCTGGTGCTCTACTTCGCCGTGCGGCGGGGCTTTCTCGTGCTCGACCGAGCGTGGTTGATGTCGATCGCCAAATTCCTGCTGATCGGTCTCATCCTGGCCGGCGCCTTCTGGCTGATCGCGCGTTTTGGTGGCGCCTATCTTGCCTCGATGCGCTTCCACGACGAACTGACGCTAGTCCTGCTCGCCGTCGGGGGAACGATCGTCTATACGATCGCGATCCTCATCCTGTTCGGCCGCAACTGGCTGGTCTCGCTGGTGCGAGCTTAGGCGCGCTGCAGCAAACCTCAATGAATTTCAACTGCGGACCATGGGCGGACACCGTAAGCGTGGCATAATGTGGCCAATGCACCCTAGCCTTTGAGAGAAAAATGCCACGCCCACTTACTCCCAAAGAGTATGACTTGATCGTCTATATCCTAGGGCAGTCTTCGTCTTCGCACGGCGATTTTGACCTCGTAGAAGACATGAACGACGGCGGAATGGGCAGCCTTCGCTTTGTGGGAAGCGCGGACCGGCAGTTAGGTAAGTGTATTGGCGAAGCCGAGTTTGATGATGCAGATGGTGTACCGGTCTCGGTCGCTCTGAACAGCGATCAGTGTGGGGAACTGTTTGAACTCGATCTTTGGAAAGTCGATTTTTCGCCACTACAACGCATTGCACCTTTGGATGGACTCCGTCTCCCAACGTCGGGTCGGCGCAGAACCTCGAAATAAGTCGGGCTCGAAGCGTCCGGTGAGCGGTGCTTTTCCCGGCCTGTTGCCAATGTGCATGGCTAAACCCGTTTGCCTTGCCAGTTTTTCCACGGCAATATGCCCACAAAACAACCATGAGAACGGGAAGATAAAATGGCGGCTCCCATCAAGTTCGGCGTTGGCCAAAGCGTGCTGCGCAAGGAGGATGACGCGCTCATCCGCGGCAAGGGCCGCTATACCGACGATTATGCGCCGCAGGCCGCGCTCCGCTGCCTCATGCTGCGCTCGCCGCATGCGCATGCCAAGTACACCATCGATGCGAGCCGCGCCCGCGGCCTGCCCGGCGTGGCGCTGATCCTGACCGCCGACGACGTGAAGGAGCTCGGCAATCTGCCGTGCCTGTTCAATCTCGAGACCGATCCGTTCACCGGCCCGCCTTACCCGATCCTGGCTGCGGGCGAAGTGCGTCATGTCGGCGACGCCGTTGCCTTCGTCGTTGCCGAGACGATCGACCAGGCCCGTGACGCGATCGAGGCGATCGACGTCAAATGGAGCCCGCTCCCCGCGGTGACCGGCGTCGTCAATGCGGTGAAGAAGGGCGCGCCGCAGGTGTGGCCGGACAAGGCCGGCAATGTGCTGTTCGATGTCTCGATCGGCGACAAGGCCGCGACGGAAGCCGCCTTCGCCAAGGCGCATACGGTCGCCGAGATCTCGATCGTCAATCCGCGCGTGGTCGCGAACTTCATGGAGACGCGCGCGGCGGTGTGCGAGTACGATGCCAAGCGCGACCATCTGACGCTGACGATTGGGAGCCAGGGCAGCCATCGCCTGCGCGACATCCTCTGCCAGAATGTGCTCAACATCCCCACCGACAAGATGCGGGTGATCTGCCCCGACGTCGGCGGCGGCTTCGGCACGAAGCTGTTCCCGTATCGCGAATATGCCCTGATGGCGGTCGCTGCCAAGAAGCTCAAGAAAACGGTGAAATGGGCCGCCGACCGCACCGAGCATTTCATGGGCGACGCGCAGGGCCGTGACAACGTCACCACCGCGAAGATGGCGCTGACGGAAGACGGCAAATTCCTCGCCATGGATTGCGACCTGATGGGCGACATGGGCGCCTATCTGTCGACCTTCGGGCCCTACATCCCACATGGCGGCGCCGGCATGCTGCCGGGCCTCTACGACATCCAGGCCTTCCACTGCCGGGTACGCACCATCTTCACCAACAGCGTGCCGGTCGACGCCTACCGCGGCGCGGGCCGCCCCGAGGCGGCCTATGTCATCGAGCGCCTCGTCGATGCCTGTGCGCGAAAGCTCGACATGACGCCGGACGCCGTCCGCCGCAAGAACTTCATCCCGCCGAAGGCGCTGCCTTACAAGACCGCGACCGGCAAGGTCTACGACTCCGGCGACTTCGCCGCGCATCTGAAGCGCGCGATGGAAATCGCCGATTGGAAGGAGTTTCCAAAGCGCGCCAAGATGGCCAAGAAGGGCGGCCTGATCCGCGGGATTGGTCTTGCCAGCTATGTCGAGGTGTGCGGCACCATGGGCGAGGAGACCGCCAATGTGCGGATGGACCCCAACGGCGACATCACCGTCCTGATCGGCACGCAATCCAGCGGGCAGGGTCACCAGACCGCCTATGCGCAGATCGTCGCCGAGCAGTTCGGCGTTGCGCCAGAGCGCGTGCACATCCACCAGGGTGACACCGATATGATCGCCACCGGCCTCGGCACGGGCGGCTCGGCCTCGATCCCGTCAGGCGGCGTCAGCGTCGAGCGGGCCACGCGCGAGCTCGGGCAAAAGCTCAAGGAGGTCGCGGCACAGGCGCTGGAGGCCAGCGCCGGGGACCTCGAGATCTCGGAAGGGGTGGTGCGGATCGCCGGTACCGACCGTTCGATCTCGTTCGCTGATCTCGCCAAGCGGCCGGGCGCCGATCCGTCCAAGCTGAATGCCAGCGCGACCTTCGCCAGTGCCGACGGTACCTATCCCAACGGCACGCATGTCGCGGAGGTCGAGATCGACCCGGCCACCGGCATCATCAAGATCGTCAACTATGTGATCGTCGATGATTTCGGCAAGACGCTCAATCCGCTGCTCTTGGCCGGCCAGGTGCATGGCGGCGCCATGCAGGGCATCGGCCAGGCGCTGATGGAGCAGGTGGTCTATGGCCCCAGCGACGGCCAGTTGATCACCGCGACCTTCATGGACTATGCGCTGCCGCGGGCGGCGGACGGGCCGGCCTTCGTGTTCGAGACCGCCAACGTCCCCTGCAAGACCAATCCAATGGGCGTGAAGGGGGCGGGCGAGGCCGGCGCGATCGGCTCCTGTCCGGCCGTCGTCAACGCCATCGTCGACGCGCTCTGGCGCGAATACAAGATCGACCACATCGACATGCCGGCAACCCCGGAGCGGGTGTGGATCGCCATCAACGAGCACCATCGCCGTCACAGCCTCTAGGCCAAGTTCCCCGCGCGCACGGGAAATAAAAGCGCCGCGCGGGGTTCTACCCATGATGGGTCCAGGCTTCTCCCGAAGCCCGTGAAGTCTCATTCCCTGACCGTATCGAGAGCCGGAGAAACGAACCAATGAAACGGACGATGATTGTCGCGGGCGTCCTCGTGTTGGGCGCGGGCGCCGTAATGGCGCAACAGGAGATTGCCGTCCAGCAGGACAATCTGATGCGATCGATCGCCAAGAATCAGTATGGCGTCATCCAGAAGATGACCAAGGGCGATATCCCCTTCGACAAGAAGGCGGTCGATGAGGCCATCGCCAGTATCGAGGCCGATGTTGCCAAGATCGCCAAGACCTTCGAGATCAATCCCAAGCAGGACGTGGTGAACGCGACCTACGGCAGCTCGCAAAAGGTCTGGCAAAACAAGGCCGATTTCGACTCCAAGATTCCGCCAGTGCAGAAAGCCATTGCCGACGCCAAAGGCAAGATTACCGACGTCGCGAGCTTGAAAGCGGCCTATACCACGATCAACGATCGCTGCAACGATTGCCACGAAACCTATCGCGTGAAGTTGAAATAGCTGGGCACAGTGTCCGTCGGCGGAGCGAAATCCCGGGTCTATCCCGGCTGATGGCCCGTCCCGGATTGCGTTTCGCGCCATTCGGGCTACGAGCAAGAGAGGGCGGTTGCGAAAGCAGCCGCCCTCTTTGCATCGCCGCTCAGCATCAGGAAATTCTGGTCGCAAGGCCTGACGGATCGCTCTGAGAGCGGCTATCATCAATGCAAGCCGCTGCGGCATCAACGTGAGCTGTTGGATACAGGCGCATCTCGCGCCTGACTGCGTCATGACACCATGAGTTCCAACGCCCGGCGAGCACCTGAAGAACAGCGAGGCAGGCCATGGTAAAACCGTTCCCGTCGAAGACCCACATCGGCAACCATATGCTGCATCCGGAAACCCTGATGCTGACCTATGGCTATGATCCGCAATTGTCCGAAGGCGCCATCAAGCCGCCGGTGTTCCTGACCTCCACCTTCGTGTTCAAGACGGCCGATGACGGACAGGACTTCTTCGATTTCGTCGCCGGCCGGCGCGAGCCGCCGGAAGGGATGGGCGCGGGCCTGGTCTATTCGCGCTTCAATCATCCCAACAGCGAGATCGTCGAGGACAGGCTTTCGATCTACGAGCGTACCGAGAGCTGCGCGCTGTTCTCATCGGGCATGGCGGCCATCGCGACCACCATCCTCGCCTTCGTCCGGCCCGGCGACGTCATCCTGCATTCCCAGCCGCTCTATGGCGGGACGGAAACGCTGCTGACGAACACGTTGGCGCGTCTGTCGATCGGCGCCGTCGGCTTCGCCGACGGGATCGACGAGGCGGCGGTCAAGCAGGCCGCGGAAGAGGCCATGGCCAAAGGCCGCGTGTCGATGATCCTGATCGAGACTCCGGCCAATCCGACCAATGGCCTGGTCGACATCGCCATGATCCGCCGTGTCGCCGATTCCATCGGAAAGGCGCAAGGCAACACACCGATCATCGCCTGCGACAACACGCTGCTCGGGCCGGTGTTTCAGCGGCCGATCGAGCACGGCGCTGATATTTCGCTGTATTCGCTGACGAAATATGTCGGCGGTCATTCCGACCTGATCGCGGGTGCCGCGCTCGGTTCGAAGGCGATCATGAAGGGCATCAAGGCGCTGCGCGGCGCCATCGGCACCCAGCTCGATCCGCATTCCTGCTGGATGATCAATCGCTCGCTCGAGACATTGAGCCTGCGCATGGAGAAGGCCAACGGCAATGCGCGCCTCGTTGCGGACTTCTTGCGCGATCATCCCAAGGTCGCCAAGGTCCACTATCTCGGTCATCACGAGGCGTCGTCGCCGGCCGGGCGTGCATTCGCGCGGCAGTGCCTGGGGGCGGGATCCACCTTCTCGTTCGACATCGTCGGCGGCAAGGAGGCAGCCGTCAAATTTCTCAACGCGCTGCAGATCCTCAAGCTGGCGGTGAGTCTCGGTGGCACCGAGTCGCTTGCGAGCCTGCCTGCAACCATGACCCATTCCGGCGTTCCCGCCGACATCCGCCGGAAGATCGGCGTGCTCGATTCCACGATCCGTCTGTCGATCGGCATCGAGAACCCGTCGGACCTGATCGCCGATCTCACGCAGGCGCTGAATGCGGCTTAGGACACCGTCGGAATCGAAAAGGCCGGACACCCCTCCGGCGTCCGGCCTTCGCGCGACGCAGCAGCGTTGAGGCCTACTTCATGACCTGACCGCGGATCTCGCCGCCCGGATTGGCCGCGGTGTGGATGTTGATGTAGAGCTTGCCGCCGAGCAGATCTGCGGCTTGCGCGTCGGTGAGCGTCGCTTCGCCCTTGACGGGGCTCGAAGCCGCGTTGGGGATGGGGACGGCAACGCCGGCATTCTTGCCGGCTTCGGCGGGCCCATGGAAATGCGCGGCCGTGGCGGGGCCGGACAGTCCTGAATAGGTGACGGTCCAGGATAACTTCTTGCTGGCGGCGTCATAGTCCAGATCGGCGGTTCCGGTGGCGCTAGTGGTCGTTGCCGGCACCTCGGACTTGCCGTCGAGCGTTGCCTTCAGTTTCTCCGCGCTGGCCGGGGCGGCGAACGCAACGGCAGCTCCAAGTGCCAGTGTGGCAAAAAAGGCTTTGGTCATGGGTCTCTCCCTGTTGAGGCCTGATTGCTCTTCAAACAGTGCGGCATGCGGTTTATTCCGGCATTACAGCCGGACCGCCTAAAATATTCGTGGTTGGATCGGGCGCGGCATGACCCTTAAGTTCGCGCTTTCACGATGGAATGATCGAATGCTGCGACGAACGCTTCTTGCCGCCCTGATCGCCGCTGCCGCGGCGTTCGCCCTCTATTGGTGGGCGACCGCCCCGGCCGCGCTGGCCTTGCCGGCGCCGACCCGTAGCCCCGATCTCGCCAACGGGCAGGAACTGTTCAACGCCGGCGGCTGCTCGTCCTGTCATGCCACCCCCAATCAGCCCGATCGCCTGCGGCTCGGCGGCGGGCTGGCGCTGGGTTCGCCGTTCGGAACGTTCTACGCCCCCAACATTTCCCCCGATCCGGCCGACGGAATCGGCCGCTGGAGCGAGGCCGATTTCGTCAACGCCGTGATGCGCGGCATCTCGCCCGCGGGCACGCACTATTTCCCCGCATTTCCCTACACGTCCTATCATCTCGCCAGCACCGACGACGTCCGCGATCTCTTTGCCTACCTGAAGACGCTTCCATCGGTGTCCGGCAGAGTTCACGACCACGCGCTGCCGTTTCCGTTCAACATCCGCCGCAATGTCGGCATCTGGAAGTTGCTGTTCATGGACACCGCGCCGTTCGTGGCGGACGCCGCGCGCTCGCCGCAATGGAATCGTGGCGCCTATCTGGTGAACGCTTTCGGCCATTGCGCCGAATGCCATAGCCCGCGCAATGCGCTCGGCGGAATCATCGCCGGCCAGCGCTTTGCCGGTGGTCCCAATCCGGAAGGGCAGGGCTGGGTGCCTAACATCACGCAGCAGGGCATCGGCAGCTGGAGCGAGAAGGATATCGCGGATTTTCTCGAGACCGGCGACATGCCCGAGGGCGACAGCGCTTCGGGTGCGATGCGGCCGGTGATCAAGAATCTGGCGCAACTGACCGCGGAAGACCGCGCCGCGATGGCCGCGTATCTGAAGTCGCTGCCGCCAGTGCAGGGACCGACACCGCCCAAGCGCAAGGAAGGCGGCTAAAGCATGATCCGGAAAAGTGCGAAGCGGTTTTCGGGAAAGATCATGCGTCAACAACAACCTCAAGCGCGATGAGATTTGGATTGATCGTCAACGCGCTTCGGCCGTCGTTCGGCGCATGATCAGCTGGCGCCGAACGCCTTGAAGGTGATGATGGTGAGGGTGTCCTGGATGCCCGGCAGCACCTGCACCTTCTCGTTCACGAAATGGCCGATGTCGGTATCCTTGTCGACGTAGAACTTCACGAGGAGGTCGTATTGGCCGGCCGTGGAGTAGATCTCGGACGCGATCTCGGCTTCGGCAAGCGCATTGGCGACCGTATAGGACTGGCCGAGCTTGCATTTGATCTGGACGAAAAAAGGAACCATCGCGGGCACTCCGAAAGCGTATCTGGCGGCTAATAGGCCAAAACCGGCATGATTTAGCAAGCGAACTTGCCGGCCGCCAGATTCCGCTCGGGCGTTCAGGGCGTCATGGCCGCCGCGGCGAACGCGTCCCTGAGCCGCTGGGCGAGCTCGATCTTGCGATAGGGCTTGGTCAGCACGATCGCCTGTGCGGGCGCGCGGCCCTGCTCCACCAGGGTCTCCAATGCGTAGCCCGAGGTGAACAGGACCGGCAGACCGGGACGAATCCGCCGCGCCTGATCGGAGAGCTCCCAGCCGTTCATGCCGCCCGGCATCACGATATCAGTGAACAGCATGTCGATGCTGGGATCGGTGTGCAACTGCTGCAAGGCCTCCTTGCCGTTGACTGCGGCAACGACACGATATCCGAGAGCTTCCACCCTGCGAACGACGGAGGAGCGGACGAACGGATCGTCTTCGGCGATCAGGATCGTCTCGTATCCTCGCGGCGCCGCGTCCTCGCCATCGGACGGGTCGGCCTGCGATTGTCCGGTGTCCGCGCGCGGCAGATAGATTCGGACCGTGGTCCCGAGGCCGATCTCGCTGTAGATCGAGATGTGGCCGCCCGATTGCTTGGCGAAGCCATAGACCATGCTGAGGCCGAGACCCGAGCCCTTGCCCACTTCCTTGGTGGTGAAGAACGGCTCGAAGGCGCGTGCCATGACGTCAGGGGTCATGCCTTCGCCGTCGTCGGTGACCGAGATCAACGCGTAAGCGCCGGCTGCGACTTCGGGGTGAAGGGCGCTATAGTCGTCGTCGATCTCGGTCAGCTCCGTGCTCAGCGTCAAATGTCCTCCTGCCGGCATGGCGTCCTGCGCGTTGAGCGCGAGGTTGAGCACGGCGGATTCGAGCTGGGCGCGATCGGCAAACGCCACGATCGTGCCGGGGCCGGTGCTCGTCCTGATCTCGATGTCTTCGCGCAAGGTGCGCTTGAGCAGCTTGAACATGGAATCGAGCAGGCCGCGGCAATCGATCAGCTGAGGCTGCAGCAACTGGCGGCGGCTGAATGCGAGCAGCCGTTGCGTCAGCTCGGCGCCCCGTTCGCCCGACTGGCAGATGTCGTCGGCAAAGCGCCGCAGATCCGGCCGAGCCTTGAGCTGCTCGCTCAAGTGCTCGGCATTGCCGATGATGACGGTGAGCAGATTGTTGAAGTCGTGCGCGATGCCTCCGGAGAGCTGGCCGACCGTCTCCATCTTCTGCGCCTGCTGGAGCTGCTGCTCGGTCAGCTTGCGCGCAGTCAGGTCGTGGACGATGCCGACGAAGATCAATTCGCCGTCCTGCTGCGCCTGACCCACCGACAGGTCCATCGGGAAGGTCGATCCATCCTTGCGCAGGCCGACAGATTCGCCGCCGGTGGCGAAATGCCGCGTGGCATTGTCGGACGACGCGTCCGCCTCGGGCATCAGCATGCTGACGTTCCAGCCCATCACCTCCTCGGCAGAGTAGCCGAACAGGCGCTCGCAGGCCGGATTGAACAGCAGGATGCGATCCTGCGCGTCGAAAAGGATGACGCCGTCGACTGCAGTCTCGACGATCGCGGTGAGTCGCGCCACGCTGTCGCGCATCGCGCGTTGGGCATCGCTGACCTGCTGCAGCAGAAGCGTCGCGTCCCGGCTCTTGATCTCCTCTTCCTCGAGCGCGGCCTGGACTTGCCGCAGTTCGAATGGAGAGGGAATTGTCAGGATCTTCGGAAGCAGCGGCCAAAGCGCGGCGGCGGTGAAGACGGACGCGACCGCCGTGGCCGCCTTGACGATGCCCTCGATGCCGTAGATCGGAACCCAGAGCGTATAAATCGACAGCACATGGGTCAGGCCGCAGGCCATGATGAAGACCGCGAATGCCCAGTAGACCCAGCCGAATTTGAGGTCGCGCCGCTTGGTGACGAGAATGGCGAGGGCAAACGGGATCGAGAAATAGGCGGCGGCAATGCAGGCGTCGGCAACGACGTGGAGCCAGATCAGCTGAGGCTCCCATAACAGGCAGATGCCGTGCGGCGAAAGCATGGACGAGTCGAGGAGACGTTCGAAAAAGGCCCACATCGTTCCACCCCAAGATTCCGTTCCAGGCAGCTTGCGGGCCGGGCCGGCCCGCAGCATCGGTGAATGGTTCCACCACCTGACGTCTCACTCATCGGCGAAGCAGGTTCGCGACTATACCAAGGGTCCGGCGCGGTTGCATTTTCAAGCCCGCGCCATTGCGGGGCGTGGCCCGCAACATCCGCCTGATTCGGCGTGCGTGCCACGATATCGCGAATCACGGTCGGCCGCGGCCCGGCGCGCTTGCCGGTACTCCGCGGTCGCGCTAGGACAGGCCATGGCGGTGTTCGTATCCAGCAGACGTGTCCGGCGATGACGACCCCGGTCGCACTCACCATCGCCGGCTCCGATTCGAGCGGCGGCGCCGGCATCCAGGCCGACCTGAAGACCTTTGCCGCCCTCGGTGTCTATGGCGCTTCCGCCATCACGGCACTGACGGCGCAGAACACGCGCGGCGTCACCGGCATTCACGCCGTGCCTGCCGACTTCGTCACCGCGCAGATCGACGCGGTGTTCGCCGATCTCGAGGTCGGTGCCGTGAAGATCGGCATGGTGGCCCAGGTCGCCAGCATCGATGCGATCGCGGCGGCGCTTTCGCGCTGGAAGCCGCGGCATGTGGTGCTCGACCCCGTGATGGTGGCGACATCGGGGGACCGCCTGCTCGCGTCCGAAGCCGTCGACGCTCTGCGCACCGGGCTGATGCCGCTGGCGTCCGTGATCACGCCCAATCTGCCGGAGGCCGCGGCTCTGCTCGATGAGCCGATCGCGGCCAGCGAGGCTGAGATCGAAAAGCAGGGGCGACGCCTGCTGGCGCTCGGCTCCCGTGCGGTCCTGATCAAGGGCGGGCACGGCGAGGGCGCGGAGAGCACCGACTATCTCATCGATGCCGACACCACGATCGCGCTCGCCGCGCCCCGCGTTGCGACCCGCAACACGCATGGCACCGGCTGCTCGCTGTCGTCGGCGGTCGCGGCGGGCCTTGCCAAAGGCGAAGATCTGGAAAGCGCGGTGCGCAACGCCAAGGCCTGGATCAGCGCCGCGATCGGCGCAGCCGACCGCTTCAGCGTCGGCCACGGCCACGGCCCGATCCATCATTTCCACAAGTTCTACTGACGCAGGGCAACGCGTGAGCGCACGCCTCGTCCTTCGAGACGACCGCTTCGCTGTCTCCTCAGGATGAGGCTAGCAGCGCCGCGCCCATCGAAACTGCTGCCGCGCATTCGGTCCTCGTCCTGAGGACCCCGCCCGCGCTCAAGGGCACCCCGCCTGCCGCGCCATGTCGCCAGATTGTCGCATGCGACTGATATTCGCGGGGAGGGCGAGGCAAGGCGTGATTCGTATTTGAAGGTGCCTCAAGGGTTCAATCAGTCATCCCCCTGTCACGGGACATTGTTACAGGCTGGCGCATGGGAAGTTACGATGTGAGTGACGAGAGCCCGGAGCGGCGCTTTCGCACGTTGTTCATCTCCGACGTTCATCTCGGAGCCCGCGGTTCTCAAGCCGATCTTCTGCTCGACTTCCTGCGCTACCACGATGCCGATACCATCTATCTCGTCGGCGACATCGTCGACGGTTGGGCGCTGAAATCGAGCTGGCACTGGCCGCAATCGCACAATGACCTCGTCCAGAAGCTGCTGCGCAAGGCGCGCAAGGGCGCCAAGGTCGTCTACATCCCCGGCAATCACGACGAGTTCCTGCGCAATTACTACGGCACGCATTTCGGCGGCATCGACGTGGTCGAGAACACCGTCCACACCGGCGCGGACGGCAAGCGTTATCTCGTCATCCACGGCGACATCTTCGATCTCGTGGTGCAGAACGCGCGCTGGCTCGCTCATCTGGGCGACAAGGCCTACGACTTCGCGATCCAGATGAATCGCTTCGTCAACTTCTTCCGCCGCCTGTTCGGCGTGCGCTATTGGTCGCTGTCGCATTGGGCCAAGCAGAAGGTCAAGAACGCCGTCAACTATATCGGGGCGTTCGAGCAGGCGCTGGCCGCAGAGGCGCGGCGTCACGACGCCGACGGCGTGATCTGCGGCCACATCCACTACGCCGTGATCCGCGACGAGGCCGGCATCCGCTACATGAACTGCGGCGACTGGGTCGAGAGCTGCACCGCGCTGGTCGAGCACGACGACGGCCATTTCGAGATCATCACCTGGGCGGATCATTTGCAGAAGCCGGCAGCCGTCCCGCAGGTCGCGGCAAGAGCCGCATGATAAGGGCAGCCTGATGCGCATCCTGGTCGCGACCGACGCCTGGCACCCGCAAGTCAACGGTGTGGTTCGGACGCTGACCAAGCTCGCCGACGCCGGCAAAAGCCTCGGCGTCGAGTTCGCGTTCCTGACGCCGCAATCCTTCCGCACCTTTGCGATGCCGAGCTATCGCGACGTGCGGCTGGCGATGCCGCGCCCGGCGCGGATCGCGGAGCTGATCGAGGAAGCGCGGCCCGACAGCATCCACATCGCGACGGAAGGGCCGATCGGCCTGATGGTCCGCCGCTATTGCCGCCAGCGGAGGCTGCCGTTCACGACCAGCTTCCACACCCGCTTTCCCGAATATGTCCGCGCCCGCGTGCCGGTTCCGGGCTCGCTGATCTGGCGAGCGCTGCGCCGTTTCCACAGCGCCAGCCGCGCCGTGATGGCAGCCACGCCTGCGCTCGCCCGCGAACTGACCGAGCGCGGCTTCGACAATGTCGTGCTGTGGCCCCGCGGGGTCGACACCGATGTGTTCCATCCCCGCGCCATCGATCTCTGCCTGCCGGCGCCAGTGTTCCTGTCGGTCGGGCGCGTGGCGGTGGAGAAGAATCTCGAGGCCTTTCTCGGGCTCGATCTGCCCGGCACCAAGGTGATCGTCGGCGACGGGCCGGCGCGCGTGGCCTTGGAAGAGGCCTATCCCGATGCGATCTTCCTCGGCGAGAAGCATGGCGAGGCGTTGGCGGAAATCTATGCTGCGGCTGACGTCTTCGTGTTCCCGAGCAAGACCGACACGTTCGGCCTGGTCCTGCTGGAGGCGCTGGCAAGCGGCCTGCCGGTTGCGGCCTTCCCGGTGAAGGGCCCGCGCGACGTGATCGGCGATGCCCCGGTCGGGGCCCTGGATCACGACCTGCGCAACGCCTGTTTCGCGGCGCTCGATGTCTCCCGGCAGGACTGTGTCGCGTTCGCTGCCAATTACACCTGGGAAGCCTCGGCGAGGGCTTTCGTCGACGGCATCAGGGCGGTGGGAGCCGTGCTGCCCGGCCGGAATGGTGCGGAACAGCCCCGCTTCGTCGCCTGACCGCTCAAAATCCTCTCGCGGAGGTGTCTTGCCCGGGCCTCATTGGCCGCGATAACATTCCGCCATGACCGAACAGCTGCTCCCGATCGGCCCCGCCGACATCGATGCCGCGGCGCGCGTGATCGCACCCTATGCCATCCGCACTCCGCTGTTGTCCTTTCCCGTGCTCAACGAGCGCGTCGGTGCGAAGGTGTTCCTGAAGCCGGAGATGCTCCAGCGCACCGGCTCCTTCAAGTTCCGCGGCGCCTTCAACAAGGTGTTCTCGATTCCGCCAGACAAGCGCGCCGGCGGCGTCGTCGCGTTCTCCTCCGGCAACCACGCCCAGGGCGTGGCGGCGGCGGCCAAGATCCTCGATATGCAGGCGACCATCGTGATGCCTGCGGACGCGCCGCTGTCGAAGCGCGAACGGACCAAATCCTACGGCGCCGAGGTCGTGCTGTACGACCGCGACAAGGACGACCGCGAAGCCATCTCGCGCGGTATCGCCGAGAAGCGCGGCGCGACGCTCGTCAGGCCTTACGACGATCCCTTCGTGATCGCGGGGCAGGGCACCGCGGGCCGCGAGATCGCGGAAGACATGGCAACGCTCGGCCTCAGCCCCGACATCGTGGTGGCGCCGGCCTCCGGCGGGGGCCTGATCGCGGGCGTTGCGACCGCGATCAAGGCGCGTTATCCGCGCGCGGAAATCGTGGTGGCCGAGCCCGAAGCCTTCGACGACCACGGCCTGTCATTGACCGCCGGCCATCGTGAGCCGCACGCGCCCGCGGGCCGCACCATCTGCGATGCGCTGATGGCGCTGATCCCCGGCGAGATGACGTTTGCGATCAACAGCAAGCTGCTCGCGCGCGGCGTCACTGCGTCGGACAAGGAAGTCGGTGCGGCCGTGGCGTTCGCCTATCGCGAGCTGAAGCTCGTGGTGGAGCCCGGCGGCGCGGTCGGTCTTGCCGCGCTGCTTGCGGGACGTCTCGACGTCGCCGGCAAGAACGTCGTCATCGTGCTCTCCGGCGGCAATGTCGATGCGGATTTGTTCGCGGAGCTGGTGGCTTAGCCGTCATTCCGGGGCTCGCGAAGCGAGAGCCCGGAATCCCTTTTTCGACCGACTCTGCCGCGCAATGGATTCCGGGCCTGCGCCTTTCGGCGCATCCCGGAATGACGACGTTGGGATCTGAGATCAAGAAGGGGGCAGAGCGTCGCTGCTCTGCCCCTCTGTTGTGTGCGCCGTTCGCACGATCAGCGCATGAAGCCGCCGCGACGGTTGCCGCCGCCCATGCTCGGCGCCTGGTTCATCGACTGCCGGAAGTTGTTGTTGCTGCTGCTGACCATGCGGCTCGGCATCGTGTTGATCTGCGGACGGTGGTTCTGCACGTTGTTCTGCCCCTGCACCTTGCTCACCGGATTGTTGGTGATCTTCACGCCATCGTTGATGCGGATCGGGCGGTTCTGCGTCTGAACGTTGACCGGCTTCGACTCGATGTTCGGGCCAGGCTTGCCGACGTTCACCGGCATTGTCACGATCTTGCCGGGCCTGCCGTTATTACCATTGGGCGTGGTGTTGGTCGCAGGCAAGGTCACGATCTTGCCGCCGTCCTTGGTGCTGGTCGTGTTGGCCGGCGCGGGCAGGGTGACGATCTTGCCCGGGGTCTGCGACGGTGTGCCGTTCGGCTGGTTCTGCTGGTTGTTGTTGCCCGCCGGCAAATTGACGATCGGGCCGCCATTGCCGAGTTTGCCGTCGATAGGCTTCTGCACGAGAGGCAGGTTGCCGCCCATTTGCGGTCCACCATTACCCTGCTGCATCGGCATGTATTTCGGCTGACCGAGATTGCCGATCTTGAAGGTCGGGGCAATGTTCTGCGGCGCCAGGAACTTGGTCGCCTGCATCAAGGGGATCTGCTTCGGCTGCGCCTGCAGCTTCAGCGCGATTTGCGCATAGGGGCTGTTGCCGTAGCTGTCGTAGAAGCTCTTGTACGCCACGGGCGAGTTCACGAGAACCGCCTTGTGCCAGGCCTGCGAGAGCAGGATGTTGTTGAGCAGCCAGCGGACGTGGTCACACAGCGGGTCGTGCGGATACATCCGGATGAACTCCTGATAGTATTCCGGCCGGCCCTCGGACACGACGTAGTCATAGGCCTGGCGCGTCGAGCGGCTCGGCAGGTTTGCCGCCATCTGCACCACGGGCGCTTTCACCGGCGCGCGGTTGGCGGCGACGGCGGTGTCACCGAAGAAAGTGAAGTCGCTCGTGAGCGAGGAGCTCTCCCACGGGATCTGCGCGCCGCTGGTGGTCTGGTTCACCTGCAGGCGTACGCGCTTGAACAGCTGCTCGATCGGCACGTTGGGCTCGCGCGCGACGTTCAGAAAGGCCTGCGTGTAGGGGCTGTGGCTGCCAGTGCCGTCGAGCGCCTCGGCGCCGGGCGCGGTCGAGTAGCCGACGATCGAGCCGTTCGGCGCATCGACGATGGCCAGGCCGCGGCCGGCGTCGTTGACCTCGGGGAACGGATTGTTGCGGCAGGCATCGAGGATGACGATGCGCATGCGGCTCGGGATCGTCTCGAGCGTCGACATCACGTCGACAAGGCGCACCGAGTTGTTGACCAGCTCGGTCGGGCTGGACACTTTCGCGTCGACCGGAACCAGGTAGTTCTCACCGGCAAGCTGCACACCGTGGCCGGCATAATAGACCATCGCCACCGTGTTCGGACCGCGCGAAGCGACTTTCGCGGAGAAGTCCTGGACGACGCGGAGCATGTCGTTCTGGGTCAAATCGGTTGCCGAGACCACCTCGAAGCCGGCAGAGTTCAGGAACTGCGCCATCGATTGCGCGTCATCGTCGGGGTTGGCAAGCTGCGGCGCGTTCTTGTAGTTCGCATTGCCGATCACCAGCGCCACCCGCTGCTCGGGGCCTTGCAGCGCGGTGGGGGCAGGCTGGACCGGGGCGACCTGCGCGGAAACGGGCCCGCAGCTGAAGCCAAACAGGCTTCCCAGCAGGCTGGCCGTCATCAAAAAAGGCTTTAGGCGGAACATGGCGTGCTCCTCTGGCACTGATCTCGATGCGAGATTGGTGGCGAGGAAGCTTGGCCCCGTTCGAGCATATGCTCCGTGATCCCTGTCACCATGACGGTGGACGTGATCTGAATCACGCTTGGAACCTGCTATGGTTAGCGATCGATAACAGGAACCGCCGTCACATGCTGAAATCGATCGATCCGATCCTGACGCCCGACCTGCTCTGGCTGCTGGCCGCCATGGGCCACGGCGACGACCTCGTGGTCGTCGACGCCAACCACCCGGCCACGCACATCGCCAGCAGCACATCGTCGCAGCGCCTGATCCAGTTGCCTGGCCTGCGCATGGAGACGGTCGTCCGCGCCATCATGACGCTCTATCCGCTCGACGATTTCGATCCTGATCCGGTGCGGGTGATGATGCCGGTCGACGATCCCGACCGCGTGCCCGACGTGCAGCGCGCGGTGCTGACCGAGATTGAACGCGCCAGCGGCAGCGCCATTGCTCCCGGCAGGCTCTCACGGGCGGATTTCTATCGGGCCGCAGCGGCGGGTTTCGGCGTCGTGCAGGTCGGCGACAGCCGAGGCTATGGTTGCTTCCTGATCAGGAAGGGTGTGATCGGTTAGCTGGACCGGCGCATCAACGCCGACGGCCAGCCGATCCGGACGAGGAGACCGTCAGGACCGTTGATGCCCACTTCATACATGCCCCATTCGCGGTGACGCAACACGCCGCCGGGGCGGATGATCAGATCGTCCACGCGCGCGGCGATGGCTTCGACCTCGGGCGTGCGAATGAAGATACCAAAGGGATTGTGCTCCGGCACACGCCAAGGACCATCGCCGGCTTGCGTGAGATGAACCTCGCATCCCCAACCGCTCATGATGACATAGCCGTCATCGCCGCCCGTGCGTGTAAATCCGAGACGTTCCCAGAACGGCGTGGCGGCGGGAAGATCGTTGCTCGGAATGATCGCGAAGGCGCCGACGCGCGGGGGCTCAGACATGGGTCCATTCCGGAACTTGCAAGACATCCGCAGCACTCATGCTGCACTTTGCAACCTATCGAGAGAAGCGGATGAGCAGAAGCGGCGAAACGCCTCGCACTCGAATTTGAGTGGTCTTCTCGCATCCGCCTGTCTATTGTTCGAACCATGTCCCGCCTTGGGTGTCTATCTGTTGCCATCATCCTGTCGCTGCTGCCCGCCACAGCGCCCGCTGCGTCAAACAAGCCGCCTAAGCCGGTCTGGAAAGGCTACGGCTTCCTGCCGGGTTATCGGCAGCCGCTGAGCAACAGCATTCCGCTCTACAAGCAGAAGGACGCGATGCGCCGAATGTCGCGCGCCGATCGACGCCATTGGTACATCGACCCGGTTCCGCAATATTACGGATGGGACGGCGAGTGGCGCTATTTCGGCCGTCCCGGCTTCAACGGCGGCCGCTACAATGGCGGCAGCTTTGGCCCGTGCTGGACGCGGACCCCGATCGGGGCGGTGTGGAATTGCGGGTGATCGAGTTAGCGAACGGTAGTTAGTTCGTCATTGCGAGGAGAGAAGCGACGAAGCAATCCAGAGCGTTTCCGCGGAGGGATTCTGGATTGCTTCGCTGCGCTCGCAATGACGATGTGGCGAGAATGCACGCGCCGCATCTCGCTCTCGTGCCCCGGACGCAGCGCAGCTTCTCTCTGGCGATGCGAAGCATCGTCAGGTTCGACGGTGCGCTGCTGAGCCGAGGCCCATGTCGCAGTAGAACTCGTGGCTCCTGGGTCCCGGATCTGCGCTTCGCTTGTCCGGGACATGAGAGTGAATACGCGTTACGAGAAGAACGCGATCTTCTCGGCCTGTGTCATGCGGCGGATCGGCGCGAGCGGGTCATTTGCCGGCGCGCGGGGCTTTTGCAGGATGCCGCTGGCGAGGATGGTGGCGCCGAGCGAGGGCTCGGACGAGGACAGAGGCGAGGGCGCGGTCAGCGTCGTGGCCGGCGCCGCGGCGAAGGTGGCACTGGCTGCCATCGCCGGGGCCTGCTGCTCCATCACTTCGGCGGCGGCCTCCGCAATGGCGTCGGTGAGGCGCGCAAGCGAGTCCATTGCGATCGGTGCGTCCGCCGGGTGCTCTTCCACGACTGGGGCGGCAATCGGCTCGGATGCGATCGGCTCGGCATGCTCGGCGGCGACGGGCGCTATGGCCTCCGCTGGCATCGGCTCTGGAACGGCCGCGTCCATCTCGATCGGCGCGATGATCTCGTCGAACTCCGGATCGGGCGCGGCCATCTCGAGCGCGATGGCCTCGAGCACGGCGTCGTCCTCGGCCTGCGCCGCAGCGTCGAGCGCTGGTGCGTCAGCGGCATTGGAGTTGGCCTCTTCGGCGAAGGCGGCAGTGTTCGCGACCGGCTCTTCAAACGCGACGGCTTCGGGCGAGGTATCTTCCGGCGCGACATGATCGAGCGCGGCGTTTTCGACGGGGATCTCGCTTTCAGCCGCAATCTCCGACGCGACGGCCGCTTCCATTGCCTGCTCGGCGGCGGCGAACGCTTCGGTGGCGATGGCCGCTTCAACGGCGGCCTCGGGCTCGGCCGCGACGTCCTGCGGGGGCTCCGTGAAAGCCACGGGGGCTTCGCTGGCCATCGCTGCGGCTGCGGTCGCGGCAGGCGCGGTCTCGGCAGGCGGAGCTTCAGCGGCGGATGAGGGCGCCTCCTGCACCGGAGCCGGGGCAGCCGCCTGTTTCGTTGCGCCGCCCTCGGTCTGGTCGACCCGATCCTTCAGCAGATCGAAGGCAATCCTGAGCTCGACACGGGGATCGATCGCCTGGACCTGTCCGCAGGCGGCCTCGATCGAGGCGAGCTGCGAATCAATGAGGTCGCAGATTCGCCCGTCGGCGCCGATCTCGCGCCAGCGCCAGGAGATCTCCTTGATGATGCGCACCCCGCGCGGGATCGCCGCCAGGCTGGCCTCGATCGCCGTGGGGTCGAACGCGGCGATCGCGATCGTCTCGGCTTCGCGGATGGCGCGGCGGATCTCGACCAACGCTTCCGGCAGGCGGTCTTCGACGACGGGTTGTCGCTGCGCCGCAAGGGTTTCTTCGATTCTGGCGACCGCGTCCAACACCATGCTCGTGTCGGCATTGCGGTTGCGCTTGGCGTATTCGCCGAGGAACCAGCGGCCGCGCGCGGTCTCCATGAAGGCTTCGCGGATCGCGTCGTAATCCTGCTCGTTCGGCTCGGCCGCGCGGGCAGACATGGGCGAGAGGGCGAATGCTTCGTTGGCCATGACAATCTCGTCGCGCAAATCAGTACGCGTTACTGTAACGATCACCACGATATCGGCCGAATCGCAATTGGTTTGATGGCAGGCGAATCACAAATCCCCATCGCAGCGGCACAAAAGCGACGATTCGCCGTGGGTCTTGCGGTGTTCTATTCGGCCGTCTTCGCGGTCTCGGGCACGCATCTGCCGTTCTTTCCGGTGTGGCTGAAGGCTATCGGCATCGACGCGGCCTGGATCGGCCTCATCAACGCGCTGCCGGCGATCACGCGCTTCACCACGCTGCCGCAAGTGACCGCCTTTGCCGAAAAGCGGCATGCCATCCGCGCCGCGATGATGGTGTCGGTGCTGGCGACGGCGATCGGATTTGCGGCCGTCGGCCTGCAGCAGCACCCGCTGGCGCTGTTCCTGATCTATGCGCTGACCTGCATGATGTGGACCCCGACGATGCCGCTGACCGATGCCTATGCACTGCGCGGCGTCGCCCGTTACGGGCTCGATTACGGACCCCTGCGGCTGTGGGGCTCGGCGGCCTTCGCCGCCGGCTCGCTCGCCTGCGGCTATCTGATCGACAGCATCGCGGCGCGCGATCTGATCTGGATCATCGTTGCATGGGCGGTCGTTGCGGTCGCAGCCAGCCTGCTGCTTCAGCCGCTCGACGACATCAGGCGGAAGACCGCCGCGGCGCGTGCCGACACGGCATTGCTGCGCGATGCCGGCTTCTGGGCGATCATCGCCTCGGCCGCGCTGATCCAGGGCAGCCACGTCGCCTACTACACCTTCTCGGCCATCAACTGGCAGATCCATGGGATCAGCGGGCTGACGATCGCGGGGCTGTGGACGCTGGGCGTGATCGCCGAGATCGTCGTATTCGCGCTGTCGCCGCGCTTCTCGCTGCATCCGTCCACGATGATCGTGATCGGTGGTGTGAGCGCGGTGATGCGCTGGATCGTGACGGCGAACGAGCCGCCGCTGGCGCTGCTTGCGATCGTGCAGCTCGGCCACGGCCTCACCTTCGGCATGACCATTCTCGGCACCATGAACCTCCTGGTGCAGCGTGTGCCCTCGCATCAGATCGCGCGGGGGCAGGGCTATTACGCCGCGTGCAACGGTCTGCTCGGCGCTGCGACCTCGATCGCGTCAGGCGTGATCTACGCCCGCATCGGCGACAGCCTGTATTACGTCATGGCCGCGATGGCCGCGGCGGGCGCGCTGGTGATCTGGTCGGCGCGGCACCGGCTCAAGGCTCAGCCCCAGAGCGAGGCGTCCGGCGGATAGACCAGGCTGCCGTCATAACGCAGGGCGTGATCGCGGTCGCGCGCCAGCAGCAGCGGGCCGTCGAGATCGACGAAGCGCGCCTGCGGCGTCACCAGCATCGCCGGCGCCATCGACAACGAGGTCGCGACCATGCAGCCGACCATGATCTCGAAGCCGAGCGCCTGTGCCGCGTCGGCCATGGCGAGCGCCTCGGTGAGGCCGCCGGTCTTGTCGAGCTTGATGTTCACGGCGTCGTAGCGATCGCGCAAGGGCGCAAGCGAGGTGCGGTCATGCACGCTCTCGTCGGCGCAGACCACGAGCGGCCGCTTGATCCGCGCCAGCGCCTCGTCCTTCCCCGCCGGCAGCGGCTGCTCGACCAGCGTGACGCCGGTCGCCGCGCAGGCGGCGAGGTTGGCTTCCAGATTGGCCTCGGTCCAGGCCTCGTTGGCATCGACGATCAGCTCGGATTCGGGGGCGGCCTTGCGCACCGCTGCGATGCGCTCGGGATCGCCGTCGCCGCTGAGCTTGATCTTGAGAAGCGGCCGGTGCGCGGCCCTGGCGGTCGCCACGGCCATCGCCTCGGGCGTTCCTAACGAGATCGTGTAGGCCGTGGTGCGCTCGCCCGGGACCGGGCGGTCGAGCAGGTTCCAGGCCCGCAGGCCCGCCGCCTTGGCCTCGAGGTCGATCAGGGCGCAGTCCAGCGCGTTACGGGCCGCACTGGGCGCCATGGAGGCCTGGAGGGCCTGCCGCGTGAGCCCGTCGGCGACGGCCTGCTGCATGGCCTGGATGGCCGCGAGCGTCGCCTCGGGCGTCTCGCCATAGCGGGGATAGGGCACGCACTCGCCGCGGCCGGTCAGCCCGTCCCGGCTGACCTCCGCCACGACAGTCACGGCCTCGGTTTTGGCCCCCCGGCTGATGGTAAAGCTGCCCGCGATCGGGAAGCGCTCGATTCGCGCCGCCAGGGAAGCAAATTTCATGGAAGTCATTTTGAACTCTGGCGAAATCTGAACCTGCTAGTTACCTCTAGCAACTAACATTAACCACTTGGGGATACCTTCTCTGGGTAAGGGCGCGTGCGCAACTCTCTGATCTTCTCCGCCCCGGCACGGGAGCGGACATCTTGAACAGCGATCCGAAGCTGGAACGGATTGCCAAGGGCAACGCGCTGGCACTTTGCGCTACCGGGACCTGGACCGCGAGCTTCGCGCCGGTCCTGGAGCGGATGGTGGCCGATGCCGAAAAGCTCGCCGGCGGCCCCCAGAGCATCTTCATCGACGTCTCCGAGGTCGCCAAGCTCGACACCTTCGGCGCCTGGCTGATCGAGCGACTACGCCGCAGTCTGACCAGCGGCGCGGTCGAACCGCAGATCGCGGGGCTCTCCGCCAATTATTCGAGCCTCGTGGACGAGGTGCGGCGGGTGCGGGCGGCCCCCGTGACCGACCGCAGCCCGATCACCATCACCGGCATGCTGGAGCAGATCGGCCGGACCGTCGCCGGCATTGCCGGCACGGTCGCAGGACTCGTCGACATGCTCGGCGCGGTGCTCGCGGCGGGCTTTCGCGTCCTGATCCATCCGCGCTCGCTCCGCCTGACCTCGACCGTGCACCACATGGAGCAGGTCTGCTGGCGCGCGGTGCCGATCATCGTGCTGATCACCTTCCTGATCGGCTGCATCATCGCACAGCAGGGCATTTTTCATTTCCGCAGGTTCGGCGCCGACATCTTCGTCGTCGACATGCTGGGCGTGCTGGTGCTGCGCGAGATCGGCGTGCTCCTGGTCGCGATCATGGTCGCGGGCCGGTCGGGCAGCGCCTACACCGCCGAGCTCGGCTCGATGAAGATGCGCGAGGAGATCGACGCGCTGCGCACCATGGGCTTCGATCCCATCGAGGTCCTGGTGCTGCCGCGCATGCTGGCCCTCGTGCTCGCGCTGCCGATCCTCGCCTTCCTCGGCGCGATGGCCGCGCTCTATGGCGGCGGTCTCGTCGCCTTTCTCTATGGCGGCGTCCAGCCGGAGGCCTTTCTGTTGCGTCTGCGCGACGCCATCTCGATCGACCATTTCATCGTCGGCATCGTGAAGGCGCCGGTCATGGCCGCCGTGATCGGCATCGTCGCCTGCGTCGAGGGGCTCGCCGTGCAGGGTAGCGCGGAATCGCTCGGACAGCACACCACGGCCTCGGTGGTGAAGGGCATCTTCTTCGTCATCGTCATGGACGGCGTGTTCGCGATCTTCTTTGCCTCGATCGGGATGTGACGATGGCAGGAGAAGCTCAAGGCGAGATGCAAAATCCCATCATCCGCGTCCGCGGCATCACGGTGCAGTTCGGCGCAACCCGCGTGCTCGACGGCCTCAACCTCGACGTCAAGCGCGGCGAGATTTTGGGATTCGTCGGCCCCTCAGGCGCGGGCAAGTCGGTGCTCACGCGCACCATCATCGGCCTGGTGCCGAAGGTCGCAGGCTCGATCGAGGTGTTTGGCGTCGATCTGGATTCCTCCAACATTTCGCAGCGCCGCAACGTCGAGCGGCGCTGGGGCGTTTTGTTCCAGCAGGGCGCGCTGTTCTCCTCGCTCACGGTGCAGCAGAACATCCAGTTTCCGATGCGCGAATATTTGCGGGTCTCGCAGCGGCTGATGGACGAGATCACCATGGCCAAGCTCACCATGGTCGGCCTCAAGCCCGAAGTGGCCGAGCGCTTCCCGTCCGAACTCTCGGGCGGCATGATCAAGCGCGTGGCGCTGGCGCGCGCGCTCTCGCTCGATCCGGACCTCGTCTTCCTGGACGAGCCGACCTCGGGCCTCGATCCGATCGGCGCCGGCGACTTCGACGAGCTGGTCCGGACGCTCCAGCGCACTTTGGGGCTGACGGTTTTCATGGTAACCCACGACCTCGACAGCCTTTACACAGCATGTGACCGCATCGCCGTTTTAGGGAACGGTAAGATCATTGCTGCAGGGTCGATCGCCGACATGCAGGCCTCGCAGCATCCCTGGCTGAGGCAGTATTTCCATGGCAAGCGCGCCCGCGCGGTCATGGGTTGAGAGCTGGGTTGAGTAGCTGGGATGGGTAGCCGGAGCACCTGATGGAAACGCGGGCGAACTACGTCTTGATCGGGTCGTTCACGCTGGCGGTGATCGCCGCCGCGATCGGCTTCGTGCTGTGGTTTCAGTCGCTGCACACCACCAAGCAGCGCAGCCCCCTCCGCGTCGTGTTCGAGGGCCCGGCGGCAGGCTTGCGCAACGGCGGCAGCGTCAATTTCAACGGTATCAGGGTGGGTGAGGTGGTCTCGGTGAAGCTCGACAACCCGCGGCGGGTTGTCGCACTCGCCATGATCGAGAACAACGCCCCTATCCGCAAGGACACCCTGGTCGGCCTCGAATTCCAGGGCCTCACGGGCGTCGCCGCGATCTCGCTCAAGGGCGGCGACGAGGCCGCCCCTTCGGCGCCGCTCGACCAGGACGGCATCCCGACGCTCACCGCCGACCCCAACAAGCTCCAGGACGTCACCGAGGCGATCCGCGGCACGCTGCAGAACATCAACAAGATCGTCGCGGACAATCAGGAATCGGTGAAGAACTCGCTGAAGAATCTGGAGACCTTCACCAACTCGCTCGCGCGCAATTCGGAGAAGATCGACGGGGTGATGGCCAAGGTCGACGGCGTCATGCTCAAGGCCGACAATCTCATGCTCGGCCTCAACACGCTCGCCGGCGGCAAGGACGGGGGCGAGCTGTTCCAGGCGGTGAAGTCGATCCGCGAACTCGCCGACGATTTCGACAAGCGCTCAGGCGCGCTGATAGCCGACGGCCGCCGCACCCTCGGCGACATCAGCCGCGCCGTGAACAATTTCGACCGCAACCCGACGCGCGTGCTGTTCGGCGCCAGCAACAGCAGCGCCCCACCGCCTGCACCGCCGCCCGAGCCGCCGAGGCAGGCGCCTGCGCCGAGGCGGCAGTAGCGAGTGAGTTCGTGTCCCGGACAAGCGGCAGCGCATAGCGTTGCCGCGCAGAGCCGGGACCCAGCAGGCAACACGGAACACGTTGCGAGATGGCCCCGGCTCTGCAGCGCACTGCTGAAGAAGCGCTGCACTGCGTCCGGGCACGAAAGCGCGGATGACGCACCCAAACAAAAACGGAGGCCGCGAGGCCTCCGTTTTCTCATTCGCGATTGGCTTGCCGCTTACCCCAACCGTCCCGCCGCATGCGCCAGCAGCGTGTACACCAGGCCCGTCTCCGAGGTCAGGTGGGTGCGCAGCTCCTGCGGGCCGCGGCCGTCGCGGGCGACTTCGTCGAGCAGGCGCTCGAACTCGGCGACGTAGCGGTCGACCGTGCCCTTGAAGTTGCGGTCGGCGCGATACTTGCGGGCGACCTCGTCAAAGGCCTTCTGACCGGCGGGCGTGTAGAGGCGCTTGGTGAAGGCCTTGTTCTCGCCGCGCTGGTAGCGGTCCCACATCTCGGCGGCCAGGTTGCGGTCCATCAGCCGGCCGATGTCGAGCGACAGCGACTCCAGCGGATTGCTGCTGGCCTGCGGCTGCGGGCCGGGTGCGGCGCGGCCACGGGAAGCCTGACCCGTCGGGGCGCCCTGATTGGCGTCGGTCCGGTTGAGCAGGTCCGACAGCCAGCCGTCACGTCCCTGGTCGTTGCCCGCGGGGGCAACCGGCGGCGCTTCGGTGCGGCGCGCGGCCGGCATGCCCAGGTCCGGCGGCGGCAGCGTCGAGGCGCTGCCGGTGTCCCGCATCCGGGTCTCGGTGGCGCGGACGCCGACGGCTGCCAGCACCGGCTCTTCCTGGCGCTGCACGCTGGCGCGGCTCGTCGTGGTGACGTCGAGGCCGCGGCCATGCTGGGCCACGATGCGGTTGAGCTCGGCGAGAGCCTCGATCTGGTCGACGATCACCTTGCGCATCTGCGCCGTGCTCTCGGCGGCTTCCTGCGGCATCTCGAGCACGCCGCGGCGCAGCTCGTTGCGAGTGGCTTCGAGCTCGTTGTGCATCTCGAGCGCCATCTGCTTCATGCTGGAGACGAGGTTGGTGAACTTCTCCGTCGACTGCTTGAACATCGCATCCGCCTCGTCCGTGGTCTGGCGGTAGATGTCGTGCATCGCCTCGATGGTCTGGCGGTGCTCTTCCTCGGACGCGACGCGCACCGCCTCGAACTGGCGGGTGATCGCGGCGGAGCCGGCGCCGGCGGTCTCGGCGACCACGCGGGCGATGTCGCGGGCGCGCTCCTCGGCCGCTGCCAGCGATTCATCGAGCAGGCCGGTGAAGCGCGACAGCCGCTGGTCGAGATCGGCCGTGCGCAAGTCGATCGTGGTGACGAGCGATTCCAGCGCCTGCTTGCGCTCGGCGAGCGAGGCGGTGGTGTTCTTGTTGCTCTGCTCGACGACCTGCGCGGCGTCGACCAGCGCCTTGCCGTGGGCGTCGAACTGGGTCGACAGCTCGCCGAGATCCTGGAGCGCCTTCGTGGTCTTGCTGTTGAAGACGTTGAGCTGCTCTTCCAGGTTCTGCGTCGCCGCACCGTTGCGCGAGGTGACGTCGTTCATCGCCGAGACGAAGTCGGCGACGCGCGTCACCAGCGCCCGCTCGAGCGAGTTGAGGTTGTCGTGCGCACCGGTCAGCACCTCCTGGAGCAGGATGTTGCCTTCGCGCAGACGTTCGAACAGCGCCACCGTGTCGGTGCGCAGGATCTTGCTGGTCTCCTGCATCTCGGTGACGGCCGCGATCGAGACCTGGCGTGACTGGTCGATCGCGGAACGCGAGGCCTGCTCGAGGTCCTTGAGCGACTTGCCCACCGCGCTGGTGGCGATCTCGCTCGCAGCGTTGATGGTGCGGGCGACTTCCGAGCCGTTGCCCATCATGGTCTGCGAGAAGGCCTGGCCGCGCGTCTCGATCGACTTCAGCGCATCCGAGGTGACGCGGTCGATGTCGAGCGTGAGCTGGCTGGTCTTCGAGCCGATCGCATCGACCAGCGCGCCGCGCTTGGCGTCGATCATGTTCGACAGGCGGTCGGCCTGCTGCGCGACATAGGTGACGATCTCGTCGGTCTTGCCGGTCATGGCCTGGCCGAAGCTGGAGCTGGCGGCGAGCACCGAACGCTCGACGTCGGACGAGCTCGACTTGACCCGCGAGCTCGCCTCGTTGGAAGCCGTGATCAACGCGTTCTGGGCGTTGAGCGCGCTGGTCTGGATGTCGTTGGTCGCATTCGCAGTGGCCGCACTCAGCGTGCGCTCGATCTCGGTCGAGATCGTGCGGATCTGGCTCGCGGCGTCCGCCGAGGTCGAGGTCAGCGACGTCTGGGCCTCGCGTGCGCTGTTGAGGATGGTCGAGGCGGTGTCGGCGCCGACCGCGGTCAGCGTACGCTCGATGTCCGTGGTCAGCGACTTGATCTGGCTGGCCGCGTCGGTCGAGGCGGAGATCAGCGAGCCCTGGGCCTCGCGCACGCCGCTGGTGAGCGCCTCGATGGTGGCGCCGCCGGCGGTTGCCAGCGCGCGCTGCATCTCGGCCGCGAGCGAACGGACCTGGCTGGTCTGCTCGGCCGAGACCGTGAGCAGGGTGCTCTGGGCGTCGCGGGCGCTGGTGGTGATGGTCTCGGCGGTCGACTGGCCCACCTGCGAGAGAGAACGGTGAACTTCGGCCGCGAGCGACTTGACCTGGCTCGCCGCCTCGGAGGACGCCGTCACCAGCATGTTCTGCGCCTCGCGAGCGCCGGCGGTGATGGTTTCGGCGGTCGAGGTGCCGGCCATCGTGAGCGAGCGCTGCACGTCGGCCGTGAGCGACTTGACCTGCGCCGCCGCATCCGAGGATCCGGCAACGAGGGTGTTCTGGGCTTCGCGGGCGCCGCTGGTGAGGATCTCGGCGGTCGAGGTGCCGGCCATCGTCAGCGAACGCTGCACGTCCGAGGACAGCGCCTTGATCTGGTTGGCGGTCTCGGTCGAAGCCGCGATCAGCGCGCTCTGCGCATCGCGGGCGCCGGCGGTGATCGATTCCGCCGTGGTGGAGCCGGCCAGCGACAGCGAGCGCTGCACGTCGGCGGTGAGCGTCTTGACGTGGTTGGCCGCATCCGAGGACGCGGTGACGAGGGTGGTCTGGACCTCGCGGGCGCCGGCCAGGATCGAGGCCGCGGTGGCCGAGCCTGCCGCCGAGAGCGTGCGTTCGACGTCGGCCGCGAGCCCCTTGATCTGGTTGGACGCATCGCCCGATGCCGCGACCAGCGTCGACTGCGCCTCGCGGGCGCTGCTCAGGATCGAGTTCGCAGCACCGGTGCCGACCGCGGTCAGCGCGCGCTCGACCTCGGCAGAGGTCATCGCGAGCTGGGCGTTGACGTCGGAGGAGACCGTCATCAGCGACTGCTGGGCGGTACGCGCACCGGTCTGGATCGTCTCGCTGGTGTTGACGACGAGGTTGGTGAGCGAGCGCTCGGCATCCTCGACATGCGAGCGGATCGCGGTCGAGATCATCTCGGCGCGGGACATCATGTCCTCGCTGGCCTGGCGGCCGCTGCTTTCGATGCGGCCGGCGACGGCCTCGACGCGCGAGCCGAGCAGGTCCTCGAACTGCGCCACGCGCACGTCGATGTCGCTCGCGACCGAGCCGACCTTGGTCTCGATGACCTGATGGATCTCCTGGAAGCGCGCCGTGACCGTGTCGGTGAGGTGCGTGCTGCGGCCGTCGATGATCTCGGTGACGCCGGTGATGCGGCGGTCGACCGCCTCGATCGCCTGCGCGGTCCCGTCCGTGAGGGTCGAGGTCAGGAGGGTCAGGCGCGTGTCGATCGACTGCACGGCCTGCGATGCGCCGTTGGTCACCGCGGTGGTGAGGTAGGTGAGGCGGGAGTCGATGGACTCGAGCGCCTGCGTCGCCCCGCCGGTGAGCGTCGTCGTGAGGTGGGTCAGCCTCGTGTCGATCGACTGGATGGTCTGGGACGCGCCATCGGTCAGTGAGGTCGTGAGGTGGTTGAGGCGCGCATCGATGGTTTCGATGGCCTGCGATGCGCCGCCGGTCAGCGACGTCGTGAGGTGGGTGAGGCGGGAGTCGACCGACTGGATCGCCTGCGCGGCACCGTCGGTGAGCGACGAGGCGAGCGTGTTGAGGCGTTGATCGATGGTGTCGGTGACGGACTTGGCGCGGGTGTCGAACGACTGTTCGAGCGCGCTGACGCGGCCGCCGAGCTGCGCGTCGAAGGTCTTGATGTGGCCTTCGATCGTCGAGTCGAGGCTGGAGATCTTGCCGTTCAGCGAGAGGTCGAGATTGCTGACGCGTTCGCCGATCGTGGTTTCGAACTGCACCAGGCGCTTGTCGAGCACCGCCGTGATCTCGCCGCCGTTGGCGGTGAAGCGGGTGTCGAAATTGTCGACATAGGTCTTGAGCGACTCGTGGATGTCCTGCGTGCGCTGGCCCATGCGCTCGACGATCTCGCCGCCGAAGGTCTTCACGGTACGGTCGAACTCGGAGATGTGGCGTGTGATCAGGGCGCCCAGCGTGCCGGAGTCGCGGGCGAATTTCTCGACCAGCTCGGTGCCCTGGTTCCGCACCAGCTCGTCGAACGCGCTCATCTGCAGCGACAGCGAATCGTGCGCAGTCTCGGTCTGGCTGACGACCTTGGCGACGAGCGTGTTGACGGTGGCGTCGAGCGCCTCGCTCGCCTTGTCGCCGCTCGTCAGGATCTGGCCGGCGAGGCGGTTGCCGGCGTCGTCGATCTTGGCGGAGAGGTCGTTGGAGCGGAGCTCGAGCTCGAGCAGCAGCGAGTCCGAGGAATTCTTCAGGCTGTCGTGCACCTGCTCGGTGCGCTCGGAGATGCCGTCGACGATCGCGGCGGAGCGCTGCTCGAATTCGCCTGTGATGCGGTCGATGCGCTCGTTCAGCATCTCGTGGACGCGGTCGGCGAGGTCGACGAACTCGTCGTGGACGTGGCCGGTCTTGAAGTTGAGGCTGGTGGTCAGCCGCTCGCTGGCGTCGAGCACGGCGCGCGTGGTCTCGTTGCTGGCCTCCTCGAGGCGGTCGAGCAGGTCGCCGCCGCGCTCGCCGAGCGCCAGGATCATGTTGTCGCCGGCATTGCTCAGCGCGCTGGTGATGTGGGCGCCGCGCTCTTCCAGCGCGCCGGTGATGGACTTGGCGACTTCGTCGACGCGCGAGGCGATCGCGTCCGAGATCAGCGCGATGTCGTGGCGCAGATCGATCTGCACGCCGGAGATGGCGCTGCGGACCTGCTCGGCCTGGCCGACCAGATTGTCGCGCTGATGCGCGATGTCCTGCAGCAGGGCGCGGATGCGCACTTCGTTGTCGGAATAGGCGCGTTCGAGCGCCGCGACCTCGTTGGCGACCAGCGTCTCGAGCTCGCCGGCGCGCGCGATCGCGCGCTCGATGCCGTCGCCCATCGCCGCGACTTCGCGGCGGATGGCTTGGCCGACGGTGACCATGGAATCGGAGGCCGAGCCTTCCGGCTCGGAGAAGCGGATCGCGACCTGCGCCATCGCCTGCGCGATCATGCGCATTTCCTGGCCGCGCCAGACGAGGCTGGCGAGGAAGTAGAACAGCATGATCGGCGCGAAGAACATCGCGATCAGGCCGGCGATGACGAGCACGCCGCCGCTCTGGCCCATGGCGGCCTGGATCGAGGGCAGGAAGCCGAACGTCAGCGCGGCGCAGGCGGCGAGCCAGACGCCGGCGAAGATGGTGGCGAAGGTGTAGACGCTGCGGGCGGGGCGGCCCTTCTGCAGCGCCTGGAGCAACTGGCCGATGGTCTCGCGGTCGTCGTTGGCGGCGCGGCGCGCGGTGCGCGGCTCCTCGATCGGGTCGAACACGTTCGCCCGCTCGTTGGCGGCGGGGCGCGGCTCGAAGCTCGGCTCATCGAAGATCGGGGGAGGCGGCGGCGCCACCGAGGACGCCGTCTCGTTGCGCATCGCGGCGTTGCGGCTGGTGTCCGCAGCGGTGTCGCTGATGTTGAGGGCTTCCTGGATCGCAGAAAGCGCAACTTCTGTGGGGTCTTTGACCTTTTTCGGAGTGTTCGCCATGTTCAGTCCGAGCCCTCGTTACTTGTACGCGTCCCCCCGCGAGCCCTGCGCGCTGCGCAAGCCCACAGACCGGATCATGCCGCTTGCGCGGATCTCCGAGCCGTCCCCACCCGGACGGCTTGTCCGCCAATTTCTGCAACATCCTATTGGCAGAGCGTGGCGAATGAAATGCCCGCGATTAAGACATTCTTAATCATCGTTAACAGGATTGGCCCGTAACGCCTTAGCAACAAATGCAATTCTCCACCGGTCTCGGCGGATTGCGGCAACTTTTCGTCAATAAACGGGCAGATCTGCGTCAAACGTGCCAAACATTTCGTTAACCATTTCCATGCTTGGGTGAGGTGAAATCCACCGCCGGACCGGCGGAACCGTCGCGCGATGCCGGGGCCTGCGCCATGACGCCTGAACTGCAACGGATGGACTGGATGCCCTCGCCCCCGCTTGCACCCATCGACAGCCCTCTCGACCTCGACCATCTCTCCCGGATGACGCTCGGCGACGCGGAGCTGGAACAGGAAGTGCTGGCCATGTTCGCCGAGCAGACGGTCCGCCTGATGGCGGCGATGACGGCGCAGCCGGCGGAGGCCGGTGCACTTGCCCACAAGCTCAAGGGCTCGGCCTGCGGGATCGGCGCTTTCGCGGTGGCTGATGCCGCAGCGAGCCTGGAGACCGCTATCCAGACCGGCCATAGCCAGCACCACGCCTTCGCCGCGCTGAAGGAGGCCGTGATCGAGGCCCGCGCTGCCATCGAGGCGATCCTGAAGCCCTAGGGCCAGCCGGCCGAGCCGGCTCTAGTCGCTTGTTTTGATGCATTTTCTTGCCGCAAAGCGGGATTCACTTCGCGTCAAAACCCTATGGCGCCGGGCTGGTCGACCCGTTATAGGACAGCCCGGACCCTCCTTCATTCCAGCACCGCGGCAGCACGAGCACACATGGCCAAGATTCACTTTGTCGACCACAAGGGCGAAACCCGCACGGTGGAAATCGAGAACGGCGCAACCGTGATGGAAGCCGCGATCCGCAACAGCATTCCCGGCGTCGAGGCCGAATGCGGTGGCGCCTGCGCGTGCGCGACCTGCCATGTGTATGTCGACGAAGCCTGGCGCGAGAAGGTCGGCAGCCCGACTCCGATGGAGGAGGACATGCTCGATTTCGGTTTCGACGTGCGCCCGAATTCACGTCTGTCCTGCCAGATCAAGGTCTCCGACGACCTCGATGGTCTCGTCGTGACGACGCCGGAACGGCAAGCCTGATCGATCCCTCAAACAGACTGACTGCTCGGCGGCACGACCTCGATGCCGCGCTTGTGCCAGGGTCTGAGCTTCTCGACGATCTCCGCGCTGAGCGGCGCAGGCCGCCGCGTCGCCTCGTCGAGCATGACGCCGACCGACATCGCCGAGGCGATGCACTTTCCTTCCGAGAACACGACCTGCTCGAAGGTCACTGACGTTCGCCCTAACTTCACCACGCCAAGGCCGAGCTCGATCGTGCCCGGCCAGTGCAGTTCGGCGCGAAAATGCATGTCGAGCCGCACCATGATCCAGGCGAGGCCCGGCGGGGTCAGGCCGTACTGAGGAAGCTTCATCAGCGTGACACGGCCGGTCTCGAAATAGGTGGCGTAGACCGCGTTGTTGACGTGCTGGTTGGGATCGAGATCGCCGAAGCGGACATTGTCGCTGAGGCGGAAGGGAAAGTCCTCCAGGCGCGGCGTGGTGTCGAGGCGGCTTGGTGCGTTCACCGATTGATCTCCGTCATATCCTTGCACGTTACAGCCCACTTATCCTGTCCCGGCAAGTGGGCGCGGCGGCGGGGCCTCCCGCTTTTATGCCTTCCCTGATCCATCCCCGTTGGCTAGACAGGCAGGGTCACCTCGGCCCGAAGGGCGCCGTCCAACCGATAACGATCGATAAAGAGACGACATGAGCGACGTGATCAAAACCGACGTGCTGATTATTGGCGCCGGCCCCTGCGGTCTGTTCGCCGCCTTCGAGCTCGGCCTTCTCGACATGAAGGCGCATTTCGTCGACATCCTCGACAAGGTCGGCGGCCAATGCGCCGAGCTCTATCCGGAAAAGCCGATCTACGACATTCCCGGCATTCCGCAGGTTTCGGGGCAGGGCCTCACCGACGCGCTGATGGAGCAGATCAAGCCGTTCCATCCGACCTTCCATCTCGGCGAGATGGTAGAGACCGTGGAGAAGATCGGCGATCCCCTGTTTCGCTGCACCACGGATGCGGGCAAGGTGTTCGAATGCAAGGTGCTGGTGATCGCGGCCGGTGGCGGCTCGTTCCAGCCCAAGCGTCCGCCGGTGCCGGGCATCGAGGCCTATGAAGGCACGTCAGTCCATTACGCCGTGCGCAAGATGGAAACGTTCCGCGACAAGAACGTGCTGATCGTCGGCGGCGGCGATTCCGCGCTCGACTGGACGCTCAATCTGCATCCGATCGCCAAGCGCATCACGCTGTTGCATCGACGCGACGAGTTTCGCGCCGCGCCCCACAGCGTCGAGCAGATGCGCGCGCTGGTTGCCGCCGGCAAGATGGATCTGCGGCTCGGCCAGGTCACGGCGCTCTCGGGCGCCGAGGGCAAGCTCGCCGGCGCCACCATCAAGGGCAACGACAACAATGTGAGCGACATTTCCTGCGACACCATGCTGCCGTTCTTCGGACTGACCATGAAGCTCGGCCCGGTCGCGAACTGGGGCATCGCGCTGGAGAACAATCTGGTGCCGGTCGAGACCTCCGCGTTCGAGACCAACGTGCCGGGCATCTTCGCGATCGGCGACATCAACACCTATCCCGGCAAGATCAAGCTGATCCTGTGCGGCTTCCACGAGGGTGCGCTGATGTCGCAAAAAGCCCATCGCTACGTCTTTCCGGATAAGCGGCTCGTGTTCCAGTACACGACGTCATCCTCCAGCCTGCAAAAGAAGCTGGGTGTCAACTGACGGCAGCGGAGCGGGGGAGGCGATGCCCCATGTTTCTGGTGCTGGAGCTGTTCGCGAAATCGCCGTAGTCTGCGGCCATTCCGGTCATGGAATAGCAAGGTGATCTAATGCGGAATTCTCCCAGCTTTCGGCTGCCCTTCCTCGCGCTGGCATTGTCGCTCGCGGCGGTGACGCCGTCTGCGGCGCAGACCGCCGAGCCCACGGCGGCGGGCCTCTGGCAGAAGGTCGAAGACGGCAAGACGGTCGGATGGTTCCTGTTCGTCGACCGTAGCGGCGTCTTCGAAGGCGTGATCGCGAAGACCTTCCCGCGGCCCGGCGACGATCCGAACGAGGTGTGCTCCAAGTGCACGGACGACCGCAAGAACGCGCCGGTGCTCGGCATCTCCTTCGTCCGTAACATGAAGCGCGAAGGCCTGAAGTACGAAGGCGGCAACGTGCTCAATCCGCGTGACGGCCAGATCTGGAAGGCCAACATGAAGGTCAGTCCCGATGGCCAGACCCTGACGCTGCGCGGCTATCTCGGATTTTCGCTGCTCGGCAAGGACGAGACCTGGACGCGCCTGCCTGACGCCAACATCGCCCAGGTCGATCCCGCCATCGTGGCAAAATATCTGCCCGCGCAGGCTGCGGCCACCAAGCCGCCGGCACCCGCGCCGAAGAAGAGCGGCGGCGGGATGATGGCGCCGGCGCCCAAGCAATAGAGGCGTCTGCTCGCGCGTCCTGCCCCGACCGGCTGTCGCGCCACGCATCGCCGTCGCCCCTTGCGAGGAAATTCGACGGCGTTTGCGCATGCGCTGTTTCGTTTGGGCAGCATCTGAACGCGCGTGCCATTCCGATTGGTGCGGGGAGAGGCCGTCACGCCCGGCGTGTCCCGTGCATCCACATTCTTCGTGCAGCGGAGCAAGACGTGGATGGGCCGGGACAAGCCCGGCCATGACGTTTCAGCACAAAAAGAGTGATTGTTGTTGGATGACGAGAAAGGCTTAGCGCGCCTGGCTCTCGGAACCCGCGCTCGCAAGCTGCTTGACGCGCGGCGACAGCACCGAGACCTGCGCGGGCGAGGCCGGCATGCCGGCGACGATCATCGCGGGCGCAGCCGACTGCTCCTCGACGCCGCCGCTGCCGAGCACCTGCACTTGCGTCGCCGAGATCGGAAACGACGTCACTTCGTAAGAGGGAAGCTCGCTGCCGAAGGCACTGGTCGAGCTCGCAATCACAGCGGCGGCGACGGCAATCATTGTGAAAACACGCATTGGAAATCTCCGTTGAAGATGTCAATCGGAGGTTTGGTCGTGACGGTGCAGGAACAGGTTCGCGCGTGTGCGAACATTCGATTGGCCTTGGGCGCAATATTGGTTGCCTGATGCGAAAGGACGAAACGATGAAGAAGCTTTTCGCGCCAGTGTTTCCGGACGGTTTCGCGGATCGGTACGCCTCGCTTAGTGCTCTTGCAGATCGGGCTGCGGGGCTTTGACCGGCGCGATGGCCGCGGGAAAGCGCAGGCTCATGGTCGTGCCGCGGCCGGGCGTGGAAGCAATGACCAGCTCGCCGCCATGAGCGGCCATGATCTCGCGGACGATCGACAGGCCGAGGCCCGCGCCGTCGCCGGCCGCGTTGCCGGTCTGAAACGGCTCGGTCAGCCCGAGTTCGGCGCCATCGGGCAGGCCCGCGCCGTCGTCGTGAATGGAGATGCCATCGCGGCTGAGCGTGGCGACGATGCGTTGCGCGCCATGGGCGTGGATGAGCGCGTTTCCGACGAGATTGGCGAGCGCGCTGCGAATCGCGGCGTCCACGCCTTGCACCAGGAGCGGACCTTTCCCGTCCTGCTCCAGCGCGAGCTCGATGCCGGCGTCCAGTGCCGAGGGACCGAAATCGGCCAGCACGTCGAGCGTGATCTGGGCGAGATCGATCGGCCGCTTCTCGATCGCATGATTTTGCAGCCGGGCCAGGTCGAGCATGGCGGAGACCAGTGACGTCAGGCGCCTGACGTCGCGCACCAATTCGGCCTTCAGCGCCGGCTCGGGCACGTCCTCGATCTTCGCACGCAGCAGCGTGAGCGGCGTGCGGAGTTGATGGGCAGCGTTGCCGAGAAAGCGGCGTTGCATCCTGATGTAGGCGTCGATCTCGCCGAAGGCACGGTTCAACGCCTCGACCAGCGGCTTCAGCTCGTAAGGAACCTCCGACAAGGATATCGAGCCTTGCGGCGCCGACGGATCGATCGCGAGGGCGCGCTTCGCGACCCGCTCGATCCCCCGTGAGACGAAACGAGCGGCGAGGGCCGAACCGATCGCGACGGTCGCAGCAAAGGCCAGTGCCACCAGGATGATCGAAAAGACCCTTCGCAGGAGAAAAGTCCTTGCAATCCGGCCAAAGCGGACCTGAGGCTCGCCCACCATCATCGCGAGCCGCAACGAGCCCCGTTGCACGGCGGAGAGACAGAAGGTGCTGTTCTGGTCGAGCGTGCTGAAGACGGACGAGCCGACGGGCCCGTGGTAGGGAAACACGAAGGGGAGGGCGGGCCGATGTTCGCTGCCGTACTCGCTGAGCAGGTCGCCCGAGGATACGACGTACCAGAGGTTTGGACTGTCCGCCTTCAGTTCCTCGAGGGCAGGAGTCGAACGCACCGTCAGCTTTTGCCCTTCGATCACCGTCGCGCGATCGAGAATGGCGGCCACGACCTGGCAGGACCTGAATTCGCGTTCCTCGGTCGGGTAGCGCCAGATGAAGATGCTGAGCATGATCAGGAAGATCGCCGTGGCGGCGATGCCGAGCGACAGTGCAAACGTCCGGGCGATCGACCTCATCGAGGTGTTGCCAGCCGCAGGATATATCCGATGCCGCGCATGCTGCGGATTTCGACGTCGCCGCCGAGTTCAGCCAGTTTCTTGCGCAGGCGTGAGACCTGCGATTCGAGTGTGTTGGACTCGATCTCGTCGTCGAAGCCGTAGATCTCCTCGATCAGGGCGGCGCGGGTGATGACGCGGTCGCGCCGCATCAGCAGCGCTCCCAGGATCAGGGCCTCACGCCGCCGCAGCAGAATTTTGGTGTCGGCGACGACGGCCTCGTTGCTGCCGAGATGCAGCTCGACATTGCCGAGCGACAGCACCGAGGGCGCGAGCAGCCGGGGCCGCCGCAGCACCGCGCGTACCCGCGCGAGCAGCTCCTGCGGCTCGAACGGCTTGCCGAGATAATCGTCAGCGCCGCCGTTGAGACCATCGACGACATCCTCCGTGGCGTCCCTGGACGTCAGCATGATGATCGCGGGGCGGTCGGGCGATTGGCTCAGCGCCGTGACCACCTGGAGCGCATCGCCGTCGGGCAGCATCCGGTCGATGATCGCGAGATCATATTTGAAGTTGCTCAGCGCCTGGCGGGCATCGGCAATCGAGCTGACGAGATCGACGATCCCGTGCAATTGCCCGAGCAGGCGGCTGACATAAGCGCCGATCTGCGGTTCGTCTTCGATCACAAGGGAGCGCACGCGGGTCGTCCTTGACTGTGCTGGCAACAGAACCCGAGCGTGACGCTCCCTGGCCGAAGTCTGGCGTTTCGGCTCGTGCGCAGGGTTCCCATAAAGGCAGCGAGCTTGGCGAATAAAAGGCAGACGCAAGCGGGCTGATCGGCACTGCCGGCCAAAGTTTGGGCGCATGGGCGCCTGTCGGCAATGTTCGGGCAATATTGGTTCGGCGAGCCATGCGCAGCACACGCCGGGAGCGGATTGTCTCAGCGGCTCTCGCCTTGCAATCTTGGGGCAATTTTGCCGGACCACATGCTGAGGCTCCGAACCACATCAGTCGACCAGGCCAGCAAGGCCGGTCCGGGGCCCGTAATGAAGCATCTTGACGAAGCCGCCTTCCGCCTCACGGTGAATGCGCGGCTGACCATCGCCCTCCTTACCGCACTCGGTGCGATCGCGACCATTCCACAACCGGCATCGGCGCAGACCCCGGTCACGCTGCCCGCGCCGCCGTTCGAGCTGCCGATGCTGCCTTCGCCCTCGGGCAACTGGACCGTCATGGTCGGCATCGGCGGACAGTACATGCCCAATTTCGTCGGGTCGAACGACGGGAAATTCCTCCCGATTCCGATCTTCACCATCCGTCGTGCCGGATCAGTCGACCAGTTTCGTGGGCCGCGCGACAGCGCCAGCATCGCGCTGCTCGACGTCGGCAATTTTCGCGCCGGCCCTGCGTTCAAATACGTCGCCTCGCGCAAGGCTGACAAATATGCGGAGCTGACAGGCCTCGGCAATGTCGATGCCGCATACGAGCTCGGCGGCTTCGTCGAATATTATCCCGTGGACTGGCTGCGCCTGCGCAGCGAATTGCGCCAGGGTATCGGCGGCCACACCGGCACGGTCGCCGACGTCTCCGCCGACGTCATCGTTCCGCTGATTCAAAGGCTCACCATCTCGGCCGGTCCGCGCTTCACCTGGAAGAGCACCAACGCGACCGCGCCGTATTTCGGCGTCGACGCTGCGCAGGCGCTGGCGTCGGGGTTGGCGAGGTACGATGCCAGGGGCGGCGCACACTCGGTCGGCTTCGGCAGCCAGATCTCCTACCGCATCAATCCGCAGTGGGAGGTTCACGCCTATGTCGAGTACGAGAAGCTGCTCGGCGACGCCGCGGACAGCCCGCTGGTCAAGCTGCGGGGATCGTCGAACCAGACCACCGTTGGACTCGGCGCGTCCTATTCGTTCGACTTCAGGATTCGGTAGCTCGCCATGCGCCGCACTGCTTTTCTATGGATTGGCCTCGCGGCCGCTTGCGTCGCCCTCGGCGCCGCCGCGGCCTTCGAGACGCGCGCGAGCCGTCTCCAGGCAATCAAGACCGTCGGCATCGTCTCGGCCATCGGCGAGGAAATGAGCCTGATGCAAGCCGGACTGACCGGCCTTGGCAACAGCGCGCAAAGCGTGTCGATCAGCGCATGGGGTCTGGACGAGCTGATCGTCCAGCAGGCAACGAAGCTGCTCGCCGGACGTTTTCGCGTGCAGCCGGTGACCTACAGGCGCGCGGCATTCGCTGCGATCCGGGATTCGGCGGTTGCGCCCGTCAATCTGCTGCGGAGCGATCCGTTCAAGGAGCTGGTTCGCAGCGACATCACCCCGCAGGGGCTGGATGCCTATATCGTCATCACCCGGGCAAGATCGAAACTCGGAAATGGACGCAGCGTCGAGGGCGTCGGCTTCGCCGAATACCGGACGCTGCTTGCAAACTACGGCCTGATCCACGCGTTGTACGAAGTGCGCGTCATCGAGGGCAAATCGTTCGACGTGATCGAGAAGCGGGCGGCCGCGCCGCTCGACAATACCGGGACCGTCAGCGTCGCAGGCCCGAGCGGCCAGGTCGACGACATGTTCGACGGACCGGCTGCAAGTGAACGGCTGCGCGCGGCGATTGCGGACCTGATCACGCGCAGCCTGCCCGTCACGCTGGGCGACATGCATCTGATCGACAGGCAGTGATCGACCGACTCCGCGGCGCTCAGGTCACCGGCGCCGGATTGAACAGCGTGAGATCGTTGTGGATGCCCCAGCGATCCGACCATGGTTTGGTGCGGCCAGAGGCGACGTCGAGGATCAGGCGGAACAGGTCCCAGCCGGTTTCCTCGATGGTCTTCTCGCCGGTGGCGATGCGGCCGGCGTCGAAGTCGATCAGGTCCTTCCAGCGCCGGGCGAGCTCGCTGCGGGTCGCGACCTTGATCACGGGCGCTGCCGCGAGCCCGTAGGGCGTGCCGCGGCCGGTGGTGAACACTTGCAGCGTCATGCCCGAGGCGAGCTGCAGCGTGCCGCAGATGAAGTCGGAGGCGGGCGTCGCCGCGAACAGCATGCCCTTCTGCGTCGCCTTTTCGCCGGGCGAGAGCACGCCGGTGATTGCGGAGGAGCCGGACTTGACGATCGAGCCCAATGACTTCTCGACGATGTTGGCGAGGCCGCCCTTCTTGTTGCCGGGCGTGGTGTTGGCGCTGCGGTCGGCGCCGCCACGGGCGAGATAGGAATCGTACCAGGCCATTTCGCGCACCAGCGCGCGGCCGACGTCCTCGTTGACGGCGCGCCGCGTCAGCAGCTGGATGGCATCGCGCACTTCGGTCACTTCCGAGAACATCACGGTAGCGCCCGCGCGCACCAGGAGGTCCGCGGCGAAGCCGACGGCGGGGTTGGCGGTGACGCCGGAGAAGGCGTCGCTGCCGCCGCATTGCAGGCCGATGACGAGATCGGAGGCCGGGCAGGTCTCGCGCTGGCGGGCGTTGAGCACCTTCAGCCGGGATTCGGCCTGGGACATGATCGCATCGACGATCGCGCCGAAGCCGTCGAAGGCTTCGTCCTGCATCCGCACGATGGCATCGCTGACGCCTTCGGGCACCAACCGCTCCGGCGCGAGCTTCTCGCAGCCGAGACCGATGACCAGGATCTCGCCGCCGAAATTCGGGTTCAGCGCGATGTTCTGCAGCGTTCGGATCGGCACCACCGCGTCGGGCGCGGTGATGGCGACGCCGCAGCCATAGGCATGCGTCAGCGGCACGACATCGTCGACGTTGGGGTACTTGGGCAGCAGTTCGGCGCGGATGCGCTTCACCGCATATTCCATCGTGCCCTTGACGCATTGCACGGAGGAGGAGATGCCCAGAATATTTTTCGTGCCGACCGAGCCGTCCCGATTGCGATAGCCCTCGAAGGTGAAGCCCTCGAGCGGCGGCAGCGGCGCCGGCACGGCGGTGGAGATTTCGAGCTTGTCGAGGTCAGGAGCCTCCGGCATGCGGATGCGCGCCTCGTCCACCCATTCGCCGGCCGAGATCGGCGACAGCGCATAGCCGATGATTTCGCCATAGCGGATGATCGGCGCGCCTTCGGCGATATCGACAAGCGCCGTTTTGTGCCCCTGCGGCACGAAGGCGCGCAGCGTCAGCCCGCAGGCAAAGCGGGAGCCGGCGGGAAGCCCGAAATCATTGACCACGATCGCGACATTGTCGCGCTCGTTGAGCTTGATATAGCGGGGCTGCTCTTTCGCTGCGACGTCCTGGTCCATCTGGGCTTGCCTCCGAAGCCGTAGGGTGGGCAAAGGCGCATCGCGCCGTGCCCACCACGCTTCACATCAGACGTAAGCGGTAGGCACGCTTCGCTTTGCCCACCCTACGAGATCTTCCCGGTCAGCCCGGGAACGTATAAGCCGTCTTCACCGTGGTATAGAACTCGCGCGCATACGAGCCCTGTTCGCGGGCGCCGTAGCTCGAGCCCTTTCGGCCGCCGAACGGCACGTGGTAGTCTACGCCGGCGGTCGGCAGATTGACCATCACCATGCCGGACTCGCTGTTGCGCTTGTAGTGCGAGGCGTATTTCAGGCTGGTGGTGCAGATGCCCGAGGCGAGGCCGAACTCGGTGTCGTTGGAGATCGCCAGCGCCTCTTCGTAGTTCTTCGCACGGATCACGGCGGCGACCGGTCCGAAGATTTCCTCGCGCGCGATGCGCATGTTGTTGTTGGCTTCGGTGAACAGCGCCGGCTGGAGGTAATGGCCGGGGCTCTCGCGCTTGAGCAGCTCGCCGCCGAAGGCGAGCTTGGCACCCTCGTCCTGGCCGATCTTGATGTAGCGCAGGTCCTGGTCGAGCTGGCTCTGGTCGACCACGGGGCCGATATGCACGCCGGCCTTGAGCGCGTCGTCGACCGACAGGCTGTTGAGGCGCTCGGCCACCGCCGCGACGAAGCGATCGTGGATGCCTTCGGTGACGATCAGGCGGGAGGAGGCCGTGCAGCGCTGGCCGGTGGAGAAATAGGCGCCGTTGACGGCGACTTCGACGGCGGTCTTGAGATCGGCGTCATCGAGCACGACCAGCGGATTCTTGCCGCCCATTTCGAGCTGGAATTTCTTCATCGGGTTCGAGAGCACGCAGGCCTGCGCGATCTTGCGCCCGGTTTGCACCGAGCCCGTGAAGGAGATCGCGGCGACGTCCGGGTGATCGAGCAGGGTCTGTCCGACCACCGAGCCCGAGCCGACCACGAGGTTGAACACGCCGGCGGGAATGCCGGAGCGGGTGATGATCTCGGACAGCGCATGCGCCGAGCCCGGCACCAGTTCGGCCGGCTTGAACACCACGGTGTTGCCGTAGCACAGCGCCGGCGCGATCTTCCAGGCAGGGATGGCGATCGGGAAATTCCAGGGCGTGATCATGCCGACGACGCCCATCGGCTCACGGGTGAGCTCGACGTCGAGGCCGGGACGCACCGAGGCGCCCTTCTCACCGATCAGGCGCAGCGCCTCGCCGGCGAAGAACGCGAAGATCTGGCCGGCGCGGGCGACCTCGCCGATACCCTCGGGGAGGGTCTTGCCCTCCTCGCGCGCGAGCAGGCGGCCGAGCTCTTCCTTGCGGGCGAGGATTTCGAGCGAAATCTTGTTCAGCGCGTCGAAGCGCGCCTGCGGCGTCGACTGCGCCCAGGCGGGGAAGGCGGCCTTGGCGGCGGCGATCGCCTTCTCGGTCTGCGCCTTGTCGGCCTTGGCGTATTCGCCGACGACGTCGTTGGTGTTGGAGGGATTGATGTTCCTGGTGACGCCCGAGCCGTCGACCCATTCGCCGCCGATGAAGTTTTTAAGGATCGCAGTCATCGTTTCCTCCAGAGTGTTTACCGCACGAGGCAGGGACGCTTGTCGTCGAAGGTCCAGCCTGGGATCAGGTCCTGCATGGCAATAGCGTCATCACGGGCGCCAAGTCCATGCCGCTTGTAGAGGTCATGCGCCGCGTCGATAGCGGCCCTGTCGATTTCGATACCCAGCCCCGGCCTGTCGGGGACGGCAATCTTGCCGCCCTTGATCTGGAGCGGCTCTTTGGTCAGCGCCTGGCCGTCCTGCCAGATCCAGTGGGTGTCGATCGCGGTGACCTTGCCGGGCGCGGCGGCGCCGACATGGGTGAACATGGCCAGCGAAATGTCGAAATGGTTGTTGGAATGCGAGCCCCAGGTCAGGCCGTTGTCCCGGCAGGTCTGGGCGACGCGCACCGAGCCCTGCATGGTCCAAAAATGGGGATCGGCCAGCGGAATGTCCACTGCGCCGAGCCGCAGCGCATGGGAGAGCTGGCGCCAGTCGGTCGCGATCATGTTGGTTGCGGTGGGCAGCCCCGTGGCGCGGCGGAACTCGGCCATGATTTCGCGGCCGGAGAAGCCGGCCTCGGCGCCGCAGGGGTCCTCGGCATAGGCAAGGACACCGTGCATGCCCTTGCAGAGCCTGATCGCCTCGTCCAGCGACCAGGCGCCGTTGGGGTCTAGCGTGACGCGCGCGTTCGGGTAGCGCTTGGCGATGGCGGTGACGGCCTCGATCTCCTGCTCTCCGCGCAGCACGCCGCCCTTCAGCTTGAAGTCGGCGAATCCGTAATGGTCGTGGGTGGCTTCCGCGAGCCGCACCACGGTCTCGGGCGTCATCGCCTCCTGATGGCGGAGATTGAACCACTCTGGCTTGCCGGTCTCGCCCGCAACGTAGTCCAGCCTGCTCTTGCGGCGATCGCCGACGAAGAAGAGATAGCCCAGCGTCTCCACGCTGCTGCGCTGCAGGCCTTCGCCGAGCAGCGCCGCGACCGGCAGGTTGAGGTGCTGCCCGAGCAAATCGAGCAGCGCAGATTCGATCGCGGTCACGGCGTGGATCATGACGCGGAGGTCGAACGTCTGCTTGCCGCGGCCGCCGGCATCGCGGTCGGCGAAGGCCGTGCGGATTTCGGCGAGGATGTTGTTCATCGCGCCGACGGTCTTGCCGATGACGAGATCGCGCGCGTCCTGCAGCGTCTGCCAGATCTTCTGCCCGCCCGGCACCTCACCGAGGCCGGTGTGACCGGCATTGTCGGTGAGGATGACGATGTTGCGGGTGAAGAACGGCGCGTGCGCACCGCTGAGGTTGAGGAGCATGCTGTCGCGGCCCGCGACCGGGATCACCTGCATCGCCGTGATAACAGGTGCGCCGGAAATATTGGTCTGGGCCATCGAACGCTCCTCGCTGTCGGCGTCCTATTCTGCAGCCTGTTGTGACGATCGGATGGCGGGCAGATTCTTCACCAGCGCGGTCACCTCCGCGATCTCCTGCTCGGTGAGGTCGGTCAGCGGCGGGCGGACCGGGCCGGAATCGCGGCCGATCACCTTCATGCCGGCCTTGATGATCGAGACCGCATAGCCCTTCTTGCGGTTGCGGATCGCGATCAGCGGCAGGATGAAATCCTTCAGCCCGGCCTGGATCGTGGCGTGGTCGCGCTTGCGCACGGCCGTGTAGAAATTGGTGGCGAATTCCGGCACGAAGTTGAACACGGCGGAGGAATAGGTCGTCACGCCCATGTCGAGATAGGGCAGGGCGAAGGTCTCGGCCGTCGGCAGGCCGCCGACATAGGTCAGGCGGTCGCCGAGCTTGGTGTAGACGCGGGTCATCAGCTCGATGTCGCCGATACCGTCCTTGTAGCCGACGAGGTTCGGGCAGCGCTCGGCGAGACGCGCGAGCGTGTCGGGCTGGAGGATGGCGTTGTCGCGGTTGTAGACGATGACGCCGATCTTCACGGCGGCACACACTGCTTCGACATGGGCGGCAAGGCCGTCCTGCTCGGCGTGAGTGAGATAGGGTGGCAGCAGCAGCAGGCCGTCGGCGCCGGCCTTTTCCGCGCCAATCGCGATCTCTCGGGCGATCGCGGTGCCATAGCCGGTGCCGGCGAGCACGGGCACGCGACCCTTGGTTTCGTCGACGGCAATCTTGACGACTTCGGGAACCTCGGTCGGCGTCAGCGAGAAGAACTCGCCGGTGCCGCCGGCGGCGAACAGGCCGGCGACGTCATAGCCGCACAACCAGTCCATGTTGGAGCGGTAGGTCGCCTCGTCGAAGGAGTAGTCCGCCCTGAACGGCGTGACGGGAAAAGACAGGAGGCCGGATCCGATCTTCTGGGCCATTTCCTGCGGGGTCATCTTGCTCACGGGCGCTGTTCCCTTCGTGCGTGTTGTGGAGGACGCGGTCCTCGATGCCTGCGCGTCCATGCGCCGTGATTTAGGAGACCGTTCGATGCGGGTCCAAGCCAAAGCCTATATCGACCGATGCGGATTGAGCATCAATCTTCCGCCACCTCCGCGGAGGACAGTTCACCGGCGATCTTGACCAGTGCCGAGAGCAGCGGATTCTCGTCGTCGCGGCGCCAGACCATGAACAGCTCGACCGGTACGCGGCCCCGCAGCTTCAGCGGCCGCAGCCGGACGTCGGAGATCTTCAGGCCCGCAGCCGCGGCCGGCACGATGGCAAGGCCGAGGCCGGCGCGGACCATCGCCAGGATCGAGTGGATCTGGCTGAGATGCTGGACGTAGCGCGGCAGCACGTCGGCGCGGGTGAATTGCGCCACCAGGAGATCGTGGAAGTAGCGGCTCTCATAGGGCGAATACATCACGAAGGGCTGGTCGTCGAAATCCTTGATGGTGATGCTCTCGGCATTCGCGAGCGGATGCTTCTTCGGGATCGCGGCGAGCAGGGGCTCGGCGACGACGCGGCGGCTGGCGAGTTCGGGCCGCGCGATCGGCGGCCTGAGCAGGCCGGCGTCGATCTGGCCCGAGGTCAACGCCTCGAACTGGTCGCCCGACACCATCTCCTTCAGCGAGAAGTCGACCTCGGGCAGCTTGGCGCGGCACGCCGCGACGAGCTCGGGCAGGAAGCCATAGGCGGCGGCCGCGGTGAAGCCGATCTTCACCGACCCCGTCTTGCCGAGCGCGATGCGGCGAGCGACTTGCGAAGCGCTTTCCGCGAGCTTGAGGATGCGGCGCGCCTCCGGCAGGAAGCTTCGTCCCGCAGGGGTGAGACGGACCGAGCGGCTGGTGCGCTCCAGCAGCGGCGCATCGATGATGTGCTCGAGCACCTGGATCTGCCGGGACAGCGGCGGCTGGGTCATGTTCAGCCGCGCGGCGGCGCGGCCGAAATGCAGTTCTTCCGCCACCGTGACGAAACAGCGGAGCTGGTTGAGGTCGAACATCGATACATGCCTTAGATGGATAAGGCGTTTCCCTGGCACTTCTAGCATCGATCACCCCCAAAAACAAAGACGGCGGCTTTGAGGGCCGCCGTTGAGTTGCCTGGTCGAGCTCCCATGGGAGCCCTCAGGAGGAACGTTTGAGCGTCACCCGCTCGATCTTGCCGACGATGACGAGATAGGCGAAGGCGGCCACCAGCGCGTTGAGGCCGACGAACACCAGTGCGCCGTTGAACGAGCCGGTCGCGGCCAGGATGTAGCCGATCACGATCGGCGTGGTGATCGAGGACAAATTGCCGAAGGTGTTGAACAGGCCGCCGGAGACGCCGCCGGCTTCCTTCGGCGAGGTGTCGGACACGACCGCCCAGCCGAGCGCACCGATGCCCTTGCCGAAGAAGGCTAGCGCCATGAAGCCGACCACCAGCGCCTGTCCGTCGACATAGTTGCAGGCGACGATCGACATCGACAGCAGCATGCCGCCGACGATCGGAATCTTGCGCGCCATGGTCAGCGAGCCGGTCCTGCGCAGGATCGCATCGGAGATGATGCCGCCGAGCACGCCGCCGATGAAGCCGCACAGCGCCGGCAGCGTCGCGACGAAGCCGGCCTGCAGGATCGACAGGCCGCGCTCCTTGACGAGATAGACCGGGAACCAGGTCAGGAAGAAATAGGTCAGCGTGTTGATGCAGTATTGGCCGAGATAGACGCCGAGCATCATGCGGTTGGAGAGCAGCTGGCGGATGTGGTGCCAGCCGGAGCCGGCCTCGGGCGAACGCGCGCGCGGCAGATCGTCCTTGGGCGCATCGAGATCGACCAGCGCGCCGCCTTCCCTGATGTAATCGAACTCGGCCTCGTTGATCGAGGGATGCTCCTTCGGTCCGTAAATGGTCTTGAGCCAGACCAAGCCCATGACGATGCCGAGCGCGCCCATCACGAAGAACACGAAGCGCCAACCATAGGCGTGCGCGATCCAGCCCATCAGCGGCGCGAAGATCACGGTGGCGAAATACTGTCCCGAGTTGAAGAAGGCCGATGCCGTGCCGCGTTCGTTGCTTGGAAACCAGGCCGCGACGATGCGGGCATTGGCGGGGAAGGAGGGCGCTTCCGCGACGCCGACAAGGAGGCGGAGAGCGAACAGCACGACGACGGCCGCGCCGGCGCTGAGAAAGCCGATCCAGCCCTGCATCAGCGTGAACAACGACCAGATGATGATGCTGAAGGCATAGACGATGCGCGAGCCATAGCGGTCGAGCAGCCAGCCGCCCGGCACCTGCGCCACGACATAGGACCAGCCGAAGGCCGAGAAGATCCAGCCCATTGCGACGGGATCGAGATGCAGCTCCTTGGAGAGCGCGGGGCCTGCGATCGACAGCGTGGCGCGGTCGGCATAATTCACGGTGGTGACCAGGAACAACATGGTCACGATGAACAGCCTGACGCGAGATCTCCTCGCATCCGCTGTGGACACCACTGCGCTCATCAGGCGCCTCCTTGAACTCGACCCGTTTCCCCGAGACGAGTCCTAGAGGCGCGCGCGGCAAAGTGTCCAAGCTCAAGGCAGTATCGATCGATGCCGTTTTTGGATTGATGAAAGGCAGGTCGGGGGGAACGATGATGGCGCGAGGAGAACGTGCGAGCGGTCGTGATGCGCAAGATGATGCCGCACACACCGCTGTCATTCCCCGCGAAGGCGGGGAATCCAGTACGCCGCGGCTTCTCGATTCATCACTATTGTCTCGGCGTACTGGATCGCCGGATCAAGTCGGGCGACGACACCGAGTGTGTGGAACGAGCTCGCGTCTGCGCTACTGCCTTGCGCTCGGCAACAGCTGCGGCAGGGATCCGCGCGTCACGCCCGGCGGCACGGCGTCGAGCCCGAGCACGGCGCTTGCGGCGGGCAGCGCTGCATCCGCCATCGCGGCATGACCTTCCGCGCTCGGATGCACGGCGCCGCCATAGACGGCGGAGAGCACGCCCCAGGTCGCGTCGTGGATGTCGGTCGGCTGGCTCGCGGCCGGCAGTCCTTGCGGATAGGTCATCGCCGCAAAATAGCTGTCATTGGCATCGCGGATCCAGCGCGCGCGGGGCAGGTAGGCGCGGTATTCCGAGGCGCCGCGGCCGCACAGCATCGGCTGGTTCGCTCCGCTCACGATGTCGGGATTGAAGCTCTGGCCGTTCTCGGCGAAGCAGCTGCGGTCGAATTCGGGATCGTTGCCGGAATGGGCGCAAAAGCCGTGATCGGCGAACGCGGCCTGGTGCGCATCGACGAACGTCATGCGATCGGCTTCGGGATCGCGGCACAGCGCGCCGCGCGTGCAGGTGGCGAGGCCCTTCAGCTGCGGCAGAAATTCAGTGTCGACGAAGGTCGAGACGCGGGCAAGGCGCTGTGGGTCGGCGTTGAACGACGGATGGATGTCGAAGCCGGCCCGACCGCCGCGGCAGGGCACGCCGCCGTCGGCGAGCGCTGGGTTGGCATAGGAGACATAGACCACGTGCGAGAGGTCGCCGTCGACCAGGGGCTTCAGTGCCTCGCGCAGCTTGACGAAATTCTGCGGCAGCTCGCGCGCCAGCGCATCACGGGAATCGTCGACGCTCGCCATCACCCCGGAGCGGCGGAACAGCGTGCGCTCGGTCGGGGTCTCGACGATCACGTCGGCGACGAGACCGGAGAAATAGACGTCGTTGGCACCCACCGAGAGCAGCACCAGGTCGAGTGTGCGGTCGGGCTGGCGCTTCTTCGCCGCGGTGAGCGCTTCGCGCAGCTCGGCGACCTGGGCGTTCACGCTGGTGTTGCAGACGCCGGTCTTGCCGGGCGGGCACTCGCGGGCTCGCTGCGAGCCTAGCAGCCCGTCGCCGATGCTGGCGCCGGTGCAGGCGAGCGGCAGGTAGGTCACGGCGATATGGGTGTAACGCACGGCGAGCGCCAGCGCGGTGCGCGTCTGGTAGCTGTACAGCGAGCGGTGGCAGGGCGCGTTGAACCAGAGCGCGCTGTAGCGTTGCCAGTTGGCAAGCGTATCCGGCGCCTCGCAGGCGCGGCCGCCCTTGAAGCCCTGGCGGCTCGGCCGGTAATATTGCGCACCGGCGGTGCCGAGGTAGGAGCGGAAGCAGAAGCCTTCGTCGGACAGCGCCAGCGGACGGTCCGGATTGCCTTCGCCCGAGGCGATGCTGTCCCCGAGGCCGGCGACGAAAATGTCGCGGACCTGGATCTCGGTCTGGACGCGCTGGGTCGGATCGGAGCCGGAGGAGACGTCGACGGTTGCGACCGTCTGCTTGCCGTAGCGGACGCGCAGGTTGATCGGCTCGGCGCAGTCGAAGGTCGATTGTTGCGGGCCGTCGCCGTCGTCGAACGACCAGGCGCAGGTGGCGCCGACCGGCACCGCGCCAACGAGGCGCACGGTGACCGGGTGGTCGATCGGGGTGAGGTAGTTTTCCTTGGTGTTGTCGCGGGTGCAGGGCTGGTTGACCCGGCCCTGGAGGTCGATGCAGAGGCGGTTGACCATGTTGCGGGCCCAGCCGCGGCCTTCGCTCTGGAGCTCCAGCGATTGTTCGGCGGCCAGGATGTTGCGGTTGCGCGCGTTCTCGACATGGAGCAGGAAGTCGCGCTCCTCGCGGAACAGCCGGAAACGGTTGCGCACCTCCCAGCTGATCTGCAGGGCGCCGGCGTCCTGAGCGACGGCGCGCTCGGGCAGCAGGGCGACCAGAATCGCCGCAAGCAGCAGGGCGCCTGCGGAAAGGGAACGAAGGGGGCGAGGGATCATGGCCCGCGTGTTCAACGGCAAAGTTGAGGCGGAAATAAGAGAGGATCGCTCCCCCGCCTGCAACCTTTGTCTCACGGGTTCGAGGATCCGCCTACCGCTTGCCGGCCTGCCGCAGCGCCCGTTCACGCTCCATCCCGGCCACCTGCTTGGGCAGATTGGCCTGGGCGCAGGCCTCCGCCAGCCGCCGCCGCTCCTGCCAGGGGGCGACCACGTTCATCCAGAGCTCGCGCGTGCCCATGATGGAGATGGCGAGGCCGAACGGGATCACGAAATAGAGGATGCGGAACACCAGCAGCGTCGCCAGAAGCTCCTCGCGGCCGAACTGGGGCAGCGCCACCAGCATGGCGGCATCGAACACGCCGATCGACCCGGGCGCATGGCTGGCAAAGCCGATCAGCGTCGCCAGGATGAACACCACGGCAAGCGACATGAAGTCGATCGGCGGATTGGCAGGCATCAGCAGATACATTGCCAGGGCGCAGAAGCCGAGATCGACCACGCCGATCAGGATCTGCACCAGGGTCAGCGGCGCCGAGGGCAGCACCACCTTCCACCCCTTCTGGCCGAGCTCCCGCCGCTTCTCGCCCATGCACAGCCAGACCAGATACGCGCCGATCGAGGCAAGGCCGCCGAGGGCGATCAGCCGGTTGATCGACGGGGGAAGCTGATCCATCGAGGACGCCGCATCCGGATGGATGGCCAGGCCGATCGAGAGCACGAAGATGTTACCGAGCCAGAAGGTCAGGCCCGACAGGAAACAGATCTTGGCGACGTCGATCGCGTTCAGCCCGTAATCCGAATAGATCCGGAAACGGATCGCGCCGCCGGTGAAGACGGTGGCGCCGATATTGTGACCGATCGAATAGGACGTGAAGCTGGAGAGCGCCGCGATGCGATAGGGCACGTGCTTCTTGCCGATCGTTCGCAGTGCGAAATAGTCGTAGAAGGTCAGCGTGCAGAACGCGAAGAAAACGCAGACTGCCGCGAGCCCGATGCTCCCGCGGGGAATTTCGGTCAACGCGGTCAGGATGACCCCGGTATCGATGCCCTTGAGGGTCCGCACCAGCGTGGTGATCGCGAAGGCGATGATGAAGATGCTCGCGGCGACTCCGAGCCGTCGCCAGCCGATCCATCTCTTGAAGCCGCGCTTCAGCGCGGTCAGCAGTCCGTGCATTCATCCTCCCGGCGGGGGGCAAGACCGACCGGGCCAGGCATTGGCCAATCGGGTGCGATGATGGCCATAGGCAGGCATCGATCGCTAGGCATGATCCGGCTCATTTAAGGCAAAAACACCGGCTTGTGCAGCCCTTGACAACAATAGGTTCTGCGCAGGACCGGCCATTTTGTCATACGCGGTTCACATCGGAAGGCGCGTTAAGCATATGAGTCGTGAAATCGGCCGGCTCGTGCGTTTCGAATGTTGAGATGATCTCAGATCCCCCCTTGGTCCGCGTTGCTCCAGCGCAAGCCATACGGGCTTTTTTGGAACGTCGCTGCCGTGCGCTCGTTGTGCCTCATCAGCAACCGAACATGGCGGAATAAGCGGCTTTTCGTGCAGGCCGCTGCCGTGTTGTTCCAGAGAAACCGAGAGGACGGAACGATGGGACTGTTCACAAAAGACATCAAGACCATGAACGACCTGTTCGTGCACCAGCTCCAGGACATCTATTATGCCGAGCAGCAACTGACCAAGGCGCTGCCGAAAATGGCAAGCAAGGCCACTGATCCGCAACTGAAACAGGGCTTTTTGACGCACCTCGAGGAAACCAAGCAGCACGTCGCTCGGCTCGAGAAGGTCTTCAAGATGCATGGCGTTCCCGTGAAGGCGGTCGACTGCCCGGCGATCGACGGCATCATCGAGGAGGCCGACGAGACCGCCGGCGAGGTCGCCGACAAGGCGGTGCTCGATGCCGCGCTGATCAACGCGGCGCAGGCCGCCGAACATTATGAGATCGTACGCTACGGCAGCCTGATTGCCTGGGCCAGGCAGCTCGGCCGCAACGACTGCGCCAGTGTGCTCGCCAAGACGCTCGAGGAAGAGAAGGCGACCGACATGAAGCTGACGAAACTCGCCGAGAGCAAGGTGAACCTGCGTGCGGCGAGCTAAGCTGGCTTGACGGGAATGGCGCCGCGCGGTCATCCGCGCGGCGCTTGCATGCCTGCACCATATTCCGTCGTCCCCGAAGAGTGGCGTCGAGCCGTATGGCTGGCGCCTCTGTGCGCGCACGCGAGGATGAACAATCCGAGTGAATGGGCACATCTTCCGTTCACCATTGCCGCAACAGGCGCTTAGCCGGTTACCGACTGTCCACTTCTGTTGGTTGAAGTGCGGGTCCATAGGGGCCCGTGGATGTACCAAGTTCTCTACTGTCTTACCAAAGAGCACGATTTGCGGCTCGTCGCGCTTGGCGGCGCGGTGTGTCTGCTCGCCAGCGCGGCGGCGATCAGCCTGTTCCACCGGGCGCGCGCGACGCAGGGCACCGGGCGTCTGGCCTGGCTCGGCCTCGATGCCGCCGTCAGCGGATGCGGCATCTGGGCGACGCATTTCATCGCGATGCTCGCCTACGGGCCCGGAGGCGCGGGCGCCTACAACATTCCGGTGACGATCCTGTCGTTGATCTTGGCAATCTCCGTGACCTTCGTGGGGCTGAGCATCGCGGTATCGTCCTCGCGCGCGGTATGGATCGTCCTCGGCGGCGCCATCGTCGGCGCCGGTGTCGCGGCGATGCATTACACCGGCATGGCGGCGCTGGAGATGCCTGCGCGGGTGGACTGGATCGGAAGCACGGTCGCCGTCTCGGTGCTTTCAGGAATCTTCTTTGCGGCACTTGCGCTGTTCGTAGCGGCGCGCCGCGACGACCTCGTCCACGCGCTGGCGGCGACGGCCCTGCTGACGGTCGCCATCGTCGCGCATCATTTCACGGCCATGAGCGCGGTGCTGCTGACGCCGGATCCGACGCTCGCGATCGGAGGCCTGTCGATCCCGCCGGCCTCGCTGTCCTTCCTCACCGCCAGCGCTGCGGTCGCGATCATTGCGATCGCGCTCGTGGCCGCGCTGCTCGACCGTCGTGCCAGGGGCCAATTGGGTGCCCAGCAAATGGTGTTGGATACGGCACTCGAGAACATGTCGCAGGGGCTCTGCATGTTCGACGCCGACGGCAAGATCATCCTGTTCAACGAGCGCTATGCGGCGATGCTTCGCCGCACCGACATCGCGCTCACCGGCCGCCGGCTGGTCGACATCTTGCGGGACGAGCAGGCCAGGGGCCAGTGGCAGGGCGACGCGGACGAATTCTTCGCCCGCCTCGTCGCCGATGCGCGCGAGGGCCGCACCACGACCGACGTCGTCAGCCGGTTCGGCCGCTCCATCCGGGTGGTCAACCAGCCGATGCAGGGTGGCGGCTGGGTCGCGACCTTCGAGGACATCACCGAATGGCTGGAAGCGCAGGCCAAGATCTCGCACATGGCGCGCCATGACGCGCTGACCAGCCTGCCGAACCGCGTGCTGTTCCACGAGCAGCTCGAGCAGGGACTGCGCCGGACCAGGTCGGGCGATCAGCTCGCGGTGCTCTGTCTCGATCTCGATCGCTTCAAGGACATCAACGACTCGCTCGGCCATCCCATCGGCGATGCCCTGCTGAGGGAAGTCGGCCGCAGGCTGTCCCTCGCGGTCGGCGAAAGCGACACCGTGGCGCGGCTCGGCGGCGACGAGTTCGCCGTGGTCCAGATCGGACGCTCCGAGGAAGCCGCTGCGAGATCGCTTGCCGGCCGCCTCGTCGAGGTGATCTCGGCACCTTACGAGATCGACGACCATCAGATCGTGATCGGCGTCTCGATCGGCATCTCGCTGTCGCCGCAGGACGGCAACAATCCCGACGAGCTATTGAAGAACGCCGACCTCGCGCTGTACCGCGCCAAGGCCGACGGCCGCAGCACCTATCGCTTCTTCGAGACCGGCATGGACGCCCGCGCGCAGGCGCGTCGTCTCCTTGAAATGGATCTGCGCGCGGCGCTGCAGCGCGACGAATTCGAGGCTTATTATCAGCCGATCCGCGACGTGGCCAGCGGCCGCGTCGTCGCCTTCGAAGCGCTGCTGCGCTGGAACCATCCGCAGCGCGGCCTGATTGCTCCCATCGACTTCATTCCGCTGGCCGAGGAGACCGGACTGATCGTCCAGCTCGGCGAATTCGTGCTGCGCTCGGCCTGCATCGACGCGGCGACCTGGCCTGATGATGTCGACCTCGCCGTCAATTTGTCGCCGGTCCAGTTCAAGAATCCGAACCTGATCACATCCGTGATCGCGGCGCTAGCCGCCTCGGGACTGCCGGCGCGGCGCCTCGAGCTCGAGATCACCGAATCCGTGCTGCTGCAGAACAGCGAGGCGACGCTGACCACGCTGCACGAGCTGCGCGCCCTGGGCGTACGGATCTCGCTCGACGATTTCGGCACCGGTTATTCGTCGCTGAGCTATCTGCGCAGCTTCCCGTTCGACAAGATCAAGATCGACCGCTCCTTCGTGTCGGAACTGACGACGCGCGAGGATTCCATGGCGATCATCCGCGCCGTGACGGGCCTTGGCCGCAGTCTCGGGATCGTCACCACCGCGGAAGGCGTCGAGAACGATGCGCAGCTCGAGCTGCTCCGGCGCGAGGGCTGCACCCAGGCGCAGGGCTATCTGTTCAGCAAGCCGCGGCCCGCTTCCGATGTGGCGATGATGCTGGACCGCCCGCGGCTGCGCGTGTCTGCCTGATATTCAGCCGCGGCGCAGCGCGAAATGGGCCCCGCAGAACGCCATCACGGCGCCGAGGCATAGCGCGGCAAGCCCGGCCAGCACGCCCGAGACGCTCGGGATCGGGCTCGGTGCCGAAGCCGCCTGGCCCGCGCCAGCAAGCAGGAGCACGCCGACAGCGATCAGGAATTGCCGCATCCGCTGCGGGATCTGGCCGGAGACGGCGCTCTGCATCAATGTCGCCGTGAAATAGCCGCCGGAGAAGCCGACGGTCGCGATCAGCCACCACGCGATCGCCGCGCCGGCGGGAATGAACTCATGCGAGTCGGAGCGCCAGAGCCCGCCGAGGTCGAGCCCGTAGCGCGCGCCCAGCATGTGCACCGCGAGAGCGAGCAGTACGCCTGAGGTCATTGCGGCGCCGAGAATCAGGCGGCGCGGAAAAGAAATCGTCTCAGCCATGTCCCGCTTGTAGGATGGGCCAGGGCGGTCACGCAAGCGGGTCGCGGAGCGCGGGATTGGATTGATTGTGAGGATGCAGGATTCGGGAGCCGAGGCGGCGTCGGTCACGAGCTACGCCTACAAGGCGTCGCTGATCGGCTCGGCGCATCGCTTCGAGCTGACGGAGGAGGGGCTTTCCTGGCACATCGGCGGCCGCGCCGCGCTGTGGCCCTATGCCGAGATCGGCGCGATCCGGCTGTCGTTCCGCCCGGTCTCGATGCAGCAGCATCGCTTCCGCGCCGATGTCACCCACAGCAGTGGCCGCCGTATCACGATCCTGTCGACGAGCTGGCAGACCGCGGCGCTGATGGCGCCGCAGGACAACGGCTTTCGCGCCTTCATCGTCGAATTGCATGCGCGCATGGCCAAGGCCGGCAGCCGCGCGGTGCTGACCGCCGGGCTTGGCCGTGCGGCCTATGCGGCAGTGCTGGCGTTGCTCGCAATGCTGACGGTGGCGATGGCCGGCCTGTTGATCCGTGCCCTCGTGATCGGCGAGTTCGCCGGCGTGCTGTTCATCCTCGGCTTTGCCGCGCTGTTCGCCTGGCAGGTCGGCGGCTTCGTCAGGCGCAACCAGCCGCAGAGCTACAGTTTCGATCAGGTGCCGAAGGGCCTGCTGCCTTGAGTGCAATCGGCAGCAATCAAACGTGACTTCGCGTCGCGGCGCCGACGTCGCATCTTGCGTTCATGTCAGTCATGGACCGCAGCACCCGTCTGCCGACGGCAGATGAGATCGCCAGAATCAACCGCACCCATCTGATCGACACGCCGCTGCGGCCAGCCGACCTGCTGTTCATGTTCGGCACCCGCGAAGACGTGGGCTTACGTGCCGGCACTGCCGCAAGGCTCTGGCGCGAGGGTCTATTCCGCGGGTCGATTGTCAGCGGCGGTATGACGCCGGGCTCGGAGCAAACCGAGTGCACGATCATCAAGTCGGCGATGATCGCGGCGAGCATTCCGGCGGACGTTATCCTTGAGGAGCATCGCGCGATGAACACCGGCGAGAACGTGATCTTCTCGCTTCCGGTGATCGATGCCGCGCTCGGACTGCGGAACATCCGCAGCGTGATCTGCCTCGGCAACACCTGGACCGCGCGGCGTTACCCGATGACGCTGCAGAGGCATTGGCCGGAGGTCGAGAAGATGCTGCTCACTGTCGACAGCTTCGCGACGCCGCGTTCGCTCTGGCATACCGATGCCGAATTTCGCCGCCGCATGCTGCACGAATGGGACAAGATCGAGCCCTACAAAGCGAGGGGCTTCATCGCGGATTGGCCGGAGATCTGAGCTACTCCGTCGAGTCGAAATCCTCTTCCTTGGTGCCGAGCAGCGACACGATGGTGCGCAGGCCGGAATCGAGCTGCTCGAAGGTGGGTGGGGCGAGTGCGAGGCGCACCGCGTTCGGTGCGTGGCCGTGGGCGATGGCGAAGGTGGAGGACGGCGTCAGCGCGATGCCGCGCCTCGCCGCCGCCGCCACGAAGGTCTGCGAGCGCCAGTGCGGCGGCAGCGTCAGCCACAGATGGTAGGAGCGCGGGTCGGCGGCGAGCTGGTAGCCGGCCAGCAGCCGTGCAGCGGTCTGCTGGCGCCGGGCGGCGTCGATCCGCTTCAGCCGCGTCAGCTCGGCGACGGTGCCGTCGGCCATCAGCCGCTGCCCGGATGCGAGCGCGTAGCCCGAGGCGATCCAGCCGCCGGTCCGCACCGCGCTCATCACGCTTTCGCGCAAGCGAGGCGGCGCCACGAGGATCCCGAGCGCAAGGCCCGGCGCGACCTTCTTGGACAGGCTGTCGATCACGATGCAGCGGTCCGGCCCGAGGGCGGCCAGCGGCGTGTCGTCGGCGAGGAAGCCGTAGACGGCGTCCTCGATGATGGTGAGGTCGAGCTTCTCGGCGACGCGTATGATGTCGGCGCGCCGCGTCGCGGTCATGGTGACGCCGAGCGGGTTCTGGATGATGGGCTGGAGATACAGCGCCGACAGATGCGCCTCGCGATGCGCCTTCTGGATGGCGTCGGGCCGCGCGCCATGCTCGTCCATGGGAATCGGGACCAGCGTCACGCCGAGCCGCGCGGCGATGCTCTTGACGTAAGGATAGGTCAGCGCCTCGACGCCGCAGCGGCCGCCGGTCGGGACGAGTGCCGCGAGCGCGGCCGCGAGCGATTGCTTGCCGTTGGCGGTGAAGACGATCTGCTCGGCCTGCGGGGCGAAATCCTTCCGCGCGAGATAGGCGGCGGCGGCATTGCGCGCGCTCCTGGTGCCGGTGCTGGTCGAGACGCGCAGCGCGGATTCAAGTGCGTCGACGCGCTCGAGGCCCGCAAGGCTCTTGGCGATCATCGCCCATTGCTGCGGCAGCAGCGGATAATTGACCTCGAAATCGATCCGCGCATCGCGCGGCTCGCTCAAGGCCTCGACCTCGCGCCTGATGTCGCCGGAGATGAACGTGCCGCGGCCGACCTCGCCGACGACGAGCCCACGGCGGAGCAACTCCGTATAAACCCGGCTCGCGGTCGAGACCGCGATGCCACGGTCATAGGCAAAATTGCGCTGCGGCGGCAGGCGGTCGCCGGGCCTTAACGTGCCGTTAGCGATATCGACGGCAATGGCATCGGCAAGCTTCACGTACTCGAACTTGGACATTATTGCACCGAGAGCAATGTTTTACTTGCTCCGAGCAGTGTACTGGAGCATTTAAGTTCCATCAAGTTCCGCGATTGAGCCGAGGAGAGCGAGAGCAATCCGACGGCAATGAGGTGCAAGCGCTCGTAGCGTCTGCGCCAACGGCATCGGCTTCGCCGCGTGGGACGACTGCCGGAGAAGAAAAATGACCCTGATCTCACAAACTGCCGGGCGGAGCATACGCCCATCCTCATCGAGCGGATTTTTTGCAACGCTCGCCAGTGTTGTTTACGCGCTGTTCGATCGCCTGGAGCACCGCTCCGCCGTCAAGACCCTGAACGAGCTCGACGACCGCGCCCTGCGCGACATCGGGATTACGCGCAGCCAGATCGAGGACGCCGTCTACGGACAGGTCAAGACCGAGCTGACGCGATACCTGTGAGGCACGTGCGACGCTGATCCCTGCGTGTCCCGGACGCGCTGCAACGCGCAAGCGTTGCTGCGCAGAGCCGGGACCCAGCAGGCCACGCA
>NZ_JBHLEV010000008.1:0-303204 GCF_042263385.1 Bradyrhizobium tunisiense
CTCCGTGGCCTGCTGGGTCCCGCTCTGCGCAGCAGCGTAAGAACGCTGCAGCGCGTCCGGGACACGCCCGTATCGCCTTCGCACGACCGTCATAGTGTCTAACGCGCACTAACCAACGCCCGACTTAAAACTGTCATAATCGCCGAATGGAACCCGGACCCCCGCGCTTTTTACATGTCGTTAAGTGCGCCTGCATTGGATGCGGCGGGAAAGTGCGTTGGGGACTGCCATGAATACCGCGAAGAAAGTGTCGGGAAAACCGGCCGCCGAAATGTTCGACGACATTCCGGTGCTTCAGCGCAAATGGCGTGCCGCGCTGAGGCCCGGCGATCGGCTGCCACGCTACGAGGATGTGATGCTCGGCAGTCTCGGACGGCTCGCCGATCACATCGCGCTGCTGAGGAACGACGGCGCGCTCGAACTGTCGCGCAGCGGACGCTACGTGCAGAAATGGCTCGGCGACGAGCGCTGGGATATCCCCGTCGCCGAACTGTCGCCGGATTGCGCCACAGCGCTGTCGCAAGCGGCGACGAGCGCGCTTGCCAAGGGACGACCGCATCAGGCCAGCGCACATTGCGTGCGCGACGGCATGGTGCGGACCTACGACGTGCTGGCGTTGCCGACGGCCTCGCGCTGGGGCTCCACGCTGGTCGGCGCCTATGTCAACGAGCGCGGCGCGCAGTACAATCTGCTGGACGCGATCTTCGCTTCCACCGACGACGCGGTGGTCTCGCTGGCCGTCTTGCGCGATGCCGGGGGCAAGCCGTTCGATCTACAGATCGTGCATCACAACAACAGCGCGGGCGCAATGCTGAAGGTTGCGAGCGAAAGCCTGTTGTGGCGGCGAATTGGCGAGGGGACCCCGCTGCTGGCCTTGCCCGACGTCATGGACTTCCTGCTCAAGGCCGTCGCGGGCGGCCGCGGCGAGCAGCTCGAGATCGAGAGCGAGGGCCGGCACCTTCGCCTCGGCGCCACGGCTTTCGCCGACGTGGTCTCGCTGACGATCTCCGATGTTACCGCCTTGAAGCGGCGCGATGCCTCGTTCCGCCTGCTGTTCGACAGCAATCCCATGCCGATGTGGGTGTTCGACGCGCGGACCAAGGAATTTCTTGGCGTCAACGATGCCGCGGTCCAGCATTACGGCTACAGCCGCGCCACCTTCCTGCGCATGAAGCTGCATGAGATCTGGCCGGAAGACGAGTGGGACAGCCACGCCGAGGCGCTCGAACGCGTCGGCGATGCCTATCATTCCTCACGCAACTGGCGGCACCTGCGCGCCGACGGCAGCGAGATCGAAGTGCTCACCTTCGGCCGCCGCGTCGCCTTCGACGGTCGCGACGGCTATCTGGTCGCGGTGGTCGACATCACCGAGCGGCGCAAGGCCGAGGCGCGCATCGCGCACATGGCCCACCATGACGGGCTCACCGACCTGCCGAATCGCGAATATTTCCAGGAGCGTCTGAAGCAGGCCCTGGACCAGGCGGGGGACAAGCGCGTCGGCGTGCTCTACATCGATCTCGACCTGTTCAAGAACATCAACGATTCCTTCGGTCATCCCGTGGGCGACCGCCTGCTCAAGCAGGTGGCCGAACGCCTGACCAACGCGGTCCGCGGCGCCAATCTGGCGGCCCGGCTCGGCGGCGACGAGTTCGCGGTGATCCTTGCGGCCGACGTCTCGCCGAACGAGGCCAGCGCCTGCGCAGGCCTGCTGATCGACATGCTGAAGGCGCCCTATGATCTCGACGGTCAGGAGATGGTGATCGGCGCCAGTATCGGCATCGCGCTGTCGCCCGGTGACGGCACGACGCCGGAAGAGTTGATGCGAAACGCCGACATGGCGCTGTACCGGGCCAAGTCCGACGGCGGCAGCGTGCACCATTTCTTCGAGCGTGAGATGGACCTCCAGGCGCAGAAGCGCCGCGACATGGAGCTCGATCTGCGCCGCGCGTTCGCCAATGGCGAGTTCGAGCTGCACTACCAGCCGCTGGTGTCGATCGCCTCCGACCGCATCTCCGGCTTCGAATCGCTGCTGCGCTGGCGTCATCCGGACAAGGGCATGATCTCGCCGGCGGAGTTCATCCCGGTCGCAGAGGACATCGGACTGATCACCCAGTTGGGGGAGTGGGTGCTGCGCGAAGCCTGCGCCGAGGCGGTCAAATGGCCTGCCGACGTCAAGGTCGCGGTCAATCTGTCGCCGGCGCAATTCCGCAGCCGCAATTTGGTTCAGGTCGTGATCTCGGCCCTGGCGCAGTCAGGCCTGTCGCCGAGGCGGCTCGAGCTCGAGATCACCGAGTCGATCTTCCTCGCCGAGACCGATGCCAATCTCGCCATCCTGCACCAGCTCCGCGAACTCGGCGTCAGCATTTCCATGGACGATTTCGGCACCGGCTATTCCAGCCTCAGCTACCTGCGCAGCTTTCCCTTCGACAAGATCAAGATCGACCGTTCCTTCGTCAAGGATCTGGCGCTGCGGCCCGATTGCGGTGCGATCGTGCGCGCGATCTCGGGCCTCGGCCGCAGCCTCAACATCACCACGACCGCCGAAGGGGTCGAGACGGAGGATCAGCTCGACTGGCTCCGCGCCGAAGGCTGCAACGAGGTGCAGGGTTTTCTGTTCAGCGCGGCGCGGCCCGCCGGCGAGATCGCAAAGCTGCTCGCAGATTTCGGCCAGCGCGCCTCACGGGCGGCGTAGCCCCTCGGGGTAGCAGTCGTAGACCAGCGCCTTGAACGCGGGTGTGATGCGGCCGCGCTCGTTCTGGGTCTGCTGCATCATGAGGTAGACCATGTCGAGCTTGGGATCGACGCCGAAATAGGTGCCGCTGCCACTGTCCCATTTCAACTCGCCGAGCGAGCCCGGCGGCGGCGGTTTTGCGTTGCCCGGATCGGTCCGCACCGCAAGGCCGTAGCCATAGCCGAAGCCGTCGCCCGGGTAATAGAAGTAATCGCGTCCGACGCCGGAGCCTGGCCCGATATGATCGGTCGTCATGGCCTTGAACGCGGCGGGGCTCAGGTAGCGCTTGCCCTCGAATTCGCCGCCGTTGAGGAGCATTTGCGAAAATCGCTGATAGTCGGTGATGGTCGAGAGCAGGCCGCCGCCGCCGGACTGCCATTCGGGATGGTCGAGACGCTCGCGCTCGCCGGCGAGCAGGATGAAATCGTTCGGCAGCGGTCGCGCCATCCGCGCCAGCTCGTCCTCCGTCGTCAGTGCGAATTTGGTGCTGCTCATGCCGAGCGGATCGAAGATGCGCTGCTTCAGGAACTGATACAGCGTCTGGCCGGAGATGATCTCGATGACGCTGCCGAGCACGTCGGTGGAATGGCCGTAGCGCCACAGCGTTCCAGGCTGCCGCGCCAGCGGCAGCCTGGCGATGCGATCGGCGAATTCCCTGTTGTTGAAGGGGCCCGCGAAAATGTTGGCCATCTTGTAGGCGTGCTCGACCCATTCGCTGCCGATGTAATCGTAGCTGATGCCCGAAGTATGCCGCAGCAGATCCTCGATGTTGACGGGGCGGTCCGGTGGGTCGAGGTCCAGCTCCACCGTGCCGTTGGGCAGGGTAACCTCGCGGCCCACCTTGGTCTCGGCGAACAGCGGGACGTATTTCGACACGGGGTCGGTCAGCGCAAGCCTGCCGTCGTCGATCAGCATCATCGCGCCGAGGCACGTGATCGGCTTGGTCATCGAGTGGATGGCGAAGATCGTGTCCGGCGTCATGGCAAGGCCGGTTCGGGTGTCACGCACGCCGAACGTCTTGAGATAGACCGGCTTGCCGTGCTGCTGCACCAGGATGACGGCGCCGGGCAGCCGGCCGCTCGTGACCTCGTTGTCGAAGAAGGCCGTGATGCGGTCGAGCCCCGCGGACGAGGGGGCGGGGATGTCGGCGGCCCGGCTTCGCGCCATCGAGCCGGCGAGCAGCGCGGCTCCGACCAGAAAATCACGACGTCTCATCCGGGCTTCCTCCCTGCTCGGGAACAAAGCCGCAAGACGTCGAACGCGTCAACAAGACTCCGATTAAAATCGTGTCACGATTCGGCGCGGACGGTCTTGCTCGGCTGATGGGCTGGCAGACATGGACGACCCGGGCGAGCTCTCGTCCGGATCGAGGCTGACATCGCCGGGCATCTCGCCAACCGAAGGTACTCCGGCCGCTCGACCAGCAGATCGTTCCGGCCTCAATGGTGCAGTTGGAGCTCCGGCTACATAGCGCGAACGCTCGCGAGGAATTTATCGACTTGAACCTCCAACGCGGATGCATTCTTGGCCAGGCTGCCGGAGGCGGTCAGAACATTCCCCGCTGCGTCGCTTGTGTCGCCGACGGCCTGGTTGGTGCTGCTGATATTGGTCGAAACCTCCTTGGTGGCCGCGACTTGTTGCTCGACCGCACTCGCGATTGCCGTGCTGATCTCGCTTATGCGATTGATGGTCTGGGAAATCGCCTTCAGCGCTCCGGCCGTGTTGCCTGTCGCGGATTGCATCTCGTTGATCTGGGCGCCGATCTCCTCCGTCGCCTTGGCCGTTTGGCTTGCAAGTGCCTTCACCTCCGATGCAACGACGGCGAAGCCTCTGCCAGCCTCGCCGGCCCGCGCGGATTCGATTGTTGCGTTCAGTGCGAGGAGGTTGGTCTGACCGGCAATCTGGCTGATGAGGGCCACCACGTCGCCGATCTTCTGTGCCATTTTCACCAGGCCGGAGACGAGTTGATCGGACTTTTCCGCCTCTTCGACCGCCACCCTTGCGACTTTGCTCGCCTCGGCAACTTGCCTGCTGATCTCGTTCACGGAGGAGCTGAGTTGCTCGGAAGCCGATGCCGCTCCAGCGGATCGCTGGCTGACAAACTCGGCGGTGGAGGACAGCGACCGCGCAGTCGCCTGCATCTCGGATGAGGCGGAAGCCAGTGTGCCCACCAGGCTCTTCACGTCGCGTTCAAAATCATCCGCAAGCCGCACATTGGTTGTGACGACGGACCAGTTGAGCATCGCTCCGGTGTAGTTGCCCTTCCGGTCGTACAGGGGCGAAACGCGCAAGTCGAGAGTCTCGGGTCCCAGCTTGATCTTGGCGGCGTGGGGCAGGCGGGTCGGGTCGCCGACGATGCGACGTTGGTGCTGTGGGTTCTTGTGGAAGATGTCAAATGACTTGCCGACGAGCTCGTCCGGGGCGGCCGGAAGCAGGTGCCGCAGAGGCGTGAGAGTCTTGACACTGGTTTTGTTGACGTAAGTGATATTGAAATTGGTGTCGCACATCATGATATTGAGCGGCATGTTGTCGAGCATCTGCAACTGCCGTTCGGTCTCGGCTTCGAGCTTGGCCTTCTCAGTCGCAAGCTCCCAAGTGAGCATCGGGCCAGTGTAGCGGCCGCGCGCATCGATCATGGCGGTCACGGTGAGATCGAGCGTCTCGCCGCCAATGGTGATGCGGGCCCGGTGCGGGAGATTTTTGGGATCGGACAGAAGTCGTCGCTGGTGCTCGGGATTCTTGTGGAAGATGTCGATCGATTGGCCGATCAGGGCGTCGACTTTGACGGGCAGCACGTGTTCGATTTTCTTGAGATTGTTCCTCGTCGATTCATTCAGGTAAATGATCTTGAAATCTGTCATCTCGCAGATCATCACGCTGATCGGCATCCGGTCGAGCAGACCGAACGAGCTGTCAGATTTGAAACGGGAAAGCATGTTTTAAGACCCCCAGTTGAGAACGTTCAAATTAAGATGACATCGGGCCAGGACTGGCCAATTCCGAATTGCGGAATGACTCAACGCAACTTGCTACAATGATCGTGCGGTGCCTGAATTGGATCGCGGCACTGGGTCAATTGACGAGCACGGCACCGTCGCATCTGACGCCGGAAACCCATACGTCCGCTTGCCCAATACCGACGCCGAGCGCAGCAAGCGTGCCTGCGAGTATCTGATCAATCGAACTGGTAGCGCCGGAGAGAATGTTGGCGACTGTCGACCCGACGCCCGGTAGAGGAAGCGCGAGAGGACCCGACGTGACCGTCAGACTCATGTCCCTGAGCAGGCTCGACATCAGCGAAGAGGTGAAGTTCGTCGTCGTGACTGTCTTGATCGTCTGGGCCTGAATGTCAGAGTAGGTGAAATCGACCTGCTTTGCGGTGGAGTTGCTTATTTCAGCATGCGCGCGCCCAGTGACGCTTACGCCGGCTACGCTGAGCAACGTAGCGGGCGGAGGATTTGGCTTGGTCCTGAAATTGGTCATGTCGGCTATCGTGACATTGCCGACCCATGCATCGACGACGCCCGGGGTGACGCCGAGCGATACAGTCGTGCTGCTGATGTCGGGTCGTCCGCAGGAGATGGCGGACAGCGTGGCCGTACCTGCCGCGACTTCGACATAGATCGGCAGGTTGACAGCGGGAATTCCGCCGCTGCCGGCGAGCTGGATCGTAATCAGGACGCGCGTTTGAGCCGTGTGGACGCTCGCTCCCTGCGCGCCGACGGCGAACCAGCCCGAGCCCACAGGACGTTCACCGATCGTGGCGACCACGGAAACTTGCGTGATGCCCGGCAGGTTGAGGTTCACGCTGGTTGCGATCTGATTGGTCCCATTCGCTACTGCGGCAGCGCCGGACAGCAGGTTCAAGAGCGAGAGGCTGACTCCGATCTTGGGCTTCTGGCCAACGGCGAGGCTGCCGTAAGGCCCAAGATTCAGAAGCGATCCCGGGGCAATCCGGGTTGACTGTCCCGAGATTGCTTGCGCTATATTCGACAAAGTGATCGTGGCCGCGTTGTTGCCATTCGTACTCTGTTGCGTCGCCAACATTGCCGTAATGAGATCGGCCATCTTGATGTTGCCGGTCAAGACATTGTCGTAAGTGGGGCCAGTCACGCTGGCGCGGGTGGCGAGCGCAGAAAGGAAATCGAACGCATCGATCCGCGCGTTCGCGAGTGCCTGATAATCCATTGCCGTAAGTGAAAGGTTTGTGCCCAGCATCGATCCAAGCACGGCATTGATCAGCCCGCCGTTCACCGCAAGCAGGCGTGAGCCGATCGCAAATGAAGCGAGTGCCGTGCTCGATGCCGTTGCTGACGTCCTGATCGTGTATTCGCTCGAACCGGTGATGTAACGGGCAAAATGAAGCGGGGTCTTTGTTTCGAGAGTGACGCGCGCGGCCGTCGGAGCGCCGGTTGCCGGCGTGACGAAGCGTTTGTCCGGCGCTACGGCAGCGTTCGGCGCGTAGGTTCCAAGCTCGACGCTGACCAGCGCTTTCGCTGGATAGTTGTTGCGTACGACAGTTGCCGAGGCGGCATTCGTCGCATTGTTCAGATTGCCAGCGGCGACGATCGCGGCAAGATCCGCTGCGCTCTGAGCTTTGCGCCTGTCGGCAAAGATCGAGCCGACATCGACGCCCAGGGCCGCACAGCCGATGACCAGCGTCATCATACTCGCTCCGATGATTGCAACGTTGCCGCGATCGTCAGAGGCGAACCGAAACAGGAGGTGCCGAGCCAATTTCATCCTAGAACCCTCCGTAGGGAATGGCGGCGGACCGAATGATCGTTGATGTGGGAGCCCGTACGAGTGGAAGGGCGAAAACGATGCTGCCGGACGCATCATATGTGACGGTCACCACGTACACGTTTGCGGCGCTGCTCGATGGAGCCGCGCTGACGGCAAGCTTACCGGGATCCAGCAGAGGGTAGGTCGAAGCGTGTGCAGAGACGTAACCGGTCGCAATCGTGTTGCGTTCGCTGTCGGAGATTCCAGCGACCGAAGACCGCGCGGCTTCCGCGGCGAGCTGCTGGACTCCGTGGACCATCGTCAGATAGCCACCGAAGATGACGATCCCGAACAGCATCAACAGAAAGAGAGGAGTGATCAGAGCGAATTCGACGGCGGAAGCGCCACGTAGGCAGAGCACGAATCTAAGCATGTCAACCTCAACCCTTTGTTGTGGCTGAGGATGGGAGCATGCTCGTTACGGGTTATTGTATGCTTTGTTCCGTAAATTTGCGGATACCATTGCAAGCTTTGGGCCTCCAAGAATCTATGGGCCCATAAAAGTGTTGTGGCACATCAACGTTTCAGGGGGGGTATGCCGTAAGAGAAGCAACCATTGGTTAAATATCTTAAAGGGGATTTTGATTAAATGAATCACCGCAAGAGGCACGTAAATATCCCAACAGAAATCGTGCGTACCGCGATTGTGATCTCCGAAACCGGGAGCCTTTCGAAGGCCGGTGAACTGTTGGGCTTGAGCCAGCCGGCGATCAGTTCACAGATGAAAAGGCTTCAGAATCTCGTGGGAGGACCGCTGTTTGAGCGGAGTTCAACCGGTACGACTCTCAGCGACCTCGGCAGGCTTGCGCTGCAACAAGCCAGGCGGATGATCGAGGCGAATGACCAGTTAATGAGACTGTCCGGCAATACTGAGCGCTCGCAGCCGGTCAAGCTGGGCCTCAATTCGCTCTTCGCGACCGATTTTTTCAAGGCACCACAGTCAGTTGGTAGCCTTTCTGGCATCTTCATCCAGGTCGACCAGTCAGGCACCCTCGCCAAAGCCTTGATCGAGGGGTATCTCGATATTGCCTGCTTGTTTGATCATCAACGCATGGATGGCGATCTTCGCCAAATGATAGTAGCGGCAGATGACGAGCCGCTCGTCTGGGTCAGGGCGAAGCAGTTTGTGGTAAGTCCGGGATCTCCCATTCCGATCCTGACTTGGCCCGGAGACGACTGGATGGTGCGAACGCTCGAACGTCACGAAATTTCTTACCGGATTGTTTTCAGCAGCCCCGATTTCGAAGTGAAGCTACGAGCGGTGGAAGCTGGCATGGGGTTCACCGCCGTCCCTGCCAGCAAGGTGCCGGGCACGGTGGTCGTCGCTAAGGATTATTATCTTCCTGAACTGCCTCCCATACGCCGGATCATGTGCGTTCGAACGAATCCCGGCAACGCGCTCATGGCTGAACTCACGAAGCAGCTGACGTCGTTGTTCTTCGAGCCGAAATAAATCGTCGGCCTTGGAAGCAGACTTTCCGGCCCTAGAATTTGGTCACGATAGTGGACAGATCGGGTCGCGGACGGTCGTCGCTGGGCTTGGTCGGCGTGCCGATATGGACGAAGCCGGCGAGCTTTTCGTCCGGCTTGAGGCCGAGTCCGTCGAGCACGTCGCGATCGAAGGAGAACCAGCCGGTCAGCCAGCAAGCGCCGTAGCCGAGCGCGGTCGCGGCCGTGACGATGTTCATGGCGCTGGCGCCCGCCGACAATTCCTGCTCGAACGCCGGCACTTTCGGATGCGGTTTGGTGAAGCTGACGATGCCGATCACCAGCGGCGCGTCGGTGAGGCGCTTGCGCTCGACCTCGACGTCGGCCGCGGGCGCGCCGGGATTCTTCCGCGCAAAGACCTTCGCGATCACCTCGCCGGCGCGCTGGCGGGCATCGCCCTCGAAGATGATGAAGCGCCAGGGCGCGAGCTTGCCGTGATCGGGCACGCGCGCGCCAATGGTGAGGATCGTCTCGAGCTCGGCCGGCGAAGGGCCAGGGCCGGTCATCTCGCGCGGCTTGACCGAGCGGCGGGTCTTCAGGAGTTCGATGGCGTCGGGCACTGCAATATCCTCTTCAGCTCGTCGTCGGGCGTGCCATGCCGAGATAAGCATGCACGCCCGCAACCGGAAGCGAATTTAGATCGATTTCAGGGATCAGCCCGCTTCCCGCATCCGCCGGACGTCCGGCGGCGTCGCCTCGTCGACCAGCGCGGCGATGGCTTCGGCGGTCGTCATCACCGTCTGGCCGTCGCTGCCGAGGCGGCGGACCGAGACCGAATGTGTCTCGGCCTCTTTCTTGCCGACCACGAGCAATGCGGGGATCTTGGCCAGCGAATGCTCGCGGACCTTGTAGTTGATCTTTTCGTTGCGCAGGTCGATCTCGACCCGCAGCCCGGCGCGCCGCGCCTGTTCCATCACCACCTTGGCGTACTCGTCGCCTTCCGAGGTGATGGTGGTGACCACCGCCTGCACCGGCGACAGCCAGAGCGGGAAGTTGCCGGCATAGTGCTCGATCAGGATGCCGATATAGCGCTCCATCGAGCCGCAGATCGCGCGGTGCACCATGACAGGCGGTTTCTTGCCGCCGTCATGGTCGATGTAGAACGCGCCGAACCGTTCCGGCAGGTTGAAGTCGACCTGCGTGGTGCCGCACTGCCAGTCGCGGCCGATGGCGTCGCGCAGCACGTATTCGAACTTCGGTCCGTAGAAGGCGCCTTCGCCCGGATTGATCTCGGTCTTGATGTGATTGTTCTGCGCCTGGATCGTGCTCAGCACGGTCGCCATCACCCGTTCGGCATGATCCCACATCGCGTCCGTGCCGACGCGTTTCTCCGGCCGGGTCGACAGCTTCACGGTGAGGTCGCCGGTGAAGCCGAAGTCCGCATAGGTCGACAGAATCAGGTCGTTGATCTTCAGGCATTCCGCGGCGAGCTGGTCCTCGGTGCAGAAGATGTGCGCGTCGTCCTGAGTGAAGCCGCGCACGCGCATCAAGCCGTGCATGGCGCCGGAAGGCTCGTAGCGATGCACCACGCCGAACTCGGCGAGGCGCAAGGGCAGGTCGCGGTAGCTCTTCAGGCCGTGCTTGAAGATCTGCACGTGACCCGGGCAGTTCATGGGCTTGAGCGCGAACCAGCGCTTGTCCTCGGCCTCGTCGCCGGCCGACTGCGCGGCGAACATGTTCTCGCGATACCAGCCCCAATGGCCCGAGGTCTCCCACAGCACCTTGTCGAGGATCTGCGGCGCGTTGACCTCGCTGTAATCACCGGTCAGGCGCCGGCGCATATAGGCGATGAGCTGCTGGAAGATGGTCCAGCCCTTCGGGTGCCAGAACACGACGCCCGGACCTTCCTCCTGGAAGTGGAAGAGGTCGAGCTCGCGTCCGAGCTTGCGATGGTCGCGCTTTTCGGCTTCCTCGATCTGCCTGAGGTAGGCGTCGAGGTCCTCCTGCTTGGCGAAGGCCGTGCCGTAGATGCGGGTCAGCATCGGATTGTTGCTGTCGCCGCGCCAATAGGCGCCGGCCACCTTCATCAGCTTGAAGGCGTTGCCCACCTTGCCGGTCGAGGTCATGTGCGGGCCGCGGCAGAGGTCGAACCAGTCGCCCTGATAGTAGATCTTGATCGGCTCGCTGCCGGGAATGGCGTCGACCAGCTCGACCTTGAACGCCTCGCCCTTGTCGCGGAATACCTGCTTGGTCTTCTCGCGGTCCCAGACCTCCTTGGTGAAAGGCTTGTCGCGCGCGATGAGCTCGCGCATCTTCTTCTCGATCGCGGCAAAGTCTTCCGGGGTGAACGGCTCGTTGCGGAAGAAGTCGTAGTAGAAGCCGTTCTCGATCACCGGACCGATGGTGACCTGCGTGCCCGGCCACAGCGTCTGCACGGCTTCGGCCAGCACGTGCGCGCAGTCGTGGCGGATCAATTCGAGGGCGCGCGGGTCGTCGCGGTTGACGAGCTCGAGCTTGGCGTCGGCCTCGATCGGGTCATTGAGATCGGTGAGCACACCGTCGAGCGCCATCGCAACCGTACGCTTGGCCAGCGACGGCGAGATGCCCTTGGCGATGTCGAGGCCGGTGATGCCGTGGTCGAACTGGCGCTGGGCGCCGTCGGGGAAGGTGAGGGTGACTTTAGCGGCGGGGGTCACGGGCTTCAGATTGGAGAGGCTGTACTGGAAGCCGGACTCGGATTTGGGCTGGTCGGTCATTGCTTTTCTCCTGAGGCTCACTCCTGCGAACGAGCGCAGGTAAGCGGGAACGAGCGATATATCAGGCGATTCGGCCTGCGCAATCCGGCAATTCCAAGAAATCGGCGCGCAAAAGCCGGGACGGTGCACCAACTATTTCGAGCGGCGGCCTTTAACGGGTGCCGGGCCCGCGCTACATGCACCTGCATGGAAAATGCGCGCGCCCGGCGTTTCGCGCCAACCGCCCTGATGCTTGGCAATCTCGTCACCGGCTGCTCCGTGCTGGCCCCGGCGGGCATGCTGCCGGAGTTGGCGGGCGGGCTCGACGTCAGCATTCATGCAGCCGGGCTGCTGATCACCTTCGGCGCGGTGACGCTCTGCATCGGCTCGCCGCTGACGGCCTGGCTGACCAGTCGCATCGAACGTCGGACGTTGCTCACGACGACGCTGGCGGTGCTTGCCTTGGGCAATCTCGCCTCGGCCTTTGCGCCCGACTACACCAGCCTCCTCGTCATTCGTCTCGTGATGCTCGCGGTCGGCGCACTCTATACGCCGCAGGCCGCCGGCACGGGGGCCTTGATCGTGCCGGCCGAGCGGCGGGGCAGCACCATCGCCTATATCTTTCTCGGCTGGTCGCTCGCTGCTGCCGTTGGCCTTCCGCTGATCACCTTCATCGCCAGCCGCTATGGCTGGCGCGCGGCCTATGGCGAAATCGGAGTGCTCGGCTGCATCAGCTTCGTGCTGTTGCTGCTGCGGCTTCCGGCGGGCCTGAAGGGCGCGCCGGTGGATTTGAAGACCTGGCGCGAGGTCGGCGGCAACAGGACGATTCTGCTGCTGCTTGCGATCACCATGCTGCAAATGTCGGGTCAGTTCGTGGTGTTCACCTTCATGGGCCCGCTGCTCAACAAGCTCACCGGCGCCGGCCCCGATGCGATTGGCACGGTGTTCGCGCTCTACGGCGTCTGCGGTTTCCTCGGCGTCGTCATCGCCACCCGCATCGTCGACACCTGGGGCCCTTATCGCACCTCGCTGCTGTTCGCCTGCTTGTTATTGACCGGGATCACGGGCTGGGCGCTCGGTGCGGGCACGCTTGCTTTCATGACGTGCGGGGTCGCGATCTGGGGCCTCGGCTTTGCGTCGACCAATTCGATGCAGCAGGTGCGGCTGGTCGCTGCCGCGCCGCCGCTGGCATCGGCGACCGTCGCGCTCAACACCTCCGTCCTCTACATCGGCCAGGCGGTCGGCTCTGCCATCGGCGGACTGTTGTTCGCCCGCGAACTCCTGCATACGCTCGGCTTCGTCGCGGTCGGTTTCGTCGCGGTGGCGCTGATCCTGCTGATCCTGACCCGGCCCCGGTCCGCTGCCGCAGCGGCCTGAATCTCGCGGTTTCGCATGTGCAAGGTGCTTGGCAAACCGCGCGCGGGAGCGTTAGAACGCGGTCATGGGGACCAAAGAGAGTTGACTGAAATGAGGATGATTCTGGCGGTTGCCGCGGTGCTCTATTCAGCCTCCGCGTTCGCGCAAGCCGACAAGCCACCGATGGTGGGGGACAAGCCGCTGGTGCAGGTCAAGCCCAAGGGAACCAAGGAGGCGGCGGCAAAGCCTGCTGCAGCGCCGAAGGGCAAGCCGCAGTCGATCGCCGTGCGGCTCCAGGCCTGCCTCGAGATCGACGACGGCACCAAGGATCGTCTCAATTGTTACGACGCCGTGATGCCGCCGGCCCCGAAGCCGAAGCCGGCGAAGGCCAAGGGCTACGCCGATTGCCGGTTCTTCAAGGAAGAGGACGAGCGGCTGACCTGCTACAACGGCTTCGCCGAGGCCATTCCGAAGCTGCCCAAGACCTGAAGCAAGACCTGAAGCACGCACGGCCACAGCCGCCCCGGTCGCGCTGAGCAGCTTGCAGGCCTAGCGGCTCGAGGCGACGCGCGTCAGCGCCAACGCTGGCGTCGCCGCCATCTTCACCAGCACGTCCTTGAGCGGATCCCGCGTCCAGGCGCGGGTGACATAGTCGCGATGGGTGATGCCGTCGCCGGTCTCGACGAACACCACGCTGCCGGGCCGCAATGGTCCGTCCATGTCCTCGGCGACGCTGATGCCCTTTTGCCGCAGCATGCTCATCAGCTCGCGGTCCCGCCGCGCGGTGTGGCGGGTGTAGGCGCTGACGAAGAAGCCGGAGCGGTGGCTCTCGATCCAGGATGCGAACTTGTCCATTTCGCCGTAGACGGCATCGAGCAGCACGACGCCGCGGACGCGGTCGCTGATGCCGCCGACTTCCAGGCTCCAGGCCGTCGGCAGGAAGCCGCCGCTGTAGCCGACGATCACGATCGGCATGTTGGCGAAGGCGCGCGCGCTGGTGGGATCGCCGGTGACGCGAGCGAGGTGGTCGGCCGCTTCCGCCATGAAGCGCTTGAAGCCGCCCGGTTGCCAGAACTTGCCGGCGCTGGAATCGGCGGCATCGACCGCCATCTGCGGTGCAAGCAGCACGGCATTGGCGCCGGAATCGGTGATCTGCTTGGGCACGAGCTGACGATCACGCACGTCGCGCTCGAGCGTTGCGCCATTGCCGTGGAAGAACACCACGATCACCCCGGGCTTGCGCACGTCGAAATGCTCGGGCACGTGCATCAGCACGCGGCTGTCATTGTAGGTCTCGTCCTGCCAGAACACGCGACCGGAATAGCTGCGATGGCCACGGCGATCGCCCTTGGAGATGTTGAGGAAGGGCGCGTCGGAGGCGGGGTTGTTGCCGAAATAGGGAAAGGCCGACGATTTCATGCTGACGAGCGTCGTCAAATCGTCGCGTGGCGGACGCTTGTAGGGGACCTGCGGCTCCAGCGAAGCGACTTTGTAGGGGGCCTGCTCGGGCGCCTGTGGCTGCACAGCGTGCTTGGGCGAGAAGTCCGACATCTGCCGTTGCAGGAGGCTTTCGCTCGCCGAGGGGAAGCGTTCCTTGAATTGCGGAGCAGGGAAGCGATCCTCGAAGGTGTCGCCGCTTGCCACTTGGGGATGGGTTTTCGCGACGACCTGACTGCCTCCTTGGACATTGGCCTGCGAATTCGCAGCGAGCGCCGCCGGGTTCGGCGCCTTGCCGCATTGACCCAGTGACAGCGACATCGGCACCAAGGCTGAGATCAGGCCGATCCTGAGCGCACGACCGCGCCGACCGGACCGCGTCCGGCCGGCATGGCTGTCAGCTCTCATTTTCGGAACGGCCCCGACCATCCACCCATGACCCCAAAGTCACGTCCATCGGCAATCTTTCGACAATTGAGCCGACTGGCGTTTAGGCGACGTTAAGCGTCCGGAGAAACTTCCCCACATCCGGAACGCTCAAAGGGACCACGCAATCGTGTCCTGATTGTGGGGGAGAGGGACGGGATTTCCCGGGGCAAACGCAGCTTTTTCGCGCGGGAGCCGGAAATGCGGTGCCCAAATACCTGTTTCGGCCGCCTCATTTAACCCTTGTTAACCCTGCTTGAATTGACTGGGCCAAACTGCACGATGCCCGCAAGGCATGACGCCTGAGGTGAAGGACCCCGATGACGGCATCAGATGCGGGCACCACACCCTGGACTCGCCGGCTGACCGGAAACGGGACCGGGGTCTCGGCCCTTGTCGCAACCGCCATCGTCGTGGCCGACATGATCGGGGTCGGCGTCTTCACCAGCCTCGGCTTCCAGGTCAAGGATATCCCGTCCGGCTTCTCGATCCTGCTGCTCTGGACCGTCGGCGGCATCGTCGCGTTGTGCGGGGTGTTCGCCTACAGCGAACTCGGGGCGATGTTTCCGCGCTCGAGCGGCGAGTACAATTTCCTCGGCCGTGCCTATCATCCGGCCTTCGGCTTTCTCGCCGGCTGGGTGTCGGCCACGGTGGGGTTTGCGGCGCCGGTCGCGCTCGCGGCGATGGCGTTCGGCGAATATGCCAAATCGGTCCAGCCCGATCTGCCGCCGATCCCGCTCGCCATCGCTGTGGTGTGGCTGGTCTCGCTTGTGCAGCTGACCGGCGTCAGGCACTCCTCGACCTTCCAGCTGATCTCGACGATCATCAAGGTCGCGCTGATCGTCGCCTTCCTGGTCGCCGGTTTCGTCATCGGCGTGCCGCAACCGATCGCCTTCACCCCGCAGCCGGGCGACATCGCCCACATCGTCAGCGCACCCTTCGCGATCGGGTTGGTCTTCGTGATGTACTCGTTCTCGGGCTGGAATGCCGCGACCTACATCATCGGTGAGATGAACATGCCGCAGCGGAATCTGCCGCGCGCGATGCTCGCCGGCACGCTGATCGTGCTCGTCCTGTATGTCGCGTTGAACGCGGTGTTTCTCTACTCCACGCCGGTCGGCGAACTCGCCGGCCAGCTCGACGTCGCCAGTGTCGCCGGCAGCGCCATCTTCGGCGACTTCGGCGGCCGCATCGTCGGCGCGATGATCTGCGTCGGCCTGATCTCCTCGATCTCTGCGATGATGTGGATCGGCCCGCGTGTGATGATGACCATGGGGGAGGACATTCCCGCCTTGCGTGTCTTCTCGAAGCGATCGGCCAGCGGCGCGCCGGCCTATGCCATCCTGTTTCAGCTCGTCGTCGCCAATCTGCTGCTGTTCACGCGCAGCTTCGAGGCCGTGCTCGACTTTATCCAGTTCGCACTCTTGTTTTGCTCGTTTTTCACGGTCGCCGGCGTCATCAAGCTGCGCATCACCGATCCCGATTTGCCGCGGCCCTATCGCACCTGGGGATACCCGTTCACGCCGCTCGTTTTCCTGCTCGTGACAGGGTTCATGATGTACTACCTGTTGACCGAGCGGCCGGTGCAGTCGCTCGCGGGGATGCTCGTCATGCTCTCGGGCCTGTTGATTTATGCTGTTTTCCGCAGGCGGCCGGTCGCCGCTGGCAATTCACACAATCGCGAATAGTCATGCTTCGACCCCTCAGAATTGCGGCCGCAGCTCTCGCCTTGCTGGCGGCGGCCGTCTCGTCCGCAAATGCCGCCGACGTGACCTTCGATGACACCGCGCGCTTCCTTGCGGGCATGCAGCCCTCGGCGGACTCGCCGCTGGTGCCGCTCACCAAGGAACCGGGCTGGCAGCGCCATGCAAAGTTCTTCGACGGCGCCTTCGCGCAGCTCGAACAGCGCCAGCTCTCGAAGATCCGCAATTGGGCCGACGTCAATCTCGCCGCGCCCCGGCCGACCATGTTCTACATGTTCAGCGGCCCCGATTTCCTCTACGCCAACACCTTCTATTCCAAGGCCAGCACCTACGTGCTCGGCGCGCTGGAGCCGGTCGGCGCCGTGCCCGATCTGACGCGGCTGCCGCGCGGCTCGGTCGGCGCTGCGCTCTACAATGTCGAGCGTTCGCTCGGCTCGATCCTGAGCTTCTCCTTCTTCATCACCAAACAGATGAAAGTCGACCTGCGCGCCAATCAGGTCAACGGCACCTTGCCGATCCTCTATGTCTTCCTCGCGCGTTCCGGCAAGACGATCCGCAATGTCGAGATGGTCGCGCTCGACGACAAGGGCGGGGTTCATGTCGGCGACGACAATCCGGGACGGAACGCGACGCGCGGAGTCCGCATCACCTTCGCCGGCAGCGATGGGGAAGCGCGCACGCTGTATTACTTCTCGACCGATCTTTCCAACTCCGGGGCGCGCGCGACCGGTTTCCTGAAATTCTGCGAGACGCTCGGGCCCGGCAACAGCCTGCTCAAGAGCGCGTCCTATTTGTTGCACTCCGGCAATTTCACCGTCGTGCGCGATTGGCTGCTCGCCAACAGTGCCACCATCATCCAGGACGACTCCGGCATTCCGCTTGCGAATTACAGCGCGCGGCAGTGGCAGTTCTTCCCGTTCGGCCGTTATCTCGGGCCAATCGACGAATTCCCCGGCCGCTACCAGGAACGCTATGCCCGGCTGTTCACGCGCGCCCAGCCGATCGATTTCGGTGTCGGCTATCGCTGGCGGATGCACGAATCGAATTTGCTGCTGTCGGTGAAGGTGCCGGGCAGCGAGACCGCGCCGGCCGCGGAGGCCAGCCCGGCTGCCGAGCCGGCGCCAAAGCCGCCACGTCCGAAGCGGTTGCGGCCGCCAGAATCGATCCCGCCGCAGTCCGGGCGCACCTTCTGGTTTCGCTAGGCCGTGAACTCAAGAATCGACCGGGCGGACAGCTCAAGGGCTTCCGCTGCGCCGATGAGATATGACCTAAGTTCCCAACAGTATTGGTTCGCGCCTGCCTCCGCGGATTACTTCCGCACGTGATGCTTGGTCGACGTCACCGTGCTCGCTGGCGGCGCGGGCGAGATGGAGAACGTCAGCCAGGTGTTCCAGCCGGACGGCCGATTTGCCGCGTCGAACTCTCCATAAGCTTTCACGTTCAAATAGCCCTGCATGTCTCCGACGGGAAACAGGTAGCCGAATTGCGGGCCGATGCCCAGGACGCGCGAGCGGAATGGGCCGAGAATGGGGTGCTGACCGGAATCGTCGGTGATCTGCTGATAAGCATATCCAACGAAGCCCACGAACGCGTGCTTGGAGAGAAACTTGGACACGCCCCAGTCGAAATGAAAATCGATTCCGCTCTGGTACTGGGTGTCAGGGTTCTTGAAATTGTAGGTGAACCCGGCAACACCGGAGAATTCCTGCCCGGTCGCGAGATCGAGATAGGTGTATCCGCCGCCGGCATCGATGGCGCCGTGACCGAGGCCGGTGTTGGCCAGACGGGTCGATTGATAATCTCCGACGGGAATGTCGCCAGTCGCATACGTCATCCAGTTGTGAACGCCGTTGTGCCACTTCAGCGACATCACCGGATAGAGATCGCCGACGGACACTAGCGTGTCGGAGAGACTGCCGGTTCGAGTCGAGCCGAACGGGCCGACGTTGGTGGTCAGCGTTCCGTCGATTCCGACGGCGCTCCGCGCGAATGTGCCGGTGAGACCCACGGCCAATTGTCCGCCCAGCACCGGCGTGCCGAACGTATAGCTCGGCGCCAGGATCAGGATATCGGCTTGTGCGTTGAGGCTGGCGTTGAGGCTGACATTGACCGTCGCCGGAAGTCTGCCGGTCGAGATCTGCCGCGACGCGGCGACCCCGCCGGAGCCGCCGACGGAGGTATGATAATAGACGGTGCCGAGCGACCACCCAGGCATCATCGGCACGGCCGCCAGGCTGCCAAACTGGCCCGGAAGCCAGAACGAGATGCCGTTTTCGTCGGCGAGGGCCACCTGCGGAGAAAGCAAAGCAAGCGCGGCGGCAGCGAGAGCGCCACTCAGCCGACGCGCGGGTGCAGCATTGTGCGTCATGATTGCCGCCTCACAGCCAACTTGATGAAGTCGAGCGATCCCGCCGGGGCGAACCGGAGCTTCCGCCATGCGATTGCTCAATCCGACAATCCTCTCTTCAACATGGCCGCCTTGCGACCTTCTGCAGCTTCTTCGCTGTCGGCCTTCTTCATTTCCTTCAGCTCGATCGTCACCTGGCTGATCTTTCCGGAGAATTTGAACGGCACCTTGTAGGCTTCAGTTACGGGAGTACCCTCGTCAGCACCGACGTCCGCGCCCTCGTCAGCGGAGAAGCCGCAGCATTGCGTCCGATCGATCCGACCTGTGGCAACACTCTTTCCGTTGACGAAAAGCGTGCCCACGGCGCCCTTGCCGATTCCGCCCCCATCGTAGGCGAACTCGAAACGGATCGTAGACTTGCCGGCAGGTAACCCCTGCGGGGCAGATATCGTAAATCGCTGGAGACCAAGGAAATTGTAGGTGTAGGTCGGTTTGCCGTCCTTCAAATACAAGCTCCAGCCGCCGAACCGGCCGGCCTGGGCGAGGATGGCACCGCTGGTTCCGGCCTTGGGAATTTCTACATCGGCGGTGATCACATGCGAGCGGTTCTTCGTGTTGATGAAGACGTTCTCCGACATGCCGAGCATGCCCTCATGAACCGTCAACGAGGTGCGGCCCGCCATCAAGTCGGGGCGGCCGACGAGGGCCGGGTTCAGTCGCTCCAGAGTTCGGTCGTCGAGCGGCAGCACGGAATATTTGACGGCTTCCTTGAGGAAGAGATCCTGAAGCTCTTTCAGCTTGTCCGGATTCTTTGCTGCCAGATCGTTCGTCAGGCTGAAGTCCGATCGCGTGTCGTACAGCTCCCAGATATCCTGCTCAAGCGGCCTGCGGTTCGTCGTTTCCCACGCTGCACGGTGAATCGTGCCGGCCAGCCAGCCGTCGCTGTAAATTGCGCGGTTGCCGAATATCTCGAAGTACTGGGTGGTATGCCGGCTCGCAGCGCCGGCGTTGCCAAAACTGTAAGCCATGCTCACGCCCTCGATCGGGGCTTGCGGCGTTCCATTCACGCTCTTCGGTTCGGGAATCTTCGTGGCTTCGAGGATCGTCGGCACGATATCGATGACGTGATGCCACTGCGAGCGTACTTCACCCTTCGCCGCAATGCCCTTGGGCCAGTGAACGACCATGCCGTTGCGGGTGCCGCCATAGCTCGAAGCTACCTGCTTGGTCCACGTGAAGGGCGTGTCGCCAGCGACGGCCCAACCGGCAGCATAGTGACTATACGTCATCGGGCTGCCCAGTTCATCGTAGTGCTTGAGAATGTCCTGAACGCTCTCCTGCACGCTGTTGAAATAGGTCATCTCGTTGAACAGCCCGTTCATGCCGCCTTCTGCACTCGCGCCATTGTCGCCGACGATGTAGAAGACCAGGGTGTTGTCGAGTTGACCCGTCGCTTTGACGGCGTCGACGAGGCGGCCGATCTCGGTGTCGGCGTATTCGCCAAAGCCGGCGAACACCTCCATCTGGCGAGCGAACAGCTTCCTTTCGTCAGGGCTCAGCGCGGCCCAATCCTTGATGGCTTCCGGCTTGGGCGCGAGCTTCGTCCCCGACGGCACCACACCGAGCTTAATCTGGCGGGCCAGCGTCTCCTCACGCAGCTTGTCCCAGCCCTGATCGAACTTGCCCTTGTACTTCGCGATCCATTCCTTCGGCACGTGGTGCGGCGCATGGGTAGCGCCCGGCGCGAAGTACATGAAGAACGGCTTATCGGGCGTCAGCGACTTCTGGTATTGCATCCAGTCGATCGCCTTGTTGGTCATGTCCGTCATGAAGTTGTAGTTGGGATCCTTCGACGGCTCGACCTGCGTCATGCCGTCATAGATGAGGGGAGCCCATTGGTTGGTCTCGCCGCCCATGAAGCCGTAGAACTTGTCGAAGCCCTGGCGGGTCGGCCAGCGATCGGTTGGCCCGGAGGGACTCACCTCCCATGCCGCCGTCTCGTGGTTCTTGCCGAAATGGGCGGTGCTGTAGCCGTTCAGTCTCAGCATCTCCGCGATCGTGGCGACGCTGTTGGGGCGCTGTCCGGTCTGCCCCGGAAAGGTCGTCGCGGTTTCCGCGATCGATCCAAAGTTGTTCATGTGATGGTTGCGGCCGCTCAACAACGCGGAGCGAGTCGGCGAACAGAGCGCCGTGGTATGGAATTCGTTGTAGCGCAGCCCTTCATTCGCCAGCTTCTCCACCGTCGGCATGCGGATCGGACCGCCGAAGGCGCCGGACTGGCCGAAGCCCATGTCGTCGATCAGCACAATGAGCACGTTGGGTGCACCGACAGGTGCCTTGACCTCGAAGCGTGGCGGCGGCGTTGCGTTGCGGGCGTCGAAGACGGTGCTGTGCGGATATGACGGCTCGGGAATCGGCAGCACTGCGCGATCGGTCGGAAGCACGACCGCGGGTGGGGCAACCTGCTGGGCATTCGCCGGAATGGGCAGCAGCACGATCAAGGACAGCGCGGTGACCGCCGTCGTCATACGTCTCATGTCGGCTACCTCAGCGAAGGAGGAAAAACAGAAATCAATTGATCAAATGGCTGGTGATCAAATGGCGGGATGCGACCAGCGCATCCCGCAGTTCGACAACAGTTCGATGCGGTCTCAGCGCCGCCCGGCGCGATTGACCGGACCGCCGCGATTCATGGGGGTGCCCACCGCTCCAACTCCGGGGGTCACCACGGCACGCGCGACCGGCCGCGGCCGTAGCACGACGCCGGGCCTGACGATGCATCCGACGGGATAATCGACATACTGGCAGTAGACGACCGCACCGGCCTGGTCTGTGCTCGCGGCTACGAAGCCGGCGACCAGTCCAGCTGTCAGCAGGGCAGACAATGCGATTGAGCGCTTCATCCCGGTGTCCTCTATTGTTGATTGCCGAATTTACCCGATCGAACGACCGGCGTATTGAGCTGGATCAAGTGCTTCGATCACGATCGTGATCCGAGGCATGATGATGCGCGAAGGAATTCGTTGGTGTCGGCCCTTCCTCATTGGGGAGCGCAGTGGAATGAGGCGAACCGTTGCGCGCAGCTCGATGCCAAATGATCCTGCAGACTTGACTCGCAGAGCCTGCAGCCGAAGATAGACAAGCCTATGCCGACCGGATGCAGATACCCGCATTTCGGTGAAGGGGAAGGCTGAAAGGCTGTCGTTGGCACGCAAACGTCGCAAAGCCGGCAGCAAGACTGTCTTGCGGCAAGAACCTGCCGCCAAGCTGTCGCATGTTGTGTCGTCGCAAGCGCAAGCCTCGGAAACATCGAGAACCACGCAGTTCTCGAAGCTCTATATATTGTTTTCGATGCTGGCAGTGGCGGCGGCTGTCCTCGTCATAGGCCTCGCCGTTCATCTACTTGGCGGCGGCCCGGCTTGGGATGCCCAATCACCGTCTACGGCGGCCTATGTCGGGAGCGACGCCTGCGCAGGCTGCCACCAGGCCGAAGCACAATCGTGGGCCGCCTCGCAGCACAAGGCGGCGATGCAGCACGCCAACGACAAGACCGTGCTCGGCAACTTCAATGATGCGAGTTTCGAATATTACGGCGTACGTTCACGTTTCTTCCGCAGGGCCGGAAAATTCCTGGTCGAGACCGACGGCGCCGACGGCAGCCTTTCCGAGTTCGAGGTCAAGTACACTTTCGGCCTCGATCCGCTGCAGCAATATCTCGTCGCGTTCCCGGATGGGCGCGTCCAGGCACTGCCGATCGCATGGGACGGTCGGCCGCAAGACAAGGGCGGCCAGCGCTGGTTTCACCTTTCGCCCAATGAGGCCATCAAGCATGACGATATCCTGCACTGGACCAAGCTGAACCAGAACTGGAATTTCATGTGCGCGGAGTGCCACTCCACCGGCTTGCGCAAGAACTACGACGCCGCAAGGGATCGCTTTTCGACGACCTGGGCGGAGATCAGCGTCGGCTGCGAGGCCTGTCACGGTCAGGGCTCGCGCCATGCCGCCTGGGCGCGAGAGCAGCAGAGCTGGTGGCCGTTTGGCAAGCAACAGGACGCCGCCAAGGGCTTGCTGGTGCGTTTCGACGAGCGGCACCGCATCACCTGGCCGATCGATCCGCAGACCGGAAACGCAAGGCGTTCCGCCGAGCCGGCAATGCTCCGCAAGGAAGTGGAGACCTGTGGCCTCTGTCACGCACGGCGGGGTGCCTTCGACGAGAATTGGGTTCCCGGCCAATGGCTGTCGCAAACCCATGTCGTCGAGCCGCTCGCGCGCAACACCTATCATGCCGACGGGCAGATCCGCGATGTCGAGGAGCCCTATAACTATACACCCTTCAAGCAAGGCAAGATGTTTGCGGCCGGTGTCACCTGCAGCGACTGCCACGAGCCGCATAGCGCGAAGCTTCGTTTGCCGGGCGAGGGAGTCTGTCTGCAGTGCCATGCGTCCGACAAATATGCCGGCGTGACGCATCGCCAGCACGCCGAGGTCGAGCCGTCGCCGACCTGTATCTCATGTCACATGCCGGTCAGGACCTACATGGTGATCGATACCAGGCACGATCACACCTTCAGGGTCCCGCGTCCCGATCTGTCCGTCACCCTCGGAGCGCCGAACGCCTGCAACGACTGTCACCGCGACAAGTCACCGCAATGGTCGGCGGCAGCCGTCGAGCGATGGTTCGGTCCGCTCCGGAAGGGCTTCCAGAATTACGGAACGGCATTCCATGCCGCCCGCACCGACCAGACCGATGCCACCGCGCTGCTTGCCGTCCTTGCGGCGGATCGCAAAGCGCCCGCCGTGGCCCGCGCCAGCGCACTCGACGAACTTGCATCGCGCGTGACGCCGGCGAACATCGCGACGGTCCGTGTCGCGCTGGCCGATCCCGATCCGATGGTGCGGATAGGCGCGCTCGACATGCTGGGCAACGTGCCCGTTGATCGGGTCTGGTCCCTCGTGTCCTCGCTGTTGTCTGATCCCGTCCGCGGTGTCCGCATCAGGGCGGTCTCTCTGCTCGCGGGCGTTCCTTCCGCAAGCCAGCCTCAGCCGGATCGTGCACGCTTCGATCAGGCGGCAGCGGAGTTCGTCGCCGCCCAGCGCGCCAATGCCGAGAGACCGGAGGCCCGCACCGCGCTCGGAGACTTCCTCGCGCGGCGCGGAGAGATGCAGGAAGCCGAGGCCGAATACAGAGCGGCCCTCAGGCTGAGCCCGCAATACGCGACGGCGGCGATCAATCTCGCCGATCTCGATCGGCAACGCGGGCGGGACGGCAACGGCGAATCCGTCCTTCGCGCCGCGCTTGCGAGTTCACCGCGCGACGCGGCGCTGCACCATGCGCTCGGCTTGACGCTGACGAGGCTGAAACGGTCCGAGGACGCGCTCAACGAGCTCCGTCGGGCGACGGAGCTGGAGCCGGACGGGCCGCGTTACGCCTACGTCTACGCCGTCGCGCTGCATTCCGGCGACCGACGCGAGGAGGCCTTGAACGTCCTGAAGGAAGCCTTACGCCGTCATCCGAACGACCTCGATATTCTTCAGGCCCTCGTCTCGTTCAACCGAATGGCCGGAGATATGGCGTCGGCGCTGAAGTACGCGGAACAGCTCGCGAGTTTCCGGCCAGCTGACCAGGGTCTTACGACACTGATTCAAGAACTTCGCCGAGCCGTCCGGCCCCGCGCGCAGTGAGCAAAACCAGGAGTAGTGGCTGCTGGGGCTTGGTCGGCAACCGGTGGCTCGCGCAATGGGTCCACGCCTGAGCTACCAATGCACGCTCTGGCTCGGCACGATGAAGGTCGTCGTGCTCGGCGCCGTCGCAAGGCTCGATGCGAGATACCAGCCCGAGCCGAGCACGAGTGCCAGCAAGGCGACGATGGCGAGCAGATCCATGGTTCTGGGGTCGTGATGTCGCCTGAAGCCGGGGGCGGGCCCAGGTTTGAGGTGAAGATGGGGGCTGATTTTCCAGCGCATTGTTGTTCCTCCCGAGGGAGCGTCAAAACAACGCAGGAAGGAAGTCCAAGGTTCCTCGGGCCACCGATGCGCAACGCATCGCGGCAATCTCAGGATGCATTGACGCCCCGCCATCGGGCATAGCGCCATGGCAGATACCAGCGCGCGCCTTGCGGCGCCGTGAGCGGCACGTTGTCGATGCCGGACGTGCCGAACGGATGGCAGCGCAGCAGCCGCGCGAGCGTCATCCAGCCGCCGGCCCAGAGCCCGAACCGTTCGATCGCCTCGTCGCCATAGACGGAGCAGGTCGGCAGGTGCCGGCAGTTGTAGCCAACCAGAGGCGACAGCGTATGCCGATAGAGCCAGATCAGCGCGCGGCCGAGTCTGCGCGGGAGCCGAAGCGCCCCTTCCACCGAACTTGAACAATGCCCGCAGGCTGAATGCTTCATGTGCGCTGTGATGCTACGTTAGGCGAGATATTGCTCGGTTCCGAGGCAGGGAACTGTAAGCTGTTGTTTCCACGCCATATTTTGCATGCTTTTTGGGAGCAGTGCAGCAAGTGCCTATGGACGATCTGTATTCCCCCGGATACCATTTTTGTGACGTCCATGTGTAGACTCATCGGGCGCAAGACGGGGCTTACCCGAATCGCTTTGGGGCTTGGGGAAGGGACCAGTTTGAAAGTACTGACGTCGCTCAATCTTCGCGGCTGGTTGCTGGTGGGAACCGCCGTCTGTGGAGTCGTGCTGGCTGGTGCCGTCGCGACACTCGGGTCGTCGGCCCGCGCGGGTAGCGCTCTCGAAGAGCGCAAACTGCCGATGAAGTTCAACTGGATCGCCTGCGAGCCGAACTGCCGCGGCTGGGTCAGCGCGGTGGGCATCATCACCGCCGATACGCCGAAGGATTTCGAAGAGTTTTCCCGTGGGCGCCAGCTCGGCGGCGCCACCGTGGTGCTCGATTCCAGCGGCGGTTCCGTCAATGACGCGATTACGCTCGGCCGGCGCTTCCGCAATCTGGGGCTCCTGACCACGGTCGGCGTAAGCCTCCGCGGCGGGCCATCGGCTCGTCCGGCGGTCGCGCCCGAGGCCTATTGCGAATCCATGTGCGTGTTCCTGCTGCTGGCCGGCAAGAAGCGCTACGTGCCCGAAGCGGCCCATGTCCGCGTTCACCAGATTTGGATGGGCGACCGCGCCGACGATGCCAAGGCGGCAAGCTACAGCGCGCAGGATCTGATGATCGTGGAGCGCGACATCGGCCGGCTCGCCAAGTACACCTTCGACATGGGCGGAGCGGGCGATCTGCTGTCGCTCGCGCTCAGCGTTCCGCCCTGGGAGGATCTGCACGAGCTGGACGCCGGCGAGCTCAAGCTCACCAATCTCGTGACGACGGATCTCGTTGCCGACGTGCTGCCGCATGTGGACATCTCCGCGCCGGCGATGGCGGACCTGGCGCCGAAGACACAGGCCAGGTTCGGCACGGAACCCGAGCAGTCTGCCAAGTCGACCAAGACGGCGGAAGCCGTGGTGCCGACGGGCGGTGTGGCCGCGCCTGCTGCGGCGGCGCCGAAATAGGCTCTTCAATCTCGGCAGTCAGGCGCGCGTGGCGCAACTATCGTGCGCAATTGCACACCTGAGAATCTTGGCCCCGCAATCTCTGGATTCCGGGTTCGATGCTGCGCATCGCCCCGGAATGACGGGAGAGGTCTCAGCCCTGCGCCACAGCCGGCTGCTTGGTCTTGGCTTCGATCTGGCCGATGGCATCAACCACGGCATCGAAGGTCAGAAGCGTCGAGGCGTGGCGCGCCTTGTAGTCGCGGACCGGTTCAAGGAACTTGATCTCCTCCCATTTTCCCTCAGGAGGCGCACCGTTTTCTTTCAGCATCTTGCGAACAGTCTCGCGTAACTCACGGAGTTCGCTCGCAGTCGACCCGACGATCCGACTTGCCATGATGGATGAGGAGGCCTGGCCCAGGGCGCAGGCCTTCACGTCGTGAGCGAAGTCGGTGACGGTGTCCCCGGTCATCTTGAGATCGATCTTGACGGTCGAGCCGCACAGCTTGGAGTGAGCGGTGGCGGAGGCATCGGGGTCCGACAGCCGTCCGAGGCGCGGAATATTCCCGGCCAGTTCGATGATCCGCTTGTTGTAGATGTCGTTCAGCATGTGATGGAGTCCAGCACTTCCGCACCCGATCGGCCTTGGCGGGCGGCGTCCACGGTCCTATATAGGGTCGGAACTGGTGGAAAAACAGTCCAGCAGCGCGCCGGCGGCGATTTCCAACTGTGCGGCCGGCATGACAGCCTGCGGACCCTTTGCGCCAAAACTGTTCTCTTCAGGCGTCCGGCGGCTTGGCCGCCCCGTCTGCCGGTGACACTCCGGCCGCGAGGCCGTCGAACGGAGTCGATATGGACGCTGCAATCAAATCCATCCGCCCTGGCAAACCCTCCGACCGGCAGCCCGAGAGCCGCCCGGCGGAGCTTGATCCCGCCGAATTCCTCGCGGCCGCCGTCCGCGCCGACCAGCCGCGCCCGGCGCGTGCCGAGGCGGAAGCAGCGGTCAAGACGCTGCTCGCCTATATCGGCGAGAACACCGAGCGCGAGGGCCTGCTCGACACGCCGCGCCGCGTGGTCGAGGCCTTCGACGAACTCTATCAGGGCTATCATCAGTGCCCGGCCGAGGTGCTCGACCGCACCTTTGGCGAGACCGCGGGCTATGACGATTTTGTCCTGGTGCGCGACATCGAATTCACCTCGCAATGCGAGCATCACATGATGCCGTTCTATGGCAAGGCGCACATCGCCTATACGCCGGTGGAACGCGTCGTCGGCCTGTCCAAACTGGCGCGCCTCACCGACATCTTCGCCCGCAGGCTCCAGACCCAGGAGCATCTGACGGCGCAGATCGCGGCGGCGATCGACGAGGTCCTCAAGCCGCGCGGCGTTGCGGTGCTGATCGAGGCCGAGCATACCTGCATGTCGGTGCGCGGCGTCGCCAAGCATGGCGCCTCCACCTTCACCAGCCGATTCACCGGCATGTTCCGCGACAATCCGGCGGAGCAGGCCCGTTTCCTGTCCCTGGTGCGAGGCACGCGCTGACCTCGCGAATAGATCGGCAAGGTCGTGTCCGCTCACTCTCATGAGATCGAGGAAGGTCTGTCCTTCCGGCCGCGGTTCGACGCGGCAGGGCTCGTGACGTGCGTCGCGACCGACGTTGCCACCGGCGACGTCCTCATGGTCGCGCACATGAACGAGGAGGCGCTGCGCAAGACGATCGCGACCGGCGAGGCCTGGTATTTCAGCCGTTCGCGCAATGCGTTGTGGCGAAAAGGTGAGACCTCAGGTCAAACCCAGCGCGTGGTCGAGATGCGCACCGATTGCGATCAGGACGCGGTCTGGATCCGCGTCGAGCAGATCGGCGCGGCCTGCCATACCGGGCGAAGGTCCTGCTTCTACCGCAAGGTCGAGGGGGAGGGTGGAGGTGCCAAGCTGGTCTTCACCGATGCCGACAGGCTGTTCGATCCGGACGCGGTCTACAAGAAATAGCCGGCTGTCATTCCGGGCCTGCACCTACGGTGCGCCCCGGAATGACGACCATGGCCGATTAACCCCGCATTAACCATAGCTGTCCCACGGTGAGACGACAGGGCGTCCGAATTGCCGGCGCCGTTCAACGCCGCGCGGGGCGGGGCACCTCATCATGTCGGTCGACAATTTCAGTGCGACGCAGACGGCCGGTCTCGATCCGTCGCGCGCGCGCGTCGCTGGTGCGATCAAGCAGGCCTCGAACGTCTCCGGCGTCAGCTTCCACTACATGCTGACCACGGCCAAGATGGAATCGGACTTCAATCCGACGGCGGGTGCGACGACGTCGTCCGCGCATGGGCTCTACCAGTTCATCGACCAGACCTGGCTCGGCACCGTGAAGGAGGCCGGCACCCAGCTCGGCTACGGCAACTACTCCGCCGCCATCACCAGGACATCGTCGGGCAGCTACACCGTCGATGATCCCTTGATGAAGCGGTCGATCATGAAGCTGCGCGACGATCCCGAGGCCGCCTCCAGCATGGCGGCCGCGCTGACGCAGTCGAACAGCTTCAAGCTCACCGGCCTGCTCGGCCGCAGGCCGAGCGATAGCGAGCTCTATATGGCGCATTTCATGGGCGTCGGCGGAGCCGCAAAACTGATTGCCAATGCCGAGGACAACCCGCAGGCGGTCGGCGCGCGGCTGTTTCCCAACGCGGCGTCCGCCAATCGTTCGATCTTCTACGCCAGAGACGGCCGCGCCCGCAGCGTCTCCGAAGTCTATTCGGTGCTGGACGCGCGCTATGCCAGCGCGGCCAATTCGAAAACGACCCGCAGCGCGATGGCGATGTATGGCGGCACGCCGTCGACCACCGAGGTCGCGAGCGCGAGCGGCATGCAGCCCACGGCGCCCGTCATCGACAATGCCGCCTATCTCCAGACCTTCCCGAACACACGCGCGGTGACGCCCGTCAGTGCATCGGCGCCCACGACGCTCGCGGATAATGCGCCGGGCACGCCGGTGTTTCGTTCGATCTATCAGCCCGGCGACGCCACGCAGCCGGTCTCGACCACCGTGCAGAAATTGTGGGGCAACAACGCCTCGCTGACATCCGTCGCTTCAGCGACGCCGGATGTGCGGCCGCCGCAGCCACTCGATCTCTTCAGCGATCGCAGCGGCACGTTCTCGAGCTAGCCTCTACTCTCATGTCCCCGACGCGCCGCGGCGTGAAACGCGGCTGCGCTGAGCCGGGACCACGCCACCAACTCCTCTCGAATTTCTGGGTCCCAGCTCGGCGGCGCTTCGCTGGCGCGCTGCGCCGCGTCCGGGACACGAGAGCGGACGCCATTTGTTCCCTTAACAAAACGTCAATCAAACCAGTCAGTTATGGTGAACGCTTTGTTAAGCGTCGTGGTTTATTTTGTGTTGCAGGTGACGAGCCGTCACCATTTTCGTTTGTTGTGTAAGCCGGAAGCAGCATGATTGTTCGGCAGTTCATCAATTGGATCAGGACGGCACCCGCCGGCGAGCGGGCCGAGGCCACACGGGCGTTGGCCCGGGCCTGGCTGATCTCAGACCTTTCGACCGACGACCGCATCGCCGCCGAAGGCGCGCTTTTGATGCTGCTCGACGATCCCTCGCCGCTGGTGCGGCAGGCGATGGCCGAGGCTTTCGCGCACAGCACGGATGCTCCGGCGTCGATCGTGCGGGCGCTGTCGTCGGACCAGCCGACGGTCGCGCTTCCCGTGCTCGAACATTCCCCGCTGCTGATCGACGCCGATCTCGTCGACATCGTCGCGACCGGCAATGACGAGGTGCAATGCGCGGTTGCCCGCCGCGTCGCGCTGCCGGTCTCGGTCTGCGCCGCCATTGCCGAGGTCGGCTGCGCGGCGGCCGCGCTGGAGCTGATCGAGAATCCCCATGCCGAGCTTGCTCCGTTTTCGTGGAATCGCATAGTCGAGCGCCATGGCCATCTCGCCGCGATCCGCGAGGCGATGCTGGTGCTGGACGATCTGCCGTCGGCAACCCGCGCTGCGCTGGTCGCGAAGCTCTCCGAGACGCTGGCGCAATTCGTCGTGGCGCGAAACTGGCTGAGCGCCGATCGTGCCGATCGCATCACGATCGAGGCGCGCGACCGCTCCACCATGAACATCGCAGCGCGCTCGCGCGGCGATGACATGCAGGGCCTGGTGCACCATCTGCGCGTCACGGGCCAGCTCACTGCCGGCCTGATCCTGCGCGCGCTGCTGTCCAGCAATCTCGACCTGTTCGACGCGGCGCTGGCCGAGCTCGCCGATCTGCCGCTGGCGCGCGTCACCGCGCTGCTGCACGACCGCGGCGGCAACAGCCTGCAGGCGCTGCTCCGCCGCGCCGGGCTTCCAGAGGCGACGTTCGCGGCGTTCCAGGTCGCGCTCGAGGCCTGCCACGAACAAGGCTTTGTCGACAGCGACGCCGGCGCGGCGCGGTTGCGCCGGCGCATGGTCGAGCGCGTGCTCACCCATTGCGAGACCGATGGTGGTGCCACCGAGCCGCTGATGGTCCTGCTGCGCCGCTTCGCCACGGAATCGGCGCGGGAGGAGGCTAGGCTGTTCTGCGACGAGCTGGTCGCCGACGAGGACGGCTACGATCTGATCGCGGCGTAGCGGGAGCTGTGGGGTGAGTTAGGCGAAGCCGTAACCCACCAATTCTGTCTATGCGGCAATCAAAGCGGTGGATTGCGCTGCGCTAATCCACCCTACGATCTGATCGTGGGGATAGGCCCAGCCTCCCAACCACCGTCATTGCGAGCGCAGCGAAGCAATCCAGAGTCTTGCCGCGGAAAGATTCTGGATTGCTTCGTCGCAAGTGCTCCTCGCAATGACGGGGAGAGAGACGAAGGCCTTACTCCGCCGGCACGATGCTCGGCGCCAGGATCACCTCGAGATGCTCGGGGCGGTCGCGGTTGACGTGGGCGAGGTAGTCGTCGGCGACTTTGCGCAGGCGGCGACTGAGCTCGGCGGAAACGCTGATGCTGTCGAGCCTGGTGTTCTCGTGCACGATCGCGAGGATGGCGTTGATGTGGTGCGTGAACAGCTCGCTCGGCACCTTTTCGAGATCGGGCGCGTGCTCGATGACGCGGCACAGGCTCTCGGCTACCCCAGCCGCGGCCGGATAGCCGAAGGTCGGGGCGTCGCCCTTGACGTCGTGGGCGGCGCGAAACAGTTCGTCGCGCCTTTCCTTGGTGAAGCCGTCATTGCGGATGGCGACATAGGCGGCCGATAACCGGTTGACCTCGATTGCCATCCAGTCCTTGAACTCGCCGGCGAGGCCCGCAAGCGCCTGCTCGGCGCGGCTGACCGGATCGTCCAGGTCCTTCGCATCGACGCGGCGCATAACCTTGCGCAGCGGGTTGGGCTGCGTGATGATCTGATGCGTGGCGAAGGCCTTGACCTCGATGTCCTTTGCGCTGTTCTTCGCCATGATGCCTGCCTCGTCTGAAGACGTTGCGCTAGATGGTGGATCGGGCTTTGTCGAGCAACGAGGGCTGCTGCAGCACCTCGTGCTTTTCGCCGACGCGACGCTCGGGACCCATATAGGCGGAATTGGTGTTGCGGCGCCGGTCCGGTCCGAAATAGGTCTTGGTCTTGATGAAGGGGCGGGGATTGGCGACCACGTTGAGGATGCGCTGATAGAGTCCCTTGGCCGAGATCGGCTTGGCCAGGAATTCGGTGACGCCGGCATCGCGCGCCACGGTGACGCGGCGCTTCTCGGAATGACCGGTCAGCATGATGATCGGCGCGTAGGGATTGCCCTTGGAGTCCGGCTGCCGGATCATCTGCGCGAGCTCGAGCCCGTCGAAGATCGGCATGGCCCAGTCGGTGATGACGATGTCGGGCACGTAATGGCTGTACATTTCGAGCGCGGTGGCGCCGTCCTCGGCCTCGTAGACCTCGCGCGCGCCAAAGGAATGCAGCAGCGTCCGCAGGATGCGGCGCATGTGCGGATTGTCGTCGCAGACGAGGAAGCGCAGCTTGTTGAAGTCGATGCGGAACATGACGCCCGGGCCAGAACGGTCAACCTTCGTTAACCATATCGTGGCGGGGGTTAACGAAGGGTTGCGAGCGAAGCGCCGGCGGCGGGCGGGGCGGCGGTTTCAGTAGCCGAACTGCTCGCGCAGGATGCGCTCTTCCAGGCTGTGGCCGGGGTCGAACAGCATGCGCATCGAGATGCTCTTGTCGGACAGGATCTCGACGCGCCGGACCCTGCGGACCTCCTCATGGTCGGCGACGGCCGCGACCGGACGCTTGTCGTCCTCCAGCACCTCGATCACCACATAGGCGGTGTTGGGCAGCAAAGCGCCGCGCCAGCGCCGCGGGCGGAAGGCGCTGATCGGGGTCAGCGCCAGAAGGGCGGCGTTGATCGGCAGGATCGGTCCCTGCGCCGACAGATTGTAGGCGGTCGAGCCGGCCGGCGTCGCCACAATGATCCCGTCGGCGATCAGCTCGGGCATGCGCTCGCGCTCGTCGATCAGGATCCGAAGGCGCGCCGCCTGGGAGGTCTGCCGGAACAGGTAAACCTCGTTGATGGCGTGGTGCAGATGAACGCGGTCGTTGACGTCGGTCGCGCGCATCAGGAGCGGATTGATCTCGGATTCATGCGCCGTCTCGAGCCGCGCGCGCAGATCGTGCGGCGAATACTCGTTCATCAGGAAGCCGACGGTGCCGCGGTGCATGCCGTAGATCGGCTTTCCCGTGCGCATGTTCTGGTGCAGCGTCTGCAGCATCAGCCCGTCGCCGCCGAGTGCGACCACGATATCGGCCTCTTTGGGATCGCAATTGCCATAATCCCTGGTGAGCTGGTCGAAGGCGGCCTGCGCCTCGCTGCTCGGGCTGGCGACGAAGGCGATGCGGTCGTATCGCTGGGGCTTTGTCATGGTGTCCGGGCAGGGCCGCTGGCTGGAGGAAGTTCCGCCGCGCTCGTCTATACGAGGTGGGCCTCCATTGTCGAGGACGACCGGCGCTCAAGGCAAACGGGGACTGCCCGCTCCTGGACAAAACCAGGGCGTTTCAGGTCCGATCGGCCTCCTTGCGAGCGCCGAACCAATGATCCCTAAACCGTCGCATTTTTCGCTAGGCTATCGACCTCGCCGGCGCTTGCGGCCGGGCTGGGAGGACGATCATGACCACGAAGGTGCGGGCGCTTCGCCGCGCGACTCTGGTGCTGGCGGTGTCGGCTTTCGCGCTTGCAGGATTTGCGTGCGCGGATGATCTGCCGCAGCCGCGCTCCGAGACGACAGCGCCCCCCGGTCAGAAGGGCGGCCGCGCCAGCGCCGCGCAAAGCGGACCACAGAGTTCGTCCTCGGCCGCAGAACTACATCGCCTCCCGCCGGATTCCACCACCAGGCAGACGCTCGATCTGCCCGGCCGCACCCTCAACTTCGCTGCGACGGCCGGCTCCATCCGCGTGTTCGACGGCAAGGGCGAGCCGCTGGCCGACATCGCCTATACGTCCTACCAGCTCGACGGCGCCGACCGTGCCTCGCGCCCGGTCACGTTCCTGTTCAACGGCGGTCCCGGCGCGTCCTCGGCATGGCTCCAGTTCGGCGCCGCCGGTCCGTGGCGGCTGCCGCTCGATGGCAATGCGCTGTCGCCGTCGGCCTCGCCTGAGGTGAAGCCGAACGCGGAGACCTGGCTCGACTTCACCGATCTCGTCTTCGTCGATCCCGTCAGCACCGGCTACAGTCGCTTCGTTGCGAGCGGCGAGGACGCGCGCAAATCGTTCTACTCCGTCGACGGCGACGCCAATGCGATCGCGCTCGTGATCCGCCGCTGGCTCGAGAAGCACGACCGGCTGACCTCGCCGAAATACGTCGCCGGCGAGAGCTATGGCGGCATTCGCGGGCCGAAGGTGGTGCGCCAGCTGCAGCTCCAGCATGGCGTCGGCGTCAGGGGCTTGATCCTGGTGTCGCCGCTGCTCGACTTCCGCGAATTCACCGGCACGAGCCTCCTGCAATATGTCGCGACTCTGCCGAGCTATGTGGCAGTGGCGCGCGAGGCCAAGGGCCCGGTCAAGCGCGCCGATCTCGCCGATGTCGAGGCTTACGCACGCGGCGAATTCCTGGCCGACCTGGTCAAGGGGCAGGCGGACAAGGAGGCCACCAATCGGCTTGCCGACAAGGTCGCCGAGCTCACCGGCATCGACCAGGCGGTGAGCCGCAGGCTCGCCGGCCGTTTCGACGTCGGTGAATTCCGCCGCGAATTCGACCGCAAGAACGCCAAGGTGACGGGACGTTACGATGCCTCGGTGCGCGGCTTCGATCCCTATCCGGATTCGAGCAGCTCGCGGTTCGGCGACCCCTCGGGCGATGCGCTCCAGGCCCCGCTGACGAGTGCTGCGGTTGACGTATTGACACGCAAGCTCAACTGGCGGCCGGACGGCTCATACGAAGTGCTGAACGGCACTGTGGAAGGTCACTGGGATTTCGGCCGCGGCATCAACCCGCCGCAATCGGTGACCGAGTTGCGCCAGATCCTCGCGACCGATGCCAAGCTGAACGTGCTGGTTACGCACGGCCTGTTCGACCTTGCCACGCCTTATTTCGGAACGAAGCGGGTGCTCGATCAACTGCCGGCTTTCGTGACGCAGCGCGTGAAGTTCGTCGTCTATCCCGGTGGCCACATGTTCTATTCGCAGGGCGGCTCGCGGCAGGCGTTGCGCAGCGAGGTCGAGGCGCTCATTCGGGAGTAGGTCGCCGCTTGCGCGGCTTGTATCGACGCGCGATCTCGCGTGCCACGGCTTTTTCGGGCTTCACGTTGGCGCCGGCGATCCAGATGTCGGTGATCCTCCCGCGCTTGTCGCGGACGCGCCGCACCGACTCGCCGTGACTTGAATAGCCCGCGGCCCAGGCGAGCTTGCCGATATCTCGGCCGGTGACCTCGATCTCTGCGGCGTCCATGAACGGGTTGTTGAATTGCGGATTGGCGACCAGCACACGGTTGCCCGCGGGGACGAGGTCGGTCGCGCCCCAGATCGTCCACCAGCGGCCGGTCCAGTCGCGCAGGCGCCGGTCGGCCACCCCGCGCGTCTTGAACACACGCAGGATCTGCATCGCGCCGTCCATCCAGAACGGTGCCGCGCCGTCGATGGAGTTGCTGAGGATACTGATCGAAAGCTCGCAGGCGGGAATGCAGCAGGTCCGCGAAATGTATCCCTGGAAGCCACCGCCATGGCCGAACCAGTCCCAGCCGTCGGTCTTGCCGGCGCTGACGCCGAGACCGTAATAGCCTTCGAAGCTCTGCGGGATGCGCCAATGATGGCGCGTCATCTCGCGGCGGCTTGCAGCCGACAGCACACTTCCTCTGGCGTTGGGCGCAAGCTGCGCGAAGAAGCGCGCGGTATCGCCGGCGGTCGCAACGAAGCCTGCGGCCGATGCCATCGCGCGCGCGGGATTGTCACCGGGGATCACGCAGCGCTCGCCGAACGGAACCTTTCGCGTGTGGCCGCGCGCGAACCGCGCGCCTTTGGGAAGGGGCGCGTCCGGCTCGGTCTCGCGCAGGTCCGCCGGCTCGACGATCTCGCGCTTGATCCAGACCGTGTAGGGCTCCTTCGTCACCGCTTCGATCACGAGTCCGATCAGGCCGAAGCCGTGATTGGAATATTTGAAGCGGGTGCCGGACTCGATTGCGGTCGGCTGCTTCAATTCCGCCATCAGCTCTTTCGCGTCGAGATAGGGGCGGCGGTCGATGAACTGGCCGGAATCGGCGCCGTCGCGCGTCAGCCCCGCGCTGTGCGACAGCACCTGTGCGATCGTTGTCTCGGCGACGCGCGGATGCAGTCCGCCGACATATTGGCCGACCGTGTCGTCGAGCCGGATCCTGCGCTGCTCGCGCAGCTTCATGACGCCGGCTGAGGTGAAGCTCTTGGAATGCGAGGCGATCCGGAAACGGTGGCGCGGGGTGAGCTTTTCGCCGGTGTCGAGATTGGCGAGGCCGAACGCACGTTCTGCGACGACCTCGCCGCGATGGGCGAAGGCGAGGATGACGCCTGGTTGTTGGATTGTGGTCAGCTGGAATTCGATCCAGGAGCCGATGTAGTCGATCGCGGATCGCAGCCACGGGTCCATTGCGCACCAATTTGCGAGGGAAGGTTGGTGCGAGAGGCTAGCCGAGAAAGCGGAACGGGCACAACCAGAAGGTTGTGCCCGTTCGCTTCATGCAAAGCTGCGATGTCGTCAGTAGACCAGCGTCGCGCCGGTCGGCTTGTCGAGCGCTGCGGCAAGAGAGCGATACTCGGAGCTGTCGGTGCCGGCGAGCGAGGCGATCTTGTTCAGATGATACTGCGCCTGTTCGCGGTTGCCCTGCTCGAGCTGCCAGAGGCCGTAATACTGCCAGGTGCGGACGTGGTTCGGATCGTCCTTCAGCGCCAGCTCGTAATAGGCCTTCGACGACTGGTAATCGCCGAGCTTGCGATAAGAGTAGCCGATCAGATTGGCGACGTCGGCGACGTCGTCGCGCTTCAGCGACTTCAACTGGCCGATCGCGCCGCTGTAGTCGTGGTTGTCGTAGATCGCAGTGTAGGCGGTGCGATAGGCCGCCAGGAACTTGGGATCACTGACGGATGAGCTCTTCTTCTTGCCCTTCTTGGCCGAACTGTCGGACTTCGGTGGCGGTGAGGGTTCATCGCTGCCGGCGGCATAGGCGCTGGTCAGCATCGGCCCGGCCGCCAGCGCCATCGAGACGAGTCCCGGCACCAGAAGCATTGAGAGTCTGCGCATTGATGTTCTCCCGTATGGAACGTGGCGATCCTACACGATTGCCCGAAGACCGAAACACCCATAGGGCAAAAACATTCCCGCTTCGCGCGATCTATTCGCCCCGTGGGGATGACAAACTTGTCATCGAGATGAACGGAAGCCTGTAAGGGCCTTCAGAACGGGTTCAGCGGGTGCCCCCTAGGCTCGCACCCACGATCGAGAGGTGACGAGGGTGCCGCCTCGAGATCCTTCCAAGAGGAGACCACCATGTTGAAGACCATTTCCGCAGCCTTGCTTGCAGCTTCCGTGATCGCAGCGCCGTCCTTTGCGGCCGAGGCCAGCAAGACCACCGGCACCGCACCGACGATCAAGGCGGACCAGAGCCAGACCAAGGCGGCGACCACTGCAGCCGACGTCAAGACGGATGCCAAGGTGGACGGCAAGTCGAGCGCAATGAATGCCAACGCCGCCGCCAAGCCCGACGAGCACAAGACCGCAGGCAAGCATCACCACCAGGACAAGCAGGTCTCTGAAAAGCAGTCACAGAAGGTGCAGCCGGACGTGACCAAGCCGGGAACGACCGACAAGCGCAACTGACGACTGATCCTGCGCGGCGGCATCCCGACATTGCCCCGCCGCCGCGTGCGGAATCCAGGGCCCGGCCCGTTCGTCATGCCTCGTGCGGAAGCCGAGGTGTCGGCGGCGGGCCGGTGCGCCATTGCGCCGCTGCAAGCGAATTCCCTTCGCCCAGGGTTGGGGCTAGAACGTGCTCTGGTCTGATCGAGCGGAGAGCGGGGCCCGTGGGGCGGTTGGCGAGATGTGCGGTGATCCTGGCGTTGCCCTTTGCGCTTGCGGCATGTCTCGGCACCGGCAGTGACCGGCCGTCACTCTGGGGTGGGGGCCAAGCCGGAGGCCCGCAGCCGTTTCCGGACAATTTCCGCAGCGACACGCTGGCTCTGATGCGGACCTATCTCAACAACCCGGTCGGCGTGCGCGAGGCCAGCATGGCCGAGCCGGTGCAGCGCGAGGTCGGCGGCCGGCAGTTCTATGTGAGCTGTCTGCATTTCACCCCGCGCGAGACCGATGGCAGCTACAAGGCCATGCGCGAGCGAGCCGTGATCTTCGTCAACGGGCGGGCCGATCGTGTCGTCGACCGGACGAACGAGCTCTGCGCCGGCGCGGTTTACGTACCCTTTCCGGAACTGGAAAAGATGACGCGGTAGCGCAAAGACCGCTTTCATCGCCTCGTGGTACGACAGACCACGCCGGAGCCGCTGGATCACATTTCGGCGAGCTTTGAACGGGGTGGTCTCGGCTTGCGACAAATCGTTACGGCAGGCCTCGCGCAGGCGACAGAAACAGTCGGCGCAGGGTCGCGGGACGGAACAAAATCGCGTTGTTGCCACCCCGTCACAGTAGCGAACGATCAACGTTCCGGCATTGCCGCGAAGCAACCCAATTCACGCCACGTTGTTTCCTGAGTGTCGTAGATGAAAGAACGGGGATGATCATGAAATCGATTTTGCTGGGCGCAGTCGCTCTGCTCGCGCTGGCCGGACCGGCCGCAGCAGCCGACATGCAGCCGCGCCCTTACACCAAGGCGCCGGCCTATACGCCGCCGCAGGTGATCTATAACTGGACCGGCTTTTACATCGGCGGCCATGTCGGCGGCGCCTTTGCCGGCGACAGCAGCTTCCAGTCCAGCGACGCCCGCTTCCTGGGCGGCGTGCAGGGCGGCTTCGACTACCAGTTCGCGCCCAACTGGGTGGTGGGCATCGAGGCCCAGTATTCCTGGCTGCCGACCAACAACAACGGTGCGACGTTCCCGCTGGGCACGCAGGTGACCTCCAACACCGACCAGCTCGGGTCGGTGACCGGCCGCATTGGCTACACCTGGGGTCCGGCGCTGCTCTACGCCAAGGGCGGTTACGCCTGGCGCAATGGCGGCCTGGGCGTCAACGTCGCCGGCGTGCCGCAGACCTTCACGGCCACCGGCAACAACAAGGACGGCTACACCGTCGGCGCCGGCCTCGAATATATGTTCGCGCCGAACTGGTCGGCCAAGGCCGAGTATCAGTACTATAATTTCGGCAGCACCACCTTCACCTCCGGTCCGGCCGACATCGTCGGCGTCCGCGGCCGGGAGGACGAGCATACCGTCAAGGCCGGTGTGAACTACCGCTTCGGCTGGGGCGGGCCGGCAGCCTCGCGCTACTGACCGCCTTCCGCGAGATCTCGCTCTGACAAAAGGCCGGCTCTGCCGGCCTTTCGTTTGCCCGCCGCCCCCTTCGCCAGCCCTGTGTTTGCAATGCGTGAACCATCTGGCGCGTCATTTGCAGGCAAACAGTCCAGCGCGCGCCTTCTCACGCGCGTCATGGGATTGGCGTAAAGCAAAAATAATTTTTGCCGCTTACGGAACTCGCGCTCCGGAACGCGTTATAGAGAATTACCGGGCTGGTGGGACGACGGACATGCGTATCTTGGTGTCGGTAGTGGTGCTCTCGTGGTTCGCCTGTCTGCCGTGCTCTGCACAGGCAATCCTCAGATCCGAGCCTTTGGTGCTGGCACCTTACGAGGTGGCTTTCGTCAAGGACGCGGCCTGTCCGTCGGGCAAGGTGATGAAGGTGACCGGGGCCATCCGCGGGCTGCATCGCCGCAAGGCCTGCGTGTCGCTGCCTGGCGAGCAGGCCTCGCTGGTAGCCGCAACGCCCTGACCCTCTCGGACTTGCTCCGGCAGAACCTCAAGAATTCAACTCGAGCTCCATCCCGGACTGGCGTTCGGCCTCAGCCTTGTTTTTGGCGGGGTCCTCGCCCTGGGCGGCCCGGCAGGGCTTGATCTCGTAGTCATTATCGAGCACCCGGCGCGGCCCCGGGCGATCCTCGTCGGCGCCGACATCCACGACCAGGCCGCTGCGGTGGGCGAGCTTCCAGACGTCGGTTTCGCTCGGATAGGCCTTGCTGATCTGGGCGTCGTTGCAAAACAAGGCGTAGGGCATTCTTCCCGCTCCCGGAAAGCGCGTTAACAACCTCATCTACCAATGGGTTCCAGGTTGCCGTTCGTCGATCACGGATCCGTGATCGACCTTACGGGCCCTGAGTCCTTAACGAGTCCTGAATCGCGAAAAAAAGAATCCCTGGGACTCGTTTGGCGGAATCAGCGGATGTTTCCGCCATGACGAGCGACCTGAAGACCTCCTGTGGGCACATGCTCCTGCCGCTAACGCTGGCGCTATTCGGCGCCTGCGCGGCCAATCTTTGGCTGGTGTGGTCTTGGTTATAGGTCCTGGCTGCAGGCCCCTGACGGGAGGCGGCGTTATTTCTTGACCAGTGGGCCCGAGGCGTCGCGGATGGCGGCGCGCAATTTGGTCAGGGTACTGGCACAGTATTCCTCGCGCTCACGCTCGAACCGCTCCTGATGCTTGCGGAAATTGGCAATGCGGGCCTGCATCTCGGTGCGGACGTCACTGCTCGCTCGCGGCGGCGAAAGCTGGATGGGCTGAGACTGAGGAGGGGGCTCGGGCGGCTTGATCTCGACCCTGAAGGCCTCGATCGCGACGGTTGCCGCAGGAGAATCCAGCGGAGCGTCCGGCCGAAGGACGTCATCCTTCTTGCCGGTCACCGATTGGACGAAGGCCATCGTCTGCGCGATCAGTGCGTCGCGCTCGCTGATCCACTTCATGGTCCACCTCAGCCGTGCCCCATTCCAGCAAAGCGGCTGCGCCGAATCAAGGTCTCTTGCAAGGGATTGCATATTTTTCCCGATCGCCCGACATTGGACGGATGGACGCCGAAGACGAACGGGTGGACGAAGCGGAGGGCCTGAGGCTCATCCGCGCGTTCCTGTCGCTGCCGCCCGCCAAGCGGGCGGAGGTGATCGCGTTCGTGGAGGAATTGGCGCGGGTTCATGGCCAGCCCGGGGAGGGCACGAAGGTGTCGCCGAGGTGAGCGCTATCGCTGGCGCGGGTTGACGTTGAGCTCGAACGGCGCGCCGACCACCCGAACCGGTGTCTGAACGTTGACGTCGCTCGCCACCCTCACGTCGGCCGGTCTTTCGGGGGCAGAGCCAAGAGCAGGTCCAGGCACGGGGTCGAAAAGCGTCAACGTGCCGGCCACGGCGCCACAGCACAGTGTCACCGCCGTCAGCAGAAAGATGTTCCGGTTTTCTTCTTGGATACGCATGCCTCCAGAACGACTGATGCCTGCTTTTGGTTCCGGTCCGGCCCTATGGTCCTGTATGGTGTGCCCGCGCGGAATTTCCATTCGGGTCCCAACCGATGATCGCCAACCGTCGACCCGTGCTCGCCCACGAACGTTTCCTCGCCGACCGCGATAATTTCGCGGGCCTCGATCTCGCTGCGCGGTTCGAGCGGATCGAGCGGACGAACCTTTGGGGCGCTGCCAGCTCGGTGTCGGGCCTCGGCTCGGAGGATACCGCCACGGCTGCGATCCGGGAGGCGCTTCCGCCGTTGCTCCAACGGCTCGGCGTGCGCTCGCTGCTCGATGCGCCCTGCGGCGATGCGGGCTGGATCGGACGCATCAAGCTCGACCTCGACTATATCGGCATCGACATCGTGCCGTCGCTGATCGAAGCCAACAACCGGCGTGTGGCGGGCGGCGAATTGGCCGGCCGATTCCTGGTTGCCGACATCACGCGCGATGCGCTGCCGCGTGCCGATCTGATTCTATGCCGGGATTGCCTGGTGCATTTGAGTTTTCGGAACATCGCCGGCGTCACCGCGCGCTTTCGCGAGAGCGGCGCGCAATTCCTGCTCGCCACGACGTTTCCGGAGTGGGAGGACAATCGCGATTGCGAGGATGGCGACTGGCGTGCGCTCGACATGACGAAGGCGCCGTTCAATTGGCCGGTGCCGCACACGTTGATCGACGAGCGCTGCGAAGAGGGCGACGGCGGCTGGCGCGACAAGAGCCTCGGGCTGTGGCGGCTGGACGAGTTGCCGGATCGCGTCTGCATGACCACGAACGTGTGACAGAAGCGGTGCGACGTCGAGCGCATCCGCCATCGGGCCGAAGCGCGCGGGCTGAGACCTGGGCCTGCCTTTCGTCGTCGTCGATGTCTTCAGCTACGCCGCTTTCCTGCGGGGCTTCGGCTTTGCCTTCTTGTCGAGCAAGGCTGTCTCTGCTGCCGGGCGCGCGCCCGGACCAGGATGGACATGAACCTCCTTGGCCGAAAGCGGCTCGCCGCATTCCGAGCACACCATCACGGGGTCGAACATCTTGCCGCATTTGCGGTGCTCATGCAGAAGGGGCCGCCCACGTTCGTCGACCATATGGGTGTCGCCCCAATGCACCAGCGCCATCATGATCGGATAGAGGTCGAGGCCCTTCTGCGTCAGGATGTACTCGTGGCGTTTGGGCGATTCCTGATAGGGAATGCGGCGCAGGACGCCTTGCCGAACCAGCTTTTTCAGCCGCTCTGCGAGCAGATGGCGCGTGATTCCCAGCGCTGACTGAAAGCCCTCGAAACGGCGCGTCCGCAGAAAGCATTCGCGGAGAATAAGAAGCGTCCAGCGGTCACCGATCACCCCGATGGTGCGAGCCATCGAACATGGCTCTGCCTCAAGCTCATCCCATTTCATTCCTGCTCTCCGGTCGACCGGTGCCCGTTCCACTCGCATTCGGGAAAGGGCTGCGCCGCCATACCATTCTAGATAGGTACTAAAGTTGATACAATACCCCCGCCGGTCCCATCAAACCCCAAGCATTCAGGTGGATTTGACAGTTCGATTTTAGAACTATAAGACCGAGTAGCCTGCGCTCGGCCTAGAAGATCACCGGACCATCGTTGCACTCTGCGGGAGGAACTGACATGTCTCTGAAGGTTGAATTTCTGTTCGATTTCGGCAGTCCAAACGCTTATCTCGCGGAATTGGCCCTTCCGGGAATCGAACGGCGCACCGGCGTGAAATTCGATTACGTCCCGATCCTGCTCGGCGGCATCTTCAAGGCGACGGGCAACATGTCCCCGTTCGAATCCCTTCAAGGCATCAAGAATAAGCCGGAATACCAGGCGCTGGAGACACAGCGCTTCATTCGCCGCCACAATGCAACGAAGTTCCGGACCAATCCGTTCTTTCCGGTCAATACGCTGATGTTGATGCGCGGCGCCGTGGCGGCGCAGCTCGAAGGCGTGTTCGAGCCCTATTTCCGCGCGGCCTACCACCACATGTGGGAGGAGCCGAAGAAGATGGATGATCTCGAAACCTACCGAAAGGCATTCACCTCCTCAGGGGTCGATATCGATCGGTTGCTTGCGCGTGCGCAGCAGGACGACGTCAAGAAGGGGTTGATCGATCGGACCACCGACGCGGTCAACCGCGGCGCATTCGGCTCGCCGACCTTCTTCGTTGGAAAGGAAATGTTCTTCGGCAAGGACCAGCTCCGCGATGTCGAGGAGTCGATCGTCGAGCAGATCGGCCAGCCCGTTTCGAAGACGGCCTAGGGACAGAACCTGAAGCCTGCAGAGCCGGACGGATATCCGGCGCCTGCAGGGGCGAAAAATCCGGTCGGCCTCATAACAAAACCAAATCGAGGGAGAGAGATCATGCCCGGTCCACTCAACGGCGTCCGTGTCCTCGATCTGACAGGTGTGGTGTCGGGCCCGTTCGCGACCATGTTTCTGGCGGATCAGGGCGCCGACGTCCTGAAGATCGAGCCGATCGGCGGTGATATTACACGCCGGAGCCGTGCGACGATCGACAAGGACGGTGAGTTTTCGGCCCTGTTCATTTCGTCAAACCGCGGCAAACGCTCGCTGTCGATCGACGTCAAGAGCGCGGCTGGCCGAGAGGTTCTCGCCAAGCTGGTCGCGCAGGCGGATGTCCTGGTGCAGAATTTCCGGCCCGGCACCATGGAGCGTCTCGGTCTCGGCGTCGAAGAGTTGCGCCAGCGCCATCCGCGCCTGATCTATGTGTCGATCAGCGGTGTTGGTGACACCGGACCCTATGTGAAGAAGCGCGTTTACGACCCGATCATTCAGGGGCTCTCGGGCTTTGCCGATATCCAGTCGCAGCCGGTCACCAACCGTCCGCAGATGATCCGTACCATCGTATGCGACAAGACCACCGCCGTGTTCACCGCCCAGGCGGTCGCAGCGGCGCTCTATGCCCGCGAGAAGACAGGGCGGGGCGACCACATTCAGGTCGCTATGCTGGATGCGATGATCTCGTATCTGTGGCCCGAGGGCATGATGCAATACACGGTGGTGGGTGCCGAGGCCGCAGCTGCCGATCCCAACGATCGCCCCGATCTCGTGTTCAAGACCAGCGACGGCTACATCACCGCCGGTACCATTTCCGATTCTGAATGGCAGGGCTTTTGCAAGGCGTCCGGCGATCCCGAGCTTGCCAACGATCCCCGGTTTGCGACGCCTGCGGCGCGTTCGGTCAACGCCACGGCACGCATCAACAAAATGGCGGAGTATATCGGCCAGCACACCACCGCCGAATGGCTGGAACGCCTGGATGCCGCCGATGTCCCTTGCTCGCCGATCCTGCGGCGAGGCGAGATCATCCACAATGAACAGGTGGTCGCGCGCGAGATCATCGCGGAGTTCGATCAACCCAAGGTCGGTCGGGTGCGTCAGCCAAAGCCGGCAGCGCGCTTTGCAATCAACGAGGCCGTGATCGGTGGACCTGCTCCCAGGGTCGGCGAGCACTCCCGCGACGTGTTGCGCGAGCTGGGTTACGACGACAGCGCCATCGACAAGATGGTCGCCGAGCGCAGCGTACGCGTCGCGGTCTAGCCGCGAAGCCCGTTGGCAGTGGTCTTCTAGGCCTTCGCCGGCACCGGCGTGATCGGTGCCATCGCGACATTCGCCGCGAGGGCTCGCTGAAATGCATCCCGTTTCCTGATGCGCTCGAGATAGGGCTGAGCGTTGTCGCAAATGGGCACGCCATAAACGATGGCCCACTCAAGGCAGGTCGTGAGCAGGATGTCTGCGCTGGTAAACCGGTCGCCCATCAGAAATTGCCGGCCGTCCGAGAACGCGACCTCGACATGGCGCAACTGCTGGCGGAAATACTCGCCGGCTTGGGCAACGACCTCGGGCGCGACGCCGTAGATCGGGCCGAGCGCGTCGGCACGATGGCGGCGCATCACGTAAAGGCTGGTGGAATCCAGCTCCGCGACGATAAAGAAGCACCATTCCAGCCACGCTGCATATTCGCGGGGGGCTTCCGGAATCAGCGAGCGTTCCGTCGTGGAATACATTCGCGACAAATAAGCAACGATCGCCGCGCTCTCGCCGATGCAGAAGTCGCCGTCCTGAAGCAGCGGGATCTTCTGGCGCGGATTGAGCTTCGAGTATTCTGCGGTCTTGGTCTCGCCGGTTCGCGGCCCAATGGGCTTTGTCTCGTAGACCAGACCCAGCTCGTGCATGGCCCAATGCGGACGAATGGTGCGGCTTGTTCCAACGCCCCATAGTGTCAGGTTTGGCGTCGCGCTCATGCTACCACTTCTCCACGGCGGGGCGGAGATCGAGTTCGTGGGTCCAGCCATCTCTGCTTTGCTGGTGAGTGAACCAATAGGCTTCGGCAATGGAGGAGGTCTTGGTCAGACTATCCGGCGGAATGTCGCTTGCTTCGATCCCCTTCGCTGCCTTCATGCGCTGGTGAATCGCCTCGCTGTCCACGCCAGCGTCGATCAGGAGGTGGACGACGTGAATGTTCTTCGGTCCAAGCTCGCGCGCCATCGCCTGGGCAACTGCTCGAAGTCCGAACTTCGCCGACGAGAACGCGGCAAATCCCTTGCCGCCACGCACACTGGCCGTCGCTCCGGTGAAGAAAATGGTGCCGCGTCCGCGCGGCAGCATCACGCGCGCAGCCTCGCGTCCGACCAGGAAGCCGCCGTAGCAGGCGAGTTCCCAGGCTTTGAAGAACAGCTTCTCCGTGGTGTCGAGCAGGGGCTTGTTGACGTTGGAGCCGGCATTGTAGAGGCAGACCTCGACAGGCCCGAGCTCTTTCTCGACCCGCGCGAATATGCCTTGGACGTCCGCTTCCTGGCGGGCATCGACGCTGAAGGCGTGAATGTCATGCCCGAGAGCCCTCAGCTCCGCCACGAGCCCCTGCGATTTGGACGCGTCACGCCTGCAGATGCAAACCGTATAGCCGCCCTTGGCAAAACGCCGGGCGACCGCAGCGCCAATGGCATCGCCTGCGCCCACAAGCATCGCTACACCGCGGCTCGTTGCCATTTTCGTTCCTCCTTAAGTTCTTATTTGATACGTTATGCACACTAGCTGCCGAATGACGCGCTGTAAACGACGGCCGCTCTTGCGATCGTCGTAGCTTCGCTCTTTTGTATGAGAAGAGGCAGACGGGTTGCCCAGACGATCCCGGGAAAGACGACGACATATCGATTGACGAGTTCTAAAAAAGAACTATATTCCGACGCCAGATGCCGGGTCGCAAAAGCCGGCATGGGTTCGATCGGGAGGTCAGTCGTGGTGGAGCTGTCAGAGGCGATCGGTCTCGACGAGATTGCTGTCGGCTTGCCGAGCCGCATCCATGAAGTCACGGCAAGCCAGGTTGCCAGAGCGCCCAGCCGGATTGCGCTGGTCGAAGACGGGGCTTCCTGGACTTACGGGGACCTGGAGCAGCGCGTTGACGGGATCGCCACCGTACTCTCGTCCCTGGGGATCAGAGCCGGCGATCGGATGATCCTCGTCAGCGAAAACTGTATTGCGCTTGCCGCTTTGCTGTTGGCGTCGAGCCGGCTCGACGCCTGGGCGATTGTCGCCAACCCGCGCTTGTCGGCGCGCGAACTGGACCAGATCCGCGACCACAGCGGCGCCCGCCGGATGTTTTTCACGTCGGGCATTTCGAAGGAGGCCGCTGCTCACGCCTCCCGCCATGGCGCCGAGAACCGGCGAATTGGCGCACTTGCAGACATTGGTGTCGGTCCGCTCAACGAAAGCGCGACCGTCGAGCCGGTGCAGGCCAATCCCGCAAAACAGGTCGCGGTGCTGATCTACACCTCGGGCACGACGGGGACTCCCAAGGGGGTGATGCTCTCGCACGACAACCTGCTGATCAGTGCGAAAACCACCGCATATTTCCGCAGGATGACCGAGGACGACAAGATCTATCTGGTGTTGCCGATCTCGCATATCGTCGGCATCTCGCTCCTGATCATGACGCTGATGGTCGGCGGCACGGTGCGGATGGTCAGCAAGTACGATCCGGCAACGACCGCAAAGGCGATCGCGGAGGAGGGTGTCACCATCCTCAATGGCGTGCCTGCCACCTATCAGCGCCTGCTGGAGTACAAGACCGTATCAGGCGTGGAGCAGCTCGCCCGAGGCTCGTTGCGCCTGATTGCCGTCGCCGGCGCGCCGCTGGATTTGAATCTGAAGTTGCGTGTGGAAAGGGAGTTCGGGCTTTCGTTGCTCAACGGCTACGGGATCACCGAATGCTCGCCGGGAATATCAGGCGTCCGTTTCGACAGGCCGCGCTCGGATCAGGCGGTTGGTACGCTGTTGCCGGGTGTGGAGGCGCGGGTGCGAACCCTGGAAGGGTTTCCGACGGCCGCAGGTGAAGTCGGCGAGTTGCATGTTCGCGGGCGCAACGTGATGCTGGGGTACTATCGTGCCCCCGAGCTTACCGCGAAGGTGATTGATAGCGAGGGTTGGTTCAATACCGGCGATCTCGCGCGTTTCGACGGCGATTGTCTGTACATCGTGGGCCGCTCCAAGGAAATGATCATCCGATCCGGGTTCAACGTCTATCCCGCGGAGGTCGAAGCGGTCCTCAATTCACACAAGGACGTCGTGCAATCGGCTGTGGTCGGTCGTGCCGCGGACGGCAACGAGGAGATCGTCGCCTTCGTGCAATTGCTGCCGAGATCGCGCACGACGCCCGAGACTCTGAAGAGTTTCGCCCGATCCCAGCTGACGTCCTACAAACGGCCGTCCGAAATCATCGTACTTGATGCCTTGCCGGCGACCTCGACCGGCAAGATACTCAAGCACAAGCTGGCGGAGTCCTTGCGCGAAGGTGGCGCAGTCCCTCCGGTGCAGTCCGAACTCCGCCGGCAACATATCTAACCTTACCGGGAGGCATCCTTGCAAAAGAGAAACGCAACCGTGGCCGTGATCGGCGCCGGAGACTATATCGGCGGCGAGATCGCCAAGAAGTTCGCTTCAGAGGGCTTCACCGTGTTCGCCGGGCGCCGCAATGGCGCCAAGCTCGAGCCCCTGGTCAAGGAGATCGAGGCGGCAGGCGGCGAAATCCACGCGCGCTCTCTCGATGCGCGCAAGGAAGAGGAGATCATCTCCTTTCTCGGCGACGCGGACAAGCACGCGCCGCTCGAGGTTTGTATCTTCAACATCGGCGCCAACGTCAATTTTCCGATCCTGGATACGACCGAACGCGTGTTCCGCAAGGTCTGGGAGATGGCCTGCTATTCCGGCTTTCTCGCCGGCCGTGAGGCCGCCCGCCTGATGCTGCCCCGCGGCAAGGGCAATATCTTCTTCACCGGTGCGACCGCGAGCCTTCGCGGCCGAAGCGGCTACGCAGCCTTCGCCAGCGCGAAGTTCGGCCTGCGGGCCGTGGCGCAGGCGACCGCGCGCGAACTGGGTCCAAAGAACATCCACGTGGCCCATCTCATCATCGATTCCGGAGTTGATACCGAATGGGTCCGCCAGCGGCGGATCGAGGCGCTCGGTCCCAATGCGCTGGATGACCCCAATCTTTTGATGCCGCCCTCGTCGGTCGCTGAGTCCTATTGGCTGCTCTATCAGCAGCCCAGAAGCGCCTGGACTTTCGAGCTCGAGATTCGCCCCTTCGGCGAGAAGTGGTAGCGGGAGCCGCTTGCGGTGTGATGGAGCTCGACTGGCGAGCGATCGCCGACTATCGGCGACCTCGGGAAAGGGACCTTATGGATCCGTCAGACTTCCACTATTACGAGCCATCGAAGGGCCACGGGCTCCGGCATAATCCGTTCAACGCGATTGTCGCGCCGCGTCCGATCGGCTGGATCTCGTCGCGTAATGCGGCTGGTCAACTCAACCTCGCGCCGTACAGCTTCTTCAACGCGTTCCTCTACGATCCTCCGATCATCGGATTCTCCTCGATTTCGTGGAAGGACACGGTCAAGAACGTCAGCGAGACCCGCGAGTTCGTCTGGAATCTGGTCACCATGGATCTCGGCGAACGCATGAACGTGACAGCGGCACCGCTCGATCACGGCGTGAGCGAGTTCGAAGCAGCCGGACTGACGCCGATACCCGGGCGCCATGTTGACGTGCCGCGAGTGGGCGAGAGCAGGGCCGCCATGGAATGTAAGGTCGTCGAGGTCTCCCAACTGGCCAACGCACGCGGTGAAAAGGTCGAAGGTTGGTTCGTGCTTGGCGAGGTTGTCGCGGTCTACATCGACAAATCCTTGATCGAGGACGGCGTCTACAACACGGCACTTGCGCGTCCGATATTGCGTGCCGGCCGGGGTGGAGATTACCTCGAGGTCAGGACCGAAAACATGTTCGAGATGAAGCGCCCGCCGGGTAGCAGCAAGCCGGAATTCCACGGCACCTGATGCCGTGCCGGGAGCGCGTGTGGCTTCACAAGCTGATCAAGATCCGGGGCCCCCCGCGTACAGGCCAAGGGCCAGCAGGGAAAACCCGCTCAGCACGACGCCCAGCGCCAGCATCGCTTCATGCGACACCGTGGCAGCAAGCCACACGCCGATCGCGGCGGTCATCATCTGCCAGAAGCCCAGCAGCGCCGAGGCCGCGCCGGCCTTGTTGCCGAATGGCGAGAGAGCGCGTGCGGTGGCCAGTGGGCTGACAATCCCCATGCCGAGGAGATAGACGCTCATCGCGCCCAGGAACGGCAAGAAAGTCGGGTTGACCACCGAGATGAGCAGAACCGCAAGGCTGCTGGCCGCTGTCGCCAACAATGCTGCCCGGATCGGGCTATCGAGCCCGTAGCGTGGCGCCAATCTCGTCGCCAGCATGCCAGCCGCGAATACGATAAAGACGGTGCCGGCGAAGAAGAGGCCGAGCTGGATCGGCGTGAAGTGCAGTGCTTCGATGAACAAGCGCGGTGCGGCCGAAAACATCGAGAACAAGCCGCCTATGATGAGGCTCGAGGTGGCCGCGGGGACAGCGAAGCGACGGTCGCCGATGAGGCCGGCATAGGTCCTGCCGATGACAATCGGATTGAACGGCGTTCGGATCGAATGGTGGGTTTCGCCGAGAACGATGCTGTAGGCGACGGCGCCGACTGCGGCAAAGGCCGCGACCAGCGCGAATTCGGCGCGCCATCCGAAGCTGTGGTCGAGTGCGCCGCCCAGCAGCGGCGAGAACCCGGGGGCGGCGGACATAACGATCATGATGAGCGCCATTGCGCGTGCCAGAGCCGCGCCGCTGAACATGTCGCGGGCGATGGCGCGAGACAGCACCGACGTCGCGCAAGCACCTGTCGCCTGCACGACGCGGCCGGCGAGGAGATTAGGCAGATCGGTTGCCAGACCGCACCAAGCGCTGCCGGCGAAGAACACGGCAAATCCGATCAGCACCGGCCAACGTCTTCCGTAGCGATCCGAGAGCGGTCCGACCAGGAGCTGGCCCACCCCGAACACGGCAAGAAAGACCGTGATGGCGGACGTGACCGCCGCAGTCGTGACGTTCAATGAGATCGCAATCTGCGGCAGCGACGGCAGCAGAATGTTGGTCGCCAGCGTGCCCATCGCGGCCAGGACGGAAAGGACCGCGATCGGCAGGGCGCCGGAGCTGGGAATGTCCCGCGGCCTGTTCCTGATCTGGACGGGCATGAAACTTTGCACTGATAAAGGAGAGTTGGTTGCGAGGCGACGAGTGACGCGGTTCGCGCCGCTCGCCGAGTCGCTTCTTGTCCGGTCAGCCGGTGTCAGCGGACGACGCGCTCGATCGCTATGGCAGTGGCTTCGCCGCCGCCGATGCAGAGCGAGGCGACGCCGCGCTTGAGGTTCTGAGCCTCGAGCGCGTGCAGCAGTGTCACGATCAGCCGCGCGCCGGTGGCGCCGATGGGATGACCCAGCGCGCAGGCGCCGCCGTTGACGTTCAGCTTCTCTCTGGGGATGCCGAGGTCCTTCTGCGCCGCCATCGCCACGACGGCAAAGGCCTCGTTGATCTCAAACAGATCGACGTCGCCAACGCTCCAGCCGACCTTGTCCAGCAGCTTACGAATAGCCGGGATCGGGGCCGTGGTGAACCATTGTGGCTCCTGGCTGTGGGTGGCATGGCCCTTGATCTCGGCGAGCACCGGGAGGCCGTCACGATCGGCCAGCGAGCGCTTCGCCAGGATGAGCGCCGCAGCGCCGTCAGCATTGGCGGAGGACGCGGCGGGCGTGATGGTGCCGTTGGCGCGGAACGCGGCCTTCAGCCCGGGGATTTTGGCAGGATCGACCTTGAGCGGATGCTCGTCATTGGAGATGATCCGAGGTCCGGCCTTCTCGGTCAACGTGATCGGAACGATCTCAGCCTTGAACGCGCCGCCTTCAACCGCCTTGCGGGCGCGGGTCAGGGTCTCGATCGCATAATCGTCCTGATCCTTGCGGGTGAATTGATAGGCCTCCGCCGTGGCTTCGCCGAAGTCGCCCATCGAGCGCCCGGTCTCGTAGGCGTCTTCCAGTCCATCCATCAACATGTGGTCGATGATCCGATCGTGGCCGGCGCGATAGCCGCCACGCGCCTTGGCCAGCAAATACGGCGCATTGCTCATGCTCTCCATGCCGCCGGACAGAACGATCTCGGCGGAGCCGGCATTGATGATGTCGTGAGCGAGCATGGTGGCCTTCATGCCGGAACCGCAGACCTTGTTGACGGTGGTGGCGCCGGTGGCATCCGGCAATTTGGCGCCACGAGCGGCCTGGCGCGCCGGCGCCTGGCCTTGTCCGGCCGGCAGCACGTTGCCCATGAACACCTCGTCGATCCGCTCGGGCGCCAGCTTGGCCCGTTCCAGAGCAGCCCCGATCACATGAGAGCCGAGCCTGTGTGCGCTAAGCGGCGAGAGCTCGCCCATGAAGCGGCCGAGTGGCGTACGGGCGGCGGAAAGGATGACGACGGGATCGGAAGCGGCCATGGCCAATTTCTCCTGTTGATCGCTGTTGTTATATGACGATAGTCATATAAGATAGTGGGCATTGCAATGAAATGTTGCCGTGGTCTGAAATAGCGCGGTTCCAGAATTGCAGGGAGGGAATGGGAACGGCTCGTGCGGCCGGTCACCCATGAGCTTGCAGGGAGGGTCGATGCGTTACGTCGAAGACCACAGGCGCCAGACCCACAGCCGGATCGTCGAAAATGCCTCTTACGGCTTGCGTCAAAACGGCGCCGAAGGGCTTAGCGTTGTCGAGTTGATGAAGCTCGCGGGTCTGACGCACGGCGGGTTCTATAACCATTTCGATTCGCGTGCCGCGCTTGTCGGCGAGGCCATCGCCTTTGCCATGGACCAAATGGTCGAACGGTGGAAGAAGCTGGCGAACGGGAAGGGCGACGAGGATCGGTTCGAGGCGTTGATCGCCGATTATCTCAGCCCTCGGCATCGCGACAATCCAAGACACGGTTGCGCGCTTCCGGCCCTGGCCGCCGATGTCGCGCGATCGAGTGCCGGCGAGCGGCGGGCCTTAGCTTCCAAACTGGAAGATATGATCGACGTCTTTGTCGAGCTGCTTCCCGATGAGACGCCCCAACAGGCTCGCCAAATCGCGACGGGCGCCATTGCGGCCATGGTTGGATCGATCGTGCTGTCGCGTGCTGTCGGTGCCGGGAAGCTCTCCGATAGCATCCTCGATGCCGGACGCATGACCGCAGACCGCCGGAGACAGAAGCCCCGGCGCAGAACAAAAAAGGCAATACGCGATAAATAGGGAGGCGCCCATGATGGCCGGTAAGTGGCTCAAGACGGCCTGCAACCTGTGTTACGTCAATTGCGGTATCGAGGTCTTGGTAGATGACGGCCGCCTCGAGAAAGTGCGGGGCGACCGTTCAAACCCGAAGTCGCAGGGCTATCTGTGCAACAAGGCGACCCGTATTCCCTATTATGCGCATCACAGGGATCGGCTCACGACTCCGCTGCGTCGCCGGGCCGATGGCGGCTTTGACGAGATCGAATGGGACGTGGCGATCGCAGAAATCGCGCAGCGGCTGCGGGACATCTGCGACAGGTTTGGCGGCAAGAGCATTGCCCTTTATGGCGGCGGTGGGCAGGGCAACCACGCTGGCGGCGCCTACGCCAGCGGCTTGTTGCGTGCGCTGGGCTCGCGCAGCGTCTTCAACGCCCTTTCGCAGGAGAAGACCGGCGATTTCTGGGTCAACGGCCACATGTTCGGCAGCCAGACCTGCCACACGACAGAAGACGTTCATCATTGCGATCTCCTGCTCGTCATCGGTGCAAATCCCTGGATCGCGCACGGCTTCCCCAATGCGCGCGACCATCTCAATCAGATCCGCAAGGATCCCGCACGCAAGCTGATCGTCATCGACCCCAGGCGAACCGAAACCGCCGAAATGGCGGATCTGCATCTTGCGGTTCGTCCCGGCGCCGATGCGTTTCTCCTTGGCGCGCTGCTGGCCACGCTCGTCCGCTCCGACCGGATCGATCACGCGTTCATCGAGAAGCACACGATCGGATTCGCGGAAGTGAGGCAGGCGCTATTGAACATCCCGGTTCAGGAATGGGCGGCCGCCGCCGACGTTTCCATCGCGGAGCTGGAGCGTTGCGCCGCCATGATTGCGGCGGCGAAGGCCATGGTGGTTCGGGTCGAGCTCGGCATCCAGCAGGGCATCAACTCGACTCTCAACTCCTATCTTGAAAAGCTCCTGATCATGCTTTCCGGCAATTTCGGCCGCGAAGGTACCAACCAATTGCATAGCTGGCTTCAACCGCTATGGGCAAACTCTCCGAACCAGACATTCGCGCCGACCGGCGACGCGATCATTGGGGGCTTATTGCCGCCCAACATTTTCCCCGAAGCGGTGCTCAAGGATCATCCAGAGCGGTTGCGTTGCGCCTGGATCGATAGCTCCAATCCCGCCAACACCGCCGCGAATACCCTGGCGGTGGAACGCGCGTTGCAATCGTTAGAGCTATGCGTTGTGGTCGACGTTGCGATGACCGAAACCGCACGGCTCGCGCATTACGTTCTCCCGGCGTCCACACAATACGAGAAGACCGAATTTACTCTCTTCAACTTCGAATTTCCGACGAACTATTTTCATGTCCGTGCCGGCGTCTTGCCGCCGCTCGCCGGCACCTTGCCGGAACCCGAGATCTACACGCGGCTTGCCATCGCCCTGGGGCTTCTGCCGGGTGACAATGTGCTCGCGCCGCTACGGGAAATCGCACGGCGCTCGCGACCTGAATTCGCCGCGGCCTTTCGTGCTTTCATTGCGGAAAACCCTGCAGCAGTGCCTGCCCTGGTGCTCTATCATACGCTGGGGCAGACGCTTCCGGACGGTACTGCGGCCGCGGCGCCGATGTGGAGCGCAGCGCTGGCTTGCGCGAAGCGATCCCCGCAAGCGGTGCGGCGGGCGATCGGCGCCTCCGACGAGGTGACGGACCAGCAGCTCGGAGATCTCCTGTTCGACACCATCGTGGCCGCCCGGCAGGGCACTGCGGTGACCCGGCACGAATATGACGAGGTCTGGTCATTGATCAGCCATTCGGATCGCAAGGTTCGGCTGGTCGTCCCGCAGATGCTGGAATGGTTGGCGCGTCTCGATCCGCAAGCTGCAGGCGCGCCAAAAGCGTTTCCGTTCATACTGGCGGCTGGCGGCCGACGCATGTTCAACGCCAACCAGATCTTTCGCGATCCGGCCTGGCGTCGCGAGGATCCGGACGGCGCCCTGTTGATCAATTCGAGCGATCTGCGCGAGTTGGGTGCGAAGGATGGCGACTGGATCGCCGTCGAGTCGGCCGTCGGGCGGCTCGTCGTCCGCTGCAAGATCGACGACGCCATGCGGAATGGCCAGCTGGCGCTGCCGCACGGCTACGGCCAGGCTTATCCCTCGCCGGACGGTGAACGCCTGATCAACGGACCGCGCATCAATCTGCTCACCGAGAGCGGCAACCGCGATCCCATTGCGGGCACGCCCTACCACAAGAACGTCGCGGTTCGCCTGACTCTGGTGTCCGCACACGAGGCTGCGGCCTATCAGTCGCAGTCCGAGCGAATTCATGAGAGAGCGGCGGGACAATAGCTCGAAGGGAGCGTCAAATGACCGAGAAACCAATCGCGATCGTGACTGGAGTGGGGCCGGGCACGGGCGCGGCCATCGTCAAGCGCTTCTCTGCTGGCGGGTTTCGTATCATCGCGCTTGCCCGCTCAGCGGAGCTCATCAATCGGCTTGCGCAAGAGCTTCCGGACGTGCACGCGGTGACTTGCGACGTCTCGGACGAGGGCCAGGTGCGGACCGTGGTCGCCGACGTAAAGCGACGCTTTGGCGCGGCCGAAGTTCTCATCCACAACGCGGTCGGTGGGGGCTGGGGGAGTTTTCGCGAGATCGATCCGAAGATGCTGAAGGGCAACTTCGAGGTCAACGTGATGGGCCTGTTGTACCTGTCGCGGGAACTGGCGCCCGACATGATCGATCGGGGCAAGGGCGCAATCCTGGTGACTGGCAACACGTCGTCGATCCGAGGCAAGGCCAATTTCGCCGGCTTCGCGCCGACGAAGGCGGCGCAGCGCATTCTGGCCGAGTCGATCGCACGTGACGTCGGGCCTCTCGGCGTCCACGTCTCCTATGTTCTCATTGACGCCGTGATCGACACGCCCCGGATGCGCGCGCGGATGAGTGACAGACCGGACGATTTCTTCATCAAGCCTGCCGCGATCGCCGACGAACTGTACCATCTCTACGGTCAGGATCGATCGGCCTGGTCATTCCTGACGGAACTGCGGCCATTCAACGAAACGTGGTGATGCTCGGCCGACGAGAAAGACGGTCACAATCGCTAACGCGCTTGCTCATTTTGAGAGGTCGCGCAGAGACTTGAAGGGTCAGAAACCATGACTGATGGGCCAATCTCAGTTGATACCGGAACGGACGAGCTGCTGTGTGTTATTCGGGATCGCGTCGCCGTGATCACCTTGAATCGGCCGGAGGCCCGGAATTCGCTGTCCGACCATCTCACGCCGGCATTGCGCCGGATGATCAAGCAGAATGGAGACGATCCCGAAGTCGGAGCTCTGCTGATTACCGGCGCCGGTACCGCTTTCTGCTCGGGCGGCGACGTCAAGGGGATGGGCAGCAACTCTGCCGCGCCGGCGATGTCATTCAGCGACAAGGTTGCGCGATTGAGGGAACGTCAGCGCACCTTGACCGGCGTACTCGTTTCGGTGCGCAAACCCACCATTGCGGCCCTGCCGGGTCCGGCGGCCGGCGCCGGACTTGCGATCGCGCTCGCCTGCGACATTCGTATTGCAGCCGAATCCGCCATCATGACGACTGGCTACGCCAGGATTGCGCTTACCGGCGATTACGGCATTTCGTGGCTCTTGACCCGGCTGGCCGGAACGTCGCGTGCCCGCGAACTGATGTTTCTGTCTGAACGGATCAGTGCACGGCGCTGCGAAGCATTGGGGCTGGTCAATCGCGTGGTACCTGAGTCCGAACTGCAAAGCGAAGCATTCGAAATGGCGAGAGCATTGGCGAATGGTCCGGCGAGCGCCTATGCCTCCATGAAGGATAATCTCGACCTTGCGCTGTCGGCCGACTTCTTGACGTCACTGGATCAGGAGGCCGAGAGGATGGTCCTCGCGGCGGGCACTGCGCAGCACACCGAAGCCGTCCGGGCATTCATCGAGAAACGTCCGCCGTCCTACAGGTGAAACTCTCTCAGGTTTATTGCTTCGAAGTCTATGTTGCCGCGCTCGGGATCGCACAAGCTGAAGATGCCAAGCGAATTGCTCATTCGACTGCGGCGACACGAATGGAACGCGTTCCGATCGGAGCGCCGGTCGCGCGGTCGATGGTGAGGGGATCAATCTCCGTTCCGTTCTCGGCATCGAAGAACCGGGTCACCTTGCCGCCGCCGCGATGCTTGCGTCCCCACGCGCCAATCGCAAACAGGACGGGCAAGAAGTCGCGTCCGGCTTCCGTCAGCACATATTCGTCCCGTGGCGGACGGTCTGAATAACGGCGTTTCTCCAACAACCCTTCGTCAACCAGCGTTGAAAGCCGCCCCGTTAGCATCGTCGGCGCGATACCGAGACTCTTGCGAAAATCGTCGAAGCGGGTCAGCCCCGCATGGGCATCGCGCATGATCAGCATGCTCCATGCGTCCCCGACCAGCGCCAGGCTCCGGGCGATCAGGCAAGGTTGGGACGAAAGTTTCTTCATGTAAGTCTCATTTTGGTAGTGACTTGATACTAAATTGATAGTAACAGATCGATCGTCGGTGTTCCACAGCAAATTGAGAAAACGGACCCGAGCAAACAGGGCGGCGCTGATCCCGGGGTGCTTCCGCCAGCATTGGGCTGGCGTCGGGGCCAGCGCTGCGGCGCGATCAACACGTGCACTTCGGTGCGCATAGGAAGAGCGTGCCCCCCGGTCAATGTCCCTCCGACTTTGGGATTCCGGTGTCAGCCGAACGATGGAGTAAGCGATGTTAGATCATGTCAGCCACGCCGGATCGGTCGTGCGCTATGTCGATGCCCCGAATCTTTCGATCCGTGCTGGGGGAATGATCTTTGCCTATCGCGATATCGGTCCGCGTACTGGCGTGCCATTGGTTCTTCTCAACCATTGGGGTGCGGTTCTCGACAATTTCGATCCAGCGATCGTCGATGGGCTCGCCACCAGGCATCGCGTCATCGCGATCGACTACCGCGGTATCGGCGCTTCAAGCGGGAAAGCGCCTGTTACGGTCGGCGAAATGGCGCAAGATACGATGGCTTTGATCGCCGCGCTGAGCTTTGAAAAAGTCGACCTACTCGGCTTTTCCCTCGGCGGTTTCGTGGCGCAAGATATCGCGCTGAAGTCCCCGGGTCTCGTGCGAAAGCTGATCCTGACCGGCACGGGCCCGGCAGGCGGCAAAGGTATCGAGAAGGTTGGGCCGGTGTCATGGCCGCTGATGATCAAGGGCTTGCTGACACTGCGAGACCCGAAATTCTACCTGTTCTTCACCTCCACCGCCAATGGTCGCCGGGCCGCAAAGGCCTTTCTGGGAAGGCTAAAGGAGCGGAAGGCAGATCGGGACAAAGGGAGCCACGCCAGGGGCCTTGTTGCGGCAACTCAAGGCGATCAAGAACTGGGGCCAGCAGGCGCCTCAGGATCTCGGCAGCCTTCGCATCCCGGTCCTGATCGCGAATGGCGATAACGACATCATGGTGCCGAGCGCAAACAGCACCGACATGGCACGGCGGATCCCGGGCGCACAACTGGTCATCTACGAAGATGCCGGGCATGGCGGGATTTTCCAGTACCACGCCGATTTCGTGCCGAAGGCGCTGTCCTTCCTCGACGCCTGACCCCGCAACGAAGCTTCAAATTGGAGATGAGATCATGAAGGCATTCGTTGTCGACAAGTACCAGAAGAAAGGCGCTCTGCGCCTGGCAACGATGCCAGAACCGGAGGTGCGGGACGATGATATCCTGGTTCGGGTTCATGCAACGGCCGTAAACCTTCTGGACTCCAAGGTCAGGGATGGAGAATTCAAACTCATACTGCCGTATCGTCCGCCTTTCATTCTGGGCCACGATGTTGCCGGGACAGTCATCAGGGTCGGCCGCAATGTCAGGCGGTTCAAGGTCGGCGACGAGGTCTATGCACGGCCGCGCGATCATCGGGTCGGAACATTCGCCGAATTCATTGCGATCGATGAAGCGGATGTGGCGCTACGGCCTAAGAATATCAGCATGGAAGAGGCCGCCTCCATCCCGCTGGTGGGGCTGACCGCCTGGCAGGCGCTGGTCGAGGTGGGGCAGCTGAAACCGGGCCAGAAGGTCTTCATCCAGGCCGGCTCCGGCGGGGTGGGGACTTTCGCGATCCAGCTCGCCAAGCATCTCGGTGCGATCGTCGCGACGACGACGAGCGCGAAGAATGCCGAGCTGGTCAAGAGTCTCGGTGCGGACCTCGTCATTGATTACAAGACCCAGGATTTCGAGAAGGTTCTGTCGGACTACGATCTGGTCCTGCACAGCCAGGACGCCGAGGCGCTTGGAAAATCCCTGCGCGTGCTCAAGCCGGGTGGCCTGCTCATTTCGATCACCGGGCCGCCCGACCCCGAATTCGCCAAGCGGCAGGGCATGAACCTGTTCCTGAGGCTGGTGATGCGCCTGCTGAGCCGTGGTGCGCGGAAGAAAGCCAGGAGCCTTGGTGTGCACTTCTCATTCCTGTTCATGCGCGCGCAGGGGCAGCAGCTGAGCGAAATCACGTCCTTGATCGAATCCGGGGTGATCCGCCCGGTCGTGGACAAGGTTTTCCCGTTTGAAAAGACCGGTGATGCGCTGGCTTATGTCGAGACCGGGCGTGCGAAGGGCAAGGTCGCGATTGCGGTGAGGCAATAGGCCCTGCCCACGTGGCGACGCCACGACTTAAAGCCAACTGGAGGAAGCAACATGACTCAGTCCACTCCGAACACCCAAACTTCCGCACCCGAGGTCGCACTCATTGTCGGCGGCGGCCCCGGCATCAGTTCGAGTTGCGCCAGGCTGTTCGCGGACAATGGGATGCGTGTCGCCGTCGCAGCCCGGAATCCGGAAAAAGCGGTTCTTCAGTCCCTCGAAAAGTCGCATGGCGTGCGTCGATACGCCTGCGATGCAAGCGAACCGGCAGCTGTGGCACGGCTGTTCGAGAATGTCGTTCACGAGATCGGGACGCCAAGGCTTGTCGTGCATAACATCGATGGCCGGGTTCCCGGCATCTTCCGCAAGAACGTGATCGAGGCCGATCCGGTCATGGCGCTCGAGACACTTCGAAACGCGGCGTTCTCAGCGTTCCTGGTGGGACAACAGGCCGCTCGGCTCATGCTCGGAAACGAGCCTGACGCCAATGGGGCGAGAGGAACGATCATCTTCACGAACGCCAGCGCGGCGCTCAAAGGCTTTCCGTCGAGTGGTCCGTTTGCAATGGCATGTCATGCCAAGTCCGGACTTGCGCAAAGCATGGCAAGGGAACTGATGCCGCAGGGAATCCACGTGGCAAATGTGCCGATCGACGCTGCGATCGGCTGGACCCAGGAGGACGGGACCCGCGCGCACCGGCTGGCGGGAACGACCGTCGACGACAACATGGCCGACCCCGCCCATATCGCGAAAACCTATCTGCAGCTGCACCGTCAGCATCGGTCGACCTGGGCCTTCGAAGTCGTGCTCCGGCCGTGGGTCGAGAAATGGTGACTGGCGCCAACTTCGGTGCGAAGTTCAGGTAGGGCCTGATCGCGCTTTCCCGCTGCCAGCTTCAAACAGTCGTCGCGCGATAGCTCATGTCGCAGCGGTATGGCGCCACGCTTATTGCGAGCGCCGCGCTTCCTCGAGCCAGCCTTGTCTTGCTGGTTCTACGAACGCTCGCGCCGAGGCACCAAATTCTAAATCAGAATTTCATGCCTGTAGCAGAATTTCGCCTGTTATAGCTCATTCGGCGTCCGCTCGGCTTGACAGTTCTATTTTAGAACGATTTACTCCACCGGCCAACAGAAGAATGCGGACCGCCCTCGGTTGAAGGGGGCCGCGCAACGCTGCCGAAAACAAGGCACGAGGGAGGATGGCATGAGGAGCGTGGACGATCTCACCGCAGCCGAACTGCTGGACGGCCTGCCGTCCCGAGTGCACGAGGTCTACGCGCCGTTTGTGCGGGATATTCCGGATCATCCGGCCTTCGTGGAAGGCGGGCGGTCCTGGAGCTACCGGCAGTTCTCGGACGCAGTCGACGCTGCAGCAAAGGACCTCGCTGGTTTGGGCATCAGGCCCGGTGATCGCGTGATGATCGCCAGCGAGAACAGCGTGGCCCTGGGAGCGATGCTGTTCGCGGCGAGCAAGCTCGATGCCTGGGGTATTCCGGTCAATCCCCGTCTTTCGCCCCGAGAGATCGACCTGATCGGAACGCACAGCGGCGCCAGACGCGTGCTATTCAACGCGGCGCTGTCGAAGGAAGCCGCCGATCACGCCAGCCGCGTCGGCGCAAAAATCGATGCGGTCGGGCCGTTTGGTGGAATCGGTATCGGTCCGCTCAATGCGGATGCGCAAGCGGAGCCCGTCGAGAAGGATGGCGCGCGCCAGGTCGCGGGCCTTCTGTACACGTCGGGCACGACGGGTGCACCGAAGGGCGTCATGCTGAGCCACCGCAACCTCCTCTTCACCGCGAGGACGTCGGGAATCCTCCGCCAGAACACTCCGGACGACCGCATCTATGGCGTGCTGCCGATGTCGCACATCGTCGGATACGCGATCCTGCTGATCTCGACCCTGATGCACGGCAGCACGCTGCATGTCGTGGCCAAGGCCGATCCCGCTGCGCTGGCTCGTGCCATCGCCGAGGAGGGGATCACGAGCCTGTTCGGTGTTCCCGCGACATATCAACGAATGCTCGAACACAAGGCGGTCAAGGGCATCCAGCGGCTCGAACGGGGCAGGCTGCGGATCATGGCCGTTGCCGGCGCTCCGCTCGATCTCGATCTGAAGAAGCGAATCGAGGACGAGTTTGGAATCCCGCTGCTGAACAACTACGGCATAACGGAATGCTCGCCAGGTCTGTCGGGCGTCCGTTCGGAACAGCCTGTTTCGGATGAGTCGGTCGGACCGTTTCTTCCCGGCATCGAGCACCGGATCGTGGACGGGCAAGGAAAGAGGGTGGCGACCGGCGAGGTGGGCGAACTGCACGTTCGAGGTCCGAACATCATGCTCGGCTACTATCGCGCGCCCGACCTGACGGCGGCGGCGATCGATGACCTGGGATGGTTCAACACAGGGGATCTCGCCCGCGTCAACGACAAGGGGCATCTCTACATCGCCGGCCGCACCAAAGAGCTGATCATCCGCTCCGGCTTCAACGTCTATCCCGCCGAGGTCGAGGCGGTCCTGAACGCGCACGAGCAGGTCGTTCAGTCGGCCGTCGTCGGACGGAAGGCCGATGGCAACGAGGAGGTCGTCGCGTTCGTGCAGCTTCTTCCCGGTGCCAGCATCAGTGCTGAAGACCTCAAGACGTACACGGCTCAATTGCTCACGTCCTACAAGCGTCCGACCGAATTGATCGTGCTCGACGCTCTGCCCTCGGCCTCCACCGGCAAGATCCTGAAGCACAAGTTACGGGAGATGGCGGACGCGCGCGTGAGCCCAGGGAGGTCCAACGCGGCCGCGGGCTGAGGGGCGCCCGGAATCGAATTCCGCCAAGCAAGAATGTGAGCGACGGATCTGTCGCCGAAGGGAGCTGACAATGTTGAGAAATATCATGATTGGTGCCGCGCTCGCGGCATCGGTAGCCGGCGCGCATGCGCAGACGCCGGGCGTCACCGAATCCGAGGTGAAGATTGGGGCGACTTTCCCGTTCAGCGGGCCCGCTTCGCCGCTGAGCAACACCGGCAAGGGCATGATCGCCTACGTCAATTCGATCAACGATCGTGGCGGCATCAACGGACGGAAGATCAACCTCGTCACCTACGACGATGCCTACAGTCCTCCCAAGACGGTGGAGCAGACCAGGAAACTTGTCGAAAGCGACGAGGTGGCGTTCCTGTTCGGTCCGCTGGGTACGCCCGGCATCGCCGCCACCATCAAATACGTCAACGCGAAGAAGGTGCCGCATCTGTTTGTCGTGAGCGGAGTCACCAAATTCACGAACTTCGCTGAATTCCCCATGACCACGACGGGATTGCCGAGCTACGACACCGAGGGACGAATCTACGCGAAATACATCACCCAGACCCGGCCGGACGCGAAGATTGCCATCCTGTATCAGAACGACGATCTGGGTAAGGACTTCGTCAATGCATTCAAAGGCTATTTGAAGGACGATTTCGACAAGAAGGTCGTCGCCTCGTCCTACGAAGTGACCGAGCCGACCATTGATTCCCACGTCGTTTCGCTGAAATCGTCCGGCGCAGAGGCCTTCTTGGTGGCCGGCACGCCCAAATTCGCAGCGCAGGCCATCAAGAAAGCCGATGAGATCGCTTGGAAGCCGCTGTTCCTGATCAATTTCGTTTCGAGCTCGGTGTCGTCGACCATCGTCCCGGCGGGCCCGGAAAAGGCGGTGGGCATCGTCGCTGCGACCATCACCAAGGATCCGAATGACAAGAAATGGGCCGACGATCCCGGCATCAAATGGTACCGCGAGTTCTTTGCCAAATACCTCCCAGGCGCGGATATCGGAGACAACAATTATCTGTTCGGCACCCAGCAGGGGCAGCTCCTTGAGCAAGTGCTCAAGCAATGCGGCAACGATCTCTCGCGCGAGAACATCGTCAAGCAATCGAGGAACATACGCGGGCTGTCCCTTCCCACTGTCATACCGGGTGTCGTCATCAATACGGGCCCGGAAAGCAGCATGGCCTACACGCAGCTGCAACTGCAGCGCTGGAATGGGACCACGTGGGACCAATTTGGTAGCGTACTCAGCGCCGACGGAAAGTGAGTTGCGCCTCCTGAACATGCCGCGCGGGTGATTTGAGCCAGCAACACGACCAACTTACTCATGGAGCACGGATGTCCATTGACGTTCTTTTCCGGCCTTTCAAGCTGAAAGGGCTGAGCCTGCCAAACCGGGTCGTGATGGCGCCGATGACGCGATCATTCTCTCCGGGCGGCATTCCGACCGAAGACGTCGCGCAATATTACCGCCGCCGTGCCGAAGGAGCGGTTGGGTTCATCATCTCGGAGGGGACGGGCGTGGACCGTCCGGCATCCCTGAACGATCCGAATGTTCCCCGCTTTCACGGCGAAAAGGAGCTGGCCGGGTGGCGCCGCGTGGTGGACGAGGTGCATGCCGCGGCCGGCCTGATGGCACCGCAGCTTTGGCATGTCGGAGCCGTTCGCACCCGCGCCAAGGATTGGTCTCCTCCGGGGGCTTATGACAGCCCGTCGGGTCTGTCGCGACCGGAGAAGAAGTTCGGCGAGCCGATGAGCGAAGAGGACGTCGCTGATGCCATTCGCGCATTCGCCGACGCGGCACTTGCCGCGAAGCGCCTGGGCTTCGACGCCGTCGAGCTGCACGGTGCGCACGGCTATCTGATCGATCAGTTCTTCTGGGACGGGACCAATCGCCGCGAGGACGCCTATGGCGGCAAGGACCTGCCGGGCCGGGCCCGGTTTGCCGCTGACATCGTTCACGCGGTGCGCAAGTCGGTCGGACCGGACTTTCCGATCTTGCTCCGCATCAGCCAGTGGAAGCAGCAGGACTATGAAGTGAAGCTGGCCGAGACGCCTCGCGCGTTGGAAGCCTGGCTCAAACCTCTGGTCGACGCCGGCGTAGACGTTCTGCATTGCTCGCAGCGGCGGTTCTGGGAGCCGGAGTTTGACGGCTCCGATCTGAATTTCGCCGGTTGGGCGAAGAAGGTGACGGGGGTGCCGACGATCTCGGTCGGGTCGGTCGGCTTGACCGGCGAGTTCATCGCCGCATACGGCGGGGAGAGCTCCCGTCCGGCGTCCCTCGACGAGCTGATCCGCCGCCTCGATCGCGAGGAATTCGATCTTGTCGCGGTGGGGCGCGCGCTGCTTCAGGATCCGCAATGGCTCCTGAAGATACGCGAGGGCCGGACGGAAGAACTGATGGCCTTCGAACGGACGGCGTTCGCTGCGCTGAGCTAGGCGGAGCAATGAAGGATCGGACGCGGGTGCTACCGGGCGCAGCCTGCGGGCGTGCAGTCGCCTGGAAGAAAACTTGGAGACGAGCAATGAGCGACACCAAAGCCAAAGTCGGTCAGATTCGCACCGAGGTGCACGGGCATGTGTTCAAGATCATCATCGACAACGTCGCAAAGAAGAACTCCTTCAGTCCGCAGATGATGGCGCAGATGTCGGATGCGATGACGCTTCTCGATCGCTCCGACGACTATTGGGTCGGGGTCCTCTGCGCCGAGGGTCCGGATTTCACGGCCGGGTTGGATATGCCGAAGTTCTTCGGACCCAAGGCCGAGAATACCGAGCTCAAGCCCGGCAGCATCGATGCATTCGCGTTGAAGAGCCGGTGTCGCAAGCCGATCGTGACGGCCGTGCAGGGGATCTGCTTCACGATTGGCATCGAAATGATGCTCGCTGGCGACATCGTCGTGGCGGCCGACGACGCACGGTTCTGTCAGATGGAATCCAAGCGTGGGATCGCGCCCCTTGGTGGTGCCCATTTCAGATATCTGACGCGGGCAGGATGGGGAGATGCGATGTATCACCTGTTCCTGTGCGATGAGTTCAATGCCGCGCGGGCTCACAAGGTCGGGTTTGTTCAGGAAGTCGTCGCTCCCGGCCAGCAGATTGCGCGCGCGATGGAGATTGCGAATTTGATCGCCAGGAACGCGCCGATCGGCATTCAGGTAACCAAGGAAGCCGCGTTGAAATACATCGAGGCCGGCGAGAGAGCTGCGATCGATTACATTCCCAGCATCAAGGATCGCGTCTTCAGCAGCGAAGACATGAAGGAAGGCATCCAGTCCTTCGTGGAGCGTCGCTCGGCGGTGTTCCGCGGGAAATAGATCCGCGAAGCGCCCAGGGCAGCAGGTCGCCGAGAAATCTTCCGGAGCTCCATTTCAACAGCGAGCTAGGGAAGCAACTGGTGCCGGCTGAGGGGATTGAACCCCCGACCTTCGGTTTACAAAACCGCTGCTCTACCGCTGAGCTAAGCCGGCGACGCTGACGAAGCGGGCAGGGCCCGGCCGGTTGCCGGGGCTGTCCGCCCGTGCGCGCCGCAATACCAGACTTGATTGGAAAGTGCCAGAACCCGCGCGTCCCGCCACAAAACGTGGATCAGGCGGCCCCGGGGGCCGCCTGACGCGTCAGGTTCGATGTGGGGCCGCTTACTGGCAGATGTGCCGGCGGCCGTCTGAGCCCTTGAACCAGGTGCCAGGCGTACAGACGAACCCATTGCGCTCGGCATAGCTGCGGGTGTCCCAGCTGCGATTGTCCCAACCGCGGTTGTCCCAGGAGTTATTCCAAGAGTTATTCCAGCCGTTGTCGTAGGCGTAGGAATTATCGTAGGCGTACGAGTTGTCCCAGGCCCGGAACGGCGCAGAGGCGATTGCGCCGGCGGTGCCGATCGCGGCGCCGGCTACGCCAGCCGCGACGTCGGTGGGCCAGAAGCCGGTGCGGTTCCTGTTCCAGTCGTTATTCCAGTCGCCATTGGTCTGGCGGTAAGTCGCGCGCCGGTGGCGAGTGCCGCTATCGGTGTACGGATTTCCTGGGCCGAAGTTCTGGCAGTTGGCGTTGGGGAATTGCGCCGAGCAGCGGCCGGAATTGGTGACGACCGTCTGCGCCGTGGCAGAGCCAGCCAGCATGGTCGCCGCAATCGCCGTGGCCCCGAGAAGCTTGATGTTCATGGTTGTTGGCTCCCATTTTGTTGACGGGGGCTAAATGCCGAAGGCGTCGGACGTTCCGGTGAAACCGGTGGATTTCGTCATCCAATGGTCAAACGGATGTGAGCGCGCGGCGCGAGTTCCGTACGGCGGCGCGATGCGCCGTTAACGCTTTGCTAGCCGGCTTTGCGGCATTTGAGCGGCGCGCAATCCTTACACATTAGGCTTACCGGAAGTTGGTGAGCGGGCCTTAACCCTCTGTGCGCGGTGATCGGTTAGGTTGCCGCCGGATAACCGGGGTCCTCTCATGCGTGCTGTTGCGCTCGCCGCCTTTCTGATCGGATTGCCTGCGACGGCCTTTGCCGGCGGCTTCGACGTCGTCATTCCCGGCCGTCCCGGCGTCCCCATCATCATCAACAACATCGACGCGTCCTATACGGTGGCCGAGGGTGTCTGGGGTCTTGGCAAGAACCAGCAGGTGCAGCCCACGATCTACGGCGGGCGCTATGTCGCCGAGCGGCAACCTTCCGACGTCGGCCATTATTATCCGACGCTCGGCCTGCGGCCCGGCTATGGGCGGCTCGAGGTCGAGCCGCCGGCCAACCGCAAATTGCCCAAGCCCGCCGAGAGCTACCATCAGAGCTGGGGCGCCTCGTCCGCGCCGCTGCCGGCGCAGATGGACGCGCCCGTCGATCCGCCGCCGGTGATCTATGCGCCCGAGATCAACGACCGTCCTCGGCCGCCTCGGCCGCGGCCGCGCACAGAAATACCCGGCAGGCCGCCGGGTTAAGAAACGTCAAAATCCAACAAACGGAAATCAACAGGAGAGAGTAATGCGTCAGATGATTTCGGGACTGGTCGCGGCGGCTGCCGTGATGTTCGCCGCCACCGCGCCGGCCGCGGCCTGCGGCTTCAATCCGTGCCAGCCGGTTGCGCCGGTCTATTCCGGCTGCAACACCGGATGCGGTGGCTATGGATACGGCTACGGCACATATGAGCGTCTCGCCGAGCCGACCACGCAGTATTATTACGTCAACCAGGGCCCGACCTACACCGGCCCGGGTGCCTTCGCGCCGTATCCGACCTATCGTGAAGACGCGGTCGTCGCGCCCGCCAATTACGGCTATGGCTATCGCGCCACTGTCGCTCCCTATCAGCGCCCGTACTACCGTCCGTACCGCTACGGCTACGGCCCGCGTCATGGCTATCTGCCGCGCGTGCACTACGGCCACGCTCCGCGCTACGGCCATGCGCCGCGCTACGGCTACGCCCATCGCCACGCGCCCATGCCGTATTACGGCGGCCATCGCGTGCTGCGCCGCTATTACTGATCTCTGATCGGTCGAGTGACGAGACGCCCGTTCGCGCGATGCGGACGGGCGTTTTGCTTGCGCGGTGTGCGCATGATCACGATCGGAATCGATCTGGGCTGTCAGCCCGCCTACGCCTGTCGGCTACGGCGCGGCAGCCTTCATTCGCTTCGCACAATGCTGTGTCGGGATGGCTTGCCGAGCCGAAGCTCGCGAGGTGGAGAGATCCGCGTTGAGAGCGAGTCCGCCTACGCCCTTCGGGCTACGGCGTGACAGCCTTCGCTCGCTTCGCGCCACGAACACCTGTGCTGGCTTGCCGAGCCGTAGCTCGCGAAGCGAGCGAAGGCTGGTGGGGGAGGCAGGACTCGAACCTGCGAAGCCATGAGGCGGCTGATTTACAGTCAGCTCCCTTTGCCACTCGGGACACTCCCCCGCTCGACGGCAGCACAATCGGGCCGGACCTTGCCGGCGACCGAAGACGGCCATGGAACGTGAAGGCCGCGACAGCCCGGATGGGGGCGCGACCGGGCGCGGTTATGGGCGATCCGGTGGGGCAAAGTCAACCGAGGCGAACAGCTAAAATCGCCTTCGAAGCCACCCAAATTGCCATATTCCGGGACCCGTGACACAAGCGAGCCCATGAAGGATCGAAAATTCACCCCCAAGGGCTCCCGCGGCGGGGCTAAGCCCTTCAACAGGCCCGGGAAATCGGCCGGCCGGCCGGCCTGGCGCGACCGCGATTCGCACGCCGACGGGCCAGTCATCCTCTATGGCTGGCACACCGTGACCATGGCCCTGGCCAACCCGGAGCGGCGGATCCGCAAGCTGACGCTGACCGAGAACGCTGCGAAGCGGCTTGCGGACGAGAATATCGAAACCCGCGTCTCCCCCGAGATCGTCCGGCCCCAGGAGATCGACCGCCTGCTGTCGCCCGACGCGGTGCATCAGGGCCTGCTTGCGGAAGCCGATCCTCTGCATTCGCCCGATATCGAGACCTTGAAGCAGGAGGGCATGGTGCTGGTGCTCGACCAGATCACCGATCCGCACAATGTCGGCGCGATCCTGCGCTCCGCCGCAGCGTTCGCGGTGAAGGCGATCATCACCACTGCGCGCCACAGCCCGGAAGCCACCGGCGTGCTCGCCAAGGCCGCCTCCGGCGCGCTGGAGCTGGTGCCCGTTGTGACCGTGCAGAACCTCGCGCGCGCGCTGACCACGCTGAACGAAATCGGCTTCCAGACCGTGGGCCTCGACAGCGAAGGCAGCGAGGACCTGTCGGACGTCGCGCTGCGCGAGCCGCTCGCGCTGGTGCTCGGCGCCGAAGGCAAGGGTCTGCGGCAATTGACCCGCGAGACCTGCAGCGTCGTGGCGCGGCTCGACATGCCCGGCGAGATCAAGAGCCTCAACGTCTCCAACGCCGCCGTGCTCTCGCTCTATGTCGGCGCGAGCCGGCTCGGGTTGATGAAGTAGGCGGTTGCCACAAGCCGCTACCCCATCATCTCCCTGACCATCGGCACCACCTTCCGCCCATAAAGCTCGATGCTCCGCATCAGTTTCTCGTGCGGCAAGGGACCCGCCGAATACTTCAACTGAAACCGCGAAATGCCGAGCGCCTTCGCGGTCCTGGCGATCTTGCGCGCGACCGTCTCCGGCGAGCCGGCATAGAGCGAACCGTGCTCGGCCTCGCCGACGAATTCGTCGCGCCCCATCGGCGGCCAGCCGCGCTCCTTGCCGATGCGGTCGCGCATGGCCTTGTAGTCGGGCCACAGCTCTTCGCGGGCCTCTTCATCCGTCTCGGCGACGTAGCCGGGCGAGTGCACGCCGATCGGCTGCGCGGGGCGGCCGAATTCCTTGGCGGCGCGATGATGGAGGTCCACGAAGGGCGCAAAGCGCGCGGGATCGCCGCCGATGATCGCGAGCATCAAAGGCAGGTCGTAATGCGCGGCGCGCACCACCGATTGCGGGCTGCCGCCGACGCCGATCCAGGTTTTCAGCCGGCCGTTCTCGACCGGCGGATAGACCAGCTGGTCCCGCAGCGGCGGACGCAGCTTGCCGTCCCAGTTCACCGGCTGCTGCGACAAGAGTGCGGCGAACAGGTCGAGCTTCTCCTCGAACAGCTCTTCGTATTTGCGCAGGTCGAAGCCGAACAGCGGGAAGGATTCGGTGAACGAGCCGCGGCCGAGGATGACCTCAGCGCGGCCGTTCGACAGCGCATCGAGCGTGGCAAAGCGCTGGAACACGCGGATCGGATCGTCCGAGGACAGCACCGTCACGGCCGAGCCGAGACGGATGCGCTTGGTGCGCGATGCGATCGCAGCGAGCACGGTCTCCGGCGAGGAGGTCGCGAAATCGGCGCGGTGATGCTCGCCGAGGCCGATGAAGTCGAGGCCGAGCTCGTCGGCCAGCACGGCTTCGTCGACGACGTTGCGGATGACCTGGGCGTGGGGGAGCAAGGTGCCTGAAGCGTCCTTGGTGACGTCGCCAAAGGTGTCGAGGCCGAATTGAAGCGGTGCGGTCATTGATCAGGTCTCTGCGGGGAGGATCGATCACACCTAATGAATGGCCGCGGTGCCACAAGCCGGCTTTCGGAAATGCTCGGTTTCCGTTTGTGCGTTCTATCGCGCGATCCGCACCACCATCTTGCCGAGCGCGCCGCGCGTCTGCATGGTCCTGAACGCCTCGCGAAAATCCTCCAGCGCGAAAACGCGGCCGACCACAGGCTTCAGCTGGCCGTCGGCGAGCCAGCCCGTCAATTGCGCCATCAGGCGCTTCTGCAACTCGGGCTCGCGCAGCGGGATCTGCGCGAGGTCGACGCCGAGCAGGGCGCCGCCTTTCAGCAGCGGCAGGTTGAACGGCAGCGCGGGGATCGCGCCGGCGGCAAACCCGACCACGAGATGACGGCCGCGCCAGGCGATCGATCGAAACGCCTGCACAGAGATCTCGCCGCCGACCGGATCGAAGATCACGTCGGCGCCGTGTCCGCCCGTCAACTCCTTGAAGCCGTCGCGCCAGTCGGACTGCGTATAATCGATCACGGCGTCGGCGCCGTGCGTCTGCGCGAACGCGCGCTTGTCCGCTGTCGATGCCGCCGCGATCACACGCGCGCCGAGCAGCTTGCCGATCTGGACGGCCGCGATTCCCGTTCCGCCCGCCGCACCCAGCACCAGGAGCTGCTCGCCTGCGACCAGGACGGCGCGGGCGCTCAGCGCATAGAGCGCGGTCAAATAGTTGGCGCGAAACGAGGCGGCGACCTCGGCCGCGACGCCGTCGGGCAGCGGATGGAGTGCTTCGGGCTTGACGACGATCTCTTCAGCAAGCGCGCCCGACCGCGTCATGCCCATCACGCGCATGCCGGGTTGATAGCCGCCGGGCGCGCCGGGAGCTTCCGTCACGACGCCAGCGAACTCCGTTCCGGGAATGAAGGGGAGTGGATCCTTGGTCTGATAACGTCCCTCGATCTTCAAGCCGTCGACAAAGCCGATGCCGGCGGCTTCCACGCGGATGCGCAATTGCCCCGGCTCCATCGAGGGGGGCGGGATGTCCTTCAGGTCGATCTGATCGATGGTTGCGTATTGCTCGACGACGACGGCTTTCATATCGGGACCTCGGCTGTTCCACTTATCCTGACAGGTCCCGAAACCAGCCTCTTGCGTCTATCGCCACATCCCGCGCATCCGCGCGCCGATGTCGATCTTCGGCCCTTGCGCCGCGGTGCGGGCCGCACCCGTTGCGGCCTTCGGCCAGGCGGTGCGCTCGAACAGGTAGACCAGCGGCTCCGGGATGAAGCGGGTGCGCGAGGCGTAGACGTGGCGGTCGCCTCTGGCGGCCTGGCCGTGGGTGAAGAAGCGCTGGGGAACGACGAGGTGCAAATCGTCCTTGGCGCGGGTCATCGCGACATAGAGCAGGCGGCGCTCCTCCTCGAGCTCGGCCGAGGTGCCGGCGCCGAGATCGGAGGGCATGCAGCCGTCGACGACGTTGAGCACGAACACCGACTTCCACTCCTGGCCCTTGGCCGAATGGATGGTGGAAAGGATCAGATAGTCCTCGTCGCGCAAGGGCGGGCCCGACTTGTCGCTGGTCGCATCCGGCGGATCGAGCGTGAGCTCGGTTAGGAATTTTTCGCGGGATGAATAGCCGCTCGCGATCTGCTCAAGCTGCATCAGGTCGGCGCGGCGCGTCTCGGAATCCTCGTGCATGCGGTCGAGATGCGGCTCGTACCACAGCCGCACGCGTTCGAGATCGGCAGGCCATTCCGAATAGCGCAGGTTCTGGGTCGTGCGCACGAAGTCGGTCCAGTCAGCGCCGGTGCGTGCCGGCGCCGGGATCTGGCCGAGCGCGGCGAGCGGATCGGTGCTTTCCGCCATCTGGTCGAGCACCCGCTGCGCGGTGGCGGGGCCGATTCCCGGCAACAGATGCAGGATGCGGAAACCGGCGACGCGGTCGCGCGGGTTCTCGACGAAGCGCAGCAGCGCCAGCACGTCCTTGACATGCGCGGCGTCGAGGAATTTCAGCCCGCCGAACTTGACGAAGGGGATGTTGCGGCGGGTCAGCTCGATTTCGAGCGGGCCGGAATGCGAGGACGTCCGGAACAGCACCGCCTGGTGCTTGAGCAGTGCGCCTTGCTCGCGGTTCGCCAGCACCTCCTCGACGATGTAGCGGGCCTGGTCGGCCTCGTCGTGCACGGTGACGAGCTGCGGCTTCTGCCCGGAGCTGCGGTCGGTCCAGAGGTTTTTCGTGAAGCGCTCGCGCGCAAGGCCGATGACGCCGTTGGCGGCAGCCAGCACGGCTTGCGTCGAGCGGTAATTGCGATCGAGCGTGATGATCTCGGCGCGCGGCGAGAAGCTCTGGGGAAAGTCCAGGATGTTGCGCACCGTGGCGGCGCGGAACGAATAGATCGACTGGGCGTCGTCGCCGACCACGGTCAGGCCGCGGCCGTCCGGCTTCAGCGCCAGCAGGATCGAGGATTGAAGGCGGTTGGTGTCCTGATATTCATCGACCAGCACGTGATCGAAGCGGCCGCCGATCTCCTCCGCGATCAGCGCATCGCTCATCATCTGCGACCAGTAGAGCAGCAAATCGTCGTAGTCGAGCACGTGCTGGGCCTGCTTGGCCTCGACGTAAGCCGCGAACAGGCCCTTCAGCTCGGCGGCCCAGCCTGCGCACCAGGGATAGTGCTGCCCCAGCACCTTCTCGATCTCCATCTCGGCGTTGACGCAGCGCGAGTAGATCGACAGGCACGTGCCCTTGGCCGGAAAGCGGCTCTCGGTCTTCGACAGGCCGCGCTCGTGCCGGACCAGGTTCATCAGGTCGGCGGAATCCTCGCGGTCGTGGATGGTGAAGGCGGGGTCGAGGCCGATCCGTTCGGCATATTCGCGCAACAGACGCGCGCCGATGCCGTGGAAGGTGCCGGCCCAGCTGAGCGCATCGCGCATGATCGCGGCGTTGTTCTCGCCCAGCACCTTGCGGGCGATGCGCTCGACCCGGCCGGCCATCTCTGCCGCCGCGCGGCGGGAGAAGGTCATCAACAGGATGCGGCGCGGATCGGCGCCCGCCACGATCAGATGTGCGACGCGGTGCGCCAGCGTGTTGGTCTTGCCGGAGCCTGCTCCTGCAATGACGAGCAGGGGAGCGCCCACGGTCGCACCCTCGGCCACGCCATGCTCCACGGCGCGGCGCTGCTCCGCATTGAGCGTGTCCAGATATGCTGCCACGAATCGCCCCAGTGAAAGGGCGAGAGTCGGCGATCCCGCCGCGAATCGCAATGCGGCTGGACGAAACCGGCTTTAGGATTTAGGGGGAGGACGGCCCAAGGTTCCAGTTTCGAAAAGCGCCCCCGGCATGACCGAGCTCAAGCCCGACCTGTTCGAGATGCGACGGCTGGAATCGCTCAGCAACACCATTTTTGGTGTCGCCATGACGCTTCTGGCGTACGACCTGCCCAAGGCCGCGGTGTTCACCAGTGCGCCCGGCTGGAGCGACCTCGCCCATGTCTATTCCGGCAAGCTCGCCGGCTTCGCGCTCAGCTTCATCATCGCCGGAGTGTTCTGGATCAGCCATCATCGCCGGCTGGCCCGCCAGCCCGTCGGCAGCCGCGGCGTAGTGGTCCTCAACCTGTTCTTCCTGCTCTCGATCGTGCTGCTGCCGGTGACCAACGGCCTCTACACCAATTTCGCCATGAGCAGCGCGGTCGCGGTGCTCTACGGCCTGCATCTGACCGCGATCGCCGGCCTCAATGTCTGGCTGTGGTGGACAATCCTGCGGGGGTGGGGCCGCGAGATCGTCGCCTCGATGTTTCCGCTGTTGGTGTTCATCCCCGGCACGATCGTTGCGGCGTTTGCGCCGCATATCGCGCCTTACGTGTGGTGCATCGCCTTTGGCGGGCTGCTGATCCAGCGCTTCTATGTCGCGCCGAACCCATCGGCAGGCACGTAAAGCTTGACCGGGCGGATTTCATAGACCGCGGTCGGATTGACCGCCCGCAGCTTCCGCGCCGCCGCGATCGCCTCTTCCTCGGTGCCGCATTCCATCAGGTGAAAGCCCAGAAGCTGCTCCTTGGTCTCGGCAAACGGGCCGTCCAGCACCATGCCGGCGCCGGGGCCCCGCAGGGTGCGGGCCTTTCGGGTCTCATCCAGGCGGGCGGCCGGCCCAAACTGGCCGCTGGCCCGCAAGGGGGCCTGAACCTCGATGACTTTGGCCACCACCGCGGCGTCCTGCTCGGGCGTCCAGGACATGACCTCGTCTTCCACGTGATAGGCCAGGATGGCGTAAAGCATCGTCACCTCGTTGTTTTTCTGCACGGGTCCCAAGGACGTCGCACCGACGGCGGTGCCGACAATTCCGAAGCAAAATATTGCGTAGCCCGCAAGCGACGAAACCGTCCTGAAACCCGATTGCGGCGTTGCCGTGTGAACGCCGCCGGAACCGGTCGCGACTGATGACCACAACAACAAGATTTTCGCTGGAGGCGGCAATGTCGGGTCACAACACCAGGAATGCTTGCAAGATCATCTGCGATGCGCGTCGGGCCGGACTATCGGAGCCTGCCGACCTGCACGACCAGGCCGGCCATCACCGCTATTACGGCAGCTCGGCCGAGAACGGCGGCGAGCGGATCGTGGAGAGCCGGCGCGGCAAACGCCCGCGCATGTTCGGCATCTTCGGCTTCTGAAGTCCTGCGTCCCCGATATGGACGTCCTGCAAATATCGATCGCCGCGATGCCGTTCCTGCTTGCACTCATGAGCCGGACGGGGAAGGTCATCGCGCCGTGCCTGCTGACGAGCCTCTTCACGGTGCTGCTCGGCGCGGAGCCCCACCGCGCGGTCGTGGCCTGGTGCGTCGGGATTCTCATCGCAGCCGTTGCGCTGCGCGAGCGGATTCGCGTGGGCTGGACCGGCGAGCGGCCGCGATCCACAAGTCAAATCTGAAACGAGCAAATCCGAAAAGAAAGGCGCGGCGGGGAGGCCCCGTCGCGCCCGATTTCTTGCTCGCTGGTCCAGGGCTGAGAGCGCCCCGATGCCAAGCCCTTTAGCCGGAGCTCAGCGGGCGATCCCAGCGAGGTGACAGCGCTTGGTAAGAGACACTGGATCACCTCCTTTCGTTGGTTTCGGAAGATCTCAATATAGGCGGCATTCCTGGCGCTGTTAAGGGGCGCCGGGTCGGGAAGGAACCAGGGCGCTCGCACGGGGCGCAAGACGTTGCAAGGCGACCTCCTGGGCAGTTGAGACCGCCGCCCGGCCGTGTTAGGGAGCCCCTCATGCGGGTGTAGCTCAATGGTAGAGCAGCAGCCTTCCAAGCTGAATACGAGGGTTCGATTCCCTTCACCCGCTCCAACGTCTCCGTAAATTTCACTTGCAACTCAGTAAGTTGCACAGCGGAGTCGCGCGGCCAAGGTCGATGGTCGACTTATTCACTGCAGATCGGGCGCAAGTCGGGCGCACTTAGAGCATCTTTTTTTCGGGCTGCTGCTCTTCCGACTCACGATGACTGCGTGATCTTTTGTGTTCACTCGATGTCACGCGAAGCCTGCAAGGCTGGCGTCAAGCGAACCGACTCAGGCGGACTTATTCGCCGCAGCCTGATTGGTCGTGAATCCAGAATAGGCCGATGCTGATCTATTCTTCAAATCCGCAAGCGACGTCGGGACCTAATGGAAGTGAGTCTGGGGGTCTGAATGCTGCTTCAAGTTAAAGATGAAGACTGACCCAGGAATCCGCAACTCTCCTTCAGCCTCGAACTCAATTTTCAGATCGAGGGATTGGACGAAGAAGTGGGTCATCGTCAAAGAATCCTTCATGTCAGAAGGAATTATCCGGCGCCCTCGCGGTTTGGATCGCTGCAAGGGGAAGAGTCGCTCTGCGTAGATTATCCCGAGCAGTATCTTCATAACCCATATCAGGATGTCACCAGAGTGTTGCCTGGCAACGCTGATTGGTTCGTCGAACAAGTAGCGCTTAGGCACCCATGACTCAGCGACTTCCGGTAGGCGAAGCTTTTTGTCCATCGACGAATCCTGCCAAAAACGCGCTTCGTATGGTGCTAGTAGCCGGCGATCCAGACAACCAGAGATTGGTCGATGTGCCCATGTTTTCGGGCGCTCACCGGGCGCAAGATACCGTGACGGGGACCGATTTTGAATGAAGCCCGGTGAAGTGAGGTTTGGGTCTAAAGCGTTGAAACGTGATTAGAAATGACGCTGAGTGAAGTTTGGTGACTGAACCGAAATCGGACTTCCAAGCTGAATACGAGGGTTCGATTCCCTTCACCCGCTCCAACACGTGCCGCGCCAGAATTGTCCGGCACCTGAGCATATCCGCGCGATCCCCTGCACCTGACGCGTTTCGAGTGGTCGTCGGCGCTCGCTGTGCGCTGACGGCGAACCCGCTGGACATCCTCGGAGCAAGTGTAGCATCCTCAAGTTGCAGGCGGGCGGACACAATCTCGCTAGATTGATCGAGTTCTGCCGGGCGTGCCGTGAGGCCGTGGGGCTGGAGTGGCGAAGCGCATCATCTTGTTGCTGGATGGCACGTGGAACGACGCTGATGATGGCGGGGCCGACACCAACATCGTTCGCCTCAGGCAGAAAATCGCAGAGCATCTCTCCAGCTCGCTGCTTCATCACCGATTTGCGCCATGCCGATCTTCGCGGCGTCAACTTCGAGGACGCATCCCTGGGAGGCGCCGATTTCAGGGCGCGGATCTGACCGGCGCCAATCTGTGCGGTGCCACGGTCAGCCGGGCCAATTTCAGGGGCGCCAAGGCGGAGTTCGGCGTGGCGATTGCCAGCCAAATGCCCAGACGTCGAAAGCCCTGAACCGGCCACGTCGCTGAGAGGGGCTCACCTAAGCGAATTTCGGGAGGAAAGATGTACGCAATCACGTTCGCCGCGGCGGCCATCATCTGGCCGTTCATCGTGGCCATGATTTCGAGCCGGTTTGGCGCCGATGTGGGCGCTCGCTTCCTCGAACGCCCAGGACCGATTCCATCGACCGGCGAGGCGCTTACTCCAAGATCGCTCGAGCAGTGGCTGCGGTCGCCCGCCAATGGTCCTTTCCGCAGGCCTTATGCCCAGTGCATCATGCCTCTGGATGTCGTCTACATTTTTCTTGTCGGAGGGTTTTTCGTCGCTGGCTCGCTATGGCTCGTTTCGGCGCTGACATGGCCTGACCCGGCCGATAGGTGGTATTGCGTCGCGGTAAGCATCGTGCCGACCGCCTATATCATCAGCGATCTCGTGGAAGACGCCATGATCGCGCACGTCCTCCTGCGCCACGACGTGAGCGACACCAAATTCAACCTGATGCGTCTGGCGACGACCATCAAGATCGTGACCTTCGGAGCGTCCGCGGCTCAGACCGTTGTCCTCGGCTTTTGTGCGCTGCTGCTGAGTGCGGCCTGATGTTCCTTCGAGACGTTGCCTTGCGGGCCACGCTCCCATGCAATTCGCAACCGGGTTACGGTGAAACTCAGTTGACTGTGTGCTGTATCGCGACCTGATCGTGGCGAATTGCAAAGCCGCCGTGGGGCTGGTGTCCGATGCCCACCCAGGCCCGCAAGAACAAGGACGGCCCGGCCGCCGGGCCTGATCCAGGTCAATGTCCCGCGCGGCGGATAGTCTATTCGTCGGCCCTGACTTCGGGGTACACACGACATGACCGACAAGCCTATCGATTGGACGCCGGATCTCTCCTTGCCGACGTCGAAGTCCACCGTCCAGCACTTCACTGCAAATGCCGGCGGCGATCGCCTCGCGATCGACACCACGCCTTGGGGCGAGGCCGATCTCACGGTCAACGGTCAGTCGATTGCTCACATTGAGACGGCACCGAGCGCCGGGGACGCATTTCGCACGCTCGAAACGTTCGCGGAAGATTTCGAAGACGGCAAGGATGCGCGCCTCGGTCGGGCGATCGAGGACGACGAGGTTCGCCAGAGGCTGGGCCTGACGCGCCGCTAGGAACCATCACACGGCGCACGAATTGGCCGGTCGGGCAGGGCCTAAAGTCCCACGAGGCCGACCGTGCAGGAAAACGTGCGCGGGCGCACCACCGCGCAGATCGCCGGTCATCCCATTCATCCGATGCTGGTGCCGATCCCGATCGCGTGCTGTGTCGGGGCGCTGCTGACCGACATCGCCTATGCCGCAAGCGCCGAGATCATGCGGGCGATTTTTCCGCCTGGCTGACGCCCACCGTGGCGCAAGGCCTGCACTTGGGGCGTGCCAGAGTAGGGGCCCGCGCGCAGCCGTGCTTGAGGCAGCTCAAACCGCCTCCGCGCGTCGTTGATAGCCTATAGAGGCGCCAGGAGTTCACCCATGCGTTCCGGTACGGTCAATCGCGTCGCTGCAGCCGCCGAGAAGGGTTCGCGAGGCGGTGACCGACATCGAGTGACGGCCGCGCCGTCTTGCTTTTGATCCCGGTTGGGGTGCGTGATGGAGGGCTTCTCAGATGCATGCGATGATCCTGACTGCGCGAGGAAAGCCGCTTTCATTTCAAGAGCGACCGGATCCCGTTCCCGGACGAGGCGAGGTTCGTATCAAAGTCAGCGCTTGCGGAGTTTGTCGAACCGATCTGCACGTCGTTGACGGTGAGCTGCCCGACATTCCTTATCCGATCGTTCCGGGTCATGAGGTCGTCGGCCGCGTTGATGCACTGGGCGAGGATGTCGAGAATCTGGCCTTGGGCACGCGCGTCGGCGTACCTTGGCTTGGTTACACCTGCGGAGAGTGCCTTTACTGCCGCACCGGCAAGGAAAATCTCTGCGATCGGCCCCAATTCACCGGCTACACGCGTGATGGTGGCTTTGCGAGCCATCTGGTGGCCGATGCAAGGTATTGCTTTCCACTTGGCGAGGACGGCGATGACGTAGCCGTCGCCCCGCTGCTCTGCGCCGGTCTGATCGGTTGGAGATCCCTGATCATGGCGGGCGAGGGCAAAGCGTTGGGCATCTATGGTTTTGGCGCGGCGGGCCATATCGTAGCGCAGGTTGCTCGAGATCAGGGGCGGACCGTCTATGCCTTCACACGTGCCGACGATCGGGACGCGCAGCAGTTTGCGCTTTCTCTCGGTGCGAATTGGGCTGGCGCTTCGGAGGATCGGCCACCGGCCGAGCTCGACGCCGCAATCATCTACGCACCTGTTGGCGCGCTGGTGCCTCTTGCCCTGCGCGCGGTGCGAAAGGGCGGCCGGGTCGTCTGCGCCGGCATTCATATGTCCGACATTCCCGCATTCCCGTACGATATTCTCTGGGGAGAGCGACAGATTATGTCGGTAGCCAATCTGACGCGGCGCGACGGAATCGATTTCCTCGCAGCTGCTGCTAAAGCCAACATTCGGATACAGACAACAGTATTCCCGCTGACGCAGGCGAACGAAGCACTCGCTCACCTTAGGGAGGGTAAGCTCGTTGGCGCTGCGGTGCTCCGTTCGTGACTGTATCGTTGCGGCTTCATCGTCTGATCTAGACAGCTGTCGATTGGCAGCAGTTTCAGCGACCGGCCTCAGACGGCCGTGCTACCTCAACGAATTGCGAGTTCGCTGACGGGCTTGTGGCCGTCTTTCCCGGTTTGACTATGCAAGTTGGCGTGGACGGTCTTATCCGCTCGCTTTGACCATGATCTGTAATAGGCAACCGCGGTCATGACCGACAGGCCACCAGCTCCAACGAGGAGCTGAGAAGGAACATTGTCGGAAGTCGCTTGCAGTATAAAATATGCGATGAATGACAGGTAGATTCCAACGCAAAACACTTCAAGCGACTGTTGGCCGCATTTGATCAACGGTTGCCAGATGGCTGCGCGCAGTCCCGGTGCATCGATCGGTATGAGTCGCGTTACGACGATTGTCAGAAGCGCCAGATGCAGGAAACGGTAGGGCGCTAAATTGGTTTTGTCGTTCGGATTAAATATCTCGAACAGAGCGCGCGGAAATATCGTCCGAAGCTCCGGCAGAATCCCCGCCAGGGTCATTGCCGCCGCGAAAAGCAAATAGATCACACTGACGCAGAAAACCACTCGGGAGCGAACCAGGAAATTCAACGTTCCGGCTCCACCGAGCGCCAGCCACGCACCGATGACGAAGAGAAGTTGCCACGTGAAAGGATTGAAATACCACCAGCCCGAGGGATAGGAGGGAAGATTCCAGCCAAATTGTCGAGCGGCGAAATACAGAAGGACGGATCCTGCCATGATCCAGTTTCGGTGCCGTAGCATCATCCAAAGGATTGGCGGAAAGCTACCCATCAGAACCACATACAGGGGCAGCACATCGAGATTCACCGGCTTGTATCTCAGCACCAGTCCCTGCAACAGCGTTTCGACCGGCGCATTCGTAAGAGGTGCAACATTGAATTGATCGATGAAACGGGGAACGTTGAACTCCTGCGAGAGAAAATGGATGGACGAGATATAGAACACGAACAGCAAGACGTGCGCGGCGTAGATCTGCCAGACCCGCTTCAAGAGTCGGGTTGCTCCGAAAACGAAGCCTCGCTCGGACATGTGCCTGGTGTACACAAGGGCCGAGGTATAGCCTGAAATGAACACGAACAGATCAGCGCCATCGCTGAAGCCATAGTTCCGGAACGTCAGCCAAGCCAGCACGGTGCTGGGAATATGGCCCAGGAACATCGCCCAGTTTGCGAGTCCGCGAAACAGGTCGAGGCGCAAGTCCCGTGTCGAAGGTGGCAGGGCGATGGCGCTCATTGTCTAAGCCGATTGTGATGATTGCGGGAGCTTGAGTGACGTCGGCCTGGATTGCCGGGCGTACGCGACTACCCGCGAGGTCTGGTATCGAACCGGTTTGCAGCAACGATAATCCTAGAAACAGCTTCGGCGATCTTATTGAGGCAAATCAATCTTTTGGCGCGGTGGAGACCGCCCTGTATTCAACTCGCCGACGAGATAGTCATTGCCGCAACCAGGATGTCGACCAGCAACGTTTTGGGGGCCGCCGACGACAGCGGCAACGGTGTGGCAGGTGAGTGCGATCCATCCGCAGCTGACGCAACGTTAAGCCCGCCGGCGCGTTATCGGACAGGCGGTCTTTTGAAAGCCAAGCCAGGAGTTCGACAATGGGCCTTGCTCAATATGCCATCGTGCCGGTGCGGGACGAATGGGGCGTGCTGCACGACGGCGACGTCAAGAACACATATGCCACCAAGGAAGCTGCTTTCGAGTCGGCGGTCGCGGCCGCATCCCTCGCGCTGCGTGAGGGGCATGAAGTTCAAGTCAGCGTGCCCGGCCGGGAGGCCGGCGACAACGCGCTGGGCGTGAGGCCGGGATGACCAAGCCCCGTGAGCCGAACGGCGTGGAGCCATCCCGCTCCGAGGACGACATCCAGCGCGAGCAGCTGGGTCCGCGCGGGGTCCCCGGCGCGCCGGATCCTGCCAGGATGACGCCCCAGCGCGACAAGAAGACGCCGAAGCACGTCGATCCCGGCCATACGGCCTGATGCGGCGAGGCCGCGTCGCGAGGTGGCGCTCATAGCCGCTCAGGGCGATGTTGGTTGCCGCGGCCGGTTTTCAGGCGTTATGTGATGTTCGTTCGAACATTGCGCTCGAGCGCGATCATCATGAGGATGCAGGATGAACCCCGTCGTCGTTGCTGTTGCTATTACCGGCTCTGTTCCGCGCAAGAAGGACAACCCCGCGGTGCCGATCCTGCCGGCGGAGCAGATCGAATCGACGCACGAGGCCTTCGAGGCTGGCGCCACCCTTGCGCATATCCATGTTCGCAACGACGACGAGACGCCGTCCTCCGACCCGGAGCGCTTCGCGCTGGTGCAGGAGGGGATCAGGAAGCATTGTCCCGCCATGATCGTACAGTTCTCGACCGGCGGGCGAGGGCGCGATCCCTCGGCGCGTGGATCGTCGCTCTATCTGAAGCCGGATATGGCCTCGCTGTCCACAGGCTCAGTCAATTTTCCGACCATCGTCTACGAGAACAGCGCCGCTCTGGTCGAGACTCTTGCCACCGGCATGAAGGCAAATGGCATTCGTCCGGAAATCGAGATCTTCGATCTCTCGCATCTGCATGGTGCTCGGCGTCTGATCGAGGCGGGGCTGATCGACGCCCGTCCGCACGTGCAGTTCGTTATGGGCGTCAAGAATGCGATGCCCGCGGACGAACACGTCCTCGACATCCTTCTGGCAGAGCTGAGGCGGCTGATCCCGAACGCGACGTGGACCGCGGCCGGGATCGGACGTCATCAGGCCGAGGTCATGGGCTGGGCGCTGGCGCGGGACGCCGATGCGGTTCGCACCGGGCTCGAGGACAATATCAGGGTCGACAAGACGCGCCTCGCCGCCAGCAATGCGGAGCTCGTGAGCATCGCCTGCGAGGCTGTCGCCCGCCACGGACGGCGCGTCGCGACTGCGGCAGAGGCGCGCTCCTTGCTCGGGATCGCCCGATAAGGACGATCATCCCGCGCCTGACGTGTGCCTGACATGCTCCTGGCCGCCTTCTGCCATTCGGCGGTCGGCGTTCCCGTGGGCTCGGTCCCCGGCTAAGCATGGCTCACAGGCGCGATCTGCGCCTGTCGGCCAGGCGACGTTTGGAATGCGGTTCTTGAAATCTGACGGCAGGCTGATCGGCGTCCTGCTGGTGCTCGCCATCACGCAGCTGGTCGGATGGGGCACGATCGGGCTGCCTGCCATCGTCGGGCGCGACCTCGCCGCCGACCTCGGCATGAGCCTGCCGGCGGTGTTCGCCGGGACATCCGTTCTCTATGTCTCGATGGGCCTGTGCGCCCCGTGGCTCGCCAAATCATTCGCGCTTCATGGCGCACGGACTGTCATGATGGTCGGCACGGTCGTCACCGCGCCGGGCTTCGTGCTGCTGTCCCTCGCGCGCGAGCCGACGATGTATTTCGCCGCCTGGATCGTCCTCGGCATCGCCGGCAGCGCCACGCTGTCGACCGGCGCCTATATCATGCTGAACGAGATTGCCGGGCGACAGGCCAAGAATGCGATCGGGGCCTTGATGCTGGTGACGGGCCTGTCCAACAGCATCTTCTGGCCGACGACCTCGTTACTGAGCGCTCACCTCGGCTGGCGCGGGACGTGCCTCGTCTATGCCGCGATGATGCTCGTCGTCAGCCTTCCGCTCTATGCGCTCGCGCCGCGCCGGAAAATCGCCGGGGATGATGGCGGCGAGCCGGTCAAGGCGCCGCCGCCGCCCACGATTCCACGGAGCACTTTCGGCCTCGTCGTCGCCGCGATCACGCTCAACGCCTTCGTCAATTTCGGCATCAGCGCCATCATGATCGAGCTCCTGCGCGCGGAGGGGCTGCCGCCGGCGCAGGCGCTTCTGTGCGGCTCGATGCTGGGCGTGATCCAGGTCAGCGCCCGCGGGCTGGATCTTCTTGGCGGCGGGCGGTGGGACGGGATCACGACCGGGCTGGTTGCGGGCACGGCGCTGCCGTTGGCCATGCTGCTGCTGATGCTGAGCGAGGGCGCGACCTGGGCCGTCGCGGTCTTCATCCTGCTCTATGGCGCCGGCAGCGGCGCGATGGCGGTGGCGCGGGCCACCATCCCGCTCGTGTTCTACGACCAGACTGAATTCGTCAAGGCGATGTCGATGATTGCGCTGCCGCTCAATCTCGCCTCCGCGATCTCGCCGCCGCTCCTTGTCGGCCTGCTCACCGAATTCGGCAGCCGCGGCGCGCTCGGCCTCACCTTCGTCTGCTCCTGCGCGACCGTGCTGATCCTGGTCCTGCTTGGGCGGAGGCGGCCGCAGGTGGCGGTGGCCGCGACCTGAGCCCTCCAGGCAATATCGCGGCGCGGAAAGTTGCGGCCGGCGCCGCCCTCCGTGCCCGGCAGGAGATAGCCGTATGCCGCCAGTGCAGTGCTCACCGCGCTAAAATGGTGTATCCGCAGGGAGCGCGGACCGCGATCTCGCCGCCGCGCCAATATCCAGTTCCCGGAGGAAGCTTACATGTCGGCCCTGCCGCTTTCAGGCATCAAGATCCTTGATCTCACGCGCGTCCTCGCCGGGCCGTTGTCGGCCCAGATGCTGGGCGATCTCGGTGCGGAGGTGATCAAGATCGAGCGACCGGGCACCGGCGACGATGCGCGCGCATTCGGGCCGCCTTACCTGACCGATCCGGAAGGCAAGGCCAACAACAACAATTCCTTCTACCTCTGCGCCAACCGCAACAAGAAGTCGGTCACGGTCAATATCGCCAAGCCCGAGGGGCAGGCGATCATCCGCGAGCTCGCCAAGGACGTCGACGTCTTCATGGAGAACTACAAGGTCGGCGACCTCAAGCGCTACGGCCTCGATTACGAGACCATCAAGGCGGTCAACCCCGGCATCATCTACTGCTCGGTGACCGGCTTCGGCCAGACCGGTCCCTATGCGCCGCGCGCCGGCTATGACGCCATCCTGCAGGCGATGGGAGGGCTGATGAGCGTCACCGGCCACATGGACGGCGAGCCGGGCGAGGGCCCGATGAAGGTCGGTCCGTCTATCGTCGACTACATGACCGGCATGAACACCTCGATCGGCATTCTCTCCGCGCTCTATCACCGCGACGCCAATGACGGGCAGGGGCAGCACATCGACGTCTGCCTGTTCGACACCGTCATCGCGTCCCTGTCGCACTGGCTGCAGATCTACCTCGTCAACGGCAAGACCCCGCCGCGCCGCGGCACCTGGGGCAATGGCGGCATGCCGGCCGGCGTATTCCGCTGCACCGACGGCGAATTGATGCTGGTGGTCGGCAACGACGGCCAGTTCCGAAAGACCTGCGCCGTGCTCGGCGAGCCGGAGCTCGCGAACGATCCGCGCTTCGTCCAGAACAACGACCGTGTCGTGCACGGCAAGGAGATCATGGCGATCTTCGCCGGCCTGTTCCTCAAGCAGCCGGTGGCCTACTGGCTGGAGAAGCTGGAGGAGGCGGGCGTGCCCTCCGGTCCGATCAACAATTTCGAGCAGGTGTTTTCCGATCCGCACGTCCAGTCGCGCGGCATGCGGGTCAAGACTCAGCACAAGTTCGAGCCCGAGCTCTCCCTGATCCGCAACGCGCTGACCCTCTCGGGCACCCCCATCACCGACTACCACGCCCCGCCGCTGCTCGGCGAGCACACGCAGGAGGTGCTCGGCGGTAAGCTCGGCTATGATGCGGGAAAGATCGAGGAGTTGAAGAAGCAGGGGATCATCTAGCGCTTTTCTCCCCTTCTCCCGAAAGGCGAAAAGGGGAGCGACGCTTGGCCTTGCCTGAGGCCTGCGGGCCATCCCCAGATAAGTCCGGTCCGTAGTCGCACAGGCTTTCGCTTTGCGCGCGACTCTGATTCGATCCCTCTACTTGAGTTCGGGGAGGGAAGCGAATGTCCTACACGATCGGGTTCCAGGCCAAGAACCAGAAGGCAATTCTGGCGACCGAGGCGGCCACCGCCAATCAGGCCGTCGCCATTGTTGCCGCACTGCGGCAGAGTGCCGACGAGATCAAGTTCATCCGCTCGCCGCAGGAAGGCGAGATGGGCATCGAGATGCTGCTGCTGCTCGCCAAGGAAGAGGCCGAGGAGATGCCGCAGCGGGCCTGATCACCCGCTCACACTTCGGTCAGAAGCGAAACATGCCGGCTGCAGGATGATGTAGCACGGCGTCAGTCTCGCTCGAACCGAAGGTGGCTGCCCATGAAACGCGAAGCGCTCCGCGTCGAACCGATTTCGACGTTCCTCGATCGCGTGAAAGCGCCGGCCTCGCCGGTGACGCGCGCCGGCAACATGATCTTCGTCGCCGGTCTGCCGCCGTTCGATCCCGCGACCGGCGAGATCGCGGAAGTGCCGATCGAGCGGCAGAGCGAGCTCGTCATGGAGCAGATGAAGCTGTGCCTCGCTGCGGCCGGCGCTTCGCTCGACAATGTCATGAAGTGCAACGTCTACTGTACCTCGACCAAGCACTTTGCCGCCTTCAACGCCGTATACGCCCGCTATTTTCCCACAGATCCGCCGGCGCGGATCTTCGTCTGCACGCCGGAATGGTTCGGCCCGTTCGACGTCGAGATCGACTGCATCGCGATGGCGTGAGGACTATCGCGCCGCCACCCGCGACGGCGCCTTCGCCTCGATCTTTCCCGCCGTCAGCGCCATTGTCGCGACGCTGACGACGCGCGCGACGACATCCTCAACGTCGTCGAGATTGCATTTGCCTTCCGAAAGCTTGGTCAGCCGCTCGCTCTCGCGGATGGTGTGGTGCGCCATCGCGAGCGCGAAGTTGAGGCCCCAGTAGATATCGACCTCGCTGCGCTCGGGCAGGGCGCGGCGCATCGCGCCGGCGAATTTCCGCAGATGGTCGATCTCGCGGTTCTTGATGCGGCGGATCGGCGGCACGGATTCGATCGAGGCGCGGATCATGAAGCGCGCCGCCGTGGAGCGCTGGTTCTCGGGGCCGAGACAGCCGCGCAGCGTCGGCCCGACCAGCGCGTGCAGGATCACCTCGATCGGCGCGCGGCCGCCACCTTGTTCTTCCGCCGCCTTCAACTCGCGCAAACGCTCGCGGTTGGTGGCGATCGAGCGCGTGACAAATAATTCCGCGATCAACTCGTCCTTCGAGCCGAAATGATAGTTCACCGCCGCCAGGTTGACACCGGCCTCCGCGACGATGTCGCGCAGCGTCACGTCGCCGAAGCCGCGATCGGCATAGAGCCGTTCGGCGGCGGCGAGAATGGCAGACCTCGTATGATCGCTGGCCATGAGTGCCCCTGAGGGGAGGGAGTTGCAATTCAAACAGTTGTATGAAACTATCGTTTGAAGGCCGGAGATGTCAATCCGCAATCGGGACTCGTTCGCAACTCCAAAGGTTGGTTCCGAAGGCACCGCAAGCGCGCTTGCGGGCTGCGCGCAAGCGGTGGACAGTCCGGCGCAAAACAGGCCCGCGAAGCCAGCAGGCTCGCAAAGAGAGAGACGAGGAGCGTCCTATGGATTTCGATCTGTCCCCCAAGCAGAAGGAATGGCTCGACCGCGTGAGGTCCTTCATGGCCAAGCACGTGCGCCCGGCGGTGCCGATCTATGACCAGCAGGATCACAGCGGCGAGCGCTGGAAAGTGATCCCGATCCTCGAGGACCTCAAGAAGAAGGCCAAGGCCGAAGGCCTCTGGAACATGTTCATGCCGCCGAGCGAGCATGAGGACGACGAATTCCGCGGCGCGGGATTGACCAATCTCGAATATGCGCTGCTGTCGGAAGAAATGGGCCGCATCACCTGGGCCTCGGAAGTGTTCAACTGTTCCGCGCCCGACACCGGCAACATGGAGGTGTTCATCCGCTACGGCTCCAAGGAGCAGAAGCGCAAATGGCTGCGTCCGCTGATGGACGGCGAGATCCGCTCGGCCTTCCTGATGACGGAACCGGCGGTTGCGTCCTCCGACGCCACCAATATCGAGACCCGCATCGAGAAGGACGGCGACCATTACGTCATCAACGGCCGCAAATGGTGGTCGTCCGGCGTCGGCGATCCCCGCTGCAAGATCGCGATCCTGATGGGCAAGACCGATTTCAAGGCGGCCAAGCATCAGCAGCAGTCGCAGATCCTGGTTCCGCTCGATACCCCCGGCATCAAGGTCGAGAAGATGCTGCCGGTGTTCGGCTTCGACGACGCGCCGCACGGCCACGCTCAGGTGCTGCTCGACAACGTCCGCGTGCCCAAGGAGAACATCCTGCTTGGCGAAGGCCGCGGCTTCGAGATCGCGCAGGGCCGTCTTGGTCCGGGCCGTATCCATCACTGCATGCGCACGATCGGCAAGGCCGAGGAGGCGCTGGAGAAGATGGTGAAGCGTCTGTCCTCGCGCAGCGCCTTCGGAAAGAAGATCGTCGAGCATTCCGTGTGGGAGCAGCGCATCGGCGAAGCCCGCACCAACATCGAGATGACGCGCCTGCTCTGCCTCAAGGCCGCCGACATGATGGACAAGGTCGGCAACAAGACCGCGCAGGCCGAGATCGCCATGATCAAGGTCGCAGCGCCCAACATGGCGCTGAAGATCATCGACGAGGCGATTCAGGCGTTTGGCGGCGCCGGTGTCTCGGACGAGGCGGGCCTTGCCAAGGACTACGCCCACATCCGCACACTCCGTCTCGCCGACGGCCCGGACGAGGTGCACAATCGCGCCATTGCCAGGCTTGAGGTTCGGAAGTATGCAAACTCTCCAAGTCACTAAGGACGGCGGAGAGCGCTGACCGCGCTCTCCCCACCGTCATTCCGGGGCTCGCGAAGCGAGAACCCTGAATCTCGAGATTCCGGGTCTGGTCCTTCGGACCATCCCGGAATGACCGACAAGAAAAAGAGGGAGCGTCATTGTGGCGGACGGCGTCAGGAAAGACGAAGAGTTTTCGGGCACCAAGCCGGTCGAGGAGCGGCATCGTTTCGACGAGCTGCGCCTGGAAGCCTGGATGCGCAATAACGTCGAAGGCTTCGAGGGTCCGCTGGTAGTGCTCCAGTTCAAGGGCGGCCAGTCCAATCCGACCTACCGGCTGAACACGCCGAACCGTTCCTACGTGATGCGCCGCAAGCCGTTCGGCAAATTGCTGCCGTCGGCGCATGCGGTCGACCGCGAATATCGCGTGATCGCAGCGCTCGGCAAGCAGGGTTTCCCGGTCGCGCGTGCCTACGCGCTGTGTCAGGACGATAGCGTCATCGGCGCCGCTTTCTACATCATGTCGATGGAGGAGGGCCGGGTGTTCTGGGATCCGACGCTGCCGAGCCAGGATCGCGATGCGCGGCGCAAGATCTTCACCAGCAAGATCGAAACGCTGGCGAAACTGCACATGTACGATCCCACGGCGATTGGCCTTGGCGATTTCGGCAAGCCCGGCAACTATTTTGCGCGCCAGATCGACCGCTGGACCAAGCAATATCGCGCCTCCGAAACGCAGCACATTCCGGAGTTCGAGAAGGTCGCCGAATGGCTGCCCAAGACCGTGCCGGAGCAGGCGCGCGTCTCGATCGTCCACGGCGACTATCGCCTCGACAACATGATTTTCCACGCGACGGAACCGCGCGTGCAGGCCGTGCTCGATTGGGAGCTGTCGACGCTCGGCGATCCCATGGCCGACTTCACCTATCTGTTGATGCAGTGGATCATGCCGGGCCTCGATGGCGCCGACCTCAAGGCGCTCAACATCCCGAGCGTGGAAGAGGCCGCGCAGATTTATTGCAACGTCACCAAAATGACGGTGCCCGATCTCAACTGGTATTTCGCCTACAATCTGTTCCGCCTCGCCGGCATCACGCAAGGCATCGCCGGCCGTGTCCGCGACGGCACCGCCGCCAACGCCAAGGCCCTCGAATCCGCCAAGCGCACCGTGCCGCTGTCGCTGGCGTCGTGGGAGTATGCGCAAAAAGCGGGCGCGGTGTAGCAAGAGCGAAGGCGCGGCTGACGGCCGCGCCTTTCGCTTTCGGGAGTTCGTCATCCCGCACATTCGCTGTCATTGCCCGCGAAGGCGGGCAATCCAGTATTCCAGAGACGCCAGTGCTTGAACCGAGACGCCGCGGCGTACTGGATGCCCCGGTCAAGCCGGGGCATGACAGCAGTGATGAGGTGGGTTTATTCCGCCGTCATTGCGAGCGGAAGCGAAGCAATCCAGGATCTTTCCACGGCAGTAGTCTAGATTGCCTCGTCGCTACGCTCCTCGCCATGACGGGCGGCGGGTGGCGAGCCCAGCATCGGTTCAGGTAGAGACGGACGCATGATCGACCAGATCACCCTCACCACCTACATCCTCATTGTCCTCGGCTTCGTCTTTATTCCCGGGCCAGCGACGCTGCTGACAATAGCGCGTGCGGCGAGTTCCGGCACAAAGGTAGGCATCGCGACCGGAGCGGGAATTGCTGCGGGCGACATCATCCACACCTGCATGGCCATCGTCGGGCTGTCGGCGATCATCGCGACCTCGGCGCTGCTGTTCAGCATCGTCAAATATGCCGGCGCTGGCTTCCTGATTTATCTCGGCATTCGCGCCATGCTCGACAGGGCCCCGGTCGAGTTGAACGGCGCCGCGCCCCCGATCGGTGCGGGCCGCGCATTCCGCCAGGCCGTGCTGGCCGAAGTGCTCAATCCCAAGACCGCACTTTTCTTCCTGGCGTTCCTGCCGCAATTCGTGAAGCCGGAGCACGGCGCGCCCGCACTTCAGCTTGCCATTCTCGGTGTCGTCTTCGTACTGCTCGGTCTGTTCAGCACCGTCGTGTTCGCCGTCGGCGCCGGCCGTCTCGGCAACCTCCTGCGCCGCCATCCGGCGGTGGTGAAGTGGCAGGGCAAGGTGGTCGGCGCCATCTACTGCGCCGTCGGTGTGCGGCTGGCCTTGCAGGAGCGGTGAGGCAGGTTGGCTCGCGTAGGGTGGGCAAACGCGCGTACCGCCGTGCCCACCATCTCTCCGCGATCACTCGAAAACGGTGGGCACGCTTCCGCCTTCGCTCTTCGAGCTACGGCGGACAAGCCGATTTGCCCACTCTGCGGCAGCGCCTAAGAGGCGCCCTCCGCACAATGCGCGATCAGCCTCTCCACGAAGCCTGCGCATTTCTCCAGTTCGGCCATCTCCACGAACTCATCCGGCGTGTGCGCCTGCGCGATCGCGCCGGGGCCGATCACGACGGAAGGCACATCCGCCATGCTCGCGAACAGGCTGGCCTCGGTACCGAAGGCGACCTTGGCGTGGTCGTTGCGACCCGCAAGGCTCTTGGCGAGCGTGACGATGGCCGCGTCGGCAGCGGTGTCGAGCGCGGGATAGTCGAGGATCTCCTCGAAATCGATGCCGCAATCGGGATGCCGTGTTTTCATCGCCGGGTCGAGCTCGGCCTTGGCCCAGGCGACGATCGCATCCGTGACCTCGCGCGACTCGGTGATACCGATGCCGCGGCATTCGAAATCCACCGTGCAGGTGTCGGGCACGATGTTCAGCGCCGCGCCGCCATGCACGATGCTGGTGAGCAGCGTCGAGTGCGGAACGTCGTAGAGGCTGTCCGTCGCGCGCGCGGCCGCGAGTTGCTCGGCGCGGCGGCGGATCTCGACGATCAATTCGGCCGCATATTCGATCGCGTTGACGCCGTCGGGCGCGATCGAGGAATGGCGGGCGAGCCCGCGAAACGTCGCGCGCACGCCGTGCTTGCCCTTGTGGCCGATGATCACCTTCATCTCGGTCGGCTCGCCGATGAAGGCGCCGAGCGGCTTGATCTTCTTCTTCGCGACCTCGCGTAGCATCGGCCGCACGCCGACGCAGCCGATCTCTTCGTCATAGGAGATCGCCAGGTGAATCGGCGTTGCGAGCTTCGCTTCCACCATCTCCGGCACCATGGCGAGGCACACCGCGACAAAGCCCTTCATGTCGGTGGTGCCTCGGCCATAGAGCTTGCCGTCGCGCTCGATCAGCTTGAACGGATCGTGGCTCCAGTCCTGGCCGACGACCGGCACGACATCGGTGTGTCCCGACAGGACGAAGCCTGGCCGATCCTGCGGTCCGATGGTGACCCACAGCGAGGCCTTCTGTCCGGTCTCATCGATGATGCGCTCACCCTTGATGCCGAACGCGGCGAGGTAGCTCTCGATATGGGCAATCAGGGGCAGGTTGGTGCGGTCGCTGATGGTGTCGAAGCCAACGAGGTCGGCGAGGAGTTTGCGGATGCGATCTGGTCTTGAGCTTGGCATTGTCTCGTTCTGTCAGGAATTAAGGAGGCTGATGTGCTTGCAGGAACCATACCAATGTGGCGGGTTAATAGGCAAACCAACAACGCAGCCGTCATTCCGGGCGATGCGCAGCATCGAACTATGGTGCGCAATTGCGCACCTGAGAATCTATCGGGCCGCATCGCGCGGGGTGAAATGGATTCCGGGTTCGGGACGTCGTCGCGCCCCGGAATGACGGGGGACGAGCTACCAAAGCTAGTGTTGCCCGACAGGCAAAACACCCAACTGGTCGGTCAATCCGCGCCGCCGAAAATATTCCACTTTACCGAAATTCGGAAAGGGCGTATGTGTCGCGGCATCCCGGCCCAAGGAAGAGGGGCGTATCGCGATCGTCACGAACGCGGGCCGGGTGGCGGTGGACGCAGGTCACATCGGCGCAAAGGATTTCGCAGGGCGGGCAACCGTGAGTGAAGCACCTTGCGCACACGACCGGTGTGATCGGCGTACGGCAAAATCGTGTGGTCCTGACGCCCGGGGTCTGTGCGTCAAGTCTCAGCGGTGATGTGGCGGCCCAACCGGGCGCGCATCGATCATCCGCAAGGCGACGGGGGCAATAGTGCAACGCTCCCCGAGGAGAGCACGACATAAGCCGTAAAACCACTGCGCAGGGAAGGCCGGGATGTCCTGGCTACACCTGTATGCCGCTGTGCAGTTTCTTGTCACGCAGGTTTCGCACAGTGGACCGCGGGTGCCAGCCGGCGCCCGGTCTTCCCTGCGCCCTCTTTCAATCGAGGGCGAAGCGATGAAGCAAAGCTCGGGCGACATGCGCCGCGAGGATGATCAATCATGTGTATCGTTGAACAAGGTGTCGTGCCGCGGACACAACGCAGCGTCCCTTCGACGATGCGCTGCAGAGCCGGGGCCCATGCATCAACGAGGGCCGTGGCTTCCTTGAGTCCCGGCTCTGCGCAGCAGCGTAAGAACGCTGCAGCGCGTCCGGGACACGAGCGGAGCTCGTTACACGGGCTTGCCCGTATACGGCATCGACGCCGTCAAGCCGCCATCCACGGGGAACGCCTGGCCGTTGACATACGAGGCTTCGTCGCTGGCCAGGAACAGGCCCATCGCCGCGAGCTCGTGCGGCTGGCCGGGGCGCTTGAGGGGATTGAGCTGGCCGATCTTGTCCTGGGTGCCGCGCTCCTTGGCGCGGTCGAAGATCGGCTTGGTCATGCCGGTTTCGATCAGGCCCGGGCACACCGCGTTGATGCGCACGCCGGTGCCGGTGAGCGAATAGGCGGTGGTCTGCACCAGGCTGATCACGCCAGCCTTGCTCGCGGCGTAGGGATGTCCGCTGGCGCCGGCCTTGAGGCCCGCGACGGAGGCGGTCAGCACGATAGCGCCGGACTGCTGCTTCACCATGTGCGGCATCGCATGCTTCACCGCCAGGAACGGCCCGATCAGATTGACGCGCAACACCTCCTGCCAATGCTCCACGGTCTGCTCGCCGAGCGGGATCAGCCCGCCGGAGACGCCGGCATTGGCCCAGATCACGTCGAGCCGGCCGTGGGTCTTCACTGCCTTGTCGATCACGGCAATGACGTCAGTCTCGGAGCCCGCGTCGGCGATCATGGCCTCCGCGACGCCGCCGGCCTTTTTCACCTCCTCGACGGTCTCCTTCACCGCCTCGGTGCGATCGACCGCAATGAGCTTTGCGCCTTCCCGGGTGAACAGGAGCGCGGCGGCGCGACCGATGCCACTGCCGGCGCCGGTGATGATGACGGATTTGCCTTGCAGGCGGCCCATGCGTTTCTCCCTTGTGGTGCCTCGCGCGGCCCTTGCCGCGCGACGGAATTTCAAACAAGATTTCAAACGGTAAAGTGTCTTGAGACACGTTCTCTACTGACGTACAGCGACATCACACGGGATGGAAGAGCTTCGATGACAGGTGCAGACAAGCCCAAGGTGGTCACGACGCGGTGGTGGTGGGTCCGTCACGCGCCGGTGCGCAACGACGGCGGCAACATCTACGGGCAGTCCGACATCGCCTGCGACACCAGCGATACCTATGTGTTCAACGCTGTTGCCAAGGTGCTGCCACGCACTGCAGTCTGGTTTTCCAGCAATCTGAAGCGCACGCATCAAACGGCCGAAGCGATCTGGGCGGCCGGCTTTCCACGGCCGGCGTCGATGAAATGGGAAGCTGATCTCGCCGAGCAAAATCTCGGCCGCTGGCAGGGCATGAACCGCGCCCAATTCATCGCGAGCCGTCCCGTCGGCACCAGCTGGTTCGCCGATATCAACGAGCCCGCACCCGGCGGCGAGAGCTTCATGGATCTCTATCACCGCACGCGCCGCACCATCGAGCGGATCAACAATGAGGCAGCAGGCCAGGACATCATCGCGGTCGCCCATGGCGGCACCATCAAGGCGGCCGTTGGTCTTGCGCTCGGCGGTTTGCCGGAGCAGGGGCTCGCATTCGACATCGACAATGTGTCCGTGACGCGGCTCGATCATTTCGCAAGCGCCGAGCGCACGGTCTGGCGGTTGCCGATGGTGAACCAGCAGCCATGGATCGCGGATGACGCTCACGCGGCGATGCATCAGCCCGCGGGACCGGAAGTCAAGAAGCTCGCCTGAAGAAATTGCGCGCTCGCACCGACGCGACGTAAGCTCGGGGCCAAATCAATCGTAATCTGGGAGAGAAACATGACCTTGTTCGACATGAAGGGGAAAGTCGCCGTCATCACGGGATCGACGCGCGGCATCGGGCTTGCGATCGCCGAGCGCATGGCCGAGCACGGTGCCAAGGTGGTGATTTCCTCGCGCAAGGCCGATGTCTGCGAGCAGGTCGCCAAGGGCATCAATGACAAGTACGGCAAGGGTACCGCGGTCGCAATCGCCGCCAACATCTCGTCGAAGGAGAACCTGCAAAACCTCGTCGACGAGAGTAACCGCGCCTTCGGCAAGATCGACGTGCTGGTCTGCAATGCCGCCTCGAACCCCTATTACGGTCCGCTCGCGGGCATCTCCGACGATCAATTCAGGAAGATTCTGGACAACAACATCGTCGCCAACAACTGGCTGATCTCGATGGTGGTGCCGCAGATGATCGAGCGGAAGGACGGCTCGGTCATCATCGTGTCCTCGATCGGCGGTTTGAAGGGCTCGACCATCCTCGGCGCCTACGCGATCTCCAAGGCCGCCGACATGCAGCTCGCGCGCAACCTCGCGTGTGAGTATGGCCCGCACAACATTCGCGTGAATTGCATCGCGCCCGGCCTGATCAAGACCGACTTTGCGAAAGCGCTGTGGGACAATCCGGAGAATTTGAAGGCCTCGACCGCGCGCTCGCCGCTGCTGCGCATCGGCATCCCCGACGAGATCGCCGGCGCCGCCGTGTTCCTGGGATCGAAGGCCGGCGACTTCATGACCGGCCAGACCATGGTGATCGACGGCGGCGCAACGATTAGTTGACGCGATAGAGCGTCATCCCGGGGCGCGCTTAGCGCGAACCCGGGATCTCGAGATTCCGGGTTCGATGCCTTGCATCGCCCCGGAATGACCCTTCGGGTCACTCCACCGCCGCGTAAACCAGATCCCGCACCAAGGTCCGCGTGTAGTCGCGCTGTCCCGGGCCCTGGCTCATGAACACCGCGAACAAATCCTCCTTCGGATCGATCCAGAAGAACGTGCCGGCAATGCCGCTCCAGAAATACTGGCCGACGCTGCCGGGGAAGGGCGCGATGCCGGCCTCGCGGCGCACGGCGAAGCCGAGACCAAAGCCGTGGCCGGGCGACAGCAACGTGCCATTCGTCACGACATGCGGCCCGAGGTGATCGGACGCCATCAGCTCCAGCGTCTTGCGGCCGATGATCCTGTTGCCGTCGAGCGTGCCGCCGTTGCGCAGCATCAGGCAGAAGCGGGCATAATCCATCGTGGTTGAAACCAGCCCACCGCCGCCGGACTCCATTACCGGTTGTTCGAGCATGTTGAACAGAGCGACCTTGTCGCCGGTCCAGGGATCGGCCGCGAACGGGTCGGCAAGCCTGGTGGCGTTGGACTCGGCTGTCGAGAAGCCGGTCTCGGCCATTTGCAGCGGTGCCAGCACGCGCTCTGTCAGGAACGCGCCGAGCGACTTGCCGCTGGCGACCTCGATGATGCGACCAAGGATGTCGGTGGAGCGGCTGTAGTTGAATTCCGCGCCGGGCTGGCAGACCAGCGGGAAGCTCGCCACCAATGCGGCATGCTCGGCATTGGTGATCTTGCGGCTGCGCACGCGGGACTCCTGGTAGAGCTTGTGCACGGGTCCGTCTCCCTGGTGCTCGTAGGTGAGGCCCGAGGTGTGGCGAAGCAGGTCCTGCACGGTCATCGGCCGCGCCGGCGGCACCAGCTCGAGCTTGCCGTCCTTGACGATGCCGACCTGCTGGCCGGCGAATTCCGGGATGAACTTTGCGACGGCGTCGCTGAGCAGGAGGTGGCCGTCCTCGACCAGTGCCATGACGGCGACCGAGACGATCGGCTTGGTCATCGAGAAGATTCGGAAGATCGAATCCCGCGCCATCGGCGCAGGCCCCGCCGGGCTCTGCCTGCCGAGCGCCTCGAACCAGCCGATTTGGCCGCGCCGGGCCACCAGCACGGTGACGCCGGGAACGGTTCCCTTGTCGATCTCGCGCTTGAAGGCGTCCGACATGGCCTGCAGGCGCGGCCGCGACAGCCCGAGCGTCTCCGGGCGGGCCTCCGGCAAGGGCGGAGTGTGGACCGCGGAGGCGGCAGTGGTAGCAGCTTGAGCGTTCATGGGGGCTCCCGGGCTCTTGTTTTTTGGTCGGGAAAGTGTGGCCCAGAAACCCCGGTACAAACAAGCGAAGCGGGCGCGGTTCACCCTTGCAAACCGGTCGTCGCCTGTGCTTGAAAGCGGCCCTGATCCCAAGGCGACGCGGGGTCCGTAGGAGTGTAGCTCAATTGGTAGAGCACCGGTCTCCAAAACCGGGGGTCGCAGGTTCGAGCCCTGCCACTCCTGCCAGTCAAATCAATCAGTTAAGTTCGATGCTGGCGGGATAGGGACGAGGACGTCCCATGGACGAATCGCCACGCGCTGGCCCGTATCCCGAGGGCCAGGCCGGCGAGGCGCCTCTTAGCGCGCCGGCGCCCGTTCCGCATCGGCGGGACCCTGGCTGCGATCGACGTCCCGGATGGGGACGCGGCGCAGCAGCGAGACGATGGTGCCGCCGAGCTCGAAATAGGTGCGCAGCCGCAGCGCACGGGACGACCCCTTCAGCTCCGCGTTCAGGCTCACCGGCACTTGGGCGTAGGTGAGGCCAAGCTGGAGCAGCGAGATCAACGCGCAGATCTGATAGCCGTAGCCGTCGGCCTTGACCGCGATCTGGCGCAGCCATTTCACGGGGTAGACGATCATGCTGTGGTAGTCGGACAGCCAGAAGCCGAACAGGCAGTTCAGGATGAACCGCAGCGAGTGCGACTGCAGCGAGCGGTTGACGGAGCGATCCGACTGGTTGTCGCGATAGGTGATGACGAGGTCGGCGGCGCCGGCCGCCTTGAACATCCGGGCAATGCCCTCGTTCTGAAAGGCGTGATCGCCGGGAATGAGCGTGATGGCATCGAATTTCGCGCGCGACAGCGCGTATTCGAAGCCGGCACCGACGCCGCGCCGCTCGGCGTTATGTTGCACGATGATGCGCGGCTCGCCGGCCGCAAACTCGTCCATGATCGCGCCGGTGCCGTCGGTGCTGCCGTCGTCGATCAGGAAAATCTCGAAATCGTCGAGCAACTCGCGGGCGAGCGGCAACACGCCGTCGATGGTATCGGCGATCTTGTCCTGCTCGTTCAGTGCAGGGATGACGATCGTAAGCCTTTTTGCCGCCCTGGAAGGTGTCATCTCATGCCGCCTGTCGCCGGCCACTCGTTACTGGTGGAACCCTGGCGCGACTCTAGGTCATATGGGCCGGGCGAACAATAAGGGGCCCGCAGATATGCCCCGTACGACCGGTATGAATCCGGTGATGTGTGTGTTCTGCGCAACTAATCCGAAAAATCATAGAGGCTGGTATCGCCGATGCCGAAGGCGCGGCGAAGCCGTCCGACGCGGTCTGCCATGGTCCGGCCCGCGATGGTCGGGGCGAAGTGCGTATCGAGCGGTTCGACCAACCCGCCGTCGACCAGGTTCCTAATTCGTCCCTGGAACAGAGCTGGAACCTGCCGCTCGATGATGTCTGTAAGCGGTGCTCTCCGCTCGGGCCGGTCGACGACATCGAGCAGGATGTCCAGGGAAACCGATTTGTACACTGCGCCGAAAGCGAAGACGTAACCCATGACGAGAAAGCCGAAAATCGACGCGGCGTCCCAGTACTGAAATTCCGGAACGACGAAGATTCCGAACATCATGCCGAGACCATGGGTGACGACCGCGGCGATCGCGAGCAGCATCACGGCTCCAAGCGTCCATCCGCGAGTGCGGGCCATCGACTGCAAGGCAGGAGCCAGCAGGGCGAAGATGACGGCGGCGAGGAATCCGACAACGAAGGACATCGCGGCCGCTCACCCAAGTCCGGTCGACAGGCGGACGAGTTTGACGAGACGCGCGACCGCCACGCCCTTCGCCGTCGGGACAAGCCTGCCGTCTGCCGTGACCACCATCCCGGCGCCGACGAGCAGCTTCAGGCGGTTGTGCGTGAAGGTGCCGAGATCGCCGCCCTGCATATAGGCGACCGCCCATTGCTCCAGGGTGAGGGGGCGCCCGGCCCGGACGAGTGCCGTGAGCAGCGTCAGCGTAAAGCCCCAGGCCAGCAGGCTGAAGAGGATGTAGCAAAACATCATCGCGGTCGCCAACAGGAACAGGCCGCTGAGTACGTCGTCGAAATGGCGTTGACCTGGGAGTGCGATGCAGGCGACCGCGTAAAGGGCGATGACGCTGACGCAGCCGAGCCGAAAGCGGCGGCCGGATCCGCCGGTGGCGGCGATGCGCGCGTAGCACAGCAACAGCAGCGGCAGCGCGACGCTGAGACCAATCGCGGCGGCTTGCGCCGGGCCCGGTAGCATGTTCATTCGGAAAATCGCCCCGGACGCCTCTCAGGCCCAGCCAGAGCGAAAGTCTATAGGAGGTCGTATTTTTCGGGTCAAGGGAGCCCGTCCTCCCGCCCTTGCGGACGTCTCGTGGGCGTGCGAATCCTTGCAGGGATGCCGTTCCTCCATCCGAGATGTTCCCATTGCTGCGTGCGATAGTCGTTCTCCTCGTCGTCTTGGTGGCAGCGCATGCGCCGATGCTCCTGAACGACGGTCTCTTCATGGACGACTGGCTGGTGCTCAAGCCGCGCCCGGACTATTTCATCGACATCGATTTCCTGCTGAACGGCGCCGGTCATCCGATCTTCTACAGCTACGACACGTTCGCAAACTGGACGGGCGCCCCCGTCGCCGTGATGGTCTCGCTGGCGTTCGCCGGAATCGTCTTCGGCGCAATATCGCTGGCGCTGACGGCAACGCGTCTCAATCTGCTCGACCGCGCAGAGGCGGTCGGTTTCGCGCTGATCGTCTGGACCTATCCCGGCTATCAGCTTTGGGCGGGCAAGGCGAACGCGGTCTACGTCTTCAGCTTCGGACTCCTGTTCGTCGGTGCAGGGTTGTTGACGCTGGCCTTCAGCGCGCGCGGCCTGCGGCGTGTGCTGCTTCGCGTGGCCTGTGCGCTCGTGTTCCTGCTGAGCTTCGCGCTCAACTCGATCATCGTGCTCTATGCCTTCGTGGTGCTCGGCCTCTTTGTCGCGATCTGGCGAAGCGGCAACGCGGCGGAGGGCTTCGTTCGCCGCACATGGTTCGCAGCCTGGCGCACTGCCTTGGGATATCCGGAGCTGATCATGCTTCCGCTGATCTACTGGGGCACGCTCAACATCTGGTTCAAGCGGATCGGCGTGTACGCACAGCATTATGATGCGCATTTGCCGACCCTGCTCGAACTGGTCGGGGGATGGTCGGCATTTCTGGTCACGGCTTACTTCGACCTCCTGGGTCATGCTGTGCGCGCGGCGATCAGGGTCCCGACGATCTTCATTCTGGCGGCCGTGCTCGTCGGCATCGTCCTGCTGATGCTGCGTTCCGACACGAAGCCGGCCACGTCCAGGCTCGCGACCATCGTGCCGCTCGTGCTTGCCGGGATCTTGTTCCTCGCATTGTCGTCACCCTATCTGATCGCGGGCCTGCGGCCGTCGTCCACGCATTTCTACGAGAGCCGCCATCTGCTGATGTTCGGCGTGCCGATGGCATTGGCGCTTCTCGCACTCAAGCGGCTGGCCGAACGTTGGACCGTTCCCAACACCGCCTTTGCGGTCGTGTTCGGCTTGGGCCTGATCGTGTCGATCGGGATGCTGTGGAGCGACTACGTCTTCATGCAGGCGAGAACGCTGAAGCAGGAGGCGCTGGCGCGCGACCTTGCCGGCCGGGTCCAGCCCGCGGCCACGGTCTATGCGCTCGACGACGGCTTTGTCGACTACCCGTCTCGGCACGTGCCGTTCGGCCTCGCCGAGGTCACCGGCATGCTCCGCCTTGCCTGGGGTAACCAGCCCTTTTTCGGATTCGCGCTGCGCGCGGAGCGACCCGACATCCTGCAGGGAATGGACGAAGCGAGGAAGGCTCCGGGAAGTGCATTCCATCATTTCGATCCGTCGGGACCGCAGGCGACGATCTCGTTCCAGCCGGGCCCTGGAGCCGCGCCGAACCAGACCCTGGTGCGAAAATACTACGCGTGCCGGTTGCTGGCGCGCTGCGATGTTGCAGAGTTTCTGGCTCAACTTGCGCAGGTCACGATCAAGCTGGGCCCGATCGCCGGCGTCCTGCCGCTCGACGGCGCAAGCAAGAGTGCCGCGCCTAGCCGCTAGGACGCTGTTTCCAAACCGTCTCTGCAAGCGCGATGTCGGTCACCGAATCCTCGCCGGAGGCCAGAGGTATGGCTCGCGCGGCGATGTCGGTAACGAAGGCGTCGGCCTGTCGACGAAATGCCCAGCTCTTTTCGCCCGTCAGCCGCGTGCCTTGGCCATCGTGATCGATGATGACCTCCGCCTCTTGCTCGGCGAAAGGTGGGGGCAACTCCAGGCTCAGCGCGCCGCGCTCGAAATCGATCGTCAGTCCCTCGCGCCAGGCACCCTCTGACCCGTTCACGAGATCCAGCGTGCATTCGGTGCCGTCGAAATCGAGGATGATGCGCCCGGCACCCGAAGCCTCGATCGCGCTTTCGGCCACCGTCGGCGACGATCCGAGCAGGTAGCGCGCCAGATTGATGATGTGGCTGAAGACGTTCAGAAAATTGTCGTAGCCGGGACGCATCGCCCGCGGCATCCAGTCGGGACCGTCCGGCCAGAGCTCGAGCCCGTCCGGTCGCGCTTCACCGGTCATCACGAAATTGTCGTGCGAGCGGCCGGTGTCGCCGCCGAAGCACCAGCCCTTTGCCCGGACGATGCGACCGAGCGACTGGTCGTTGCGCACGCGCGCCAGAACCTGCAGCGCCCGTGCCACGCCGGCATCGTGACGCTTCATGTAGCCGATACTGTAGACGAGGTCGTGCCGCCGCGCAGCTTCGACCAGCGAGATGGCCTGGGCCGTGGTGTAAGCCATCGGCTTTTCCGACAGCACGTGCCGGCCGCTGTTCAACGCGTCCAGCACGATCGGGCCGGTGGCGCGACGCTTGGTCACGACCACGGCCGCGGACACCGCGCTGTCCGCGAGCAACTCGCGGTGCGTGCCGTAAACCCGGGGAATGCCGAACTTCTGCGCCGCGGCGGCAGCGAGGTCCGGCCGGAGATCGGCAATCGCGACGACGCGGCAGGCGGGATTGGCAGCGAAATTGGCGAGGTGGCACATCTGGCCGACCATGCCCGTTCCGATGATGCCAATGCCTGGCTTCACTGGCTACGACCCCTTAGCGCTTCCGAACCACGAGGAAATGCGCCGGTTGTCCCCACGTGTTGATGAATGCCGGATCCGCCCGGGTGAGGGCGGCGACCGCGGCCGCATCCCGTCGCCCGATCGCGCCAAAGATGCGATGGAAGCTGTCGAGCGTCGCCATGATGGCTTCGATGTCGGCGGCATCGTCGGCGAGGATGTCCGCGGTGCGGATGGTCTCGCGCAGGGCCGCAAGGCCCGAGATGACGCGCGGCAGGCTCGCGCCGAGGGGATCGTCGATCATGCCATCGACGTCGAGAACCAGCGCCTCGATCGATGCCGAGATTGCCTGCACGGCATCGGCTTTGCCGACCAGATAGAGCTTTCGTCCGCCGAGGAAGCTCAGGCGGCTGCGGTCGAGATGGCGTCTGGCGCGAAGCAGCTTGTCGTCGCCGGACAGGACCTTCTTGTGCCAGTAGATGTCCAGGCTGTCGCGATAGGCCGGCCATGCCGAATGGATGTCGAACCCCTGTGCGTGCGCCGCCGCGCACAAGCTGGCCGCATCGAGGAAGTAGCGATGCCGGACGAACGGATTTTCCAGCACGTCCATCAGCCAGGATTCGAAGCTGCGGGTGTGCGGAATGCTGTCCCACTTCGCCTCGAACAGCATCTTCGCCGTGTCGAGCGCGGCGCGACCGCTCAACGCCTTGCCGGCCGCATGGATCGCCTTGAGCGCGAGCTCAAAGAAGCCGCCATAGCGCTCGTAATAGGACACGACGGCATAACCGTCCGGATTGAGCAGCCGGTGGAAGATGCCGAGCCATTTTTCGCTCGGCTGCACGGTGTAGATGAAGCCCTCGGCATCGATGATGTCGAAGCGGCGATCGCTGCTGAAGCCCTCGACATCGGCGAGTGCGAGCTCGCGGAGACGTTGGGTCAGGCCGAAATGTGCGAAGTAGGCCTGGATTTTCGGGTGTGCATGCCGGTTCGGCTCGGCGAGCGTCATGTTGGCGCCCCAACCGGCAAACACCAGCGCATTCTCGCCGGAATCGGGACCGAATTCGAGCACATCGGCATCGCGGAACAGCCGCGGCGGCAGCACCAGCTTGTCCGAAAACAGCTCGCGCCGCTGGCTGGCGTAGGCCTCTAGCTCGGTGGACGATTTGAAATTCCCGAACGTCGGAAGAACGTCCTGACGTTCGTAATAGTTGAAGAGCTTGTCCTCAGCCATGCCGCGACCTTAGCGCCGCTTCGAGACGGTCGAGCTCGCTCCAGATGTCGTTCGGCGCGAAGATCGAAACGATATCGAGCGGACGCTTCACGCTATCGCGTAGCCGGCTGCTGACCTTGGCCTCGTTCTCCTCGTTTACGGCCAGGAGACAGATGAGAGGGCCCGACTTGCCGGCGAGATCCTCGGGCGAGCGGATCGGAATGCCGGTGCCGGGCAGGAACAGCCCCTGGCGCTCTTTCTGGTCGTCGACTGAGAGGTCGACGAGATCCGCCAGCTCGTGGGCGTTGGTGAAGGTGCAGGCGCGGCAGCCGGCGCCGTAGATGGCGATCTCGGCGCCGTCGGCGCGGGCCTTCGCGAGAATTGGGCGGAGACGTGCGCCATATTCGCGTGCGCGCTGACCGAATCTCTCGCCGACGCCGGATGGCGCGGGCGGCGGCGTCACGACGCCCTTGGCGCGACGGGCCGCGATCGCGAGGCTGCCGCCGCTGAAATTGTATTTCTTCACCGACACCGCCTCGAAGCCGTGGCGCGCCAGCAGGGCGAGCAGGGTCGGTTCGGTGAAATAGCTGACGTGCTCTTCCCAGAGAACGGAGAGGTCTCCCACCGCCGAGCCGGGGGCGAAATCGGGCACATCGATGAACAGCAGCCCGTCGTCGCTCAGCGCGATCTTGACGCAGTCGAAGAAGTTCTCGAAATCGACGATGTGCTCCAGCACCTGACGCGATATGACGAGGTCGAACTTGCCGGACTGAGCGACGGCATCGTGGGCCATCTCCGGGCTGAGCATGTCGGCATAGAGCTTGATGCCACGCTCGCGGGCGATCTTGCCCGACACCGGATTGGGCTCGACGCCGACCATGACCTTGGTGCCGCGCTCGCGGAGCTTGTCCATGAACAGGCCGTCGTTGCATCCGATCTCGAACACGGACTGATGCTTCGAGAATTTCGCAATGGTGTCGAGCTCGTCCACCTGGTGCGGTTCGGGCTTCCAGCTGCTGAAATTGTAGTTGAACTGGCGGTACAGAATGTCGGGATCGATCGGCTTGACGATCTGGGGCAGGCCGCAATCGCCGCAGGCCAGCACCTCGAACGGATACCGTTCATCCTGCTCGTTTCGGCTGTGCCGCAGCCGATGTGCAATCGGCATCAGTCCGAGGTCGATGACCGGACGCAGGTTGGTGGAATGGCAAAGGCGGCAATGGTCGGTCACGGCTTTAACTCTTTGCAGGAAAAGCAAGGGAACATCGGCGCCACGGCGATACGCGGCGCAGTTGAACGCTATATAGCGCCGCAGGCTGTGCCACAATTCTTAAGTTGCCCGGGGTGGGCTATTCACAAGCCCGGAGGCCCCTCTGAAGCTGGTACCCCGCGGCCTTCATTGCGGGCTTCCCCGCCGACAGGCACGGAACCGCGCGAAGCCGACTAATGGCAGGTCATGAGTTGATCGAGAGCCCTGATGTCCGCTCGCTGACCGTTGGGAGACAGACGGTGCTTTACCACCTCGAATGGCTCGATGCCGTAGGCCTGCCGGTAGATCTCTTTCGACCTCGTCCGGAGCGCGGAAACGCCGGCCTCGGCTTGGGGAGCGAGTGCTTGCTCGCCATCCCTCCACGTCAACAGCCAGTAGTCCGGGGTTTCGCTATGCAGGGCGAATCGCTTCACCAGTTCGGTGCTCTGAAAGAGATCGGAGAAGCCGTTGAGCCAGAAATCGCAATTCTGCTTCTGGACATAGAACAGCTTGACACCGAGTGACCGGAGGGTGGCTTCGGCCGTGTCGGCAGTTCCCAGTGCGATCTTCCTGAAGTCGCGCGCGACGTCACTCTGATAGGTGTGGATGATCTTGCCCCGCGTCAGCAGCGGCGAGAAATAACAGGGCACCATGGCGCGGTAACCGTTGAGCGCGAGAATCCGCTCGGAGCCCGTCGATTGCTGCAGTTCATCACAGCGCTGCCAGTTCAGGCTGACACGAGGCATCTGGATGAGTGAGCGCCCGCCGCCCGCAAAGGCAATGGCTCCGTCATCCCTGAAGCTCTGCCAAGGATAGGAGATTGTCATCCAGCCGCACGCGGCGAGCAGCGCCAGGATGGCAACATTGGGTGCAAAGCGCCCGACGAATATGGCCGGGATTAGCCAGCGCACGATGATAAGAGCCCAGCACGCGATCGCGACGGCCGCGAGCGGGAATAGCGCATTGACGTGAATGGATAGACGGATCAGGCTCGGAATGTTCAGCGTCATGTCCAACAGCCGCACGCTGGCGACATAGGCGATCACGATGAAGACGCCCGCAATGCTGGGCAGGGCCAGAGACTTCGTGACACTGGCGCGATCCGGAAAAAATCTAGAATCGAGGAAAGAGATCGCGCAAGTCGTCGCCGCGATCAGAGCTGCAACCTGCAGAACGGATTTGGCCTGCCTGATGAAGTTGACCACTCCGACCTTGCTGAGAAAGTCGGTGACCTCCAGCGATTGCGACAGCACGAAGAAGTCAAGAATCTCCAGGCTGCCGAACTGCGAGAAACGTTCGACCAATGCGATCTTTCGAAAGAGCGAGTACGGATTGGTTGCGGGGATTCCGAGATAGAAGTAGTTGATGGAGAAGGCGAGGATGCACCCGCAAACCGCTCCCAACCCGAGCAGCAGGCTGGTAACGAGACCGGATCGATCGCGCTGAAGGAGCCTGGTGAATACGCCTAGCAACGAAATCAAGAACACGAACGCTGCATAGAGCGGATAGGAGGCAGAGACGGCAAGGCCGCAAAGGCCGGCGGCAAGGCGGTCGCGAGCCTGGGAAGACCGAATGACGACCAGCAGGAAATAGACGAAGAATGCCGCGGTCTGAAGGTGGTACTTGCCGAACTCCATGATGTAGAGGCCAGCCTTGACGCTCGGCATCGTGCGGGGCCACGCAAGGCCGAGGATCGCTACGCCGAGTGCAATTGGTATCGCCGCGTCTTCCCAACGGCGTCCGAGAGCCTGTAACGGCAGAATGAGTCGGGCGAGCTCAAAAATGACCGCGCCGATCCCGACGAAGTAGAGAAACGAAACGATCTGGGCAACGTGGGGCGGCAGGAACGTCGCCAGCAACAGATGCAGGCCGTTGCCGTGACCAATTTCAAAGTCGGAGAAGATGGGATTGTCGGCCGCAAGCCAGATGCTGTGATTTCTCGCAACCTCCGCGAGATACGGGGCGTAGAGCTGTTGGACGTCGGTCGAAACGACGTCCGGTATGACGGCGCGATCGAGGAACACCGTCGCTAGAAGCCAAAGACCCATCAGGCATGTTGCGGCCAGCGGCAGGGTCACCGCGAGTTTCTGCGGCTTCCCGAAGCTTCGGCTGTCCCACAGCAGCGCCAAGGTCGCAAATCCGAGAACGATTTGCGGGTACAGGATGGAAAGAGCGCCGAAACCAAATCCGGTCAGGATCAGCGCGGCTGCGCCGACAAAGAACTCGTCGACGCGCTGAGTGGGCTCGTGCCTGATGAGCGAGAACGTCAGGCGTCCGGTCGCCATGATGAGCCAGCCGAGATACGGCGTCAGGACGATCCAGGCGAGCACGTAAAGTCGCGTGGTCCAGCCACCGTCGTACAGCAGGATGCGATAGGTGCCGGTTCGGTTCACGAACCAGATGGCAAGTGCCGCAGGCACGAAGACGAGGGCGCGCGGCCACCACGCCTCGACGATGGCGCGCATACGCAACTCGCCGGCCGTCATCGTTTGATCTTGTCCAGGACTGCTCATGCTAGACCGGCGCGACATCAGTTCGTTCGGCGATGGCCCGCGCCTGGTCGGGGTTGAAGCTGGTGCGCTCGGGGGCGATCAGCCATACCAGCCCGCCAACCAGCCCGATGATCAGGCCGCCAAGACCCAGGAAGACGGATATCGCAAGCGCCTTGTCGGATGCGATTCCAGCGAGACCGAGCGCGGCAACCATTGCGCCTTCTCGCACGCCCCATCCTCCGATCGAGATCGGAACCGCGGACGACAGAATGACAAGCGGAACAAGAGCGAACGCATCAAGCGCAGAGAGTGGCGCGTCGAGCCCGATCGCAAGGACCTGACAGGCTGCGACCGTGATCAGGTGGATGATGACGGCCGACGCCATCAGCGTTCCGCGCCCGTCAGCCGCCAGCGGAGCCCTGACCAGCAACGCGAATTGCACGATCCTGGCCGGCAGCGCGGCGATGATGCGAGGCGGCCAGCGGTCCAGCATGAGCAGAGCGATCAGGCCGAAACACGCCATGACGAGAACGACGATGATCGCGAACAGGAGCGACCTGTCGCTGATCCGTTGCAGCAGGAACGGCAACCCTGCCAATATGACGACACCCAGCGCCAGCAGCGCCAGAAACCGATCGGCCACGATGCTGCTGATGGTCGGCGACCATTGCACGCCATGGCGCCGCAGCATCCAGATCCGAACCGCGTCACCGCCTGCGGGCAGCACCTGGTTGAAGAAGGTGCTGACCATGAGAATGCGCCAGCCGGACAGCCAATCCAGAGGCACGTGCATGGCGCGGAGGATCAGAATCCAGCGGTGGCAAAGCACGAAGGTCTGGACAAACAGCAGCAGCACCGCGAGCGCCAGCATGTCCAGTCTGACGGCGAGAAGATCGGCTTGCAGGGAGGACAAATCCTGGGTCCGCAACAATAATACGAGGATTCCGATCGAGACGGCGAACTTGGCCAGAGTAAGCAGTGCTTTTGCAGGCGGCTTCATCGGCTGGTGTCGTCCTCGATCATTCGCGGCGGTATCGTCGGGCAGCGATAGCGGCCGGAGTCTATTTTCTCGCCAGATGCTCCGTGGCGAGCGTGGCAATCCTTGTGACGTAGTCCTGGACCTCGGCGGCGTCGCCGCCATCGGGGGCCCAGTCGGGAAATGCGGTGCGGGCGGGATCGAACGGGCCGGCCGTGGTTTCGTGAAACACCAGCCACTCCGAGGTGATCAGGATCGAGTGAAAGACCTGTTCGGGCATGCGGTAGTAGCAGCGCTTGCCCTGGCCGTAGGGCGCCATCTCGAGCACCTGGCGAATGCCGCCGTCGTCCTCGAAGATCACAACCTGCGCGGTGCCCTCGATGACGTGGAACGATTCAGGTTTGCCAAAATGCTTGTGAGGCCGCACATAGGCCTCGCGATGATGCACGATCAGCATTTCGTGCAGGCTGGACGAGGGATCGGGATGAGTGCACAGCCGGCTGCGTAGACGCGGGTTGCCGGCGGCGATGCGCTTCAGCTCCGCGATCGTGGCGTCATCGGCCGTGACGATGGCGTCGTCCGAATAATAGACTTCGGGATTCTGCGCGCGCAGCGACGTCGGCCGGCGCGGGCTCGTCGCCTCATTCGAAGAAGATGAACCCATGGTCGCCCCGGTACCCGCATTTGTCGTAGATCCAGGCCCAGGTTTCCGGGCCGTGGAAGCTCAGGCAAGTGAGCTGCCAGTAGAGGAGGTTCGCCTTCTCGCGCTCGTTGCGGAAGGATTCGACCATCAGATATTTCGAGGTGCCGCGTCCGACGCGCTCGATCTCAGGCACCGCGCGGAAGACGTCCTCAAGCGGAAGGTTGTGCAGCACGCCGAGCGACACCACGAGATCGAAACTGTGATCGGGGTAGGGGAGCTCCACGGCGCTGCCGACTTTCAACAGCGGCCGCACCTCCTCCTTGGCATTGGCGATGCCGTAGTCGGAAATGTCGATGCCGGCGACCGTGAGGTCGGGGACGAGCTGGGTGAATTCGTAGAGCAGGTAGCCCTTGCCGCAGCCGACGTCGAGCACACTCATTCCGGGCTTGATGCCGTAGCGATCGATCAGGGTCTGGGCGAGCGGACGCCAGCGTCCGTCGTAGCGATAGCCGCCATAGCCGTAGCGCCGGTCGCCGTCCCAATAGTCGCGCCCCCACTGCCGCGCCACAGTGGCGGATTCCGCCTTGTCGTGCTCGACCACGCGCTGAACGTAGTTCCGCCTGGTCGATGCGTGCATTGGCTGGAGCAGGTTGATCTCGGTCATGGCGCCGAACCGGTCCGCGGCATCGTCACAGGATGGTCGCGTATTTATTGACCAGCAGGATGTCCTCGACGGCCTGGATGTCCTTCTGCGATGACAGCGTGATCTCCTCGACGGCTGCGTGGAGGTCGCAGCCTTCGCGCAGCACGCGGTCGTAGATCTGTCGTCGCCGGGCCTCGTCGGGTGGCAACATGAAGATGCTGTAGAGGATCAACCCCTTCAGGCGGGGCAGCTCGTCCAGGATGTCCTCGAGCACCATGTAGCTGCCGGGCATGATGTGCTCGACGGCGCTGAGCAGAAATTGCAGGTTTTTCCGCCGCGCGTAGTCGCGAATCACGATGTTCTGGACGTGCTGCGGGGTGCGACTGCCGTTTAGCGGCCGCGCGCCGATATAGCCGCGATGTCCGGCTCGCTCAGCCATGGAAGCCCCCCGGCAGCTTGTATTGCATGCCGACCCGCGTCGCCGGGCGCAGCAGGATCGGCTCGAAGAATTCGCCGAAGCGCTTATCCGCGTAGGGCGACATGATGCTCTTGAAGCGGCAATTCATGCTCCAGCGCGTGCCGGGCTCCTCGTTGACGCGATTACCGTGCATCAGGGTCTGATTGAACAGCATCACGTGACCGTAGGGAATCTCGATGAAGGTCGCGTGCGGCTTGATCGTCTTGTACAGCTCCTCGGCGCTGCGCAGGCTTGCCATCCGGTCCTGCATGTCACCGTTCAGCGACGGCGGCAGCAGATACATCGCCTTGGTGCTGTGGACGTCGACCAGCGGCACCCACACCACGACCTCAAACGGCGAGTCGCCCGACCAGACGTCGGAATGGGTGGCGAGCAGCGAGGAATCGTCGCCTGGCATCTGGATGCTGAGATTGACGCGGCGCTGCATGCAGAGCTCGTTGCCGACGATGGTCTCGATCGTCGAGCGTGCCAGACGGAAATAGGTCGGCCGGAACCACGGCTCGGCGTTGAGGCCATTGAAGACGTGCAGCCGCAGGCCGTTGAGATCGTCGACGCTCACCCGCGTGTGGATGCTGTCGAGCATCGCGTAGGGATCGTTGCTGTGCGGCAGCTTCAGATAGTCCGCCGCAAGCTCGGCGGCGCGCCGCTGGATCCGGTCGAGGCCGGCGCGGTCGTCCGCCGGCGTGGTGACGAAGCCGTGGTCGATGAAGCGCTGCGCCAGCGCCTGCTCGTCAGCCTGAAGGAAGTCCGTATCCGTCATGCAAAATACTCCCGGGCGGTCGCGCAGATATAGCTGATATCGGCGGCCGACAGGAACTGGTTGATCGGAAGCGTGAGGATCTGGTCCGCCTGTCGTTCCGTCACGGGGAACGCGCCGCGGCCGTGGCCCAGATGCGCCGCCGCCGGCTGCAGGTGGATCGGGACCGGATAGTGAATGGCGGTCTCGATGCCCTTGTCGGCAAGATATTTCTGGAAGTCGTTACGGCGGTCGGTCTGCACCACGAAGGTATGGAAGGTGTTGAACTCGATGTTGCGGCAGGGCGGAATGAACAGAGGGAGCCCTGCGAGCTCGGCGCGGTATTGCGCGGCGTTGCGCCGCCGTCGCTCGATCACCGATGGCAGGTTGCGCAGGCGAATGCGCAGCACTTCCGCCTGCAACGTGTCGAGCCGTGAGACGATGCCCCATTCCTGGACGTCGCTGCGGTTGATCAGACCGTGATTGCGCAGCCGGCGGATTCGCGCGGCGAGCTCGGCGTCGGCGGTGACGAGGAAGCCGGCATCGCCCGCGGCATTGAGATTCTTCAGGGGATGGGCGGAGAAGCAGCCGAACGTTCCGATGGTGCCGCTCATTCGGCCGTCATAGGTCGAGCCGACCGCCTGGGCGCTGTCCTCGATCACGGCGAGCGCGTGCTTGTCCGCGATCGCCATCAGCGGGGCCATGTCGGCCATGCGCCCGGTCAGATGCACCGGCATGATCGCCTTGGTGCGCGGCGTGACGGCGGCCTCGACCGCGGCCGGATCGATGTTCTGGTCCGGCAAGACGTCCGCAAACACCGGCGTCGCGCCGACCGCGACGATCGCGGCGGTCGATGCCACGAACGAATTCGGCGGGGTGATGACCTCGTCGCCGGGACCGATATTGAGCGCCCGCAAGGCGAGGATCAGCGCGTCGGTGCCGGAATTCAGCGTCACGACATGCGGCGAGCCGAGATAGGCGGACAATTCCTCTTCGAGTTTTCCAACGGCGGCTCCGCCGATGAAATCGCCGCGCTGGAACACGCCCTCGACCGCCTGCATGATCTCGGCGCGCTCTTCCTCGAACTGTGCGGGAAGATTGACGTAACCGATGCGCCGGCGGCCGGTGTCAGCGTCCATGGCAGAACTTCCTGACGGTCTCGATGACGCGATCCTGCTGGGCGCGCGTCAGATGCTGGTCGACGGGGAAGCTGATGACTTCCTTGGCGTGGCGGTCGGTGACCGGGAAGGTGCCGGGCGCGTAGCCGAGATGCCTGAGGCCTTCCTGCTGGTACAGCGGGATCGGATAATGGATCTTGGCCTCGATGCCGTTGTCCAGGCAATGTTGGTAGAGCTCGTCGCGGCGCTCGGCGAACATCATGTAGAGATGGTAGACGTGCTTCACGTTGGGCCGGCGCGGCGGGACGCGCAGGCCGGGCAGGCCGGCAAGGCCGGCGTCGTAATAGGCCGCATTCTCGATCCGGCGCCGCGTGATCTCGCTGGTCTGGCCGATCAGCCAGTTGCCGACCACGGCCTGCAGGGAATCGAGCCGCGAGTTGCAGCCGAGGATCGCAATCTCGTCGCGATTCTTCATGCCGTGATTGCGGATCAGACGGAGCTTTTCGTTCATGCCGTCGTCATTGGTGACGACGACGCCGGCATCGCCCCAGACATTGAGGTTCTTGAGCGGATGCAGGGAGAAGCCGGCCGCGATGCCGTGGGTGCCGGAGCGCTTGCCCGCAAACTCGGAGAGGATGCCCTGGCACGCATCCTCGACGACGGGCAGGTTGTGGCGCTGCGCGATCGGCATCAGCTTGCCCATGTCGGTGACCTCGCCGGTCAATTGGACCGGCATGATCGCTTTGGTCTTCGCAGTGATGGCGGCCTCGACCTGGTCGACATTCATGCAGAAGGAATCGTCGCAGTCGACCAGCACCGGCGTCGCGCCGGTTTCCGCGATCGCGCCGACAGTGGCGATGAACGTGTTGGCGGCGGTGATGACCTCGTCGCCATGGCCGATGCCGAGCGCCTTGAGCGGAAGCTTGAGTGCATCGGTACCGGATCCGACGCCGATGGCGTGACGCACGCCGATCAGCTCGGCAAAGCGCTTCTCGAATTCGGCAACCGGCTTGCCAAGGGTGAAGTCCCCGGTCGCTACCAGACGGCCGATCTCGGCCAGGATCGGAGCGGGGTCGGAAAATTGCTCGAGCAGATAGGAATATCGAACGTCGTACATGTGACCCGTCAGGTGGAATGGAGTTGAGGAGAGGGGGTGTGCGAGGCGGCATGCGCGCGCTCGATCGAGGTCGCGATCGCGGCCGCGGAAAGTCCGTGCTTCTTCAGCAGAGAGTCCTGCGAGCCGTAATTGTGCATGAAGCGGTCCGGCAGCGACAGCCGCAGCATCGCCGGCAGGCCCGAACCGAGCTTGTCGATCAGCGTCTCGGCAACCGCGCTGCCGAGGCCGCCGGAGGGCACGTGCTCCTCCAGCGTTGCCAGGAGCTTGACGCCGCGGATCGCCTGCAGCAGCGCTTCGGTGTCGAGCGGCTTCACGGTGTGCATGTGCAAAATACCGGCGCGAATGCCTTGCGCGGCCAGCAGGTCGGCTGCAGCGATGGCGCGCTGAAGCATGATGCCGGTCGTCACCATGAGGACGTCGCCGGGCGGCCGCATCAGGATGGCCTTGCCGATCTCAAAGCCGTGCTCGGCCTTCGAGACGATCGCGTCGCCGCCCTTGCCGAGCCGGATATAGATCGGTCCGGTCCAGTCGAGCGTCTTGTCCATCATGCGCGCGGCCTCGTCGGCGTCGCACGGGCAGATCACCGTCATGTTCGGCAGCGCCCGCATGATGGCGATGTCCTCGATCGCCTGGTGCGTGGGGCCGAGCGGTGCGTAGACGAGCCCGCCGCCATTGGCGATCAACCGCACCGGCAGGTTGTGCAGGCAGAGATCGACCGCCACCTGCTCGTAGCAGCGGCGGGTGAGGAAGGTCGCGATGGTGTTGACGTAGGGCACGAAGCCTTCCATCGCGAGACCGGCCGACATGCCGATGATGTGCGCTTCCGAAATGCCCTCGATCAGATGGCGCTTGGGGAATTCCTTGCTCATCGCGCGCAAGGTGCCGGCGCCGGGATCGGAGCCGATGTAAAGCACTCGCTCGTCGCGTGTGGCGAGCTTGTGGACCATGTTCATCGCGGTGTTGCGCATGGGGAGCCGATCAAAAATCGCCGACGGCGACGCGGATGGCGTCGAGCTCGCTGTCGGTCAGCTTGTTCTTGTGATGCCAATCGGCGTTGGATTCTGCTGCCGGCAGACCCTTGCCCTTGACGGTATGGCAGATGATCGCGGTGGGCTTGCCCGGAACGGCCGGGACCTGCTTCAGCACGGTGCGCAGGGTGCCGACGTCGTGGCCGTTGAGCTCCTGAACTGCGAAGCCGAAGCTGCGCCATTTGTCCGCGAGCGGCTCCAGCGGCAGGACGTAATCGGTCGGGCCGTAGCTCTGGAGTTTGTTGTAGTCGATCATCGCGACCAGATTGTCGAGCCCGTGCTTGGCCGCGCCCATCGCGGCTTCCCACACCGATCCCTCGTTGATCTCGCCGTCGCCGAGCAGGACGAAGGTCCGGTAGCTGCGCTCGCGCATGCGTGCGGCGAGCGCAAGACCGACGCCGATCGACAGACCATGTCCGAGCGCACCGGTCGAGGCCTCGACGCCCGGCACCATGCCGTATTCGGGATGTCCGCCCAAGATACTGTCGGGGCCGCAAAAGCCGTCCAGCTCCGACAGCGGGAAGAAGCCGCGATCGGCGAGGAGCGCATAGAGCGCCAGACAACCGTGTCCCTTGCTGAGGATCGCGCGGTCGCGATCGGGATCGCGCGGGTTGTTCGGATCGATCCGCAGCACGTCGTCGTAGAGCACGCGCACCATCTCGATCAGCGACAAGGCCGGACCGACATGGCCGCGTCCAGCCGAACGGACAGAACCGAGGACCAGGCGGCGCAAATAAAGACTGCGCTCGTCCAGCGTGCAGGTGAGGGCGGCTTCAGCGTGGGGTGAGATCTGGATCACGTTGGCAAATCGTTTGATGGAGCCGGCGGGCTTTGTCGAGCTGGCCGGCAAGGCGGACCGTCAGATCGCCACCCTGCGCAGCCAGGGCGCGCCGGGAGCGGCTTTCCGGCAAATAAGCATTCAGGACAATCAGGCACCAAATCGCCCCGAACACAGGATACAGTACGTCACGGCGGATCGCAAACGCGTCATCCCCAGCCTCGAAGGCGTGCGAGAGCCGTTCGATCAATCGGTTCGCGCTGGCCTCCGGCAGATCGCTGCCCGGGTGAATCGCGGTGTCGGACACGAGCTTGACCGGATCGTCCCAGCCGAAATATTCGAAGTCGATGAAGCGCAGCCTGCCGTCTTCGGTGCGCAGCGCGTTGTGCAATCCGAAATCCGACGGGCTCAATGCGCGATGGGCGGGTGCCAGGTCCGCGGCGGGATCCCGGCCCAGTTCCGCGTAGCGTCGACGGAGCCGTTGAATGGCGGCGGCAGTGCTGGGAACCAGGTCGCGGTCGATGAACGCGCGCAGGTCCGGATGATCGTCCGAGGCCCGTCTCAGTCCGGCGAGACGCTGCTCGTACTGGGCGACGGCTTCCTCAGGCGAAAAGATGCTGGCTGAGGCGTTCCGCAAAGTCTGCGCGCCCTCGGCCTCGCGCAGCTTCTGCAATTCGATCAGGAAATCGGCCAGCTGATCGGCATCGCCGTTCTGGGGGCGCAGCACCGCCGCTTCGCCGTCAAACCATTGATACAGCGCGCAGCATGCATCCGCGTCCTTCGCGATCGGACGCGGTGTCGATGTGATGCCGTGGCGCGACAGAAACGACAAGGCGTCATATTCCTGTCCCAGGCGATCGCGCCCGTCGGACGGATATTGCTTGAGGGCGAGGGGCGGACCCTCCGTCATCTCCAGCCGAAACACTCGGTTATTGCCGCCGGACCGTGCCGGTTGGGCAGCCGCGACCTGTACCCCGGCGAGGCGGCTGCCGATCGAGATCGCATCCTGCGCGCTCAAATCCGGTTCGCTCATTGCGCGAACACTCCGCGGCTTATGCCCGCCCAGGTCGCGATCGGCTCGCAATGGCCGGGATGGGGCGGCCGCGACTGTGTGAACAGGATTGAGCGCGTCGCCCTCGGAAAATGCGGTTGCTCGAAGACGTCGACGAGATCGTCAATGAAGATATCGAGCTTGAGGCTCGCGAGCCGCTCGACCTTGGCTGCCAGCGTGTCCTCGAAATAGACATCGCCCGCCGCCAGCGCGGCTTCGGCGACGTCGATGAGGCCGGCGCCCTTCAGCCAGCCGCGCGCGGCCTCGCGCAGATCGACGCGCTCGGGATCCTGATGGCCGAACTGCGTCTTGTGACTGACGATGTAGACGCTCGTGCCGGTCTTGCGGCAGCTTGCGAGAAACTCGCGGACTCCAGGATAGATCTCGGCGCCGCCAATGCCCTTGCCGTAGACGAAGCCTTGCAGCCCCTGCCAGGCAAGCTCGCCGCCCGCGCGGGACCGCAAGAGATCCCGCACATCGGTCTTCAGCCCGACCCAGCCCTCCGGCACCAGCCCACGCTGGCGCGCGACGGCGGCAAAGACCTTGTCGTAGCAGATGATCGTGTTGTCGAAATCGATGCCGATCCGCACGCCGCTCACTTCAGGCTGATGTTCTGCATCATCTTGATGTTGAAGTACCGGGGATCGTTGAGCGAGTTCGGCAGGCGGCCGGCCCTGAAGGCGTCCACCAGTCCGGACACGGCCTGCTCGATGGTGTGCGTCGGCGCAAATCCGAGCTCGCGGCGGATCTTCTCCGAGGAGACATGGTAGGAGCGCAGATCGTCGGTCGGCTCGACGGCCACGTCGACGTTGCTTCCGACCACCGATTTGACGATGTCGGCGATCTTCATCAGCGAGTGGTTTTCGTAGCCGATATTGTAGATCTTGCCGTCGATCTTCGCGTCATCCTGCTGAAGCAGGAACAGATAGGCCGCCGACATGTCCTCGATGTGCAGATTGGGCCGCTTCTGCGTTCCGCCGAACACGCGGATACGGCCGGTGTTGACCGCAAGGTTGGTCAGGATGTTGACGACGACGTCGAGCCGCTGCCGCGGTGCGTAGCCGCAAACCGTGGCGGGACGAACCGTGCAGGTGACGAAGCCGGACGCGGCCTCGTCGGCGAGGTCGGTCTCGCACATCGCCTTGAACTTGGAGTAGTCCGTGAGCGGCTCGCAAGACAGCTCCTCGGTGACCTCGGCCTCGTCCTTGATGCCGTAGACGCTCGACGAGGAAGCGTAGATGAAGCGCTTGATGCCGGCTTTCTTCGCGGCGCGCACCATCGGACGGAAGCAGTCGTAGTTGATGGACTTGCCGAGCCCCGGATCCAGCTCGAACGAGGGGTCGTTGGAGATGCAGGCGAGGTGGATCACCGCGTTGTTGCCGCGCAGGGCCTCGTTGATCGCGGCCTCGTCGCGGATGTCGCCCTTGATCAGGCGCAGGTTCGGATTGTCGCGTACGGCGTTGAAGACGTCGTCACCGTACATGAAGAGGTCGAGCACGGTGACCTTGTGTCCGGCCGCCAGCAGCCGGGGAACCAGCACGCTGCCGACATAGCCGGCGCCACCGGTGACCATCACGTTCCATTTCTGATCAATCACTGTCGTTCTCCAGATTCTTTTATCGCGCTACTTCAACAACGCGGTGACAAACTTGACCAGCGGCGCCTTTTCGACCGAGCTGCGGTGACCGACGATGCCGACCTTGATCGCGCCCGCCGCGTTGCCGATGAAGGCGACGTCCTCGATATTGCCGCCGGCCGCCACCAGCGGCGCCGTAATCGTCAGGAAGGCATCGCCGGCGCCGACCGTGTCCACCACGGTCTTGGTGAAAGCGGGCACGCGCGCGACGCCTGTCTTCGACGAGAAGGGGTAGCAGCCGAAGGAGCCGTGCGTGATGATCATGTTGTCGCAATCGATCTTGCCGTGCAGGCCGTCCTCGATCACCGATGCGATATCGTTGAATTTGTCGGTCGCGGCCAGGCGCGCTTCCGGCGCGTCGATGCAGACGTAGTCGGCCCGCGGATACTTCGTGATCAGATTGTAGCCATGGTTGCCGCTGTTGCTCTGGGCGTTGACCGCCAGGAACTTGGAATTCGCGATCAACGTGTCGATCGTGCTGGGTGCGATCATCCCGTGACCGAAATCGGTGACGATGACCACGTCCCCGCCGCGCACGCGTTCAGCTGTGACCTTGTCGATCTCCCTGCGCGTGGTCTCGTCCAGCGGCGTGTCGTCCATGGTGTAGACTTCGAACAGCTTGTGCAGATAGCCCATCTCGACGTACCGCAATTTGCGCGTCGTAGGGCGGCCCTGAATGCGGATCGACGTGAGCGTGACATTCGGCCGAACATGCGCGCGAATGAATTCTTCGGGGTAGTCGTTGCCACCCAGCGTCGTGACGATCTCCACCGACTTGCAGAAGCTCGCCACGTGATTGGCTGCGGCAATGACGCCGCCGGCAAATTGCTCGCCATTCCTGAACAGCGTCGCGACGATGTTCTCCTTCGAGGCCTTCCCGAGCGCCGTGACGTACTGGTATTCGTCGATGATGGTATCGCCGACCAGGACGACGTGCATGTCCTGGATCTTGTCGATCAGCTTCAGCAGGCGTTCGGCGCCGCCGCCTTCGCGCACCTTCTGGAGGTAGTCGCGCAGAGGTGGATCGTAGATGTCGAAGTAGCGGTTCAGCAGCGACGACGAGCTGAACGTCACGTCGCGCGTGAAGACGACTCGCCCGCCATGACGTTCGACCGCCTCGCGTTCGGTGGCGATCTTGCCGGTGACGTCATCCTCGGGGTTTTCGTAGTCCGAGCCCTTCACGTAGATGTCGGGGCGCACGGTATCGAGGACCGGCTCTGCGCTGGACGTCCGGTTGATGCCGACCCAGTCGACCGTGCCGAGCGCGGCGAGCATCTCGGCGCGCATGTTCTCCGGAAAGATCGGCCGTCCCGGACCCTTGTTGACGAAGCGGTCGGCGGTGATGGTCACGATGACCACGTCGGCCTCGTTGCGCGCCGCCAGGATGTGCCGGACGTGGCCGAGGTGCACGAGATCGAACACGCCGTGGCAGAGCGCGACCGTCAGGCCCTTGGCCTGCGCGGCGCGCGCAACCTCGCCGAGCTCCTCGATCGACTTGATCTTGTCGTGCGGTGCCGGATGGCCGGTCGGCTTGTCTGGAGCATTACCCATATGAATTACCCAAAGCGCCGGCAGGTCTCAGATGGCCGGCCCGAAATTGATCGACTCGCAGCAACGATATCCCGCGAGCCTGTTCAAGAGCTTGCCTTCGGCGAGCTCTTGTCGTCACCGAGATATTTGAACCAGTCCTTGGTGGCGTCGGCGATCTTGTCGACCGTCCACAGCGGAGCGTCCTTGTACTGATCCATCGATTTCAGCATCGTCGCAACGCCGTCCTCGAACTTCACCTTCGGCGTCCAGTTCAGGACCCGCTTGATCTTGGTGATGTCGGCGTAGGTGCAATCGGGCTCGCCCGGACGCTTGGGAATGTGGACCTTGTCGCCGCCGAGAAGCTCGACCAGCCGGTTGACGCTGTAGGTGTTGTCCGAGCCGACATTAAATATCTCGTGCGAAATATCGGAGCGCGCTGCGGTCACGAAGGCGTCCGCGACGTCGCTGACGAAGGTGAAGTCCCGCGTCTGCTCGCCGTCGCCGACCACCGTGAAGGGCTTGCCGGCGAGCTTCTGCGCCATGAACACGCCGAACACGGCACCGTAAGTGCCGGTGGTGCGATGGCGCGGCCCATACACGTTGAACAGGCGCAGCGCGACCGCGGGCAGCTTGTAGACCCGGCACCAGTGCATGGCGCACTGCTCGCCGAGATTCTTGGTAAGCGCGTAGGGATACATCGGCCGGATCTCGGCGCTCTCGGGCGTCGGATAGGCGTCGGGAATACCGTAGCAGGACGAGGATGCCGCGTAGACGAAGCGCTTGGCGCCAGCGTGCCGTGCCGCCTCGAGAACGTTGACCGTGCCGTCGACATTGGCGCGATGATACGGGATCGGGGACTCGATCGAGGGAACGATGTCGGCAAGTGCCGCGAGGTGGAAGACCCAGTCGACACCGTGGAAATACGGCTTGATGGATTCGAGGTCGGTGACGTCAGCCCGCACGACCTTCAACTGGCTCGAATTGGCGCGCGAGGCCAGATTTTCGGGGCGGCCGATCACGAAATTATCGAGCGCGACGACCTCGTGGCCATCATCGAGGAGGCGATCGACGAGGTGACTTCCGATGAAACCTGCGCCACCGGTGACAATGCATTTCATGGGGAACATCCGTGACGCGAATGCCCAGCGAAACAGGCCCGCCAATGTTAAGTGAAACCCGAAAGCCGACTATCAGCCGCTCGCCGACTTTGCAAGCATTATACCTTTGCAATCCCTAGTAATAGCCGGTATCAGGGCGTCATGTTGCAGCCGAGCCGCCAGCCCATGCCTGTCGAGTCCGTCGATCCCGATCACAAGGCTTTTCTCGACGATTACGTGGGGCGCCTCCATCGCGCGACGGCGGTCGACGACGGCGTTCTTGCCTCGATCTCGGCTACGCGCGCCACCTGGTTGCGCACGCGCGAGCAGGGCGGCCGCGTCATCTTCATCGGTAACGGCGGCTCGGCCGGCATCGCCTCTCATCTGGCGATCGATCTTGCGAAGAACGCATCGGTGCCTGCGCTCTGCTTCAGCGACGCGAGCATGATGTCGTGCCTAGCCAACGATTATGGGTTCGAGGCTTGGATCGCGCACGCCGTGCGGCTGAACGCCCGTGCCGGCGACTGCCTCGTCGCGATCAGCTCGTCGGGACGCTCGAAGAACATCCTCAATGCGGTGGCGCAGGCGAAGACGATGAAGCTTGATGTGATCACGCTGTCGGGGATGAATGTGGACAATCCCCTGCGCAATCTCGGCGATGTCAATTTCTGGGTCGACAGCCGCAGCTACAACATTGTCGAGACCACGCACCAGTTCTGGATGATGGCCGCGATCGACCTCGTCATCGGTCGCGCGGAATATCCGGCATCCTGAGGCGGGCACCGGATGCAGTCGCGGTTCAAACAGGCGGCCCTGTTTTCGGTAAAGCTGCTGCTGTCGATCGCCGTGCTGGTCTACATCGCGCGCGGTCTCGACCTGCAACAATTGCGCAACCATATCGTCTCGGTCGATCCTTTCCTGTTTGTCCTCGCGCTGGCGCTGATCTTCTTCCAGACCTTCGTGCTCAACGGCCGGTGGGCGCTGATCATGCGCGCGCTGGGCGTGTCGCTGGACTGGCTCGCGGGCTGGCGCATCCTCATGATCAGCCTCTGGTTCAATCAGGTGTTGCCCTCGTCGGTCGGCGGGGACGCGGTGCGGATGTGGCTGCTGCGCCAGCGTGGCGTGCAGTGGCCGGAGGCGGTCAAGGGCGTCGCGGCCGACCGTTTCACGGCATTGATCGGGTTGATCGTGCTGATGGTGGCCGGATTGCCGTTGCTGCTGTCTCGCGTGTCCAATCAGGCCGCGATCCTGGCAATCGGCGGGCTGACTCTGGCAGGCGTCGCCGGTACCTTGGTCCTGTTGACGCTCGACCGTCTGCCCAAGCGCCTCATTGCGCATCCGGCGATCGCGAGCTTCGTTCGGTTCGGAGCACTGGTGAGATTTCTTCTGCTGCAGTCCGAGCGCCGCGCTCTGCTGTTCGGATCGGCGCTTCTCATCCATCTCGTGACCGCGGCCGCCTGCTACGCCCTGGCGCGCGGTGTCGGAGCGCAGCTCTCGGTGCTGGACGCCGTCGTCCTGATTCCGCCGGTGGTGCTGTTGACGGCCGTCCCGATCTCAATCAGCGGCTGGGGCGTTCGCGAGGGTGCGATGGTCGCCTGCCTCGGTCTGGCGGGCGTGCCTTCCGAGGAAGCGCTGTCGGTTTCGCTCCTGCTGGGCGCCATCAGCGTGATCATCGGGCTCGTCGGCGGTGCGATCTGGCTGGCAAGTCCGGAGCGCGGCTCGTATTCCGCGGACAAGGCTGCCAAGGCGGCGGAGGAAGCTCCCAGCTACGGGCTGGGGAAGGAAGTCTCGAGCCACCCATGACCCGTTTGAGCCCATTGCTGCAGGTCTGGTTTTCACAGGGTGGGATTGCCTCACCCGCCCGCGCATCTCATTTTTCGGTTCCACGATGAAAAATCTGTTCTACGTCCGCCAAACCTGCCGCCTCTGTCATTCGGACAAGCAGGAGCTGGTCGTCCCGATGGCAGGCATGCCCATCGGCACGCCGAACTTCCAGGTCCCGGACGCCAGCGTCGACGATCCCGTCTTCCGGGCCGCGGTGCCGATGGCGCTGCATCTGTGCCGGGATTGCGGTCACCTGCAGATTCTCCATGTCGGCAATCCCGAGATCCAATACCGCAACTACGTCTACACCACCTCGCTCTCGCTCGGCCTGCGGGAGCACTTCGCCGGTTATGCGAACGACGTCGTCAGCCGCTTCGGCATCGCGCCGGGCTCGCTGGTCGTCGAGCTCGGCAGCAACGACGGATCGTTGCTCGGCTTCTTCAAAGAACGCGGCATGCGGGTGCTGGGTGTCGATCCCGCCGTCGACATCGCGCGGCGCGCGACCGAGGCAGGGATCGAGACCATCGGCGATTTCTTCACCGATGCCATCGGTCACCGCATCCTGCAGAGCCATGGCGCGGCGAGCGTCGTGATCGCCAACAACATGATCGCCAATGTCGACAATCTCGATCCGCTGGTGATCGGGGTTCGCGACGTGCTCGCGCCGGACGGGTTGTTCGTCTTCGAAACGCAATACGGCGTCGACGTCACCGAGAAGAACCTGCTCGACACCGTCTATCACGAGCATCTGTCGTATTTTAACATCAAGCCGCTGATCCGTTTCTTTGCCCGGCTCGGCATGGAGCTGATCGACGTCCAGCACATCTGGACCAAGGGTGGCTCGATCCGCGTGACGGTGCAGCGCGCCGGCGGTGCCAAGAAACCGTCGGCCGAGGTCGCGCGCTTCGTTGCCGAGGAAGAACGGCTCGGTGTCGATCAGCCAGCCTATTATGCGCCCTACGTGAAGAGGATCGCCGCGATCCGCGACGAGTTGGTCGCGATGGCCGATGCCGCCCATGCGCGCGGGCAGCTCGTTGCCGGCTACGGCGTCTCCGTCGGCACCACAACTCTGCTGCCGCAGTTCGGCCTGGAGAGCAAAATCGACTTCCTCGTGGACGACGACCCCAAGAAGGGGAACGTGATGGCCGGCCCGGGTTACGACATCCCGATCCTGCCGCCTGCCGCCCTTTACGAGCGCAAGCCGGCATTCGTCGTTGTCTTCGCCTGGCGCTATGTCGACCCGATCCGGGCCAAGCACGCCCGCTATTTCGCCGAAGGTGGAAAATTCGTGGTTCCGCTGCCGGGCATTTCGATGGTCGACCGGGCCGACTGACCGCGTTTGGGCAGGCAAGGGGCAGGGCGCCAGGCTGGCCCCGGCACCAGCAGATCATCGGACCGGTAAAGCTTTGATTCGCTTGGAATCTGCCGGAGCCCGGTGCGGATCAGGGGGCTTGGCGGGCCCGCCGCTATCTTGACCTTTGGTCCCATCCGCAGTAGATACCCCGCACTCGCAGCCGGCCCGTTAGACGCGGATCTCCGGCGCGGCTTTGAAATCCCCGAACAATCGAGCCCGGTTTCCGGCTCATCCTTCGCGACAGAGGGCTGGGCCAACGGCGGCTGTTCGGATCCCTGAAATTCAATCGCGTCTGTCGACGGACGTTGGACATCAAAACGATGGCAGTCAGCCCGTTCAAGTTCTTGCAGGAAGTGCGCTCGGAGACGGCCAAGGTCACCTGGCCGACCCGCCGCGAGACCACGATCACCACCATCATGGTGTTCGTCATGGTCGCCGTGGCCTCGATCTTCTTCTTCGCCGCCGACCAGATCATCCGTGTCCTCATCACCTTCCTTCTGGGCATTCACTGATGGCAACAGCAACCGCTCAACTGTCTGACAAGCGCTGGTACATCGTCCACGCCTATTCGAACTTCGAGAAGAAGGTCGCCGAATCGATCCGCGAGCAGGCCAAGCAGCGCGGGCTCGAGGAGCTGTTCGAGCTGGTGCTGGTGCCGACCGAGAAGGTCACGGAAGTGCGCCGCGGCCGCAAGATCGACGCCGAGCGCAAGTTCTTCCCGGGCTACGTGCTGGTGAAGATGAAGCTGACCGACGAGGCGTTTCATCTGATCAAGAACACGCCGAAGGTCACCGGCTTCCTCGGCGCCGAAAACAAGCCGATGCCAATCTCGGAGGCCGAAGCCATGCGCATCCTGCACCAGGTGCAGGAGGGCGTGGAACGGCCGAAGGCGTCGGTGTCGTTCGAGATCGGCGAGAACGTGCGCGTGGCCGACGGCCCGTTCGCCTCGTTCTCGGGTGTCGTCGAGGAAATCGACGAGGCGCGCTCGCGCGTGAAGGTCGCGGTGTCGATCTTCGGCCGCGCCACGCCGGTCGAACTGGAATTCGGTCAGGTCGAGAAGGTCTGATCGGGTCGCGCGTGAAGCCGAAAAGCTTCGCGCAAAGAGAGGCCGTGGGAGGGAGAGGGCGGTTGCCAGCCGCATCCGACCCAGACCACGAACCTGAAACCGCCGGCCATGCCGGCACAACAGGAGTGATACATGGCAAAGAAAGTGACCGGATACCTGAAGCTTCAGGTCCCGGCCGGTGCGGCGAATCCTTCGCCCCCGATCGGTCCCGCGCTCGGTCAGCGCGGTCTCAACATCATGGAGTTCTGCAAGGCGTTCAACGCCCAGACCCAGAAGGAAGAGAAGAACACCCCGATTCCCGTCGTGATCACGATCTACGCCGATCGTTCGTTCACATTCGAGATGAAGACGCCCCCGATGTCGTTCTTCCTCAAGCAGGCCGCCAAGATCCAGTCCGGCTCGAAGGCGCCGGGCCGTGACAAGGCCGGCAAGGTGACCAAGGCGCAGGTGCGCGAGATCGCCGAGAAGAAGATGAAGGATCTGAATTGCGACTCGATCGAATCGGCCATGAAGATGGTCGAGGGCTCTGCCCGTTCGATGGGTCTGGAAGTGGCGGGGTAAGCGGCTATGGCAATCGGAAAGCGTTTGAACAAAGCCCGCGAAGGTGTTGATCGCGAAAAGCTTTATCCGCTCGCGGACGCCATCAAGATGGTCAAGGAACGCGCGAAAGCGAAGTTCGACGAGACCATCGAGGTCGCGATCAACCTCGGCGTTGATCCGCGTCACGCCGACCAGATGGTCCGTGGTGTCGTGACCTTGCCGAACGGCACGGGCCGTACGCTCCGCGTCGGTGTGTTCGCTCGTGGTGCCAAGGCTGATGAGGCCAAGGCTGCGGGTGCCGACGTCGTCGGCGCCGAAGACCTGGTCGAGAAGGTGCAGAACGGCTCGATCGATTTCGACCGCTGCATCGCCACCCCCGACATGATGCCGCTGGTCGGTCGCCTCGGTAAGGTGCTCGGCCCGCGCGGCCTGATGCCGAACCCGAAGATCGGCACCGTGACCATGGACGTCACCGGTGCGGTGAAGGGTGCCAAGGGCGGCTCGGTCGAGTTCCGCGTCGAGAAGGCCGGCATCCTGCAGGCCGGCGTCGGCAAGGCCTCGTTCACCGAGGAGAAGCTGGTCGAGAACATCAAGGCCCTGGCTGACGCTGTCACCAAGGCCAAGCCGGCCGGCTCCAAGGGCACCTACATCCAGCGCGTTGCCGTGTCCTCGACGATGGGCCCGGGCGTGAAGGTCGAGCCGGGCACCATTCTCGGCTGAGGTTTGGAAATTGCATGCGGCGAGGGGCGGAATCGGGCAACCGATTCCGCCCCTCGTCGTTTGTGAAGGCTTTCACCGGAAACAAGAACAATGGCTGACAAAGTCCTGATCTATTCGCGCTTTCCCAAGTCGATGATGGCGCGCTTCGCCGAGCGGTTCGATCTGCTCGACACCGGCGGCAAGCCCGCGAGGGAGGTGTTTTCGGCCGACGAGCTCGGCGGCGTCCGCGCGATGTTGACGGCGGGCGGCACGCCGCTCGGTGCGGAAGCGATGGATCTGTTCCCAAAGCTCGGCGCCATCGTCTGCTACGGCACGGGCTATGACGGTGTCGATCTGAAGGCGGCAGCCAGCCGCAACATCGCGGTCGGCCACAGCCCCGGCGCCAATGCGGCCTCGGTCGCCGATATCGCGATGACCCTGATGCTGGCGACGACGCGGCGGATCCTGGTCGCAGACCAGTATGTCCGCAGTGGCGACTGGGCCGCCTCGAAACAATCTCCGATGATGCGCCCGCAGGCCGGGATGCCCGGCCGCCGCATCGGCGTCTACGGGATGGGCGAGATCGGCCGCAAGATCGCGGCGCGCTGCGCCGCTTTCGAGAGCGAGGTCGGCTATTTCAGCCGGAGCAAATACGATCTGCCCTATCAATATTTCCCGTCGCTGGAGGCGCTGGCTGACTGGTGCAGCGTGCTGATGGTCGCGGTGCGGGCGGGGGCTGAGACCCAGCATGTCGTCAATGCCGACATCCTAATGCGGCTTGGGGCGGACGGTTACGTCGTCAACATCTCCCGCGGTTCCGTGATCGACGAGAACGCCCTCGTGGCGGCCCTGACCGAGAAGACCATCGCCGGCGCCGGCCTCGACGTCTTCGAGACGGAACCGCACGCGCCCGATGCGCTGACCGCGCTCTCCAACGTGGTGTTCGCCCCGCATATCGGCGGTCACACGCTCGAATCGCACGTTGCCATGCAAGCCTGTGTGCTGGCGAACCTGACCGCGTTCTTCGAGGGCAAGCCGCTGCCCTACGCGGTCAAATCGGCCTGAATCGGTCTTTATCGGCCTAGGTCAAGCCCCGCCGGCAACAGATTGGAACTGGTGTGAATTTTGCTCTTGGCAAGCAGGCTCCGAGCAGTTAAAGAGCCGCTTCCGGACGTGCCGGCCTCGGCTGGCGTGTTCGTGCACGCATTCAGAAAACCCGACACGACAGGAGATCATTCCTTTTCAGGACGTCCGCGAGGATTTGCCCGAAAAGGAAGGAAAACCCGTCGGTTGGTGGAATGCGGGCAGAGGTCGGACGGTTCGCCGGCTGACCTTGTCCTGTCCAAGACTGCAGGCGCCCGTGAGGAATTTCGATTTCTCAATGGCTTAATTGCATGGCCTGCATAGACGGGTGAAGACCGGATTTCACTTCGCATCCAGCTTTAGGGCTGGTTCGCGAAACGGGTCTGGTTCGGACCTCGACACGCCGTGGGCCCAAGGGCTCCCGGAGGGCAGGCTTTGAATCGTCGTTTTGCCCGGCGTGTCCTGGGGGGATTTGCCCCGAGGTTCAGGTTTGGGTGGGACGATGGGTGCAACCCGGCGGTCCCGCTTCCCGCGATGACCGCCAACCGGAGAGAGCTTGCTGTGGAACGAGCGGCAAAAAAAGAGGCGGTCGAACAGCTCAATGAGGTCTTCAAGACCACGAGCGTCGCGGTCGTTGCTCAATATTCCGGCCTGACCGTTGCCCAGATGCAGAAGCTGCGCATGCAGATGAAGCAGGCTGGTGCCTCGGTGAAGGTCTCGAAGAACCGTCTCGCCAAAATTGCTCTTGAAGGCACTGACGTCGTTGCCATCGGCCCCATGCTGAAGGGACCGACCGTGATCGCCACTTCGAACGATCCGGTAGCGGCGCCAAAGGTCGCCATCGAATTCGCCAAGACGAACGAAAAGTTCGTCATCGTCGGCGGCTCGATGGGGAAGACCGTCCTGAATGTCGACGGCGTGAAGGCGCTTGCCTCGCTGCCGTCGCTTGATGAACTGCGCGCCAAGATCGTCGGCCTGCTTGTGGCCCCGGCGACCAAGATCGCTCAGCTCGCCAATGCGCCCGCGGGCAAGCTCGCGCGCGTCATCCAGGCTCATGCCTCAAAGGGCGAAGCGGCCTGACGCCCTTCGCAAAACTCAAACCCGAACCAGACTTACACGTAAGGAAACTGAACAATGGCTGACTTGCAGAAGATCGTTGACGACCTCTCGAGCCTCACCGTGCTCGAAGCTGCTGAACTGGCGAAGCTCCTCGAAGAAAAGTGGGGCGTTTCGGCTGCCGCGGCCGTCGCCGTGGCCGGCCCGGCCGGTGGTGGCGCTGCCGCCGCTCCGGCTGAAGAGAAGACCGAGTTCACGGTTGTCCTGGCCTCGGCCGGCGACAAGAAGATCGAGGTCATCAAGGAAGTCCGCGCCATCACCGGCCTGGGCCTGAAGGAAGCAAAGGACCTCGTCGAGGGCGCGCCGAAGCCTGTCAAGGAAGGCGTGAACAAGGAAGAGGCCGACAAGATCAAGGTCCAGCTCGAGAAGGCTGGCGCGAAGGTCGAGCTCAAGTAAGCGGCGCTTGCTGCGAGATCCCGGGCGAGCGTCAGCGAAGCCCGGGACCTTGGCTTGCCCCTCAAAAGGGGCGAGCCGGATGCAAAAGGCGTGCGACGGAACGTTCCGACGCGGGTCAAACACGAAAAAGTGTGGGGATTTGCGGGTTTCACCCTCGAATCTGCATTATTGTCGCCCCATATCGGGTCGGCAGCACGAAAGCGCGGTGGGCAGGGATGCCGGATTTCCCTGTAAGCCGTTGGGAGAGCAAGCTATTTCGGGCTTTTGCAGTCCGTGAAGACGATGGTTGTGACGGGCGGGCGCGCAGCAGCGCCCCGCGCGTCGTTTTGCGTTTTGAAGGTCTGAAGAACAGATTCAGGACATTCTCGCCTGAAACTGAGTCTCCGGTCCCCAAAACGGGTTCGAAAAATTCAACCCGGGGAGCGGTGGCAGCCGCGTCCCGGACGGCGCGCCCGGAGCGGGCGACGAAAATGAGAGGCCACGATGGCGCAGCAGACATTCACCGGTCGCAAACGCGTTCGCAAATTTTTCGGACACATCAAGGAAGTCGCCGAGATGCCGAACCTCATCGAGGTTCAGAAGGCGTCCTATGACCAGTTCCTGATGGTCGATGAACCGCAGGGTGGCCGTCTCGACGAGGGTCTGCAGGCGGTTTTCCGCTCGGTGTTTCCGATCTCCGACTTCTCGGGCACCTCGATGCTGGAGTTCGTCCGCTACGAGTTCGAACAGCCGAAATACGACGTCGACGAGTGCCGCCAGCGCGGCATGACCTTCGCGGCCCCCCTCAAGGTGACGCTGCGCCTCATCGTGTTCGATATCGACGAGGAAACCGGCGCGAAGTCGGTCAAGGACATCAAGGAGCAGGACGTCTACATGGGCGACATCCCGCTCATGACGATGAACGGCACCTTCATCGTCAACGGCACCGAGCGCGTCATCGTCTCGCAGATGCACCGTTCGCCCGGCGTGTTCTTCGATCACGACAAGGGCAAGACCCATTCCTCGGGCAAGCTGCTGTTCGCCGCCCGTGTCATCCCGTATCGCGGCTCCTGGCTCGACATCGAGTTCGACGCCAAGGACATCGTCTATGCGCGTATCGACCGTCGCCGCAAGATTCCGGTGACGTCGCTGATGTTCGCCCTCGGCCTCGACGGCGAAGCGATCCTGTCCACCTTCTACAAGAAGATCCTCTACAAGCGGACCAAGGAAGGCTGGCGCGTTCCGTTCGACGCCAACCGTTTCCGCGGCTACTCGACCGTCAACGATCTGATCGACGCCGACACCGGCAAGGTCGTGCTCGAGGCCGGCAAGAAGCTCACCGTCCGTGCCGCCCGCCAGCTCCAGGAGAAGGGGCTGAAGGCGTTGCGCATGTCCGATGAGGAGCTGGTCGGCAACTACATCGCCGAGGACCTCGTCAATCCGAAGACCGGTGAGATCCACGCCGAGGCCGGCGAGGAAATCACCGACAAGTCGATGAAGGTGCTCAACGAGCACGGCTACAAGGAATTGCCGCTGCTCGACATCGACCACGTCAATGTCGGTCCCTATATCCGCAACACGCTCTCGGCCGACAAGAACATGACGCGCGAGGATGCGCTGTTCGACATCTACCGCGTGATGCGTCCGGGCGAGCCGCCGACGCTGGATTCGGCGCAGGCCATGTTCCAGTCGCTGTTCTTCGACGCCGAACGCTACGACCTCTCCGCGGTCGGCCGCGTCAAGATGAACATGCGCCTCGACCTCGATGCGCCCGACACCCAGCGCACGCTGCGCAAGGAAGACATCCTCTCCGTCATCAAGACGCTGGTGGATCTGCGCGACGGCAAGGGCGAGATCGACGACATCGACCATCTCGGCAACCGCCGTGTGCGCTCGGTCGGCGAGCTCATGGAGAACCAGTACCGCATCGGCCTCCTGCGCATGGAGCGCGCGATCAAGGAGCGCATGTCCTCGGTCGACATCGACACGGTCATGCCGCAGGACCTGATCAATGCGAAGCCGGCGGCTGCCGCCGTGCGCGAGTTCTTCGGCTCCTCGCAGCTCTCGCAGTTCATGGACCAGACCAACCCGCTGTCGGAGATCACCCACAAGCGCCGCCTGTCGGCACTTGGACCGGGCGGTCTGACCCGCGAGCGCGCCGGCTTCGAGGTGCGCGACGTGCATCCGACGCATTACGGCCGCATCTGCCCGATCGAGACGCCGGAAGGTCCGAATATCGGCCTGATCAACTCGCTCGCGACCTTCGCGCGCGTGAACAAGTACGGCTTCGTCGAGACGCCGTATCGCAAGGTCAAGGACGGCCGCGTCACCGACGAGGTCGTCTATCTCTCGGCGATGGAAGAGGGCCGCTACACGGTCGCGCAGGCCAACGTGCCGCTCGACCCGAAGGGCCGCTTCACCGAAGACCTCGTGGTCTGCCGTCACGCCGGCGAAGTCTTGCCGGTGACGCCGGACAAGGTCGACTACATGGACGTGTCGCCGAAGCAGCTCGTCTCGGTCGCCGCGGCCCTGATCCCGTTCCTCGAGAACGACGACGCCAACCGCGCGCTGATGGGCTCGAACATGCAGCGCCAGGCGGTGCCGCTGGTTCGCGCCGAGGCGCCGTTCGTCGGTACCGGCATGGAAGGCGTGGTTGCGCGTGACTCGGGTGCCGCGATCGCGGCGCGCCGTTCGGGCGTGATCGACCAGATCGACGCCACCCGCGTCGTCATCCGCGCCACGGAAGATCTCGATCCGACCAAGTCGGGCGTCGATATCTACCGTCTCATGAAGTACCAGCGCTCCAACCAGTCGACCTGCATCAACCAGCGTCCGCTGGTGAAGGTCGGCGACATCGTCAAGAAGGGCGACATCATCGCCGACGGTCCCTCGACCGATCTCGGCGAGCTCGCGCTGGGTCGGAACGTGCTCGTCGCGTTCATGCCGTGGAACGGCTACAACTTCGAAGACTCGATCCTGCTCTCCGAGCGGATCGTGAAGGAAGACGTCTTCACCTCGATCCACATCGAGGAGTTCGAGGTGATGGCCCGCGACACCAAGCTTGGCCCCGAGGAAATCACCCGCGACATTCCGAACGTCTCGGAAGAAGCGCTGAAGAACCTCGACGAAGCCGGTATCGTCTACATCGGCGCGGAAGTGCGCGCCGGCGACATCCTGGTCGGCAAGATCACGCCGAAGGGCGAGAGCCCGATGACGCCGGAAGAAAAGCTCCTGCGCGCCATCTTCGGCGAGAAGGCCTCCGACGTTCGCGATACCTCGCTGCGCGTTCCGCCGGGCGTGCAAGGCACGATCGTGGAAGTGCGCGTGTTCAACCGTCACGGCGTCGACAAGGACGAGCGTGCGCTGGCGATCGAGCGGGAAGAGATCGAGCGTCTGGCCAAGGACCGCGACGACGAGCAGGCGATCCTGGACCGCAACGTCTACAACCGTCTTGCCGAGCTCCTCGAGGGGCGGCAGGGCATTGCAGGTCCCAAGGGCTTCAAGAAGGACACCAAGATCACCCGTGCGGTGCTCGAGGAGTACCCGAAGTCGCAATGGTGGCTGTTCGCTTCGCCGAACGACAAGCTGATGGCCGAGATCGAGGCCATGCGGAAGCAGTACGACGAGTCGAAGAAGGGGCTTGAACAGCGCTTCCTCGACAAGGTCGAAAAGCTTCAGCGCGGTGACGAATTGCCGCCCGGCGTGATGAAGATGGTCAAGGTCTTCGTCGCGGTGAAGCGCAAGATCCAGCCCGGCGACAAGATGGCCGGCCGCCACGGCAACAAGGGCGTGGTGTCGAAGATCGTGCCGATCGAGGACATGCCGTTCCTCGAAGACGGCACGCATGCCGACATCGTGCTCAATCCGCTCGGCGTGCCCTCGCGCATGAACGTCGGACAGATCCTCGAGACCCATCTCGGCTGGGCCTGCGCCGGCCTCGGCAAGCGTATCGGCCAGACGGTCGATGCCTATCTGTCGAAGCAGGACATCAAGCCGCTGAAGGAAACCTTGAAGAAGGTCTACGGCGAGGACGAGACGATCAAGTCGCTCAACGACAACGAACTGATCGAGCTCGGGCACAACCTCAGCCGGGGCGTTCCGATTGCGACGCCGGTGTTCGACGGCGCCAAGGAGGCCGACATCGAGGAGATGCTGAAGCTTGCCGGTCTGGACGCTTCGGGCCAGTCGACCGTCTATGACGGCCGCACCGGCGATCCGTTCGATCGGAAGGTGACGGTCGGCTACATCTACATGCTCAAGCTGCACCATCTGGTCGACGACAAGATCCACGCGCGTTCGATCGGGCCCTACTCGCTCGTCACCCAGCAGCCGCTGGGCGGCAAGGCGCAGTTCGGCGGCCAGCGCTTCGGCGAAATGGAGGTGTGGGCGCTCGAGGCCTACGGCGCGGCGTACACGCTCCAGGAGATGCTGACGGTGAAGTCGGACGACGTCGCCGGCCGTACCAAGGTGTACGAGGCGATCGTGCGCGGCGACGACACGTTCGAGGCCGGTATTCCGGAATCGTTCAACGTGCTGGTCAAGGAAATGCGCTCGCTCGGCCTCAACGTCGACCTGCACAACTCCAAGGTTGGACCGGCGCCGACGTCGGAAGCGGCCGAGTAATCCGACCTGTCATGCCCGGCCTTCCAGGCCGGGCACCGGCGCCCCGTCCGAGGCCTTGAGGGCAGGGCGCCTGCTCGAGTGATTTTCGAATTTGCGGCCGGAGGCGACCGGCACGCGAGGAGAAGACGATGAACCAAGAAATTATGAATCTCTTCAACCCGACGACGCCGGCTCAGGTCTTCGACCAGATCCGGATCTCGATCGCGTCTCCAGAGAAGATTCTGTCCTGGTCCTACGGCGAGATCAAGAAGCCGGAGACCATCAATTACCGTACCTTCAAGCCCGAGCGCGACGGCCTGTTCTGCGCCCGCATCTTCGGGCCGATCAAGGATTACGAGTGCTTGTGCGGCAAGTACAAGCGCATGAAGTACAAGGGCATCATCTGCGAGAAGTGCTCGGTCGAGGTCACGCTGTCGCGCGTCCGGCGCGAGCGCATGGGCCATATCGAGCTCGCAGCCCCCGTCGCCCACATCTGGTTCCTGAAGTCGCTGCCCTCGCGCATCGGCCTCCTGCTCGACATGACGCTGAAGGATCTCGAGCGGATCCTCTATTTCGAATACTACGTCGTGCTCGAGCCGGGCCTCACCGCGCTGAAGGACCGCCAGCTGCTGTCAGAAGACGAGTATCTGAAGGCGCAGGACGAGTACGGCCAGGATTCCTTCACCGCCATGATCGGCGCCGAAGCGATCCGCGAGCTGCTCAAGGGCATGGACCTCGAGAAGCTCGAGGCTTCCCTGCGCATCGAGATGCAGGAGACAGACTCCGACATCAAGCACAAGAAGCTCGCCAAGCGCCTGAAGATCGTGGAAGCGTTCCGCCACTCCGGCAACAAGCCGGAATGGATGATCATGACCGTGGTTCCGGTGATTCCGCCGGACCTGCGTCCGCTCGTGCCGCTCGACGGCGGCCGCTTCGCGACCTCGGACCTCAACGACCTCTACCGCCGCGTCATCAACCGCAACAACCGCTTGAAGCGGCTGATGGAGCTGCGCGCGCCCGACATCATCATCCGCAACGAGAAGCGCATGCTTCAGGAAGCGGTCGATGCGCTGTTCGACAACGGACGCCGCGGCCGCGTCATCACGGGTGCCAACAAGCGCCCGCTGAAGTCGCTCGCCGACATGCTCAAGGGCAAGCAGGGCCGTTTCCGCCAGAACCTGCTCGGCAAGCGCGTCGACTATTCGGGCCGTTCGGTGATCGTGGTCGGTCCCGAGCTGCGCCTGCATCAGTGCGGCCTGCCGAAGAAGATGGCGCTCGAGCTGTTCAAGCCGTTCATCTATTCGCGGCTTGACGCCAAGGGCCTGTCCACCACCGTGAAGCAGGCCAAGAAGCTGGTCGAGAAGGAGCGGCCCGAGGTCTGGGACATCCTGGACGAGGTCATCCGCGAGCATCCGGTGCTGCTGAACCGCGCACCGACGCTGCATCGTCTCGGCATCCAGGCGTTCGAGCCGGTGCTGATCGAGGGCAAGGCGATCCAGCTTCACCCGCTGGTCTGCTCCGCGTTCAACGCCGACTTCGACGGCGACCAGATGGCCGTGCACGTCCCGCTGTCGCTCGAAGCGCAGCTGGAAGCGCGCGTCCTGATGATGTCGACCAACAACATCCTGCATCCGGCCAATGGTCAGCCGATCATCGTGCCGTCGCAGGACATCGTGCTCGGTCTCTATTACGTCTCGATCATGCGCGAAGGCCTGCCCGGCGAGGGCAAGGCGTTCGGCGAGATGGCCGAGCTCGAGCACGCGCTGCACGCGAAGGTCATCCACCTCCACACCAAGATCAAGTACCGGTGGGAAGGCATCGACGAGACCGGCAAGATCTCCAAGCGCTGGATTGAGACCACCGCCGGCCGCGTCATGCTCGGCAATCTGCTGCCGAAGAACCCGCGCGTCCCGTACGAGATCATCAACAAGCTGATGACCAAGCGCGAGATCTCCGGCGTCATCGACCAGGTCTACCGCCACTGCGGCCAGAAGGAGACGGTGATCTTCTGCGACCGCATCATGGCGCTCGGCTTCTACAACGCGTTCAAGGCGGGCATCTCGTTCGGCAAGGACGACATGGTCGTGCCGAACTCCAAGTGGAAGATCGTCGACACCACCCGTACGCTGGCGAAGGATTTCGAGCAGCAGTACAACGACGGCCTGATCACCCATGGCGAGAAGTACAACAAGGTCGTCGACGCCTGGTCGAAGGCCACGGAGGAAATCGCCAAGGCGATGATGAAGGAGATCTCCTCCACCAAGAAGACGGCGAGTGGAGCGGACGCCGACATCAACTCGATCTACATGATGGCCCACTCCGGCGCCCGCGGTTCGCCGGCCCAGATGCGCCAGCTCGCCGGCATGCGCGGCCTGATGGCCAAGCCGTCGGGTGAGATCATCGAGACGCCGATCATCTCGAACTTCAAGGAAGGCCTCTCGGTTCTCGAGTACTTCAACTCGACCCACGGCGCCCGCAAGGGCCTCGCGGACACCGCGTTGAAGACCGCGAACTCGGGCTATCTGACCCGTCGTCTGGTCGACGTCGCGCAGGACTGCATCATCACGCAGAGCGACTGCGGCACCAAGCTCGGCATCAAGATGCGCGCCATCGTCGATGCCGGCACCGTGGTTGCTTCGCTGGGTTCGCGCATCCTCGGACGCACGGCCTGCGAAGACATCCGGGACAGCTCGGGCAAGGTGATCATCAAGCGCGATACGCTGATGGAAGAAAGCCATCTGGACGCCATCCAACAGGGTGGTGTGCAGGAGGTGAAGATCCGCTCGGCTCTGACCTGCGAGCTCGTCAACGGCATCTGCGGCAAGTGCTACGGCCGCGACCTCGCCCGCGGCACGCCGGTCAACCACGGCGAAGCGGTCGGCGTCATCGCGGCGCAGTCGATCGGCGAGCCGGGCACCCAGCTCACCATGCGTACCTTCCACATCGGTGGTGCGGCGCAGCTCAACGAGCAGTCGTTCGTCGAAGCCAATTTCGACGGCAAGATCGTGATCAGGAACAAGGCCATCGCCCGCAACAGCGAAGGTCACCTGGTCGCGATGGTGCGCAATATGGTGGTGGCGATCGTCGATGCCGACGGCACCGAGCGTGCGACGCACCGCGTCCAGTACGGCTCGCGTCTGCACGTCGACGAAGGCGACATGGTCAAGCGCGGCCAGCGCATCGTCGAGTGGGACCCGTACACCCGTCCGCTTCTCACCGAGGTGGAAGGTACCATCGGCTTCGAGGACCTGATCGAGGGTCTGTCGATCTCGGAAACGCTGGACGAGGCCACCGGCATCGCCAAGCGCGTGGTCATCGACTGGCGCTCGACGCGCGGCGGCGGGGACCTGCGTCCCACCATCGTGGTCAAGGGCAAGGACGGCAAGGTGCTCAAGCTCGCCCGTGGCGGCGATGCCCGCTACATGCTGTCGGTCGACGGCATTCTGTCGGTCGACATCGGAGCCAAGGTCCAGGCGGGCGACATTCTCGCCCGTGTCTCGACCGAAAGCGCCAAGACGCGTGACATCACCGGCGGTCTGCCGCGGGTGGCGGAACTGTTCGAGGCACGGCGTCCGAAGGACGCGGCGATCATCGCCGAAATCTCGGGCACCATCCGGTTCGGGCGCGACTACAAGAACAAGCGTCGCATCTCGATCGAGCCGATGGACAAGACCGACGAGGCGCGCGAGTACCTGATCCCGAAGGGCAAGCACATCCACCTTCAGGACGGCGACGTCGTCGAAAAGGGCGACTTCATCGTGGAAGGCAATCCCGCGCCGCACGACATCCTGGCGGTCAAGGGCATCGAGGAGCTCGCGGCCTATCTGGTCAACGAGATCCAGGAGGTTTACCGGCTCCAGGGCGTGCTCATCAACGACAAGCACATCGAGGTGATCGTCCGTCAGATGCTCCAGAAGGTGGAAGTCACCGACCAGGGCGATACGGACATGATCTCGGGCGAGCAGGTCGACAAGATAGAGTTCGACGCGCTGAACGAGAAGGCCAAGGAAGAGGGCAAGAAGCCCGCCACGGGGACGCCGGTTCTGCTCGGCATCACCAAGGCGAGCCTCCAGACCCGCTCGTTCTTCTCGGCGGCCTCGTTCCAGGAGACCACCCGCGTCCTCACGGAAGCGGCGGTCAACGGCAAGGTCGATCCGCTCGAAGGCCTCAAGGAGAACGTCATCGTCGGCCGGCTGATCCCGGCAGGCACCGGCGCTTCCATGGCCAAGATCCGCGAAGTCGCCGTGAAGCGCGACAAGATGATCCTGGACGAGCGCGAGAAGCAGGCGGCCGTCGTGTCGCCCGCGCCGGAGGCGGAGCTTCCCGCACTGCCGCCCGCGGAATGATGGTTCATCCGTAGGAATACCGAGGACAATAAAAGGCCGGCGCAAGCCGGCCTTTTTGCTGCTTTCATTGCCTGCTGCGATGCGGGATCAACCTTTGTTCATCTTTCCTTCAGGCGCAAAAGCGCTTCTGCTAGGAGAGTTTAGACCGGTGGAACCCGCGACGGGGCTGGGCCGGAGACCACGGAACTCACATGCTCGATCTTGCAATCGTAGGCGGCGGCCCCGGTGGGCTGATGAGCGCCTGGTATCTGAAGCGCAAGCTTGGCGATCTCTGCCGTGTCACCATCTACGAAGCCTCCGACCGGCTCGGCGGCAAGATCGCCACGCGCAAGTTCGATTCGGCGCCTGCGATGTACGAGGCCGGCGTTGCCGAGATCTACGACTACTCGATGACCGGGCCCGACCCGCTGCGCGAGCTGATTCAGCATTTCGGACTGCAGACCATTCCGATGGATGCCGAGCAGGTGCAGTTCGGCGGCGAACTGCTGAGCGACGTGCCCGGCATGCGCCGCAAATACGGCGCCAAGACCGCGGCGGCAATCGAGGCGTTCCGCAAACGTTGTGCCGAGGTGATGTCGCCGATCGAATATTACGAGGGCGTCGGCGCGCACGACAACGACAACCCCTGGGCCTACAAGACCGCCGAGCAGGTGCTCGACGAGGAGGTCGAGGACGAGACCGCAAAGCGCTTCTTCAAGGTGATGGCGCGCTCCGACATCGCGACCGAGAGTCACAACACCAACGGCCTCAACGCGCTCAAGAACTATCTGATGGATGTCGACGGCTACATTGGCCTGTATTCCATCCAGAACGGCAACGAGCAGCTGATCGAATGCCTTCAGTCGGAAGTCAACGCCGACATCCAGCTCAATCACCGCGTGCTCACCGTGGGCAAGGCGCCGTCCGGCCGCTATCAGCTCAAGATGATGAACGGCAAGGGACCCGAGACCCGCGACTTCGATCTCGTGCTAGTCTGCCTGCCGCATTCCTGGCTCGCCACCATGGGGTGGGAAGGCGAGCAACTGCGCAGGTCGATGGTCAAGCACGTCTCCTATTTCGACCGTCCCGCGCATTATCTGCGCGTCTCGATCCTGTTCGAGACGCCGTTCTGGGGCGAGAAGATTCCCGGCGCCTGGTTCATGTCGGAAGCCTTCGGCGGCTGCTGCGTCTACAATGAGGGCGCGCGCCACGATGTCGGCAAGCACGGCGTGCTGAACTGGCTCATTCCCGGCTCCGACGCGCTGGCCTTTGCCAATCTGTCGGATCAGGAGCTGATCGACGCCGCGCTCAAGTCGCTGCCGGCTTCGCTCGGCGATGCGCGTTCGCATTTCATGGAAGGCAAGATCCATCGCTGGCTGTCGTCAGTGAACGCGATTCCGGGCGGTCTGCCCGTGCGCGACGTCATGACCAACCACCGGCCGGAGCCGAAAGAGCATCCCGGCATCGTGGTGGTCGGCGACTATCTGTTCGACTCGACGCTGAACGGCCTGCTCGATTCCTCGGACGCGGCGACCGACATCATCCTGACCGAGATGATGCGTCTGCGCCGCAAGGGCGCGCAGGATGGCAAGCCCGTCTCCGACAAGATCGACCGCGATTATTTCGAGAACTATCGGGGCCTTGGTTCCTATCACGAGGCATGGCGCCACTTCACCGACCCCGATTATCTCACCAAGCTGCTCGGCATCGTCTGGGGCAGGACCAAAGGCGCCAAGCTGCTCGTCGCTGGCTCGGCCAGCGGCGAGCTGGTCGGCGCGCTGCGCGAGCGCGGCATCGATGCCTTCGGCATCGAGAACAACCGTGCCATCCACGGAAGGACGCCGAAGGCGCTGAAGAAGTACAACAAGCTTGGCTCGATCACCGACATGCCGTTCAAGGACGGCGCGTTCGACTTCGTGTTCGAGACCAGCCTTTGCCACGTTTCCCCGAAGCAGGTGGTCCGCGCGATCAAGGAGCTGAACCGCGTGGTCAAGACCGGCCTCGTGTTCGGCTCGATCACCTCGGACATGGCTCCGGCTTTGATTGATCGCTACGATCTCCTGCGCGGGGTCAAGAAGCTCGGCACCTGGTGGGAATGGTCCGAGCTGTTCTTCGGCAATGGCTTCGACCTCGCGATGCACCGCAAGGATTGCACCGATGCGCTCTGGGAGGCGACGCTCGCCGCCAACAAGGGGCCGGGGCAGTGGTACGCCGACGCCGACAGCTTGCGCTATTCCTTCTTCGACAAGGTCGAGGACGAGGACGACGACGACGACGACGACTGAACGCTTGGCGCGAGCGCCTTCGCCAATTGTTTTTGCCGAATTCATCTTGATCGCATAGAATCGGTGCAATAGCGGTTACCGCTATCTCCTGCTTTCTCTGCGGTCATGCCGGCCGTCAGCATCGGTTGGTTTCATGGCGTCCAAGCCCCTCCCGCCCGACAAACAGAAGCTCGCCGCCGAAGAGGCGGCCGAGCTCGACGACAAGCTCGCCGCCGCCGCCAGGCCGGACCTCGAGAATGATGAGGAAGACGAGAGCGAGGACGAGCTGGGGCTCGATGATGACGATGAGGATGAAGACCTCGTCGTCTTTACGGCGCGCGAGGCCGCCGGCGCGCTCGCCACCATCGTCGGCTTCGTCAAGCCCTATCTGACCAACTACAAGCGGATGCTGTCCTACGTTGCGTTCGGCGTCTTCGTCGAGACGCTCTTCAACGTCATCATGCCGCTCAGCCTGAAGTTCCTGATCGACGACGCGCTCGGTGAGGAGGATTTTCAGGCACTTTACAAGATCCTCGGCGTGCTCGCGGTAACGGGCATCTTCACCTCGATCGTCGCGGTCTGGTACGAGCGCTGGGATGCGCGGCTGGCCGCTTGCGTCATCTCCGACATTCGCTCGCGCCTGTTCGAGCATGTCCAGGACCTGCCGGCGGCCTATTTCGGCCGCACCAAGCGCGGTGAGATCCTGTCCCGCTTCTCGGTCGACCTCTCGGCCGTCGAAGGCTCGATCAAGACCTTTGCCAACAGCGCGGCGCTGCCGTTCCTGGAGCTGATCGCCGGCATCATCCTGATGCTGTTTCTGAACTGGCAGCTCGCCGTCGTTGCGCTGCTGGTGTTCCCGATCACCCTGATCGGGCCGCGCATCCTCACGCCAAAGGCCGTGCAGGCCAATTACGAGCAGAAGCAGAACGAGAGTGCGCTGCTCGGCATGGTCCAGGAGAACGTGGCGGCGCAGGCCGTGATCAAGGCCTTCAGCCTGCAGCGCAAGATGTTCGGCTTCTTCCGGTCCCGCAACGACGAGACCCGCGACAGGATCGCTTCAGCGACCTTCCTCTCGACCATGGTGGAGCGCACGGTCACCATTTCGGTTCTGCTCCTGCACCTCGTGGTGCTCGCGATCGGCGCCTATCTGGCAACAACGGGCCAGATCACCATCGGCACCTTCGTCACCTTCGAAAGCGCGTTCTGGGAGGTCTCCTACAACATCGCCCACGTGATGCATTTCATTCCGGTGTCGATCTCCTCGGCCGCCGCGATCCGCCACATCCAGGAACTGCTCGACGAGCCCACCCGCGGCGCCGATCGTCCTGGCGCGCCCGACCTGCCGCGCATCACCAACGACATCACCTTCGATCACGTCACCTTCCAGTACGAGGGCAGTCAGACGCCGGTGCTGGATAATCTCAGTCTCAAGCTCAATGCGGGCAAGCGTATCGCGATCGTCGGCCCGAGCGGATCCGGCAAGAGCACGCTGCTCAACCTGATCCTGCGGCTGTACGTGCCCAACGAGGGGCGCGTCACCATCGACGGTGTCGACGTCCGCAAGGTGACGCTGGATTCACTACGCCGGAGCATGGCGGTGGTGTTTCAGGAGAACATGTTGTTCAACATGTCGATCCGCGAGAACATCCGGCTCGGCAAGGAGGGCGCGAGCGACGCGGAGGTGGAGGAGGCGGCCAGGAAGGCCGAGATCCACCGCTACATCATGAGCCTGCCGCAACGATACGACACACCGGTCGGCGAGCGCGGCGACACCCTGTCGGGCGGCCAGCGCCAGCGCATCGCGATCGCGCGCGCGATCATCCGCAACCCCTCGGTGCTGTTGCTGGACGAAGCGACCTCCGCTCTGGACCAGACCACGGAAGCTGCGATCAACCGGACGCTGCTCAAGGTGGCCAAGGGGCGCACCATGATCTGGTCGACCCACCGCCTGACCTCGGTGGTCGAGATGGACGAAATCATCGTGATCTCCGCGGGCAGGGCGATCGAACGCGGCTCGCATGCCCAGTTGCTCGCCAAGAACGGCATCTATCGCAAGCTGTGGAACGACCAGATCCACCAGCCGCATGGCGCGGCGGCTCACGCCGACGACGGCAGAGACGATGATGACGAAGAGGATGACGAGGACGACGACGACCGGGAGGAGTGACCCGGGCGGCACCGATTCTGTGATCCCGTCATCGATGCTCACTCGCTCCGCACGGGACGGTGAGTTCTTCGATTCGAAAACCGGGTCTGATTAACCCGCATGCGGATCGGCAGGGCGTCGAAAAAGCCCACGGCCAGCATCGGGACTGTCGGTTGAACCGGACAATCCTCCGACGATTATGACGGTGTCCCGGGGCGCCAATTGCTGCCGAAGCGAGTAGATTAACGCCTCAAAAGCAATAAAAGCCTCTCCGAGTGAAAGAAAAGTACTTTTAACCCGGATATAAATAGCCTCGCAGGCTAGCGACGTGAAGGGCGCCATCCCATATGAAGCTGGCGCGGCAAGGGCGGCAAACAGCGATTTTGACAGGCTCCTGAGCGCTTTGTGACTGTCGTTTCGCCTTGACTTGATCGATTCTCACTTATAGAAAGCGCCTCACTTAACGACAGGCGGTGAGCATCGCCAGCGTCGGAACGGGCCACCCGTTAGATCCCCAAGAACTAGATCCACAAGGACTAGATCCACAAGGGTCGCTCAAGGCGGGCACCAACCTCGACGAATGCCGCTCAAACGCTGTCGATCATAGCTAGGCAATGCCAGTGCGACTTTAGTTCTCTCGAGCACGTTCTCTTGAGATCGAATTCGGATGCATGACCTCAGTGCGTGGGCCGCGGCATTACGCTGACCGGCCTCAATACTGCGGTCCTCTGTGGCGTCGAAGCGCTTTCCGCTCGTTGATGGAGCGGTTGGCGCAATTTCGCTTTGTGCGGATTGTTCCGCTAAAGGCGACCTCGTCGGGCGGGTAGCTCGAAAGAATTTGCAGTCCCGGCAACGGGCTGCGGCAAGACAGCGGATCCGAACAGGATCCGCGACAGAACAAAGGGTAAGGCCAGGATGCCGACGATCAACCAGCTGATCGCTCAACCGCGTGAAGTGCAGAAGTCGCGCAAGAAGGTGCCGGCGCTGCAGCAGTCGCCGCAGAAGCGTGGTGTTTGCACCCGCGTCTACACCACGACCCCGAAGAAGCCGAACTCGGCGCTTCGTAAGGTCGCCAAGGTGCGCCTGACCAACGGCTTCGAGGTGATCGGCTACATCCCCGGCGAGGGCCATAATCTCCAGGAGCACTCGGTGGTCATGATCCGCGGCGGCCGCGTCAAGGACTTGCCGGGCGTGCGCTACCACATCCTCCGCGGCGTTCTGGATACCCAGGGCGTCAAGAACCGTAAGCAGCGTCGTTCGAAGTACGGCGCGAAGCGTCCGAAGTAAGCGGGAACCAGGTCCATGTCTCGTCGCCACTCAGCGGAAAAGCGCGAAGTCCTTCCCGATCCGAAGTTCGGGAACATCATCGTCACGAAGTTCATGAACTCGGTGATGTACGCCGGCAAGAAGTCGGTCGCCGAAGGCATCGTCTACGGTGCGTTCGGTATCATCGAAACCAAGACCAAGCAGAACCCGCTCGGCGTGTTCGAGCAGGCACTCGAGAACGTCATGCCGACGATCGAAGTGCGCTCCCGCCGCGTCGGCGGCGCGACCTACCAGGTCCCGGTCGAGGTTCGTTCGACCCGCCGTCAGGCGCTGGGCATCCGCTGGCTGATCTCCGCTGCGCGCGAGCGCAACGAGAAGACCATGACCGAGCGGCTGTCGGCGGAGCTCCTGGACGCGTCGAACAACCGGGGCAACGCCGTCAAGAAGCGCGAAGACGTGCACCGGATGGCGGAAGCCAACCGCGCCTTCTCGCACTATCGCTGGTAACGGCGAAACACGGAATCTAAGGAACACCCCATGCCCCGCGTTCATGCCATAGAGAATTACCGCAACTTCGGTATCATGGCGCATATCGATGCCGGCAAGACGACGACGACCGAGCGCATCCTCTATTACACCGGCAAGAGCCACAAGATCGGCGAAGTGCACGAAGGTGCCGCGACGATGGACTGGATGGAGCAGGAGCAGGAGCGTGGCATCACGATCACTTCGGCCGCGACCACCGCGTTCTGGGCCGGCAAGCGTCTGAACATCATCGACACCCCCGGCCACGTCGACTTCACCATCGAAGTCGAGCGTTCGCTGCGCGTGCTCGACGGCGCCGTCTGCGTGCTCGATTCCAACCAGGGCGTCGAGCCCCAGACCGAGACCGTCTGGCGCCAGGGCGACAAGTACAAGGTTCCGCGCATCGTCTTCGCCAACAAGATGGACAAGACCGGCGCCGACTTCTTCAAGTGCCTGGCCGACATCGTCGACCGCCTCGGTGCCAAGCCGATCGCGATCCAGCTTCCGATCGGCGCCGAGAACAACTTCAAGGGTCTCGTCGACCTCGTGAAGATGCAGGGCATCATCTGGAACGATGAATCGCTCGGCGCGAAGTTCGACTATGTCGACATTCCCGAGGATCTCGTCGAGCAGGCCAAGGAATACCGCGAGAAGATGGTGGAAGCCGCCGTCGAGCTCGACGACGACGCCATGGCCGCCTATCTCGACGGCAAGGAGCCGGACGAAGAGACGCTGAAGCGGCTGATCCGCAAGGCTGTTCTGACCGGCGCTTTCTATCCCGTGCTGTGCGGCTCGGCCTTCAAGAACAAGGGCGTGCAGCCGCTGCTCGACGCCGTCGTCGACTATCTGCCGTCGCCGATCGACGTGCCCGCGATCAAGGGCACCGACGACCACGGCAACGAGGTCGTGCGCAAGGCGGACGACAAGGAGCCGCTCGCGCTGCTCGCGTTCAAGATCATGGACGACCCGTTCGTCGGCACCATCACCTTCTGCCGCATCTACTCCGGCGTTCTGCAGAGCGGCACCGGCGTCGTGAACTCGACCCGCGAGAAGAAGGAGCGCATCGGGCGCATGCTCCTGATGCATGCGAACAACCGCGAAGACATCAAGGAAGCCTATGCCGGCGACATCGTCGCGCTGGCCGGCCTGAAGGAAGCGCGCACCGGTGACACGCTGTGTGATCCCGACAAGCAGGTGATCCTGGAGAAGATGGAATTCCCCGAGCCGGTCATCGAGATCGCGATCGAGCCGAAGTCCAAGGCTGACCAGGAAAAGCTGGGCGTGGCACTGGCCAAGCTCGCCGCGGAAGATCCGTCCTTCCGCGTCTCGACCGACCAAGAGTCCGGCCAGACCATCCTCAAGGGCATGGGCGAACTCCATCTCGACATCAAGGTCGACATCCTCAGGCGTACCTACAAGGTCGACGCCAACATCGGCGCGCCGCAGGTTGCGTTCCGTGAGCGCGTCACCAAGAAGGCCGAGGTCAAGTACACCCACAAGAAGCAGACCGGCGGTACCGGTCAGTTCGCGGAAGTGTCGATCGTGGTCGAGCCGAACGAGCCCGGCAAGGGCTACGAGTTCGAGTCCAAGATCGTCGGTGGTGCGGTTCCGAAGGAATACATCCCCGGCGTCGAAAAGGGCCTCAACAGCGTGATGAGCTCCGGCGTGGTCGCGGGCTTCCCCGTGGTCGACGTCAAGGTTCAGCTCGTCGACGGCAAGTACCATGACGTCGACTCGTCGGCGCTCGCCTTCGAAATCGCATCGCGCGCGGCATTCCGCGAAGCCTTGCAGAAGGGCAAGTCCGTCCTGCTCGAGCCGATCATGAAGGTCGAAGTGGTGACCCCGGAAGACTACACCGGCTCGGTCATCGGCGACCTGAATTCCCGGCGCGGTCAGATCCAGGGGCAGGACATGCGCGGCAACGCCAACGTCATCAACGCGATGGTGCCGCTCATGAACATGTTCGGTTACGTGAATAACCTGCGCTCGATGAGCCAGGGTCGCGCAACCTTCACCATGCAGTTCGACCACTACGCAGAAGCGCCGGCCAATGTGTCGGCAGAAGTCCAGAAGAAGTTTGCCTGATTGTCGTCGGTCACGAACTGACGATTGAACGGAGAGTCAAATGGCCAAAGCAAAGTTTGAACGTAACAAGCCGCACTGCAACATCGGCACCATCGGTCACGTCGACCACGGCAAGACGTCGCTGACCGCGGCGATCACCAAGGTTCTCGCCGAAGCAGGCGGTGCGACGTTCACCGCGTACGACCAGATCGACAAGGCGCCGGAAGAGAAGGCGCGCGGCATCACCATCTCGACCGCGCACGTCGAGTACGAGACGCCGAACCGCCACTACGCCCACGTCGACTGCCCCGGCCACGCCGACTACGTGAAGAACATGATCACCGGCGCCGCCCAGATGGACGGTGCGATCCTGGTCGTGTCGGCCGCCGACGGCCCGATGCCGCAGACCCGCGAGCACATCCTGCTCGCCCGCCAGGTCGGCGTGCCCGCGCTGGTCGTGTTCCTGAACAAGTGCGACATGGTCGACGATCCGGAACTGCTCGAGCTCGTCGAGCTCGAAGTCCGCGAACTGCTCTCGAAGTACGACTTCCCGGGCGACAAGATCCCGATCATCAAGGGTTCGGCGCTCGCCGCTCTCGAAGATTCCGACAAGAAGCTCGGCCACGACGCCATCCTCGAGCTGATGAAGAACGTCGACGAGTACATCCCGCAGCCGGAGCGTCCGATCGACCAGCCGTTCCTGATGCCGGTTGAAGACGTGTTCTCGATCTCGGGCCGCGGCACCGTCGTGACCGGCCGTGTCGAGCGCGGCATCGTCAAGGTCGGCGAGGAAATCGAGATCGTCGGTCTGCGTGCGACCCAGAAGACGACCGTCACCGGCGTCGAAATGTTCCGCAAGCTGCTCGACCAGGGCCAGGCCGGCGACAACATCGGTGCGCTGCTCCGCGGCACCAAGCGCGAAGACGTCGAGCGCGGCCAGGTGCTGTGCAAGCCGGGTTCGGTCAAGCCGCACACCAAGTTCAAGGCTGAGGCTTACATCCTCACCAAGGAGGAGGGCGGTCGCCACACCCCGTTCTTCACCAACTACCGTCCGCAGTTCTACTTCCGCACCACCGACGTGACCGGTGTCGTGCATCTGCCGGAAGGCACCGAGATGGTGATGCCGGGCGACAACATCGCGATGGAAGTGCACCTGATCGTGCCGATCGCGATGGAAGAGAAGCTCCGCTTCGCGATCCGCGAAGGTGGCCGCACCGTCGGCGCCGGCGTCGTCGCCTCGATCATCGAGTAATTACGAGAATAGGGATCGGCGAATAGCGAGTGGTGACATTCGCTATTCGCTATTCGCCACCCACTGAAGAAAGACCACGGCAATGAACGGCCAAAACATTCGTATCCGTCTCAAGGCGTTCGACCATCGTATCCTCGATACGTCGACCCGCGAGATCGTGAACACGGCGAAGCGCACCGGCGCGCAGGTCCGCGGACCCATTCCGCTGCCCACCCGCATCGAGAAGTTCACCGTCAACCGTTCGCCGCACGTCGACAAGAAGAGCCGCGAGCAGTTCGAGATGCGCACTCACAAGCGCCTGCTCGACATCGTCGATCCGACCCCGCAGACCGTCGATGCTTTGATGAAGCTCGACCTGGCCGCCGGTGTCGACGTCGAGATCAAGCTCTAAGATTTTTGGATCCCGTTCGCGCAAGCGGACAGAAAGAACAGGAAGCAAGCCGATGCGCTCCGGAGTGATCGCACAAAAGGTCGGGATGACGCGGGTCTTTACAGAGGCCGGCGAACATATCCCCGTGACCGTGCTGAAGCTCGGCAATTGCCAGGTCGTAGGCCACCGTACCGAAGAGAAGAACGGTTACGTCGCGCTCCAGCTTGGTTCTGGCAGCCGGAAGACCGTTTACATGCCCAAGGCGGAGCGCGGCCAGTTCGCGGTCGCCAAGGTCGAGCCGAAGCGGCAGGTCGAGGAATTCCGCGTCACCGCGGATGCCATGATCCCCGTCGGCGCCGAGATCCTTGCCGACCACTTCGTCGTCGGCCAGTTCGTCGACGTCACCGGCACGTCGGTCGGTAAAGGCTTCGCCGGCGGCATGAAGCGCTGGAACTTCGGCGGTCTGCGCGCCACCCACGGCGTCTCGGTCTCGCACCGCTCGATCGGTTCGACCGGTGGCCGTCAGGACCCCGGCAAGACCTGGAAGAACAAGAAGATGCCCGGCCACATGGGTGTCGACCGCATCACCACGCTCAACCTTCGCGTCGTTCAGCTCGATGTCGAGCGCGGCCTGATCCTCGTCGAAGGCGCCGTTCCCGGCTCCAAGGGCGGCTGGATTCGCGTGCGCGACGCCGTCAAGAAGCCGCTGCCGAAGGAAGCTCCGAAGCCCGGCAAGTTCAAGGTTGCGGGTGGCGAAGCCGAGGCTGCGGCCCAGCAGGAGGGTGCGTGAGATGGAATTGAAGGTCACCACCCTCGAAGGTAAGGAAGCCGGCTCGGTCCAGCTGTCCGACGCCATTTTCGGCCTCGAGCCGCGCCAGGACATCATTGCGCGTTGCGTGCAGTGGCAGCTCAACAAGCGCCAGGCCGGCACGCACAAGGCCAAGGGCCGCGCCGAGATCTGGCGCACCGGCAAGAAGATGTACAAGCAGAAGGGCACCGGCGGTGCTCGTCACGGTTCGGCCCGCGTGCCGCAGTTCCGCGGCGGTGGTCGTGCCTTCGGTCCGGTGGTGCGTTCGCACGCCACCGACCTGCCGAAGAAGGTTCGCGCACTCGCGCTGAAGCATGCGCTCTCGGCCAAGGCCAAGGACGGCGATCTCGTCGTGATCGAGAAAGCCGCGCTGGAAGCCGCCAAGACCAAGGCGCTGCTCGGTCACTTCTCGGGCCTGGGTCTGACCAACGCGCTGATCATCGACGGTGCCGAGCTCAACAACGGCTTCGCCGCGGCGGCCCGCAACATCCCGAACATGGACGTGCTGCCGATCCAGGGCATCAATGTCTACGACATCCTGCGCCGTCAGAAGCTCGTTCTGACCAAGGCCGCCATCGATGCGCTGGAGGCGCGCTTCAAATGACGAAGAACATCGAGGCTCGCCACTACGACGTGATCGTCTCGCCGGTCGTGACCGAAAAGGCGACGATCGCCTCCGAGCACAACAAGGTGCTGTTCAAGGTGGCCGCGAAGGCGACCAAGCCGCAGATCAAGGAAGCGATCGAGAAGCTGTTCGACGTCAAGGTCAAGAGCGTCAACACGTTGGTCCGCAAGGGCAAGACCAAGATCTTCCGCGGCCATCTCGGCTCGCAGTCGAACACCAAGCGCGCGATCGTGACCCTCGAAGAGGGCCACCGGATCGACGTCACCACCGGTCTGTAAGGTCGTACGACGATGGCACTGAAGACATTCAATCCTACGACGCCGGGCCAGCGCCAGCTGGTCATGGTCGATCGTTCGGCCCTGTACAAGGGCAAGCCGGTTAAGGCGCTCACCGAGGGCAAGCACTCCTCGGGCGGTCGTAACAACACCGGTCGCATTACCGTGCGCTTCCGCGGCGGTGGTCACAAGAAGACGCTGCGCACCGTGGATTTCAAGCGCGAGAAGATCGACGTTCCGGCGACCGTCGAGCGTCTCGAGTACGATCCGAACCGCACCGGCTTCATCGCGCTGATCAAGTATCAGGACGGCGAGCAAGCCTACATCCTGGCGCCGCAGCGCCTGGCCGTGGGTGACACCATCATCGCCGGCAACTACGTCGACGTGAAGCCGGGCAACGTCATGCCGCTCGGCAACATGCCGGTCGGCACCATCATCCACAACATCGAGGTCAAGATCGGGAAGGGCGGCCAGCTCGCCCGTTCGGCGGGCACCTACGCCCAGCTCGTCGGCCGCGATCAGGACTACGTGATCATCCGCCTGAATTCGGGCGAGCAGCGCCTGGTGCACGGCCGTTGTCGCGGCACGATCGGCGCGGTGTCGAACCCGGATCACATGAACACCTCGATCGGCAAGGCCGGCCGTAACCGTTGGCTGGGCCGCAAGCCGCATAACCGCGGTGTCTCGATGAACCCGATCGACCATCCGCACGGCGGTGGTGAAGGTCGTACCTCGGGCGGCCGCCACCCGGTCACCCCGTGGGGCAAGCCGACAAAGGGCAAGAAGACCCGTACCAACAAGTCGACCAACAAATTCATTCTCCTAAGCCGCCACAAGCGGAAGAAGTAAGGAACGCCGGACATGGTTCGTTCAGTCTGGAAAGGCCCGTTCGTCGAGGGTTCTCTGCTCAAGAAGGCAGATGCCGCCCGCGCGTCCGGCCGTCACGACGTCATCAAGATCTGGAGCCGTCGCTCGACGATCCTGCCGCAGTTCGTCGGCCTGACCTTCGGCGTCTACAACGGTCAGAAGCACGTGCCGGTGGCCGTCAACGAGGAAATGGTCGGTCACAAGTTCGGCGAGTTCTCGCCGACCCGGACCTTCCATGGCCACTCCGGCGACAAGAAAGCCAAGAAGGCTTGAGGATTGAACGATGAGCAAACCTAAGCGCGAACGGAGCCTCGCCGAGAACGAGGCCAAGGCGGTCGCCCGGATGCTGCGGGTGAGCCCGCAGAAGCTCAACCTGGTCGCCCAGCTCATTCGCGGCCGGAAGGCGGCTGCTGCGCTCGCCGATCTGCAGTTTTCGCGCAAGCGGATCGCGGTGGACGTGAAGAAGTGCCTGGAATCGGCTATCGCCAACGCCGAGAACAACCACGACCTCGACGTCGATGATCTCGTCGTGGCGCAGGCCTTCGTCGGCAACGGCCTCGTGATGAAGCGCTTCGCCGCTCGCGGCCGTGGCCGCTCGGGCCGTGTCTACAAACCATTTTCGCAGCTGACGATCATCGTTCGTCAGGTCGAAGCCGAAGCAGCCGCTTAAGGGCGCAGGAGAACACGATGGGTCAAAAGATCAATCCGATCGGTCTGCGTCTCGGCATCAACCGTACCTGGGATTCCCGCTGGTTCGCCGGCAAGCAGGAATACGGCAAGCTGCTGCACGAGGACGTCAAGATCCGTGAGATCCTGCACAAGGAGCTCAAGCAGGCGGCCGTCGCCCGCATCGTGATCGAGCGTCCGCACAAGAAGTGCCGCGTCACCATCCACTCGGCCCGTCCGGGCGTGGTGATCGGCAAGAAGGGCGCGGACATCGACAAGCTGCGCAAGAAGGTCGCGGACATCACCTCGTCCGACGTCGTCATCAACATCGTCGAAATCCGCAAGCCGGAGCTCGATGCGACGCTGGTGGCCGAGTCGATCGCGCAGCAGCTGGAGCGCCGCGTGGCGTTCCGCCGCGCCATGAAGCGCGCCGTGCAGTCGGCGATGCGTCTCGGCGCGGAAGGCATCCGCATCAACTGCTCGGGCCGTCTGGGCGGTGCGGAAATCGCGCGCATGGAGTGGTACCGCGAGGGTCGCGTGCCGCTGCACACGCTGCGTGCCGACATCGACTACGGCGTTGCGACCGCGTTCACGACCTTCGGCACCTGCGGCGTCAAGGTCTGGATCTTCAAGGGCGAGATCCTCGAGCACGATCCGATGGCCCAGGACAAGAGAATGGCCGAAGGCGAGACCAGCGGTGGTGGTGATCGCGGTGGCCGTGGGCGCCGTGACAACGCTGCGGCCTGATCCGCACTGAGAATTTGAGGGCTTGAAGCCATGATGCAACCTAAGAAAACGAAGTTCCGGAAGGCGCATAAGGGCCGCATCCACGGCGTTGCGTCTTCGGGCGCGACGTTGGCGTTCGGCCAATTCGGCCTGAAGGCGACCGAGCCTGAGCGCGTCACCGCGCGCCAGATCGAGGCCGCCCGCCGCGCGCTGACCCGCCACATGAAGCGTGCCGGCCGCGTCTGGATTCGCGTGTTCCCGGACGTTCCGGTGTCGAAGAAGCCGGCCGAAGTCCGCATGGGCTCCGGCAAGGGTTCGCCGGAATTGTGGGTCGCGCGCGTCAAGCCGGGCCGGGTGCTGTTCGAGATCGACGGCGTCAACACCCAGACGGCGCGTGAGGCGCTGACCCTGGCGGCCGCCAAGCTGCCGATCAAGACGCGCTTCGTCGAGCGCATTGCGGAGTAATGGCCATGGCCCAGATGAAGATCGAAGACATCCGCGCGATGAGCCCCGACCAGCAGGATGACGCCGTCCTGAACCTGAAGAAGGAGCGCTTCAATCTGCGCTTCCAGCGCGCCACCGGGCAGCTCGAGAACACCTCGCGCCTGCGCGAGGCCCGCCGTGACATCGCCCGGATCAAGACCGTCGCCGCGCAGACGCGCGCGAAGAAGAAGTAAGAGGCTTACGAAGATGCCGAAACGTACTTTGCAGGGCGTGGTCGTCAGCGACAAGCAGGCCAAGACCATCGTGGTGCGCGTTGATCGCCGCTTCACGCACCCGATCTACAAGAAGACGATCCGCCGTTCGAAGAACTACCACGCGCACGACGAGAGCAACGAGTTCAAGCCGGGCGACATGGTGTGGATCGAGGAATCGAAGCCGATTTCGAAGTTGAAGCGCTGGGTCGTGATCCGGGGCGAACACAAGAAAAGCGCCTGATCTGTTGGCTTTAGCCGACTGACTTCAGGGAAATGTTGAGCGCCGGCTGGGCTGGCGCAAATAGAAGAGGACGAGGTGCATCAATGATTCAGATGCAGACCAACCTCGACGTGGCCGATAATTCTGGCGCACGCCGTGTCATGTGTATCAAGGTGCTCGGGGGCTCCAAGCGCCGCTACGCCACGATCGGCGACATCATCGTCGTTTCGATCAAGGAAGCGATTCCGCGTGGCAAGGTGAAAAAGGGGGACGTGATGAAGGCCGTCGTGGTGCGCGTCCGCAAGGACATTCGCCGCGCCGACGGTTCGGTCATCCGCTTCGACCGCAACGCCGCCGTCCTGATCAACAACCAGTCCGAGCCGGTCGGCACCCGTATCTTCGGGCCCGTGCCGCGCGAGCTGCGCGCGAAGAACCACATGAAGATCATCTCGCTCGCGCCGGAGGTGCTGTGATGGCTGCGAAGATCCGCAAGGGCGACAAGGTCGTCGTGCTGACCGGTCGCGACAAGGGCCGCACCGGCGAAGTGTTCGAAGTGCGTCCCGACGCCGGCACGGCGCTCGTGCGCGGCATCAACATGGTCAAGCGTCACCAGAAGCAGACGCAGGCCCAGGAGGGCGGCATCATCTCGAAGGAGTCGCCGATCCAACTGTCCAACATCGCGTATGTCGGCAAGGACGGAAAGCCGACCCGCGTCGGATTCAAGATTCTGGCGGACGGCAAGAAGGTCCGCATCGCCAAGAGCTCGGGAGCTGAGATCGATGGCTGAGGCCGCTTACACCCCGCGCCTGCGCGCGGAATACGATGCGAAGATCCGCACGGCCATGACCGAGAAGTTCGGTTATGAGAACGTCATGCAGGTTCCTCGCCTGGACAAGGTCGTGCTGAACATGGGCGTTGGCGATTCCGTCAACGACCGCAAGAAGGCCGAGACCGCTGCTGCCGAGCTGACCCAGATCGCCGGCCAGAAGGCGATCGTGACCTATTCGCGTATCGCGATCGCGACCTTCAAGCTGCGCGAGAACCAGCCGATCGGCTGCAAGGTCACGCTGCGCAAGGCCCACATGTACGAGTTCATCGATCGCCTGGTGACGGTCGCGCTGCCGCGCGTCCGCGACTTCCGCGGCCTGAACCCGAAGAGCTTCGACGGCCGCGGCAACTACTCGCTCGGCATCAAGGAGCACATCATTTTCCCCGAGATCGACTTCGACAAGGTCACCGAAGCCCGCGGCATGGACATCACCGTCTGCACCACGGCCAAGACCGACGAAGAGGCGAGGGCCTTGTTGACCGCTTTCAATTTCCCGTTCCGGCAGTGAGACGCTGACCTAAAAGCCTCTCAAACGCGGATACCCAGGAGCCAAGCATGGCAAAGAAGAGTTCAGTCGAGAAGAACAACCGGCGCAAGCGGATGGCGAAGAACGCCGCCCCGAAGCGCGCGCGGTTGAAGGCGATCATCGCCGACAAGACGCTGCCGATGGAGGAGCGGTTCGCCGCGACCCTGAAGCTTGCAGAGATGCCGCGCAATTCGTCGGCGACCCGCATCCGCCTGCGTTGCGAGCTGTCGGGCCGGCCGCGCTCGAACTACCGCAAGAACAAGCTGTCCCGTATCGCGCTGCGCGAACTTGGCTCCAAGGGCATGGTCCCGGGCCTCGTGAAGTCCAGCTGGTAAGGAGGGTCGTTTAGATGTCTACGCACGATCCAATCAGCGATCTGATCACCCGTATCCGCAACGCGCAGATGCGCTCCAAGAACAAGGTCTCCACGCCTGGCTCGAAGATGCGCGAGAACGTGCTCGAGGTCCTCAAGAGCGAGGGCTACATCCGTGGTTACGCCACGCTCGAGCATTCCTCAGGCCGCAGCGAGATCGAGATCGAGCTGAAGTATTTCGACGGCGAGCCCGTCATCCGCGAGATCGAACGTGTCTCCAAGCCCGGGCGTCGCGTTTACGCCTCGGTGAAGAACCTGCCGCGTGTGAACAACGGACTCGGCATTTCCGTGTTGTCGACGCCGAAGGGGATCATGGCCGACCACAGTGCGCGTGAAGCGAACGTGGGCGGTGAAGTTCTCTTCACGGTGTTCTGAGAAGGATTTTTGATCCATGTCACGAGTTGGCAAAAGGCCTATTCCGGTTCCGTCGGGTGTGACCGCGACCGTCGATGGGCAGACCGTCAAGATGAAGGGTCCGAAGGGTCAGCTTCAGTTCGTCGTCCATGACGACGTCGAGGTGAAGCTCGAGAACGGCCAGGTGAAGGTGAATCCGCGGGTCGAGACCAACCGCGCGCGCGCGCTGTACGGTACCGCTCGCGCCCAGGTCGCGAATCTGGTCGAAGGCGTCACCAAGGGCTTCGAGAAGAAGCTCGAAATCACCGGCGTCGGTTACCGCGCCGCGATGCAGGGCAAGAACCTGCAGCTCGCGCTCGGCTACAGCCACGACGTGGTCTACGCGATCCCGGAAGGGATCACGATCACCGTGCCGAAGCCGACCGAAATCACCGTGACAGGCAGCGACATCCAGCGTGTCGGCCAGGTCGCCGCCGAGATTCGCTCCTATCGTCCGCCGGAGCCCTACAAGGGCAAGGGCGTGAAGTATGTTGGCGAATTCATCTTCCGCAAGGAAGGCAAGAAGAAGTAACGGAGCCGGTCATGTCGAAAGCCAAGGTTACGAATGCCCGGCGCAAGCGGAGTGTGCGGCTGAAGCTGCGCCGTTCCGGTGGTGGTCGTCCGCGTCTGTCGGTGTTCCGCTCGTCCAAGCACATCTATGCCCAGGTCATCGACGACCTGAAGGGCGAGACGCTGGCCTCTGCCTCGTCGCTCGAGAAGTCGATGCGCGACGGCGGCAAGACCGGCGCCGACATCGATGCGGCGAAGGCGGTCGGCAAGCTGCTGGCCGAGCGCGCCGCCGAGAAGGGCGTCAAGGAAGTCGTGTTCGATCGCGGCAGCTACCTCTATCACGGGCGCGTCAAGGCTCTTGCCGATGCGGCGCGTGAGAGCGGGCTGAACTTCTAACGGAATTTGAGGATTGAGGCGTAAGCCTCTGAAGGATTGGAAAAATGGCAGAACGCGAACAACGTGGTGGACGCGATCAACGCGGCGGACGTGACCGTCAGCAGCGCGAGGAGCGCGACAGCGAGTTCGTCGACAAGCTGGTCCACATCAACCGCGTGGCCAAGGTCGTCAAGGGCGGTAAGCGCTTCGGTTTCGCCGCGCTGGTCGTGATCGGCGATCAGAAGGGCCGCGCCGGCTTCGGTCACGGCAAGGCGCGCGAAGTGCCTGAAGCGATCCGCAAGGCCACCGAGTCCGCCAAGCGCAACCTGACCCGCGTGTCGCTGCGCGAGGGCCGCACCCTCCATCACGACATCGCCGGCCGTCATGGCGCGGGCCGTGTCTACCTGCGTGCAGCTCCGGCCGGTACCGGGATCATCGCCGGCGGTCCGATGCGCGCCGTGTTCGAGACGCTCGGCGTCCAGGACGTGGTGGCGAAGTCGATCGGCTCGTCGAACCCGTACAACATGGTGCGCGCGACCTTCGACGCGCTGAAGCATCAGGATTCGCCGCGTTCGGTCGCAGCCCGCCGCAACATCAAGGTGTCCACCCTCCAGTCGCGCCGTATCGGTGGCGATGCCGAGGCGGCTGCCGACTAACGGAAGCTTTCGGAGTAGACTCCCATGGCCAAGGCCGTAAAGACGATCAAGCTCGAGCAGACCGGCAGCGCGATCCGCCGCCATCACTCGCAGCGCTCGACGCTGATCGGGCTCAAGCTCAACAAGATCGGCCGCACCAGCGAACTGCCCGATACCCCGGCGGTCCGCGGCATGATCGAGAAGGTTCACCATCTCGTCCGCATCGTCGACGAGAAGTAAGCAAAGGCGCATGATCCCGAAGAGCGGGCACCGTTCCTCGGCGAAGATCATGCGCAAGACACAAGGAGAAGGGCGATGAAGCTCAGCGATATCGCCGACAACGCCGGCTCGCGCAAGAAGCGTATGCGCGTCGGCCGCGGCATCGGTTCGGGCAAGGGCAAGCAGTCCGGCCGCGGCGGCAAGGGCCAGACCGCGCGTTCGGGCGTGCGCATCAAGGGTTTCGAAGGCGGTCAGATGCCGATGCATCGCCGTCTGCCCAAGCGCGGCTTCAACAACATCTTCCGCGTCGAGTTCGCCGAGATCAATCTCGACCGGCTCCAGGAAGCGGTCGATGCCAAGAAGATCGACGCCGGCAGTGTCGTGAACGTCGAGGCCCTGGTGAAGGGCGGCGTGCTGCGCCGCGCCAAGGCCGGCCTGCGGCTGCTCGGCCGCGGCGAGCTGAAGTCCAAGCTCAACATCGAAGTGCACGGCGCCACCAAGACCGCGATCGCCGCGGTCGAGAAGGCCGGCGGCTCGGTGAAGATCCTCGCCCCTGCCAAGGAAGAAGGCGAGGCGGCGTAACAACTGCGTCATCGGCCCGCAGCTCGCGGGCCTTTACGCATGCGGAACGTGGACTTATCGAAGCCGAGCCCCAGATAATGTCCGGCGTCCGCGAGAGTAGCCCGGCCGCGGGCATGACGGCGCAATAGGCGGCGGGAGAAAGTCCAAGATGGCCTCTGCAGCGGAACAACTGGCAGCCAATCTCAATTTCGGCGCGTTTGCCAAGGCCGACGAACTGAAGAAGCGCATCTGGTTCACCCTGGGTGCGCTGCTCGTTTATCGGCTCGGGACCTACATTCCGCTGCCCGGCATCGACCCGAGCGCCTGGGAACAGGTGTTCCGCTCGCAGGCCGGCGGCATCCTCGGCATGTTCAACATGTTTGCCGGCGGTGGCATCAACCGCATGGCGATCTTCGCGCTGAACATCATGCCGTACATTTCGGCCTCGATCATCATCCAGCTTCTCACCACCGTCTCGCCGCAGCTCGAGGCGCTGAAGAAGGAAGGCGAAGCCGGCCGCAAGACGCTGAATCAGTATACCCGCTTTCTCACGGTGATTCTGGCCGCGTTCCAGTCCTACGGCATTGCGGTAGGACTTCAGGGCGCCGGCAATGTCGTCAGCGAACCCGGATTGTTCTTCCTGCTCTCGACCTCTGTCACGCTGACCGGCGGCACCATGTTCCTGATGTGGCTGGGTGAGCAGATCACCTCGCGCGGCATCGGCAACGGCATCTCGCTGATCATTCTCGCCGGCATCGTCGCCGAGCTTCCCGCCGCGCTCGCGGGCATGCTCGAACTCGGCCGTCAGGGCGCGATGTCGACCGGCCTGATTCTGGTCGTCATCATCATGGCGGTCGCCGTGATCGCCTTCATCGTCTTCATGGAGCGCGCGCAGCGCCGCCTCCTGATCCAGTATCCGAAGCGCCAGGTCGGCAACAAGATGTTCGAGGGCCAGTCCTCGCATCTGCCGCTCAAGCTCAACACCTCCGGCGTGATCCCGCCGATCTTCGCATCCTCGCTGCTGCTGCTGCCGACCACGGTTGCCAACTTCAATGCGGGCAGCGGGCCGGAATGGTTCCAGTGGATCACCACCCAGCTCGGCCACGGCCGTCCGCTGTTCCTGATCATGTATCTGGCGCTGATCGTGTTCTTCGCCTTCTTCTACACCGCGATCGTGTTCAACCCGACCGAGACCGCGGACAATCTGAAGAAGCACGGCGGCTTCATACCGGGCATCCGTCCCGGCGAGCGCACCGCGGAATATATCGACTACGTGCTCTCGCGCGTCACGGTGCTAGGTGCGATCTATCTGGCGATCGTCTGCTTGATCCCGGAGATCCTGATCTCCTACGCCTCGGTGCCTTTCTACTTCGGCGGCACCTCGCTGCTGATCGTCGTCAGCGTGACCATGGACACGGTGGCGCAGGTGCAGGGTTATCTGCTGGCGCATCAGTACGAAGGCCTGATCCGCAAGTCGAAGCTGCGCGGCCGCCGTAGATGAGCAGGGAGCTCGCGCGCCGGATCGCTTTCACGATTGGCGCGCTGCTCCTTTTCAGGCTCGGCACACAGATCCCGATCCCGGGGCTGGATGCTTCTCGCCTGGCGTCGTTGCCCGGCTTCAACGACCGCCTGTCGCTCTTTTCGCTCGGCCTCATTCCCTATCTGACCGCGGCGATCTTTCTCCGGTTGCTGTCCGTGGTGTGGCGCGGCCTGAGTTCGCTCGAGCGGTCGGGCGATGCGGGCCGGCGCAAGCTCGTCCGTGTCACGCTCGGCCTCACGCTGGCTCTTGCTGCCTTTCAGGCGTACGGCATCGCGTCCACGCTGATTTCCTTTCCCGAGCTCGTCAGGAATCCCGACGGTTGGTTCGTGATGACCGCCACGGCCTCGATGGTTGGTGGTGTCTTCCTGCTGGTGTGGCTGAGCGAGCAGATCACCCGCTACGGGATCGGCAACGGCCTGGCGCTGATCTTGAGCGTCGGCATGCTCGTCTCCCTGCCGCGAGACGTCGCCGGCATCGCCGATGTCGTGCGGAGCGGGGCGCTCTCGGGCAATCTCGTGTTCATCCACGCCGTGTTCTGGGTCGTGACCGTCGCCGTGATCGTGCTTGTCGAAGGCGCACGGCGAAATATCAGGGTCGAGTTCGGGGCGCGCGATGTCGGCGCGCGGCAATTGCCGGGGCGCGATGCCGTGCTGCCGATCAAGCTCAACAGCGCCGGATTCCTGATTCCGGTCACCGTTGCGCCGTGGACTTTCTTTCTGCCGCTTGCCTTTGCCGGCTTCGTCCTGGGCGGCGATCATCCGCTGGTCGTCGCGGCGTACCGGCATCTCCAACTGGGCCAGCCGGCGCACATGATCCTGGTGTCGATCGCCGTATTCCTGCTCGCCTTCGTCTACACCGCCTACGTTGTCGATCCCGAGCACACGGCCAAATCCCTGGCGCAGCATGACGGCACAATTCCCGGTGTGGCGCCTGGCGAAGCTACGGCCGGCTATCTCGATCGCGTCGTATCATTGACGACGGTCGTCGGAGCCGTCTACCTGACGGCATTGCAGTTGATTCCGCAGGTGTTCGACCTTTACGGGATCGGTCTGCCTTATAGTATGATCGTCAATGGTGGTGCGGCGCTGGTTGTGGTTTGCACCGCTCTTGATATCAAAACACAGGTGCGCGACGTATCGCTCACCAATCCGGGGGGCGTACGCCGATGAGAATTATACTTCTGGGACCGCCGGGGTCGGGCAAGGGGACCCAGGCGCAGCTCTTGGTGCAGCGCTATGGCATCGTCCAGCTCTCCACTGGCGAGATGCTGCGTGCGGCGGTTGCCGCGGGGACGCCGGTCGGGCTGAAGGCCAAGGAGATCATGGCCAGCGGCGGCCTCGTGCCCGACGAGGTCGTGGTCGGAATCATCTCCGACCGGATCGACCAGCCGGACGCCAAGAACGGTTTCATCCTCGACGGCTTCCCGCGCACCGTGCCGCAGGCCGAGGCGCTGGACGAGTTGCTCAAGCACAAGCATCTCAAGCTGGACGCCGTGATCGAGCTTCGCGTCAACGAGAGCGCGCTTCTGAGTCGTGTCGAGACCCGCGTTGCCCAGATGCGGGAGCGCGGAGAAGAGGTCCGGCTCGACGACACCCCGGAAGTTCTGACCAAGCGCTTGGCCAGCTACCGGAATCAGACGGAACCGCTGATTCACTACTATTCCGAGCGGCGGAAGCTTTCGACCATCGACGGTATGATGGCCATCGACGAGGTCACCCGCGCCATCCATCGCCAGCTGCTGGCACTGGGGGCGGTCGAGCCCAAGACCCGGGCCAAGAGCGCGGCCAAGGCTGCGCCGGCCAAGAAGGCCAGGGCGGGAAAGACGGTGGCCGGGAAAGCAGCCAAAAAGGCGAAAACGGCCAAAAAGAGCGCCAAATCGGCCAAAAAGGCTGTGAAGGGCCCCAAGAAGGCGGCCAGGAAGGCCGGCAAGAAGACCGTCAAGAAAGCGGTGAAAAAGGCAGCCAAGAAGGCCCACAAAAAGGGTGCCAGGAAGGCTGCAAAAAAGGTCACGAAAAAGCGAGCCAAACGCTAGCAGCGGTTGACGAAAGCCCCTGGAATCCCCTAATAAGCCCCGCATCCAAGTCGGATAGTTTCAGACGATGCCGGGCCCCAGGAAGACCGGGGGTGGGCGTCGTGTTCGCGTTTGTGAACACCTGCCCGAGAACACAAGCACTTAAGCCCGATCCTGACGAGGATCGGCGACAGGAGAGAAGGCCTTGGCCCGTATTGCCGGCGTGAACATTCCCACCAACAAGCGCGTGCTGATCGCGCTCCAGTACATCCACGGCATCGGTCAGAAGATCGCCGGCGAGATCCTGGAGAAGGTGAAGATCCCCGTGGATCGTCGCGTCAATCAGCTCAGCGATGCCGAAGTGCTCCAGATCCGCGAAGTGATCGACCGCGACTATCTCGTCGAGGGCGACCTGCGCCGCGAGGTCGGCATCAACATCAAGCGTCTGATGGACCTCGGCTGCTATCGCGGCCTGCGTCATCGCCGCGGTCTGCCGGTGCGCGGCCAGCGCACCCACACCAATGCGCGTACGCGCAAGGGTCCGGCGAAGGCCATCGCCGGCAAGAAGAAGTAAACTGGCGAATTCGCAGTAGCGAGTGGCGAGTAGGGACGTCTCCCTATTCGCCACTCGCTACCGCTATTCGCTTCCACAGGTGTAGCCGCTGGCATTACGGCGGCGTTCGAGATCTCCAGGAAAGGTACTCAATGGGCAAGGAAGCCACCCGCGTTCGTCGTCGTGAGCGCAAGAACATCGCCTCCGGCGTCGCGCATGTGAACTCGTCGTTCAACAACACGACCATCACCATCACCGACGCGCAGGGCAACACGATTGCCTGGTCCTCCGCCGGCACGATGGGCTTCAAGGGCTCGCGCAAGTCGACCCCCTACGCCGCGCAGGTTGCCGCCGAGGACGTGTCCAAGAAGGCGCAGGAGCACGGCATGCGCACGCTGGAAGTCGAAGTTGCCGGTCCCGGTTCGGGCCGTGAATCGGCGCTCCGCGCGCTCCAGGCCGCAGGCTTCACCGTCACCTCGATCCGTGACGTGACCACGATCCCGCACAACGGTTGCCGTCCCCGCAAGCGTCGGCGCGTTTGATACGAAATTGCGGGCGCATCGGCGCCCGCGATTGTTTTTTGCAAAGCCGCGGGAATCTGCGGCCTTTCTCCAACGCCAGTATCTGCAATCGCAGTATGACTGGCCTGTATGGGTGAAACAGTGACGATCCAGAAAAATTGGCAAGAACTGATTCGACCGAACAAGCTCCAGGTCACGCCGGGCAGCGATTCGAACCGCTTCGCGACCATCGTCGCCGAGCCGCTCGAGCGCGGCTTCGGCCAGACCCTCGGCAACGCGCTGCGCCGCATCCTGCTCTCCTCGCTCCAGGGCGCGGCGGTGCAGTCGGTGCACATCGACGGCGTCCTGCACGAGTTCTCCTCGATCGCGGGCGTCCGTGAGGACGTCACCGACATCGTGCTCAACATCAAGGACATCTCGATCAAGATGCAGGGCGAGGGCCCCAAGCGCATGGTCGTGAAGAAGTCCGGCCCGGGCGTCGTCACCGCCGGCGACATCCAGACTGTCGGCGACGTCGTGGTGCTCAACCCGGACCTGCAGATCTGCACCCTCGACGAGGGCGCCGAGATTCGCATGGAGTTCACGGTCGCGACCGGCAAGGGCTACGTGCCCGCCGAGCGCAACCGCCCCGAGGATGCGCCGATCGGCCTGATCCCGGTCGACAGCCTGTACTCGCCGGTTCGCAAGGTCTCCTACAAGGTCGAGAACACCCGCGAGGGCCAGATCCTCGACTACGACAAGCTGACCATGACGATCGAGACCAACGGTGCGATCTCGCCGGATGACTCGGTGGCTTACGCTGCCCGCATCCTGCAGGATCAGCTCAACGTGTTCGTCAACTTCGAAGAGCCGCGCAAGGAAGTCGCCCAGGAGATCATCCCGGACCTCGCCTTCAACCCGGCCTTCCTCAAGAAGGTGGACGAGCTCGAGCTGTCGGTGCGTTCGGCCAACTGCTTGAAGAACGACAACATCGTCTACATCGGCGATCTCGTGCAGAAGAGCGAGGCGGAGATGCTCCGCACCCCGAACTTCGGCCGCAAGTCGCTGAACGAGATCAAGGAAGTGCTGGCCCAGATGGGTCTGCATCTCGGCATGGAAGTGCCGGGCTGGCCGCCGGAGAACATCGACGAGCTCGCCAAGCGCTTCGAAGATCATTACTGAGCATTCGTCATTCCGGGGCGGCTCGCAGAGCCGAACCCGGAATGACGAGATTCCGGATCGTCGCTTCGCGCCGTCCGGAATGACTGACAGGGCGAACGCAGGAAGCCCACCTGAAAACCAGTCGCTGAACCACCGCGACACAATCGAAAAAGGACTACACACATGCGTCACGGCAAGGTTCATCGGAAACTCAACCGCACGGCCGAGCATCGCCGCGCAATGTTCGCCAACATGTGCGCCGCGCTGATCAAGCACGAGCAGATCGTCACCACGCTGCCCAAGGCCAAGGAGCTTCGTCCGATCGTCGAGAAGCTCGTCACCCTCGGCAAGAAGGGTGGCCTCGCCATGCGCCGCCAGGCGATCTCCGAGATGCGCGACAAGGACCAGGTCAAGAAGCTGTTCGACGTCTTGGCGCCCCGCTACAAGGATCGCCAGGGCGGCTACACCCGCATCATCAAGGCTGGCTTCCGCTACGGCGATAATGCCGCGATGGCCGTGATCGAGTTCGTCGATCGCGACGTCGATGCCAAGGGCCAGGATTCGGGTCCGGTGCAGGAAAAGGAAGCCGAGGCGGCGTAAGCCACTCAGCATATGAATTGAAAACGGCGCCTCGGGCGCCGTTTTTGTTTCCGGTACAGGTCGATTCCCCCGCGGGACTATTCTTCCTTGATCCCCGCCTTTTGCGCGATCGCCTTCATTTCAACGGTCTCCTTGCCGATGGCGCCCGGCCAATCGCTGTAACGCGCGAAGCCGGGCTCGAAGCCGACCTTGGCGAAGCGCTCGGCTACGGAGGGATTGTTGATCGTCCCCTCCAGGGTCGACGAGAGCTTGTCGTGAATGGCCGGCGGCAGGCCCTTGGGAGCGACGACGGCGCCCCATGAGGCGAAATCGATGTTGCCGTAGCCGAGCTCGGCGAGCGTCGGCGCGTCGGGCAGGAAAGGCGTGCGCTTGCCCGAGAACACCGCGAGCACCTTGACGGTGCCGGCCTCGATCTGCGGCTTGACGGCGATCACCGTGTCGACGTGGTACTGGATGTGCTTGCCGATCAGGTCGTTCATTGCCGGCGCGCTGCCCTTGTAGGGCAGGTGGACCATCTTGATCCCGGCGGCCGATTTGAACAGCTCACCGGCAAAATGCGACACGGTCGCCACGCCAAAGGACGCGAGCGACAGCTTGTCGGGATTGGCCTTCGCCTCGGCGACGAGCGCAGCCACGTCCTTGATCGGGTTGTCCTTGTAGGTGACCAGCACCAGCGTGATCTTGCCGACCTGGCCGAGCGGCTCGAAATCCTTCGCCGCGTCGTACGGCACACTTTCCTTCACGGCCGCCGGCAGCGTGAAGCTCGAGTTCGAGCTGAAGAACAGGGTGTATCCGTCGGGCGCCGCGCGCGCGACTTCCTTGGCCGCGATCGTGGTGCCGCCGCCGGGACGGTTCATGATGAGCACGGGCTTGCCGAGCCGCGTCTCCAGTTCGCCGCCGATGATGCGCGCGACCACGTCAGAGGCGCCGCCCGGCGGAAAGGGGACGATCAATTGCAACGATTTTTCCGGATAGACTGCTTGCGCCGGCGCGAGCGAATTGCCGCCCATCAGGCCGAGAAACCCGAGCGCAACAGTGAGGGCGGTTCTCTTCATCGCTTGGTCCTTCCGTGTTCGCATGAGCAACGATGTTCGGATCTGGCTTAGCAATAATCATTCCACCTGCGGACGAGCCGGAGGCGTGAGAACCAAATTGCTGCCGGAACAGCGCCCGATCGTCTCACTGATTGGTGAGCGCCGATTGCGGCGAAGTCCACCGCGTCCGATATCCCCGTCATCGATCTGATGGAGATACTACATGAACATCGAGCTTTCCGGGAAAACTGCTCTCGTGACCGGTTCGACCGCCGGCATCGGCCACGCCATTGCCAGGGGCCTGGCCGCTTCCGGCGCCAGCGTCGTGATCAACGGCCGCGGCCAGGACAAGGTCGACGCCGCCGTCCGCAAGCTGGAAGGGGCGGGAGCCAAGGTGCGCGGCATCGCTGCCGACGTCTCGACCGCGGCAGGCTGCAAGGCGCTCGTTGCGGCGCTGCCTGATGTCGACATCCTCATCAACAATGCCGGCATCTTCGAGCCGAAGGATTTTTTCGACATCCCGGACGAGGACTGGAGCCGCTTCTTCGAGGTCAACGTCATGAGCGGCGTGCGGCTGTCGCGGGCCTACATGAAGGGCATGCTCAAGCGCAATTGGGGCCGCATCGTCTTCATCTCCTCGGAGTCCGGGCTCAACATTCCCGTCGAGATGATCCACTACGGCATGAGCAAGACGGCCCAGCTCTCGGTCGCGCGCGGCCTCGCGCAGCTCACGCGTGGCACCGGCGTCACAGTCAATTCCGTGTTGCCGGGCCCGACCATGTCGGAGGGCGTCGAGACCTTCGTGAAGGATCTCGCGAAGCAAAACGGACAGTCCGTGGACGAGGCCGCGGCCAATTTCGTCAAGCAGCATCGCCCGAGCTCCTTGATTCAGCGCTTCGCCAGCGTCGATGAGATCGCCAACATGGTGGTTTACGTTGCCTCGAAGGAAGCCTCTGCCACCAACGGCGCGGCGCTGCGCGCGGAGGGCGGCATCGTGAATACGATCGCCTGAGGCAGCGCATGACAGCCTATGTGATCTCGGAAGTCGAATTGCGCGATCTCGATGGATTTGAGGCCTATCGAACGCTCGCCGCGAAGACGATCGCGCAGTACGGCGGGCGCTATCTCGTCCGCGGCGGCAAGGCCGAACTGGCGGAGGGCAATCTTCCGCCGAAGGCCATCGTGATCGTCGAATTCCCTTCGATGGCGAGGCTGAAGGAATGGTACGCCTCGCCGGAATATGCCGAGGCGCTCAAGCTGCGGCAGACGGCGCTGGAGCGGCGGCTGCTGTTCGTCGAGGGCGTGCCGGAAGCCTAGCTGCCGTAGGGTGGGCAAAGCGACAGCGTGCCCACGCATTTTTTTAGCAACCGAGAGAGGTGGTGGGCACGGCGCAAGTGCGCCTTTGCCCACCCTGCGACTCCTTCGCCTACCATCCCTCCAGCACGATCTTGCCGCGCGACTTGCCGCTCTCGAGCAGCGCATGCGCGCGTTTGAGATTTGCTGCGTTGATCGTGCCAAATGTCTGGTCAAGCGTGGTGCGCAAGACGCCCTTGTCGATGAGGTCGGCGACGTCGTTCAGCAGATGATGCTGCGCGATCATGTCCGGCGTCTGGAACGAGGAGCGGGTGAACATGGATTCCCAGTGCACCGAGATCGCCTTGCCCTTGAACGTGCTCATGACGAACTCCGGTGGATCGTCGATCAGACCGAACCGGCCCTGCGGCGCCATGAACTCGGCGATGGCCTTGTAGTGTTGGTCCGTGAAGGTGAGGCTCGCCACCAATGCGACCGGCGGCAGCTTTAGTTTCTCGATCTGCTCCTTCATCGGCTTGCCGTGGTCGATCACGGCATGCGCGCCGAGATCGAGGCACCATTTCTGCGATTCCGGCCGCGTTGCGGTCGCGAGCACCGTCAGCCCGGTGAGGCGGCGCGCGAGCTGGATCAGGATCGAGCCGACGCCACCGGCGCCGCCGGTGATCAGCAGCGTGCGCGGATCGAGGCTCTTGCCCGGCACGGCGCCGAGCCGGTCGAACAACAGTTCCCAGGCGGTGATGGAGGTCAGGGGGAGGGCGGCTGCCTGAGCAAACGAGAGCGACTTCGGCTTGTTGCCGACGATGCGTTCATCGACGAGATGGAATTCGGCATTGGTGCCCTGGCGCAGGATCGAGCCGGCGTAAAACACCTCGTCGCCCGGCTTGAATAGAGAGACCTCGGGCCCGACAGCGTCCACCACGCCGGCCGCGTCATAACCCAAGATCTTGGTCTCGCCCGCGGGCGGGGCGGCGCGCTTGCGTACCTTGTAATCAACCGGATTGGCCGAGATCGCCTTCACGGCGACGCGGATGTCGCGCCCCTTGGGCTCGGGTTTTGCGGTCTCGAAATCGATCAGCGAATCCGCGTCCTCGATCGGAAGCGATTTCTTGTAGCCGATGGCCTTCATGGTTTGTCTCCATCAGATGGGCGCCCAGCTTGGGGACATGCGCCTGTCCTGCTAACTGTCGCTCTGGCTCCGATTTGGCAAGTACTGTAAATTCGGGGATATAGTCCCCGTTTGGATACTATTGGGAAAACACGCATGAAGCGGCGCGATTTTGCCCGGCGCCCGGGCTGCTCGGTCGAGGCGACGCTGGACCTGATCGACGGCAAGTGGAAGGGCGTCATCCTCTATCACCTGCAGAGCGGCACCCAGCGTTTCGGCGAATTGCGCCGCCGCATGCCCGGCATCACCCAGCGCATGCTGACGAAACAGCTTCGCGCGCTGGAGGAGGACAAGCTCGTCATCCGCAAGGTCTATGCCGAGGTGCCGCCGCGGGTGGAGTATTGCCTCTCCGAGCTCGGCGAGAGCCTCAGGCCGGTGATCGATATCCTCAAGGCCTGGGGCGAGAGCCATCAGCAGCGACTGTCCTGCGCGCCAGCGCCAGTGGTCGTGAAGAAGCCGAAGCGCGCGGCATAGATTATCGAGGAGCGCGTTCCTCAAGCTTGGTGTCATCCCCGCGGACGCGTCATCCATATCCACAGGGCGAAGTTTTAGCGCGACCCGGCAACTCCGGGGTCTTCGCCAAACTCCATCCTGTGGTGATGGGCCCCGGGTTCGCGCTGGCGCGCGCCCCGGGACGACGAGTTTGCCTAGAACGCGAACTGCGTTCGCATCGCGACGGCGTCGAACGTCGAGCCGACGTTTGCGGTCGAGATCGGCGAGGCCTGCCGCGACACCGTTCCGTGCAGGTAGTCGAGCATGAAACGGACGTTGCCGTTGACGTACCAATTGAGCGCGAGCGTATAGACAGTCTGCCGGCCGCCGGCGACACCGCTCGCGGTCGCGAGCTGATCGTTGAGATCGATGGTCGAGAAGCGTCCCGCAATCTCCCACGCGCCCCAGCCGCCGCCGTCGAGCGAGAACGGATGTGCCGGCTTGACGCCGTGATAGGCCGCGTTCGCCGCATTGTAGCTCCGGCCTTCGCCCGTCAGCACGTAGCCGGCCTGCGCGTAGCCGCCCTGGAATTTGAGGCTCGGCGCGCCGACCAGCGGAACGCCGGTATTGGCGGTGCGGTCGACATTGTACCAGAAGTACTCGCCCTGGACGACGAGCGGACCATAGGTTGCCGCCGCCTCGACGCTGTAGACCTGCGCGCCCGAAGCGTTGGCGATGGCGCCCGTCGAGATCAGCGTCGTCGGATCAAGCCGCAGTTCCGGACGATCGCTGAGCGTGACCGTCTGCGTGTTTGCGATCAGATTGCGCGGCGGCTGGATCAGCCATTGCGCATTGGCGCCGATATGCACCGAGTAGTCCTTGGCGCTGATCGGATTGCCGGCCACGCGCGCCACGGCGCCATATTGCTCGCTCGTGCCCGCCGGCGTCGCGCTGGAGGCGGAGTGGATCGCACCCGTCGACGGTCCCGTGACATAGCCGCCGATCCAGAGCTGGTCGTTGTACCAGCGCGCACCGGCTGCGGAGCGAAAGTCGCCTGCGGCGATGTTGGTGGCGATCACGCCGGGCGAGGCGCGCTCCATGAACATGATGTCGTTGGAACTCGTGGCCTCGTCCAGGGTGTAGGGCAGGTCCATGATGCCGGCCTCGATCGCCATCCGTCCGCCGAACGGCTTCAGACCGGTGTAGCTGAGATAAGCGTTCTCGACACCGGAGAGGCCACCGCCCGGGAGAGATCCCGGCGCGGCGCCGCCAAATCCATCGGACGAGCCACCGAAATCGTAGACCAGCGCAAAATTCCAGTCGTTGAAGAACTTGCCGGTGACGCCGATGCGCGCGCGGCGAACGTTCTGGCCGCTGTCGAGCTTCTGCGGCACGGTCGCTGCGGTGTTGGGACGGTAGTCATAGCCCCCCACATCCCAGTGCAGGCGACTGGTGATGGCGACGCAGTTCGCCTGGTCGGCGGTGCAAATGGTCGGCCGGTTGTTCGGCATCGTCACGACGACGCCGGAGGCCGGCGCCGGTCCCTTGACGGGGATCGCGGCATTGGCGTTGGCAACTGCGGCCTTTGCTTCCGAGCGCGCTTCGGCCTTGGCCTCGGCCTTCGCTTCGGCCTTGGCCTTCGCGGTGGCCGCCGTGTTCGCGGCGGTCTGGCTCTGGAGCTTGTCGAGCTTTTGCTCCAGCATCTTCAACTGTTGCTTGAGCAGGGCAATCTCCTGCTCGCTGCTGCTTGCCGATTGGGCCTGGGCCTGCGAGGCCGCCAGCGCGCCGGCGAGACCGATCGCCGTGGCTGCAATTCTTGTTCTGCTCCTGCTCACGTTACGCCTCCATCGTTTGACGAACTTTCCCAAAGTCCGTGATAAGTCGCTGGCGGAGAGCCTAGGTATGATCGATGACCGGCCCGCGACGCTGCGACGCGCTTGTGTGGGTTCCGACTGATGCAAATTCGCCGCAACCGAATCCGCTCGACATCACAATGCGGGATGATGCGCATCATGCCAATCGAGCCATGATGCAAATTGCCGATTCGCACGCTCGGCTTGCGTCCCGGACACACCGGAAAAGGGGCCCGAATTGCCGCCCGGCGCCCTTCTATTGGGGGGCGAACGCGCCTATATTCCGGCGTCTTTTCCAAGAGGTAGGAATGTTTCGAACGAGCTGGACCGCCGCCGTCACGGCCTTGTGCATAGGCTTTTCCGCCCACTTCAATCCGGCTCCGGCGCAGGATCGCCGTGTTCCGTCCTCGCCGGCCGAGCTGCGGCTATCCTATGCGCCGATCGTGCAGCGGGTGCAGCCGGCCGTCGTCAACGTCTATGCCGCCAAGGTGGTGCAGAACCGCAATCCGCTGCTTGATGACCCCGTCTTCCGCCGCTTCTTCGGCGTGCCCGGCCAGCAGCCCGAGCAGATGCAGCGCTCGCTTGGCTCCGGCGTCATCGTTGATGCCTCCGGCCTCGTCGTCACCAACGTTCATGTCATCGAGGGTGCGGACCAGGTGAAGGTATCGCTGTCCGACAAGCGCGAGTTCGAGGCCGAGATCCTCTTGAAGGATTCCCGCACCGATCTCGCCGTGCTGCGGCTGAAGGACAGCAAGGAGAAATTTCCGACCCTCGATTTCACCAATTCCGACGAATTGCTGGTCGGCGACGTCGTGCTTGCGATCGGCAATCCCTTCGGCGTCGGCCAGACCGTGACTCATGGCATCATCTCGGCGCTCGCGCGCACGCAGGTCGGGATCACGGACTACCAGTTCTTCATCCAGACTGACGCTGCGATCAATCCCGGCAATTCCGGCGGCGCGCTGGTCGACATGAGCGGCAAGCTCGCCGGCATCAACACCGCGATCTATTCGCGCTCCGGCGGCTCGCAAGGAATCGGCTTTGCGATCCCCGCCAACATGGTGCGTGTCGTCGTCAGCTCCGCCAAGAGCGGCGGCAAGGCGGTGAAGCGGCCGTGGCTCGGAGCAAAGTTGCAGGTGGTGACGCCGGAGATTGCCGAGAGCCTGGGCTTGCGGTCGCCGACCGGCGCGCTGGTGGCGAGCGTGGTCTCGAATGGCCCCGCCGCGAAGGCCGGCCTGAAATCCTCCGACCTCATCACCGGAATCGACGGCCAGATCGTCGATGATCCCAACGCCTTCGACTATCGCTTCGCCACCCGTCCGCTTGGCGGTAGCGCGCAGATCGATGTGCAGCGTGGTGGCAAGCCCGTCAAGCTGACGGTGGCGCTCGAGACCGCACCCGATACGGGACGCAACGAACTCGTCGTCACCGCCCGCTCGCCGTTCCAGGGCGCGAAGGTCTCGACCATCACCCCGGCGGTTGCCGACGAGTTGCATCTTGACGCCGATACCGAGGGAGTCGTGATCACCGATCTCGGCGGCGACAGTGCGGCCGCGAATGTCGGCTTCCAGAAGGGCGACATCATCCTCGCCGTCAACAACCAGAAGATCAGCAAGACCGTCGACCTGGAAAAGGCGGCGGGCGAGCGCGCGAGGATCTGGCGCATCACGCTGGTGCGCGGCGGCCAGCAGATCAACGTCACGCTGGGCGGATGAGTCCGAAGCGACCACAGCAGACGCCAACTCTCTTCGCTGCGGCGGGGCTCGACCACGACGCGCCGCATCCGCTGCCGGACCGCTTACGCCCGCGGGTGTTGTCGGAGGTCGTCGGGCAGGACCATATCCTCGGTCCCGACGGCGCCCTGACGCGCATGCTGGAGACGCGCACGCTGGGATCGCTGGTGTTCTGGGGACCGCCTGGCACCGGCAAAACCACGGTGGCGCGGCTGCTGGCGGATGCGACCGATCTGCATTTCGAGCAGATCTCCGCGGTGTTCTCCGGCGTCGCCGACCTGAAGAAGGCTTTCGACGCCGCGCGTGCCCGTCGCGAGATGGGCAAGGGCACGCTGCTGTTTGTCGACGAGGTGCATCGCTTCAATCGCGCGCAGCAGGATTCGTTTCTGCCCGTGATGGAAGACGGCACGGTGGTCATGGTCGGCGCCACCACCGAGAACCCGTCCTTCGAACTCAACGCGGCGTTGCTCTCTCGCGCGCGCGTCCTGGTGTTTCGCTCACTCGACGCTGCCGCCATCGAAAAGCTGTTCGCGCATGCCGAGGCGGTCGAGGGCAGGAAGCTGCCGCTCGATGAAGAGGCGCGCGCGGTGCTGGTGCGCATGGCCGACGGCGATGGCCGTGCTTCACTCACGCTCGCCGAAGAGGTCTGGCGCTCGGCGCGGGCGGACGAGATTTTCAATGCCGCGCAATTGCAGGACATCCTGCAGCGCCGCGCTCCGATCTACGACAAGTCGGCCGACGGCCATTACAACCTGATCTCGGCGCTGCATAAGTCGGTGCGCGGCTCCGATCCCGATGCTGCGCTGTATTACCTCGCGCGCATGCTGGATGCCGGCGAGGACCCGTTGTTCCTGGCCCGCCGCGTCGTGCGCATGGCGGTGGAGGACATCGGCCTCGCCGATCCGCAGGCGCTCGTCATCGCCAACGCAGCCAAGGACGCCTTCGACTTCCTCGGCCATCCCGAAGGTGAGCTCGCGATCGCGCAGGCGGTGGTCTATCTCGCCACCGCGCCGAAATCGAACGCGGTCTACACCGCCTTCGGCACGGCGATGCAGGTCGCAAAACAGGCCGGCTCGCTGCTGCCGCCCAAGCACATCCTCAACTCCCCGACCAAGCTGATGAAGTCGGAAGGCTACGGCGCATCATACGAATACGACCACGATATGCCGGATGCCTTCTCCGGCCAGGATTACTTCCCGGAAGCCCTGGGCCGCCAGACCTTCTACGACCCGCCCGAGCGCGGCTTCGAGCGCGAGATCAGGAAGCGGCTGGATTACTGGGCGAAGTTGCGGAAAGAGAGGGGCGGGACAGGCTAGAAACGGCCATTTCGCCGTGACGGCAGCCGGCTTTTAGGGTACGCAGGCAGCCATGAGCCGCCGTATCAAAAGAACCGATCCCAAGCCCCGTTCGCGCGACGAGCGCAAGGAAGCACGCCCTCATCAGGCGCGCAGCGCAAAGACAGCCGGCCTGCGTCCGGGCGGCAAGCCCGGTGGAAAGCCGCCGCGCTTTGCGGGCGAGCGCGCGGAGCGGCGTCCGCCGAAAGTTGTCCAGGAAAGACCTGAGCCGGCAAAGCCCGTCGAGGCATTGCTGCCGACCAAGGTGCAGACCGTCATCGTGACGGCCGACGAGAACAATATGCGCGTCGATCGCTTTCTCGAAGCGCGGTTTCCCGGCCTGTCGTTCTCCCACATCCAGCGCGTCGTGCGCAAAGGCGAGCTGCGCGTCGACGGCAAGCGTGTCGACAGCAAGGACCGCCTGGAGGAGGGCCAGAGCGTCCGCATTCCACCGCTCAAGCTCGACACGCCGAAGGTCGTCGGCGAACTGTCGGAGGCTGCGCAGAAGACGCTCAGGGCGCTGAAGGAAATGACCATCTGGGAGGACGACGACGTCCTCGTCCTGAACAAGCCCGCCGGCCTTGCCGTGCAGGGCGGCTCGGGCATGACGCGGCACATCGACCAGATGCTGGAGGTGATGCGCGACTCCAAGGGCCAGAAGCCGCGCCTCGTGCACCGCATCGACAGGGAGACGTCGGGTTGCTTGCTGGTTGCGAAGACGCGCTTTGCCGCCTCGCATCTGACCGGCGCGTTCCGCTCGCGGTCGGCGCGCAAGGTCTATTGGGCGCTGGTGCCGGGGCTGCCGAAGCCCAAGCAGGGCCGCATCTCGACCTTTCTTGCCAAGGAGGAGAGCGAGGACGATACCATCATGCGCATCGCCCAACACGGTGACGAGGGCGCTAGCCACGCGGTGACGTACTACGCCGTGGTCGAGACCGCCGGCAACAAGCTGACCTGGGTCTCGCTGAAGCCGGTGACGGGCCGCACCCACCAGCTGCGCGCCCACATGGCCCATATCGGCCACCCCATCGTCGGCGATCCCAAATATTTCAACATCGAAAACTGGCAGCTGCCGGGCGGCCTGCAAAACCGATTGCATCTGTTGGCGCGCCGCATCGTCATCCCGCATCCGCGCGGCGGCGTGATCGACGCGACCGCGCCGCTGCCGCCGCACATGCAGCAATCGTGGAACCTGCTCGGTCTCGACGCAACCAGATTTGATCCGATCGAAAACGCTCCGGAGGAATAGCCGGGTTGAATGAGGACATTGGGCGCACGACATATCCGCCATGACGCGGCTTTCGATCGGTGTGGTGCTGTTTGTTGCTCTGTTCATGGGGCGAGCTGTCCAGGCGCAATATGTGTCTCCGGGCGCCTCTAGGCTTGCTCCTTCGCAGCCTGCGCCGCCACCGCCGCCGAAGATCGAGGTGCCGAAAGTTCCGCAATTCGATGCGCCGCTGCGCTACAATTACGGGCCACTCCCGCGCAATTCATTCAGCGATCGCGTCACGAAGTGCCTCGACGACGCTGCAGCTGCGGGGCTTGGGCCGGCCGATCGCGGCACATATGCGCGCAGTTGCGCGAACTAATGCAGTCATCGTCGCCTGGCCTTCGCCGGGACGGCGGCGGTAATTTGTTGAGGACAGGGACCGAAGAACCGACATGCGCGAATTGTTCGAAGAAGCTGCGGGGCAGCCCGCGCCGGATCCCCGGGCATCGGCGCGCGCATCCGCGCGCACGCCGCTGCGCAAGCGCTTCTACAAGACGGCCGGCGTCACCGAGGCCGAAGGCGGCTTCGCCATCGCGCTCGACGGCAAGCCGATCCGCACACCCTCCGGCCGTCAGGTGGTGATCCCCTCGCGCGCACTGGCCGATGCGGTGGCCTCCGAATGGGCGGCCCAAGGGGAGACGATCGATCCCGTGACCATGCCACTGACGCGGATCGCGAACAGCGTCGTGGAGAGCGTCGTCGACCGCGTCGAGCTCGTCAGCGACGATCTCGCAAGATACTTCGAGTCCGATCTGCTGTTCTATCGCGCCGGCCATCCCGAGGGGCTGGTGGCCCGCGAGGCCGCACATTGGGATCCGGTGCTGTTCTGGGCCGCGGAGACTTTGGGCGCGCATTTCATCCTGTCCGAGGGTGTCATGCATGTGAAACAGCCGGACGAAGCGGTCAGGGCCGCGCGCGCCGCGCTGCCCGGGGATGCCTGGTCGGTCGCCGCACTCCATGTGGTGACGACCCTGACCGGCTCGGCGTTGCTGGCGTTGGCCCTGGCGCACGGCGCGCGCGACACCGACCAGGTCTGGGCCGCCGCCCATGTCGATGAGGACTGGAATATCGACCAATGGGGCGTGGACGAGGAGGCCGCTCACCGGCGCGCGGCCCGCTTCAGGGATTTCGAGGCCGCCGTGGCGGTTTTGGCGGCGGTAAAGCCGCCTGCGGCCTGAGGTTCTTAACGAGACGATCCGGATGTCCGGTTTTTCTGCGGGAACTGATCGTCAGCTGGCGGCCTCTTGCATCGATCGCGGCGTTTGGGACTTGGAAAGAAAATGACGGAAGACGGTGTAAGGAAGTTCTTTGAGCGATACGAGACGTTCTTCAATAGATCGCTCGAGGGCAACGTCGATCCAGATGAGGTCGCATCGCTTTATGCTTCCGACTTCATCGCCGCATCGCCTGCCGGGGTGACGGCTGGAAAGAACGACGATCAACTCAAGAAGGTTATGGCGCACGGTTACGAACGCTATCGGGCGATCGGGACGAAGGAAATGCGGATACGCAATGTACGCCTCTCACCGATAGACGAGCATCATTGCATGGCCCATGTCGCCTGGACGGCAACCTACGCCTGCAAGGATCAACCGGACGTAGCGATAGATTTTGACGTCCACTACTTCATTCAGGATCTGAATGGGTATCCGGCGATGAGCGAGCGCTGTTGAGGAAGCACGGCATCATCTGAAGGCGGCTGCCCACACACCTCGTCGAGGGTTGCGGTCCCTCAAGTCGGCTTGGCGCCCAGGCGGAACTCCCATTGAGACATCGCCCAGTTTGCCTGCGCAGGTCGGGAATGACCGCAGATTTGTCCCCCATCCGGCGCAACGGCATTAACGAAATCAGAGCCGTAGACTTAACGAGAGGTTTACGAGGGGGCGTTAGGGTGGGCCAGCATTCCCCGGGCCCCTGAGATGCCGACGCCGATCAGCTCGATCCTTCCGGTCAGTGCCGCCAGCTCCGTGGCTGATGCGACGACGCCCGATCTCGCATTGCAGCCCGGCAGCGTCGTGAACGCCAAGGTCGTCAGCGTGCTCGCCGACAATCTGGTGCGGATCGCGATCGCAAACCTGTCGATGGACGTGATGTCGGAGGTGGCGCTCACGCCCGGGCAGAACCTCCAGCTCGCGGTGTCGAAGAACGACGGGACCGTCCGGCTCGCGGTCATGGGCGGGGCCGGCGAGACCACTCCCGACCAGGTCACGTTGACGGCCCGCGCGGCCTCACTGGTGGACAGCCCGCCGCTGGCGCCGTCGGCAAGCGCAGCGCGCAATGCGCTGACGCCGACCGAACGGATTGCAGTCACATTGGCTTCGGCCGAGGCCGCGGCGAAGCAGGGCAGCCAGGCGCCGCTGTTTGCCAATCTGGCATCCGTCGTTACCGGCAGCAATTTGCCGGCGGGGCTCAAGCAGGCCGTGCTGAACGTGCTGGCGCAGCAGACGCCGCTCAATCCCGGGCTCGATGGCGCCGATGTCGAGTCCGCGTTCCAGAAATCCGGCCTGTTCCTCGAGGCCTCGCTGGCCGCGGGCGCGACGCCGTCGTCCGGCGCAGGGCCGGATCTGAAAGCGGCGTTGCTCGTGCTGCGCCAGACGCTGGCCACGCTCGAGTCCTCCGCGCCAAGGGCGCAAGCTGCAGCGCCTGCGTCCAACGCGACGGGGACAGCCGCGCCGGCTCAGGCAACCGGCGGGGCAGTACTGGCCGCGGTGCCGTCGCCCGAGGCCGAGATCGCTCAACCGCAGCAAATGCCGCGCAGCGCCACGCCCGCGGCCGCCGTCCTGGCTGATACCGCCGACGGCGCTGCGCAGGCCGCGATGCCGCGGATCATGTCCGCAGGCCTTGCCGCCAGCCTCTTGCAGGAGATGACACAAAACCTGCCGCGCATGCTCGGCAACGTGCCAGGGTCCAACAAGGCCGTGCCTGATGGCCACGTCTTCGAGGCGGCCGCTCACGCGACCACACCGCCGCCGTTTCGCGGAGCATTGCCGGCGTCGCAGGCCATCGCCTCGCCGTCGCTCGCGCCGGATACGCCGCTGGCGGCCACGGTACATCGCCTGCTCGACGACACCGATGCCGCGATCGCGCGGCAGACCCTGCTCCAGGTCGCTTCGCTCCCCGATCGCACTGACGCGTCCGGCCACCGCATCGACCCGGCCGTGCCGCAGTGGAATTTCGAGATACCCTTTTCAACGCCGCAAGGCACCGCGATGGCGCAATTCGAGATCTCGCGCGACGGAGGCAACGAATCCGCCGATGCCGCCAAGCAAGCCTGGCGCGCGCGCTTTTCGCTCAACGTCGAGCCGGCCGGCCCGGTGCATGCGCTGATCACACTGAGCGGCGACAAGACGTTCGTGCGGATGTGGGCGGAGCGGCCCGTGACCGCGCAGCAGCTCCGCGCCGGCATCGGTGAGCTCAACCAGGCCCTGATGAGGGCCGAGCTCAAGCCCGGCGACATCATCGTGCGCGACGGCACGCCGCCGCAACCGGCACCGGCCCGCGCCGGCCATTTTCTGGATCGCGCCACATGAGCGACCCATCCAAGCTCGCGATTGCGCTGCACTACGAGAAAGGCTCTGGCGCGCCGGTCGTCGTCGCCAAGGGCAAGGGCACGATCGGCGAAAAGATCGTCGAGATCGCCAAGGCCCACGACATTCCGATCGAGGAGAACGAGGTCTTGGCCGGCGCACTGTCCAAGGTGGAGCTCGGCGAGGAGATCCCGCCGGATCTCTACAAGGCGGTCGCCGAGGTGCTTGTGTTCGTGCTGCGGCTGTCGGGCCGAGGGCGGTAGAGCATGATCCGGACCCGAAGGGCCGCGTCAGCGCAAAGTGTGCAGCGGTTTTCCGGACAGATCATGCTCAAGAAGCAATCCGTCATCGTTTGACCAGATATCGGCGGCATTGTAGCCGTCACCTTCATCGTTCAACGGACATCGCTCTTGCTCACCCGCCGTTCCACCCTCGGCCTGCTCGCCGCAGCCGCCACCATGCCGCAGCGCGCGCTCGCCCACGTCGCGCCGCCGCGCAACGAGATCCGCAACAGCCTGGCAAAGCGCTTCACCGACCTCGGCACATCGGGCACCTTCGTCGGCTACAAGGTCGAGGACTATCTGGTCGTCGCCTCCGACAAGGAGCGTTCGGGCGAGGGGAAGCTGCCGGCCTCGACCTTCAAGATCCCGAACTCGCTGATCGCGCTGGAGACCGGCGTCGTCACCGATCCCGACAAGGACGTGTTTGCCTGGGACGGCGTGAAGCGGCCGATCGAGGCCTGGAACAAGGATCACACGCTGCGCAGCGCGATCGCCGTGAGCGCGGTGCCGGTCTATCAGGAGATCGCGCGCCGCATCGGCCAGGAGCGCATGCAAAAATACGTCGACGAGTTCGACTACGGCAACCGCGACATCGGCGGCGGCATCGACCAGTTCTGGCTCACCGGGGCGTTGCGCATCGATCCGGTCGAGCAGATCGATTTCGTCGATCGGCTGCGCCGCCGCGCACTGCCGGTCAGCAAGCGCAGCCAGGACCTCGTCGCTGACATCCTGCCGGTGACCAAGGTGGGCGACAGCGTCATCCGCGCCAAGTCGGGCCTGCTGGGTGCGGAGCGCGGTGAACCGTCGCTCGGCTGGATGGTCGGCTGGGCCGAGAAGGGCGAAGCGCACACGGTGTTCGCGCTCAACATGGACTGCAAGGAGCCGCGCCACATCAGTGAGCGCATGTCGCTGACGCAGGCCTGCCTCGCCGAGATCGGCGCGATCTAGCGCGACCACGCCGACGCCTCACTCCAATGTCATTGCGAGCGCAACGAAGCAACCCAGCCGTAGGGTGGGCAAAGGCGCAAGGCGCCGTGCCCACCATCTCCCTCTAATGGGCTACAATCCGTGGGCACGCTACGCTTTGCCTACCCTACGACATTGCATTTGGAGCGGGCACTCACCCCAGCTCGAACAACACCTGCAAAAATTCCTCCACCGCCTTGCGCGCTTCAGCGGCCGTCTTCGGACAACGGAGTCGCGCGCTGTCAATTTGACGCAGACGGCGACCGCCTCAGGCGGTGTCGGTCTTCTTCGCCGCCAGCGCCTGGTCGATGGCAAAGCCGCCGATCTCGCTCATCGCCTGCGAGATCACGTCGCCGCGTCTGGCAAAGCCGGTGGAGAGATAATCGAACTGTGTCCGTGCCAGCCGCAGCGCCTCGATGGGCACGGAGACCGCCGTCTCGTTGAAGCTGTCGACGGAGGCGCGCACGCTATCCAGCTCGCTCGTGAGCTTGCCGATATGGCTCTCGGCATTCTGCATCAGGCCGATCAGCTTGCCGCGCTCGGCATCGAAGGCGGCGCGCTCGGCTGCGGCCGCTGCGGTGACCTCGGAAAGCTGCGTCCGCAGCGCCTCGATCTGGCCGACCATGGCATCGGTGGCGAGTTCGGCGGCCTCGCGCAGTTCGGCGTTGCGCGTGCTCTCGACCTGCTGCTGGTGATAGAGCCGCTCGGCTGACATCGCCCGATGCGTCAGCGACTCGATCAGGCTTGCGGCACGCAGCAGCGTTTCGCCATTCCGCCCCGACACCATGCTGGCCATGCGCCGCAGGAAGTCGACGGTTTCTGACGATGAGTTCGGCGGCAGGGGGACGACCGTCGCGGACATGTGTGACGCTTGAGCCAGGCTGTGGTGACCGCCGCCGTACCGAACCGGGCTCACGCAACATTCGGCGCCTGATCGTAAGCTCGGAGCAAGCCTGAATCGGCCGGCCCGGTCAACTGGCTGGCGCCGGCGTCAGGCGTCCTTTTGCCGTCCGATCCGGCCCAGATGGGTAAAGCCAAACCCCGCAGAATATTTCAGGCCATAGCCGAGGGCCCGGTCGATGCCGATATGGGCGAGCCAGATCAAGGCGATGGACAAGGTGAGCGGCGAGCCGAGGCCGAAGCCGAGCGTCAGCAGCGATACCGGCGCCATGTAGCTGTGGGCAGCGTTGTAGACCAGCGCGCCGAATTTGGCGTCGGACAGGTATGCCAGGAAGCTGAGATCCGGGACGAAGAAGAGCAGGGCAAAGACCAGCCAGGAGCCGTCCCAGGCCCAGTAGAGCATCACCATCCCGATGAACAGGGTGAGGCCCTCCAGCCGCAGCAGGATGTTGACGCCGCCCGTTGCAGCCCCTGTCTCGGCCATTCTCTCGTCCATGCTCGCCTCCCGGGCAAAACCTTGTAATCTCTCACGCTTTAAGCCCGGACAGGGCAGCCCTGCGACGCGGAAAGGCGCTTTCCGGGTCGCAAAATGCCGTGTTAGAACCCCGCATCACTTAAGAACTGGCGGGAGCAAATGAAACACATCCTGGACGCCCTTGAAGATCGTCGTGCCGGCGCAAAGCTCGGCGGCGGGGAGAAGCGCATCGAGGCGCAGCACGCCCGCGGCAAGCTGACGGCGCGCGAGCGGATCGAGCTGCTGCTCGACAAGGGATCGTTCGAGGAATTCGACATGTTCGTCGAGCACCGCTCCACCGAGTTCGGCATGGAGAAGAACAAGATCCCCGGCGACGGCGTCGTCACGGGGTGGGGCACGGTCAACGGCCGCAAGACGTTTGTCTTTGCCAAGGATTTCACCGTGTTCGGAGGGTCTCTCTCGGAAACGCACGCGCTGAAGATCACGAAACTCCAGGACATGGCGATGAAGGCGAGGGCGCCCATCATCGGCCTCTATGACGCGGGCGGCGCCCGCATCCAGGAAGGCGTCGCCGCGCTCGCCGGCTACTCCTACGTGTTTCGCCGCAACGTGCTGGCCTCGGGCGTGATCCCGCAGATTTCCGTCATCATGGGGCCCTGCGCCGGCGGCGACGTCTATTCGCCTGCGATGACCGACTTCATCTTCATGGTGAAGAACACCAGCTACATGTTCGTCACCGGCCCGGACGTCGTGAAGACCGTGACCAATGAGGTCGTGACCGCGGAAGAGTTGGGCGGCGCCTCGGTGCACGCCACGCGCTCCTCGATCGCGGACGGCGCCTTCGAAAACGACGTCGAGACGCTGCTCCAGATGCGTCGGCTGATCGACTTTCTGCCCTCCAACAACACCGACGGCGTGCCGGAATGGCCGAGCTTCGACGATATCGGCCGCGTCGACATGTCCCTGGACACGCTGATCCCCGACAATCCGAACAAGCCCTACGACATGAAGGAGCTGATCCTGAAGGTCGTGGACGAGGGCGACTTCTTCGAGATTGCGGACATGTTCGCCAAGAACATCGTCACCGGCTTCGGCCGCATCGCGGGCCGCACCGTCGGCTTCGTCGCCAACCAGCCCATGGTGCTGGCCGGCGTGCTCGACAGCGACGCATCGCGCAAGGCGGCGCGCTTCGTCCGCTTCTGCGACGCCTTCAACATCCCGATCGTCACCTTCGTCGACGTGCCGGGCTTCCTGCCCGGCACTGCGCAGGAATATGGCGGTCTGATCAAGCACGGCGCGAAGCTGCTGTTCGCCTATTCGCAATGCACCGTGCCGCTCGTCACCGTCATCACCCGCAAGGCCTATGGCGGCGCCTTCGACGTCATGGCGTCCAAGGAAATCGGCGCCGACATGAACTATGCCTGGCCGACCGCCCAGATCGCGGTGATGGGCGCCAAGGGCGCGGTCGAGATCATCTTCCGCAGCGACATCGGCGACCCCGACAAGATCGCCGCCCGCACCAAGGAATACGAAGACCGCTTCCTGTCCCCCTTCATCGCGGCCGAGCGCGGCTATATCGACGACGTCATCATGCCGCACTCGACGCGGAAACGGATCGCGCGGGCGCTGGCGATGCTGAAGGACAAGAAGGTGGAAACGCCAGCGAAGAAGCACGACAATTTGCCGTTGTGAGGGGAGGGCACGCCGGTGGCAATTTGGCGTCGACGATCAAGATTATCGCGGCGCGCCGTTGGACCGTGTGACCTGATATTGGGCGTGTTGTCCGCAGTCCTGGCGATGGACGTCTCGTGTTTCGCGCAAGACAGCGAGATGACCGTCACCGCCCGGACGTCGGAAGAGACTGTTATCGAAGGCTACGCCGACGCCGACAGTACGTGCGCGCCAGTCGAGCTTCCCCGGCTCTTGCTTGTGAAGTCGCCAGAACATGGGATCGTCTGCTATCGCATTGAGGATTTCGCGGTGGCAGGCGACACCGGAAGCGATCGAGCCTGTATCGGGCGCTGGATTCGCGGCATAAGCCTGTTTTACCTGGCACGACCTGGGTACAGCGGGCGGGATAGTCTCCGCTACGAAGCGGTCACCGATCGAAGGCGAGACCGAGTGGCTGTTCGCGTCAGGGTCTTGCCCGGTCCCGCAAACGATTCCGATGTACCGGTCAACACTGCTGATTCTTCGCGCGAGCCCGCGATGTCGATTGGGCCCATCCCTGCGTGCGTCGTGCCGGTGTCCTAGGCGGTGGCGCCCTCTATAACCGACGTTTCGCTTGTCCCCCGATCCGCTCGCTCACAAGTTCCAATGACCGAAGACGATCCCACCGACGAAATCTCCGACATCGAAGATCGCATCGAGCGGCTCGCCGAGATCGCCGAGCGCTGCCGCAAATACATCCTGGCGTCGAAGATCGCGATTGGGGGCGGAGCGGTGCTGCTGTTGGTGACGATCCTCGGTCTGTTCGGCTTCGGTCAGACGGCAGCCCTCGGATCGATTGCACTGGTGCTGGGCGGCATCGTCTCGCTCGGCTCGAATGTCTCGACGCTGCGGCAGACGGACGAAGCCATCAGCGCTGCGGAGGCGCGCCGTGCGGCGCTGATCGGCAGCATCGACCTGCGAGTCGTCGCGGACGCGCCGCTAAAGCTGGTTTGACGCACCGAGCGCCGGCGCGTCTCACGCGGCGGACTTGAGCGTCAGCTCCGAGAGCTCCGTGCGGCATTCGGCGGCGAAGGCTTGCAGCCGATCGGCGGTCTGCCGGTCGAGGATGGCTTTGGCCAGCCGCTCGGCACGGGCGATCTGTTGCTTGAGATATTCGATGCGGACCATGGGTCACCTTTCGAACTGCTTCCTTGTTGGCGACAGTAGGCCAGGCGCTTGATTGATTATGTGAGACGCATCACGTTTCGCGTGCCTTATCCCCCGCGGCGAAATGCGCCATCTGGTCGGCGTGGGCCTTGAGAAAGGCCGGGCGGCCGGTGGCGCGTGCGGCGTAGGCGCGGCAGGCGGGGCTATCCGCCAAGCCTCCGAAACCATCGACGACGCGCAGCACATCCGACATCAGGATGTCGGCGACGGAAAACGAGCCCGCCAGCCATTCGCGGCTGGCCAGCACCGGCTCGAGATGCTTCAGGCGAAGCTTGAGGAAGTCGTCCACGAACTTCCACGCCTGCGTGTCGGTCGGATGTCCCATGAACTTCGACATGGCCCAGGGCAGGGCGGCCATCTCGACCGAATTGAGCGCTGCGAACACCCATTCCGTCGCCTCGCTACGACCGCGCGGGTCGGCAGGCATCAGCTTCTCGCTGAGCCTGCCGAGATGCAGCAGAATCGCGCCGCTCTCGAAGATCGAGAGGTCGCCATCGGTCAGCCACGGCACCTGGCCAAAGGGCTGGTGCGCGAAATGCGCAGGCCCGCGATCCTCGAACGGCACGCCGGCGACCCGATAGGGCAAGGCGGCTTCTTCGAGGGCCCAGCGCACGCGAAGGTCGCGCACGAAGCCGCGCGGCGCTTCGGGAACCCAATCGAAGGTGGTCAGGGTGAGGTCGGCCATTTGCAGTCTCCGTGTCCTGGTTCGACACAAAGGACGAGCAAAGGGCGCCCATCCCGACAGGGGTGCCGACTTTTTTTGTCGCCGGTGGTTTAACCGGTTAGTCTCGTCGGACATAACAGGAGGAAATCCGATGCCTGCAGCCTTCTTCGTCGTCCGTGCCATTGTCTCCGACGCCAGCAAACGCGCAGCCTTCGACAGATGGTACGAGACCGAACATCTGCCCGACGCGGTGAAGGCCTTTGGCGTGAGCAAGGCGTGGCGGTTCTGGAGCCTCGATGATCCCTCGCTGCACCAGGCGACGTATCAGTTCGATGACGAGGCCAAGCTCGCGGCGATGCTGAAGGGAGACGCGTTGCAAAAACTCGTCGCCGATTTCGACCGCGACTGGCCCGACGTGAAGCGCTCGCGCGAGACGCTGGTGCTCGCGCAGGAGTTTTCGCAGTAGGGCACGCCGAATGTCCGCGTCGCAACGAATCTGAACCCACGATTCAGCCTTGGTTGATTCAGCCTTGGTTCATGTCGTGAGCCCGACAATTCCTCTGCATCACTTGGTTGGTAGCCTAGAGGACATGTCATGGAGCGTCGAAACTTTTTGAAACTCGCATTGGGGCTGACGGCGGGCGCCGCCGTCTTCGCCGCGACCGCGCAGGCCGCGCCGCTGTCGCCGCCGCCGCTCAGTGACCCCGCTCGCACGCCGCAGGGAAATTCCGACGCTCATCCCGCGGTCACCACCAGCGAAGAAGCCGCCAGGCTGACGCCCGAACAGGTTCACTGGCGTGGCCGCCATCGTGGCTGGGGCCATCGTCATTGGCGCCGGCATCGTCGGCGCCGGCACCGCCACCATCACTGGTGAGCGCGCAGTAAACAGCGAATCGGACGGGGATCGCCGCTGGGCGGTCCCCGTTTCGATTCTGGAAGCGCTCCGGTTGGGCATACGAATCGCCGGCGGCAGGCAAAAAAATGGCCGCGCAGGCTTTCGCCGCGCGGCCCTTTCGCGAACGGAAGAGATCAGTACGGGCGGCAGCGGCCGGCGTACCAGTGCAAGCCATAGGGGCACGTGCGCGCGCGGGGCACGACGACGACCGGCGGGGCGACAATCACGGGGGCAGGGCGCACCACGACCGCGCCACGCATCGGGCGGCAGTTTCCATAGGGACCGCGATAGTACCCTCGGCCGCAGCCCTCGGCGGCACTGGCCGCCTCGCTGAAACCGACCACCGAGCTGGCGAGCATGGCGGCGGCTAACAGGTATTTCATTTGATCTTCCTTCTCGTCCTTAGGGGAAGTCTTTGGGTTTGGCGCTTGTGGCGCACAATGAATCAAGAGACACGATTCGATATGTCAAATCTTGCAACACATCGACACGGTGCGATCCAAACCTGCCAGTCATGACCTGAATGCGGCATGAACGTTTCCCGCATGCGGCTTTGGACGACAGAAACTGGCGAAGGCGGCCGGGAAAATGCGGCATCAGCTCGCTGTGTTGCTCCGGCGCCTTCAGGAAGCCGACGGGAGCAGTTGACGCGCGCCTTCAGTTCTTTCCGTCGCCGAACAGCGCGGCAAACTGCTTCTCGCCGGTACGGGTGAAGTTCACGACGCGGCTGCCGGGCGTCGCGTCGCGCGCCGCCCATTTCAGTTCGGCGAAGCGCCGCATCATGGCTGCCCCGAGCGTGCCGGCGAGGTGATGCCGCCGCTCGCTCCAGTCGAGGCAGGCCTTGCACACCGGGCGGCGCGGGTGGGTCAGCATGTCGGACGAGATCTGCAGATGTTTGGCGAGGAAGCGCTCGCCCTCGGCCGTCAGCTCGATGTCCTGCTTCTTCTGCCGGATCAGATTCCGCTCGCGCAGGGAATCGAGCATCTGCACACCGAGATCGCCGGCGAGATGATCGTAGCAGATCCGCGCGCGCCGCAATGCCGGATCCTTTGGCCCGGTGCGCACCCGCATGTGGCCGGTCCGCGCCGCAAGTCCCGCCAGACCTTCGAGCACGCCGGCGACGTCGTCGTCGGTGAGGCGATAGTAGCGGTGGCGGCCCTGCTTCTCCGGCTCGACCAGTCCGCCGGCCTCGAGCTTGGACAGATGCGAGCTCGCAGTCTGCGGCGTGATGCCGGCCTCCTGCGCCAGCTCGCTCGCGGTCAGCGCGCGTCCGTTCATCAGCGCGGTGAGCATGTTGGCGCGGGCGGGGTCGCCGACCAGTGCAGCGACCATGGCGATGTCGGGTCCAGCTTTCATGCTTCGATGGTAGCCGAAGCATGGTGGTCGGGCAAGCGCGTAGCGTGTTGGCACGAACACGTCATTGCGAGCGACGCCAAGCAGTCCAGATGCTTCAGCGGCGACGGTGCTGCTCGCGCTTCTCGCAACCAAAATTCAGGAGCCCATCATGTCCGTCACCGTTTTCATTCGCTACCAGCTCGATCCCTTCAAGCGCGCGCAGTTCGAGGAATATTCCAAGCGCTGGCTCACCATCATCCCGAAATGCGGTGGTGACCTGATCGGCTATTTCATGCCGCATGAGGGCACCAACAACATCGCCTTTGGGCTGATTTCCTTCGACAGCCTGGCGGCGTACGAATCCTATCGCAAACGGCTGCGCGCCGATCTCGACGGCACGGCCAACTTCAACTTTGCGGAGGCCGAGAAATTCATCTTCGCGGAAGAGCGCACCTTCCTGCGCAAAGTGGTATTGTAGGCCAACACGCCGTTTGCAGGAGATGCCCATGATCGCCGTGATTTTCGAGGTCTGGCCCAAGCCCGAACACCGCCAGGATTATTTCGACCTCGCGGCCGACCTGAAGCCGCTGCTGCAAACCATCGACGGCTTCATCTCGGTCGAGCGTTTCGAGAGCCTGACCGAGAAGGGCAAGATCCTTTCGGTGTCATTCTGGCGCGACGAGGCGGCGGTGCAGGCATGGCGCAACACGATGGAGCACCGCCGCACCCAGGCCAAGGGCCGCGCAAAGATCTTTGCCGATTATCATCTGCGCATCGCCAGCGTGATCAGGGATTACAGCATGAACGATCGCGAGCAGGCGCCGAAGGACAGCCGGGCGGTGCACGACGCGCACTAGCGCTGGCGTGAATGCGCGCCTATGTCTTCGCGGCAAATAGGGGAGAGAAACATGCACGTGACAACTGCTGACAAACGCGCGACCTTCAGGAAGATGCACGAGAGCGGGTGCTTCATCCTGCCCAATCCGGTCGACGTCGGCAGCGCCAAGGCGTTGCAGCATCTCGGGTTCAAGGCACTCGCCTCGTCGAGCGCGGGCTTTGCCTGGACCATCGGCAAGGCCGACAACCACGTCACCGTCGAGGACGTCTGTCAGCATCTGGCAGCATTGAGCTCGGCCGTCGATATTCCTGTCAACGCCGATTTCGAGGGCGGCTTCGCGGTCGAGCCGGACAGGGTCGCGGACAATGTCGAGCGCGGCGTGCGCACCGGCGTTGCCGGTCTGTCGATCGAGGATTCCACCGGCGACAAGGACAGGCCGATTTACGAGCGCACGCTCGCGGTCGAGCGCATCAAGGCCTCGCGCAAGGCGATCGGCGACAGCGGCACGCTGCTGGTCGCCCGCTGCGAAGCCTATTTGTGGGGTGTGACTGATCTCAAGCTGGTCATCGACCGGCTCACCGCATACGCGGACGCGGGGGCGGATTGCCTTTATGCACCGGGCCTGAAGACCCGCGAGGACATCAGTGCTGTGGTGAAGGCTGTCGCGCCGAAACCGTTCAACCTGCTGATCGGTGCGTCCGGCCTGTCGCTGCAGGAAGCCGCCGATCTCGGCGTACGCCGGATCAGCGTCGGTGGCTCGCTTGCGCGCGCCGCCTGGGGCGGCTTCATGCGTGCGGCAAAAGAGATGGCGGAGAAGGGCACGTTCACCGAGCTCGGCAGCGGCTATTCCGGCGGCGAGCTCAACAAGATGTTCAGCTAGCAAACGAAGAGCGGCGGGACAATGTCCCGCCGCTCTCACGTCTCATTGCGAACTCTTACTTCGCGCCTTCAGACGGCGCCGGCGTATCCGGCGCCGGCTTTGCAGCAGGCGTATCCGGGGCAGCCGGCCTGCTCGGCGCAGCGCCCGTGGTCACGCCTGGGCCGGTGTTGGTGCGCGGCGTCACGTCGCGCATGCCGGAAGGCGCGGCCGGATTGGCGGGCTGCGTCTGTGCCGTCTGCGAGGCCGGTGCGTTGCTGGCCTCATTGGTCGTGCTGGTATTGTTCAGGCCGTAGAACACGGCACCCAGCACCAGTGCGATCGCAACGGCGAACAACGCAACCTTGCCGCTGGAGGCGGGGCCTTCGCCAAGCTCGGGGTCGGCCTGAAGGTCGGCATCCCGGCGCGCCGTGCGAAGATACTCATCGTCGGCGAGGTTCGGGCGGTACGGATCGTTGGGAAAACGGTCGTCAGCCATCGATTGGATCTCCTCGGTTAAGACGCCTGGACAACCCGTGGATGCGAGATTCTGTTCCGCGCTCCCTATGCTTTCGTCGCATGTTGCCCTCATGCCGGGAATCGGGAACCTGTGGGGGCAGGGAACCGAATGCGAGTTCCATGGCCGAGACGAAGGGAACTAGCCCAGGGGGTTTAAGCTATGTGGAGCCTGCCGCCGACGGATAGCGTGTTGCATCTTCTGGGATACGTCGCCATCACGGCGGAGGGCATGACCGCGGCGCTGGCCGCCGGCCGGCGCAGCATGGATTATGTCGGCGTTTGTCTTCTCGCCTGCGTCACGGCGCTGGGCGGCGGCACGCTGCGCGATTTGTTTCTCGGTCACTATCCGCTGGTGTGGGTGGCCAACCCGATCTATCTCGCGCTTCCGGGTGGCGCGGCGCTGCTGACCATCCTGATCGCGCGGCTGGTGCATCGGCTGCACCTGGCCTTCATCGTGCTCGATGCCATCGGCCTCGTCGTCTTCACCATGATCGGCTGCAATGTCGGCTGGCAGATGGATGCCTCGCTGCCGATCGTGATCGTCGCCGGCATGGTGACGGGCTGCGCCGGCGGCGTCTTGCGCGACGTGCTCTGCAACGACGTGCCGTTGTTGTTCCGCGCCGAGCTCTACGCCAGCGTCTCGGTGGTCACCGGATTGTTCTACGCGACGGCGTTCGGCCTCAATCTCAATGCCGAGCTCTGGACGATCCTGACCTTCGTGCTCGGTCTCAGCTTCCGCCTGCTCGCTGTGCGCTACAGATGGGAGATGCCGAAATTCGTGTTCACGGGGGATGAGGAGCGGTGACGCTGTCGCGCGCGATTGGCGAATGGCGAACAGATCCGGTCATTCGCTACTCGCTACTCCCCATTGGCCCCTTCCTTCCTCGCCTTCGCCACTTGCGACGGCGTCACCAGCAGGCCGGCATTGCCCCAGGAATTGCGGATGTAGTTCGTCACCGCCGCGATCTCACCATCGGACAGTTGCTTGGCATAGCCCGGCATCTCGCCAGTGTTGGGCGCGCGCGGAGTGGTCACGGTGTGGGCGCCGTCGAGGATGATGCGCAAGGTGGAGGAGGGATTGTTGGATTGCAGCAGCGCGTTGCCCGGTAGTGGCGGATAGATGCGCGGGGCACCTGAGCCGTCGGCTTCATGGCAGGCGATGCAGAGTTTTGCGTAGACGGCCTGGCCGGCCTTCATCTCGGCGTCGCCAGGCGGCGTCACGATCGTTTCGCGCCGTGCCGGCGGCAAGCTCTTCAAGTAGACCGCGATCGCGCGCACATCGGCATCGCTCATCTTCGAGGTCGAGTTGACGACCACCTCCGCCATCGGCCCGCCGGCATGGCTCCGAGCGTTGCGTCCGCTCTGCAGATACTCCGTGATGTCAGCCTCGCTCCACGACTTCAGCCCGGTGCGGGCGGCGCCGTCGAGCCTTGGTGCGAACCAGCCGCTCACCTCGTTGCCCGAGAGTGCTTGCGCGCTCTTGTCCGCGCCGAAATAGGTCTTGGGCGTGTGGCAGGCGCCGCAATGACCTAGCCCCGTGACGAGATAGCCGCCCCTGTTCCAGGCCGCGCTCTTGCCCTGGTCTGGCTCGAAAAGGCCGGGCTTGAAATACATCGCGTTCCAGATCCGCATCAGTCCGCGATAGCCGAACGGCCAGCGCAGCTCCGGCGGCTTGTTGCGGCTGACGACAGGCGCGAGCGTGCCGAGATAGGCGCGGATCGCCAGCGTGTCGTCCTTGGTCATCTTCGTGAAGTAGGGGTAGGGAAAGGCCGGGTAATAGTTCGAGCCGTCGGGCGCGATGCCGGTGCGCACCGCGCGCACGAAGTCGGCGTCCGTCCAGGCGCCGATCCCGGTGTCGCGGTCCGGGGTCAGGTTCGGCGCATAGATCGCGCCGAAGGGCGTATCGATGCGCTTGCCGCCCGCGAACGGTTTTGCGGGATCGGCGGTGTGGCAACCTGCGCAGCCGCCGGCCTCGACCAGCGTCTTGCCGTAGGCGATCTGCTCCGGTGATGGCGCGGCGGCGAGGGCCGCATTCGCAACCGCACTGCACAACGCGATCACAGCCAGAATCGTCCGCATCGAAGCCTCTCCCGCGACCAATCCCCGTCATCGCACCATAGCGGCGCATCCATTCATTTCGCCACGGTGGGGGGATGGTGACACAAATTGAAAACGCCCGGCGTATTTCAGGCCACGAAATTGCGATTTTTACCCGGCGCCGCCTTTGGTCCAGAATTGTGATGCGGAGCGTTAAATATCCGACATAGAGTGGCGCAGGTGGTCGGCGCGCCCTAGCTAAAAAAGACGGGCAGGCAACGGCTTAAGCGGCAAGACCTGAACAGGGCGTTGGAAAGAGGACAGCATGGGCATCAACCAGGGTCCGATCAGTCTCGATCAAAAATACACCCAGGAAACCGGACACGTCTTCACCACGGGCATCCAGGCCCTGGTCCGGCTGCCCATGGCCCAGATCCGGCGCGACCGCGCCAGCGGCCTCAACACCGCGGGCTTCATCTCAGGCTATCGCGGCTCGCCGCTCGGCGGCTACGACCAGCAGCTCTTCGCGGCGCGCAAGCATCTCGAACAGTACAACATCAAGTTCCAACCCGGCGTGAACGAGGATCTGGCGGCCACCGCCGTCTGGGGCTCGCAGCAGCTCAACCTCTCGCCCGGTGCCAAATACGACGGTGTGGTCGGCATCTGGTACGGCAAGGGCCCCGGCGTCGACCGCTGCGGCGACGTGTTCCGCCACGGCAACGCCGCGGGCTCCGCCAAGAACGGTGGCGTGCTCTGCCTTGCCGGCGACGACCACGGCGCGAAATCCTCCACCGTCCCGCATCAATCCGACCATGCCTTCATGTCGGCGCTGATGCCGTATCTCTATCCCTCGAGCATCCACGAGATGATCGAGATGGGCCTCTTGGGCATCGCGATGTCGCGCTATTCCGGCTGCTGGGTCGGCATGAAGGTGATCACGGAGACGGTGGAGACCACCGCCGAGATCGACCTCACCGACGAGATGAAGCCCTTCATCATCCCCGCCGATTTCGAGCTGCCGCCCGGCGGCCTTAACCTGCGCTGGCCCGACGACCGCTTCGAGCAGGACCGCCGCCTGCAGGACTACAAGGGCTTTGCCGCCATTGCCTTTGCGCGCGCCAACAAGGTCAACCGGGTCACCATGGATTCGCCGAACGCCCGTTTCGGCATCATGGCATCAGGCAAGAGCTACGAGGACGTGCGGCAGGCGCTGCGCGAGCTCGGGATCACCGAGGAGGTCGCCGCCAAGATCGGCCTCCGTCTCTACAAAATCGGCATGCCCTGGCCGCTGGAGCCGGAAGGCGTGCATGAATTCGCCGTCGGGCTCGAAGAGATCTTCATCGTCGAGGAACGGCGCGAGATCGTCGAGAACCAGGTCAAGCAGGTGCTGTTCAACTGGCGCGACGACGTCCGCCCGCGCATCGTCGGCAAGATGGACGAGCACGACAAGCGCTTCCTGACCTTCGCCGCCGAGCTCAGCGTCGCCTCGCTGGCGACCTCGCTCACCGAGCGACTTCTGAGGCTCAATCTGAACCCCGAAATCGCGGAGATGCTCCGCGTCAAGGCCGACTGGTTCAACGGCCGTCAGGCGACCCAGATGCAGGCGGTCGCCCCCGTGTCCCGAACACCGTATTTCTGCTCCGGCTGTCCCCACAACACCTCCACGAAGGTCCCCGAAGGCAGCCGCGCGCTGGCCGGCATCGGTTGTCACTTCATGGCGCTGTGGATGGACCGCTCGACCGAGACCTTTACGCATATGGGCGGCGAGGGCGTGCCATGGGTCGGCATCGCGCCCTTCACCAACGAGAACCATATTTTTGCGAACCTCGGCGACGGCACCTATTTCCACTCCGGGCTTCTGGCGATCCGGCAAGCAGTCGCCTCCAAGACCAACATCACCTACAAGATCCTCTACAACGACGCGGTGGCCATGACCGGCGGCCAGCGCCATGACGGCGATCTCTCGCCGCAGCAGATCACCTTCCAGCTCCACGCCGAAGGCATTCGCGAGATTTATCTGGTCTCGGAGGCGCCCGACGCCTATCCGGCGGACAGCATCGCGCCCGGCGTGAAGCTGTATCATCGCGACGAGCTGCAGAACGTCATGAAGATGTGCCGGGAGCATAAGGGCACCTCGGCGATCGTCTTCGTGCAGACCTGCGCCGCGGAAAAGCGCCGCCGCCGCAAGCGCGGCCTGATGGAGGATCCGGCGCGCCGCGTCATGATCAACCCGGCGGTCTGCGAAGGCTGCGGCGACTGCTCCGTGCAGTCGAACTGCATCTCGGTCGAGCCGCTGGAGACCGAATTCGGCCGCAAGCGCGCCATCAATCAATCCTCCTGCAACAAGGATTATTCCTGCCTCAAGGGTTTCTGCCCGTCCTTCGTCACCGTGGACGGCGGCAAGCCCCGCCACCGCGCGCCGGCTGAGCTCAGTGAGATCGGCGAGCTGCCCGAGCCGGCTTCGCGCCCGACGCTGGACAAGCCCTACAACATCGCGGTCGGCGGAGTCGGCGGCACCGGCGTGCTCACCATTGGCGCGCTGCTCGGCATGGCAGCCCATATCGAAGGCAAGGCCTCGATGATCCTCGACATGTCGGGCCTCGCGCAAAAAGGTGGCGCGGTGCTCAGCCACGTTCGCCTGTCGGACCATCCGGCGGAGGTGACCTGCTCGCGCATCGTCACCGGCACGGCCGATCTGGTGCTCGCCGCGGACGAGGTGGTCGCGGTTGCCAAGGACACGATCTCGCTCTGCGATAGCAACCGCACCCACGGCATCATCAACAGCCACGTCATCCCGACCGCCGACTTCGTCCTCAACCGCGATTTCAACTTCCAGACCCGCAAGCTGAACGGATTGCTCGAGACGGCGCTGCACAAGGACTCCGTCTTCTTCGATTTCACCAAGCCGGCCGAGCAGCTGCTCGGCGATGCCATCGCCACCAACATGATGATGATGGGTTACGCCTACCAGAAGGGGCTATTCCCGCTGTCGGCTGAATCGATCGAGCAGGCGATCGAGATCAACGGTGTCTCGATCAAGATGAACAAGGAGGCGTTCCGCCTCGGCCGCCTCGCGGTAGCAGATCCCCAGCGCCTCGCCGACATGCTGAAGGGAACCGACGAGGTGGTTCCGCCGAAGACGCTGGACGCAATGACGCTCGACGAAGTGATCGAGCATCGCGTCAAGCACCTGATCGCCTATCAAAACGGCCGGCTGGCACGGCGCTATCGCAAGTTGGTCGATCAGGTTCGCGATGCTGCCAAGCAGGGCGGCTATGGCGAGGCTCTGCCGCGTGCGGTCGCGGTGAACTACGCCAAGCTGCTTGCCTACAAGGATGAATACGAAGTCGCACGCCTCTACACCGACGGCGCTTTCGAGCAGCAGCTCCGCGATCAGTTCGAGGGCGACTTCAAGTTCAACTTCAATCTCGCGCCGCCGATTTTGGCGAGCGGCGTCGACGCGCTCGGTCGCCCGAAGAAGCGCGCCTTCGGCCCATGGATGCTGAACGTGTTCCGCGTGCTCGCAAAATTCAAAGTCCTGCGCGGCACCCCGTTCGACATCTTCGGCCGCAGCGCCGACCGCAAGCTCGAGCGCGATCTGATCGCCGGCTACGAGAAGGACGTCTCAACCGTGCTCGGCCTGTTGTCGCCCGTCACGATCGACACCGCAGTCGAGCTGCTCTCGCTGCCCGACCGCATCCGAGGCTACGGCCCGGTCAAGGAGAAGGCCGTGAACGACGCCAAGGCCCGCTATGCGCAGCTTGCGGCCGATCTCGCCAATCCGCCGCCCGCGCCAAGGCAGATCGCAGCGGAGTAAGAAGGTCCCGTAGGGTGGGCAAAGGCGCACTTGCGCCGTGCCCACGATCTCGTCCAAATTGCGCAAAAGACGTGGGCACGCTTCGCTTTGCCCACTCTACGACACCATCCCTTGCGTTGCCCGTCGGGCAAAACACACATGCCGTGGGTCAATCCGGACGCGCAAAAATATTCCACTTTACCGAAATTCGGGATTGTCGTAATTGTTTACCACCTCATCCCTCTCAGAGGGGCGTATCGCGATCGTCACGAAACGCGGGGTGAGTGGCGGTGGACGCGGGCTGCGTCGCACGAGCAATCGTGCACACGACAGGCGCGGTCGCGCGTACGGCAAAATCGTGTGGTCCTGACGTCCGGGGTCTGTACGTCAAGTCTTGCGTTCATCCGCAAGGCGACGGGGGCAATAGTGCAACGCTCCCCGGGGAGATCACGACATAAGCCGTAAAACCACTGCGCAGGGAAGGCCGGTTGCTTGGCCGCACCTGTATGCCGCTGTGCATCTGTTCTTCGCGCATTCGCGCACAGCGGACCGTGGGTGCCCAGCCGGCACCCGGTCTTCCCTGCGCCCTCTGTTTTCAGAGGGGAGCAAGACGGACGCAAAGCTCGGGCGAGACGCGCCGCGAGGATGCGGGCGTGTGTCTGCTGAAGCGTTGCAGCGTGTCCGGGACACGAGAGCTCGCCACTTGCGCCAACCCGCCATCCTCTCGCCCGACGGAATATTTCCGCGCTTGCCAATCTGCCCACCGCGGTTCAGAAAAACGGGGCAATAAGAAACGCGAGCGGAGACCTCTGTTTTGACCATCAAGGGCAAGGCCTACATTGCCGGGATATTTGAACACCCGACCCGGCATGCGCCGGACAAATCCACAGCGCAGCTCCATGCCGAGGTCGCCAAGGGCGCGATCGAGGATGCCGGGCTCTCCAAGGACGATGTCGACGGCTATTTCTGCGCGGGCGACGCGCCCGGCGGCGCCTGGCCGATGGTCGATTATCTCGGCCTGAACACCAAGAAGCTCCGCCACGTCGATTCCACCGAGACCGGCGGTTGTTCCTACATCATCCATCTCGGCCACGCCGCCGAGGCGATCGCCGCGGGCAAATGCTCGATCGCGCTGATCACGCTCGCCGGCAAGCCGCGCACCGGGGTGATGCCACCGCGCGCAGCCGGCGCCGAGGCCGATTTCGAATCCGCTTACGGCGCGACCACGCACAATGCCTACGGCATGTGTGCCATGCGCCATATGCACGACTACGGCACCACCTCGGAGCAGCTCGCCTGGATCAAGGTCGCGGCCTCGCATCACGCGCAATACAATCCGCATGCGATGCTGAAAGATGTCGTCACCGTCGAGGACGTGCTGAACTCTCCGATGATCTCCGATCCCTTGCATCGCATGGATTGCTGCGTCGTCTCCGACGGCGGCGGCGCGCTGATCGTGACGACGCCGGAGATCGCCAAGAGCCTGAAGAAGCCGCTTGTGCGCTTGATCGGCCACGGCGAAGCCATGAAGGGCCCGCGCGGCGGCAAGGATCTCGATCTCACATACTCCGCCGGCATCTGGTCCGGCCCGCGCGCGTTCGAGGAAGCCGGCGTCACGCCGAAGGACATCAAATACGCCTCGATCTATGACAGCTTCACGATCACGGTGCTGATGCAGCTCGAGGACCTCGGCTTCTGCAAGAAGGGGGAGGGCGGCAAGTTCGTTGCCGACGGCAATCTGATCTCGGGCGTCGGCAAGCTGCCGTTCAACACCGACGGCGGCGGCCTCTGCAGCAACCATCCGGTCAATCGCGGCGGCATGACCAAGATCATCGAGGCTGTCAGGCAGCTGCGCGGCGAGGCGCATCCGAAGGTGCAGGTCAAGAATTGCGATCTCGCGATCGCTCACGGCACCGGCGGCCTTCTGGGCGTTCGCCACGCCGCCTCGACCGCCATTCTGGAGCGCGTGTGATGAACGAAGCAAAGAAATACCCGGCACCGGTGACGAACCCCGAGACCGCGGCGTTCTGGGACGCGGCCAAGCAAGGCAAGTTCATGATCAAGCGCTGCACCGCCTGCGGCGAAGCGCATTACTTCCCGCGCTCGATCTGTCCGTTCTGTTACTCCGACAAGACGGTGTGGGAGGAGGCAACGGGCGAGGGCACCATCTACACCTGGAGCCTGATGCGGAAATCGCCGACCGGCCCCTACGCCATCGGTTATGTCACGCTGAAGGAGGGGCCGTCGGTGCAGACCAACTTCGTCGACTGCGATCTCGAGAAGCTGAAGATCGGCCAGAAGGTGAAGGTGGTGTTCAAGCCGACTGACGGCGCGCCGCTGCCGTTCTTCACACCGGCTTGACTGTTTTCTTCCTTCTCCCCTTGCGGGAGAAGGTGGCGCGAAGCGCCGGATGAGGGGTACCGCTCCGCGGAGAAAGTTTTCGATGAGGAAGCAACCCCTCACCCAAACGAGTTTGTTGCGGGCAGCATCTGGCCCTCTCCCACAAGGGGAGAGGGCGCATTAACGAGCGCCGCCGCTTGCTGAGACGAATGCCGGGAGGAAACCAGAAGAATGTCCGCCAGATACGAAGAACTGAAATCCCTCAAGAACCTCGGCCAGAAATACGCCTACACCGACCGCGAGGTGATGCTCTACGCCTACGGCATTGGCCTCGGCGCCGATCCCATGGACGAGAAAGAGCTCGCCTTCGTCAACGAGGGCACGCTGACGCCGCGGCCGCTGAAAGTGGTGCCGACATTCGCGTCCGTCGCGGCGTGGGGCTCGGGTCCGGGCGAGATGAATCTCAACCGCGTGATGGTGGTGGACGGCGAGCGTGACATCACCTTCCATCAGCCGCTGCCGGTTGCCGCGAACATCACCGCCGATTCCTCCGTCGTCGAGGTCTACGACAAGGGCAAGGACAAGGGCGTCGTCATCGTTCACCAGACCGTGCTGAAGAACGAGAAAGGCGAGAAGCTGGCAACGCTGGTCGCTTCACGCTTCGCTCGCGGCGACGGCGGCTTTGGCGGGCCAAGCCTGACCCAGCCCGATCCGCACAAGATTCCCTCGCGCAGCCCCGACAAGACCATCGACATCACCACGCGTCCCGACCAGGCGCTGGTCTACCGCCTCTGCGGCGACCGCAACCCGCTGCACTCCGATCCCGAGTTCGCCAAGAAGGCCGGCTTCCCGCGCCCGATCCTTCACGGCATGTGCACCTACGGCATCACCTGCCGCGGCGTGCTCCAGACCTATGCCGACTACGATGCGAGCGCCTTCCGTCAGCACGTCGCCCGGTTCTCCTCGCCGGTCTATCCCGGCGAGACCGTGACCATGGACCTCTGGAAGGACGGCAACGTGATCTCGTTCGAAGCCAAGGTGAAGTCGCGCGGCGTCACCGTGATCAAGAACGGCAAGACGGTGCTGGGTTAGGCTGCTCTCGTGCCCTGGGCGCCGCGCACCGCTACGCGCTGCGTCGCGGCCGGGACACGACAAAGCACAAACAGGGAGAAGCCACCATGGGACTGCTCGACGGCAAGGTTGCGCTGATCACCGGGGCGGGCGGGGGGCTCGGTGAGGCCTATGCGAAGCTGTTCGCGCGAGAAGGTGCATCGGTCGTGGTCAACGACCTCGGCGGGCCCCGCGACGGCTCCGGCGCCGACACCTCCATGGCGCAGCAGGTCGTGAACGCGATCACGGCCGAGGGTGGCAAGGCCGTCGCCAACGGCGCCGATATCTCCACCATGGAGGGCGGCCAGTCGGTCTTCGACGACGCCATCAAGCATTTCGGCCGGGCCGACATCCTGGTCAACAATGCCGGCATTTTGCGCGACCAGACCTTTCACAAGGCCTCCGAGGCCGATTGGGACAAGGTCATCAAGGTGCATCTGAAGGGCACCTTTTGCTGCACAATGCCGGTGTTTCGCTGGATGCGGGAAAACGGCGGCGGCGTCATCGTGAACACCTCCTCGACATCGGGTCTGATCGGCAATTTCGGCCAGACCAACTATGGCGCGGCCAAGGGCGGTATCTGGGGCCTGTCCAACGTGCTGGCGATTGAGGGTCGCAAATACAACATCCGGATCTGGACGCTGGCGCCGGGCGCGCTGACCCGCATGACCGCAGACCTGCCCCGCTATAAGGAGAACCCGGGGGCGGCGCTGGGGCCGGACGGCATCGCGCCGGCCGTGCTATACATGGTCAGCGATTTGTCGGGCGACCAGACCGGCAAGGTGCTGGGCGTGTCCGGGCCCCGCGGCGTGCGCGAGATGCGGATGATGGAAATGGAAGGCTGGAAGCCGCCGCACACGGGCTGGAAGGCCCAGGACATCGCCGATCATGCCAAGGAGATCTTCTTCTCCGAGGAGCAGATCAAGATGGGGGCGCGGCGGTTTTAGGCTGACTTGTCGTTCCGGGCGATGCGAAGCATCGAACCCGGAACCTCGAGATTCCGGGTTCGCGCTTTGCGCGCCCCGGAATGACAACAGAGAGAGACGAAGACCGATGAAACTCACCGCCGACGCCAAGGGCACTTTCGCAATCGCGCCGACGCCGTTCCACGACGACGGCCGGATCGACGAGCGCTCTATCGACCGCCTGACCGATTTCTACGAGGAGGTCGGCTGCGACGGCGTCACCGTGCTCGGCATCCTCGGCGAGGCGCCCAAGCTTGACGCCACTGAAGCCGAGCAGGTGGCGGTGCGCTTCGTCAAGCGCGCCAAGAAAATGCAGGTGATCGTCGGCGTCTCCGCACCGGGCTTTGCCACCATGCGCTCACTGGCGAGGGCCTCGATGGACGCGGGCGCGGCCGGCGTCATGATCGCGCCGCCGCCGTCCCTGCGCACCGACGATCAGATCGTCGGCTATTTCAAGCAGGCGGCGGAAGCGATCGGCCCCGACGTACCCTGGGTGCTGCAGGATTATCCGCTGACGCTCTCGGTGGTGTTCACGCCCGCCGTGATCCGCAAGATCGTCATGGACAATCCGAACTGCGTGATGCTCAAGCACGAGGACTGGCCGGGGCTGGAGAAGATCACGACACTGCGCGGCTTCCAGAAGGACGGTTCGCTCCGTCCGCTCTCGATTCTCTGCGGCAATGGCGGCACGTTCCTGGACTTCGAGATGGAGCGCGGTGCCGACGGCGCCATGACCGGCTACGCCTTCCCGGAGCTTCTGATCGACGTCGTGAACCTTTCCAAGGCCGGCAAGCGCGATGCCGCGCATGACCTGTTCGACGCGCACCTGCCGCTGATCCGCTACGAGCAGCAGCCCGGTGTCGGCCTGAGCATCCGCAAATACGTGCTGCAGAAGCGCGGCATCATCGCCTCCAGCGCCCAGCGCAAGCCGGGCGCGACCATCACGGCGACGGCGAAGGCGGAAGTCGAATATTTGCTGTCGCGCGTCGCCCGGGTCGACAAGCGCGCCAATCTCGGCCCGCAATCCAGCGCCGCGGGTTAGTCGCATGGCCGAGACATCAGCATCACGCCCGGCCTCGACGATCCTCCTGTTGCGCGACGGCGAGAAGGACATCGAAATCTTCATGATGGTTCGCCATCATCAGATCGAGTTCAACTCGGGCGCGCTGGTGTTTCCCGGCGGCAGCGTCGATGCCGGCGACAAGGAGATCGTCGCCCGCACCGATCTGTATTCGGGCGGCGAGGGCTTGAGCGAAGCGGACCGCGGGTTTCGCATCGCCGCGATCCGCGAGACCTTCGAGGAGAGCGGCATCCTGCTGGCGCGATCGAAGGAGACGGGCCTGTCGGTCGATGCCAGGCGTGCGGGCGAGATTGCGGATGCGCATCGCGTCGCGCTCAACGACCACAAGATCAGCTTTCTCAGGATCCTGGCCGACAACGGTCTGGAGCTCGCGCTCGACACGCTCCTGCCTTACGCGCACTGGATCACGCCGGAGGGCATGCCGAAGCGTTTCGACACCTGGTTCTTCCTTGCCGCCGCGCCGCCCGATCAGCTCGGCGCCCATGACGGCCGGGAGTCGACGGATTCGATATGGGTCTCGCCGCGCGAGGCGGTGGAGGGCGGCGAGAGCGGCCGCTTCAAGCTGCCGTTCCCGACCACGCGCAATCTGATCCGGCTGGCGAAGCAGCCAACGGTGCAGGCCGCGATGGAGCATGCCCGGGGCATGTCGATCGTCACGGTGATGCCGGTCATGACCAAGACCGAGACCGGCCGCCAGCTCCGCATCCCTCGCGAGGCCGGCTATGACGGCGAGGTGTTTGAGGTGGGGGCGCTGGGCTAGTACACTTCGACGTTCGACGAAGTATTGAGGGCTCGGTCACGCTAGGTTCCGTCCATCGCGAATGGATGGGACGCGCAGGATGGACGTCAGGCAGGATACCAACATCGCCGTCGAGCTGGCGCTCCTCGTCACGCTCGCAACGCTCTGGGGCGGATCCTACACCTTCATCAAGCTTGGTGTCGCCACCATCCCGCCGATCACGCTGATCGCGGCGCGCACCGCGATCGCGGGACTCTTGCTGCTGGCCGTCATGCGGGCGCGTGGCATCCGCATGCCGACGGATGCCGCGACCTGGCGGCGTTTCGCGTTCCAGGCCGTGCTCAACAGCGTGATTCCCTGGACGCTGATCGCCTGGGGCGAACGCCATGTCGATGCCGCGCTTGCCACCATCCTCAACTCGGCCGGCCCGATCTTCACCTTCCTGCTCACCGCGGTGGTGACCCGTCACGAAGCGACGACCCCTCGAAAATTGTTCGGCGTGGTCGCCGGCATGGCCGGCATCCTGCTGATCGTCGGAGTCGACGCCTTTCACGACATCGGTAGCGGCCTCGTCGCGGAGGCGGCGATCGTCGCCGCCACCATCTGCTACGCCTGCGCCGCGATCTTCGGCCGCAGCTTCAAGGGCCTCGATCCCATGGCGCCGGCGGCCGGCTCGCTGCTGGCCGGGGCCGCCGTCCTGATCCCGGCCTCGCTCTTGGTCGAGCAACCCTGGACGCTGGCGCCCTCGCAAAGCTCGGTGCTGGCACTGCTCGCGCTCGCCGTGTTTTCGACGGCCGCGGCCTTTGCGATCTATTTTCGCCTGATCCAGACCCTGGGCTCGGTCGGCACCACGGCGCAGGCCTATCTGCGCGTCCCGATCGGGGTGGCGATCAGCGTCGCCTTCCTCGGCGAGATCTTGAGCCGGACCGCCTGGATCGGGCTGGCCTGCGTCGTCCTCGGCGTCGCCGCCATGACGATCCCGGCCGGGCGGCGGGCAAGCGTCAAGCCGTCATAGAGGGCGAGAGGGGGTGGGCCAGGAGCACGATATTAACGATATTGCGAGGCGCGAGGCATGTTCCCCCGAGGGCGCAATACGTCGTATATTGGGGCCTCCATTAGCCCGGTCCCCCAAGACATCCTATGTCCGCCGAATTGACGCCGACCCCTGAGAAAAAGCGAACATTCTCGCTCTCCATCGGCCAGCTCACCTTCGGCAGTTTCCTGCTCGTGCTGGCGGTGATCATCGTCACCTCGACCGCGAGCGTGATCGCGATCCGGCACATCGACACGACCTTTGCCGAGCTGCAGCGGCTCCAGAGCGTCGGCGACCTCGCCGAGGACATCGACCGCCGCATGAACGAATTGCGCCTCGCCGCGCGCGATTTCGTCACCGATCCCGGCGCCGGCACCCAGTTCCAGCAGGTGGGCGAGGCGGCCTCGACGCTCAGCGACATCCTGAAGAAGACCCGCATCGAGCTCGCACCCGAGCAGCAGGACATGATCGACGGGGTCACCGAGCGCCTCGCGACCTATCGGACGGGCCTCGAGCGGATCTCGACCCTGATCGATCGCCGCGCCCAGCTGCTCGCCGGCCTGCCGCCGCTGCGCGACCAGTTCGATGTGGCCGTCGCCGGGACCGCCGACCGCGAACTGGCCTCGCGCCTGTCGGAGGCGCAGAGCCGCATCGCGACCGGGCTGCTCGCGCGCAACCCCTCCGCGGCGGAGCAGGCCGCGCAGAACATGCGGGCACTGAACATTGGCGATGCCGGGCTGAAGGCGGCGGTGAACGATTATGCCGAGGCCATCATGGCCGTGGCCGTCAGAGAGCGGCAGATCGCCGATATCGACCGCGAGGTGCTGGGAACCGAGGGCCGGCTGATCGGCCGCGTCACCGAGTTGCTGCGCGAAGTCAGTGACCGGCGCGGCCACGTGCTGTCGCGTGACTTTGCCCGTACGCTGACGGAGGCGCGATGGCAGAGCATCGCGCTCGGCACCATCGGGGTCCTGATCGGCATTCTGGCGGCCGGCTTCGTGGTGCGCAGGACGGTCCGTCCGCTTGCCCAGATCGCACGCTCCATACGCGCGCTTGCGGCGGGCCGGAAAGACACCTCCATCCCGTCCGCCGACCTCGACAACGAGATCGGCGACATCGCGCGTGCGGCCGAAGTGTTCCGCCGCGCGCTGGAGGAGGCCGACACCGCGCGCGAGGCGGCGGTGCGCGCGCTCACCGAGCAGCGCCTCGCCGAAGAGAGTTACCGGAAACTGTTCGAGGGCTCGATCGACGGCATCTATGTGACGACGCCGGCCGGCGACCTCCTCAATGCCAACCCGGCGCTGGCGCGGATGATGGGTTATGACAGCCCGCAGCAGCTCATCGACAGCATCAACGACATCGCCCACACGATCTACGTCCATCCCGAGGCGCGCGTCGAATACCAGCGGCTCATGACGCGCGACGGCATGGTGCGCGAGTTTGAGTATCAGGTGCGCCAGCGCAGCGGCGACATCCTGTGGCTTTCCGACAGCGCTACCGGCGTGCGGGACGAGCAGGGCAATATCGTCCGCTATGAGGGCACGCTGCGCGACATCACCGACCAGAAGCGGGCGGAAGACGCCATTGCCGAAGGCCGGCGCCTGCTCCAGCAGGTCATCGACACCGTGCCCGCGGTGATCAACGTCAAGGACCGCAATCTGCGCTACGTGCTGATGAACCGCTACATGGCCGGCATCTTCGGCATCGAGCCGGGCGATGCGCTCGGCCGCACCACGGCCGACCTGATGTCGCGCTATGGCGCGGCCAAGTCCGACGAGAGCGACAAGAGGGTGCTCAAGCTCCGCAAAGGCCTCGGCTTCTACGAGGAGGAATACAAGGACGCCTCCGGCAACATGCGGCAATGGCTGGTCAACAAGCTGCCGCTGCTCGATGCCGAGGGCGAGATCGAGCGGATCGTCACGGTGGCGCTCGACATCGGCGAGCGCAAGCGCGGCGAGCAGGAGATGCGCAAGGCCAAGGAATCCGCCGAGACCGCGCTGCGCAATCTGCGCGAGACGCAGGCCTCGCTGATCGAGGCCGAGAAGCTCGCCGCGCTCGGACGCCTGGTCGCCGGCGTGGCGCACGAGGTCAACAATCCCGTCGGCATCAGCCTCACGGTCGCGTCCGCGCTGGAGCGCAAGACCGCGATGTTCACTGCCGAAGTCGAGCGCGGCGAGCTCCGCCGCTCCACGCTCAACGATTTCCTGAGCACCAGCCGCGACGCATCCTCGCAGCTCGTCTCCAATCTCAACCGCGCCGCCGAGCTGATCCAGTCGTTCAAGCAGGTTGCCGCCGACCGCAACTATTCGGACCAGCGTACGTTCGATCTCGGCGACCTCACCGAGCAGGTGGTGATGAGCTTGCGGCCGGGCCTGCGCAAGCACAACCTGACGCTCAACGTCGAGTGCCAACCCGATCTCGCCATGAACAGCTATCCGGGTCCGTACGGCCAGGTGCTGACCAATCTGTTTCTCAATTCGGTGGCGCACGCCTTCCCGGACGGCCGGCCAGGGACCATCGACATTCAGGTGCGGGAGTCCGGCAAGGACAATGTCGAGATCATCTTCTCCGACAATGGCTGCGGCATGTCGCTCGACGTCCGCCGCCGCGCCTTCGATCCGTTCTTCACGACGCGGCGCGACCAGGGCGGCACCGGCCTCGGCCTGCACATCGTCTACAGCATCGTCACCAACCGGCTCGGCGGACGGCTCGATCTCGATTCCGAGCCGGGCAGCGGCACGCGCATCCAGATCATCCTGCCGCGCACGGCGCCGCTCGAGCAGGCTGCGGAATAGCTAGTCGGCGTCGGCGAGCTTGTGCAGAGTCGCGCCGAAAATCTGGCTGGCCTTGCCGACCAGCGCCGTACCCGTCATCTCGCCGCGCGTCTCTGTGAATGTGCCGCTGACGCCGATGCCGACCGGGGCAGGGCCGCCGAACAGTGGATTGTCGTTGCCCCGAGGCGAGGTGTGCCGTTGCACCAGCACTTCGCCCTTGAAGGTGTTGTTGTCCTTCACCACGTAGCTGCCGGTGTAATAGAGATAGGCATCGCCGCCAAGAATCTTGCCGTCGCGAAAAAGAATGACGCCGCTGCCCTTGCCGGCTCGACCATCGAGCAGGGTCACATGAATCGAATAGAGACCGTTTTTCATAACGTCCCGCAGGCCGGCCGCCATCGCCCAATGGCGTAACCGGTCCTGCTTTTATGCCAAAGCGCATCCGCTCGCGCAACGCGGCAGTTTGCCGGCCGGCCGCGGGAAGTTGCCGCCGCGAGCCGCACGCGTCCCAGCTTGTGCCTGGATTCTCAAGTGTATTTCTTGTCGCGCTCCAGCAGCTCGATGGAGATGCCTTCGGGACCGCGGATGAAGCAGATGCGCACGCCGGGCCGGATCGTGGTCGGCTCGCGCGTGAAGGTGACACCCTTGGCCTTGATCTCGGCCGCGACGGCATCGATGTCCTTCACCGTCAACCCGAAATGGTCGAGGCCCTGATGTGGATGCGGAGGCGGCGGGTTGACGTCGCTATCGCCCTCGAGCGGCGCGATGAAGATCCTGGCGCCTCCAAGGTTCACGTCGATCCGTCCCGGCGCATGCACGACCTCGCCGCCGAGGATGTCCCGCAGCCAAGCCGCCGTGGTCTCCGGATCGGGGCTGCGCAGATGGACGTGATCCCAAGTGACGACGAATGGCATTCCAATTCTCCCGACGCGCGATGGCTCGATGTTTCAGCGTATGTTAACGGCCCCGGCCGGCGATCGCCACTGCCATTGCCGATTCGCAGGGAACCTTAGTTCGTCTTCCGGATTGAAGTAAGCTGTGGCCGAGTCCGTCGGCGCAATCGGTCGTCGAACGTGCTTCCGCCGCCATCGGTACAACCATGAACGCCAGGCTCGACCGGATTGGATTGGGGCGCTTCGCCGGGACCGGCGAGAGATTGGCGCGGGCCGTGACGATGGCCAGCGTATCATTTGGCCGAAGCCTGCTGTGGCTGTTGGCCGCCATCATCGTCGGCTGCGGCGTCTGGATGTTGCTGCCTCTCTCCAAGGGCAATAGCGCTGAGCAGGTGAAGTCGGAGCTGGCCGCAGTCGAGCCGGCTCCTTCGGGAGATCCGGCGGCAGCGGGCTCGCTGGCGACCGAAGCTCAGGTCCCGGCTATGGCAGACCTAGATCGTCTCAGGATTTCATCGCAAACCTGGCGCCGTGGCGGCCTCGGCTCAAAAGCCCTGGTGACGTTCACGCTGCGAAACGACAATGACTATGCCGTAAACAATGTCGAGATCGTTTGCGCCTTCACGCGCCGCGACGGCAGTCATCTCACGAATCGCAGCCGCGTGCTGGCAGATCCGGTCAGCATGAAGAGCCGCAAGACCTTTGCCCGGATTCCCGTCGGCGTCGTTAACGTGAATGCCGATCAGGCGAAATGCTCGCTGGTTGCGGCACGCCGCGCGTAAGGGCTGCATGTTCCGGTAGCGGAAAAGTTACCCTCCCGGGTCCTTGGCAAAAAACCTCGCGTCGCCATTTGAACCGAACGGCTGGGCCAGGAACCAATCTAGTGATCGCCTGTTGAAGGCGAAGAGCCCACGTGGGGGCGGAGCGCGGCCAATGCCAATCTTTCGGTATTTCGTCTTTGTCGGTGGAGCGTTGCTCGCACTGCTGTTCGCTGCGGATTTCGTCTTTCCGGCGGCGCCGGTGGCGCAAGCCGTTGCGACCGCAAGCAACGATCAGCCCCTGATCCGGATCCGCTCCGACCGCCATCTGCCCGAGCGCGTCGTGCTCGACACCACCCAGCCCACGATCGTCCCGCCTGCGGTGAAGACCGCCGCTGTTGCTGCGCCTCAACCGCCCGTGCAGGACAGCGCGTCGGCAGCTCTCGCCGAGATGTCGGCCAAGGCGCGGGTACGCGAGACGTTCGCCCAGTTCACGCCGCCGAAGGCCGATACCGCCGGCTCCAGGAACCCCGAGGCCAAGCCGCAGGCTTCACAAGCTCAGGCGTCTCAGGCCCAAATTGCTCCGGTCCAGGCTAAGCGCAAGGCCGCCAGGGCGTATCAGGCCCCGCAGCCCGGCCGGCCGATGATGCAGGTCGCCCAGCAGCCGCATTTCGGTCTCTTCAACACGACCTGGTGAGAGCGCCCTCCATCCGTCTCCAGGGAGGCGAGGAAGGGCTTTTTATTGGTCAGCCTCTCTGCTAATCCGAACCCGTCCGAACACCGCCCGGAGTGCTGGTTCGTCAGCGGCCGGTCCGGCAGGTTTCGGTTTGCGGCCCGGTAGCCCGGGCCAGGGCGCTCGTAGCTCAGCTGGATAGAGCATCGGATTTCGATTCCGAGGGTCGGAGGTTCGAATCCTTCCGAGCGCGCCAGTCCTTGGCGTTTCAGATATGTTCCGAATGGCGCCGATACCGGGTCCGCAGGCGCGAGGGGCTGCAGCGTCAGGTCATGACCCCGCTTGTCGCCCCCTTGCCAATGTGTCCGAGGGCGCCTCATGGAAGATCGCGCGGTAGGCTGCGGCAAATTCACCGAGATGATGGAAGCCCTGGGCACGTGCGCACGTGGCCACGGTGGCGCCGCCGCCCTTGAGGAGGCGGACGCGGGTCGCCCACAGCCTCTTGAGGCGAATATACTGGTGCAGGCTCATGCCGCGCACCTTGCTGACTGCGCCGCCGAGCGTCCGGATCGAGACGCCGAACTCGCTGGCGAGATCGGCGGTGTAGATCGGTGCGGTCGGATGGGCTGCGACGTAGTCGTCGATCCGCTGCACGAGCCTGATCGCTCGCTCACCCTGCACCGAGGCGCTCAGGTCCGACGTCGGATCGATCCGAAACAATTCGTCGAGCGCGAGCAACAGGCCCTCCTGGAGATGGGCAGCCACCTCGGTGGTTTCGAACAGGCCGGGCTGCACTGATGCGGTTCGCAGGATGTCGAGCAGAAGCTGCCGCGTGTGGAGCAGGGCGGGCCGGTTTGCGATACGGGCCCGCAAGTCGTCGGCGTGATCGAACCAACCCCGGTCCCTCAGCCCGGGGGAGAGGATGATCATTGCATAGTGATTGGTCTGAGGCTCGACGAAATGGCAACCATCGTTGCCGCGGAGCGCAATGAAGAAGCGCGCATCGAGATCCAGGCCCTTGAAGTTGACCTGGAGGCCGTCGGTCATGGACAGGACCACCATCCCGCCCGGCATCCGATAGGCGGTGTCGAGAATCCGCGCGAACGATCTCATCACGATGATGCGGCAGGCCGGCAGGGCGACGACGGCGCGGGCCGCGGCAAAGTTTGGGACGTCGAGCGGAATGCTCCTCGCGTCCTCCATCGACTCGATCGGGCGAAACGCATCGACGTCGGCAAAGCCGATCAGTTGCAGCGCGGAGGATGGAGCGAGGGCGTCGAACAACATGGGCCTGGCCGGCTGCTGAAATGTGACAATCAAATGAACGTCGATACGTCGCCATCAATGGCGAAACATCGCGTCTCAGTAAACCGAATTTCAGACCGTAGTATTGCGGACATCATGCCATGGCGCCTGTCAGATCGATGTCGCCGTCAACGTTCCCGGCTGAGGTTGTGCCGGAAGCGATGTCGATGAAGTGCAGGCGCGTGCACGCAGAGGGCGCGAGCTTCGCCCCCCTGTCTCAGCTGCCTCTCGAGATGCGTCTGCTGGTCCATGCCCGTCTGCGGGCACTGAAAGCGTTCAACTCGGCCGTCACCGCAGAATGACGGTGCGGGCCGATTTATCCTTGATCCAGATCAGTTTTGGAATCGCTTCAGGCCGGCGACACCCGTGCGAGGAATGATCTCGCAAAAGCGAGGGGGCCCAAATGGCCCCCTGAGATGTCACCAGTGGCGATAGCGTGGGCCATAGCCATAATACCGTGGAGCGTAGTAGCGGGGCGCATAATACCGCGGGGCGTAATACGGCCGCGGAGCGTAGTACCCATAGTAGTTCGGACGCCACCAGCAGCGTCCCCAGGCGTCGCAGACCATGCGAACCTGCTCGACACCGGAGACCCCAGGTGTGGCAGGCGCCGGCGCGATGGGCATGGCGGACGCCGCCGGCGATACCGCCAAGCCTCCCAACATGGCACCGAACAGGGACGCGGCGACGAGGCCGATCTTGCGAGTCATGATGTCTTCCTCCGCTTACGCGGGACAGGATATCGAAGTTGTTCTGATCAAATTGTGGCGGAGCCGAAATGTAATGCTGATGAACGGATCTTCAGCAAGTCCGCTCGGCTAACCCCGCGTTGATCGTATCGCCGATGCCATGCCGTAGACCTTGATCCTGCGCAATTCGCAAGTCTGCCTCGGCTCTTAGTGTTGCCGGCGTGGCAGCGGCGTGGTGCTTGCTGCGGGGCAAGGTGAACTGGATGCTGGTCGTTCCAAATCTGTCGATCTCGCCGGAGAAAGTCTTCTTCGTCATCTCGAAATCGCGCCGGTCCGACAGCGAGGCGGTCGGAGCGGGCGTCATCCCGGCCTTCGGCGACGATGACATGAGCTATGGGCGAGGCGGGACCACCGACCGGGCGGAGCTCGCGGGCTTCATCCGCGATCTCAATGTCGACGAGCAGATCGACCTCGTGGCGCTGACCTGGCTTGGTCGCGGCGATGGCGATCTCTCCAATTGGCGCGAATTGCAGACCCAGGCCGCGCAGGCGCACAACCAGCGCACCGCTTCCTACCTGATCGGCACGCCAATGCTCGCTGACTATCTGGAGGAGGCGATGGCGCAATTCGGCAAGTCCTTCGAGGATTTCGAAGAACATCTCTGATGCCGACGCGGCCTCGACAAGTGTTTCAAGGAGAGTTGCAATGGACAAGATGAGAATCGACAAGGGCGACTGGCTGGTCGTGTGCGATGGGCGCAAGGCGCTCATTCTGGAAAATCTCGGCGACGAGATGTTTCCGAACCTTCACACCAGGGAGGTGCACGAGCAGCCCAACCCCTCGACCAGCGCGCAAGGAAGCGATGCGCCAGGGCGCCTGCATGCCGCTGCCGGCGGCGTGCGCAGCTCGGCCGAGCAGACCGACTGGCATGACGAGGCCGAGCGCGCCTTCCTGCGGAGCTTGGCCAGCCGGCTCGATGCCGCCGTCAGCGCGGGCGAGACCTCGGCCCTGACCATGGTGGCCTCGCCGCGTGCCCTCGGCATGATCCGTGCCGATTACTCGGAGGTCATGCGCAAGGCGCTTCGGGGCGAGATCGGCAAGGATCTCGTCAAGCTGCCGGTCTACGAGATCGAAAAGCAATTGCTGCTGTCGGGCGCCGCCAAATAGAGGCGCCCTGCAGAGGCCGCGCCAGCGTCCCTCAGTAGCAGGGGTGCCGGCGGCGGTCCTGACCGACATAGGCGGCCGCGCTCTGGTAGCAATGGTTCGTCGACGGGCCGTCGTAATAGGCGAAGGTGCCGGGGGTGATGCCGGGACCGTAATTGTGGATGTAGCTGATCGGGTAGGGCAGCGGGTTGACGTAACGGTGGTGCCGGTGGTGTCCCCGCGCTTCCGCGAGGCCAGGGGCTAGGATTGCGGCCGACAGGGCAGCAACCGCGGCTACAAGCGTCAACTTGCTCATCTTGATTCTCCGGGACCCGCGCGAATAATCACCCATCTATAGCCACTTCGAGCCTCCGGGGCACCCGTCCGGCGCCCGGAAATCAGGGATAATCCCGCAGATTCCCGGATGGGTGTGACAGAATTGCCTGAAATGCCGTCGAGGCTTGCCCATTTTTGGCCTTTTCGGGATGCTTAACGAATTCCCCACACAAGTATGACCAAAGACTATTCGGTTAAGAATCCTGTCGCCGGCCTGTTGGGGGTCCTTCGAGGCCGGTGCATTCCTGAAGGCTTTCGCCGTCACCTCGCCATGCGCATCACGCTTCTGAGCCTGCTGTTGCTCTGCCTCGCCGCCGCTACGCCGGCGCGGGCCGAGCTGCGTATTACCCGTGACCACGGTGGCTATGTCGAGGAATACAAGACCAAGTACAAGCGCGTGCGCGAGAAGGGCGAGCGGGTCATCATCGACGGTATCTGCAATTCGGCCTGCACGCTGGTGCTCGGCATGGTGCCGATGAACAAGATCTGCGTGACGCCGCGCGCCAGCCTGGGCTTCCACCAGGCCTATTACGACAAGGCCTTCACCTTCGGCATCAAGGTCACCAGCTCCGAGGGGACGTCTGACCTGATGTCCTACTACCCCAATACGGTGAAGGACTGGATTCGGCGCAATGGCGGGCTCACCACCGACATGAAGAAGATCAAGAACGGCGTCGAGCTCTGGAAGATCGTCGACCCCTGTCCGGAAGAATGGTGAGCGGCCGACCTGAGTCGGTGTCCATCGCAGCGCAGCATCGTCCGGACGAAATTCGCGTTGCCGCATAGCCCCCGGTGGGGCAATGAAGGCGGCAATGGATCGCAATCAAGAAGCCCTGACCGCCCGCGCCGCGCCGATCCTGTTCGTCCTGCTCTGGAGCACCGGCTTCATCGGCACCAAATACGTCGTCGACAACGCCGATCCCTTGACCTATCTCGCCATCCGCATGGCGATCGTGGTCGGCCTGATGGCGATCATCGCGGGCGTCGCGCGGCCGAAATGGCCTGATGGCATCGGCATCGCGCACAGCGCGGTCGCCGGCATTCTCGTCCACGGCTTCTATCTCGGCGGTACCGCGATCGCGATCGCGCATTCCATCCCGGCCGGACTCTCCGCTCTCATCCCGGGCCTTCAGCCGATCCTGACCTCGACCATTGCCAATCGCTGGCTCGGCGAGCGGGTGACACCGCTGCAATGGGCAGGGCTCGTGCTCGGCCTCGGCGGCGTGGTGATGATCCTGCACAACCGTCCCATGACCGGCGAAGCCGGGCTTGGCTGGCTCGCCTCGGTGGTTTCGCTGATCAGCATCACGCTCGGCACCCTCTATCAGCGCCGCTACTGCAACCAGATCGACTGGCGCGCCGGCAATCTCGTGCAGTATGTCGCTGTCACCATTTTCTTCGCGATCGGTGCCTTCCTGTTCGAAGACCGCGTGGTGCATTGGACGCGGGAGTTCGTGCTCGCGCTCGCCTGGCTCGCCGTAGCACTCTCGATCGGATCGATCGGGCTGTTGTACTGGCTGATCCGCCACGCCGCGGCGACCTCGGTCGCGAGCCTGTTCTATCTGGTGCCTGCTGTGACCGCGCTGATGGCATATCTGCTGTTCGGCGAAAAGCTCGATGGGCTGGCGATTGCCGGCATGGCGACGTGCGCGGCCGCGGTGTTCGTCGTCAACCGGCGCTCCTAGGCCGGTACGCCCGGTCGGCAAATACATCCCTGACGTGCGGGGCGCGCTCGTGTTAGGCTGGGCTGGTTTCAGCTTCCCTTTCACACGGTGATTTCATGAAGAAGGCGCGGCGCGCACTACTCGCAAGGTCATTGAAGCCGGTCCGGATTGCCTGCATCAACTACGCGGAGGAGATGATAAGCGACCGGATGATGGCGAGGCTCACGGCCGCGCTTCAGAAATGCTACGACGAGCACTTCCTGCCCGTGTGGGGCTACCCCGTCGATCTCGACGTCACCCGCAAGCCGAAGCCGACGGACTGGCAGCTCGTCTATTTCGACGATGCCACCCACAAGAACTTCCTCGGCCGGCACGAGTTGACCCATCGGGGACAGCCGATCTCCAAGATCTTCGTCAAGGCGCTGGGCGAGAACGATCCCGTCAGCCTGGCGGCGTCGCACGAGTTGTTCGAGATGGTGCTCGATCCCATGGCCAATCTGTGGGCCGACAAGACCCGCCATACCCAATATGCCTACGAGGTCTGCGACGCCGTGGAGGAGGAAGCTTTTCTCGTCAACGGTTTTCCGATGTCGAACTTCGTCTACCCGTCCTGGTTCGAGCCGTTCGGGCATCCCCGTGGCACCAAATTCGACCATATGGGGTCGCTGAAGGAGCCGTTCTCGATGACCGAGGGTGGCTACGTCATCAAGAAGGTCAACGGCCGGCGGGTGATCAAGCAGTTCGGCTCAGCGGAAAAGCGCAAGCGCTTCCACGCCGAGGACCGGCGCGGCCATCGCAGCGAATTCCGCGATCCTAAGGGAGAACACTACCCGGGCCGACGCGCATTGAGGCGGCGAGGGTAGGGCCCCGACGTCTCCGGGTGCGTCCGCACCCGGAGACCTCTCCAGGCGGCGCGCTCAGCGCTTGGCCTTTTTGGCCTTCTTCTTAGACTTGGTGGCTTTCTTGGCGGCCTTCTTCGTGGCCTTTTTTGCGGCTTTCTTTGAAGCCTTCTTTGCTGTTTTCTTCGTGGTCTTCTTCGCAGCCTTCTTGGTTTTCTTCTTGGCTGCTTTCTTCGGCGCTACTTTCTTCGCGACCTTCTTGGCTGCTCTCTTCACCTGCTTGACGGCGGTGACTGCGGCGTCCTTGGTCGCTTCCACGGCGTTGGTGATGGTGTCCATCGCCTGCTCGGTGATCGGCTTCTCGTCGTCCATATCGTCCCCCATTGTTTGAATGGAGCGATAACGATAGCGGGATTCGAAATTGTGTCAAAGCAGCGCTCAACCTTTGCGGATCTTTGCGTAAGCGGCGAGCGCGCGCTCGCGTCCCCTGGCATGATCGACGATCGGCTGCGGATAGGTCTTGCCGGGCGTGATGCCCGCGCTCGCAAGCTCGATCGGGGTTGCCCGCCAAGGCTGGTGGATCAGCTTCACCGGCAGATCCTTCAGCTCCGGCACCCAGGCCCGAACATAGGTTCCATCCGGATCGAACTTCTCGCCCTGGAGCTGGGGATTGAACACGCGGAAATAGGGCGCAGCATCGGCGCCGCAGCCGGCGACCCACTGCCAGTTCGCGGGGTTGCTGCCCGCGTCGGCATCGACCAGCGTATCCCAGAACCAGGCTTCGCCCTCGCGCCAGTCGATCAGGAGGTGCTTGACCAGGAACGAGGCCACCACCATCCGCACCCGGTTGTGCATCACCCCGGTGTGCCAGAGCTCGCGCAGGCCAGCATCGACAATGGGATAGCCGGTGCGGCCGCGCCGCCAGGCGGCAAGGGCCTTCTGGTCCGGTGTCCAGGGGAAGCCGTCGAAGTTCGCCTGCAGGTTTTCGGTGGCGAGGTCGGGGTGATCGTGGAGCAGATGGCGGCAGAACTCGCGCCAGCCGAGCTCACTCAGGAACTTTTCGATGCCCGATCCGAGTGCCGGGTCTTCATCCGCAGCGAACCGCGCCGCGTGCCAGACTTGCCGGGGGCTGAGTTCGCCGAACCTCAAGTGCGGCGACAGGCCTGAGGTCCCGTCGCGATCCGGGCGGTCGCGGTCGCCGACATAACGGCGCGCGGTGTGCTTGAGGAAGTCGCGCAGGCGTCTGCGGGCCGAGGCCTCGCCCGGTGTCCAGCTCTCGCGCAGGCCGCCGGCCCAGTCGGGTTTGGTCGGCTCGAGCCTCCAGCTCTCCAGCCCGTCGCCCGCAATTGTCGCAGCCGGGCGAAGCTCTTTCGGAGCAGACAGGGGTTTTGGCGGATCGCCGAGCGCCAGCACGCGCCGCCAGAATGGCGTGAACACGCGCAAGCCGCGGCCCTCCTTGGTGCGGATCGCCGAGGGCGGGATAAGGAGGTCACCAGGGAAGCTCTGTGAGTCGACGCCGAGCCTTGCCAGCGCTGCCCCGAGTTGGCGCTCGATCGCCTGATGCGGCGCCTGCGCGATCCCGTTCCAGTAGACGGCGCGGGCGCCGCTCTCTTGCGCCACCTCGGGGATCACCCTGGCCGCGGGTCCCCTGCGCAGGACCAGCGCTCCGCCGCGCGCGGCGATCTCGGCCGCAAGCGCCCGCAGCGACTGCGCCAGCCACCAGCGCGTTGCGGCGCCGGGTGGCCGCCCGACCCCGTCGTCCAGGACGAAGAGGCAGAGCACAGGTGCGCCGGTTTTCGCGGCGGCGTGGAGGGCGGGATGGTCGGACAGCCGAAGATCATCGCGGAACCAGACGATGATGGGCGGCGCGCTTGGCGTGGTCAGGGAGGGCCTCGTTTGCGATTTGGAAACCATTCCGGGTGGGGCGATTGGAATCGCCGTTAATGCGGCCGTAAGCCGATTGCATGAATATGCAGGAATTACGGGGGTCATTCCAATCATGTCCAATCTTCTAACGGCGAAGTTCCTGCCGCAGTTCAAGCTCGGTACCAAGGCGGTCCTCTGTGCCGTGCTGCTGATCGCCGTGAACACGGCGCTCGTGGTCGGCGCCGGCTATTGGTCGCTGACATCCGCCTTCAATGATCGCGCATTGCGCGACATCGAGGTCAATCTGCGCACGCTGGCGCTGGCCTTTACCGAGATCGTTCCGGACGCCAAGGTCACAATGAGGGATGGCGCGGTGGTGCGCGCCGAGATCCCCAAAATGCCCGACCTCAAGGACCACGCCATCGTCGATCGGGCCGTGTCCTATGTCGGCGGCAATGCGACCCTGTTCGTGTTCGACGACGCGAGCGGGCAGTTCGTGCGACGCTCGACCAACGTGAAGAAGGAAAATGGCGATCGCGCCGTCGGCACCCAGCTTGCCGCCGACCATCCCGGGCAGGCGCCGCTGCGCCGGGGCGAGGCCTATAAGGGGCCGGCCACGCTGTTCGGCAAGTCGTTCATGACCGCCTACTTCCCGGTCGCGGACGCGGCCGGCAAGGTCGTCGGCATTCTCTATGTCGGCATTCCCATGATCCAGTACGAGAGCATGCTGGCCCACGCCATCGAGAGCATGGCAGTGGCCGCCGGGCTCGCCGCATTGCTGGTTCTTGTCCTGACGATGCTGGTCGTCCGCCGCGTCACCCGGCCGCTGATCTCGGTCACGCGCTCGCTCACCGCGCTTGCCAACGGCCAGAGCGACGTCGAGATCGAATGCGAGGATCGCGCCGACGAGATCGGCGAGATCGCCCGCACGGTCGCGGTATTCAAGAGCAATTCGCTGGAGCGGGCGCGCATGCGCAGCGAGCAGGCGGCAGCCACAGCTGCGGCGGCCGAGCAGCGCAAATCCGACCTGCGCAACTTCGTCGAGGAGTTCCGCGGCAGCGTCGGCGGCGTCCTCGACAAGGTGCTCACCTCGTCCGGCGAGTTCGAGCGCGCGGCGCGGCAACTCACCGACGTCGCACGCTCCACCGCCGATCTGTCGGCTCAGTCCGCCGGCGCTTCCGAAAATGCCTCCGAGCACGTGCGTTCGGCAGCGTCAGCCTCGGACGAGCTGTCTCAATCGATCTCCGAGATCGCCCGGCGGGTCCAGGAATCGAACGCGATTTCCGCGGAGGCGGTGCAGCAGGCCGAGGCGACCGACCAGCGCATCGCGCAGCTTTCCGAGGCGGGCGCGCGCATTGGCGACGTCGTCAAGCTGATCACCTCGATCGCCGAGCAGACCAACCTGCTGGCGCTGAACGCCACCATCGAGGCCGCGCGCGCGGGCGATGCCGGTCGCGGCTTCGCGGTGGTGGCCCAGGAGGTCAAGACGCTGGCCGGCCAGACGGCCAAGGCGACCGACGAGATTTCGAACCAGATCGAGAGCATGCAGCTCGCGACCGAGGAATCGGTCGCCGCCATCAAGGCGATCAGCCAGACCATCGAGCGCATCAGCGGGATCGCAGGCTCGATCTCGGCTGCGGTCGAGCAGCAGAAGAGCGCGACCCACAACATCGTGGCCAGCGTTCGTGCCGCGGTGTCCGGCACCGCCGATGTCGCCGTCAATGTCCGTCACGCGGCCAAGGGCGCCAGCGAGACCGGCGAGACCTCGAGCCGGATGTTCGTCTCCGCACAGGCGCTCTCGGGCGAGAGCCTGCATCTCAAGGCTGAGGTCGACAGGTTCATCGACCGCGTGCGCGCGGCGTAAGTTGTCACCGTCATTCCGGGTTCGGTCCTGCGGACCGCCCCGGAATGACCGTTCGTTGTTATTCGTTGTTATTTGGGCTGCGGCACGATGCGAATGTAGGGTTTCGGTTCCTTCCAACCCTGCGGATAGATCGTCTTGGCCTCGTCATTGGAGACCGAGCCCGCGATGATGACGTCGTCGCCCTGCGACCAGTCGGCCGGGGTCGCGACGCGATGCTTGGCGGTGAGTTGGAGCGAGTCGATGACGCGCAGGATCTCCTGGAAGTTCCGCCCCGTCGTCATCGGGTAGACCAGCACCAGCTTGATCTTCTTGTCCGGCCCGATGACGAAGACGTTGCGGACGGTCTGGTTGTCGGCGGCGGTGCGGGTGAGGGGATCGCCCGAGATCGCGGCCGGCAGCATGCCGTAGAGCTTCGAGACGTTGTAATCGGTGTCGCCGATCATCGGATAGTTGGGAGCCGCGCCTTGCGTCTCCTTGATGTCCTCCGACCACTTGGCATGGCGGTCGACCGGATCGACCGACAGGCCCATCAGCTTGACGCCGCGCTTGTCGAACTCCGGCTTCAATTTGGCGAGCGCGCCGAGCTCGGTCGTGCAAACCGGCGTGAAGTCCTTGGGGTGCGAGAACAGCAGTGCCCAGCTGTTGCCGATCCAGTCGTGGAACTTGATCTTCCCTTCGGTGGTCTCGGCTTCGAAGTCGGGTGCGGTGGTGCCGATCGGAAGTGTCATGGTTCTACCTCATCGCATTGAATTTACTAGGAAATTCAGTTCTGGCCGTCATCCTCAGTATAGAGGTCTTGCAAAGCCAAGTGAACGCCCGCTGAACCGGTTCAAGTAAAATGTGAATTCCTTCCTTGAAGAGCCGATTTCCTAGCAACTTTTTGTTACAGCCGCACCTGCGGCGAAACATCTCCACCCGGGGTCACACGGTCTCGCTCGCCCCGATTAAGCCTTTTATGACTTTCATCACACTCGCCCCGGCGCTCCCAGAACCAAAGCGGTCCTGACAGCGACCAATTGGCAACCATCTCGAAAAGTCGCGATCACCGTATCGAATCGTTAACCACCCCTTTACGCCGGCATGAAAATGCTGGTCGATCAGAAGAAGTCTGGAAGTGAACTATGTCTGCCGCTGCGCCTAAGTCTGTCCAATCGCCGTCCCTGGAACCGTCCTGCCGCGATACCGCGGCCCATGCGCTGAGCATCGTGCGCGACGGCGTGATCACGGGCGAAGGCCCGACCACCAAGGGAAGGGTGCACTTCTCCCGCTCGCTCGATGCCGATGACACCGCCTGGTGCACGCGCATCCTGACCGCAACCGCCGTCAACGACCAGCCCGTCAGCCGCACCGAGGCTGAAATGCTGTTCGAGATCAACGAGGCCGCGACCGAGCGCACCGATGGCGGCCGCTTCGACGATTTGCTCGCCAAGGCCGTTGCCCATTATGCGGCAAGCGCCTCGGGCCTGAAGGTGCCGCCGCGCAGCGTCGCGTTGTCGGCCGATACCGACATCGAGAGCTGGGCGCCGTCCTATGCCTCCAAGGTCAACAGCGAGATGCTGGAGTGGATCGCCGGCCAGATGCGCGGCAAGCGCCACAACAACCGTCGCCTGATGGCGATGGTGGCGACCTTCCTGGGCGCCACCGCGCTGCCTCTGGCGGGCCAGTTGCCGAACGTGTTCGACATCGGCATGTAACAACCGAGATCCTCTTGCGTCCCGTGCGGGGCGCGAGCGAAAGCGGCGGGGTTATTCCCCGCCGTTTTTTTGTTTGCGGGCGTCCGGCTCGAGCCCGAGCGTGCGGCCCGGAAGCCGGCGGCGTCGTTTGGCGCGCCGCTCGAAGTCAGCCATCCAAAATCTCCGTACTGGCATCCTGAGGTGCGATGCGTGCGATGCGGATGCATCGCGTGCGGAGCCGCGGGGGATGAGCGGCTGCCGAGTCGGGGCAGCGGGGGGCGTCGCCCTTCGAGGGCGCTGAAGAAGCGGCTGCCTCAGGGTGACGGTCCGAGATGATGCATGCTGCAGCATTCGATAAACGCTTTTGACGTACAGACACACCTTCGCATCCTCGCGGCGCATCTCGCCCGAGTTTTGCTCGTCGCCTTGCCCTCGATTGAAAGAGGGCGCAGGGAAGGCCGGGAGCCGGTTGGCTCCCGTGGACGGCCATGCCAAGAGCAGACTGCGTGTGCTTCATGCATAGCGGGAAACAGGGCAACCGGAGCATCCCGGCCTTCCCTGCGCAGTGGTTGGAACGGCTTATGTCGTGCTTTCCCCGGGGAGCGTTGCACTATTGCCCCCGTCGCCTTGCGGATGACTGACGCGTGCGTCCGGTTGGACGACACACCTCACCACAAGCCTTGACGCACAGACCCCGGGCGCCAGGACCACACGATTTTGCCGTACGCTGGAATCACACCGGTCGTGTGCGCGACGCTCTCGCTCACGGTTGCCCGCCCTGCGAAGCTCTTCGCGCCGATGTGACCTGCGTCCACCGCCGCCCGGCCCGCGTTCGTGACGATCGCGATACGCCCCTCTTCCTTGGGCCGGGTTGCCGCAACACATGCGCCCTTTCCGAATTTCGGTAAAGTGGAATATTTTCGGCGGCGCGGATTGACCCAGCGCTCGCGTGTTTTGCCCGACGGGCAACGCAAGGGGTTGTGTCCGGCGTTCAATCCGGCGCGGTTTGCACCGGTGGACTTGGAGCAGGCGTCGGCGCGGGCTTTGGCGCCGTCGGACGGCGGTCGGCCCTGGCAAGATCGCGTCGCAGCGACAATGGCGCTGCGTGCAGGGCAAACGCGATCGCGATCTGCGTTCGGTTCGAGAGCCGGTATTTGCGCATGATGTTGCCGATATGCGCCCGCACCGTGTTCTCCGAGATCTTGAGCTCGTAGGCGATGTTCTTGTTCTGCAGCCCCCGCGCGATCAGCATCATCAGCTCACGCTCGCGCGGTGTCGGGGTAATCGAATCCTTCGGATCCGGGCTCATGATGGGCTCCTCCCTGGTCTTCGGGCCGAATTCGCCGCGTCCGCCATCATCTCACTCCGTTTTGAGCGCCTCGATCGGGCTGAGCTTGGATGCTTTGTGGGCGGGATAGAAACCGAAGACGATTCCGGTGGCGATCGAGAAGGCGAGGGCGAGGCCGATCGCCTGGCCGTCAATCGAGGTGACCCAACCCGCCATGCGGGCGACCGTCATCGAGAGCGTGACGCCGCCGGCGACGCCGATGGCGCCGCCGAGCAGGCAGAGCACGAGGGCCTCGCAGAGAAATTGGAGCCGGATGTCCCGCATCCGCCCGCCCAGCGCGCGGCGGATGCCGATCTCCCTCGTGCGCTCGGTGACCGACACGATCATGACATTCATGATGCTGATGCCGCCGACGAGCAGCGAGACCGAGGCGATGGCGACGAGCAGCAGCGCGACAGTGCGGATCGCGCCCTGCTGCGCTTCCATCGCGGCGGCCGGATCCTGGACCTTGAAGTCGTCCTCCTGGCCGGCGGGGATGCGGTGGCGCTGCCGCAGCAGGTTCTCGATCTCCGATCGCGCCCCCGCCATCTGTCCGTCGCCGGTCACCTTGGCGATGATATAGGCAACTGAATCCCGATTGATGTTGCTGGCGCTGCCGAGGAAGCGCAGCTTGGCGGTGGCGAGCGGAACGAAAGCGACGTCGTCCTGCGCCGGTCCCTTGCGATCGAGCACGCCGACCACTTCGAGCGGCACCTTCATGATCCGGATCTGCGCGCCGATCGGGTCGTCGCCGGGCGCGAACAGCTCGCGTGCGACCGTGCTGCCGAGGATCACGACCTTGCCCGCACCTGCCTCCTCGGGGCCGGAAAAATATCGCCCGCTCGCAAGCTGCCAGTCGCGCACCATGAAATGTCCCGTCGTCGTGCCGTTGATCGTCGTGTTCCAGTTCTTGCCCTCGTGGATGACCTGCGCCGTCCCGGCGATCGAGCCGGCCGCGGCCTGGATTTCCGGAATCTGCTCGAGGATGGCCTGTACGTCACTCTCGGTCATCGTCAGCTTGCTGCCGTCCTTGAGACGCACGCCGCCCTGATAGACCGCGCCCGGGGTGATCATCAGCACGTTGGCGCCGATCGCGCGGATCTGCTCCTGCAGGCGAAGCTGCGCGCCGGCTCCGATCGCAAACACCGTCACGATGGAGGCGACGCCGATCACGATGCCTAGCATGGTGAGGAAGCTGCGCAGCGGATTGAGGCGCAAGGCGTGCAGGGCGATCTGGAAGCCCTGGAGCATGGTCATGACAGCGCACTCCGTTTCGGCAGGATCGGGACCAGGGTCTCGTCACTGACGAGCTCGCCGTCATGCAGGCGGATCGTGCGGCGGCACCGCGTCGCGATGCCGGGATCATGCGTGATCATCACGATGGTCTGACCGGTCCGGTTGAGCGCGGCGAACAGGGCCAGGATCTCGGCGCCGGTGCGGCTGTCGAGCGCGCCGGTCGGCTCGTCGGCGAGCACGATCAGCGGGGAGGCGATCAACGCGCGCGCAATCGCGACGCGCTGCTGCTCGCCGCCGGAGAGCTGCCGCGGGAAGTGATGGGCCCGGTGCAGCATGCCGACGGCCTGAAGGCTCGCTTCCGCGCGCGCCAGACGTTCCTTGCGAGCGATGCCGCAATAGACCAGCGGCAGCGCGACGTTCTCGATCGCGTTGTGGCGGGCGAGCAGATTGTAGGACTGGAACACGAAGCCGATGCTGCGGGCACGCAAGGACGACCGGCGATCTTCCGACAGAGCGGCGACGTCGGCTCCCTCCAGATAGACGGCGCCCTCGTTCGGCAGGTCGAGCAGCCCGATCATGTTCATCAATGTCGATTTGCCGGAGCCGGACGGTCCCATCACGGCGACGATCTCGCCTTGCGCGATCTCGAAACTGACATTGCGCACCGCGGTGACCGCGACCCCGTCGGTGCGATAGGTCCTGCTGACCGACTGCAGGCTGATGAGCGGCGGGGAGGCGGTCATGATCCGAACCTGATTCCGAGAAATTCAAAGCCCGCCGGCCGGATCGCCTGGCCGACGGCGACCTGGCTGCCCTCGTCGAGATCTCCGCTCTTGAGTGCGACTTGTTCGACGCCGGCCGCGCCGACCGTCACGGCAATGCGCTGGAGCGCGCCGCTTGCGGTGCGCACCCACACCCCGCTGCGCGTGCTGGCCGGGTCCGGGCGCGTGCCGGAAGGCTGGAAGCGCAGTGCGGCGAGCGGCACCTTCAGAACGTCTTCCTGGCGCTCGATCACGATCTTCACCAGCGCGGTCATTCCGGGGAGCAGCGCGCCGTCCAAATTGGAGGTCGCCAGGACCACGGTGTAGGTGACGACGTGCTGCTGGTTCTGCGGCGCCTTGCGCACCTGCCGCACCACTGCTTCGAAGCGGCGGTCCGGATAGGCGTCCACGGTGAAATGCGCGCGCTGGCCGGGGGCGATGCGGCCGATATCGGCTTCGTCGACCTGTGCGTGGATCTCCATGTCTTCCAGGCGATGCGCCACCACGAAGGTGGTGCGCGATTCCAATCCGACCGCGAGCGTCTGGCCCTCGTTGACAAACCTGCCGACGACGACGCCGTCGATCGGCGAGCGGATCACGGTGCGGTCGAGATCGGCCTGGGCCGCGGCGAGAACGGCCGCTTTCTCCGGCACGGCCATGCGTGCCTGCTGCAGCTCCGCCTCGATCCGGCGGACGTCGGCCTGTGCCCCCTCCACCGAAAAGGAGTTGAGGGACATCAGGACCTCGGCTTCGCGCTCCTGAGCGAGGCGTGCGGTGAACTCCGTCTGCGCGTCGTCGACCGCCGTCGTCGCCACGACGTTCTGCGACTGGAGCGCCAGCTTGCGCTGCAGGGTCTTCTGCGCCGAGCTCTTGACCGCCTGCGCGCTCTCGAGCTTGGCAACGAGCACGTCCCGGCTGCCCCTGGCATTTTGCAGGTCGATCCTCGCGCGATCGAGCTTGGCCCTGGCGATGTCGACCAGGGAATTGGCAACGGCGAGGGAGGCCCTGGCCTCGTCGACCTTGGCCGCAAAGCTGCGCGGATCGATCAAGGCGAGCGGCTGATCCTTGGTCACGGTGTCATTGAAGTCGACATAGACTCGGGCTAGCTGCCCGGACAATTGGGAACCGACCTCAATCGTCTTCACCGGCTGCAGGGCGCCGGTGACGGTGACGGTCTGCTCGATGCTGCCGCGCTGGATCGAGGCATAGCGGAACATGGGTGCATCCGACCCGAAGGTCGGTGCTTCGCGGCGGCCGGGCACGAGCAGCCGCTTGGTCTCGTCGTAGGCGTGAGCCGCCTTGTCTGCCGCGCTCCCGGCAGCGCCGGTGATGACGGCCGGCCCCGCGGCGTAGATCGCGGCGAGACCGCATGCAGTTCCTAGCAAGGCAATCGCTGGCACAAATCGCATATCAAAACCCGCCACGTTCAAATGATTTCGTTGTCGGCAGGAAAAAGTGGCAACTCGCTATGGTTGTAAATCATCTAAAAGTAGTATCGATCGTCAGTATGTCGCGCTTGCGGGGGCGACGGTCGGGTGCGCATCGTCATCCAGAAGTAAAGTCTGCGGGGTGAGACGTTTCGTGATTTGCCGACAATGCATATGCATCGTATCGATACGAAGCGCGCGGTATCGAACTCGATAAGCTGACTGAACGCCTCGTATGATCCGGTCGATACGGCCGGTGGCCGGCGTTCACGCCGGCACGTGGTTGTAAATGCCATGACGCAGTTGGCGATGCTGCGGCCAAGATACCGGACTGTCGTATTCGCGATAGCGCGCTTCGCCATGATGCCGCCTGTGGCGCGTCGAAATCCCCGCGATCACGAAGCCCAATGTGTGAACGCCTTCACTCGCCTCCGGCGAGCGTTGGCCCTAAGACGTCGAACCGGCGGACGGACGCCGATCGTTCGATTCCCGCGAGTTGATCCAAGCACCTTGTCTTCGCTTGCAAGAAGAATGGACGGCGTTTTGCCGGTCCATCGAGCCCAAGCCGGGAGTTTGTTGAAATGAATTCAGGCCAGGCCACCGTCTATGTCGTCGACGACGAAATCCAGATTCGAAATGCGATTGGAAGCCTCTGCGAGGAGACCGGCCACCAGGTGAAGTTGTTCGCCTCGACGGACGAGTTTCTCGCGGAGGATATTTCGCCCGGACCTTCGTGCCTCGTGCTCGATGTCCGCTTCCCCGGCACGTCGCCGACCGGCCTCGAGCTTCAACGCCGGCTCGCCGAGACGGGTGTGTCGATCCCGATCGTCTTCATCAGCGGCCATTCCGACGTCCGCGTCTCGGTCGAAGCCATGAAGCGCGGTGCGGTCGAGTTTCTGCCGAAACCGTTTCGCGAGCAGGAGATCCTCGATGCCATCAGGCATGGCATCGAGCGCGATCGCAGGCGGCTGGAGCGCGAAGACAGCGTGCGTGAAGCGCGCCAGCGCGTCGACACGCTGACGGTGCGGGAGCGCGAGATCATGCTGCTGATGGCCGAAGGGCTGGTCGCCAAGCAGATCGCGGCGCGGCTTGGCGTGAGCGAGGTGACGGCGAAGGTTCATCGCGCCAGGATGATGCGAAAGCTCGAGTTGCGCACGCCGATCGAAGTGGTGCGGCTGATCGACAGCATGGGGCGCGAGGCGCAGAGGACGTGCACAGGCATGGGATAGAATCTGCTCTTGCGCTTCCATGTGCCGACATTTCGCGCAGGCGTCTAGTCCGTATCGATTAGCATGAACTGCAGTCTGTCGCGCAGGCCACGGTCGGTTCACAGTATCCCTACGATGTCGGCCTCTTCCAAGACGGCATCCGTACTCAGTCAGACAACTTGGCCAGAAAGGGATACTCCATGCGCAAATTGTTTTTTGCTTCCGTTGCATTGTTCGCCCTGTCCTCCGCGGCGCAGGCCGCCAACACCTCGACCACGGTGCAAGTCGGCGTCGCGAACGGTTCGTCCGTCACGCAGAACGGCCTCACCAACTCCACTTCGTCGACCAGCCAGCTCGGCCTCGTGAACAGTGCGAGCACGATGCAGGGCACCAGCGCGGCCTCGCTCAACAACGGCAGCACGGTGACCCAGATCGGCGTGCAGAACTCGGCGACCACCGGGCAGGTGGCGTTCGGCAACAACGGCAGCTCGATCACCCAGGACTCGTTCGGGCCTGCCGCGCTGCAGAACAACGCCGCCGGCGTCGGCCAGCTCAGCGTGTTCGGCACCAACGGCAGCACCGTCACGCAGACGGCGCACTGACCCACGCAACCGTTTGGCCGGACGCATCGAGTTGCGGTGCGTCCGGACCATTCCCGAATGCACCGCAATCCGGGCGGCCGATCAATTGCGATGGCCCGCTTATTCTCGCGGAGGAAACGACATGCGGATCACCTATTTTATTGCCACGGTTGCAGCGTTCGGTGCGCTGACGGCCGCCGATGCACAAGCCGGCAACAGCGCCAGCGTGCTGCAATTCGGAACCACCAACACTTCGTTCATTTCGCAGAGCGGGTCGACCAGCAACAGCGCCACGACGATGCAGTTCGGCGCGACCAATAGTGCGACCACCTTGCAGACGGGCTCGCTCCTGACCGTCAACAATTCGGTGATCGGGCAGGGCGGCACCACCGCGACTGCGTCCAACACCGCGCTGGCCGGCCAGGTCGGCGGCTCCAATTCGAGCCTGATCGGCCAGATCGGCGCGAACAACACGGCCGGCGTCGGACAGCTCGGTATCCTGAACGGCTCCACGATCATCCAGCAGGCTCCGTGAGTCGATCCGAAGTGACGAGGCATGTCATGAAATATCATTCGGGATGCGCGGGCGCCGTCATGCTCGCTCTGTGCTCGATCGGTGCCGGCTCGGCCGGCGCCCAGACCGCCGACATCAAGACCATCGTCTCGGTCGGCGGGCCGCCCGTCGTGCTGAACCAGAACAGTCAGCTCAACATGGCGGGCGTGTTCATGATCGGCGGCAGCACCAGCGCGACCGTGACGCAGAACGGCACCAACAATGCCACGGGCGTTCTGCAATTCGGCGGGACCAATTCCGCAGCGATCGGGCAGGCCGGAGCGAACAATTTGGCCTTCGTCGGTCAGACCGGCCAGTCGGCGACCAGCCTGATATCCCAGCTCGGCACGATGAATGCGGGCACGGTGGCGCAGTTCGGCGCGGTCAACGCGTCGACGATCGTCCAGACCAATCCCTGATACGCAGGCGGTCTCGCCGGCGTCGACAACAAACGGGGCAGTGCGATGCGATACGGCAAGCGGGTCCTGAGACGGGTCTTCGCCCTGGCGGCATTGGTCGCCGCCATCGGCATGGCAACGCAGGCGTGTGCCGGCTCGGTCCAGCGCAGCGTGACGAGAGGGAATGTCAGCATCGAAACGGTCGTGCAGTTCGGCGACAACGTTCAGCCCGTGACGATCGAAGAGAACAGCCGCATCAACATCGCGCGGGTGATCCAGATCGGCGAGACCGGAACGGTGGACGCGACCATCATCCAGAACGGCACGCGCAATTATGCCAATGTGATCCAGGTGGGCGGCACCACCAATGCGGTGATCGGTCAGTCCGGCGTGAGCAACACCGCCGAGATCACCCAGATCGGCAATTCCACCAACGCGCTCCTGCTCCAGATCGGAGACATGAACACGGGAGCCGTGAGGCAGTTCGGGCGATTCAACTGGCTGGCGGTCTTTCAGTTCAGCCGATGATGGAGGTGTGACATGAGATTGCTCCTGCTCGCATCCGGAATAGGACTCATGGGCGTGGTTGCGGCGGCGCCGGCGGGCGCCGGCGACGGCCACACGACGGTGGTCCAGGACGAGAACGGCACGTCGGTGATCACGCAGAGTGGCGATCCGGCACAAGCCGAGGTCAAGATCGAGAAGGAACCCGGGCGCACGACGGTCTATCGCCGCAGCGGCGGCAACACCGCGATCGTGACGCAGGGCACCGGAACGGCGCAGGACATGCTCGACTGGCTGCGCAAGCAGGGCCGTTGATGCACGAAAGCCCACCGTCGCAGCCGGGGATTCCGGGCGTCTTGCCGCAGCGGTTCCGCGGTTAATCCCGTGCCTTAACCAATAATTAATTATACGTTTGCGGGTGGGCGACGGCCCGGCCTAGCGTAGCTGCGGGGAGCCGCTATCGCTTAAGCCAAACGAGTTGGTGCGTATCATGACGTATAAAATGCATGGGGCCTTGCTCGCCTCGCTCAGCGCAGCCGCGCTGCTCCTTCCCGCCAATGACGGTTTTGCCGGACCCGGCGCACAGCAGGGCCTGGCGGCTGCGCCGTCCGGCGCCATGGCGCGCGCGCCGATCGGACCAGGCGCGCGGTTTCACCGGCGCAGCAACCCCTGGGTCTACTGGCCCGGCGGCGGCGGGTACTTCAATGGCGGTGCCGCCTACAGCCAGCCGTTCGGCGAGACAGCTCATTCGTTCTCCGGCGACGTGCGCTACACCTATTCCTATGACGTTCCCTGGGACTGGACGCATCGCTTCCCGCCGAATGTCGTGCCGTCCGACCGGCCCTATGTGCCGAGCTGCCCGACGGAGCAGGTGACGGTTCCCGGCCGCGGCGGCAGCGAGCACACCGTCAACATCATGCGCTGCTATTGAGCGACGCTAGCCGAGCTCAAAGCTGGTCACGCCGAAGACGCGGTCGATGCGCAGAGGCGCGATCGGCCCCGTGTACATCCGCGCGGTCTCGAACACCGGCTTGAGGCCGAGCGCCTCCGCAAGCGCGATGGCCTCGGGACTGACGGCGGGGACATCAAGGAACACTTCGCCAATATTTGCGCTCGCAAACAGGGCCTGGACGATCGCCTCCGCCGCCGCGCGGTCGTCGGCGACCAGCGGGCCGATCTTGTGACCGGTCCGGCACGGCCGGATCACGCCCCATGCGGCGAGCTTGCCGTCGCGCACCAGTGCGCGGCCGAGATGGCCCGGTGTGTTGATCCAGGCCCGCAGGAAGGCGCTGCGCCGGGCCGGGAAGACACTGGCGTCGTCGGCTTCCACATTTGCAAACGGGATTTTGTCGAGCGCAACGACATCGGCGGGCGGCCTGAAGGGCGCGGCGGCGATGCCGCCATAGCGGATATTGGCGTAAGCGAGCTGGAAACCGGATTTCCTGTAATTGTCCTGCTGTGCCACGACACCGTCGAGCCCGATCACGCGCGCGCCCGCATGCGCGATCGCCGCGTTCCAGATGCGCAGGCCGTGGCCAGAGCCGCGCAGATCTGCGCGCACCATGTAGAAGCCGAGGAAGGCGAAGCGGTCGTCGTAATTGACGCAGGAGATTGTCGCCACCGGCTCGCCATCGATCTCGCCGACGAAGAAGCCTTGCGCGTCGGGAGCCGCGAAGCAGGCGGCATCGGAGAGGCCGGGATTCCAGCCCTCGGCCGCGGCCCAGTCGATGGCGATGGAGATCTCCTCGGGGGTTAAGTTGCGGATCTGCAAATCACTCATCTCGCTTTGCTCATGAGGTGTGTCCTCTGGCCATGGACCTGCCGACAGGTCTGGCGGTAGAAGGCCTCATGATAGGCCGAGCCTGCGGCTCGCCTCAACTCGAGGGATGATCGGTCATGGCAGCAGAGAAGGTTGCGCTCGTTACCGCCGGCGGCAGCGGCATGGGGGCAGGCGCTGCGCGGCGGCTGGCCGCGGACGGGTTTCGCGTCGCGATCCTGTCGTCCTCCGGCAAGGGCGAGGCGCTGGCCGCCGAGCTCGGCGGGCTCGGCGTCACCGGCTCCAACAGGGAGAACGACGATTTGAAGCGTCTCGTCGATGGCGCCATGGCGAAGTGGGGACGGATCGACGTGCTCGTCAACAGCGCCGGGCACGGGCCGCGCGCGCCGATCACCGAGATCACCGACGAGCAGTGGCATGCCGGCCTCGACACATATCTGCTGAACGCGATCCGCCCGACGCGGCTGGTGACGCCGATCATGCAGGCGCAAAAGGGTGGCGCCATCATCAACATCTCCACCGCCTGGGCCTTCGAGCCCAGCGCGATGTTCCCGACCTCGGCGGTGTTCCGCGCAGGCCTTGCCGCCTTCACCAAGATCTTCACCGACACCCATGCGGCCGACAACATCCGCATGAACAACGTTCTGCCGGGCTGGATCGACAGCCTGCCGCAGACTGACGCGCGCCGCGACAGCGTGCCGATGAAGCGCTACGGCAAGGTCGAGGAGATCGCGGCGACGATCTCGTTCCTGGCCTCCGCGGGTGCGGCCTACATCACCGGCCAGAACATCCGCGTCGACGGCGGGCTGACGCGCTCGGTCTGAGGCAGAGTCGAATCGGGTTCAGGGATCCTGTCGTTGTGCGACGCGGGTGTGTGCTGCGCGCCGCGGGTGGCGGCTTGACGCGTGGCCCGCCGGCCACAGTTGGCATCCGTTCGCACGATCCGAAGCTCACACTACGTCACAGTCCTAGTGAACTTCGCCGCAGCCCAAGACGAGCAGCCGCACACGCCCTATCCCCTCTCTGCGACGGTTGCCTGGTACAGGCGCGCATTCGGAACGCGAGGTTGATCGCGTGGGGCAAGGAGATTGATATGAACAAGTTTTTGCTGGCGATCGCTTCGGTTGTCCTGGGGACCGCATCCGTTCAGGCGGCCGACCTCGCGGCGCGTTACACCAAGGCGCCGGTGATGGCGGCGGCCTATAACTGGACCGGCTTTTACGTCGGCGGCAATGTCGGCGGGCAGTGGGGCAGTGCGAACCCCGCCACCACCACGCTGTTTCCGGTGGCTGCCTATTTCGCGGATTCGAGCGTGACCGCCATCGGGTCGGTCGGCGCCCAGCACATCAACAGCTCCAGCGTGACCGGCGGCTTCACCGCCGGCTACAATTGGCAGGTCAACAACGCCGTGCTCGGCCTCGAAGGCGACATCAACTATTTCGGCTTCAAGGGCAGCGCGAGCAGCACGGCCGTGTATCCCTGCTGCGCGCCCAGCACCTTCACCATCAATTCGTCGGCCTCGGCCGATTGGCTCGCCACCATTCGCGGCCGCATCGGCTTCCTGGCGACACCGAGCTGGCTGATCTACGCCACCGGCGGCGCCGCCATCGCCGAAGTGAAGGGCAATTTCAGCTTCACCGACACCTTTGCAGGCGCGACCGAGTCCGGAGCGATCCGCGACACCCGCGTCGGCTGGACGGCAGGCCTCGGCGGTGAATACGCCGTCGGCAACGGCTGGTCGTTGAAGGCCGAATATCTCTACGTCGATCTCGGTCGCAGCAGCATGACCAGCAACAATCTGAACGTCGGTGTGGCGCTGCCGGCCCAGACCTTCACCCATTCTGTCGATCTCAAGTCGAACATCGTGCGCGTCGGCGTGAACTACAAGTTCGGCGGACCGGTCGTCGCCAGATACTGAGCATCCCGTTCCGACTCTGGTGTGGAAAGCCCCGGTTCGCCGGGGCTTTTTGTTGCGGCGTCAGCCAGCGTGCGATGCCACCAGACGCGCCAGCGCGGGCAGGATCTTGTAGCGGGCGATCTCGTGCGGATACTCGCCGCGATTGGCGAGCAGGACGATGGCGATCCGCCGCGCCGGCACCAGTCCGATATAGCCCGAGGCGTTGTTGAGGCCGCCCGGCTTGTCGACGATCGTGGCGTCAGGGAGATGCACGGTCTCCCAGGCCATGGCCTGTCCGAACTTTTCGTCGATGCGGAAGGACTCACGCTGCGTCATCCGCAGCGTCTCGCGCAAATGCGGATCAATCGCGCGGCCATCGATGCAAGCCGTTGCGAAAGTGGCAAGATCCCGGGCGGACGAGAACATCTGGCCCGTGCCGGCAAAGTCGAAATAGCTCTGCTGGCTGCCGATCGGGCCGATCGCCACGCCCTGGTCGGAATAGCCCTGGACCACGCGCTGCATCCAGGTCTCGTCCATGACAGCGCGATTGTCTGCGCCGCGTTCCGGGAGGAAGGTGGCCTCCATGGCGAGGGGACGGAGAATGCGGTGCTGGATCAGCGTGCGGATCGGCTTGCCGGTGCAACGTTCGAGCACGAGCTGAAGCACCACGTAGCCGGCATGGGTGTAGATGCGCTGCCGGCCGGGCGCGACGCCGGACGCCGGCGCGAAGGCGTTCAGCATGGCCATGAACTGCTCGCGCGTGTACTGCTCGTTCGGCCAGGGCGGATGGTCGGTTGGCAACAACAGCCCCGAGGTATGCGTGACAAGCTGGCCGACGGTCACGTTGCGGATATAGCTGCCGTCCAGCTCGGGCAGGTATTTCGGCAAGCGGTCGTCGAGCCGCAGCTCGCCGCGCAGCACGCCGAGCGCGACAAGAGCCGCCTCGAACGGTTTTCTCAAGGAGGCGAGATTGAACAGCGTGTCCGGCGTCACCGGCCGCCGCGTGACATCGTCGGCAAGACCATAGGTGAAGAACTCGACATGGCGCCCGGCATAGAGGGCGGCGGCGAGGCCGCCCGCATGGTCCGGCGTCGCGGTCGGCGCCAGCTCGTGCGCGACGATGTCGCGCATCTGCGCGATCATGTCGGAATCCGCCGAGGCACGGCGGGGCCAGGCGAGGGCGAGGGGAACGAGCGCCGCCCGGGAGAGCGCACGCCGGGTGAGGTGCGATGAAGTGACAACGGCTGGCACGACTCTGACGCATGCAGGATGCGCCCCCAAAGCCTTCTTAGCGTGAAGAGGGCGGGCGTCCCAATTCACGATTGCGCGTTGTCGGGTTCCGCCTGGTGGGAGACGCGGCAAAATAACTTAGCCGTTCAGCTAACAATTATTGACGTCGGATCCTGGCGGCTCTATAGTTAGCTTCATGGCTAACCAATTATCCCCCCTCGATCAGGTCTTCTCCGCGCTCGCCGATCCGACGCGGCGGGCGATCGTGATGCGGCTATGTGACGGCGAGGCGTCGGTCGGCGAGCTCGCCGATCCCTTCGACATGGCGTTGCCGAGCTTCATGAAGCACATCCACGTGCTGGAGACGAGCGGGCTCATTCTGTCGGAGAAGTCCGGGCGCGTGCGCACCTGCCGGCTCAGCCCGGATGCGCTCCTCGGCGCCGAGGATTGGTTCCAGCGGCAGCGCGCGATCTGGGAGGCGCGGCTCGACCGGTTCGAAGCCTATGTGATGAAGCTCAAGAAAGAGAAGGAGAGGGCGGCCGCCAAGCGGCCGTCCCGAGCAACCAGGAAGAAAGGTTCTGAGTGATGACGAATTCTGCCAATCCCGCTCTGTCGCAATGGTCCCTCGACCGCGAGATCGTGATGTCCCGCGTGATCGACGCGCCGCGCGATCTGGTGTTCGAGGCCTGGTCCGACCCGAAGCATCTGCCGCAATGGTTCGGGCCGAAGGGTTTCAAGGTCGAGACCTTCGAGATCGACGTGCGGGTCGGCGGCGTCTGGCGCTTCAACATGATCGGCCCCGACGGCACGGTCTATCCGAACCGCATGCGCTTCCGCCGCATCGAGCGGCCGTCGCTGATGGAGATGGATCACGGCCTCGACCAGGACGATGACCCCGGCATGTTCCGCTTCACCGTCACCTTTGCCGAGCAGAGCAATGGCAAGACCGTGCTGATGATGCGTCAGCTGGCCTCGAGCTCCGAGCAGCGCGACGGCATGATCGGCTTCGGCGCCGTCGAATACGGCTACCAGACGCTGGACAAGCTTGCAGCCTATGTGGCGGGCATGAAGCGTTGAGGACAATGCGGTCCCGGCTGAGGACAAGCCGGGACCGCATTCGCGCGCCTCACTCCCTGGCCTCGTCTGTCACGATGTCGCCGAGTTTCTGCCAGCGCTGGCCGTCGAACTGGACCATCTGGAACTGCTTGTTGACGCGATAATCGGTCGGCGACGTCGAGACCGAGATGCCCGGCAGCGTCAGGTCGAGTTCGACATTCCTGAGGTTGGCCGCCTGCCGCATCACGTTGTCGCGGGTGAGGTCGTCGCCGCATTGCTTCAGCACCTGAATGAGCAACTGCGCGGTGATATAGCCGTAGACGTTCAGGTTCGAATCCTTGTCGCCCTCGGGATAGTACTTGGCCATGAAGGCGAGGTAGCGCTTCATGCCGGGATCGTCCTTCCATTCGGGATCGGCGGCATCCTTGACGTAACCGACGCTGACGACGCCCTTGGAATTATCCAGGCCCGCCGGCTTCAGCACGGCGCTGAGCGAGGAGGCGTTGATGTCGATGATGTGCAGCGGCTTCCAGCCGATCTCCGCGACCTTCTTGATCGCCTGGGCCGCCTGTTTAGGGGTCGTGGCGCTGAACAGCACGTCGGCACCGGCATCCCTGAGCCGCAGGATCTGCGAGTCGATCGTCGGTTCGGTGATCTCGTAGGACGTCTCGGCCACGACCATATTCGCGGCCTTCTCGCCGAGGCCGGCCTTGAGGCCGGCGAGATAATCCTTGCCGAGGTCGTCGTTCTGGTAGAGCACGCCAATTTTCGCGTTGGGGCGGTTCTTCAGCAGGTACTGCGCGTAGATGCGGCCCTCCACGAAGTATGAGGGATTGAAGCCCATGGTCCAGGGAAAGTTCTTGGGATCGGTGAAGCGCGCCGCTCCGGTCGCGGCAAACAGCTGCGGGATCTTCTTGGCGTTGAGATATTTCTGAACGGCGACGTTCGGCGCGGTGCCGATGATCTGGAAAGTCAGCAGCACCTCGTCGCTCTCGACCAGCCTGCGGGTCTGCTCCACGGTTTTCGGCGGCGAGTAGGCATCGTCATACTGGATCAATTCGACCTTGCGGCCGTTCACCCCACCCTGATCGTTGATCATCTTCATATAGGCGGCCTGAGTCTTGCCGATCACGGCGTAGGCCGAGGCCGGGCCGCTGAGCGGCACGGTCTGACCGACTTTGATCGCGGTGTCGGAAGCGCCGGGATCGTATTTCTTCTGCGCCTGCGCCGCGGCGCTCGACAGCCCGAGAAGCAGGGCGAAGGCCGCGATGTGTTTGAGAATGACGCTTGTCATGTCCGGTCCCTCCCGATTGCTATTCGCCCTTGAGACCGGCGTCGCGGATCAGCTTGGTCCATTTCTGCGTCTCGGCGTCGATGAACCGGCCGAACTCGGCCGCATTGCCGGCGCGCACTTCGAGGCCCTGAGCGGTCAGCTTGTCCTTGATCGCAGGTTCTGCCAGCGCGCGCAGAACTTCGGCCTGGAGCTTGTCGACGATCGCGCGCGGCGTCGTCGAGGGCGCCATGAAGCCGTACCAGCCGGCAGCAGCAACGTTGGGAAAGCCCTGCTCGCGCAAGGTTGGCGCCTGCGGATAGAGTGCGCTGCGCTCGGGCGAGGCGACGCCGAGCACGATGAACTTGCCGCTCTGGATATAGGGCAGGGCAGTCGGCAGCGCCGTCAGCGTGGCATCGACGCGGCCGGCGAGCAGCTCGGTGTAGGAGGCGGCATCGCCGCGGAAGGGGATGTTGAGACCCTTGACACCGGCGTCGCGAAACAGGAGCTCGCCGGCAAGGTGCGGCTGTGAGCCGGCGCCGGGCGAGGCGAAGGTCAGCCCATCGGGTTTTGACTTGCCATAGGCGATCAGCTCGGGAAGCGTCTTGAACGGAGCGTCGGCGCTGATGATGAGAAACAGCGGCGCAACCACGACCATGGCCACCGGCTGCAGATCCTTGCGGTCATAGGTCAGCTTGCCGAACAGCGCCTCGGCGGTGGCGTAGGGAGCCGCGACGTAGAGAATGGTGTAGCCGTCGCCCGGCGCATGCGCGACCATGTCATTGGCGATGCGGGTGCCGGCACCCGGCTTGTTCTCGACGATGAATTGCTGACGCAGGCTGCGGCCGAACTCTTCGGCGAGCAGGCGCAGCGAGATGTCGTTGGAGCCGCCGGGCCCGTAGGGCGAGATCAGCCGCACCATCCGCGAGGGCCAGGCATCCTCGGCCTGTGCCGTCAGGCCGGGGCCGGCGACCAGGCTGCCTGCGATGGTGCCCAGCAGGGCTCGGCGTGTGAGCGATGTCACTGTCTTCTTCCTCCCCTTTTTATTGTTGGGTTCTTGTTGGTCTTGCCGCGACGTTCAGATCACCTTTCGCTGGGTGAGCCGTTCGATCTCGTCCTCCGAAAGGCCGAGCCAGTCGCAATAGACTTCGCGATTGTCCTGCCCGATGTCGCCGGCTGCGTGACGCATTCGCGTGGGATCGACGGTGAAGCGCGGAACGACGTTGGTCATGGCGACCGTGCCGAAATCGCGGTCAGGGACGCGCGTGATGACTTCGCGCGCCTTCATTTGCGGGTCGTCCGCGATCTGGTCGATCGAATAGATCGGGGCGAGCGTTCCCTGCGCGGCGTTGAATCTCGCGAGCACCTCGTCGAGGGGATGCGCGGCGCACCAGCCGGCGAAGATGTCGTTGAGCTCGGCGGCATGCTTGACGCGCCGGTCGTTGGTGGCGAAGCGCGGATCGTCGATCAGGTCGGGCCGCTCGATCGCCCGGCAGTTCGCCGCAAAGAGGGCGTTGGTCGAACCCGCCAGCGTCACCCAGTGATCGTCGCTGGTGCGAAACACGGCGGCCGGCGCCGAATAGCCGTTGGCGTTGCCGATCCGGCTGCGGACGGCGCCGAGCTGATCGTGCTCGATGGCGAGGACGTCGAGCAGGCGGAAGGTGGCTTCGGTCAGCGAAAGATCGATCTCCTCGCCGGGCGCATCGGGGTCGTGCGCCCGTTTCCAGAGCGCCGCGAGCACGCCGACGGCACCGAACAGACCGCCGATAGAATCCCCGATCGGGTATCCCGGATGGGTCGGCTCGCCGTCGCTCTCCCCCGTGATATAGGTGAGCCCGCCCATGGCCTCGAAGATGCGGGCAAAGCCAGGCCGCTCGCGATAAGGGCCATCCTGCCCGAAGGCGGTGGCGCGCAGGATCACGAGGCGCGGCTGGATCGACCACAGCACCTCCTTCGACAGGCCCCATCGATCGAGCGTCCCCGGACGGAAATTCTCGATCAGCACGTCGAAGCGGGAAACGAGCTGCTTGAACAGCGCAAGACCGTCCGGTGTGCGCAGATCGAGCGTGGCAAACTTCTTGTTGCGGTTGGCCGCCTTCCACCACAGCGGCTTGCCGTCCTTGAACGGCGGAAACGCCCGCACGCCGTCGCCATGCCCGGGCATTTCGATCTTGAGCACCTCGGCGCCGTAGTCGGCCAGCAGGGTTGCGGCAAAGGGCGCTGCGATGATCGTCGCGATGTCGAGAACCTTCAGTCCCTCGAGCGGTCCAGCCATGTCACGTCCCGGCGCTTGTGATTTTCTTGGTTTTGCGCGGCGGCGTGAGCTCTGCCTGCCCGACGATGGCGCGGATGCTGTCGGCGAGCGCCGCGATGCGCGGTCCGATCTCGCCCTCGAGCTGCCCCGGCTGCAACCGGAACGCGGGGATGCCGCAATTGATCGAGAACGACTGCTTCGATTCGCCGGCGTGAAACAACGGCGCGGCGACGGCATGGATCGAGGCCATGTATTCGCCCCAGCAGGTGCAGAAGCCGCGGCTTTTGCATTGCGTGATTCCGGCGCGATACTTGTCGCGAAAAGCCGACCACAGCTCGGTGTCTTCCGAGGCGATGTTCCGTTCGAGCCGCTCCGCGTCGGCCGGCGGCAGGGTCGCCGCCGCGGCGCGTCCCATCGCGGTCATCACCACGGGAATCGGCATGCCGATGTCGGGCGCGTGCGGCCCGACATCACCGGAGCGCGCGGTCTCGACATAGATCATCGAGGTGGCGTCGAGCAGGCCGATCGAAACCGTGCCGCGGACGCTGAGCGCGAGCTCCTGCATCATCGGCCGCGCCATTTGGCGGAATTGCATCCCGGCAAGCAGGGGATGCGCGATCCGCAGCGCCCGCGCACCGACGCGGTACTTGGCGCGTTCGGCGTCGTAGCGGAGGTAGCCGAGTTCGGCCAGCGTGTGGGTCAGCCGCGCGACCGTCGGCCGCGGAATTCCGGTGAGCGTCGACAGCTCCATGTTGCCCAGCAGCGTGCTGCCGGCCCTGAACGCCTCGAGCACGACGAGCCCCTTCGCCAGCGTCGTCGCGAAGGCGGCGTCGTCGACACTCTCCGCCAGCACTGCGGCGGCGGAGGAGAGCGGATGTCGAGGTTTGGCGGAATCTGTCCGAGGCATTCCTAACTATCGGACGAACGAATGTGGGATGTCCAATTAATTCGCCGATGCGGCAAAAGATGTCCGCTATGTGGACGGTACGGTTGCGCCGGGGTTTCGCTGAAGCGCGCGCTCGACCCACCAAACACACAGATTTTTGTCGTGATTGCATGCCCTCCTGTGACAGGATTATTACGTCGGCATGTCAGATCGATAATTCTTGGAGCAGTTCATGTTGCAGTGGCAGCAGCGGTCGAATCCCCTCGCGTGGTGGTGGGGATCCCTCACGCTTGTGAGCGGCGCCAACATCCTCGTCTGGTTCATGCTGTACCGCGAGTTCTACCCCACGCCTTCGGGCAGCCTCGGTGGCGGCTCGGACATCGGGCTAATGTTCCTGTTGTGCGCCGGTTATGTGTTCGGCTGCGCGTTTCGCTCGGTCCTGCCGCGCGCCGACGTGCAGCGCATCTGCCTGTTCGACACCTGGCTGTCGAGCGTCGTCGTCGGACGAACGGTCGCGACCGTGGCCGAGCTCTGCTTCGTCGCGCAATGGGCCATCATCCTGCATCAGCTCGGCAAGATGACCGGTGCGGAGACCGCGGTGAACATCGCGCTCGTGATCGTGCCGATCATCATCATCGCGGAGTGCTTCTCCTGGTACGCGGTGGTGACGACCAACTTCCTCTACAACGCGATCGAGAACTCGCTCTGGGCGGTGACCTTCTTCCTGGCCGGCATCGCGCTGTGCCGCCTGATGCCGGAATTCCAGGGCCCCGTGCGCTGGGCGCTGATGTCCGGCATCGTCGGCATTGCCTGCTTCCTGGCCTTCCTCATCACCGTCGACGTGCCGATGTATTTCAGCCGCTGGCGGGCAGGGCACGCCGAGGGCAACAGGTTTCTCGGCTTCCTCGAAGGCCTGCACGATGTCTCGACGCGCTGGGTGGTGACCCACGACATCGCGCATTGGAAGGGCGAGCTGACCTGGATGTTCCTGTATTTCAGCGCCGCCGTGTGGTCGAGCCTCGCGCTCTGCGCGCTCTACGCGATGGAAGGCTATCTGGCGCGCTATCTGGCCTGAGGGCTGGAGCACCATTCCGATGGAATCGGAGCCGTGCTCGGGATTCACGGTTTGACGCGTGTTCCTGACGCGAAATTGCGGGCACTTCGCTTGAATCCGCTCTACTTGCCCACCAGGCTGCACTTGCTGCGGTCGAGCGGACGGAAGGCCTGATCGGGCGGGATGGTCGCGACCAGCTTGACGAAATCCCACGGCCCCCGCGACTCCTGGGGCGTCTTGACCTGAACCAAATAGAGATCGTGCACCATGCGCTGGTCTTCGCGGATGCGGCCGTTGGGCGTGTACGCATCCGACACGGGGGTCGCCTTCATCTTGGCCATTACGGTCCCGCTGTCGTCGGAATCTGTGTCCTTGATCGCCTGCAGATAGTGGCGCACGGCGGAATAGACACCGGCCTGGATCTGCGACGGCATCGCCTTCCGCCGCGCATAGAAGGCGTCGGAGAACTTCCGGGCTGCCGGCGAGACGTCCTCGAAGAACGAGGTGAGGATGAGGTCGCCCCTGGTTGCCTTCAGCCCGACCGCTTCAATGTCGACGTTCTGAAACGACATCGGCACGATCTTGATACCCTGATCGGCGAGACCGAATTCCTCGGCCTGCTTGATCGCGGTGGCGTTGTCTCCGGCCACGTTGATGGCGAGGATCTTCGCGCCCGAGGACTGGGCCTGCAGCAGGAACGAGCTGAAATCGGGCGTGCCGAGCTGCGCCTTGACGCCGCCGGCGACCTTGCCGCCGAGCTCGCCGATGCGGGCTCGTGCCGTCGCCTCGATCGAATGGCCGAAGGCATAGTCGCCGGTGATGAAGAACCACGGCTCCTTGCTGGTCTGCATGATGCCCGAGACCACGGCGGTCGCGGTGGAATAGGCGTCCTGGGTCCATTGCACGCTGGTCGGCGCACAGGCCTCATCGGTGAGCTGATTGGCGCCGGCGCCGGAGACGAGGAAGATTTTTCCGTTGCCGCGGACGAGCTCCTGCACCGCGAGGGCGGCGCCGGAGCTGCCGCCGTCGGCGATTGCCTGGACGCCGTCGCTGAACCATTTGCGGGCCAGCGATGCCGCAAGATCCGGCTTGTTCTGGTGATCGGCCTGCAGGATCTCGATCGGCTTGCCGTTGATCTTGCCGCCAAACTCCTCCGCGGCCATCCGCGCCGCCTCGACCGAGCCCGGCCCCATGGCGGTGGCGAACACGCCGTTCATGTCGGTGAGCACGCCGATGCGGATCAAGTCGCTTTTGATCTCGGCGCGCGCAGGCGGTCCTGCGAGCGCCAGCGTGACCAGCAGGATGGTGGCGGACGTCGTGCGGATGTTGGCCATGGCGTTTCCCGGTTTGTCGTTCTTGATTGTGCGAAGACGTGGTCAGGCCGGTTCGGCGATGACCGTGTTGCGCAAGGTTCCGATGCCGGAGATCTCGACCTCGACGGTGTCGCCCGGGCGCATCCACAGTGGCGGAGTGCGCTTGGCGCCGACCCCGCCCGGCGTGCCCGTCACGACGACGTCGCCGGGGACCAGCGGGCAGATCGTGGAGATGTAGGCGATCAACTCGGGGATGGCGGTGATCAGGAGGTCGGTCGTGGTGTCCTGCACGACGGCGCCGTTCAGGCGCGTCTGCAAGGCGAGCTTTGACGGATCTGGAATTTCGTCCGTCGTCACCAGCCACGGGCCGAAGCTCCCGCTTTCGGCAAAGGTCTTGCCGGACAGGAACTGGCTGGTGTGCCGCTGCCAGTCGCGGATGCTGCCTTCATTGTAGCAGGAATAGCCGGCGATGTGGTCGAGCGCGCGGCTCGCCGGGATGTGCCGGCCTTGCTTGCCGATGACCAGCGCGAGCTCGCCCTCATAGTCGAAATCGTCGCTCACCCTGGGCTTCACGATCGGCTGGAGATGGCCGACCTGGCTGCAGGGAAAGCGCACGAACAGCGCCGGCTTCTCGGTGACGGTGCGGCCGGTTTCAGCCACGTGGTCCCGATAGTTGAGGCCGACGCAGATGATCTTGCCGGGATCGGGGATCACGGGGGCGAAGCTGATCTTGTCGAGGGGATGATCGGGCGCGGCGGATGCGACCAGCTTCGTCGCCTCGGCGACGCGACCGGCTTCGAGCAACTGCCGCAGCGTGGTGCAGGGCGCCATGCGCGCGCCGAGATCGACGACGCCGTTGTCCTTGACGGCGCCGAAGGAGGCGCGGCCGTCGGCGATGAAAGAAAGCAGCTTCATGAGATATCCCTGAGAATTGTTCGGTCAGGCCGCGGACGGCACCTGGGCTGGAGGCATGATGGCGGCGATGAGCTGGTCGAGTTCGGTCCCGTTACGGGCAGTGCCGCGCACGTAGCGGTCTGGACGAACCAGCGCGGCGGTGATGCCGTGCTTGCGCAGCCAGTCGCCGATGGCTTCCGCGTCATCGTTGGTCAGGATCTTGATCCCTGCCCGTGAAAGAGCGAGAGGCGATGAGAGCGTGGCCGCACTCTCGATCAGGAGCACGTGGCTGTAGCCGACCCGGTCGTCGCTGCGGCCGCCGTCCGTCAACGCGAATTGCGGCGCGAGTTGTCCGGCCAGGGGCGACGTGCCGAGCGCGAGCCCGGGGCCCAGCAGGGGCTTCTTCACCTCGAGCTTGACCGGCGCGTTCTCTCTGGCCTCGCCGGCGGCAAGGCCCGCTTCGATCGCCTTGGTGTTGATGACGCCGCCAAGACGGATGGCGAGTTCGATGAATTCGCGCACATGCGGCTGACGTTCACTCTGGTACGTGTCGAGCAGATCGGGCGGAGCGCCGCCCCGGATGATGGCACCGAGCTTCCAGGAGAGGTTCGCGGCATCGCGGATGCCCGCGCACATGCCCTGGCCCAGGAAGGGCGGAGTCTGGTGTGCGGAGTCGCCCGCGAGCAGCAATCGTCCGTTCCGCCATTGCTGTGCGATCACCGAATGAAACGTGTACACCGCGGCCCGTTCGAGCTCGGCATCGTCGGGCGTGATCCAGCGCGACAGCAGCTCCCAGACCTTTGCCGGTTGCGCGATCTCCTGGGAATCCTCGTCCGGGAGAACCGTGATCTCCCAGCGCCGCCGCGTCCCGGTGCCGCGCACATAGGTCGCCGGCCGGCTGGAATCGCAATGCTGGAGACTGTAGTCGCCGAGATCGTCGCGCGCGCGCTTGAGCAGGACGTCGATCACCAACCAGCGTTCGTGGAAGCCGAGATCGTCCATGCCGGAACCGATGAACCGGCGGACCAGCGAGCGGGCGCCGTCGCAGCCGACGACATAGCCGGCGCGAACCTCGCGGAGCTTGCCGTTGGAGAGGTCTTCGTAGCGGACGCGCACGCCATTCTCGTCCTGATCGAGCGCGAAGACGTCGCAGCGGCTCTGCAATGAGACGTGGGGAAAGCGGGCGAGGCCGCCGATCAGGACGTCCTCCAGATCCGGCTGGTGGAAGCGGTAGCTGAGATGCCAGCCCATTGGCGTCAAAGTCTGCGGACGCGACCAGTCCAGCAGCATCTTGCCGTTGGCATCGAGAAAGAGCATGCCGGGGCTGAGGATGACGAGCGGCGAGATCGCGTCGGCGAGGCCGATGGTCTGGAATACGCGCATGCATTCGTCGTCGAAATGCACCGCCCGCGGCAGATGATAGGTCCGCGCCTCGCGCTCCAGCACCAGCGTGCGAAGGCCGCACAGGCCGAGCAGGTTGGCGAGCGTGGCGCCGACCGGGCCGCGGCCGACGATCACGACATCAAACTCCTCGGGGGCGGATTTATCTTGCATGGGGTATCTCTTCCCCAAGCCAGGCCGTCCGTTCAACGCCGTCGCGCCAAGTGTCCGCCCAGCGGACGGATCGGCCTAGACCTCGACGGGAATGGCTGCGGCCGTCTCCTGAAGCTGCACTGCAAACTGCGCAATCGCCTCGTCGATCCCCAGGGCCGAGCGAATCCAGATGATGGAGATGCAGCCGAACACGGCATCGTTGCGCACGATGGGCACGGCGATCGAAGCCGTTTTCGGATTGTATTCGCCCTCGCTGCGAACCGCGTAGCCCCGGGCCTGCGTCTCGGCGATCATGCGCTCAAGGTAGGATTGGTCGAGGAACGGGCGGTCGTCGGCATCGTCGATGCGGCGTAGATGATTCACGATCAGATCGCGTTCGCGCGCGGGGCAGGTGGCGAGATAGGCGCGGCCCGCGGAGGTGCGCAGCATCGGCAGGCGCTTGCCGATCATGCCGCGGTCGATCGAGAGCGGGCTCCGCGCGTGGGTGGTCTCTTGGACGACCATCGCCGCGTTCTCGTAGGTCGAGAGATCGACCGGCCAGACCAGGGTCTTGCTGAGCTCGGCGAGATAGGGCGCCGCCGCCTGGCAGATCACGACGCCGGGATCGTAGCCGTCGCCGAGGCTCAGCGCGCGCCGGGTGACGCGAAAACGGTCGTCGCTGGCGCTGCGGGCGATGTAGCCGAGTTCTTCCAGGGTTTCGAGCAGGCGGTAGACGGTGGGACGTGGCAGGTCGAGCGCGCGGGCGACGTCGCCGGCGCGGATGCCGCCGGAGCGGTTGACCTCTCGCAGCACATCAAGCCCGCGCTTGAAGGCGCGGACGCCTTCCGATTGCCGCGGCGCCCTCGGCCCCGTCCGCTCCTTGGACACTTCGCATTTCCTCCCTTGTGGCGCACGGTCCAGCGATTATCGTTGCGAACGCGAAGCGATTGCGGATCGCACCGTAGGATCGTGCGCGGTCGGTATCAAGTTCGCCGTATTGCGGCATACGCGATGCCTTCGGGAGGACTTCAATGGAAATCACCGCGCTCGGCTATATCGGGATCAATTCATCGCAGCTCGACCAATGGGGCCGGATGGCGACGGGACTGCTCGGCATGCAGCAGGTCGATCGCGGCGGCAAGATGCGCGCCTTCCGGATGGACGATCGCAAGCAGCGCCTGATCGTGGACGGCAGCAGCGACGCCGGTCTTGCGGTGATGGGCTGGGAGGTTCCGTCAAGTGCAGAGCTCGATCGCCTCGCCGGGCGGCTGGAAAGCCACGGCGTGAAGGTGTCGCATGGATCGCGCGCGCTCGCCGACGAGCGGCATGTGACCGGGCTGATTTCGTTCGCCGATCCCGCGGGCAATCGGCTCGAGGCGTTCTGCGAGCCTGAGATTGCGGCCGAGCCCTTCAAGCCGGGCCGGCCGATCTCGGGCTTCCGCACCGGTGCGCTGGGCATGGGGCATGTCGTGCTCAATGTAGAGGATGTCGAGCCGCTCTTGCCGTTCTACCGCGACGTGCTCGGCTTCCACGTCTCGGATTTCGGACTGAAGCCTTACGGGCTGTACTTTTTTCACGTCAACGGCCGCCACCACAGCTTCGCGATGGTCGGCTCGGGGCGGAAGGCGCTGCATCATTTCATGGTCGAGCTCGGCAGCCTCGACGATGTCGGTCAAGGCTACGACCTCGCGCAGCTGGACGAGGGCCGTATCGCCTACACGCTGGGCCGGCACACCAACGACCACATGACCTCGTTCTACGTGAATACGCCCTCCGGCTTCTTCATCGAATATGGCTGGGGCGCGCGCGTGATTGATCCCGAGACCTGGCAACCGCACGAGACGTTCGACGGCCCGTCGCTGTGGGGTCACGAGCGATTGCACATGCCGGAAGAGCAGCGCAAGCGCCTGCGCGACATGCGGCTGGATGCGGCCGCGCGCGGCGTCCGCGTAGCCGATCCGCGCGTGCCGCCGCTCAACTGCGCGTGGCTGGACCAGGTGGTTGCGCGCGAGTGATATGCTGGCGGGAGAACGCTCACGCCTCGCCGAGATCGAGCTCGGTCAGCAGTCCCTGGCGCAGCGCGAGGCGGACCAGCTCGATGTCGGAGCCGACGCCGAGCTTGTCCTTGATCAGGGAATGCAGGTTCGCCACCGTCTTCGGGCTGACATGCAGCGTCTCGGCGATTTCGTCGGTCGTCTTCTCCGCGAGCAACAGGCGCAGCACCTCGAACTCGCGTGCGGTAAGGACGTCGGCGGCCGAGCTTTCGCCGCCGAGCCGGCTCAGCGCCAGCTCGTGGTCGATGTCGGGACTGATCGCGATCTTGCCGGCGAGCACGTCCATCACCGCGCGCACCAGCGTTTCGGGCGGGCTGGTCTTGGTGACGTAACCCCTGGCGCCGGCGCGGATCGCCTGCACGGCGAAGCCCGCGTTCTGGTGCATGGTGAAGATGAGGATCCTTGCGCCCTTGTCCCACTGCCTGATCCGCCTGACGGCCTCGATGCCGCCGATGCCGGGCATGCTGAGGTCCATGATGACGAGATCGGGCGCCTCGGATTTGTACAGACGGTAGGCTTCCGCGCCGTCGGCCGCTTCCGCGATGACGCGCAGGCCCGGCTGCTTCTGGAGCACGGAGCGATAGCCTTCGCGGACAACGGAATGGTCGTCGACCAGCAGGATGGATGCGTCGGCCGCGCTCATGCCGCATGCTCCAGCGCCTGCCGGTCGGCGGCGGCGAGCGGAATGACGACGCGCAGCGCCGAGCCGCCGTTGGGGCCAACTTCGAAGTTCATCCGGCCGCGCAGGGCGGCAACACGCTCGCGCATGCCGAGCAGGCCCATGCCGGATTTGACTGCCGCATCACTTGGCCGGCCGTCGTCGTCGATGGCCAGCGCGATCTCCTCTGCGGCCATCGTCAGATGCAGGCCGACCTTGGTGGCGCCGGCATGCTTGGCGGCGTTGGTAAGCGCCTCCTGCACGATGCGGTAGAGGTTGGCGCTGATCGCGGCGGGCAGGGTCTCGAACGCGCCGTCGAAATCGATCGTGAAGCGCGTCTCGCCGCGGCTGCGTCCGTTCCAACCCGCGACGAGACCTTCCAGACTCGCGACGAGGCCAAGTTCCTCGACGTCGGGCGGGCGGAGCCGGAACAGCGCGCCGCGCAGCGTCTCCATCATGCCGGTCGCAGTCCGCGCGATCCCGTCGCATTCGCCGAGCAAAGCGGGGCAATCCTGCGCGGCGGTCTGGCGGGCGGACGAGGCCAGCGCGCGGATGGCGGCCAGCGACTGACCAAACTCGTCGTGTAGCTCGCGGGCGAGATGGCGGCGCTCGTCGTCCTGCAGCGCGATCAGCTTCCGCGTCAGCTCGCTGCGTTCGGCAAGCGCGTTGTCGAGGCTTTCGGCGAGATGGTTGAAGCCGTCGCGGATCGCGGAGAGTTCGGCGAGATCGAACGGCGGCAGCCGCGCCGTGAGGTCGTTGGCCGCGATCCGCTCGAGGCCGGTACAGATCAGGCGGGTCGGGCGCAGCGCGCGCGCCAGCGCGGCGTAGACCAGCAAGCACAGCAGCGGCAGCGCGATCGCAAACGCAATCATCAGGCGGCCGGCCTCGTGCCATGCCTCCGCCGTCTGCACGGCCGGATCGACCGACACCACGGTCTCGCCGAGCTTGGCTCCGCGCACGATCACAGGCCGTGCCGCTTCGCGGCCGGGATCGAACAGGCTGCGATAGAAGGCCGCGAAGGCCTGTGGCGGCGGGGTGGCCGGAGCAGGCGCACCGCTGCAGAACCGCTGCAGCATCTCGCCGCTCGCGCCGCGGAATGCCAGGCAGAGGCCGGGCGTCATCACATAGGCGGCGACGGGGTCGAGGTTGGGAAAGTCGCGCGGTCCCGCCACCCACTGGATCTTGCCCTGTTGCAGCTCCAGCGACTTCGCCACGATCGCGGCGATGCCGTCGATGCGCGCGTGCACCGCGCGGTCGGCCGCGATCAGGAAATAGGCGGAGATCGCGGCGAAGCAGGCGGCCGTGATGGCGGCCACGCGCAGCGTCAGACGGACCTTGAGATCGAATCTCGGGCGTTTCCACATCGAGGGCACCTGGTGCGAAGCGGGCTCGTTGCCCGGCATTAAACGGCAGAACGCGGGCGGCGGGAAGCATTCCTGCCTTACCGCAATGCAAACTCGTGAAATTTTCCCGGCATTCGTCGGGACAGCGACGGCTGCATGGCCTCGAGCGACCCGTTCAGATTTGCAGCGCCGCTCACCCCATGAGGCCCATTCATGCACCGCTCCGGCCTGTTTCTCTCTGCTTTTCTCGTCTTTGTCCTGGCTCACTCGCCCGTCCACGCCGGGGTCGCCATTGGCGTTGCCATGGATGATTTCAGCTATACCGATACGTCGGGCGAGCCGACCAACCAGACCGCTGCTCACGACCGGCGGCTGGCAGCGTTCATGGCCGCGCTCAGACGGGACATCGGCGAGGGCGGGCGCTATCGGCTGGTGCCGTCCGCCCAGGACGGCGCGGCATTCAAGATCATCGGCGGGATCCAGAAGACGAGCACGCTGGTGCAATGGGCCAAGGTCGCCGTGATCGACGTCGGCGCCAAGAAGCTCGTGATGGACAAGCTCTACTCCTTCCGCGGCGACAGTGACGAAGCATGGGAGCGCGCCGAGATATTCCTGTCCCGCGAGATCATGGGTGCGCTCGGCACACAAGCGCCGGTCGCGCTTGCCGTGTTCGATTTCGAGCTCGAGGACATGACCGCCGCCTCGGGAGGCACCTTGGCCGCTTCAGACGCCTCGTACCTGGCCGAGGCGACGACCGGCGTGCGCGACGTCCTCGGCCAGTCCGGCCGCTACCGTATTGTCGACGTCGGCAGCGCGAGCAGCGAGGCGGCGAAGGGGGGTGCTTTGCACGACTGCGGCGGTTGCGAGGCGGCGATTGCGCAAAAGCTGGGGGCCGATCAATCGTTGATCGGCGTGGTGCGGCGGGTCAGCCGCACCGAATACACGCTCGGGTTCCTGGTGCGCGACGCCGGCACCGGCGCGGTGCTGGCGCGTGGCGACAGCGGTCTGCGCCTGGGCGCCGACTATTCGTGGAAGCGGGGCGCCGTGCGGCTGGTCAGTGATCGGCTGATCGAGAGCCAGCAAGCCGCCGAAAAAGCCAAAGAGCGATGAGATTCATCGCTCTTTAGATCTCTTGTTCGAGCATGATCCTTTCGGAAAACCGCTGTACACTTCCGGATCATGCTCAGAAGGTAAGCTGCACCTTCATCGATTGCGAGCGGTCGCTGGCGAGCTCGAAGGCGGCGACCGCATTCTCGAACGGCATGGTCGCCGTGATCAGCGGCTTGACGTCGATCAGGCCTTCGCCCATCAGCCGCACCGCAAGCTCGAACTCGGGATCGAAGCGGAAGGTCCCGCGGAGCTGCAATTCCTTGGCGACGATGGAGTTGATCGGCAGTGTCATCTCACCGCCGAGGCCGAGCTGCACCAGCGTCGCGCCCGGCCGCATGACGTCGAGCGCGGTGCGGAGTGCAGCCTGATTGCCGGAAGCTTCGAACAGCGTGTCGAACACGCCCTTGCCGGCACGCCAGGGATCGAGTGCCGTGGGATTCGCTGCGACGTCGATGGCGCGACTGGCACCGAGCTTCTTGGCAACCGCGAGCGGCGCCTCGGCGACATCCGTCACCACGATCTCGGCGGCACCGCCGAAACGTGAGACCAGGATCATCAGCGCGCCGATCGGGCCGCAGCCGGTGATCAGCACGCGCTTGCCGAGCAGGGGACCGGCCTGCTTGCCGGCATGCAGGCACACCGCCAGCGGTTCGGCGACCGCGGCTTCCGCCAGCGAGAGCTTGTCCGCGATCGGCACGGCCTGACTGGCATCCACCGTGATGAATTCACGGAAACCGCCTTGCACATGGGGAAAGCGCATCGCGCTGCCGAGAAAGCGCATGTCGAGGCACTGGTTGCGCATGCCTTCCTGACAATGCAGGCACCGGCCGCACGGTCTGCTCGGATTGACGGCAACGCGTGTGCCTGCCGCCACGCCAGTGACGCCGTCACCGACGGCTGAGACCACGCCGGCGATCTCATGGCCCAGCGCCATCGGCTGCTGGATGCGCACGACGCCGAACCCGCCGTGATGGTAGTAGTGCAGGTCGGAGCCGCAGATGCCGCCATTGGCGATCTTGACGCGGACCTCGCCCGGGCCGGGAGCGGGATCAGGGTAGTTGTCGATCCGCAGGTCTTTCGGGGCGTGAATGACGACGGCGCGCATGGTCTCGTTCCCTGTTTCGCGGGTTACATCGCTGCGATCATGCCGCCATCGACATAGATGATCTGGCCGTTGACGTAAGTGGAGGCGTCCGAGGCGAGGAAAATCGCGGCGCCCACCAGCTCGTCCGGCTTGCCCCAGCGCTTCGATGGGATACGGCCCATCAGCCAGGTGTTGAAATCGGTGTTGTTGACCAGCGCCTCGTTCATGTCGGTCAGCATGTAGCCGGGGCCGATCGCATTGGCCTGGATGCCGTGCTGGGCCCATTCCACCGCCATCGAGCGGGTCAGGTTCTTGATGCCGCCCTTGGCCGCGGTGTAAGGCGCGATCGTCGGGCGGGCGAGTTCGCTGCCGAGCGAGCCGATGTTGATGATCTTGCCGTGCTTGCGCGGGATCATACGCTTGGCTGCCTCGCGGCCGATCACGAAGGCGCTGGTGAGGTTGGTCTCGATCACCTTGCGCCATTCGTCGGTGGTGAACTCCACCAGCGGCTTGCGGTGCTGGATGCCGGCATTGTTGACGACGATGTCGACGGCAATCCCTTGTCTGTCGAAATCGTTGAAGGCAGCGACGATCGCGGGTTCGTCGGTGACGTTGAACGCGGCGCCTTCGGCCTGATGCCCGGCGGCACGAAACTCGGCGACCGCCTGCTCGACTCGCTTGGGGTCGACGCCGTTGACGATGATCCTGGCGCCGGCCTTCGCCATGCCCTCGGCGATGGCGCGGCCGAGCCCGCGGGAGGAGCCGGTCACGAGCGCGGTGCGGCCGGAGAGGTCGAAGAGGGACGTGCTCATCTCGAGAATCCTTAAACGTTGGAGCGGCGCACGCTCAGATCGGAGCGCTCGAATACGGCGGGCAGAAGGTCGACGCCGAGGCCGGGGCCTTCCATCGGGAAGACGTAGCCGTCCTTGATCACGGGCATCGTGGTGACGAGCTCGTTGTACCAGCCATTGTAGAAGGCGCGCACCGATTCCTGGATCAGCGTGTTGGGCTGGCTGAACGACATGTGGATGGCGGCGATGAAGCCGATCGGTCCGATGCAATCGTGCGGCGCGAAGGGACGGTGATAGGTCTCGGCCATCGCCGCGATCTTGCGGCCCTCGGTGAGGCCACCGGTCCAGCACAGGTCGGCCATCACCACGTGCATGGCGTCGCGGTCGAGCATGTCCTTGTAGGGGAAGCGCGAGCCCAGCGTCTCGCTGGCGCAGACCCAGACATCGGTCGAGCGGGCATATTCGGCCAGTGCCTGCGGCGAGTTCATCCGGATCGGGTCCTCGTACCAGGTCGGCTTGTAGGGCTCGAGGGCGCGCGCGATCTGCTTGGCGGTCGGCAAATTCCACAGCGAATGGAGCTCGACCATGATCTCCATCTTGTCGCCGACGGCTTTGCGGATCTTCTCGAACGGCTCGATCGCCTGCTTCATCTGGGCCGCCGTGATGTAGAGGCCCTTGTTCTCCTGCGCGGCCGGATCGAACGGCCAGATCTTCATCGCGGAGATGCCGCTCTCCAGCAGGTTTTCGGCAAGCGCATCGGCGCGGTTCATGAAGCCGTCGAGATCCTCGTAAGGCCCCTTGTTAGCACCCAGATTCCAGTTCGCGACCGGGCTGATATTGGTGGAGCGGACATATTGCGTGCCGGCGCAAGTGTTGTAGATGCGCTGCTTGTCGCGGCAGAGGCCGCCGAGCATCTGGTGCACCGGCTGGCCGCAGACCTTGCCGAACAGATCCCACAGCGCGATGTCGATCGCAGAGGCCGCGCGATATTCGACGCCGGTGGACGACTGCGCCATCGGCAGGTTCAGCATGTCGCGGTGGATCGCTTCGATGTGCAGGGGATTGCGGCCGAGCAGGCGGCCGGCAAAAGTGTCGTGGATCTGCGCTTCGACCGCGCCCGCGCCATAGAAGGTTTCGCCGAGCCCGATCACACCCGTGTCGGTATGGACGCGCACCCAGATGACGTTGGAGAACTCCTCTGTGCGCAGGGTCTCGATCGACATGATCTTCACGGCAACAATCCTCCCGTCGGGTCTATAGCGCCCGCCTTGTTTGTCATTTCTGCGCCGCATTGCCGGCGAGAGCCGAGACCGTCTTACCGTCGCTTGTAATATATCACAACATGTTTTAAGGATATCACAAATGGCGCCGCCCCGCGAGGCGACGGGCTGACGGGAGGACGACATGGCACGGCGCAAGCGTACGCTCGAGGTGGTGAGAAACGACGACGGCGAGGGCAGGCCCTCCCGGCGCAACCGCCTCAACTTCTTCGAGCTGGCCTATCAGAAGATCGAGGAGCTCCTGGTCCATTGCGAGCTCAAGCCCGGTCAGTTCATGACCATGCTGGAATTGCAGGAGATGACCGGCTTCGGCCGCACGCCGGTGCACCACGCCGTCAATCGTCTCTCCGCCGACACGCTCATCATCATCCGTCCGCGCCACGGTCTGCACATCGCGCCGATCGATCTGGCACGCGAACGCATGCTGCTGGCCTTGCGCCGCGACATGGAGCGTTTCGTGATCCGCCTCGCGGCCGATCGCGCCAGCCTCTCGCATCGCAATCAGGCGCTTCACATCGAGCGCCTCCTGCGCGAGCGCCGCGCCAACCTGACGCTCGACGAATTCAACAGCATCGATCGCCGCATCGACGCGCTGGTGCTGGAGGCGGCCGGGGAGCCGTTCCTGGTGCACACGCTGCGGCCGCTGCACACGCTGTACCGGCGCATCGGCTACATCCACCACCGTTTCATGCCGGGGCAGGCCGACCTGTCAGGCACGATCGATCGTCATGTCGCGATTCTCAACGCGGTGGCCAACCGCCGCGTCGAGGAAGCCGTGCAGGCGAGCGATGCCCTGATCGACTACATGGGCGAGATGTTCACGGGCATGGAGGTGGGGATCGACCCGCGCCTGCTCGATTGCAGCATCGAGCCGCTGCTCGGGGCGTAAGAGTTCCCAGGAGAAGACCAGACATGTCAACGATGGCGATGCCACAACCGACCGCGAGCGAAGCCGCGGTCCGCTACCTCATCACGAACTACAGTCCCAAGGGCAACAAGGTCGGCTGGCTGATGATGGCCTCGATCCTGGTCGAAGCCTGGGATCTGTATTCGATCGCCTTCGTGCTGATCTTCATCAAGGAGCAGTACAATCCCGATCCGCTGATGCTGGGTCTGGCTGCAGCCGGCACGCAAGGAGGCGCGCTCATCGGCGCGCTGTTAGGCGGCTGGCTGTCCGACAAGATCGGCCGCCGCGTCATGTTCCTGGTGACGATGGTGATGTTCATCGTGCTGGCGCTGGCGCAGGCCTTCGTGCCGGATGTGTTCTGGCTGGTCGTGATCCGCTTCCTGCTCGGTATTCCGCTCGGCTCGGACATTTCGACCGGCTACACCTACATCATGGAATCCATGGCCAAGGGCGAGCGCGAGGTCATGGGCAACCGCTGGCAGTTCATGTTCGCCGTCGGCGAAGTCCTCACCATCGGCGTCATCGTGATCTTCCTGCTGATCGACATGCAGCACGAGATGCTGTGGCGCGTGACGCTCGGTCTCGGCGCGCTGCCGGCGCTGATCATCCTTCTGATGCGCCACGACGTGCCTGAGACGGCCGTCTGGCTGGTGCAGAAGGGACGCTACCGCGAGGCCAAGCAGGTCGCGCGCGAGATGTTCAACGACAGTCTCGACATGCTGCCGGACCGGGACGTCGAGGTGCCGAAAGTCTCGACCCGCGCCTTCCTCGCCGACCTCAGGAAGGATCCGATCCGCTGGCGCGCCACGGTGTACGGCTGGATCGCCTGCTTCGCACAAGCCAGCGAATTCTCGACCTTTGCGTTCTATCTGCCGGTGCTGTTCGTGATGGTCGGCGTGTCGAGCGTGCTCGGCATCAATCTGGTGACGATGGCGCTGTTCTCCTTTGCTGCCCTGTCGGGCTGGGTCGGTCCGCTGCTGACGCCGAAGATCGGCCACCGCGGCATCTCGATCGCGGGCTTCGGAATCGTGCTGGCCGCGCTGCTGGTCGCGGCCTTTGCGCTCTACACGGACAACACGATCCTGCTGCCGTTCGCGGCCGCCGCCATGTTGTGGGGCCATTATTGGGACGCGTCGAACTGCATGACCATCCCGACCATGGTCGCCAAGCCGCAATATCGCGGCACCGCCAGCGGCTTCGCCTACATGTTCGTGAAGCTGCCGTCCTTCCTGGCGATCTTCCTGTTCCCGACGGTGTTCGCCGCGATCGGGCAGGCGAATGCAACGCTGATGGTCGCGATCTTCCCCCTGATCGGATTGCTCGCCGCAATCTTCATCCTGCCGGAAGTCTACGGCTACGAGAACGACTGACGACGTAGGCCCCGGTCGCGGCGGCATCGCCGCGATCGGGTCCCGACGGGGCTACGGGCTCAGGAAGACGGGATCAATCCCGACGCCATGGCCGAGCAGGCCGATCGCCTGGAGCTGGGCGCTGTGCAGGTCGATCTCGACGATCGCGAACAGGGTCAGCAGGACCACGGCCGTGACGAGGAGCAGCGGGTGGGACCTTTCCGCCCCGCCCTCGCTCGGCGCAGTGAAGCTCTGAAACGCGCGACGCAGGGAAAAGCTCTGCGGCAATGCCTTTGACCGGATCTGCATGATGTACCTCCTTGCCGCGCCCTGTGAGGCCGCGCGACAAGTTGAAGGTTAGCTCCGGCCGTAGCGGCGGCATTGATACGCCGCAAACGGCGTGCGTCTATCGGATCGCAGCCGCCAGCGCCGCGATGAGGGCGGGCGGCGTCACCAGCAGGCCGAGCTTGAGGAACGGCCAGGCGCCGACCTCGATCTTTTCCCGGCGGAGCGCGACCAGCCAGAGGATGGTGGCGAGCGATCCTGTCACCGACAGATTGGGGCCGAGATCGACGCCGATCAGGATGGCGCTGACGACCGGGGCTGGCAAATGATCGCTGGCGGCAACCGAGCCGGCGACGAGGCCGACGGGAAGGTTGTTGGCGATGTTCGTGGCGATGGCGGTGGCGATGCCCACACTCCAGGCCGCCTGCGGGACCGATTGCGCCACCGCCTGATGCAGCAATGCGCTGAGCTGCGCGATCACGCCGGTCCTGATCAGTGCTTCCACCATGACAAAGAGCCCGCCGACCAGCGGAAGCACGCTCCAGGACACGCCGCGCAGCACGGGCCATGGCGATTGCCGGCTGAGCAGCAGCACGATCGCGGCCGTCATGCCGCCGCAGATGAAGGTCGGCAGGCCCAGCTGCTTATCCAGCGCCGACGCTGTGACCAGCACGATTCCGATCGCGACGATGCCGATGGCCGTCAGCTTGCCGCCGCGGCCGAGCTTGGGATGCGGCACGCTGCGCGCAATCGTCTCCTCCTTCAGCGCGCGGTGCTGGGTCAGGCGCAGCACGATGTAGGTCAGCAGGATGGAGGCGGCCGAGGGCAGGGCGAACAGGCGCAGCCATTCGGTGAGCTCGGGCATGCGCGCGCCGAACACGACGAGATTGGCGGGATTGGAGATCGGCAGCACGAAGCTCGCGGCATTGGCGATGAAAGCGCAGACGAACAAATAAGGCAGCGGTTTTGCGCCGGCCGCGCGCGTCGCGGCATAGACGGCCGGAGTCAGCACGATCGCGGTGGCGTCGTTGGAGAGCAGCACGGTCACGAGCGTGCCGACGAGATAGATCAGCAGGAACAGCCGCTGCGGCGAGCCGTCAGCATATTCCACCGCGAGCGCGGCGAGATAGTCGAATAGGCCCTCGAGCCGCGCCAGCTCTGCAATCAGCATCATGCCGATCAGGAAGAGGTAGACGTCGAGGCCTTTTTCGATGCCGGTGAGCGCGTCCCGCCATGGCAGCAGGCCTGATAGCACCAGGGCGCCCGCACCGATCACGGCCCAGACCGCCTCCGGCAGGCGAAAGGGGCGGATGATGACGCACGCGGTCGCGACGACGATGATGCTCCAGGCCCAGATGGCGTCAGACGGCACGGTCAGTTCTCGAAACGGGTTGGCTTCATTCGGCAGCGATAGCCGATGCCGACGCCGCTGTCTTCCCCCGTGGGCGAGGGGCGCCATGTCGTGTCTCGGGCAGCGCGAGAATGCAAATGACGGCACCGATCGCAGCGACGGCGCCGAGGCTGATGAACGCCGCGCTGTAGCCTGCAGCGACCACCACGACGCCTCCCAGCGTCGTCGACATTGCGGCACCGATGCTCTGGGCCGTGATGACCGCGCCTTGCGCGACGTTGAAGCGTCCAGTGTTGCGCATGAGGTCGGCGACGATCACCGGGAAGATTGCGCCGAAGATGCCCGCGCCGACGCCGTCTAGCAACTGCACGCCGACCAGCCAGAACGGATTGTCCGAGAGCGTGTAGAGGGCGGCGCGAACAGGCAGGATCAGCAGGGCGGCCAGGAAAAAGCGCTTGTGGCCCCAGCGGTCGGCCTTCGCACCGACCAGCATCGCGAACGGCACCATCACCAATTGCGCGGCGACGATGCAGGCCGACATCAGGCTGGTGCCCATGTTCTTGTCCTGGAGCGCCAGCTTTTGCCCGACCAGCGGCAACATGGCCGCGTTGGCGAGATGGAAGAGCAGTACGCAGATTGCAAAGACGAGCAGGGGGCGGCAGGTCAGAAGCACGGTGATGCCCGACGGCGCGTCCCGCCGCGCATCGGCGTCTGCACCATTCATCCCACGGGCCAAATCATGATCGATGGCGCGGGCAGGGATCGCGAGGATACTGAGGAGGCTCGCGATCGCCATCGCGCCAAGGAGGAAGAAGACGACAGTCGGGCCCACCCAATAGGCGGAGACCCCCGCCAGCGCGGCCGCGACCGCATTGCCGGCGTGGTTGAAGGTCTCATTGCGGCCGATCCGCCGGGTGAAGGCGGCATGACCGAAAATGCCGAGCGAAACGGCTGCGATCGCTGGCGGAAACATCACGGCAGCGGCCTGCGCAATTCCTTGCGAGATCGCGACGGGGAGGAAGCTCGGAAACAACGGCAGCGACAGCGAGGCCAGCGTCACCATGATCGCAGCAATCACCATCACCAGCCGCTTTGCCCGGGTCGCATCGACCAGGGCGCCGGCCGGCGTCTGCGCCACGATGCCGGCGACGGTTGCGATCGACATCACGAGGCCGATCCGCGCCTCGTCCCAGTGCTGCTCGGTCAGAAGATAGACCGCGAGATAGGGCCCGAGCCCGTCGCGGACGTCGGCGAGGAAGAAATTGGCTGCATCCAGCGCGCGGCCGGCCTGTCTTGCCTGATCGGGATTCTCGCTGGCCATCGGTCTCTCGATCGTCGTTGTGCAAACCAGCGTGCCAACCAATCCGCAGTCGTCCCGGACAAGCGTAAGCGCAGATCCGGGACCCATAACCGTTTGGCGAAGATTGGTGGCTAGCAGTTGGCCCGGTCACCGCTTCCTGTGGATATGGATCCCGGATCGGCGCGCGCTCGAGGCGCGCTTGTCCAGAACGACGGTGGAGTGTTTGGCTACATTCACCGCGCCACCGAGAGCTTCTCCGTGATCGCCTTGCGCAGAATCCGCGAGAGCGACTCCACGGAATATGGCTTCTGAATCAGCTCGAACCCGCGATGGGCGTTCTCGGCGAGCACGTTGCTGTAGCCGCTTGTGAGCACCACGGGCAGGCCCGGATAGCGCTCGCGGATGACGCCGGCGAGCTCGACGCCGTTCATGCCGGGCATGATGACGTCGGAGAAGACGAGGTCGACGGAGAATTCGTTCTCGCCCAGGATCGTCAGAGCAGCGTTGGCGTTGGCGACGCGCCGGACGACGTAGCCGAGATCTTCCAGAAGCTCGGTCGAGAACTGGCCGACATCGTCATTGTCCTCGACCACGAGCACGCGGTAGCCGCGCCCCGTGATCGCAGCCTCGTGGGTGAGCGCCGCGGTTTCCTTCTCGGCGGCGGGGCTTTGCGCCTGGGGCAAATACATGGTGAAGGTCGCGCCGTGGCCTTGTGTGCTCGCCACCGCGATGTCGCCCTCGGACTGCTTTGCGAATCCGAAGGCCTGGCTGAGGCCGAGACCGGTACCCTTGCCGACCTCCTTGGTGGTGAAGAACGGCTCGAAGATGGAGTCGAGATGGTCCGGCGCGATGCCGCTGCCGGTGTCGGCGACGGAGATTGCGACATAGTCGCCGCCCCGCGCCGATTGCGCGCGCAGGCTCGGAATGCCCTGAACCTTGCGCACGGCGATGGTGAGGCGGCCTTCGCCGTCCATGGCGTCGCGGGCGTTGATGGCGAGGTTGATCAGCGCGGTCTCGAACTGGGCGATGTCGGCGACGGTGAAGCAGTCGGCATCGTCGATCTCGACGACGATCTCGATGCGGCCGCCGACCAGCGGCCGCACCAGTTGCGCGACGCCCTCGACCTGGCTGCCGACGTTGAAGATCTGGGGTTTCAGCGGCTGCCGGCGCGCGAACGCCAGAAGCTGCGCGGTCAGCTTGGAGGCGCGCTCGACCGTCTCGGAGATGGCATCGACATAGCGGCGGCGGCGCTCTTCCGGCAGCTCCCGCCGGCGCAGGAAATCGGTGGCCGAGCGGATGATGGTGAGGAGATTGTTGAAATCGTGTGCGACGCCGCCGGTGAGCTGGCCGATCGCCTCCATCTTCTGCGATTGCCGCAACGCCTCCTCGCCGCGGCGGCGCTCGGTGATGTCGACGGCCTCGGGCACGGCGCCTGTGATGTTGCCGTGACGGTCGAGCACGGGGCGCATGCCGAAGTCGAAATCGCGCTCGCCGACGGGAAGGCGTAGCCGCATCTCGAGCCGCACCGCTTCGCCCTTGAGCACGGTGTGGAAGGCGTCCTGCACTTGCGCGCTCATGCCCTCCGTCGCGCTGAACCAGGGCGTCTCCCACAACGGCTTGCCGATCACATCTGAAGAGCTCGCATCGATGCCGTCGAGTGCGGTCTTGTTGGCGTAGAGAAGCTCGCCCCTGAGATTGACCAGACCCTGATACTGGTTGCTGGTTTCCAGGATCGCGCGCAGCCGCGCCTCGTTGGATTCGAGCTCGGCGGTGCGTTGTGCGATGCGCTCTTCCAGCGTCTCGTTGAGCTGCCGGAGCTCGATCTCGGCCTGCTTGGCGACGGTGATGTCGTGGGCAACGCCGATGAAGCCGATATGCTTGCCGGTCGGGTCCCAGCGTGGCTGCGATTCCGAGCGCAACCAGCGCCATTCGCCGCTGGCGTTCTTGTACCGCGCTTCGAGCACGAAGGGCTTGAGTGACGCTTCGCCCTGGACGGATTGCTGGAGCACGTGCGGCAGGTCGTCCGGATGCAGCACCTTGCGCCAGTCGAAATCGATGGCCTGATCATAGGGCAGGCCGACGAAATCGACATAGGCCTGGTTGGCGAAGGACCGCTTGCGATCGAGCTTGGTCACCCAGATCGGTACCGGCGCGCTGTCGGCGATCAACCGAAAGCGTTCCTCGCTCTCGCGCAGGGTCTCGCGCGCGAGCATCTGGTCGGTGATGTCGATATGGGCGCCCACGAGGCGGATGGCGCGGCCATCCTTGTCGCGCTCGATCTTGGCGACGACCCGGATCCAGCGGGTCTCGCCGTCATTGGGGCGGATGATGCGGTATGCGGCGGTGTAGTCTTCGCTCGTGCCGGCGAGCGCCTCCAAGAAATGCTTGACGGTTGCTTCGCGATCCTCGGGATGGAGCCGATTGACCCAATCCTCGTGCGATTCGTCGGCGGCCTCGGGCGGCAGGCCATGAATCATGAGATATTCGGGCGAGCGGCGGTTCTTGAACCCTTCGCGGAAGTCGACCTCGACGCCGCCGACCTTGCCAATGCGCTGGATGCGTGCGAGCTCGGCCTCGCGCTCCTGAAGCGCACGATAGGCGTTGTCGCGCTCGCGCGCGACGTCTTCGAGATGCTGGCGCAGCCTTTCGGCGGCGATGGTTTCGGGCAAGGGATCGTTCAAGGCATCGGCCGTTGTCATGCGGTTGCGCACGTGCCGAATGGATATTCACACAGACGGAGCGTGATGACCATTGTTTAGAGGAAATAGACTGTCTGGAAAGGCTGGCGGCGAGCCCGGCATGCGGGAAAGTGTGGTAGGCAACGCCGGTTTTGGCATTTTGTTCCTGAAATTGGAACGATGCAGCTGCGGATGCGTCTTCGCGAGGCGCCACACCTCTCGTCGTTCAAATCACCTTTCCGAAGAGGCTAAATCTTGAAGCTCTTTGTCTGCCAGGCCTGCGGCAACGTCCTCTATTTCGAGAACCGTGTCTGCGAACGCTGCGGCCATCAGGTCGCGTTCCTGCCGGAGAGGGAGACGATGTCGGCGATCGAGCCCGACGGAGAGGCCTGGAGGACGCTGGCAGACAAGGGCGAAAGCCGGATGCTGTGCCGCAATGCCGCGTACGATTCCTGCAACTGGCTGACGGATCCAGGCGAGGGCAACGGCTATTGCCGCGCCTGCCGCCACAACGGCATCGTACCGGATTTGTCCGACCCCGCCCAACTCGCCGGCTGGCGCGAGCTGGAGGTGGCGAAACACCGTCTGTTCTATTCCCTGATCCGCTGGAAGCTGCCGCTCCAGACCCGGCAAGACGACCCCGAGCATGGACTGATCTTCAATTTCCTCGCTGACGATCCCAACAGCGGAGAGAAGATCTTGACCGGCCACGACAACGGCCTGATCACGATCGCGCTCACCGAGGCCAATACCATCGAGCGGGAGCGGCGCAGGCTCGAGATGGGTGAGCCGTACCGTACGCTGCTCGGGCATTTCCGCCACGAGGTCGGGCACTATTTCTGGGACGTCCTGGTGCGGGGCGGCGGCAAGCTCGATGAATGCCGCGCGGTATTCGGTGACGATTCCGCCGATTACGGCCAGGCCCTGCAGCGCCACTATGCCGAAGGCCCGCCGCCGGACTGGCAGCAGAGTTACGTCTCGGCCTATGCCACGACCCATCCCTGGGAAGACTTCGCCGAGACCTGGGCGCACTATATCCACATCGTGGATGCTCTGGAGATGGCGGGCGAGTTCGGCATGGAAGTGCGCCCCAGGGTGGACCGCGACGGGGAGTTGACGGCGCGCATCCGTTTCAACCCCTACGAGGCAAGGGACGTCGACGCGCTGCTGAGCGCATGGCTACCCTTCACGTTCGCCATGAACAGCGTCAACCGTGCCATGGGCCTGCGCGACCTCTATCCCTTCATCCTGTCGCCCGCGGTGGTCGGCAAGCTCGGCTTCGTTCACGGCCTGGTCCGGGACGTGGCCAAGGAGCCCAAGGGCGCCGCAGGGGGGCTCTAAGGGCTTGCGAGCCCATTCGGTCTTGCGCTGGTACGCCAGAAGCGGGCCGGATTTAGACCGTTGCCTCCGGCCGATTTTGATGTACCACGGGAGCCACACGGCCCGTCCCAATAGGCCCCAACGGCCGGGGAAGGGTCCCGCCCAAGGTCGAGACTCAAGAAAAGCATGTTCAAACGCATCCTGATCGCCAATCGCGGCGAAATCGCCTGCCGGGTCATCAAGACCGCTCGCAAGATGGGAATACAGACGGTTGCGGTCTATTCCGAGGCCGATCGCGACGCCCTCCATGTCGAGATGGCCGACGAGGCCGTGCTGATCGGCCCGCCTGCGGCGGCCGAGAGCTATCTGGTGATCGAGAAGATCGTGGAAGCCTGTCGCAAGACGGGCGCCGAGGCCGTGCATCCCGGCTATGGCTTCCTGTCAGAGCGTGAGGCGTTTCCGCGCGCCCTGGAAGCCGCCGGCATCGTCTTCATCGGCCCGAACCCGGGCGCGATTGCGGCGATGGGCGACAAGATCGAGTCGAAGAAGGCGGCCGCCAAGGCCAAGGTCTCGACCGTGCCCGGCTATCTCGGAGTCATCGAGGACGACAAGCACGCGGTCAGGATCGCCGACGAGATCGGCTACCCCGTGATGATCAAGGCCTCCGCCGGCGGCGGCGGCAAGGGCATGCGCATCGCGCATTCGACGGCCGAGGTCGCCGAGGGCTTCAATCTCGCCAAGGCCGAGGCCAAGGCCTCGTTCGGCGACGACCGCGTCTTCGTCGAGAAGTTCATCGTTGATCCCCGCCACATCGAGATCCAGGTGCTGGGCGACAAGCACGGCAACGTCATTTATCTCGGTGAGCGCGAATGCTCGATCCAGCGCCGCAACCAGAAGGTCATCGAGGAGGCGCCGTCGCCGCTGCTCGACGAGGCCACCCGCCGCAAGATGGGCGAGCAGGCGGTCGCACTGGCGAAAGCCGTGAATTACGACTCGGCCGGCACCGTCGAGTTCGTCGCCGGGCAGGACAAGAGCTTCTATTTCTTGGAGATGAACACGCGCCTCCAGGTCGAGCATCCCGTCACCGAGCTCGTCACCGGCGTCGACCTCGTCGAGCAGATGATCCGCGTTGCCGCCGGCGAGAAGCTCGCGCTGGCGCAGAAGGACGTCACGCTGACAGGCTGGGCGGTGGAGTCGCGCCTCTATGCCGAAGATCCGTTCCGCAACTTCCTGCCCTCGATCGGGCGGCTCGTGAAATATCGTCCGCCGGCGGAAGCCAGCCAGGACGGCATCACCATCCGCAACGACACCGGCGTGCAGGAGGGCGGCGAAATCTCGATCCATTACGATCCGATGATCGCCAAGCTCGTCACCCATGCGCCGTCGCGCGCCGCCGCCATCGAGGCGCAGGCCACCGCGCTGGATTCTTTCTATGTCGATGGCATCCGCCACAACATTCCGTTCCTGTCGGCGCTGATGCACCATCCGCGCTGGCGTGAGGGCCGGCTCTCGACCGGCTTCATCGCCGAGGAGTTTCCCAAGGGCTTTGCGGTGCGCGTGCCGGAAGGCGAGGTCGCGCGGCGGATCGCCGCGGTCGGCGCCGCCATCGATCACGTGTTAGGGGAACGCAAGCGCCAGATCTCGGGCCAGATGGGCGGCCGCATCGTGCAGCGCGAGCGGCGCCGCGCGGTCTGGCTCGACCGCCAAGAGATACAGCTCGAGGTCGGCCGCGAGGGTGAGGCGATCGCGGTGCGTTTCGTCGATGCCGCCGGCAAGGTCGGCAATGTGCATCTGTTGCAGTCGCCGTGGAAGCCGGGTGATGCGGTCTGGCAGGGCACCATCGACGGCCATTTCGTCGCGGTGCAGGCGCGGCCGATTCCCAACGGCATTCGTCTGGCGCATCAGGGCGTCGAAGTGCCGGTCTATGTCTGGACCGAAGCGGAAGCCGCGTCCGCGCGCCTGATGCCGGTGACGACGGCCTCCGACAGCGGCAAGAAGCTGCTCTGTCCGATGCCCGGCCTCGTGGTCTCGATCGCTGTGACCGAGGGACAGGAGGTCAAGGCCGGCGAGACGCTCGCGGTGGTCGAAGCCATGAAGATGCAGAACGTGCTTCGCGCCGAGCAGGACGGCACCGTGAAGAAAGTCCACGCCAGCGCCGGCGCGACGCTTGCGGTGGACGCGCTGATCCTGGAGTTTGCGTAGGAGCCCCTTCGCGACGAAGCAATCCAGTCTGTCTCCGCGGATGCATTCCTGGATTGCTTCGCTTCGCTCGCAATGACGGAGTATGCTGCGGCCTCCGTGACCTAATCGAGACAGCGCCATGGCCTTTCGTTCCCGCCGCGAAAAACTGCGCTCCGTCCTGTCGGGCGCGACCTGCGTCCATCCCGGCTCGGTTTACGACGCCATCTCGATCCGCATCGCCGAGGACCTCGGCTTTCCGCTCGGCATGTTCGGCGGTTCGGTGGCCTCGCTCGCGGTGCTCGGCGACCCCGACATCACCCTGATCACGCTCACCGAGCTCGCCGAGCAGATGCGGCGGATGTCGCGGGCCTCGGCGCTGCCGGTGCTGGTCGATGCCGATCACGGCTATGGCAATGCGCTCAATGTGCGCCGTACCGTGCAGGAACTGGAGGCGGCGGGCGCCGCCGGCCTCACCATCGAGGACACGCTGCTGCCGGCCGCTTTTGGCGAGGCGAAGACGCAGCTGATCTCGCTCGAGGAAGGCGTCGGCAAGATGAAGGCCGCGCTCGACGGTCGTAGTGATGGCTCGCTGGTCATCATGGGCCGCACGGGTGCTGCTGCGATCAGTTCGATCGAAGATGCGATCCGCCGCGCCAGGGCATACGAAGCCGCCGGTGTGGATGCGCTGTTCTTCACCGGAATCAAGTCGCGCGCCGAACTCGAGGCGGTTGCCGCTGCGACGCACCTGCCGATCGTGCTCGGCGGGGCGCCGGAAGAGCTGAACGCGCTCGATTATCTCGCCGGTCAGCGCGTACGCATCGCGCTCCAGGGGCACGCGCCGATCGCAGCCGCGACGCAGGCCGTGTATGAGACTCTGAAGGCGCTCCGCGAAGGCGCGCCGCCGAAAAGCCTCAGAGGGATCGCATCGTCGGAGCTGACGGCCCGCGTCATGCGCGAGACCGACATCAAGGCGCGCAGCGCCGAGGTTCTCGGATTGAAAAAATGAGCCGGGCGATTCTCCAGGTCATGATCCGCGGGCGCGTGCAGGGCGTCGGCTATCGTGCCTGGGTCGAGTATCAGGCGACAACGAGCGGCCTCGAAGGCTGGGTCCGCAACCGCCGCGACGGCAGCGTGGAAGCGCTGTTCGCCGGCACGCCGCAGCACGTCGCCGACATGGTCGCGCTGTGCCGCCACGGCCCGCCATCCTCGCGCGTCGACAGCGTCACCAGCGAGACCGCGAGCGTGGATGAGCTGAATTTGCGCCGGGCAGGGGAGAAGTTCTCGGTGCTGCCGACGCTGTGAGAGCCATGGTTCTCGCCGCGCCGAAGGTCCGCTCCCTCGCCTCGTTCTTACGGGGACAGGTTGAGAGACTTCACCGCGGCAGCTTGGCGATCGCTTCGCTGAGCTCGTGAATCTCGTACGGCTTGCGCAGGATCGGGAAATCCCCGCGCACGCCGGCGGCGACCTCGCTGTAGCCGGTGGCGAGCAGGATCGGCAGGCCGGGGCGGATCTGGCGGAGATGATGGGCGAGGGTGAGGCCGTCCATCTTGCCGGGCATGACGATGTCCGAGAACACGAAGTCGACGCCGTTGTTCTCGATCTCGCGCAAGGCGGCTTCGGCATCGGCGACCCGGCGCACCTGGTAGCCGAGCTGCTCCAGCAGGCCGATGCTGACAACGGCGACGTCCGGATTGTCCTCCACCAGCAACACGGTACCGCTGCCCTGAAACGCGGGCTCCGCCGTCGTGTCGGACGATGGCGTGTCTTCTCCGCGGGGCAGGAGGATGGTGAAGGTCGTGCCCTTGCCGAGCTCGCTTGCGACGCTCACCGTGCCGCCGGCCTGGTGCGCGAAGCCGTGCACCTGAGACAGGCCGAGGCCCGTGCCCTTTCCGATCGGCTTGGTCGTGAAGAACGGCTCGAAGATCTTGTCGAGAACGTCGGAGGGAATGCCGAGCCCGGTATCGGTGACGTCGATCGCGACGAAATCGCCCGCGAGAGGCGCCTCGTCCAGCACGACCTTGCGTGCGCCGATCGTCACGGTGCCGCCGTCGGGCATCGCGTCGCGGGCATTGATGACGAGGTTGAGCAGCGCTGTCTCGAGTTCGGACGCGTCGGCCTTGATGGGCCAGACGTCGCGGTCGATGTCGAAGACCAGGCGTACGGAGCTGCCGACACCGGCATCGAGCACGTCGCGAATTGCCGCGATGCGGTCGGCGAAATCGATCGCCTGCGGATTGACGCTCTGCCGCCGCGCGAAGGTGAGGAGTTGGTTGGTCAGCGCCGCCCCGCGCTTGGTGGCGGTTTCGATGGCCGAGATCGCGCGCTGCACCTTGGCCCCGTCGTCGGCTCCTCGCTTCAGCATATGGAGGCTGCCGCTGATGATCATCAGAAGGTTGTTGAAGTCGTGGGCGACCCCACCTGTGAGTTGTCCGAGCGCGTCGAACTTCTGGGACTCGGCGAGCTGCTTCTGCATCGCCTCAAGCTTGATCTGGGTATTGCGGCGTTCGGTGATGTCCCGCGTGATCTTGGCGAATCCGACCAGTGCGCCGTCCTCGTAGATCGGATCGATCACGACGCTCGCCCAGAAGAACGTGCCGTCCTTGCGGACGCGCCAGCCTTCCTCCTCGTAGCGGCCCTTGTCCCTGGCGATGCCGAGCGCACGGGCCGGCTTGCCGTTGGCGCGGTCGGTTTCGGTGTAGAAGCGGGAGAAATGCTGGCCGAGGATTTCGTCGGGTGAATAGCCCTTGATGCGTTCGCCGCCGATGTTCCAGCTGGTGATGATCCCCTTGGGATCGAGCATGTAGAGGGCGTAGTCAGCGACTCCCTCAACCAACAGCCGGAAACTGCGTTCGCTCTCGAACAAGTCTCTCTGTTGACTGACTTTTTCGACCATTCCGGGACCCCGCCTCGACTGGAGCAAACGCCGCGGGCGCCGGATGGTTCCCCGAGGGTGGGACATTTTTAAGCAGATTTCCCCGCCTCGCATGCCGATGGCGTTGCTCTTGACAGCAGATCGGTATTATCAGATATTTCTGTCATGACAGAAATAACCGGGAAGAAGAAACTCCCCGCCGCCGTCGAGCGCTTCATCCTGCATTGGGGCGACATGGGGGACGAGTGGGGCGTCAATCGCTCAGTCAGCCAGATCCACGGGCTGCTCTACCTTTCCGAAGCACCGATGACCGCCGAGGATATCGCCGATACGCTCGGCATGGCGCGCTCCAACGTCTCCAACTCGCTGAAGGAACTACTCGCCTGGAACCTGATCCGGCGCGTGCCGATCCTGGGCGACCGCCGCGACCATTACGAGGCCGAGACCGACATCTGGGAGGTCGCGGCCAGAATCGCGGCGCGGCGCAAGGAGCGGGAGCTCGATCCGGCGATCGCGGCGCTCAGGGCCTGCGTGTCCGACGCCACCGACGATCCCACCATCAATCCGGTCGCCAGCAAGCGGCTGAAGGAGATGCTCGCCTTCACCGAGCTCGCCGACCACTGGTTCATGCAGATGCTGAAGGTGCCTCGGCCGCGGCTGGTCGCCTTGATGCGGCTTGGCGAGAAGATCGTGAGCCTGCTGCCGCTGGGCAAGACCAAATAGTCTCGAGGAGGGTACGATGACGTCGGCAAGATTATCAGGCTGCAACGCATCGACCTCCGCTCACATCAAGTTGCTCGACGATCGCCGCTTCCGCGCATTGCTGTCGGACCAGGATTGGGGCCGACTGCCGCTCGCGACCTGGCGGCGCTTCTCCAAACGCGTCGCCGACGGCGATAGTGTCGTCTACGTCGGAATTGTCGACGAGATTTCCTTCAGCGACATCGGCTGGTGGCTCGCGCAGGCGGCACGCATGATCGGCGGGCCGCTGCCGACCGGCCGTGACACCGGCGTGCCCATGATCGTGACCGTGACCGAGGATGCCGCAACCGGCGGTCAGACCTGGACGCGCATCTGCGCGCGCAAGCGTGGATTTCCGCAAGTGATCCATTCCGCCAAGCGTTTTGCCGGTCCCACCGGACTCGAAGAATATGTCGGCTTCGGCGTTTCGATGGCGCTCCGCATCGCGGTCGAGGACCAGGCGCTGACCTTTCGCAGCGCCGGCTATGGGCTCCAGCTCGGACGCCTGTGGATCCCGCTGCCGCAATGGCTCACGCCGGGCGATCTCACCGTGACGCACCGCGACCTCGGCGAGGGCGCGTTCCGCTTCACCCTCGACGTCATTCATCCGCGTTACGGCGCACTGATCCACCAGTCCGCCACCTTCCGGGAGGCCGTGTCATGACATCGCTGTTGTGGACGCTCATCTCCATCCAGATCGTGATGGGCGTGTTCGACACCTTCTATCACCACGAATTCACCGAACGACTGGCGTGGCGACCATCGCAACGCTTCGAGCTGAAGCTGCACGGCATCCGTAACATGCTCTATGCGCTGCTGTTCCTCGTGCTCGGCTGGCTCGAAGTCTATGGCGTTCTGGCGCTCTTGATCGTCGCGGTGCTCATTGCCGAGATCGTCATCACGCTGATGGATTTCGTCGAGGAGGATCTGAGCCGAAAACTGCCGCCGAGCGAGCGGATCAATCACACGCTGCTCGCCATCAACTATGGCGCCATTCTCGTGCTGTTGCTGCCGGTGCTGACCGACTGGACGATGCAGCCGTTCGGCGTGATGGTCGTTTATCAAGGACTGCTGAGTATCGCCGCGACCGCCTGCGCGGTCGGCGCGGCGCTGTGCGGCGTCAGGGATTTTGCGGCGATGCGCCGATTGGGTCGCATGAAGAGTGTTCCGGCAGCGGCCCTCGTCGAAAAGATTCCCGGCCGCAAGACCGTGCTGATCACGGGAGCCACCGGATTCATCGGCAGCCGGCTGGCGGCAGGCCTCGGCGGGGCCGGGCACGACGTGATCGCGTTGGTCCGCAACCCCGCCAGGGTTGAGATGCTGCCGCCGCCGGTCACGCTGATCACGAGCCTCGATCAGCTTCCCGCGGACACGAAGATCGACGCCATCGTCAATCTTGCGGGCGAGCCGATCGGCAATGGCCTGTGGACCGAGGCCAAGCGCGCCAGGATCATCGACTCCCGCGTCGACATGACCGGCGAAATCGTCAAGCTGATCGCGCGGCTCGAGCGCAAGCCCGAGGTGCTGGTCAGCGGCTCTGCGATCGGCTGGTACGGCCTGTGGGCCGACCAGGTGCTGACGGAATCGGCGAAGTCGCACGCCTGCTTCAGCCACGAGCTGTGCGCGGCCTGGGAGGCAGCGGCGCGGCCGGCGGAGGAGTTCGGTGTGCGCGTGGCCTGTTTGCGTATCGGCCTCGTGCTCGGGACGGAAGGCGGCTTCATCACGCGCATGCTGACGCCCTTCGAGTTCGGCCTTGGCGGCCCGCTCGGCACCGGACGGCAGTGGATGTCCTGGATCGAGCGCGACGATCTCATTCGCCTGATCGCCTATGTGATGGCCACGTCCGATCTCACCGGCCCCGTCAACGCCACCGCCCCGATCCCGGTGACCAACGCCAAGTTCACCGAAGAGCTCGGCCGCCGACTGCACCGGCCCGCGGTGTTCCGCATTCCCGGCGGCCTCTTGCGCCGGATCGGCGGCGGCTTCGCCGACGAGCTCTTGCTCGGCGGCCAGCGCGTGCTGCCGAACAAGGCGCTGAGCCGCGGCTTTGTTTTCCGGCACGAGACGCTGCGCAGCGCGTTCGAGGCGATCCTGTAAGAATTTCAGGTGGCCGCCGCGCTCCGAAACGTCGCCGCCACCGCGCGCAGCGCCGCTCGCTTGGCGGGATCGCTGACCTTCGAATGCAGCATCACCTTCGAGCTGCCGAGTTTCGGCAGCCTGTGCGCAGGCCCGATGTCGATCAGCCCGGGAGGTGCGATCCGCCGTGCCAGCGGCGCGATCGCAAGTCCGGCAAGCGCGGCGGCAACCACCGCCGTGACGCCGCCGCCGACGAAGCGCTCGCGCCAGGCGATGTTGGCCCTGTCGAGCATACGCACCGCGATGGCGCGGACGCCGCAGGGCGGGGCGAGCGTCGCAAGCGGCAGCGGCTCGCCCTTCGGTAGCGTAAGGCGACGTGTGGCGAACCAGCCGAACTCGTCCTCGGTCAGCATCTCGCCGCCGCGGCGGCTGCCTTCCTGGCGGACGATCACCGCATCGAGCTGACCTGCGTCATAGGCATCCTGCATCTCCCGCGAGAAGCCGATGGTGACGGCGAGGGTGAGGTTCGCCGACATCGCGTGCAGCCGTTCGAGCAGCGGCACGAGCTCGGGGCCGGCCGCGTGATCGGAGATGCCGAGCGAGAGCGACTGCACGGCCGGTGCCTCGCCCGACAGCGCGCGGTCGTGCGCGGCGATCAGCGCACGGGCGCGTTCGAGGAAGCCGGCGCCGTCGGCGGTGAGCCGGACCGCGCGGGGTGAGCGCTCGACGAGACGTTTTCCCAGCAACGTCTCCAGCCGTTGCAGCTTGAGACTGACCGCCGCCTGCGTCGTGCCCAGGGCTTCGGCGGCACGGGTAAAACTCTGGAGATCGGCAACCAGCAGGAAAGCCCTGATTGTGGCGATGTCGAGCGTCGGTGTCATTACGGATTCTTATCACTGATATCAACAGAGATAAGATACCAAAATGACGAGCGGAGGTCTAGCTTCCTACCAACGCCGCGCCAACCGGCGCAGCATCTTAAGGAGAACGACAATGCCCCTGATCACCGTGTCCTACACCACGTCCCGCGAGTCGCCCTCCCTGAAGGCCGACATCGCGAGCGCCGTGTCCGAGCTCACCGCAAGGATCCTGCACAAGGACCCCAAGGTAACGGCCATCATCGTCAAGCCGGTGGGCGCCGATGACTGGTTCGCCGGCGGCAGGTCGCTGGCCGAGCAGAAGCTTGCAAGCTACTGGATCGACATTCACGTCAGCGAAGGCACCAACACCAAGGACGAGAAGGCGGCCTATCTCGCCGCCATGTTCAGGCGCATGGCCGAGATTTTGGGCCCGCTGCATCCCGAGACCTACCTGCATGTCGACGAGGTCAAGGGAGACGCCTACGGCTTTGGCGGCCTGACCCAGGAGCGCCGCTACATCGCCGGCAAGCTCGAAGTGCCGCTGCAGGCGGCGTAAATCTGCAGGCCGCGGGTATGGTCTCGCCCGCGGCCTTCCGTCAGCTCGCCGCGCCGAACCGGACTTCCGAATTGTTCAGGAAGCACGTCTTGTCGAACAGCTTCAGGTCCAGCGGATTCGGCAGCCTGACGTCGCTGAGATCGGGGCAGGGCTTGACCTGGGGATCATAGGATCGGTCGATCTGCGAGATGAAGACGACGATCAGTCCTTGGTCGCGCGCGAAGGATTTCAGCGCGCGTACCTGAACGGTGAGGTCGGGGTTTTCCCGCCTCTGGTCGAGCAGCTGCAGATAGTCGATCACCACGACCGTGCCGCGGGGCGCCGTCGCCATCTGCTTGACGACGTAATCGGCGCTGATGGCGTCGGAGCAGTCGACCTCCAAGAGTGTGTCGAATTGCGCCGGCTTCACGCCGATCGCGCGCAAGCGATCCAGAACATCCTTCTCGGTGTACTCGAGTGAGAAGAACGCGGCCCGATGGCCCGACTTCATCGCCTCCACCGCAAGTTCGAGGCTCATCAGCGTCTTGCCCTGGCCGGGCCGCGCGCCGACCAGCACCAGATCGCCAGGCATGAATTGCGGGAACAGCCTGTTCGCGAGCGTCAGCGCGGCGGCTTTCGCTGCGAGCATGCTCCAGGCGGAAAACCCTTCCGTCCTGGCGACGCGGTCGAGTGCGTCGTGCAGTGGAATGCCTTCCTCGCGGGACAGGCGTCTCGCGCGTCGCTTCAGATGATAGATCGGCGCAGAGAGTCTCATCGTCCAAACCTCCCGTTGCGAGCTGAAACGCAATCCCTCCTTATGCCCAGCGCTCGAACAGTCGGCCCGTGATCTCATCGCCCGGCATGAGGTCTGCTTTCCCGGCGGAGGGGGGAGGCGTGGGCGGCGCCGGAATCGAGCATAGCCGATTCCGTGAAGAACGCGGAGGCGTCAGGCGGCCACTTCCGGCAGCAGCGCGCGGGTCGGCCCGAACAATTCCTCGAACGCCTGCCGGAGCGCGACGTCGACATCGGCCATGGTCACGAGCTGGCCGAGGTCGACCAGCGAGGTGACGCCGTAGCGGGCGTCAGTGACGCCGCACGGCACGATGCCTGCGAAATGCGACAGCTCCGGCTCGACATTGATGGCGATGCCGTGGAACGATACCCAGCGCTTCAGCCGGACGCCGATCGCCGCGATCTTGTCCTCGTAACCTTCGCCCTTGTCGGGCCGCTTGACCCAGACGCCGACGCGGTCCTCGCGCCGTTCGCCCCGGACGTTGAAGGCGGCGAGCGTGCGCAGAATCAGCTCCTCCAGGCTCGCGACATAGGCCCGGACGTCCGGCCGGCGGCGCTTGAGGTCCAGCATGACATAGGCCACGCGCTGGCCGGGCCCGTGATAGGTGAGCTGGCCGCCGCGTCCCGTGGTGAAGATCGGGAAGCGGGGATCGCGCAGGTCGGCTTCCTTGCCCGAGGTGCCGGAGGTGTAGAGCGGGGGGTGTTCGAGCAGCCAGACCAGTTCCGCGGCCTCGCCCGCCGCGATGGCGGCGACCCGTGCCTCCATGGCGGCCACCGCCTCGGGATAGGGCACCGGTGCGTCCGAGATCCGCCACTCGACAGGCTCGCCGCCGGCGGCGGAAAACGGCGTCAAATCGAGCTCTTGGCGGGGGTTTTGCGGCGAATTAACCATTGGCTAACCATAACGTGGTGATCATCTCGGGAGCAAATGCCAGTCTCAAGTTGCGGCGGTCCTGACAGTGCCCACTCTCGATAAAGTCACCGTGGATCTCATGGTCGTCCTCGGAACGACCACCATGCCGATTCATCAAGTATTACGTCTTTCCCGCGGCGCCATCATCGAGCTGGACGCAACCGAGGCCGACGAGGTCAAGGTTTTGGCCAATAATCTGCCGGTCGCCTCCGGCGTCGTGCTGGTCGACCGCAACCGCATCGCGGTGGAGGTCAAGCAGATGTTGCCGCGCTCACCAGGCACGCGGTAGCGGCCTGGGCACCCGGTAGGGGCCGGGGCACCCGGTAGCGGCCCGGGCACATGGGCAGGGCCGATTCGGGCAAGTCGCCCGAACTTTCGTGCAAAGCTTGTGGAATTCAGGGCCTTTGCAGGCTTGTACCCCTCTGATGGATTTGTTAGATCGGCGCCGTTGATCCGGCCGGCCCTCAAGCCTCAAGCCGGCATCCCCAAAAGCGCTCGTGGCGGAACTGGTAGACGCGCTGCCTTGAGGTGGCAGTGAGTAAAATCGTGGGGGTTCGAGTCCCTCCGAGCGCACCATAATCACCTTACCGTTGTTTGATTGGGCTTTTGCAGCCGCCCTGCGCGGTTGACGGGCGTTTTGCGCGCACATCCATCACCGCAACCTGTCGGCAGCCGCAATTTCGTCAGTCGTTGTCGACCGCGGATTTTCGCGAGGGAGTGTGGCCCGAGGGGGACGCTTGGGTCTCTCGCCCGGGACCCTCATCCGCCAGCGCGGCGGCGGCGGCGATCGGTGGGAAGATGCTGTCGTAGATCGCGCGCGCCTCGCGGATCAGGCGCTCCCGTTCGCGCTCGGATTTCGAAACGAAACGAATGACATTGTCCATGCGCGCTCCCGCCTAGGCGGCTTCGTCCGCGCGACGCCAGATCGGAAATGGGTCGGCGAGCTTCGCCCATTCGGCGACGTTCATGGCGAGTTTCCCCGGTACGAGGCATGCGTCCAGCCGAGCACGAAGCGAAGGCTCGTCCATGCCGGTGCCGATGAACACGATTTCCTGGCGGCGATCGCCATAGATGTCGCTCCAGTTCTCGCGCAGCCGCTTCCGCCAGAACGGATCGTCCGGCCATCGCTCCGCCGGCAGGCTCGCCCACCACGCGCCAAGAGCCTGGGTGCGCGTGATCGAACCGGCCTGACTGATTTCACCAAGCCAATGCGGGCGCGTCGCCAGCCAGAAATGTCCCTTGGCGCGAATGACACCGGGCCAGGGCTCCTTGATGAACTTGTCGAACCTGGCTGGATCGAAGGGCCGGCGCGCGCGATAGACGAAGTTCTTCACGCCGTATTCTTCGGTCTCCGGCACATGATCTGCAGAGCCGTAAAGCTCCTTGTACCAGAGCGGATGTTGCTGTGCCCTTTCGAAGTCGAACCGGCCGGTGTCGAGAATGCGATCGAAAGCCACCCGGCCGTGGTTGGCTTCGACGAGGTCCGCTTCCGGATTGAGGGCACGGATGATCCGTCGTGCCGCTTCGCGCTGCTCGGGCGAGGCGTCGTCGACCTTGTTGAGAACGATCACATCGGCGAACTCGATCTGCTCGACGAGCAGATCGACCAGCGTGCGGCGGTCGTTCTCCAGCGCTTCGCCGCGTTGCTCGAGAAAATCGGTCGACGAATAGTCCTTGAGCAGGTTCACGGCATCGACCACGGTGACCATAGTGTCGAGGCGTGCCACATCGGAGAGGCTTTCGCCAGCCTCGGTGCGGAAATCGAAAGTCGCCGCGACCGGCAGCGGCTCGGAAATGCCGGTCGATTCGATCAGCAGATAGTCGAACCGACCGTGTTCGGCGAGTGCGCGAACCTCCCTCAACAGATCGTCGCGCAGCGTGCAGCAGATGCAGCCGTTGGTCATCTCGACGAGCTTCTCATCGGTCCGCGATAGATTCGCACCGCCATCGCGAAGCAAATCCGCATCGATGTTCACCTCGCTCATGTCGTTGACGATCACCGCCACCTTGAGGCCGTGCCGGTTGTTCAGGACATGGTTCAGCAAAGTGGTCTTTCCAGCCCCGAGGAAGCCGGACAAGACGGTGACGGGGAGTTTCTGCATGGAGATCGAAGAGCCTTTTCAAGGGGATACGGCGACGGCGCGTGGGATCGGGCATTTGAACCAGTAATGTAATGTTATAACATTACATTACGTGCGCGAGCCTTCGTCAAGCCGTTTTGCGGCTCAGCTGGAATTCATACGGGCATTGAGGTGATTGATCTCGGCACGGAGCAGTCGCGCGAAGGGCACCTGCGGTGTTGACGATGGCATGAACTGAACATCGAGCAGGTTGCTCGTCACTGCGGCAGGGACACCAGCAGCAAGGCGCCCGGCGCGTGAGCGATCAACAAAGCCGGCTGAGAGAGTTCTCTGCGATGTGAGAGAAGGGCCGAGATGAGCGGATGGTGCTGAGGCTCGCGCGCAAGAGCGTCACGTCCGATCCTTGGCCCGACCACCTGCTGAAGCGCTTCCGGGATGCTGTAGATCTCGTGCCGCCGACAATATCGACACGATCCTGGAATCTGGGTGCCTCAGAGACGTACGCCGGTTGTGGCAAACGCTTGCGCGACCGGCTCCTGGACTCGATTCAAGATCACCATCCCCGCAATCGCGATGACCAAGGCCGCGAGGCAGCCAAGAGAAAACGCTTTCATCCGCAGCCTCCATCGAAGATGCATCAAAGTACTTATACGACACGGCTTCCCGCGAGCAAGCTCGTTGATCGCATCAAGCCGCGAACGCTCCTACGGGCTCTTGAAGATGGGATCGGCGGAAAATGCATCGCCCATCAGGCCGAGGGACTGAAGCGTGGAGCGATTCCGGTCGACCTCCAGGATCGCGAGAAGAAGCGCAAGCACGACGGCAATGAGGATCAGCGCGGGCGAGGTGTCCCGGGAAGCGGGCTCCTGCGACCCGTCAAGCCCGCGCAAAGCGCGAAGTCGCGCCAGCATCTGCAAAAATGGCCGCGTTCGCCCCTGCACGCCGTCCTCCTTGACGTCACCAGACCAGCGGAAGCGTAGTGCCCGGCTCCCCGAGCACTCAAGCAGCATCTGCAAGGCCAGTCTGTTGCTGCGCACATTCCGGAACGGAAGCGGTGTCAGCTCGTTTGGTACGTGCATCGGAGGATCCGACGTGAAATTGCTGACGACCATTTTGTGCTTTGCAGCACTCTGCCTCTTCGAAAGCGCCTCCGCGCAGACCGCGCAACCCAACTCGTCTGCCGCGCAAACCCCTCCGGAGGATAAGGGGCAACGCCAGCCGCAAGGCTGGACGGGCCCCATCAACACCGGTTCGGGGGGCGCGCCCGCCGAAAGCCCCCAGGGGCAAAGTCCGCCGGGAATGCAGCCCGCGCCTGAGGGATCATCCAAGGTCACGACGGCACCGGCGAAGTAGATCGGATATTCATCTCCGCCTGCTGTTCTGGCAATCTCGAGGGCATCAACGTGACCAGGGCCGGTGAGGGGCAATGAGGTTACCTTTCTGCGCGGGTGGCGCCGCAGTCCTGTGGGCCATCGTCGCAGTATCGCCCGTGCATGCCGACATGGCGGGACATGGCGGCCCGGTCCGGGCGCTTGCTGTTTCCCTCGATGGGAATGAGCTCTTGTCCGGCGGCTTCGACACAGCGGCCATTCGTTGGTCGCTGGAGACGGACACGGCGGAGCAGGTGCTGCGGTATCATGCCGATGCCGTCAATGCGGTCGCCTTCCTCAAGGACGGCCGCATGGTCACGGCAGGTGCCGATGCACGCATTGCGGTGTGGACGGTCGGTCGGCAGCAGCCGGACCGGGTGCTCGAGGGACATGAAGGGCCGATCGTCGCGCTGGCGGCTTCTCCCGAGGGGACGCTTCTCGCATCAGCTTCCTGGGATCGCACGGTGCGGCTGTGGTCGCTGTCGGACGGCACCTCGCGCGTGCTCGCAGGGCATTCGCAGAACGTCAACGGTGTCGCGTTCACGCCGGACGGCAAGTCGTTGATCAGCGCCGGCTATGATCTGACGATGCGCATCTGGCGTTTGCCGGACGGTCAGCCGGAAATCGTGACCTTGCCGGCGCCGCTCAATGCCGTGGCCGTGGCGCCGGATGGAGAAATCGTTACAGGCGCGGTCGATGGCATGGTGCGCATGCTGACCACGGACGGCAAGATCAGCGGCGAGGTCGCGGCCGGCACGACACCGGTGGTGGCCGTGACGATCTCGGCGGACGGCGCGTTAATTGCCGCGGCCGGCATCGGCGGCACGGTAGCCATCATCGACCGCAAGTCGCGCAGCCTGCTGCGCACGCTGATCGAGCCTCGACTTCCGGTTTGGTCGGTCGCTTTCCTGCCAGATCACGAGACGCTGATCACGGGTGGTGCGGACGGCAAGATCCGGCGCTGGAATGCGCGTACGGGCAGCCCGATCAGCTCAGGCCAACCAGGCAAAGCGGCTGATCCGCTGGCGACCTATGCTGGCGATCACGGTGCGGAGGTATTTCGTGCGTGCGTTGCCTGTCACACGCTGTCGGACAAGGAGGTTCAGCGTGCGGGTCCGACGCTTGCGGGACTCTATGGCCGCAAGATCGCATCGCTCCCGGGCTATCGTTTCTCCGAGGCACTGAAGACGATGGACATCATCTGGACGCCGGAGACGGTCGCAAAGTTGTTCGAAGTCGGACCGAACACTTACACGCCCGGGACGAAGATGCCGGAGCAGCGCATCGGTTCGGCCGAGGATCGCCGCGCATTGACCGACTTCCTTGGTCGCGCCACGTCGCGGTAACCGCCTCTCAGATCGAGTCCCAATTGTCCATCGGGAGATCCCTCATCTCCGGATGCTGCTTGAGGATCTGAATGACGTCGATGACGGGATGCTCCTTCAGCGCTTCCGCAACGCAGTGATTGACGTATTTCCGGCGCGACAGCCACGCGATTTTCTTGCCCTTGGCTTCGGCCTTGCAGGCGACAATGGCCTGTTTCACCGCGGTCTTCTGCGCCTTGGTCAGGGGAGGGGCGGCGGCTTCGGCTGATCCGCCGGCAACAGCAATCGAGATCATGCACGTCGACAGAGCTGCGATGAAACGAGACATGGTGATGCTTCCTTGGTTTCCGACCCTGCGAGATTATCCGTTGTTGTCCTTGCCCTCGCGCTGGCGCAAATAGTCGTCCGTGGTGCGCGGTGGCGTTCGTTCGGGAACGCCCTTGAACGGATCGAATTGCTGTTCGCTCATGACGATGACGCGGCAGTCGGCACACATCCTGAGTGCCGCGACGCGCTTATCGCCCGCCGGATACATCCAGTGCCGGCCTTCGAGCTTGGCGGCGATGCGGTCGATCGTGCTCTTGACGCCGAAGGCCGTGCCGCAGCGGACGCAGTGAGCGGGCTCTTCTTCCTTGATGACCACGGCGGAAGCGCGCGCCGCGCGGAAATCGATCTGCGGCTTGAGACTGATGACCTTCTCCGGACATGTGCTCTGGCACAGGCCGCATTGCACGCAGGCATCCTCGACGAATTTCAGCACGGGGCGCTCGGGATCGTCGCGCAGCGCGCCGGTCGGGCAGGCAGAGACGCAAGAGAGGCACAGGGTGCAGCCGCCGGTATCGACACTGATCGCGCCGACCGGCGCTCCCGGCGGCAACGCGATCACGTCCACGGGTGTCGGCGCCAGGCGGTGCAGCTCGCTCAGTCCGAATCGCAAGAGGTCGCGCCGCTTGCCGACAGTCTTGAAGGTCGCGGGCGTCGCGACGGCGGCGAGCGCGCCGATCTCCGTCAGATGTGCGCTGAGCACATCAGGATCGTCCGTTTCGATCGTGGCGAGGCGACGGCCGGCAAATCCGAGACCGCTGAGGATGGCCTCGGCCATGCCGATCGTCTGCAACAATCCCGTCAAATCGTGCCGCGGCTTGGCACGCAGCAAGAACCGCACCGCCGATACGCCATAAGCAAACGCGCCGACGATCGCCTCCAGTCCGAGCTGCGTGAGCTCGTTGAGGGCAAAGGGAAGCACGTTCGCCGGCAGGCCGTCGCCATGTCGCGCCAGGGCATCGATCAACGGCGTGCCGTGCGGGTTGTCATGAAGGAGCAGCACGGCATTCGTGCCGCCGGCCTCGTGGTAGGCGAGCAGCATGGCGCGAATGCGATGGAGCTGCGTATCGGCCGGCGGCAGCGTGTAGGCCGCGGCGCCGGTCGGGCACGCGGCGGCGCATTGGCCGCAGCCCGCGCAGATGTTCGGATCGATTGCGACATGATTGCCGGCGGGCGTGATCGCGCCGGTCGGGCAGAGGTCGAGGCAGCGATGGCATCCCGTGCGCTTCGAGCGCGAATGAGCGCAGAGACTGGGCGTCACGTCGACATATTTCGGCTTGTCGAAGCTGCCGACGAGGTCGCGCGCGGTCAGCACGGTGCGCAGTATCGCCGTCGGATCGTTCGGATCCGCGCGAAGATAGCCGTCGCGCAGCTCGTGGGCAGGAAATAGCGGCATCCCGCCGGAGAGATCGAGCACGATATCGCAACGCGAGGTGACCCCGCTCCGCGCCGCGTCCAATACGAAGCGGTCACGCGAGGAGGGGCGGGGACGCGCATAATCGTCGATCGAAAGCTCGAAGGCGCCGAAATGTCCCTTCGCGGAGCGGACCGTTCCCTTCACGATCGGGAAGACCGTGGCTGTCGGCGGCACTATCCCGTCGAGCTGCTTCAACATCACCGTGACGTCGAGGTGATCGGCAAGCAGGCGGCCGGCCTCGATCGCGGCCTCATTGCGCCCGTAGATCAGGACCACACCTTCGCTCGACAAGGTGACGAGCGGATAGTCCGGGATCGGGATGGACGCGGACGCGAGCAGGGCAGCCATTTTTGCTCCGGCTCGGGCGCCGTCGTGCGACCATCCCGCTGTCTCGCGAATGTTGACGAAGCTGATCGGCTCGGGGCGTTCGCCGGCCTCATCCGCGAATTGTGTCGCCTGTTGCGTGCAGGCGACCGTCAGTGCGCCGCCGGCGACGGCTGCCGCGCGGAAGTGATCGAGCTCGGTACCGCAGAGATGGCGGAAACCTCTGATCTCGCTGTTGGAACATCCGCGCTTGATCGCGGCCACGTCGAGACGCATCGTGTCTTCGCACGAGCAGATCAGGACGGTCTTCGATGGCTGCTCCAGGTTAACCCCTCCGCCATTCGGACGACGACGACGGACTCGCGCCGCCCTTTCGTCTCGTATAAACATTATCCATCGGGAAGAAAAGGAAAGCGGAGAACGGTCTGTCCTCGACCTTAGTCAGCCACGTTTCCCTGGCGGAACCGATTCACCTGCCGCCGCCGTTCACATTGGTGCGGCTGCGCGAGAGTGGCGACGCTTTTGCCCACGCATGCCGCATTGCACCGGAGAGTGGCGCCGGGACGCTCGTCTATGTCGGCCGCTTCGACCTGGCGGAGTTCGCGGTGGTGCTCGAGCCGGCCGAGCCGCTGCGCAGCGCGCGGCGCGCAATCTACGCCGGCATGGTCGCCCTCACTGATGCCTTGCGCGCCTACGCGCCGCCGAGCAAGCCCATCACGATCGGCTGGCCGGACGCGGTCAGGATCGACGGAGGCTTGATTGGCGGCGGGCGCTTGGGTTGGCCTGTCGCGGCCAATGAGGAGGCGGCGCCGCCATGGCTGGTGTTCGGCGCGATGATCCGGACGGTCGCCATGAACGACGAGGAGCCGGGTGTCCATCCGCTTGCCTCGGCGCTCGACCAGGAGGGCTTTGGCGAAACTGGTGCGGCGCAGATCACCGAGAGTTTTGCCCGGCATCTGATGCTGGCGTTCGACGGCTGGCGGGCCGATGGCTTTGACGGCGTCGCGCGCGAATATCTGTCCCGCATGCCGCGCGAACGGCAGACCGTCCAGCGCATCGACGATGACGGTGATCTCCTCACGCGCCGGATCGGGGCGGGCACGATTGAACGTCGGAATCTCGTGCCGGCGCTCGCGATCCCGTCCTGGTTCGATCCGGCGCTCGGAGGTCCGCGGCGATGAAGCTCCTGCGGACCATCGCGCTCGATCCTTCCGATACATTCGTGTTCGACGCGGCGGCGGAGCCGGGCGAATGGGCCGTCTCCGGTGCCTTCCGCTTCTGGGATTGCGATGTAGCGACGCTCGAAGGCAAGGCGCGCGCGGCGTTTCGCGGCGGTTTCCTCGGGGTCCAATCCTGGGGCTGGTCGACGCTGGCGCAGATCGTTCCGGCGACCGAGGACGATTATCGCAGCCTGGTCGATCTCCTGGCCGGGCAACTTGTCGATCGCTTCGGTGCGCCGGACGTGGCGACCGCGAAGGCGGCGGCAGAAGAGGAGGTGGCGTTCTCCCAGTCGCTTTGCAGCCATCCGATCAGCTCGCTTATTGCAGTGCACCGCGCGGTGAGCGAGGGCGAGGTCCGCGAGTCTTTCCGCCGGCTGCAACTTCGCGAGGGGCAGGGACACGGCAAGGCGTTCTCGTTCATGGAAATGGAGGATGAGGTCGAGCCTGACAGCAGTCTCAGGCTTGCGGATCTGGGCCGGGGACCAACTGTCAGATGAACGATTTCTGGATCGCCTGCGGCCATCATCTGCTCGATCGCGACGAGGGGGGCGGACTTCGTGTCACCGATGAATTCCTCAAGGCCTATTTTGCCCGCCCCGAATTGATGCCGCCGGAGGATGCGTGCCCGGTCGAACGCCGGTTGCACCGCGAGCTGCTCGCCGATCCGCGTCAGGAGGTCGGCGCCGACGAGATTGCAGCGCTTGTCGACCCCGATGCCCGGGAGAACTGGCAGTTCGTGCTGGGGTTTCGCGATCTATTGTTGCGGCATCCGACGCTCGAAGCCGCTTATCTCGCGTCGGTGCGATCCGGCGGGGCTAACCTTCCGCCGCTCTTCGTCAACCAGCTCCTGCACGTCATTCTGCGTAACGCGCTCGACGGCTGCGACGATCCGTTCGTGCTGCGCGCGGCCGAGCTGTTCTTCCGGATTCAGCGGGTCCTGCCGCATGAACAGGCCGTGCTGCTCGGCGACGAGGAGGTCGTGGGCGGCCGGAGCCCGACTCCGGTGCTTTCCCTGATGTCGATGCTGGGAGCCACCACCGATGCGGTGGTCGACGTGCTGAGCGAAGAGAATGCCGACGCCTATTGGCAGCGCAGCGACCAGTTCGACATGGCTCTCGACCTCACGGCCGGCGGACGCGGACCGGTTGCGCTGGCACAGGTGATGACGCGCTGGATATCTCATCTGCTCGGCATCGACGTCATGATTGAGCCGCTGCGCGCGCTGAAGGACGAAAAGCTCACCTGGTATGTCGGGCTCGACGCCGACGCCACCAGGCTCGGGGACCGCCTCTGGCACGGCGAGGAGCTCGACCAGCGCAGCGCCGACCGGGTGCTCGCACTGTTCCGGCTGATCTTTGCGGACTCGAGCCGCGCGCTCGACGATGTCAGGGGCGAGCCGGTCTACTTGATCTTGTCGATGACGGCGGACCAGAAGGTTCGGTTGAAACCGCAGAATCTGCTGACCGGACTACCGGTGAAGGGCCCGGAGATGGCGACATGAGCCCTGCGGCGCGGCCCTTATTGTCGATTGCTATCGGTGTCGTGGTCGAGCGGCGCAAGGCCGCTTCGCCTTGGGTCGATTTCGTCTGGCGCGCGATCGCTGTTTTGCCGGACGAGCCGGACACGCGACCCTGGACCTTGCTGCGCGAGCAGGAGGGCTCGACCCTGTTCTACGCCGGGCGTGGGACCGTGGATCTCTATCCATCCGAGACGGCGCGCTATCGCGACAATCTGGCTTCCGGTCATCCGAGCATATGGACCGTGCTGTCGCCTTCGGAGGGCGTGTGGCCCTATGCGGTCGCCGCGGTGACCGCCGATCCCGCGGAGGGCGAGGGCTTTACCGAAGCCGCCGACAATCTCGTCGAAGCGGTGCCGATGCCCGAGGTGCTGCGCGAGGCAATTGAAAGCTTCGTGGCCGAGCACCATGTCGAGCGGGAATTCGTCAAACGCAAGCGGCGCCGCGCCGACCCGGAGGCGCTGGCGCGGCGCGAACATGAGGGCGGACAGGAATGAGCGAGGAGGAGTTCCTTGCACGTTGGTCCCGCCGCAAGCGCGAGTCGCGAGCGGAGCCGGCGAAGCCTGCTGCGGCGCAGCCCGCGCCGCCTTCCGTGGTCAATGACGACGAGAGCGAGCTCGATCTCTCGAGCCTGCCGTCGATCGACGAGATCGATGCTGCGACCGACATCACCGCGTTCTTGCGCAAGGGAATCCCGCAGGACTTGGGTCGTGCGGCTCTTCGCCGCGCTTGGGCCGCCGATCCTGCCATTCGCGACTTCGTCGGTCTCGCGGAGAATGCCTGGGACTTCAACGATCCGACTGCGATGCCCGGGTTTGGGCCATTGGATTGTTCCTCGGAGGAACTGGCCGCACTCGTCGACCGGATCGTCGGCGGCGTGCGTGAGGCGGCGCAGTCTCTCCCCGAAGCGTCAATCGAAACGGCGAATTCTTCGGCGCAATTTCATCAAGCCGATGCGATAGCTCCATCCGACGTCGCGAAGTTGCCGGATGAGACGAAGCGGCCGCCAGTCCCTGTTGCAGTGCAGCCAACGGCGGCAGAGAGATTCGCGGATCTCGCTGAGCCTGTCAGGCCGCGAACGCATGGCGGTGCACTGCCGCGCTGAGCGAATAGACCAAAGACTATAGGGCCAGGCTATGAGCAGGCGATTGACGGTCCGCGGAACCACGATTACGCTTCGCCTAGTGCTTTGTAAAAAATGAAAATATTCAGCAGACGGGACTCTTGGATGGGAGGTCCACGTGCGTGATGACGGGCTTGAGCGCGCGATCGATGCCGCAGGCGGCATCGCTCAGCTTGCGCGCAAAATAGGCATCAGCCAGCCCTCCGTCTCGACCTGGTCCCGCGTGCCCGCACAACGGGTGATTGCAGTCGAAAACGCCACCGGTGTTTCTCGCAACGACCTGCGCCCCGATCTCTACGAACAGGCCATGCCCGCAGAACCCCTCGATCCCGTCGATGCAGCGCGCGGACGGGAATATGCACTGTTGGCGACGTTGCTGTCCGCGCCGCCGTCGAAACGATTGCTGGAACAGCTCGCTGCATTGGCCGGTGACGCAACGCCGCTCGGGCGTGCGCATGCCGCGCTCGCCGACGCCGCCGCAAGCGCACCCCCAAGTCAAGTCGAGCGGGAATATTTCGATCTGTTCGTCGGACTCGGTCGCGGCGAATTGCTTCCCTACGCGTCCTACTATCTCACGGGATTCCTCAACGAACGGCCGCTGTCGCGCCTGCGCGCAGACATGGCTGCGCTCGGCATCGAGCGGATCGTCAACAATTCCGAGCCCGAGGATCATGCCGCGATCCTGTGCGAGATCATGTCGGGCCTTGCCGACGGCTGCCTGGATGCTTCGCCCGAGGCTCAGCGCGCCTTCTTCGACAAGCACCTGTCGCCCTGGATGGGGCGGCTATTCGCAGACATGGAGAGCGCCGACAATGCGCGATTCTATCGCGCCGTCGGTGCCCTCGGCCGCACCTTCATCGAGATCGAGACGGAAGCATTCACATTCGCCAATTGATCGACGCGCGTCGGTCCGGGAGAGATGCGATGAGTGACGAGACGAAAGCAAAGGTGGGACGCCGCGACTTCCTTCGCCAGGTCGGCATCGGCACGGTCGGCGCCGGCGCGACGCTTGCGACACCGCTGGTTGGCTCGGCGCAGGCGGACAGCGAGAACAACGATGAGAAGCGCAAGGCGCGCTACAAGGAATCCGATCACGTGAAGACGTTCTACCGCGTCAACCGTTATCCGGCCTGAGAGGAGGCTGCTCGTGCTTATCAAGCGAACACATCAGCGTTCCGATCGCCGCGGCTCCGTCGCCGAATCCCTTGCCGGCCAGGGCGAGGGACTTGATCGCCGTGCCTTCCTGCGCAGGTCCGGCCTCGCCGGCGGTGCTCTCGCCGCGCTGGGCGCCATGCCGGTCGGCAGCGTTCGGAAGGCCGAAGCGGCCACGGCCGGCCCGCTCGCGGCCGGCGCGGTCGTCAAGAAGAGCATCTGCACGCATTGCGCGGTGGGCTGCACCGTCACGGCCGAAGTGCTCAACGGAGTCTGGATTGGGCAGGAGCCGAGCTGGGATTCCCCGATCAACCGCGGCTCGCATTGCGCCAAGGGCGCCTCGGTGCGCGAGCTCGTGCACAGCGATCGCCGTCTGCGCTTTCCGATGAAGCTCGTGAACGGGCAGTGGACGCGCGTGTCCTGGGACACGGCGGTGAACGAGATCGGCGACAAGCTGCTCCAGGTGCGCGAGAAGTCGGGCAGCGATTCCGTGTACTGGCTCGGCTCGGCCAAGATGACCAACGAGGGCTCCTACCTGTTCCGCAAGCTCGGCGCGTTCTGGGGTACCAACAACACCGACCATCAGGCTCGCATCTGCCACTCCACGACGGTCACCGGTGTCGCCAACACCTGGGGCTATGGCGCGATGACGAACAGCATCAACGACATGCGCAACTCCAAGACGATGCTGTTCATCGGCAGCAACGCCGCGGAAGCGCATCCCGTCAGCATGCAGCACCTGCTCGAGGGCAAAGAGCTCAACAAGGCGAACTTCATCGTCTTCGATCCGCGCCTGACCCGCACCGCGGCGCATGCCACCGAATATGTCCGCATCCGTCCCGGCACCGACATTCCCGTGCTCTACGGCATGATGTGGCACATCCTGAAGAACGGCTGGGAGGACAAGGAGTTCATCGCCCAGCGCGTCTACGGCTTCGACGATCTGCGCAAGGAAGTCGAGAAGTGGAATCCGCAGGAGGTCGAGCGCGTCACCGGCGTGCCCGCAGCCCAGCTCGAACGTGTCGCCAAGATGTTTGCGACGGTCAAGCCCGCGACCATCATCTGGTGCATGGGCCAGACCCAGCACACCGTCGGCACCGCCAATGTGCGGGCGAGCTGCATTGCCCTGCTGATGACCGGCAATGTCGGCAAGTCCGGCGCCGGCGCCAACATCCTGCGCGGCCATGACAACGTGCAAGGCGCGACCGATGTCGGTCTCGATATCGTGACTCTGCCATTCTATTACGGCCTCGCGGAAGGCGCCTGGAAGCACTGGTCGCGGGTCTGGGAGGTCGATTACGATTATCTGGTCTCCCGCTTCGACGAGAAGAAGCAGATGGAGACGCCAGGCATCCCGCTGACACGCTGGTTCGATGCCGCGCTGCTGCCGAAGGCCGATGTCGCACAGAAGGACAACGTCAAGGCCGTCTTCGTGCAAGGCCATGCCAGCAACAGCATCACCCGCATTCCGGAATCGATGAAGGGTCTGAAGGCGCTGGACCTGCTGGTGATCGCGGATCCGCATCCGACGACCTGGGCGTCCTTGGCCGTTGAGGCGGGACGCAAGGATGGCGTCTACATCCTGCCCGTGGCAACGCAGTTCGAATGCGCGGGATCGCGCGTCGCCTCCAACCGCTCGATGCAGTGGGGCGAGCAGATCGTCAAGCCGATCTTCGAATCCAAGGATGATCTCGAGATCATCTATCTGCTGGCGAAGAAGTTCGGCTTCGCCGACAAGATGTTCAAGAACATCAAGGTCGAGAACAATCTTCCCGTCGCCGAGGACGTGCTGCGCGAGATCAACCGCGGAAGCTGGTCGACCGGCTATTGCGGACAGTCGCCCGAGCGCATCAAGGCGCACATGAAGAACCAGAACAAGTTCGATCTGGTGACGATGCGCGCGCCCAAGGACGATCCGGAAGTCGGCGGCGACTATTACGGCCTGCCGTGGCCGTGCTGGGGCTCGCCCGAGGTGAAGCACCCGGGATCGCCGCTGCTCTACAACAACAATCTGCACGTGATGGACGGCGGCGGCGCGTTCCGGCCCCGCTTCGGCATCGAGCGCGAGGAAAAGTTGCCGGACGGGACGACGCGGAAAGTGAGCCTGCTTGCCGACAAGTCCTTTTCCAAGGGCTCGGAGATCGAGGACGGCTACCCCGAGTTCACGCTGGCAAGCCTGAAGAAACTGGGTTGGGACAAGGATCTCACCGAGGCCGAACTGGCGACAATCCAGAGGGTCAACCCGGCCAATCCGGACGCGGTGTCCTGGGCGACGGACCTCTCGGGCGGCATCCAGCGCGTCGCGCTGAAGCACGGCTGCGTGCCGTTCGGCAACGGCAAGGCGCGCATGAATGCGTTCGGTCTGCCGGATCCGATCCCGGTGCACCGCGAACCGATCTACACGCCGCGTGTCGATCTGGTGGAAAAGTATCCGACGCTGCCCGACGCCCGGCAGTTCCGTCTGCCCAATATCGGCTTCTCCGTTCAGAAGGCGGCAGTCGAGAAGGGGATCGCAAAGCAGTTTCCACTCATCCTCTCTTCGGGACGGCTGGTGGAATACGAGGGCGGCGGCGAGGAGACGCGCACCAACCCATGGCTCGCCGAGTTGCAGCAGGACATGTTCATCGAGATCAGTCCGGCCGATGCCGCCGACCGCGGCATCAAGGACGGCGGCTGGGTCTGGGTGAGCGGCGCCGAGAACAACTCGCGGGCGAGAATGAAGGCGCTCGTGACCGAACGCGTCGGCAAGGGCGTCGCCTGGATGCCGTTCCATTTCGGCGGCTGGCTCGGCGGCGCCGATTTGCGCAAGAACTATCCCGCCGGCACCGACCCGATCGTGCTGGGCGAGAGCGCCAACACGATCACGAGTTACGGCTACGATCCTGCGACCGGCATGCAGGAGCCGAAGGTCACGCTTTGTCAGATCGTCGCAGCTTGAGGAGCAACGAACATGGCTCGAATGAAATTTCTCTGCGACGCTGATCGCTGCATCGAATGCAACGCCTGCGTCACCGCCTGCAAGAACGAGCATGAGGTGCCCTGGGGCATCAACCGGCGCCGCGTCGTCACCATCAACGACGGCAAGCCGGGCGAGCGCTCGATCTCGATGGCCTGCATGCATTGCACCGACGCGCCTTGCGCGGCGGTGTGCCCGGTGAACTGCTTCTACACCACCGCGGATGCCGTGGTTCTGCACTCCAAGGACCTCTGCATCGGTTGCGGCTATTGCTTCTACGCCTGTCCGTTCGGCGCGCCGCAATACCCGAAGGTCGGCAATTTCGGCTCGCGCGGCAAGATGGACAAATGCACCTATTGCGCCGGCGGCCCGGAAGCCGATGGCAGCAAGGAGGAATACGAGAAGTACGGCGCGAACCGGCTGGCCGAAGGCAAGCTGCCGCTGTGCGCCGAAATGTGCTCGACCAAATCGTTGCTTGCGGGCGACGGTGAAATCATCGCCCAGATCTACAAGGAGCGCGTCATGAAGCGCGGCTATGGCTCGGGCGCATGGGGCTGGAAGACTGCCTATCGTGAGACGATCGAGTCCTGACGTGGGCAGCCGAGGGCGCGCAAGACCGGGGAGGACGTGATGGCGTCGTTTGGAAGGTTCATTCGCCTGGCGTTGGGCGCCTGGGCGCTGCTAGTTTTGCTGACGGCGGTGCCCGCAGGTGCTCAGCAGGTCAACCCGACCGCGAGCGCGGTCAAGGAGCAGCAGCTTCTGCAGGAGCTCAACCGGATTCAGGGCCGCGTCAGCATTCCCGATCAGCGCTCGGGTGTTCTGGAGCAGCCGCAGGGACGCGAATGGCGGGAATTCCGCGACGTGACGCTGCGTTGGGTCGGCGGCATTGCCATCCTCGGCATGATCGCGGCCGTGGTGATCTTCTATCTCACCGTCGGAATGGTGCGCCTCGAAGCCGGACGGTCGGGCCGCACCATCGTGCGCTTCAACGCATTCGAGCGGTTCGTGCACTGGCTGACAGCGACATGCTTCATCGTCCTGGCCATTTCCGGCTTGAATATCACGTTCGGCCGGCCATTGCTGCTGCCGCTGATGGGCTTCGAGGCTTTCTCGGAGTGGTCGCAATGGGGAAAATACGCCCACAACTATCTGAGCTTCCCGTTCACCCTCGGTGTCATCCTGATCTTCCTGATGTGGATCGGCGGCAATATCCCGAGCAAGGTGGATATCGAATGGGCCAAACGCGGCGGCGGACTGATCGGGCATGATCATCCGCCGGCCCGCCGCTTCAATGGCGGTCAGAAGATGATCTACTGGATCGTCGTGATCGGCGGTGGGCTCGTCGCGGCGAGCGGCTACGCGCTGATGTTCCCGTTCTACGGCACGGGGATCGAGGGCATGCAAATGGCCCAGATCGTTCACTCGATCGTGGCGGTCTTGTTCGTCGCGGCCATGATCGGGCACATCTATATCGGCACCATCGGGATGGAGGGTGCATTCGAGGCCATGGGCTCCGGCGAAGTCGACGTCAACTGGGCGCGCGAGCACCATAGCCTCTGGCTCGACGAGCAGAAGGCGCGAACGGGGCCGAACGACGGACGGCCGCAGCCCGCAACCGAGGCGGCGGAGTAATGCGCGCAGCCTGAAGCGGGCAACCGGCTCTATTGCGCCGGCTCTTTGCCGAACAAGACGGAACGGTCCTGGATGTCCTGTTCGGGGAGCAGGGCCGTTCGACCTGTCTGCATGCTTTGGATGGACGCCATGCCGCTCTGACCGGAACGGAACAGGGCGTGCGAATTCAGCACGGTGCTGGCCGCACCGGCCAGAACCAGGGCTGCAATGAGCGGGAGCACGAGGCGTTTCATGCGCGTCTCCGTCTGCCATGTCCACCCGTCACGACTGATAGACGTACATTGTCCGGCCCGATGTGAGCCACTTCACAGGCAGCGGTTCCAATTGCATCGTCTTCCCAGCGGGACGGGATGAAGCGACGCAACTGGACCAGCGTCGTGCGAACACACTCGCAAGCGTGCGGCGCGCGCCATGCGAGAGCTGGCTCATGAGGCCTTGGTATTAGCGGGCCGCACGCCGCGATCGTATCGATCAGATCCGCCGGACCTGTGTCGTGCTCGGAACCAAAGCCCTTCCATTGGCATTCAGTCGCTGAAATCGCCGCGTCGATGTCGACTGACGTCGCGCGGCGATGCGCTTGACGGTGGAGCACGATGAGGGACAGCGCTTCGGAAGTCGCCGACATCAGGCAGGCCGTTCACCTCTGCATCGACATGCAGAACATTTTCGCCCCCGGCGGTCTGTGGGCGACACCCTGGATGGAGCGGGTTCTGCCGGCGATCGTCTCGATCGTTTCGCGCCACCAGGCCAGAACCGTCTTCACGCGTTTCATCACGCCGCAGGATCCGGAAGATCGTCCCGGTCAGTGGCAGAGCTATTTTCGTCGCTGGCATCAGGCGACCCGCAGGCATCTTGCGCCATCCGCGCTCGAGCTCGTGCCGGCGCTGAACAAGTTCGTTCCGCCGGCTGCCATCATCGACAAGCCGGCCTATTCCGCCTTCAGCAATCCCGCGCTGGCGAGCCTGCTGGCCGACAAGAATGTCGGCACGGTCGTGATATCGGGCGCGGAGACGGACGTCTGCGTGCTGTCGACGGTCCTGAGCGCCGTCGATCTCGGCTTCAGGATCGTCATCGTCGAGGACGCGCTGTGCAGCTCGTCCGACGTCGGGCATGACGCGCTCATGACGATGTACCGCACGCGCTTTCACGGCCAGGTCGACCTGGTGACCGCGGAGGAGCTGTCGGAGTTCTGGCGCGAGTAGGGATGGACATCGCCCAGGTCGAAAGGTGCGTCGCGGCCGATTCACATAGCCTAATGCGCGGCCGCCCCTAAACCGCCAAAGTGTACGGGCTGGAAACAGAAAGGGGGCTGGACGGCGATGGATCGCATCGAACAGGCCTTTATCGCGACCGCGATCACGGGATTTCTGGTGATGATGGTGGCGTTCGCCTGGATGATGATGAGCTGACGCGGGAAGGCTTGACGTCTTGCGCGTCGCGCTACCTTACGCCGCGGTCCTGCTCTGCCTGGCGGTGACGGCCTGGCTCGCCTTCGCGCTTGTGTTTTGATCGTCGATCGGCTGCGAGCCCCAGCTGCGACCCCTTGGACCAGTGCTCTCCGGAATTCCGGCTGAGCCGGCGCGCTTTCCCGCGGCGTTCCTGCTCCAGCGCGTCGCGCAGGCGCATGGCACTCACCAGATGGTCACGGCGGTGCTGCGTCGCCCGTCGCGGATTGACTGCCGACGAGGCTCGCAAGGTTCTGCACCATGGCCACGATGTCGATCGGCTTCTCCCAGAGCGGCACGTCCTGGAATTCCGGCTCGATGCTGATCCTGTCGTAGCCCGTGGTGAACACGAACGGCACCCGGCGTGCCCTGAGCTCGCGGGCAATCGGAAAGATCGGCTCGGAGCGGATGTTCACGTCGAGAACCGCGGCATCGAGCGCGCCGCCATCGTGCAGCATCTCGACCGCATCCTCGATGTGGCCGACGGGACCGGCGATCTCCGCGCCGAGCGTGCGCAGCGCGTTGCCGATGTCATCGGCGAGAAAATATTCGTCCTCGACCACGAGGATGCGGCGACCATGCAGTGGCACGCGTTGACGAAGCGATTTGGGCGATACCGGCATGATCCCTCCAGCGCTCCCTCCTCCCAATTAGGAACATAAGGGCCAGAGGGCGCCTTGGTGCAACGATGCAACCGGAGGCGGGTTCCATGAGCCACCGCGACATCATCGTGATCGGGGGCTCCGCCGGAGCCACCCAGCCCTTGAAGCAGATCCTGAGCCGTCTGCCCGCGGACCTTCCGGCCGCCGTCTTCGTCGTCCTGCACATTCCCGCGCAGGGCATCGGCAACCTCTCGACGGTTGCCAGCAGCGCCGGCCCGCTTCCGGTCCGGCAGGCCGAGAACGGCATGAAGATCGAGCCGGGCCGGGTCTATCTGGGCGCGCCGGACCATCATCTCCTGCTTGCGGAGGATCACATTTTCCTGGGGCGCGGGCCGCGCGAGAACATGGTCCGCCCGGCCATCGACGCTCTGTTCCGTTCGGCCGCCCTCTATCACGGTCCCCGCGTGATCGGGGTGCTCCTGAGTGGTTTGTTGTCCGACGGCGCGGCCGGGCTCAACGCCATCAAGCGCTGCGGCGGGATGACCGTGGTCCAGGACCCCGCGGACGCCGTTTCCGACGAGATGCCGCGGCGCGCGATGGAAGCGACCACCGTCGATCTCTGCGTCCCCGGTGCCGGTATGGGCGACGTCCTGTCCGAGCTGGTCCGGGAGCAGGCCGGAGCCGCTTTGCCGATTCCGCCCGAGATCAGGCTCGAGGTCGAGATCGCGGCCGGGGACCGGATCGGCAGCGACAAGCTGGTCTCCATGGCTGAACCCGTTGCGCTGACTTGCCCGGCTTGTGGCGGCGTCATGTCCGAGGTCAAGGAATTGCGCCCGCTGCGCTTCCGTTGTCAGGTCGGTCACGCCTATACGGCCGACGCGCCCGCCAAGGAGCAGGAGGGCCGGGTGGACGAAGCCCTGCGGGTGGCGCTGCGCATCATCGAGGAACGCGCCGAGCTGGTTCAGCGTATGGCCTCCGATGGTCGGCGGAGCGGGAGGCCCGCGGTCGCCGAGATGTACGAGGCGCGTGCGTCCGAGTATCGCGAATATGCCGACATGATCCGGCGCGTCGTGCTACAAGCGCTCGATCCGCCCCTGCACAAGCGGGAGGCTTAGAGGCGCCTCATGGCCATCTCTCTTGCCGAACGGACCGCCCAGCTCAATGCCGAGCAGACTCTCCTGGTGAAAGCCGACAAGGACATCGAGGAAGGCTGGCAGCGCATCCGAAATCAGGAAGACCGGGTGCGCGAACTCATGGCAGGCGGTCACGATACGCGCCAGGCCGAACGGCTGGTCGACCTGCTCAAGCGGACCCTGGTCGAATGGGAGCGCCACCGCATCCTGATCGAGCAGCGTGTCAGGTATCTGCATGAAGCGGTCGAGGCGGGTTAGCCAGCACGGGCCCCGCTGAATCCGGCACCGGGCCGGACATGGCGGCGTATGCTGCTTGGCCTTCGGGTCCCTGTCGCCGGATCGAAACAGGTCCGGCACATTTTTGTCTTTGATCTGTTGGGATAATATCGATTTCTGCTATTTGCAGGGGCCGGGCGGCCGTCGCCCCCGGTCAGCAAAAGAGAGCCACCAGGGTCATGAATGAAGTCGGCGACCAGCCGGTCGATGGAGCGCGCCAGATCAAGGTCCCGCTGATCATTGGCGTCGGCGCTTCCCCCGGTTCTCTGGACAGTATCGAGCGCTTCTTCGCCAAGCTGACCGTCGGCATCGATCAGGCCATCGTGCTGGTGCTTCAGCACCACGAGGCCTTCGATGAGCCGCGGCTGCGCGAGGTCGTGCGAAATTCCAACGGCGGCAAGGTCGCCGAGATTGCCGATGGCGATGCGGTCGAGGGCGGCACGATCTATCTGTGCCCGTCCGCGATGATCACCACGATCCGCGACGGTCGATTTGCGATCCGCAAGGCCGAGCAGGCGCCCGGCGAACGCGCCACGATCGACAGCTTCCTGGTATCGCTCGCGGAGGAGCGCGCCGAGCAATCGATCGGCGTCCTGCTTGCCGGGACCGGCGGTGACGGCACGCTCGGCACTGCGACGCTGAAGGATCACGGTGGTCTCGCCATTGCCGAAAGGGTCCCGGGTCATGAAGATGCCGAACATCTCATCAACGGCAATACGCCCGTTTCCATCGCGGACTACGTGTTGGCGCCTGAGCAGATCCCGGAGCACATCCAGGTCTATGCCCGGCATCTGCGGCGCCTGGAGGAGAAGCAGGGGTTTGACGAGGTTCTGGCCGCGGCCGCAACCTCGCTGTCGCGCATCGCGGATATCCTGCGCCACACGACCGGCAACGACTTTCACGGCTACAAGCAGAATACCTTCCTGCGTCGGGTGCAGCGGCGCATGCAGGTGGTCCAGATCGACGACATTCCCGCCTATGTCGATTTCCTGCGCAACGACAAGGACGAAGCGCAGCATCTCCTCAACGACCTCCTGATTGGTGTCACCGAGTTCTTCCGCGACAAGCGCGAATTCGAGGTGCTCGAGACCCAGATCGTCCCGAAGATGTTCGAGGGCAAGGGCGCGGGCCAGCAGGTCCGCGTCTGGGTGCTCGGCTGCGCCACCGGCGAGGAGGCCTATTCTATCGGCATTCTCCTGCGCGAGCATATGGCGCGGATGGATTCGGCGCCGCAGGTCCAGATCTTCGCCACCGACATCGACGGACGGGCGCTGGCGACCGCGCGCGTTGGCCGCTACCGCACCAATATCGAGGCCGACATGACCAGCGAGCGCCTGGCGCGCTGGTTCGTCCGCGAGGGCGACACCTATTGCGTGGTCAAGGAGCTGCGCGAGATGTGCATCTTCTCGCAGCACAACGTCATCAAGGATGCGCCGTTTTCCAAGCTCGACCTGGTCTCCTGCCGCAATCTGCTGATCTATCTCAATGCCGAATTGCAGAACCGTGTGATCCCGCTGTTCCATTTCGCGCTGCTGCCCGACCGTTACCTGTTTCTCGGCAATTCCGAGAACGTCACCCGGCATCCCCAGCTGTTCGAGCCGGTCGAGCGCCGCGCCCGCATCTTCAGGAAGCTTGAGACCGGCGCGCGGTTGCCGCCGGAATTTCCGATCTCGATCGGGGCGGGCAGGGCGCCGGTTGAAGTATCGCCGGTCCGCTCCCTCAGCCCCGACGTCGGGCTGGAGCGCCGCGCACAGCGCATCGCGGAGCGCTACGCGCCGGCCTATGTCATCATCGACGACAATTTCCACATCCTGCACTTCTCGGGACGGACCGGCCGCTACATCGAGCCGACGGCGGGCGCGGCCACGCTCGACTTGCTCCAGCTGGTGCACCGCGATCTCCGGCTCGAATTGCGCACCGCCCTCAGCCGCGCAGCGGAGACCAACGAGCCGGCCCATGCAGGCCAAGTGCAGCTCGGTGTCAACGGTCATCGCGTCCTCGTCGACATCACGGTGGAGCCGATCCAGGAAGGGGCCGGCGGCCGCCGCAACTTCGTCGTGCTGTTCAAGGACGGTCCCATCGGCGCAATCGAGGCTGACCAGCACAATCCAAATCTGCTGGTGCGCACCGAGCACGTCGAGCGCCTCGAAGGCGAGCTGCGCACCATGCGCGAGCGCCTCCAGGCGACCATCGAGGAGCTCGAGAGCTCCAACGAAGAGCTGAAATCCTCCAACAAGGAGTACCAGTCGCTCAACGAGGAGCTTCAGTCGGCCAACGAGGAGCTCGAGACCTCGCGCGAAGAGCTGCACTCGGTCAACGAGGAATTGACGACGGTCAACGGCGAGCTGGCGCACCGTGTCCAGGATCTGACGCGCGCCACCAGCGATCTCAAGAACTTCCTCGAGAGCACGCAGATCGCAACTGTGTTCCTCGACAACGATTTGCGCGTGATGAATTTCACGCCTGCGATCACGCAGATCCTGCATCTCGTCGAGACTGATGCGGGCCGGCCCATCGCCCACATCAAGGCCCGCATCCCCATCGAGGAGCTCTATGAGGACGTCCGCCGCGTGCTGCGCACGCTCGCCAGCGTCGAACGCGAGCTGAGCGCGCCGGACAGCGCCACGCGCTACATCGTGCGTATTCTGCCTTACCGCAGCATCGATAATTTCATTGCCGGGGTCGTCATTACCTTCATCGACGTCACCGCCATTACCCGCGCCGAGGAGCGCCAGCGCCTGCTGCTGGCCGAGCTACAGCACCGTGTCCGCAACACGCTCGGCGTGGTGCGTTCGATCGCCCGCCGCTCCGCCGAGACAAGTTCCACCGTCCAGGAATACGCCTCGCATCTCGATGGCCGGATCAACGCCTTCGCCCGCACCCAGGCGATGGTGACGCGCGATCCCGAAGGCGGCATCGACCTCGAATACCTCGTGGTCGAGGAGCTTCTGGCTTACAATGCCCGCGAGGGTGAGCAGATGCGGGTCTCCGGCCCCAAGGTCCGCTTCCAGGCCAAGGCCGCGGAGACGTTTGCGCTCGCGATCCACGAGCTTGCGACCAACGCACTGAAATATGGCGCCCTGAGCCAGCCGAGCGGATGCATGGAAATCACCTGGCGCCTCGACGAGAGCAGGGACCCTGCCGAGCTCGTGTTCCAATGGCGCGAGCGCGGCGGGCCGCAGGTCAAGCCGCCGCCGCGAAAGGGTTTCGGTACCGAGCTTCTGGAGCGCACGCTGGCATTCGAGTTCAAGGGGCACACCGCATTGACATTCGACCCCGCGGGGTTGGAATGCTCGATCACAATTCCTCTCAGCAAGCGCATGTTCCACACACCGGTGGTGGCTGGCTGATGCCGTTGTCGACGCCCGATCGCAGCGTGATGGAGCCGGCCATTCGCCGGCTGAGCACGCTGAGGCCATTGTCGGCGGAGGCCCGTGCTTCACTCGAATATGCGATGCTCGAAGGGCTGCAACGCGTCGGCGCGGGCGAAGACCTCCTCTCGGAGGGTGATCCTGTCGACAGCGTCCGCATCGTGCTGTCAGGCTGGCTCTGCCGCTACAAGACGCTCGAGGATGGCCGGCGCCAGATTGTCAATTTCATTTTTCCGGGCGAGACCTGCGACGCCCATGCGTTCCTGCTCTCGGTGATGGACCATTCCATCGCGACGCTGACGCCCGCGGTCTATGCCGAGATCAAGCGCGCGCGTTTCGAGAGCCTGGTGGCCGGCGATCGCTCGCTCGCCGAAGCGTTCTGGTGCGAGACGCTGGTCAACAACGCGATCCAGCGCGAATGGGCGCTCAATCTCGGCCGGCGCGTGGCGGTGGAGCGCGTGGCCCATCTGTTCTGCGAAATCTTCGAGCGGCTTCGCCCCGTCGGCATGGTCGACGGCAATTCCTGCGTCATGCCGGCGACGCAAATGGATCTCGCCGATGCGACGGGACTGTCGGTGGTCCATCTCAACCGCACCGTCCAGGAGCTGCGGGCGTCGGGCCTGATCGTGCTGCGCGATCGGACGCTGACCATCGGCGATCTCGACGCGCTCAAGGACGCGGCGTTGTACTCGGCGAGCTACCTGCAGCTCTATCGCCGCGGGTAGACCGCGACATGCCCCGGGCGGCCGGTCTCGGCTGAGGATCGATCATTCGACGATCCTGATCGCTTGAATCATCTTGATCTTGGATACGCTCCTTGGGGAAGGGCTCGTAGCTCTTGCGGCCGAGAAACGTGTCTGGCGAAGACATCGCGAGCACATCCAACGCCTCGCGGATCGCCTTGCGCGCACGCGCGACGCGCTCTGCGTCAGAGAGCAATGGAACGTGAATGGTCGTTTGCATGGCCGCGCTCCCTGTTGTGCAGGCGGGAGCGCAAGCGGTCTCTCAGTCATCGACGTCTAGGGCAGAGCCTCAGCCGATGATGAGCGAATGATACTCCGATCGCAGCGATTTGGCCATGGAAACCGCAGGCCCTGGTCCATGCTGCTCAAGGCTTTTCGGTCCGTCCTGGCTCGGCCGCCCCAAGCTCCATGCATTCGGCTCGTTTGCGATACTCCTCCGCCATTTCCAGGAGAGCAGTTCGCGTTGCGGGGGAGGAACTGAGAGCGGCCTGATGCTCGCAGCTCTTCTGAAGCTGGCGATAATTGTCCATTTGCGCCAATCCAGGCTGGGCCACGACGTACTCAGTTTAGCAAAAGACGTCATCGGCTGACTTAACTCATGTTACGTTCTTGGCTCAGTTACGCCGTGAAGCGTTCCCGTCCGGGACGGCGCCACGAAACCGTTCCGCGTCTGGAAGGTTGTAGAGGCATCGCTTGCGCGATGATCTCAATCGGTAAGAACGCAACGGAGCGCTCCGACCCAACGATCAGGGAGAACGCCCATGTTGATGCGGCGTCGAGAGAGGCAAATGGATCCGCTGGAGATACGGCTTGCCGCCGAAGCGGAGCGACTGCGCGAACAGGCCGAATTGCTTCCGCCCGGCGCAACGCGCGACGAGATGTTGCGCAGGGCGCGTCAGGCGGAAACCGGTTCTCAGATGAGCGAGTGGCTGCGGTCGCCGGGCCTGCAGCCACCGGAGTAGCATCCGCCGAACGCGGCGGTGCTAACGCCGCTTCGCCGTTTTGCTGCGCCGGGTGTAAGGCGAGCGGTTGACCGGCCGCAGCGAAATCCCCTCGCGCTGCGCCTTGCTGCGAATGGCCGCGACCGGGCGCTGCAGCTTGATGCTCATGACGCCGGTCGGCGTGTTGCCTTTCGCGAGCTGCTTCAGCTTGCTCACATCAGCGGGCGTCCACGGTTGCCGCGAACGGCGTTTGTATGCGGGATTGACCTTGCGCGGTCCCTTGCGGCCGATGGGTGAGCCAGGCCGCTTCCGTGCTGCTTTTGCCATGCTGGTCCTCCTTCAAGTCCTTAAGAACATACGAATCAGCATTTCGGTTCCGCAGCAGTGAGGCGACGAGGCGCGTGTCACGCGCCGGTCGTGATCGCAAAATCGCGCGGCGTTAACTTATTGAAATGCTGGAACCGCTCGGTGCGGCGGAAGCTGCCAACCTTGCCGGCGGGGGCCGCTCCCGCCGGGACCATTTCCAACCTCCGAAATCCGCTGTGAAAGTCCAATGACCGCAAAACGCAACCGCAGGAAACAGACCCAATCGCTCCAGGAGCGGTTGGCGGCATTCGCCGAAAAGGCTCGCGAGCGCGCAAGCAGCCTACCACCCGGCAAGGAGCGCGAGACGCTGCTTCGGCGTGCGAAACAGAACGAGATGACCTCGAACCTCACCGACTGGCTGAGCGCCCCGGTCTATCCGAGGCGAGGCGGTGACCATGCGTAGCTTCAAGCATTACCGCGCGTTCGAGATCGAGCCGGACGGGCGCGTGTTCGGATGCATCAACCTCGTCTGCGACGACGACGAGCAGGCCAAGCGCGAAGCCGCCGCGCTCGTGCGGGTCCATCACATCGAGCTGTGGCGACTGGACCGGCGGATCGCGCGATTCGATGTGCCGGCGGAGGCGGCTCGCCAGTAGGCGTTGAGGAACCGCGTGCAGCGTCCCGGGTTGGTCGGATACCGACTTCGCCGGGAGCCAGCATGACGGACGCCGAAATTCGCAAGGGGATGCCGCCCGTCAAGCTGTCGCGCGGAGAGTTCGAGCGGCGTTACGACAGCCAGTTCGTCGATCCCGCCTTTGCCCCGCTGCAACGCGAACGCGACGCCATCGTCGGCGCCGCCTGGGACGCCTACAGCCATTCGCGCAAGGCGCCGCTGACGCGAAAGGCGGGCGCGGGCTTCTCCGATCCCGACTACGATCTCGCCATCGACTGGCTCGATGCGCGCGCAAAGATCCTGGAAGCGCAGCGGCGGCATGACGATGCGGAGGAGACGCCGCGCATCCTCGTCATCAACGGCTCGGCCCGCAGCGAGCACACCTGTCCCGGCGAGATGTCCAAGACCTGGCGCCTGGTCAAGCTGGCCGAGCCTGTCTTCACGGAGATGGGGTTCGCCGTCGACGTCCTCGATCTGTCGCGCCTCGCCTCCGAATTCGGCAAGACCATCTATCCCTGCAAATCCTGCGTCGCAACCGCGATGCCGCTCTGCCACTGGCCATGCAGCTGCTATCCCAACCATTCGCTGGGGCAGACCCACGACTGGATGAACGAGATCTATCCGCTGTGGGTCGCCGCTCACGGCATCCTGATCGTGACGCCGGTGAACTGGTACCACGTGCCTTCGGGGCTCAAGGCGATGATGGATCGCATGGTCTGCGCCGACGGCGGCAATCCCGATCCGACCTCGACGCACGGCAAGAAGGCTGCTGAAGCCAAGGCGATGGAGCTGAAGGGCTGGCCCTATCCGCGCCATCTCGCCGGCCGTCATTTCGGCGTCGTCGTCCACGGCGACGCCGTCGGTGCCGAGGGCGTGCGCCGCGCCTTGTCGGACTGGCTGACCGACATGCAGCTGGTCTCGGCGGGCCGCTTCGCCGAGATCGACGGTTATGTCGGCTACATGGAGCCGTACGCCACCTCGCATGGTGCGCTCGATGAAGACAGGAAATTCCAGCAGGAGGTGCAGAACGCGGCGCGCGCGCTGGGCAATGCCGTCCGGCTGGCGAGAAGCGGGCGCCTCCAGGAGCCCGGCGCCGGACTTGCCGACCCGAACCCGAAATGACCGGTGCGCGGCTTGATTGCCTGGTCATCGGCGGTGGCCCTGCCGGGCTTATGGCCGCGATCTATCTGGCGCGCTTCCGCCGCAGCGTCTGTGTCGTTGACGCGGGGGCGAGCCGGGCCGCGCTGATCCCGCGCAGCCACAACGTTCCCGGCTTCGTCCACGGGCTGTCAGGGGCGGACCTGATTGCCCGCATGTCGGCGCAGCTCGACGAGCTCGCCGTCGCGCACGTGGAAGCCGAGGTCACCGCGTTGCGGCGGCACGATCTTGGTTTCGAGGCGAGCTGGAACGACGAGACGCATGCCGCCGCCACCGTCATTCTCGCCAGCGGCATCGTCGACACCCATCCGCCGTTCCGGGAGTGGCGCGCTGCCGTCGCGGACGGGCTGTTGCGCTATTGTCCCGTCTGCGATGCCTTCGAGGCGGCCGGCCAACGCATCGGCGTCATAGGCCCACTTCACCGCGCGGCCAGCAAGGCGCTGTTCCTGCGCGGCTACTCGCGCGACGTGACGCTGCTCGCGATCGGCCGGGATGACGAACGGAGCGCACCATCGGAGCTGACCGAGGCGGGCGTCGAAATCGTGTTCGCGCCCGATTTGCATCTGCGGCGGAGGGGCGGGGGCATCGAGGCCGTCTTCGGCGATGGCCGGACGCTGCAATTCGACACCGTCTATCCGGCGATGGGCGCCGAGGTGCGTTCGCAACTCGCGCTGTCGCTGGGGGCCGAGCATGTCGGAGAAGGCTTTCTGAAAGTCGACGACCATCAGCGCACCTCGGTCAGCGGACTCTACGGGATCGGCGACGTCGTCACCGACCTGCACCAGATCTCGGTCGCGTTCGGCCACGCGGCGGTCGCCGCGTGCGCGATCCACCACAGCCTGCCGCGGCGCTTGGCGTGACGGGGAACGAAGCGCGCGGCGTCGCCTTGGTTGAGCGGGACGCGTGACGTCGGCACGTAGCGCCGGCCTGAAGGAGCAAGCCCATGCTGGAAGAGAAGCTCAAGGAGGCCATCATCGGCGAGTTGCAGCGGCAAGCCGCCAACCGGCCGCAAGCGCTGAAGGTTCAAGGCGCAGACGATGCGAGCTCGGAGGAGCTGGTCGTCAATGGCAGGATCGACCTCGGCGCGCTGGCGATGGTGATCGCAGGATCAGTCGCCGGCGGCCCTTAGCCATATTCCTCGCCGATGCCGTATTCCCGGTAGATCTCCAGCGGGTCGAGATCGGGAAACAGGCGGCATTTGGCCTGGGCGAGGTGCAGGCTCACCGCCGCGGGCTCCTTGCCGTTCGAGAGCATCTTGCGGATGTCGTCCATATGCGCGTTCGGCCGGTGCTTCGGTTCGAGCTGCTCCAGTGCGACCAGGGCGGTCGCGAGGGCCTCGGTCAGAACCCAGTCGTCGTGGCCGGTGATTCCCTTCTTCGGCATCGGCAGACCCCAGCTGTGGCGGCAGGGCGCAGTCTATCGCGACTTCCGCCGAAAAAGCCATTGCTGCCCCAACGGCGAGAAAGGGCGAGGGCGCACTCCGGCTTTGCATTATGGCCGCGTGTGGCTAAAAGGCGGCGACTTGCGGGACGATGGTATCTTTGTCGAAACAAAGTTGGCGTAGACGGGGCGCCACCGCATCCAGGTCGGCCGCTCCGGTCTGGGTCCCCGATCCCGAATTTCGCAACACCATTGAGTTGCGCCCCTCAAGGTTCGAGCCAGCATGGTTTTTCTCAGCTTCGTCTACCGCTTCATGACCAACTTCGCATTCATGGCGATGGTCTATTTCAGCCTGAACTTCATGGAGAAATACCAGAACCGGGCGATCATCGCGATCCTGGTGCTGGTCTATAGCGGGATGCGTGCGGCCTCGACGCTTCGCGCATTCTATTTCTTCCAGAAGATCGAGAAGCTGGAGGCCGAGACGCGGCGACTGCAGGGCCCGATCAATGACGGCACCGGGGGAACGAACGCGCGCAAGCAGGTGGTCGTCGACGTCGCCCGGCTGCGGCGCGACGGCGAGCTCAAATCCTATATGGACCTGTTCTTCCTGGCGCTGATCGTGCTGCTCTGCGTCGCCGCCATCATGCGGACGTAGAATTCACGCGCGCTTCTTCGCGCTGGTGGCGAGGCGGGTCGGGCGGGGGGCAGCCGTCTTGATCTGTGGGGCCTGCTTCGGTGCGGCCTCCGCGGCATGTGCCGTTCGCCGTCCCTGCGGCTTGGCCTTCTTCTTGGCGGAATGAGGCCCCTCGGCCGCCATTGCCAGCCGCGTCGCAGCACGCCGCGACAATGTCGTCGACAGCAGCACCTCGACCGAGCCCTCGGGAATGGCAAACAGATCGCGACCGGGCACGGGCAGGGTGGCCGCCACATTCGCCTGCGCCATGGTCCGGCGCGGCAGCAGCGGCTGATGCCCGGTCTGCGCGTTGAGATCGGCAAGAGCGGGCGCCGGCAGCGTCCGGGTCTGCGCGAACACGAAGTTCGGCACGCGCGGCCAGCGCGCGATCGGCACAGTCTCCGTCGGCGGATGCAGCAGCCACTCCACCGGAGTAGTCGGCGTCGCCGGCCGGTCGGCGATCGCCGGCACCACATGCACGATGCGATAGCCGCGCGCCTTGAGGTCGCGGATGATCTTCGGCAGCGCCGCCACGGTGCGGGCCTGGATGTCGTGCAGCAGTAAAATGCCCTTGCCCTTGGCCTCCAGCCGCTGGATCGCGAGCTGATAGACGCGGTCGGACGACACATGGCGCCAGTCGTCGGCCGGGAAGTCGGCGCTCCACACCTGGATGCCGCGCGAGATCAGATGTTGCTCGACGCCTTCGGCGCGCATCAGGCCGGGAATGCGGAAGAACGGCGCCAGCTTGGACGGATCGGTCATCGCGGCCTTGGTCCATTCGATGCCGCCGTTGATCTCGGCCTCGAATTTCTCGACCGGCATCCGGTCGAATGTCAGCGGATGGTCCATGCTGTGCGTGCCGACGGTGTGCCCGGCCGCGACCAGCTTGCGCACGCCTTCCGGATTGGCCTTGGCCTGGTTGCCGACGATGAAGAAGGTGGCCTTGATGCACTCGTCCGCGAGGATCTGGAGCACCTGGTTGGAATATTTCGGTATCGGGCCGTCATCGAAGGTCAGGACCACTTCATGGTCCTTCAGCGGCAACGTCTCGCGGTACTGCATGGTGCCGATCAGCGGATGCTCGCGCGGATCGACCACGAGGGTGCGGGACGTCCCGAGCGCGTCGGGGCGGCCCGGGCAATCGGCCGCAAGCGCCGCCGGCGAGGCGGTGGTCAGCAATCCCAACAACAGGCCAAGGGATAGGCTAAGGGCGGTCCACGATCGCGTCCGCGAAACAACGCTACTTCCGATCATGAACCTTCGTCTGCCCCCATGCGATTGCCGCCCTAATAGGTCGGAGATGCCCCAAAACGGTTCAGCCGTAGCCGCCGTTAACTTGCACGCGGTAGCATGAACAGAGTGTTAATTGGCCCCGGATCACCCCATTTTGCGCCGGCGTGACATTCCGGCATCAATGCGCGTCGGCATTCTTCTGCACTGGGCCCGCTGGCACGATGTGAACCACCCGATACCCGTTCTCCCTCAGATACCGCAGAAACGCCGGCATCATTGCAGCCGTGCGCGCCTTGTTGTCGTGGAAGAGGATGATGCCCTTGCCACTCGCGGCGAGGCGCTCGGTGACGAGCTTCAATTGCTGCTCCGGCGTTATCTCCTCCCAGTCGCTGGCCCATAGATCGGCCCCGAACACGACGACGCCGCGAGTCTCGAGCAGGTCGAGCAGCGCCGGCGTCGATTCGAAATAGGGGAAGCGGAAGAACGGCGTCGAGGGCGTCGTCGTCGATGTGCCGTGCAGCGCCATTTCGTCTGCGGCAATGCCCCGCTCAATGTCGGCCGTGGCCTTCTCGAACGGAATACGCCCCATGAACGGATGCGAGAATGAGTGATGGCCGACGGTGTGGCCCTCGCGGGCGATGCGCTTGACCATGTCGGGATGCTCGGAGGCGTGCTGGCCGATCAGGAAGAAGGTCGCGCGCACGCATTCCTGCGCCAGCGCCGCCAGCACCTTCGACGTCGTCGGCGGGTACGGCCCGTCGTCGAAGGTCAGCACGACCTCGCGATCGGCCAGTGCAAGCGTCTGCGGAAAGCTCTTCAAGCCCACGCGCGGCGTGGACCTGGCATCGACGCTCAGCACGCGTGCGGTGCCGAGTGCGTCCTTGCGCGGGCACTCGGCGGCCTGGATCGAGGCGATGCCGGCGAGAGTGCTGAGGGCCGCGCCCAGCGTCATCGAAGTCCACCTCAGTCGCAGCATCTTTGTCATTGCGCTCGCGATTGCCTTGTGGGTATTGCCTGACCGTCAGCTCAGACCATCTGATCCAACCTGTCAAACGGCGAGGCGCGCCATGGATGAACATATGGACGTTGCCCGATCCGCCGCGGATTCGGTACTCGACCACGTGCCGATGCGCAATGAAGACGGCGATATCAGGCACGAATTCGTAGAGGAAATCGCGCGTGCCATCGAGGCCGGCGACAGCGCGTCGCTGCGTGCCTGTGTCGCGGAGCTGCACGAGGCCGATCTCGGCGATCTGATCGGCGCTCTGGAACCCGACGACCGCGTCCGCTTGGTCGAGCTGACCGGGGCCGACTTCGACTTCTCCGCGCTGAACGAGGTCGACGAGGCCGTCCGCGAGGAGATCCTGGAGGAATTGCCGCCGGAGACGGTCGCCGAGGGGGTCCGCGAGCTCGAATCCGACGACGCGGTCGAGCTGCTGGAGGCCCTCGACCAGGCCGAGCAGGAGGAGATCCTCGAAAAGCTGCCGCTCAAGGAGCGCGTCGCGCTCGAACGCAGCCTGCTCTACCCCGAGAATTCGGCAGGACGCCGGATGCAGACCGAGTTCATCGCGGTGCCCCAGGATTTCACCGTGGGCCAGGCGATCGACTACATGCGCGAGACGCCCGATCTGCCCGACCGCTTCTACGAGATCTACGTCGTCGACAAGGACCAGCACTGGCAGGGCGCCGTTCCCCTCGACGTGCTCCTGCGCACGCGCCGCCCCGTCGCGCTGACCGAGCTGACCGACGAGGACCGCCGCCGCGTCTCCGTCCTGGAGGACCAGGAGGAAGTCGCGCGCATGTTCGGCAAGTACAATCTCGTCGCAGCGCCGGTGCTCGACACCCAGGACCGCCTGGTCGGCGTCATCACCGTCGACGACGTCGTCGACGTCATCGAGGAGGAGGCGGACGAGGACCTCAAGGCCCTCGGCGGCGTCACCAGCGACGAAGAGCTGTCGGACACCTTCCTGACCATCGCACGCGGCCGCTTCAACTGGCTGCTGGTCAATCTCGCCACCGCCTTCCTAGCATCCGCCGTGCTCGGCCTGTTCGAGGGCCAGCTCGAAAAGATGGTGGCGCTCGCCGTGCTGGCGCCGATCGTGGCGAGCCAGGGCGGCAACGCCGCGACCCAGACCATGACGGTGGCGGTGCGGGCGCTGGCGACGCGCGACCTCGGCGCCTCCAACGCCTGGCGTGTGGTGATGCGCGAGGCGCTGGTGGGTCTGATCAACGGGCTCGCCTTTGCCGTGATCACGGGGATTGCGGCGGTGGCCTGGTTCAAGATTCCCGGCCTCGGCATCGTCATCGGGCTTGCGATGGTCTGCAACCTCGTCGCCGGTGCGCTCGGCGGCATCCTGATCCCGATGGCGCTCGACCGCGTCAGGGCCGATCCGGCGGTAGCCTCCGGTACTTTCGTCACCACCGTGACCGACGTCGTCGGCTTCTTCTCCTTCCTCGGGATCGCGACGTTGTGGTTCGGGTTGAGGTAGGTCTCGCCCCGGCGTCATTCCGGGGCGCGCCACTTGGCGCGAGCCCGGAATTCATTTTTCGGCCTCGCGTGCTGCACGATGGATTCCGGGCTCGCGCTTCGCGCGCCCCGGAATGGCGACACGCATCTTTAATCCGAACTTAAGCGGCCTGCCGCATCATCGCCCCGCTTGGGGGATTGGACATGCGGTTGCGGCTGAAGGCGGACGGACGGGTCGTCGAGTTGCGGGACGGACAGGAGTTTCCGGTCCAGCCTGCGGCCAATGCCGCGCCGGCCGACACCGGCCCGCTCGCGGTGCGCGATCTGCGCCGCCGCGCCTGCCTGACCCAGATGGAGTTCGCCGCCAAGCTCGGCGTTCCCGTCGAGACCATCCGCAACTGGGAGCAGGGCAAGCGTGCTCCGCGGGGACCGGCCCGTGCGCTGCTCGCGGTCATCGCGCACGCCCCGGACACGGTATTCCAGGCGCTCGCCAAAGCCTGACGCGAAAGCCTGGCGCCAAAGCCTGAGGCCAAGGCCTGGCGCCAAGGGTCTGTGAAGTCACGGGCCAAGCCTGACGCAACCTCCCGTTAGCATTGCGCCAAATATCCCCCGGGACTGCCGCGGCGTCCGTTGGCAGCGTCACGGGCGGGGTCCATAATGAGGCCCGATAACGTCGGGGGCTGTCGCAACGGAAGAGGACTCCTCATGCTGTTCGTCGAGGCCAATGGCGCAAGAATCCCGGCGATCGGGCTCGGGACCTGGGAGCTGAGCGGAAGGTCTGCCGCGCGCGTGGTCGAGCAGGCGCTGCGGTTCGGCTATCGCCACATCGACACCGCGCAGGTCTACGACAATGAACGCGAGGTCGGCGACGGCATGCGCGCCTCCGGCGTGCGCCGCGACGACATCTTCCTCACCACGAAGGTCTGGACCAACCATTTCGCGCCGAACGATCTCGAGCGCTCGGTCAAGGAGAGCCTGGCGCGCTTGCGGCTTCCCTCCGTCGATCTGTTGCTGCTGCACTGGCCCAATCCGCACGTGCCGCTGGCGGAGACGCTCGGCGCACTCTCGCATGCCAAGCGCATGGGCCTGACCCGCCACATCGGCGTTTCCAATTTCACGGTGGCGCTGATCGAGCAGGCGGTGGCGCTGTCGGGCGAGCCGCTCGTCTGCAATCAGGTCGAATACCATCCTTATCTCGACCAGGCGAAGGTGAAGGCGGCCTGCGATCAGCATGGCCTCGCACTCGTCGCCTACAGCCCGATCGCCAAGGGGCGCATCAAGACCGACCAGACGCTAGCCGAGATCGGGCGCACTCACCGCAAGACGCCGGCGCAGGTCTGCCTGCGCTGGCTGGTGCAACAGAATGTCGCTGCGATCCCGCGCACCTCGCGCATCGAGCGCCTGTCCGAAAACATCGAGATCTTCGATTTCGAGCTGTCGGAGGAACAGATGAGCCGGATCGCGGCACTCGCCAACTCCAAGGGCCGCCTGACCGACTTCGGCTTCGCCCCGAAATGGGATTGAGGGGAGACCGCGGTATGCTAACAGCAGGGCGGCAATCCAAGATCGGGCAATGGAACTGCGGACAATCATACGGACGGACGTCGCGGCATCGGCGATCGCCCATCTGACGCTGGTGGGGCTGATCATCCTGATCAGCGAGGTCCATCCGTTCCACGCCGCGCCGCCTGAGACTGTTGCGGTCGACATCGTCACGCCGGAGCAGGTGAAGCAGGAGGAAGAGAAGGCCGAGGAGAAAGCCCAGGAGGAGGCGAAGCAGAAGCCGCCGGAGCCGAAACCCGATCTGAAATTGCCGAAGCTGGATTTCACCGACAAGGACAAGGCGGAAGCAGCGCCGAATCCTGCGGCCAAGCAGCAGGCGGCCGCGCCGTCGCCGACACCACGGGCCTCGCCCGAGCCGGCGCAGAAACAGACGCAACCGTTGGAGGCGCCGAAGCAGCGCGAGGCCAACGTGCAACCGCAGCCTCAGCCATCGCCGCCGCAAACCGTGCCCGAGCCGCAGGCCGCGCCGCAGCCGGCCTATCAGGCTCCGCAGCCTGACGTCACCATCAAGTACGGCGTCATGCTCGGCCTGCCGCCTGAATTGCCGGCGGCACTGTCGAAAGACACTCCCAAGGACGATGGCGGCGACGGCAAGGATTCGATTGCAGCCAAGCTGCCGGCCGAAATCATTGCCGCGCTCCGCAGCCACTTGCGGCGGTGTGCGAAATTGCCGGCCGGCCTCAGCCCGACCGACAGCGTCCACATCAAGCTCCGCACGGTGTTCGCCACCGACGGCACGTTGGCGCGCGAGCCGATCCTGCTCCAAGCCCCGCCATCCACAAAAGGGGTGGCCCTCGTGAAGTCCGCAATCAGCGCAGTTCAGGACTGCCAGCCCTATAAGATGCTGCCCGCCAATCTGTACGAGGAATGGAAGGTGCTGGACCTGCCGTTCAGCCCGCGGGATTTCGGCGGGTAGTTTTCGAGCCCTTGTAGCCCGGGTGAGCGCAGCGATGCCGGGACAGTAGGGCGGGCAAAGCGACTTGTCCGCCGTAGCTCGCAGAGCGAAGGCGGAAGCATGCCCACGTCTTTGAAATCGTGAAAGATGGTGGGCACGGCGCTTTGCGCCTCTGCCTATCTTGGGGCACCGTGCCTGTGTCGGCCTCTGTCAATCCAGTGC
>NZ_JBHLEV010000009.1:0-296422 GCF_042263385.1 Bradyrhizobium tunisiense
AAACAGGCCTTCATACAGGAAGGGCGCGCACGAAGTGTGATGCGCCATCTCGGAATGGGGCCAGCTTCACCGCAAAGCGTTTAATATTGGTTGAGTATGTGCAAAAGAACGGAACCAACAAAGAGATAAGGCGCTCCGGACAAGCCGAAGCGCCTCGTAAAGAATCAATTAAGAGGCCGGGCGCGACGCGCTTGTTTACGAAGCGGTAACGGTGATGGCTTCGCCTTCCGGCGCAAGCTTCACGGTGAGCCCGCAAGCCTCTGCCAGCAGCCGCGTATAATAAGGCTGGATCGCATGCGCATCCGCGGCAGGCCCGCGCTCACCGCTCAGCAGCTCGGAGATGTTCTGCGGCAGGCGCGCGTTATGGCCGGTCGCGGTGATGCGAAAGCTCATCGTCTCGCCCTCGCCGATCGGATCGATCGTCAGCATGCCGCCGCGCGGGATCGTATGCTGGGCGACGACCAGCATGTTGAGCAGAAGCTTGACGCGGTTCTTCGGCATCAACAGCCGCGGCAGATTCCAGGTGATCGAGCACTTGCCATCCTCGATGTGGCCCTTCGCCATGGTCTGGGCGTCGCCGAGATCGATCTGCGCGCCGGAGGAGCCGGCCGCGCCGAAGGCGAGACGGCAGAACTGGAGCCGGGCGGAAGCGGTCTTGGCGCTCTTGCGGATCAGGTCGAGCGCGAACTCGCGGTCTTCGGGCTTGGGATCATCGTCGAGCACCTCGAGCCCGTTGACGATGGCGCCGACGGGGCTGATGAGATCGTGGCAGACCCGCGAGCACAAGAGCGCGGCGAGTTCGAGCATATCGGGAGCAGTAGCGGTCGCGGGCGACGAGGCGTCAGACATATAAGGGGTCCTGGAGGGTTCCTGGAATTGCACGGCACTGGACGCCGCGAATCACGCATGCTTGACGGATGCTGCGGGTTCTAACATTCGCCAGCCCGCGGCAGCTAGCTTGCGATCACGCCGAGGCGGTCAAAAGCCAAGTCGAATCGATCGGGACGAATCAGTCGAGGGGAACGAATTGCCGATGATTGAGGCATCCAGGTGAAGCGGATCATCGACGGCGCGGCCGCATCCGGCCTGATGGAGCCGCTGACGGCGCTGGTGGTGAAGGCGGGCGAGGCGATCCTTGCCGTCAACCGCGCGGCGATGCGGGTCGACGGCAAGCAGGACGGCTCGCCGGTGACCGAGGCCGACCTTGCCGCCGACCGCGTCATCGCGGAGGGCCTGGCCCAGCTCGCAGGGGACGTCCCGACGCTGTCGGAAGAGCGGACCCAATTCGCCTCCCCGCCGTTCGAGGGCAGCTTCTTCCTGATCGATCCGCTCGACGGAACCAAGGAGTTCGTCGCCGGTCGCGACGAGTTCACCGTCAACCTCGCCCTCGTGACATCGGGCGTGCCGCTGCTGGGCATCGTCAGCGCGCCCGCGCTCGGCCTGCTGTGGCGCGGCACCGTCGGCCGAGGCGCCGAGCGCGTGAAGTTTGACGGCGCCACCATCGGCACGGCCGAGCCGATCCACACCCGCAAGCTGCCGGCCCGCGGAGAGCCCTGGATCGCGGCGGTGAGCCGTTCGCATGGCGATCCCAGGAGCGAGGCGTTCATCGACGACAGGCCCAATGCCGTGAGACGGACGGTCGGCTCGGCCGTGAAATTCGGCCGGATCGCGGAAGGCAGCGCCGACATCTACCCCCGCTTCGGGCCCACTTGTGAATGGGACGTCGCGGCCGGCGCTGCGGTCGTGACGGCGGCCGGCGGCAGGGTGACTGACGGCAACGGTGGCGAGCTCCGCTTCGGCCAGCGCAGCGGCACCGGCTTCATCATCCCGGACTTCATCGCCTGGGGCGACCCGCAGGCAGAACTCCTGAGGCGGTAGGCCGCTACTGACTGAGCTGTTCCCAGAGCGCCGGCCAGCGCTTGCCCACCTCATAGAGGAACCGCTCGGGGTCGGCGGCGAAGGCATCGCGATTGGTTTCCCGGCTGAACAAATACAGCCGCTGGGCCACGATCGCGAAGAAACGGGGATTGCCGGCGATAGTGACGCCGCGGGCGATATCGGCGGGATCGTAGCCGCCGAATTGCGGCCCATAGATTTCAGGATGGGCCAGGAAGGAGGCGCGGTTGCCCTCGTTGCGGAAGCGCCAGACCGCGCCCCAGAGGTTGGCCTCGAACTCGGGCGTCCCCTGCACCGCTCTGCCGTCCACGAAATAAGCGACGGGATCGAAGCCCTCGATGGCAACGCCGCTGAAGCGGTTGACGACGACGCGCTCCGTCGTTGCGGCCTTGGCCGGCAACCCCGAGCCGATGATCCATATGCCCGACAGCAGGCAAAGGAGGAGGCCGATCAAGGCAATTCCGGGGCGCAAAGGGCTATCTTCCTGCCGTTGTGCCGTCATAGTTGCTGCGGATAACATCCGAGTCGAGGGGACATCCGGCGCAACCTAGGGCCGCGCCTGTTGGCGTCAGGTTAAGGAAGCGACCGGTTTCGGTACCAGGGGTTCTTTTATGACTTTCGCATCACGCCTTGCTGCGCTCGCGCTCGTCGCGATGGTGGGCTGGATCGTGCCGGCCTCCGCCCAGCAGGCGCCGCCGCCCAATTTGCCCCCGCCGCAGCGGACCCCGACGCCCAGCACCTACGGGCCGGACGAGCTCGTCGGCGCCGGCCACCGTTTCTTCGGCAACGTCTCGCGCGGGCTCGCCTCGATCATCGAGAAGGCGATCAGCCAATGGGGCCTGCCCAACGGCTATATCCTGGGTGAGGAAGGGTCCGGCGCCTTCGTCGCCGGCCTGCGCTACGGCGAAGGAACGCTCTACACCAAGAACGCCGGGGACCTGCGCGTCTACTGGCAGGGCCCCTCACTCGGCTTCGACTGGGGCGGCGACGGCGCGCGCACCATGACGCTGGTCTACAACCTGCCCGCCACCAATGCGATCTACCAGCGCTTCGCCGGCCTCGACGGCTCGGCCTATATCATCGGCGGCTTCGGCATGACGGCGCTCACCGCCAACAACATCGTGCTGGTGCCGATCCGCTCGGGCTTGGGCTTACGGCTGGGCGCCAATATCGGCTATCTCAAATATACCCCGCGCGCGACCTGGAACCCGTTCTAGGGTTCTCTTCTCCCATCCGGCTACGGATCAAGGTTAACGACAGGCCGGGGCTGGCTTTTTGCCGGGCCGCCATGGCATGGTCGTTGGTGAATTTTTCCTTAAGCTTGGGAGTTCTGGCCCATGGTCGAACCGATCATGTACCTGGCGATCGGTTTCCTGCTCTCGATGCTGTGCGGGCTCGCGATCGTACCTCTGGTGCATAACCGCGCCGTGCGCCTGACCACGCGCCGGCTGGAAGCCGCAACGCCGCTGTCGATGGCGGAGATCCAGGCCGACAAGGACCAGCTCCGCGCCGAATTCGCCATGTCGGCGCGGCGGCTCGAGATGAGCGTCGAGCAGCTCAAGAACAAGACCACGAGCCAGCTCGCCGAGCTCGGCAAGAAGAGCGACGCCATCAACCGCATGAAGATCGAGCTCGGCGAGAAGAACGCCACGATCTTCGCACTCGAAGCGCGCGAGAAAGCGGTGAAGGAGCAGCTCCGCGCCACCGAAGAGGAATTCAACGCCAAAACGCAAGCGTTGCGCGAAGCCGAGATCGCGCTGGCCGACAAGCAGGCCGAACTCGCCAAGATCAACAATGAGCTCTCCGACCGCTCGATGATGGCGGAAAGCCGCCAGGTCGAGCTGGTTGCGGTGCGCGCGCAGATCGAGGAGTTGAAGAACCGCGTCGGCGATGCCGAGAAGGAGTTTGCCGCCACGCAAGCGCGCCTCGCGCTGGAGCAGACTGAATCCGAGACCGCCTCGCGCGAACTCGCCGAAGCCCGCGGCCGGGTCGAGAATCTGAGCCAGCGCGTCACCGAGCTCGATCGCCAGCTGATCGGACAGGTGAAAGAGGCCGAGATGCTGTCCGGTCGCGTCGCCGATCTCGAGGGCCGCCTCGCCACGCAGGGCAAGCTGCTCGCCGAGCGCGACTACGAGAACAACCAGCTCCGCCAGGCCAATGAGACCAACGAGCGCACCATCAAAGAGCTGCGCGTCGAGATGGCCGGCCTCAGCGGCGGCAAATCGTCGGCGGCCATGGAGGCGCTGCGCGCGGAAAAGACCGCGCTGGAGGAGCAGCTCCGCACCGCGCGCGACGAGCGCGCTAAACTGCAGCGCGACCTCAACGCGATCCAGCAGCAGGCCGAGAGCTCCTGGGCGACCGAGCGGATGGAGAACGCGCTGCTGCGCGAGCGCATCAACGATATCGCCGCCGAGGTGGCAAAGCTCGCGATGCAGCTCGAAGGCCCGAACTCGCCGATCGAGGCGCTGCTCGCGGCCGAGGCCGGCCAGCCGCCGAAGCCGGCGCCGCGCCCGGCCAACGACGCCGCCACCAAGGCCGCACCTGCCGCGAGCCTGCCCGAGGGCGGTGGAACGCTCGCCGAGCGCATCCGGGCGCTACAGGCCCACGCCTCCCGCGCCCGCCAGCAAGGCGCGTAAGCGGCCGGAAATCTGGCCCCCCGCCGCCAATTGCGTGACGGGGCCAAGGTTTTCCGGCCCCGCGGCGCCTGGAAACTTGACACCTCAAGCCCGCACTTCTAAATCGCGGGCTCCGATGCGCCGGCCGGCCGAACAGGTCCGGCCGTCTGCATGATGGTCCCGGGCGCATAGCTCAGCGGGAGAGCGTTCCCTTCACACGGGAGAGGTCCAAGGTTCGATCCCTTGTGCGCCCACCATTATATCATCAAATTCAACGGCTTGCAGGCTAGATTCCCGTAAGATGTGCCCGATAAAAGTTGGGGCACAACAGGGGCACACATCAAAAATCGATCTGCGATGCCCGCTCTCGATGTCGATGCCAAAACAAACCGGCTGATCCGTTGGTGCCGCTTGCTACGGACCATTCGAGCTGGAGGGTTGCCTCCTATCCGCGGTCGCATGGCGGCCTCTGTGCGGGCCGGACCTCAAAGGGATCCGAAGCTATCCGCACTACGTTCGATACGGCGTGCTAGACTAGCGCCGACTGCTCAAGTTGACATCGCAAGTTGACGACGAAGCGGAATAGAGGATCAGCGAAACTGCGGACCGCATACCATGACCGCAAACTTCGATATTCCCGAGCTCACCAAATACGGGCGCGACTTCCCGTCCCATTGGATGATTTTTGGGAAACCGACGATGACTACAAGATCAATGCGATTGTCACGACCTATGTTCGGCTCGTCGGGGGTGCCTTGCCGGCTCCGCCGAGCGCCGTCAGTAGTTTGACTGGGTTTCTTGCATCAGCCAACCAGTTCCAAAGCGTTACGAGGTATTCTCGCCGCCCGATGAACTCAATCAGATTGGGATCGCGCGGCGGGAGATTGTTATCAATCTCATTCAAGGGACTTGGTATTTCGCCAACGTCCGGCTTTCGCTCGCCGAAGGCGAACACCAGTAGATCGTGACGTTGGTTTATTATCTGCGTGCTGGTGCCATATCGAAACGGAACATCTTCGGTTTTGAATGATCCGCGACCCTGCGCATCTTGAGCAGCATTCCTCTTATAGGCAATCGGCGGCCCGACTCTGCGCTTTGCAACGTGAATCAAGAGGACATTTACACGTTAGTAGGTTTAGAGATGCGACGGCTTGATGCTCGAATCGCTCCGGAGCATCTGGGCGAGACGTATATCAAGAAGCCTCGGTTTTCTAATGGTTTACATGCAGTGTTGCATGTATTTTCAATAAGGAAACTTGCAAACTGGGCTCGCTTGGACTATATTGCTGGTTGTGAGCAAGCTCGAGGAACTCAAACGTCACCTGAAGCCGGGCCACGCCTATCGGCGCGCTGATTTGGCCCATTGGTCGAGATCTGTCGATCGGCATCTCAAGCAGCTGGTTGAGCAGGGCACGCTCAAGAAGCTTTCGGGCGGGCTCTATGTCTATCCGAAGGAAACGGCATTCGGCCCGGCTCCTGCTTCCGACAAGGATGTCGTGGGTGCCTTTCTAAAGGAAGATAACTTTCTGCTGGCATCGCCCAATGCCTACAACAGCCTCGGCGTGGGAACGACGCAGCTTTATGACAAGACGGTCGTCTACAATCACAAGCGCCATGGAGAGTTTCAGCTCGGCAATCGCAAGTTTGCCTTCCGGATGAAGCCGCGCTTCCCGAAGTCGCTGACCAAGGAGTTTCTGCTTGTCGACCTCGTCAACAACGTCGATCAGCTTGCGGAAGCCAAGGACGAAGTTCTCAAGCGGGTTGCGCAGCGTGCGACATCGTCCGACCCTCGCCGCTTGCGCCACGCGGTGCGCGAATACGGAAACGAACGCACAAGGAAGTTCTTCGACCGGGCGTTAAAGCCGAGCGAACTGCATGCCGGCTGATTTCCTTCACAATCATCCGCAATTCGCAGATCTGATCCGGATTGTGGCGGAAGAAAAGGCCATTGATCCAGCCCTGGTCGAAAAAGACTACTGGATCATGCATTGCCTCTATGGGCTCCAGCAGCTTGGCTTCATATTCCAGCTCAAGGGGGGCACGTCCCTTTCCAAGGGACATCAGATCATCAACCGGTTTTCGGAGGATATCGATATCCTGATCGAGCCTCCGAAGGACCGGGATGTGAAAACGGGCAAGAATCAGAACAGCGCAGCCCAAATCAAGACACGGTCCGACTTCTACGATTGGCTGACGCAGACGGTCAAGATCGACGGCGTAACACAGGTCGAACGGGACACCGAGTTCGATGATGTGCCGAACTATCGGAGCTCTGGCATCAAGCTGAACTACACAACGGTCGTGGAGGCCATGGAAGGTCTGCGCGAAGGCGTTCTTCTCGAGGTCGGCTTCGACACCGTGGCCCCGAACGCGCCAAAGGACATTAGTTCCTGGCTTTACGACCGGGCCGTTGCGAGCAATGTGGACGTCATCGACAACCGTGCCAAAGCGGTTCCTTGCTACGACCCCGGTTATACATTCGTCGAAAAGCTGCAAACGGTCTCGACGAAATTCCGCAAGCAGCAGGCCGACGGTAGCGATCCGGTCGGATTCATGCGCCACTACTACGATATCTACCAGTTGCTCCGACGACCCGAGGTTCAGAAGTTTATTGGCACTGATGCCTACAGAGCCCACAAGCAGGCGCGCTTCCGCAAGGAAGACAATCAGAACATTGCTGAGAACGAGGCTTTCATCTTAAGCGAAGCAAAGACGCGTACGCTGTACTCGGACGCCTACGAGCGCAGTGGCGCGCTCTACTACGCGGGCAAGCCGACCTTTGAGCAGATACTGAATGAAATAAGAAAGTTGGTCGCCAAGCTCTAGCGGCGCGCTCGCAGCTATCTGGTCGTAACCTCCATGCTGCGTCCATGCTGGGTGGAGCCTTCGATAGACCTTGGGAATCATTGAAAACAAAAGCAGATTTTTGCGAACGCGCTTTCTGCGAAATTCCTTAATTTCTCGTAGAAACTCGCAAAAACTCAGACGTTTTGGGATGTTTCGGTGGTTGGGGCGGGAGGGATCGAACCTCCGTCTGGTGGACCCACAATCCGTTTGATTGCTCAACGATTTCAAGCGCATTTGGAAAAAATGCCAAAAAGGCGATTCAGCAACAGATCGGCGGCCGTTTCCAAATAAGGAAGCAGCTCTCGCCAGAATGTGAGGCAACCAACGACAGCTCATACGAGCCGCAACCCCGGCGGCCCCTTTTTCGATGTCTGCTTTTCGAATCAGCCGTAGGTGCAATTCTTGGCGGCAAGGACTTTGTCCATTCCTGAAAGTTCGAGGATATTCCCCTTCGCTTCCAGCGCCGCCATCATCCGGGCTTCCTTGGCCTCTCGCTCGGCAGAGGCCTTCGAGACCGCCGCAATGTTGTTCTTGGGCACGACGACCACGCCATCGTCGTCTGCGCTGACGAGATCGCCCGGATTGACGACAATGCCGCCGATTACGATCGGCTGGTTGATCGTGCCGAGCGTCTCTTTGACCGTGCCCTTCATGGACAAGCCATAGCAGAAGACGTTGAAGCCGCGCTTGCGGATCGCCAAGCCATCGCGCACGCCGGCATCAGTTACGAGACCCACGATGCCCTTCGCCATGCAGGCCGTCGTCAACACCTCGCCGAATCCTCCCTGCTCCGGGTGATCCGCCGCACTGACCACCAGCACATCACCGGGCTGGGCAAGGCTGATCGCCGTAATGAGCATGAGATTGTCGCTCGGATGGCAGCTGACGGTCAGTGCCGGCCCGCAGGCGCGCATCCCCGAATAGATCGGCTTGATGCGCGAGGTCAAAGCGCCCGTGCGCCCCTGCGCTTCATGCAGCGTCGACGGCGCATATTGCGAAATGTCCTTGACGGCAGCCGGATCGGGCCGCTCGAACGATCGAATGACGTGAACCATTGTGTCGTTTCCGTTGTTCCGTTGGTGGATATTGGTTCGGCCCGGATGGCGGAGACCGCCACCCAGGTTGGCTATTGCGGCGTAAGCGGCACGTCACGGTATCGGCGTGAACTTCAGCTGGCTGAACGGAACGACCTGCTCCGTCCGCGTCAGACGGTATTCGGTGTCCGGACCGAGCCACTTGTTCCAGAGTTGATTGATCTCGCCGGCGCCGTCCATCGCGACAAGCGTCTCATTGATCTTGGCGAGCAGCGCGGGCTCATCCTTCTTCATCCCAACACCGATCGGTTCGAGCAGCATCGGGTCTTCGATCATCTTGAGCTCGACGCCGCCCTTCTTCGATTCGGCGACCAACTTCACGATGGTCATCGTGTTGGCGACCATTCCCGCTGCCTTGTTCTGCTGGACCGCCATGAAGACGGATCCGGTGTCCTGAAACACGAGGGGATCGGAGCCGTTGAGCTTGATCGACAATTCCGACGTCGAACCCTTGGTGGAGGCCAGCCGCTTGCCCTTGAAATCGTCTTTGATCTTGCCGGGGTCGGTCGCCCTCACCGCCAGCATTTCCTTGGCGATGTAGTAGGGATCACTAAACTGGATCTGCTCGGCGCGACTTAACGTGTAGGCCAGGTTGGCGACCGCAATGTCGACGTGCCCGAGCTTGACCTCGGGGACACGCGCCTCGACCGACAGCGGCGTGATCCTGGCGGTCACGCCGAGCCGCTTGGCGATGGCGCCGCACAGATCGACGTCGAACCCGACCATCTCGCGCGTCTTGGGATCCGGCGCGGCAAATGGCGGCACATCGGCGAACGTCCCGCAACGCAGCTCCTTGCGCTGCATGATGTCCTGGAGCTGATCGGCTCGCGCTGCCGCACTGGCCCCCGCAAGGCTTGCGGCAACGAGAGCGGCTGTCAGTAACGGAGTGGTCGAATGCATGTGGTTCTCCTCCAACAAATCGATGATGAAACTAGTGGCGCGTGCGCAGGTCGGACAGGAAGCGCTTGGCGCGGGGATGTTCCGGATTGCCGAAGAACTTGTCCGGCGTCGCAATCTCGACGATACGCCCCGCGTCCATGAACCAGACGCGGTCGGCCACCTCGCGCGCGAAACCCATCTCATGAGTCACGCACATCATGGTCATTCCTTCGTTGGCTAGGCTGCGCATGACTGCGAGAACCTCGCCGACCATTTCCGGATCGAGCGCGCTGGTCGGCTCGTCGAACAGCATCGCCGGAGGCTCCATCGCCAGCGCTCGCGCAATCGCGACGCGCTGCTGCTGACCGCCCGATAGCTGCGCCGGGTGCGCCGACGCCTTCGAGGCGAGACCGACGCGATCCAAGAGCTGCATTGCCTTGTCATGGGCTTTGGTGCGATCGACACCTTTGATCTTCATCGGCGACAACATGATGTTGTCGAGGACGGACAGGTGCGGGAACAGGTTGAAGCTCTGGAACACGAAGCCGATATGACTGCGCAAGCGGTTCAGCTGGGCACCGCTCATCCTGGCGTGGACATTCTGGCCGTCGAACATGAGCTCGCCGGACTGAATTTCCTCGAGCCGATTGACGGTTCGGATCAGGGTCGACTTGCCCGAGCCGGACGGACCGCACACGACCACGACCTCGCCGCGCTTCACCTCGGCGTTGATGTCGGCAAGCGCCCGATAGCTACCATACCACTTGTTGACGTTGCAGAACTCGATCATTGACGGACCTCCTGAACGGTCTCGGGCTTGATCACAGCGACGCCATTAACCACAAGCAGTTCGGAAGCGCCGCCCCCCGCACGCTTTGCCGCGATACGGCGCTCCAGCCAGTTGGTAAGCTGTGTCAGCGTCCAGCAGACAGCGAAATAGATGATGGCAAGAATGAAGAAGACCTCGAACGGCTTGGTCAGGAGCTGATTATTGATCTGACTGGCGGCGAACGTCAGCTCGGGAACGTTTATGACGTAGGCGAGCGTCGTTTCCTTGATGGTGGCTACGAACTGGCTGAGGAGGCTCGGGATCATGTTGTAGAGCGCCTGCGGCAGGATGACGTAGCGCATCGCCGAAATGTGACTATGGCCAAGTGCGCGCGCCGCATCCGTCTGTCCCCTGGGGAGAGCCTGAATGCCGGCACGAACGATCTCGCTCAGAAATGCCGCCTCGTAGACGACCAGTGTGCAGACCATCGCCACAAAGCCGGGCACGATACGTCCGATCAGCAGCGGCAGCAAAAAGTAGACCCAGAAGATAATCATCAAGAGCGGCACGCCGCGCATGACATAGACGAGCGCCGTGGCAGGCCAGTTCAAGATAGGCCAGGGAGAAATCCGGGCGAGCGCCACCAGAATGCTCAGCGGAAAGGCCAGACCGATGCCGAGAATCGACAGCATCAGCGTCGCAGCGATGCCCCCGAGCGGGCCATTCGGAAATTGTCCGACCAGCAGGAGCAGCCAGTTGTCCGTGACGATCTGGTAGATATTGATCAGCATGCGTCAGGTGGCTCCCACCGGACTCGACCGGCGGCTCAGCCAAGCGCCAACCGCCATCAGCAGCAGCGAACAAGCGAGATAGACTAGCGTCGCGATCAGATAGGTTTCGAAGGTGCGGAAGCTCTGGTTTTCGACCTCCTTCACCGCATGCATCAATTCGGTGACGCCGATCGCGACCGCAAGGCTGCTGTTCTTGAACAGGGAAACCGTATGGTTGATAAGCGGCGGCAGCGCGTTGCGCACCGCCTGCGGCATCATCACATAGCGCATCGCGCTGATGTAGCCGTGCCCGAGCGCCTTGGCCGCCTCCATCTGCCCGGCTGCCACCGACCGCAGGCCGGAGCGCAAATCCTCGCTGAAATAGGCCGCCTGGCACAGGCCGAGCCCGATCACGGCGAAGATTGCTTCACCGTTGTGCACGCTGATCCAGTCCTGAAGCGCAAGTGGAAGCAGGCTCGAGATGCCGAAGTACCACAGCATCAGCTGCACGAGTGTGGGCACGTTCTGGTGATAGGAGATGTAGACGGCCACCGCGCGGTCCGCGATCCGGCTCGGTGCCAGCCGAATAACGAGCAGCACGAGGCCGAGGCTCATCGCGAGCAGCCACGAGCCGATTGCCACCACGAGCGTCATCTCGAATCCGTCGAGCAGCATCCGGCTGTATTCGGGCTTGAGCAGGATCGCTGAGAGATCGAGGCTGCTCATTGTGGGGACTCAGCGGCTCGGCTCGGCGGCGGACGCGGCGCCCTTCGCGGTCGACAGTCCGCCGGGGACCTGAAGCGTCGGGGTGATTTCCATGTATCCGACATTGACGGCAATGGGCGCGGCAATCGCAAACGCGATGGCGTCCGCGATGTCCTTCGCTTCGGGCAGCTCGTAGCCTTCAATGAAGCGTTCGTAGGTTTCCTTCGAGGCGCCGTGCACATGCGCAAAGATGTCGGTGGCGACGCGGCCGGGGCAGATCTCCGTGACGCGAACGCGGCGGCCGAACAGGTCGATGCGGAGCTGGCTCGACAGCATGCTGATGCCGGCCTTGGTCGCGTGGTACGAGGAGTTTCCCCCAAAATTATAGGCACCGGCAATCGAGCTGACGTTGATGATGTGGCCACGGTCGCGTGCAGCCATGCCGGGCACGATCAGGCGACAAAGATGCAAGACTGCGCGCAGATTCACGTCGACGATGAGGTCGATGTCCTCGGCGTCGGCCTTCAGAAACGGCTTCGGCCGATCGACGCCGGCATTGTTGACGAGAATGTCGAACTCGACCTCCTTGGCAAGCTTCGTTACGGCAACGAGATCCGTCACATCGAGCGCGTGTGCGACGCAGCCGGTCCGTCGTGCCAGCTCGTCGAGCGCGTATGCGCCGCGCGCCAGCGCGTGCACTTCCAGGCCCTCGCGGCGCAATCGTTCGACGACAGCGGCGCCGATACCGGAAGAGGCGCCGGTGACGAGGGCCTTGCGATAATCGGAGAACGGCATGGGCTGTCCTTGAGCTCGATGGCCTACGTTATCCCCCCGCCGCCACCCCGGCTAAGACGGAATATCTGTGGCGCGATAAGGCTGCCTTATGTCCGGGCATGCCCATCTCAGCGGCACCCTTGCCGCGAAATGGGCACGATGCTGGCGCCGCTGGCCACCACCTCTTCGCGGATGGCTCTCGCCAGATCGACGGCGCCGTCGGTATCGCCGTGCAACAGGATGCTCGCGGGTCGCATCGCCAGCGTGTTGCCGCTATGGGTCACAACTTCGCCCTGGCGGAGGATGCGCTTGACCCGTTCAAGCACTTGGGCACGGTCGTGGATCACCGATCCGGCAAGCTTGCGCGACACCAAGAGGCCATCGTCGTCATAGGCGCGATCCGCCAGGAAGGTTATCGCGGCCCGCGAGCCGCAATCCCTGGCGGCCGCTTCCATGGCGCGGCTTGCCGAGGTGAGCAGGATCAGTTTCGGATCGAAGGTTGCAACCGCCCGCACCAAGGCGCTCGCGAGCGCGTGATCTACTGCGGCCATATTACCGAGCGCGCCGTGAAAGCTCATATGCGTCATGCGCGCGCCACGCGCGCGGCAGATCCCGTTGAGCGCTCCAAGCTGATAGGTCACGATCGCGGCGAGTTCGGTGATATCGATCTGCATGACGCGGCGGCCAAAGCCCTGGCGATCGGGGAAGCCGACATGGGCGCCAATGTCGACGCCGCGCGCCATGGCGAGCTCGACTGTGCGCTGCATGATCAGCGGATCGCCGGCATGAAATCCACAAGCCAAGTTGGCCGACGACAGCACGTCCAGGAGCGCGGTGTCGTCGCCCATGCGCCAGGGCCCATAGCCCTCGGCAAGATCGGCATTGAGGTCGATGTTCATGGTCAGGCCTCGCTCGCGATGTCTGAAAGTCGGGCGATCTCGGCGCCAAACCCGACGAGCGCGCCCTCCTCTGCTACCACCTCCACGACGACCCCGTCACAGGGTGCATCGATCGGAACCAGCAGCGCGCCAACTTGCAATAGCGCGATCGCCTGGCCGGCGCGAACCAGACTTCCACAGGGCGCGAGCGGAACGCGCCGCATCGGATGGCTATGCAGCAGGGTCCCCACCATCGGCGTCCGCACGGCGTGACTGACCGCGGGCGTGGCGACCGTGGCCTTTGCTTGAAGCCCCGGCTGGAAGGCGCGCCCGAGACGCAGTTCGCGGCCTGGGCCACTCAGCTCGAGGTAGTCGATGCCCGCTTCGGCAAGCCACGACGAGAGCTGGTCAACATGCTGGAACGGCATCATCGCCCTCCCCGCCGTGCACGGAAAAGACCAACAAGGCGCCGCGCTTCGGCAAGCCAACGCTCGTTCGCATCCTGGGCCGCGACAGCGTCATCCCAGGTCACCTCGACAAAGCGAACGCGGCCGCCAATCGGCGCCTGCCCGAGGCGCCACAAGTCGGCCTCGATAACGGTTCCGATCTTGGGATAGCCGCCGGATGGCTGGGCATCGCGCATCTGGACGATGGGCTGACCGCCATGCGGCACCTGGATCACTCCCGGCACGATCCCGTGCGAGCGCAATTCGAGCGGCACCTTGGGCATCAACGGGGTACCCTCGAGCCGGAACCCGTAGCGATCGCTTTGCGGCGAAATCCGCCACGGCTCGATCCACAGACTTGCCTGGGCCTGCGGCGTATAGGCCTCATATTCGGCGGCGCGAAGCACCCGTACGGCTGGCACGCCATCCACCATCAGCGGCATCGCGAGCGCTGGCGGATTGAGGCCCACGCGTGCATCCGCTGCCCGAAATGGTCCGGTCGCAATCTTGTCGCCTGTGCGAAGGGCGCGGCCCTCCAAACCACCAAATTCACCACGCAACTGCGTGCTGCGCGACCCCAGCACCGATGGCACATCGACACCGCCGGCAACGCAAAGATAGGCGCGGCTCGCCGCCCAGCCGTCGCGCCTGGGAAGTCCCAGATGAAGCACCTGTCCGGCGCCGGCATGGTGTACGCACCATGGCAGAATCGCCAGATCATCGAGCCTTCCGTCGCAATCTGCTCCCGTCACGGCGAACGCCGTGTCCTCCTGAAAGCGGATCCGAAACGGAAAAATCTGCACCTCGATCGCCGCCGCATTGTCGGGATTGCCGAGCAGGATGTTGCCGGCCGCGACTGCAAGGTCATCCATGGCCCCTGAGGTACCGACGCCCCATTTGAGCGCCCCCCTGCGGCCAAGATCCTGAATTGTCGCAAGCCCGCCGGTGGCGATGATCTCAATCATCGGATCACCGCCGCGATGCGAAAGCGGATGCTGTCACCGGGACGCAGCAGCGCCGGCGGGTCGCTGGCCGGGTCAAAGAAGCGCATTTCGGTGGTCCCGATCGTATTCCAGCCGCTCGGCCCGGGCGATGCAGACACGCCGGTCTGACCGCCGCCGATTGAGACCGCGCCTCCCGGAATCCTCAGCGTGGGGATCTTGCGGCGCGGTGTCGCGATCCGCTGATCCATGCCGCCGAGATAGCAATAGCCGGGATGACTGCCGAGCGCATAGACGTGATAGATCGACGCACTGTGGATTTCGGCAATGTCGTCGAGGCTCAAGCCCGTATGCGCGACGACGTCGGCGACATGCGGTCCGCCCTCGCCGCCATAGACAACAGGTAGCTCGATCAACCGGCCTTCCAGCTTGAGCGCCGAGGCGCTGGCCCAGGCCGATATTAGCCTCGCTTCGATCGACGCAAGCGAGCTGGGCGGCCGCTTGAAGCTGAGCATGACGTTGTTCATGCCCGGCACGGCCTCGCGAATTTCAGGCCATTGCCCGGCTTCCTCGGCCAGCGCCCAGATCCGCCGCTGCGTGTCGAGCTCCGTCGGACCTGGCGCATCGAACAACAAGGCGCTCGTTCCAAGCAGGCTGATGCGGGGCTCATCGGTGCTCATGCGCGAAGTGCTCCCTCGCGCAGGCGACGTTCGAGATAGTGGATGTCGACAGCCCCGGAGCTGAATGCCGGGTCCGAGGCGATGCGGCGATGCAGCGGCAAATTGGTGGAAATTCCCGACACGCTCATTTCATCGAGCGCGAGCCGCAGGCGCGCCAGCGCATCAGCACGATCATCGCCATGGACGATCAGCTTTGCGATCATGGAATCGTAGTGCGGCGAGACCGTGTAGCCGGCGCCGGCGTGGCTGTCCACGCGCACGCCGTAGCCGCCCGGCAGCTCCCAGCCGGTGATGCGGCCCGGTGACGGCGCGAAGCTATCCGGGTTCTCGGCATTGATCCGGCACTCGAAGGCATGTCCGCGGCAGCCAATATCCGCCTGCGTCATCGCCAGTCGTTCCCCGCGCGCGACGCGTATCTGCTGCTGGACGATGTCGAGCCCGGCCGTCATCTCGGTGACGGGATGCTCGACCTGCAGCCGCGTGTTCATTTCGATGAAATAGAATGCACCGTCCTCGAACAGGAACTCGAAGGTACCGAGCCCCTGATACTGGATCTGCTGGCAGGCCCGCGCGCAGCGCTCGCCGATCTCGGCAATGAGCGCATCCGCAATACCCGGCGCGGGCGCCTCTTCGATGACCTTCTGGTGGCGGCGCTGGAGCGAGCAGTCCCGGCTGCCGAGCCAAAGCGCCTGACCATGCCCATCGGCGAGCACCTGGATTTCGACGTGCCGGGGATGGGTCAGGAATTTTTCAATATAGACTTCGCCGTTGTCGAAGGCGCGTCGCGCTTCCTCGCGGGTGACCGCGAGTGCATCGAGCAGCGCCGCCTGCTCGGTGACGATCCGCATCCCTCGCCCACCACCTCCGCCTGCGGCTTTGACGATGACGGGATAGCCGATCTCATGAACGAGGCGGCGAACGGCCTCTTGATCATCCGGCAAGGCTGCATCGGGGCCGGGAACGCAGGGTACGCCCGCCGCGCGCATCGCCTTCTTGGCGGCGACCTTGTCGCCCATGGTCCGAATGCAGGCGGCGGAAGGACCGATGAAGGTCAACCCAGCCTCGGTGACGCGCTCGGCGAATAGGGCGTTCTCGGCCAGAAATCCGTATCCGGGGTGAATGGCTTCAGCACCCGTCGCCTTGGCCGCGAGCAAGATGGCGGCCTGATCGAGATAGCTATACGTCGCCGCAGCAGGACCGATGCAGACCGCCACATCCGCGCGTTCGACATAGGGCGCATCGCGATCGGCTTCGGAATAGACAACGATGGTGCGCAGGCCGAGGCTCCGACAGGCCCGCTGGATACGAAGCGCAATCTCACCGCGGTTTGCGATCAGAACGGACTCGAACATGGGTGCCTCAGACGGTGCGCATCAGCGGCTGACCTGCCTCGACGAGGGTTCCGGGAGCGACGAGGATCGCTTCGACGACCCCGTCCAGCTCGGCGCGGACTTCAATGAACGTCTTCATCGCCTCGATGACACAGATCGCCATGCCGGCCGTGATCGCCTGACCAACTTCGACATAGGGCGGCTGGTCCGGGCCGGGGCGCAGATAGACGATGCCGGAAAGCGGCGCACAGATCTCCGGCGCTGTCGGGTGCGTTTCTATCGGCGCGGTCGGATGAGACCGCGATCGGTCCGGGGCCACAACCGGGGCTACGGATTGGCTTCGCACGCCATTCCGCACCAGCCGAAGCGTCCAGCCGTCCTTGCTCGCCTCGAGCTCAGCAAGGTCGGACGACGCCATCGCGTCAATGAACGCCTTGATCTGCGCGAGGTCCATCGGCGCCTACCGATCGGAGTCAAGAGTATCGAACATACACAAAGGCTAACGCGCGACGCGGATGCACACCAAGACGGAATGTATTTGACCCGATAAGGGGTGCTTATGTCCCCGGGCTCGCATCCGCGCTACACGCGCGAATCGTGTCACGACAGGCTCGCGACGAGTTCCAGGAGGATTTCCTTGATCGCCGAAGCCGGCTCGGACAGCGGCAAATGATCCGACTGGCAGAGCGCCAAGGGGGCTTCAATGGTCGGCTGGATGATGCGAGACAGCCAGGCGTTGGAGGATCTGGCGACCTCACGCGCCATGGATTCCGGCAGGATCGTTGCGCCAAGACCGCTGGCGATGACGGCCGACAGCGTTCCGGCCGATTCGATTTCCGCGACCACGCGCGGCGTCATCCCGAGTCCGGAGAATGCCTCGTTCACCATCCTTCGCACAACGTTGTAGGGCCGCGGGAGGTAGAGATCCAGGTCAGCGATCGCGTGCAGTGGCACCTCGCTGGGGGACGCGACCATGCTGTCGGGGCCCACCAGATAAAATTGCTCCTTGAACAGCGGAAGGAAGGTCAATCCATGCACGGCGGTCTGGCCGCCATAGAGTACTGCAATATCCATCCGCCCATTCATCACCAGTTCCGACAGCGTCGTGCCATAGGTCTCGTTCAGATAAAGCAGGATGCCGGGATGACGCGCCCGCGCAGTGCGCAGAAGCGGCAACGACAGGCGCGCCGCAGCCGTTCCCGGCGCGAGCCCGACTGATACAGCCCCGGACAGGCCTTGCCCCGCTGCCTTCATATCGGCGTTGGCCTGGTCCCATTGCCGCAAGATGAGCTGGGCATGCCGGTAGAGAACCTTTCCGGCTTCGGTTGGCACCACCCCACGTTTGGTGCGCAATAATAGCTGCTGACGTACCTCGCCTTCCAACGTCGCCAATTGCTGGCTGAGTGCGGGTTGCGCCACGTGAAGGATATCCGCGGCCTGCGTCAGACTGCCGATGTCGACAATCTTCACGAAGTACTGCAGGCGCCTCAAGTTCACGTCGACTCTCCCGTTCCGCTGACCACCGCGCGCCGAAGTCTAGTCGATTTCTGCGCCAGCCATAAGAGGTTCTTATCGAGGGAGATCGAAGTCATCTTGGCCACGGCTTCCGGGCAGGACTAGACCTTTCGACTTCAGCCTCGACATCAAGGGATACTTGCCGTGAACTCCTACAACCTCGCAGGGCGCATCAGACGCATCAAGCCATCACCGAGCACCGTGGCCGCGGATCGGGCCAATGAGCTACGGCGACATGGCAAGCAGATCGTGAGCCTGGTGGTCGGCGAGCCGGATTTCGACACGCCAGCCCACATCCGTAAGGCGGCCGCATACGCGATGGACCATGGCGCGACCCGCTACACCTCGATGCGGGGAACGCAGGAATTGCGGGAGGCGATTGCAGCCAAGCTCAAGCGCGAAAACGCGCTGAGCTACGGCGTCGACGAGATCATCGTGACCAACGGCGCCAAGAGCGCGATCTACAGCGCGCTCGCAGCGACCGTCGATGTCGGTGACGAGGTCATCATTCCGGCGCCGTACTGGGTGTCCTATCCGGACATGGTGCTGGCTTGCGACGGCACGCCGGTGACGATCGCCTGCGGCGAGAACCACGGCTTCAAGCTGTCGCCCGAGCAGCTGGAAGCCGCCATCACTCCCAAAACGCGCTGGCTGCTGATCAACTCGCCGAGCAATCCGACCGGCGCCAGCTATAGCGCTGCCGAATACCGCGCGCTCGCGGACGTGCTCGTCAAGCATCCGCACGTGATGGTCATGACCGACGACATCTACGAGCATATTCGTTTCGACGGCAAGCCAACTCCACATCTCCTGAACGCCGCGCCCGAACTGCGCGACCGCACCCTCGCCATCAACGGCGTGTCCAAGACCTATGCCATGACCGGCTGGCGCATCGGCTGGGTTGCCGGCCCGCGAGCTCTGATCGGCGCGCTTGAAACGTTGTTGTCGCAGTCCGCCGGAACCTGCTGCGCGGTGAGTCAGGCGGCGGCCGCCGCCGCGCTCAACGGTGATCAGTCCTTCATCGCGGAAAGCGTCGCCATCTACAAGCAGCGGCGCGACGCCATCCTGCCGCTCCTGAACGCAATCCCTGGTCTGAGCTGCCAGGCGCCGGACGGCGCATTTTACCTGTTCGTGAATTGCGCCGGCTTGATCGGCAAGACCACGAAGGACGGCAAGCGGATCGAGACTGACAACGATGTGGTGCTTTACTTCCTCGACACCGCCGGCGTGGCGCTGGTAGCTGGCACGGCTTACGGCCTCTCACCTTACTTCAGACTGTCAATCGCGACCTCACTGGAAGCCCTGACAGAAGGCGTTGAACGAATAGCGCGCGCGACCGCGAAACTCCAAGGCACTTCATCGAAACTGATTTGATGGACGATGGTGCGTCGTGGAACGCAGGCCAATCTTGCGCCAAGAAGGGCGAACATTTCCAGGCACAGCTCCTCATGGAGCTCAGCGCCATGCCTGGCCCGGCAGCTGCCCCTTTCGACTTCGCCAGACGTCGGCCTCCCGTGAAAGTTGTCGATCCTCTCCCTGGTGAAGATCCGTGGGAGCTGTAAGCCCAATGCAGCGATGATCACTACGAACGCGATGATCTCAGCTTGCGCGCCTTCCTGTAGGCGCGCAGGATCATCGGCTAGCGCGCCACGATGCTCCAAATGATGAAACCGAGCAGCCCAACGCATTAGCTTCTATTCCCGTGAGGAACGACAACAACCACTCGGCTACCCAGGCCGCCTTCGGGCGGCTTGTTCTTTTGGAGAACCTTGGGCCTGCATCAGTCCGAACTCACAACCCCGTACCATCTGGGCGCCCCGCTGGCCAAAGCGGCGCCGTTGAGGCCGTCCCATAACTGCGACTATTCCACAGCAGAATTGTCACTCTTCGCCATTCTGGCGTTTCAACAGCAGAGCGGACGGATTAGCCAGCACCCGAGCGATTGTTGCACCGGAAGTTACGCGGAGCGCGAACGCCGTGGAACCTAGCTAGTAGCCGGCAAGCAGGCGCTCAGGTTTGCCCCCATCCGTAATAATACCGACCTGAAATGCGCGCATTGCGCGAATAAATGCTTCTTGTACAACTTTTCCCTCATGCTTGCGGATCGATTCGGTGACAAATCCTTGTCACCCCAACGGCCGGTCGAACACGGCTGCAAGTAATCGGGGGGAAGAAGGTGCTTCAAGAGATCAAGATTGCCGGGTGTGCGAGCTACTCGAACGAAGGCGAGACCCTCGCGTCATTGAAAAAGATCAATTTCATTTTCGGCAGCAACGGCGTGGGCAAGACAACGATTTCGCGCCTTATTAACGATCCCCATTCCTATCCCTCGAGTGCGTTGACATGGACCAGGGGTCGGCCGCTCGAGCCGCGTGTCTACAACAGCGACTTCGTAACACGAAATTTCGCCGCGCAGCTTCCCGGCATTTTCACACTCGGCGAAATCGCCAGCGACACGCTCGACAAGATCAACACAGTCAGAGGCAAAGTCAAAGAGCTTGAGGACGGGATTGCTCAATTGAAGGCTACGCTTGGCCCAGCGGATGCTTCCTCCGGCAAGCAGCATGAGCTGCTGATGCTGCGCACTCACTTCGAGGCCGATTGTTGGAAAATCAAGAGCAAGCACGATGCTCACTTCAAGGAAGCCTTCACGGGTGTTCGAAACTCGCAGGCGAAGTTCTGCGACAAGGTGCTTGCCGAGTTAGCAACCAATACAAGCGCGGCTGTCGCTCTCGACGAGCTTAAGCGCAAGGCGGCAACTCTATTTGAAAAAGGACTGGAGCGACACGCTCCAATTCCCCTCATCGAAGTATCAGATCTTCTGGCGATCGAGGCTCAACCTGTGCTCGCGAAAAAAGTCGTCGGCAAAGACGATGTGGATGTCGCAACGATTATTCATCGGCTTGGTAACAGTGACTGGGTTAGGCAGGGGCTACACTATCTCGATCACAGCTCTCAGTGTCCCTTCTGTCAGCAGGAAGTCGAAGTCGAACTCGCCGCGCGACTGAACGCTTATTTCGATGAAAGCTACCTCAAGGACATGACCGCGATTGCTGTCACCGTTGAGACTTATGAGGTCGTTGCCGAACAGACTTCGAAGAGGCTTGAAGATATCATCTCACTCCAGAGCCGCCACCTTGATACTGAGCTACTGCGGGCAGACGTCGATAGATTCGACGCCCGCATCGAGGTGAACAAACGCCTATTGGAGGCCAAGAAGCGGGAGCCTAGCACACCCATGACGCTGGAGCCCTTGGCTGCGCTCGCAGAGACGATCATCACTAAGATCGCTGCTGCAAATGCGTTGATCAAGAACCATAATCTCCTTGTTGATAATCTTGCCACTGAACGCGGCGCACTCGTTTGCCAAACCTGGAAGTACCTGCTTGACGAAAACAACGCCGCCATCCGAAAGTATCAAGCGGGCAAGGAGGCCCTGGACAAGGCCGTGCAAGGGTTGACGCAAGGCATCGCAGCGAAGGACAGTCAGCTAACCACCGCAAAGGCGGAACTTCGCGAGTTGGAAAAGAAAATCACGAGCGTCCAACCCACTGTAAGCGCGATCAATGCTTTGTTGGCATCATTTGGCTTTTCCGGCTTCAAGCTAAAAACCACAGGTGAGCGCGACCATCTGTATGAAATCGTTCGCCACGGCGGCGGCAACGCGGCCGCAACGCTTAGCGAGGGTGAGAAAAGCTTTGTCTGCTTCCTCTACTTCTATCACCTGGTGCACGGTAGCGTGTCGGATTCGGATCTGACCGCCGACCGGATCGTCGTGTTCGACGATCCGGTTTCCAGTCTGGACAGCGATGTTCTATTCATCGTTAGCACCTTGATCAAGCGCATGCTCAAGGAGGCCAGCGAGGGTGCCGGTCAGATCAAGCAAGCTTTTCTGCTGACCCACAACATTTACTTTCATAAGGAAGTATCGTTCGATCCTAACCGAGGAGCGGAAAGCAGAACGCACGAGACCTTTTGGATTGTCCGCAAGGTCGACGGCGTTTCCAGGATCGTCAACTATAAATACAATCCCATCAAGACATCCTACGAACTGCTCTGGTCGGAGGTCCGGAACCCAAGCCGCTCGAATATAACGATCCAAAATACCCTCAGGCGCATCATCGAGAACTATTTTAAGATCCTCGGCAACGTCGACACGAATGAGATCATCGCGAAGTTCGAAGGCAAGGACCAGCAGGTGTGCGCATCACTCTTTTCCTGGGTAAATGACGGTTCGCATAGCGCCCACGATGACCTCTATGTCACAGTCGATGACCAGGTAGTGGCTCGCTATCTCGACGTATTCCAACGCATTTTCGAAAAGACGGAACACCACGGTCACTACAAGATGATGATGGGCTCTGAGGAGTTTGCCAGTCCCACACAGAGTGCAGTTACCACCGCGATCGAGGCCGCCGTTTAGCCAATTGCTGCGATGGTAGTCTAAGCCTCCCGATCGCTAGAAATCAGGACGTTAGACGTCATCCGCGAGATGCTTCTCGTAGTCCCGACAGCGGCCGCAGGGGTACTCCATCACGTGGCATGAAAACGTCAACCCAAGCAACGAGGTCGGAAAACCCGAGAGTTCCATGAGTTTTTGTTCGTCGCCAACATCAATGTCGGAAAATTCAGGGAGCAAGTTCCCGATAATCTGGCACGATCGCTGTGGGTCAGGCAGAACCGCGACAAGGTAGAGGAAATTCCCGCCATGGCAGGCGTTCCGTAGCACCAGCCGCGGGACAGCAGGCGTAAGGCAAAGGAAATCCTTAAATCAGCTCGCTTTTTGTTCCGGTTCGGTCGAACTCTCCAGCAGCGGCATGTCTAGGCTTGGGATATCCGGCATTGCCTTGCCCGCAATCGCCTGCAGGTCGCCAACCATACCAACGGTAGACTCGATCACCGAGAGTATCTGGGTCTCGCGCTTCGCCCACTGCCGCCCCATGAACTTGCGCTCCTTGTCAAGGTCCTCGCGCATGTCATTGAACTTCTCCACAACAGCATCCACCCTCTGGCGGAATTTGATCCCGGTCAGATATTGGTAGACCTGCTCCATCTTGGTTTGCTGCCCCTGCTGGGCCACGCGAGATCCGCTTACTTCGATGAGAGTCTGGCGGAGCGCGACGGCCACCGGCAGTGCATAGCGGGGATGAGCGACCCACACCCCATCAACCAAATCAAAGTGCTCGATATGTCTCGGAAGCGCCTGCGAGATGATAAGGGCAACGTCTGCCCCACAACGTCGCTGGTCGTCGCGCAGCTTCGCCAACCAGCCATCGCTCCACGCTTTGGTACGTTTGGACTCCCAAAGGATGATGCCAGCAGCCTGGCCGATGGACCCATTTACTTGTTGTACAACATCAGCCCCTAGCTCGCCCTTGCCGACAGGCTCGACTAAATCCATCGGGAAACGTCCCCGCAATAGTACCTCGAGCTCGAGCTCAAGCACCTCGCCCTGTGACTGCTGAGAGCCCTGCTCGGCTTTGCGTTTCAGTTCCTCGATCGTGCGGGCCATGGATTCGATCGTCTGATCTTTCTCCAGGACGCGCAATCTGGCAGCTTCGTCAGCTTCGAGGCGAGCCTTGGCCTGAATCTCGGCGATCGAGGACTGGACGCGCTTCTCAATTGTGAGATCGAGTTCGCGCTTCTCTTCGTCGAGGGCGCGTTGCCTGCGCATCAGCTCCGCCTGGGCTTGTTGCGCTTCGGCGAGCTTCACATTATTTGCCGCAAGGGTCTGGCGGAGATCGTTTGCCTCTGACTCCTTGGCCTGCATTTCCGCAGCGGCTGCCTCCCGGGCTTTCTTCGCTTCCGTGGCGACGAGCACAGTTCGTTCGACAGAAAGTCGGTCGGCAACCTGATCCTCAATCTGCTCGCGCGCCCTTGCGAGTTGCTCACGCTCTTCGCGCAAGGCTTCGAGCTTACGGGCAACCTCCGTATCCTTACTGGCCAGCTGCTCCTGGAAGCGCCGGCGCGTTTCTTCGAGTAGAGGAGCCGCGAGCGACTCCGTCAGTTTGATCTCATTCCTGCAATGCGGGCACTGAAGGGTGGGCTCATGCGCGGCACCGGCGACTGTTGCTGCGAAGTTCATGAACCCTCCCAATTCTAGCCGCTCCCGCCAGCTTGCCTTACCTCGCCAAGCGTTGCAGGTTTACCGCGAAAGCGATGTTCAGGTCGAACGCCGCAAGCGATTGCGGCGATTTTTCCACTGAAACCAGCTTGGGCGTGAGTAAATCGCGGCGGAGGACTATCCCGTGGGTCACTTGCAGGCGATCTCTAATTCATCCGGGTCACGAATGAGTTCGTCCTTTTCTGTAGCCTTTGCCCCGATAAACTTCATGCTTACGCGTGGCGGCACCGCGAAGTCTACGTCAAGGTATGCCGTCCCAAGCCGCATTGTGCTTTGGATGCGTTTTGCAGTGATAGCGCTCGTGACGAGCGCGGAAACTAAGATGCCGCCATTCGTCTTTGCCGCGATGCCACTTAGCTTCTGAATCTCAGCATTTCCAGTAGATTTTAGACGCAGTCGAGCTCTCGGAGGGATTGCCCATGTCACCTTAAATGTAGTGACCTCATATCCCATTTGCTCGAGTATCGGTAGAGCTTCACTAACCTGTTGAGTGAATGTGTTGAACTCCGTCATCATCTTTCCGGTCGCGTCGGAAAAGTCCGGCAAGGACAGATCGGGTATTGAGGGTAGTGACACAGAAGGCAAAGTTGGAATGGAGGGCACCAAGTCTCGGGCTGATTTGGTTATGCTGTCTATCCGGCTCGGAGTGGCAATATCCTCCGAGCGGGCGGACGTAGAGACGGCAAACACTGAACATAGCACTAACAATGCCCTCATATCGATTATCCTAACTAAGATGTTGCGCATTACGATCAGAGAAAAGCGACTTACTGCCGGTTTGACTTCGTTTGCACCAACTGTGGAGCGATGTTCGATGTGAGAAGGGTGCTCTCAAGTTGAACCTTTGTAGCGCTTGAGGCGCATCGTAAGTACGCTCGGTCGCATTCGCCTTCGTCGGCACCACACCGCACGCTTTCCGGATGGTCTTGACGCCCTACAAGGTACACCCGACTGGAAATGTCGGCACGTCAGCCGCGCCCGTAAAGTCCCGGAGGTCGTGGCACGCCGGTGTTTGCATTCACTTTGCGAAAGAATTCGATCAGGAAATTGTCTTGCTCGGTCTTGTCGAAGTTCTTTAGCCGATCGCGGTGAACAACGCGGTCAAGATGCATGGGATCACCAGCGCCGGTAAATCCAGCTCCCACCACAAAGGCAGCGCCGTTGTGGATGATCCTCCGGCCGGCAATGCCTTCGATTCCTGCTTCCACGGTGACGGGGCCGTCTACCCGAGAAACCTGCCGCGCAAAATCGAGATAAAGGGACAGAGACGTTACAAAGAGATTCTCCATTGGTAAGGAAAGCACAAGCTTGCCGTCACCTCGTTCGCCCTGGCGCAAGATGTCAGCGTTGACGCCCCAGATTTCTCCATCCCGGGTATATTGGGAGAGACTATCAATATTCGCCGTGTGTCCTGCGGGAGTGAAATAGGCCACTCCGTAGGCGTTCTGGCGTATCGGCTCTCCTCCGGCTGGCACGCCAAATGGACCAAAGCGCGCGACACTCGTTAACAGCGCTTGTAAGGAGAGAGGCATGTCCAGGGTACTCGTCGGAAAGACGCGCAACCACATCACGCTCCTGAACGGCATCGTATAGGCTGTCTTATCTCTATCGTTCTGATTGGCCCCGAGGACCTCGCCATCCGAGAAGAAAATCCCCTTCCCGATCTTTGGCTGCAACTCAGGAAACGGAATAGCTGTGGGAACTGGAAGATAAGCGCGCAACGCTTCTTGTAAAATGGCAACGAGCTTCTTCTTCTCTGACGCGATCTGTTCCTTGGTAGCATGAGGCGGAAGGTTGTATATGATCGGGCCGCCCTTATGGCCCAAGTCGAATGGCATGTCCGCCCGCTTTCCGTAGTGGCCGTTCATCACCATGAGAACATTTTCCGTAGTCTTGGATTTAAGCGCGTAACCGAGCTCAATGGCAACGTTGGGATTCATCAGCGCTTTCCCGTCGGAAGCAACGCCTTCATCGGTGACATGGGGCGCGCCCCGGCCTACCGGCGTCACGTCACCCACGAATATCTCTGCACCGTCGATCTTCTTGAGAATTTCAATGGCGAGGTCGGGACTGCCCTTGAGGCCTTTTCGCCCATAGTCGAGTTGCAAGCCGTTCTGGAAACTCTCGTCGGGCTCATCGATCCCCTCGATGGCATTGACCGCTCGGATCGCCTCTTCCAATGCGCCGCGAATAAAATGGCGCGACACCTTTCCCGGCAAATCGTACTGCCACGCCCAAAAGACTTTCATGAAAGCTCCTCGGTCAAATTCATGTTAGCTTCTCGGTATGCCTCGACGCTTGCGCTTCCTCATTCGGCCTTGCGACTGACCTGGTCTCGCTTAGTTATCGAAGCAAAGACCTTGTTTGCTAACGCGTCGCGAAGGCGAGCATACGGTTGGTGCCCAGCCATTACGCGCGTGCGTACCGATAGGCTCCCTTGATGTTTTGAGCCAGATATTGACCTTTGGAGCCTGCCCGAACGAAATCATCATAAGCGGCTTCGGGAACATCGTAGTATTCGTAGCGTCCGCCGCTCTTGAATTCGACGATAAGAACCTGCCTTGATCCATCATAGACAAAACGCGCAATGGTCGAGGAATCGGGCGTTTCAATCCAGTTCATGACTTCTTCTTTCCCGGTGATGCCGACTTTGATGAATCTATTTTGTGCTCGTAACGGGGCGACTGCTTCCGCCATTGTCTCATGACGATTGCATAATCTTCGTCGTGCCTATCGACCGCCCATCCGCCTTCTCCTTCGTAGCCGTCCTTGTTGGGATCGCCACGGACGACCACCCGAGGATCGCTGCTGTCAGGACGCCGACCTTTGTCGGGAGGATCGATAAGGGTCCGAATCGGCAAACTGACCGCTTCGCCGACAATGATCGCCTCTCCGGTTCGGAGAATAGGAAGCATGTCGAACAATCCCTTCAGATTGTCAGACGCCGATCCGGCCACCTGCCCGCGATCAACGTCATTGGCCAATCGCATAGCAAAGATGGTGCCGCACTGTGACAGAATCGTCGGATCAATTTCGGATGGTCGCTGACTTACGATCATGACACCGACACCGTACTTGCGGCCTTCTTTCGCAATTCGGCGAACCGCTGAGGCAGCGGGTCCCACGTGCTCTTTTCCTAGATAAGCATGAGCCTCTTCCAGGACGATCATCAGCGGCCGCTCGCGTCCGCCCTCGGGAAGATTCCGCGCCCAGAATAGCGCATCGTAGAGCATGCGAAGCAACGCGCCCACAAGATCATTGAGAACTGTGGATGGCGTCCCTGACAGATCAAGTATGGTGATCGGGGCCGAGGTGCCGATCCAATCTTTCAGCACTGCATCGAGATCCTGCTTCACCGTGCCATCGAGCTGCGGTGTCCATTCCGTGGGGTTGAAAAGAAACGCAAACTGGGGATCCCGCAACTTGGAAGCCAGGACCGCGAGCTGCTGTCTGATATTGAGCGCATCGGGACCCCAGTTGACGCGCTCCGCCGGCGGCCCTGACGTCTTTACGGTCCTATAGAGCGGAGGCGTCACGGACATCGCGTCCCCCGGTTGAACGGGCTTGCCGTCGGTGCCAAGCACATAAGCCGCCTCGATTTCATCCGCGGCAGCACCAGGCTTCGGAATTACGGTCCGATGCTCTCTCTGATGGAATTCGAACCACACTTTATGGATGCAGAAAGGCACTGGCGTATCAGCCGTCAGTCGCTCCGCGACTATGCCTTCACGCGGTTGCTTACTAAGGGACTCGGCTTTCAGCTCAACGACCTTATCAGCGACAACGGCGGCCTGCCGATCATCAAGCTTTCCGAAAGATAACTTGATCAATTCCTCGAAACTGAGAGCCCAGAACGGAATGACGAGCGCCTTCTCGTCCTTCTCGGTGTCTGGAGTGATGCGAAAGACCGTTGCCCTGTCGGCAAGTGCCTTCGCATATTCACCGTGGATGTCCAAGATCACAATTCGAGACGAGGGATAGCGCTCCGGTTGGGAAAGCGCGGCCAGCAGACCCGCCACCGTCGTTGATTTGCCGGCTCCCGTCGTTCCAACCACAGCGCAGTGGCGCGTTACTAGCTTGTTGATGTTGACGAGCGCCGGGATGGATTCGGCACTCGCCAACCGACCGACGCTCACGAAATCGACTGGATCACCGGGACCATAGATCTCCCGGAGGTCGTCCTCCGTGACGATGTGGACGGCATCGTTGATCGTTGGATGTTGCGAGACACCCCGTTCGAACTGACCGTTGCGGCCACGCTCTCCCACCAACTGAACGCTTAGCCACTGATTGCCCCAAGGACGGGCATCGCCCTCAGCCTTCGGGGCGGCGCCCGCCCCGACCTGAGAGACAATGCCAAAGAGCGACGTGTAGCCGAGCGGGATGCGAACAAAGCTGCCCACCTGCCCGATGCGATAGGACTCCCCCTTGTAAAAACTCAGACCGGTCGCGGACTCACGGACCAACGCAACGCTCACGGCCGTGCCGGCCACATCCTGTACCGTACCTATGAGGGTCGGATCAGATCGCATCACTAGCTTCCTGCTCAATGTCTCTGCTGGCGAGTTGATGAGCCAGAAGCTGCCCGAAAGCTTTGAAGTCACCGAGCAGCCACTTGCATTGATCCGCAGGGGCAGCCGTTCGACCAGGCATAACCTCTTTGCTCACTGCGATTGAGTAGGCCGGGTTGCTGTCCCGATGCATGCTGTCCCAAGTGCGATCCACCGTTCCGACAATACCGCCGTCGGCAGCCAGCACCGTTAGATTGGCATGCTTCTTTGCCAAAGCGACCGCCTTCGGTGCACTGCTCCGGTCGTTGAAAAACATCGCAAGGCAGGATGCGTTTGGATTGCCTTTCAGGCCTTGAGCGATGTAGGCGTTGATGTGTTCGTCGGCGAATGAATAGCCGCACGTGAGCAGGACACACTGATCCGAACGTAGGAACGTGCCGAGCCGGTCAAGCATCGCATAGTATGGCATCTGCCGGCTCTGATCATATTTGAGGTGGGATGGGTAGATCAGCAGTTGCTCGCCATCGATCTTGTCGCGGCTGCGGCGAATCTTTTCTCTCTTTGTCATCCACCAGTTGATCGAGCCATGAATTTTCCACAGCCGCGCCCAACGCGAAGGTAAATCGTCCTGTGCCATTGATTCATGATCGAGGAACGCGGTGTCCGATCCGACGAAACCGTCGAAGTACGGAACACCCTGTTCCTCCAGAGCTTGCTCCAACAAGAGATCGTAGTTCGTGGTGAATATCTCTACTGGCTTTTCGCGATCTATCGCTTGAATCCAGCTTGCCAGCACATGATATGGCGTGTCTCCGTTCGGGAGGGGAACGCTGACGATCTGACGTACATGTTCGCAGATCGCTAGGTCGAGCTTGAGAAGCTGTTCACTCGTGAAGCCATCAATGGGACCGTGACCACAAAGAGATTTGAGCGTGCGGATATGGCTCAATACGTCCTCGAGCGTCGGTACCCCGACCCCACGAGCGACGATGCGTGACCAAGCAGTCTCGGCAACCTGCTTCAACTCGCCTGAGCCGTCCAACGCGGCCTTAACTTGCGCGGTCAAACCGGCGATGTCCGGTATTAACGGCTTCGTACCGCTTCCATCGGAAACACGAACCGACAGAGGGCATCCTGCCCCGATGAAAAACCCAATCCGCATCTTGCCGGGTGAAAGACGCTGCAACAGGTCGGTTGCCCGTCGAAACGGACTATGAACAGGTCCGATCGACGCGAGTGGCGACTGCTTCGTCTCCTTGCCGGAAGGCGCACTTGTATCCGAAAGCGCTCCCGCATCATTAGTCATTTTGTCCGCCCCCCTCGAAATCGAACTTGGGTGAATCCAAGGGTTGCCGGGCATGGCAATCTCGCCCGCGCAACGCTTAGCTGGATACCCCTTGGATTCGGTATCGCTCCATCAACTAGAGAGAGGCCTGCATGCATCGGTCACAAGCGGCCGCTCTCAACGTGACGTTGTTATCGTCTTAACGAGCCGAATGCTGTCGAAAAGTGACGAGCAGTCCAAGGATTCGCACAACTCTTTGCAAGGGCAGCCTTGCGTGTCTGTTCGGCCATTCGGGGATCCGAGGCGCTATTCCGCGGATGCGGCGGCAAACGTCGAGCTCGGCGCTTTGATGGGTTGGTAGACTTCCGCCCAAACCTCGGCTTGAGCGGGCAGCACGATCCCTCCTCAGGCCGTCGCGTTGGCTTCATCGAAGACTTAGAGGAAATATTTAAGGTTTGCGGATCGCGATGCCGCGGTTGCGGCACCGGGCACCCCAGATGCTCGCCAAGCTATTGAAATCGTGTAGCCAATCTTCGCTAGAGCGTGCCGAACACCGATTTGCCGTTCGGCCTACGGTTTGCCCCCCGATCGGCGCCGAAGGGCGACCCGGCCAACGTCGCCCAATTCCGTAAAAAGGGCAGCCGTAGGAGCGTAAGCATCCGGTGAGGCTTTCAATTACCCACAATTTCTGCTCCGACCATTGCGCCTAGCGCGATATTTGTCGGGAAAAACCGACATAACGATGTTGAACTGGTCGAGCTGATCAGCGATTTAGCGATCTCGTTCTTCCTTCTTTCGCTGGGCTGCCGTTTTGGCTTTCTTATCTCTATCGCCTTCCCCCGAGCTTCCGAGCTCCTCGTGGACATAGGCGTCCACGCGGCGCAATCCGAGTGCTTTGAGGTCTGCGTCCGAAATATGGGGATGCCCAGAGGCCGGCATCGTCGTCCTTGCACGTGACTAGTCACGGGCTAGTCACGATCTCCGTGATGAAATCCGCGTGTGACAGTTGTCTCTAGTGGCGGCTCGTCGCTCGACGGACAGCGCAGGAGGCCGAATTGCGCTTGCGCTCGCCGGGGACGGAAATGGAAGAAGCGCCCCTTGTGCACGCGAACGCGCGGCGCGGTGAACACGCGCGGCCTGCAGAGATGCAAGTTTCGAAAGAAAGGCCGGGTTCGGTTCACCGACCAGAGAATCAAAAAGGCCGCAGGGGTTTTCGAACCCACCTACGACCTATATTTAATTTGCACCTGAACTTGGTACATTTGTCAAGGTGTTTACAGAGGGTTGCTGTAGAGGTTGCAGATGTGGACGGCCCCCGCCTATCAGGATTGTAGCAGACTTTTGACCTGATCGCTTGCTATCAGATGTCCGGCCTGTTTGCGCGGACAAAGCCCGCTGGCCGAGATGGTGTTCGCTACGCCCGACGATGCCATTGTAATCTACGGAAGATCGCGCGTATTGACCGATCGGTCCTTCCATCTACTGCGTCCTGTGAAGGCATCGAGTTTGATCATCCGGAAAGCCGCATCGCGCTGGTCGCGATGCGTGGATTTTCCGCGTGGGATGCCGCAGCAGATGCGATCGAACGGGCCTCGATCGGTGACAGCTTCGCGGTTCTGCGTCCTGGATCGATGACGGCGAGAGATACGCCGTGATCGCGTTACGCGTGAAACTCGACTAAGGTAGTATGGATCATGACGTATGGTGCCGATCGGCGTCGGGACCCCGCGCTGATACACAAGCGAGTCCCGCAAAATCCGGCAAGCGTATTTGACGGAAATTGGCGCTCAGCCTCATGGCGATAGATGGATCCAAGGTTCCGCGACCGCACTCGAGCGATACGCTCGATGACTCGAGTTGTCGGCCGCATCTGTGATCCGCCGCTATTTGGTCGATCACTCACTACGATCGCCACGTATCTGCCTCCCTGCGATAATCGGTCGAGCCGCGACGCTTGTGCTACCCTAAGTGCCGCTTCAAAGACGAGAACGGCGAGCGCTCTGCGTGCGTGGTCCAGTCAACCTCACTCGATGTGACGTTATGAGCCCATCGCTAAGCCTTGCCCCGCGGGTCCGGGCGCGGTCACTCTCCGGGCTCTGGATCGACAAATCCGACCACAGCGTGGCCGCTGAGCAATGGTAGCGGCCGGCGAGCCATCATCTTGCGGAACAGGCAATTCCCTGTGGCCTGCCTCACATGCGCATTCTGTCGGAATACAAGCGCGCTTCATGTCTGAAACCCGCCTCCGACTGTCTTCGAAAACGACATTGCGCCAAAAAAGACGCGAGCGTCCCCTTCAACGGTGCTGGCCCAAATCCTGCACCGGCTCTCCGCGCCAGGAAGTTAGGCGGCAGCAACAAGATGGGAGTCGCGTTTGGACATCGATCTGTCAATCGATATTGCGGTTGCCGCACCGGAGGTCGCCTGCCTGCACCGCGCTGGGAGAACGGAAGATGCTCCTGCTTGCCAGGGCCTCACGCGGCATCGATCATGCCACCGGAAACCTGTATTCGGAAGATGGCCGGCGTATCTTCACTTGCACGCGGCAATCCTTCGGTGGTGGGCGATGTCCGCCGGATTCGGAGACAGACAACCATGCCCACGTCGATCTAGGCATTCGTCGGACGGCGTCGCACGCGGCCGCCGAGGTCGGGGAACGGATTGCTGGCGCACCGCTAGAAGCATTGATCCACAATGCCGGCATTTCGCCATAGACACCGGACCGTACCCCGCAGACGTCTTTGACGGCGTCAGTCGAAAGCGGGATGAGGCTGTTCCGGCTCAATCTGCTCGGCCTGATCCTGCTCCCGCAAGATCTCTTTCTCAAGCTGAAGGCGACCTCGGGATCGATCGTCAACGTGACTTGATCGGCGCCTTGCCGCGCCCCCATTTTCAAGCACCGCCAATGCCTCCAGCGTCAAGGCTGACGGAGGCTTGCTCACTCTGAAGCGAGTCGTCAATACATGATCGATGAACTGGATCTGCGAACCTTCAACCCACATCCGCAACGCGACGCCGTGCTCGGCGAAGTGCACGCGCGCCCTTTCACGCGCCTTGTTTCGCCATTCAGCGTGATCCACCTCGCCTTTCTTGCGCAAGGTGAGGCGGCCGCAAGCGATCGCTGCCGTTTTATCGACTTCTGCCTAGACCGCAATCTTCCGCCGCCTGGGCAATCGGCGAAACATCATCAGATTGTCATCGGGCCTGCTACGCTACGCTGGGAGCAGCATTCGGAATTTACAACATTCACCTGGTTCTGGCCTAACGCAAATGGTCCTGCCGCTCACCAATTCGACAAAGTTGATGATGCCGTCCGATCGCTGATCCGCGCGTTGCGGCAGTCCGGACAATTGCTGGTCGCGATCAGGTTAGAAGTGGAGCAGGACCCCTCGCCGACTAAGCGCGCCGAACAGATTTTTGACAAGAATAGCCTGGCCATGGTTGCCACAAGGAATGGTGCAGGCGTTGCCGCCTCAGACTTCCGCGTGGACGAAAAAGGCTTCACGAAAATCCTCGTCTGCGACCTGGGGTTGACGTCGCACGATCTCGGAGCGCTGGTGCAACGGCTCCTGGAAATCGAAACCTACCGCCCGCTGGCGCTGCTTGATTTGTCGGCGGCCCTCGAGCTTGCGCCGTCTGTCGATCGCATCGATCGGCGTCTTGTTGAGACGCTCGAAGAAATGCAAGGTGCAGAGGGACTGAAATTCAACAACCACCTGCTTGCCGAGCTGACGGCGTTGGCCGCCTCCTTCGAAAGAGGCGCGACCGGTAGCCTGTTTCGCTTCGGCGCCAGCAGGGCCTATAACGAGCTTGTCCAATCGCGGCTGTCCATCATTGAAGGCAACGATGTGGCGGGCTATCCGACCTGGTCGTCGTTTCTGGCGCGCCGGATGGCGCCTGCGATGCGAACCTGCGCGACCGTGGAGGATCGTCAGGCAAGTCTGTCGGTCAAGCTGGCGCGTGTCGCCGATCTGTTGCGAACCCGTGTCGACGTCGAAATTGAACGACAGCATCGTGACCTCTTGCACGCTCTCAACGAGCGCGCGAGGCAGCAACTTCGGCTGCAGTGCACGGTCGAAGGATTGTCGGTCGGGGCGATCGGATATTACGTGGTCAGCCTGTTTAGCTATCTGGCCAAGGGCGCGCACGATGTCGGACTGCATGTAGAGCCCTCGTTCCTAACCGCAGCCTTCGTGCCGATCGCGGTCGGCGTGATCTGGCTGGTGAGTTACAACATCCGGAAGCGACACCTCAAGCACGACGACGGGCCCTCGGTGGCTTGCGACTAAAGCTCCTTGAGGAAATCAGTGCGTCCGTCCTACGAAGCTCGCATAGTCGTGGTGCGACGCTGCCGCAAAAGTCCCAACTGGTTAGCCCGCAATTTGTGCTTTGATTGACCGGGATAGGGGGACCTCTCGCGATGCCCGCCTTCCCACACCACTTGGCATACACGAGTCCGTACCGCGGCGGTTCGACCGAGTTAAGCTAGCCCAGAAACCCCTATTCGGAAGAGACTGCGAGCGTCAAAGAAGTGGTTGCGCAGGGCGTGCAGGACCGCCGGTGCCCGGACATTCGCCAGAGCCTCGCCGGCGAACTGGCCGCAATGGATGCGGCGAACTTCGCGAAGCAGAGGCGGACAGGCTCGGGAAGCGCTTCGATCGCCGCAAAGACTGCAGTTTCGAGGTTGGCCAATGTCTTGCCGCCGGAACTGACCGATTTTCCGGACAAGGCGAGGGCAACAAGGTTTCCGATGAAGCTTCATCAAGACAGCAACTAGCGGCCATGGCCGCTGACGAACCAGATTCGAGCGGGATCTTCCTCCCGGACTTCCCCGCGCGCGCGGAGCGGAGCGCCGGTGGTCAAGAAGCCGCTCGAATAGGAACCCTGTTACTTTGCGAGGCAGGCTCGAGGCTCCGTGGCCGCCCTATCAAGTACCCCTGCATCTCGTCGCACCCCTCCTGCAGGAGCAGCGACATCTGAGCATCGGTCTCGATACCCTCGGCAAGCACCGGCACGCCGAGCCCGTGGGCCAGGCCGATCACGGCTCGAACGATGGCCAGCGACCGCTCGCTCTCGCCAAGCGCCGCGACGAAGGAGCGGTCGATCTTGATGCGGTCGAGGGGAAACGCCTCCAAATAGGACAACGACGAGTATCCAGTTCCGAAATCGTCGAGCGCGATATGAATCCCGAGAGCCTTGAGCGACTGCATCGTCCTTTTGGCGCGCGCAATGTCCTCGATCAGTACGCCTTCAGTAATCTCTAGCTCAAGGCGCGAAGCCGGTAGCCCGCTCTCGCGCAGTGCTTTGCGAACGTGGGCATCCAGATTTTCTCGGCGGAACTGTGCGGCCGAGACGTTGACCGCCACCCTCAGGGGCTGGTGCCACGACGCCGCTTCCATGCAGGCCTCCATGAGAACCCAGTCATCGATCTGCGCGATCGAGCCGCTCTTCTCCGCGACCGGAATGAACTCCCCCGGGGCAATGATTCCGCGCACCGGATGGCGCCAGCGTACGAGGGCCTCATAGGCCTTGAGGATACCGTGGCGGTCCTGCTGCGGCTGGTACTCCAGATAGAGCTCGCCGCGCTCCACAGCCACCCGCAAATCGTGCTCCAGGGCGCGGCGGTCCCGCAACTGCTGGTCCATGGCGCTCGTGAACAGGCGGATCGCTCCCCTGCCTTCGTGCTTCGCGCGATAGAGGGCGGCATCGGCGTTCGCCAGCAGGGAGACGGCATTGTCGGCGTCTCTCGGATACAGGGCCACTCCGACGCAGAGGTCGATCTGCAGGGCGTGGCCGTCGACTTCGATTGGATGTTCGAATTGCGCGCGCATCCTGGTGGCGAGTAGTTCCGCGCTTGCCGGCAACGGCAATTCATCAGTGATGCCGATGAACTCGTCGCCGCCGACACGGGCAACGTAGGATCCTTGCGCGGCTTCCTGCAGGCGCCTTGAGGCCTCCCGCAGCACGGCGTCGCCGACGGCATGGCCGAACAGATCGTTGATCTCCTTGAAGTGATCGAGGTCGATACAGAGCACCGCAAACCCATCGTCACTGGCGCGCGCTCGCTCGATCGCGTCGATGAGGTGCTGATCCAGCGCCGCCCTGTTCGGCAATTCGGTGAGCGCGTCGTGGCAAGCGAGATAGCTGATCTTCTCTTGCGTCCGATTCCGATCCGTCACGTCGAATGCGACCGAAACGTGCGCGGCGCGGCCTTCGTAGATGAGCGGCCGGGACTCGATCACGACCTGAATCACCTCGCCGTTGGCCGTCCGGTGCAGCTCGAAATCACGACTTTCGCTCTCGGAATCTCCGCACTCAAGCTGCGGCTCGAACATGCTGAGGAGAGCTTTGCGGGAAAAGCCGTAGTGGCGGCACATCGCCCCGTTCACCGCGATCACTTGCCGCGTCTTCGCCTCCGACACCCACATCGGAAGCGGATTTTCTTCGAAAAGAAGCCGGAACGACGCCTCACGCCGCTTGAGGTCGGTGATATCGATCCGAACGCCTATGCTACCCCCATCCGCCGTCCGTCTTTCCTCGACGCGCACCCATCGATCGCCGGCGAGATGCTGCTCATGAGAGTGCCGGGGCAATGCATGTCGGGCCATGCGCTCTGCGAGCCACTCTTCCTCGCGTCCTGCAGCTTCGGGGTACTGTCCGGCGGCCAAACCGGCGCGGAGGATGCCTTCGAACGGAGCTCCCGCCGCGAGGGCGTCCCGGCTGGCAGCGTAGAATTCCGTGTACTGCCTATTCCAAAGAACCAGCCGATCGTCCTTGCCGAAAATGGCGAGGCCTTCAGGCACGACGTCGAGCGCTTCCCTCAGGTGAGTGTGGGCGGCCCGCGCGGTCGCTTCGGCCTGCTCGGCCGCGGCCTTGGCTTCCGCAAGAGCCATTTCGGTCCGGTGTCGCTCCGTGATGTCTTCGTGGGTGGCGACCCAGCCGTTGCCCTGCATCGGCCTATGCCGGATGCGCACGATTCGCCCGTTCGTCAGCTCGACGGTCGTATCCGAATTCTTGGCAATCACCGGGGCGCTGTTGCGCCAGACCAGATATTCCTGCTTGGACATCTTCGGTGCGCTGCCGACCGAATATCGGAGATCGACAATATCGTTCAACTTCATGCCTGGCCGGACGATTTCCGGATCGAGGTCGTAGACTTCCAGATACTGCCGATTGCAGACGATCAGGCACTGATCGTCGTCAAAGAAGCAAAGGCCCTGAGACATGTTGTTGAGCGCTCTGTCGAACCGCTCGGCGAGAGCTGTGGCGGTCTGCTCTGCAACCCTTGCACGATCGCCTTCTTCGGTCAGTCGGCTATGGGTCTCCACCAGTTGAACGAAGGACCGGAAGTTCGTGCTGATCATCCGACCGAGCAAGACGAGCAACAGCAGCAGATTGATCCCGAGCGAGATCATCATCCCGTCTCCGGAGAAGAGCAGTACGGTCGCGATCGGCGCACCGGCGATGATCATCGTCAGGCGCGACGCCGGCGGGAAGCTGCCGAGGCAGTAAGCGGTGCCGATACATCCCATGAACACGAGCAACGCGACAGGCGCGCGCAGGCTCGGCTCGACAACTCCAAACAGCGCCAGGATCCAGAACACGAAGCCCGCGTTGAGCACCACCGCCACCAAGCGGGTTCTGACGAGCTCGCGGTACGCCTCCTCCGGCGTGAAATCGCTCCGCCTCAGGCGTATCCACTGAACCAGCCGGACGAGACAGATCGCAAGGAGAGCGGCCGGCAACGCGAATCTCAGCCATGGCGACACCGTGGACGGGAGGACCAGCCCTACGCTGATACTGTCGACGAGCAGCACGGCGTAGAGAACCGGCACCTGCTGTCGGAGCACACGGAACTGCTCCACGAGCAGAGAACGACCGAGCGGGTCGGTCAGATCGCCCACGGAGAAGGCGGTACGGAATCGCGCGAATATGCCCATTTAGATTGCCCCAGCCGTTCCAAAGCTAGGACAGAGAGGCGAAGGACACGTAAAGGTGCTTGGTGTCTCGGGCATTAACGGCGCTGCTGCAATTGCGAAGAATTAACCTTCAGGCGCCGCCGGTCGCCAACCGCTTCCGCCACAGCACTGCTCTGAGTGACATGGCTTAAAGCGACGGGCCCGGTCTAGTTCGCGCGAGGCATGCTGACGGCGCGACGCGTGACTGGTCGAAACCGGCGTCCTCGAACAGATCCCGGCCTCCGACGGCAGCGCCTATCAGGAACATGTGCTGACCAGACGGGGCCACGGCTTGTTCCTGGTCGTGGTCTCCTTAAGGCAATGGGGCGAGGCACATCTCTATGCGCGCGGCGAGACGCATTCGGTGCTGCTGGACCAGACGGGCAGACGGTCGGGCAACTCGTGCTGCCGTCGAAGAGCGGCAAGCCGCTGGCGTGGTCGGACACCAAAGTGAGGAAAGTCGCCGCGCGCAGGCGCTGAGCGGTGCCGAGTTTGTCGCCGCAGCTGCGTAGGGAGGGATCAGCCTTATTGCGTCAGAAAGACCTCATGGTGAGGAGCGCGAAGCGCGTCTCGAACCAAGAAGCCCGCTGGTGGCCTCGTCCTTCGAGACGCTTGCTGCACAAGCTCCTGAGGATCAGGAGATAAACCGGTATGACGGAGTAAGATTAGTGCAGCCTGCCGTTTCCACGTTACGGCCAACTGCTGCCGCCCACAACTCGCCGCTGCCCCGATCACTGCCAGTCCGCCGCCGGCAAGCACCAGCCAAATCGGCATCGTACTTCGCAGAACCGGACGCCGCGGGACCTCTGGTCTGCACGATGGATTTCAGTCGTCATTACTCACGTCCGCAGTTCAGATGATTGCGATCGTGCTTCGCGTCGCGACGATATCTGCACGCTCATGCCGTCACCGGCGCCTTCCACCGCATGAAGCGCCGCTCCAGCGCCTCGAGGACAGCATTGCACGCGAGCCCGATGACCGTGATGCTGAGGATGCCGAAATACATCTGCGGGATCAGGAAGCTGTACTGGCTGTTGATGATGAGATAGCCAAGACCAGCCTTGGCGCCGACCATCTCGGACGCGACCAGCACGAGCATGGCGGATGCGCTCGCGAGGCGAATACCGGCGAAGATGGTCGGAAGCGCAGCCGGCAGAATCACCTTGCGAAACAGTTGCTGCGGTGTCGCGCCCATGGTCCGCGCCGATTTGATCAGGAGCGGATCGACTTGCTTCACCGCGGCGATAGTGTTCAGCAGGAGTGGCCAGGCGCAGCTGTAGATCACCATCGTGATCTTCGACATCTCGCCGATCCCGAGCAGCAGGATGAACACCGGCAGCAGCGCGAGCGGCGCGGTGTTGCGGCAGATCTCGATGAACTGGTTCAGGAGATTACCGAGCCGGGCTGACCTGCCGACCGCCAGGCCAAGCGGCACAATCAGTGCGACCGATATCAGAAACCCGCTCAGCGCGCGCAGCAAGCTGGCGGAGACATCATCATAGAGCTCGCCGCTTTGCGCGAGCTGCCAGCCGGCGGCAATCACCTCCGAGAACGGCGGCAGGAACACCGCATCGATCAGGCCGAGCCTGGGAGCCGCTTCCCATAGCAACAACAGGGCAATCAGTAACAGGGAGCGGTGTCCAAGGACAGTCAACTGGCGGATCGCGGCACGGGCCCCACTCGCCGCCGGCGACGGTTGAGGTTGCACGCCAGTGAGCGCCTCTCGGCGTCCGTGCGCGAGCTCCAGCAGTATCAGCGTCTCCAGACTAGACATGGGCGATCTCCTTCACCTCGTGGTCCACATGTCGCGCACCGACACCTCCGTTCAACTGGCCCCGCTCGGCCTTCTGAACCTCGTCGCGCAACAGGCTCCAGACCTCATGGCGTACATGGCCGAACTCCGGCAGTGAGCGCACATCGTCTGCCTCGTCGCGCAGTACCTCGGGGAGGTCGATGACTTGCTTGATCCGCCCCGGACGCGACGTCATGACGGCTACGCGCTCGCCGAGCACGACGGCTTCGTCGATGCCATGGGTGATGAAGACGATGGTCTTGCCGGTGGCGCGCCAGATCCGCAGTAATTCACCCTGGAGCGTCTCGCGAGTCTGAGCGTCCAGCGCCGCGAACGGTTCATCCATCAGCAGCACCTCCGGATCGTAGGCGAGGCTTCGGGCGATCGCGACGCGCTGCTTCATGCCGCCGGACAGCTCGTGCGGATACCGATTGGCAAAGCCCGACAAGCCGACCAGGTCGAGGAAATGCCGCGCGATCTCAAGCCGCTGCCTGGCCTTGAATCCGGCGATCTCGAGCCCGAATTCGACGTTCTCCGCGGCGGTCCGCCAAGGAAACAGGGCGTACTGCTGAAATACGATTCCGCGGTCGCGTCCGGGTCCGGCGATGGGGCGCCCGTCGAGCAGGATGCGGCCGCTGGTCGGCGTCGTCAGTCCGCCCAGCAAATCGAGCAAGGTCGATTTCCCGCAGCCGCTTGGGCCGACCAAGACCAGGAATTCGCCGGTGCGAACGTCGAGCGTGATGTCGTCAAGGGCCGTGAAGCGGCCTGCAGGGCGGCCGCCCTCGCCTCGCGTGATGAATTCCTTGCGGACCTGCTCGAAGCTGATCTTGACCGGGGTCATCGCACCTCCGCCGTCTTTCCGGGACGGAAATAGTTGAACGCGTTGGTGTAGGTATCGGACGCCTTGATCTGACCCGGCTTGAACAGTCCGTCCTTGACGAGCCAGTCAATCCACACCTGGATTTCAGCGTCCGAGATTACGCCACCTTTGGTCGCAACGCCGGTGCTCTTCCAGTACTTGATGGAGGAACCATCCTCATTTCGCTTCCGATCCGCGATAATCCGGTCGAACCGCGCCCTCACCTCGTCGGCCGGTGTCGTTTGCGCCCACGCGATCGCGCGCGAGACGCCCTCAACAAGCTTGCGGGATGCATTCGGATTGTCCTTGATGAACTTGTCCCGCAAGACATAGGAGCCGCCGGTGAACTGACCGAACAGATCGGTGTCGCTGAAAAGCGAGTGGATTCCACCCCGCTCCAGCGCCTTGTCGCGCAAAATGCCGCTGAGCGTACTCACCTCGACCTGCCCCTGACGCAACGCTTGCTCCCCCGTTACGGGCGGGACCGCCACCAGCGTGACCTGCTTGGCCTCGCTCGCGCTGAGGCCGTTCCGGGCCAGGTATTCGCGAAGCACGAACTCAAGATGAGCGCCCAAGGTGTTGACCGCGACCTTCTTGCCGATGAGGTCGCGTGCCGTCTTGATCGGGCTGTCGTCCTTCACGTAGTAACCCTGATAGGTATTGGCGTCCGAGCCGTAGTAACCAACCACCGCCTTGATCGGCGCCCGCGCCGCGATCAGCTTGAGGATGGCGCCATAGAAAGCGCCGCCGATGTCGATATCGCCGGTCACAACGGTCTGGATGTCCTGCGGGCCGCTGATGGTGTTGCCAACCCATTTGAGCTTCAGCGGCGTGAGATAGCCGAGGTCCTCGGCGAGCTCGATGAAGGTCACTTGCCCGGCCCAGCCCTGATAACGGATCTCGGTCTTTTCGAGCGGCGGCTCGGCGGCGGCCGGAGCCGCGAGGCCCAGCATGAAGGCGCCAGCGAGCGCCAATCGCGCGGCGCGACGCCGTGCGCGAACAAATCGAAATAGCGAATTCATTCTGATAAATCCTGCCAGTGAAGCGGAATTAAGCGGCCTTGGCCGTCTGCGGTTTCGACGCCTTGATGCGCGTCACACTGCGGCGACCGTCGACACTGAGCGGCACCTCGCCGTCGATGGTGGCGCGCCGGACCACGCGGTGCTGGTCGCCATAGTCGTTGACGGCGTAATGCTGGGTTGCGCGGTTGTCCCAGATCGCAACGTCACCGGCCTGCCAATTCCAGCGCACGGTGTTCTCCGGCGCAGTGATGTGGGACTGGAACAGCTCGAACAGCTTCTGGCCATCATATTTCGGCAGGCCGACGAAGCGCTGTACGAAATTACCCAGCACGAGCGTGCGCTCGCCGGTTTCGGGGTGGACCCGTACAACCGGATGCTCGGTTTCATAGATCGTTCCGGTGAATACCTCGTCGAAGTGCTTTCTATCCGCCTCGCTCGCGCGCGTCTTCACGGCGTAGTCATAGGCGTTGCTGTGGATCGCCCAGAGCTCATCCGCGAGCTTGCGCAGCGGCGCCGGCAGGTCGAGATAGGCCGCCGCCGTGTTCGACCAAACGGTGTCACCGCCGTACGGCGGGATCACCACGCCCCGCAGAACCGAAATCTTCGGATAGGCGTCGACGAAAGTGACATCCGTGTGCCACTGGTCGGCACGGCCGCCGCCCCGCCCCGAGTCAAGCTCCAGAATCGACGACGTCCCCTTGGTCGCACCGACCGTCGGATGGGGCACGAGTTTTCCGAGCCTGATAGCAAAGCCCTCCTGCTCGGCATCGTCGAGATGCCCCTGGTCCTTGAAGAAAATGACCTTGTGCTCGAGCAGCACTTGGTTGATGGCGCGAACGACGTCGTCAGGCAGGTCGCCCGACAGCTTGACGTTCCTGATCTCGGCGCCGAGCCGTGCCGCGCGCTTGACGATGTCGGCGCGCGGGATGACGTTGTCGATGGTGGTGGTCGTGGTGCTCATGATCGCAGTCTTTCCTGTGATGTTCGGGACAAAGCTCCGCCATGCGCTGGTCGTACGAGCAGCGGCGAAGAATGATGATATTGAGTCTTGGATGTGGTCCTAGGGGATCAGGTCAGCGGCTAGACGGCGCGCCACACGGATCCCGACGGTACAGTTCTCCGCCATCGCGCCGGCGCAGCACCGCACGCGCAGAGCGGAGATCAGCCGGGCTGCTTCGCGAACGACGGGTGGATCGGATTGCCGCATGGTGAACGACCTCGCTTGGACGGTGCAGATCGTAAATGCGATCGCGATCCAGTCAATGAAACGAAACCAGCTTTATTTTGCGCGGCGAGCAATGATCGCTTCGCACGCCAAGCGGACACGGAAATATTTGCGATGGTGATGGTCGGTTACGCCGTTTCAGCGGCGTGACAGCGAGCCAAATCAGCCCAGCCGAGGTAACGAAACAGCGCGAATTGCTGCGGTCGTTTCGTGACGACGAACGCACTCGTCTCCGATCGCCGACGAGCTCACGCGCATTATGCTCGCTTCGCCCGCAACAACGCAAATTCATTTCATCGACATCTTTGTGGTCATCGACATAGAGTCGAGTGAAACCTAAAGCGCGACGCCGATATCCGACCGCAACCAACGAGCAACGCTATGAGCAAACGGCAACTTTCACTCAACTTCTTCATCTACCCTGACGGTCACCACGAGGCGGCCTGGCGTCACAAGGCCTCAACGACGGACCGCATCCTTGATGTCACCTACTATCATGAGCTGGCGCAGCGCGCGGAAGCCCACAAATTTGACGCGGTGTTCTTCGCCGACGGTCCGGCGCTGGCCGACAACGTCCGTTACGCGCAGCGGTTCCGGCTCGAGCCGATCACCCTGCTCACGGCGATCGCATCGGCCACAAAGCATATCGGCCTGATCGCGACCGCGTCGACGACTTACACCGAGCCCTACAATCTTGCGCGGCTGTTCGCCTCGTTGGATCACCTTAGCAGCGGTCGCGCCGGCTGGAACATCGTGACCACGAGTTCGCCGCAGGCGGCCCAGAACTTCGGCCTGCCCGCGCATCCGCCGCATCACGAGCGCTATGAGCGGGCGCGGGAATATCTCGACGTCATCACACGGCTGTGGGACAGCTGGGAAGACGACGCGCTGGTCAACGACCCTGTCTCCGGCATTTTCGCCGATACCAGCAAGATCCACGCGATCGACCACATTGGAAAGCATTTTCGCGTACGCGGCCCGCTCAACGTCTCACGGCCGCCGCAAGGGCGGCCGGTCTATGTCCAGGCCGGATCGTCCGAGGATGGGCGAGCCTTTGCCGCGCGCTTTGCGGAAGCCATCTTCACCGCGCACCAGACATTGGCGAGCGCCCAGGGATTTTATGCCGACATCAAGCGTCAGGCGCGCGCCTTCGACCGCAGTCCCGATCAGATCAAGATCCTGCCCGGCATCAGTCCGTTCATCGCTAGCAGTCAGGTTGAGGCTGACCGCCTGCAGGAGGAGTTCAACACGCTGATCCAGCCGGAATTCTCGCTGACCCAGCTTCGCCAGATGACCGGTCTTGACCTCACCGGATTCGACCTCGATGGTCCTTTTCCACGGCATCTGATCGACACAAGCGGCGCGCAGGGCGTCGCCAGCCGTTTCAAGCTCGTGGTCGACATCGTCGATCGCGAAAAGCCAACGATCCGACAGCTCGTGCAACGCCTCGCCGGCGCGCGTGGCCATTGGGTGATTGCCGGCCCGCCGGAGAAGATTGCCGATAGTATCCAGACCTGGTTCGATAACGGCGCGGCGGACGGCTTCAACGTCATGCCGCCGTGGTTGCCCGGCGGCTTCGACCTCTTCGCCGAGCAGGTCGTGCCGATCCTGCGCAAGCGCGGTCTGTTCCGTCACGACTACACTGGCGCGACGCTGCGTGAACATTATGGACTGAACCGTCCGCCGAGCGTGTTCTCCAGCTCGAATCGGGCGATCGCGTGATCGCCCTGACTATCACCAGAGGCCTGCTTTCGTATCGGAGCGTGCCGGAGGTGAAAGCCTCGAGCGAGTGTGCCTTCCGAAGGCAAACGTCGGGGGCCGGTCGCGACGATGCCTCCAAGACGTCCTCGGAGAAGTCGCGCCCGATGAAGACCAGACGGCTCGTTCGGAGCTCATCTGGTTTCCAGGGGCGTTGTTGCAGGGGGCGAATTCGACCAAGCCGCGTTCGCTTGGAGCTGGCTGTAGGTGTGATCTTTTCAATCGAGCCTATAAGAGGCCTGAAAGAACGTACCCCAGCGCTCCGTACTGAACTTCGAAAACTCAGTCTCAGTCGTTCCCGAGCCGTTACAGCCTGTGCATGTCATTTCACTGTCTTTTTTGGTCCACATGGCCCAATAGCGCGCGCCGATGCCGACGCTGAAGTTCTTGGTAATGAAGTAGGACAACACGCCTTCGAGTTGGACACCCCCGCCTCCGTTCCCGCGTTGATCAATGAAGGTGGTCGGCGGGCGCACAAGATGATTGTCACGTCCTTTGAAATCGGTCCAAGGCAGGTAAGCGACGTCGGTACTCAAACGCCAACGCTCGGTGAGCATGGTTTCGGCGCTTAGGCCGGCACGAGGTGCATTCCACTGGGAATTCTGGCTTCCAACGACTGTGTCGTCACCATCTGGATGTGGCCGCGAGCATCCACCCATCGGGTTGGCAATCTGTACACATCCGATGGAGTCGGAGCTCTGTTCGTAGTAGGTCCAGCCGATAAAGCCACCGACCTTGTAGTTGGCGCCGCGCAGGAAATCGTAACCTACGTCGGCGGTGTAATAGGTGAACCTCCCGTTTGCCTGGCCTGATCTCGTGTTGATATAGGAGAGGCTGCGATCAATTCCCCAATCTTCATCGTTGGTGCTTCCTTTGTCGAAGCGACCGATGCCAACGTTGCTCTTCAGAAACACTCCCCATGGGCTGTCAACCCGGCCAAATAATTCCCCGGAAAGTCCGTTGAGACCGTGGTAGGTGATCCTCGATACAAGAATGTTAGGATCTCCAGCAGGGATTTCATTGGGCACAGCGCTGTCATTCCATTGGAATCGTCCGCGGCTGAGCCAGAGCCGCGAGCCGCCTTCGAACGACCAACCGGCTGTGTCAGCCGTCGGCGGCACGCTGCCCGTTGCTTTCGTGAACAACGGCTCATCGGAGCGCTGCGCACCCCAAGGGTCGGCGTCAAAGTGGTAATTCAGACCGATCGTTCCGATGTGATAGCTGCTAGACAGGCTCGTTGTATTCGCCGGAAGGATTGCGAACGGCGGAAGCTGCACCGTCGGAGGCGTTGCGACACTCGGCCCACCGAAATGGAGATAGTCATATTCGACCCTGAGAGACCATGCAGACGTAAGCGCTTGCTCGACGCCCAGCCCGATGATGCCGCCGACCCGACCATAGTCGAAACTGGTGTTCTCCTGAGTCCCGCGGCCATTGAACTCGTTGTTGTTGACGACATCGCCGCGATTGTTTTGCCAAGCCACGCCTCCCTTGAGATAGGCCAGCGTGTGGCCATGCGGGCCAAAGGTGTAACCGACCCGGCCGGTCCCGGTCGCAAAGACGTTGGGACCTGCCGTGCAATTTGCACTCACAACAAAGCCGGAGGAGGCGAGGCAGGTATTTGTGCCGTCGGAGACAGCACCGCTGACATCGAGTTCGACGCCAAACACCCAGCTATTCTTTTGCCAGTTATAGCCTATCTGGCCACCTGCGAGGAACACTGGGGTGTCAACCACGCCGCCATAGATTGGGGGACCGTAGGGATTGCTGAATGAGGTTCGGCCATACCCACCGCCGACGTTCCCGCCAATATAGCCTCCGGACCAGCTCCACACCGCCGCTGGCAATTTCACGTCTGGCCAAAGGTCTACCGCATTGGCTGCACCGCTTGCGACGAGCGCAATTGTTGCGACTCCCGAAAGAAGAACTCCAGATCGCATTCCAAACACTTCCTGCATTTTGCGCCGTCCACAACCGAGCGCCTTAACTTGTCGCCACAGCAAACCGTCGGGGCCAGACCAAACGCTTGCGACGCGCGCCCTAGTCCGCCTGGAAAATCACCGCTTGCGATTGGCAATGATGACGTCAGCAAAGCAAACCGCGAGCCAATTGAATTCGGCGGTTCTGCAGGCACTTCGTAATGGTGTGTAGCGTCAAGTTGCTGACATTTGTCTCAAGACACACAATCTACGTTGCTATCACCGACCGCTTGATCATGAGGCGCATCTGAAGCAGGCCAATAAAGCATCCGCCGCAACTTTGCCGATGTCTGATAGGAACGGGGCCGGCTGGCGAGACCAGCGTCTTCACTCCAGGGGGCGCGTGTGGATCGGTGCCGAAGCATGCCTCGTCTATGTCGTATGGATCAGTGACTTATGGCGCGATCGGGGTCGTGACCCCACACCGATAAACAGACATGGCTCAGGTCAGGGTTGCTCAAGCCTTCGCGTGAGGCGTCGCGAAGAGTCGTCCGGCCTCGCGATCAACCGGATGGGATTCGGTGCGCACGTCGCATCACGACGAAAAAGCCGCATTGCCGCCAGCATGCCTCCGGAACGACGCTGCCGGGCGTCAGATTTCTGACATCGCCGTTTTCAATTCGACGTGGCTCTGATCTCACAGCATCGAACGCGTTTCGCGGCTGATGTCGCTCGGGGCGCGCACAGATGACGCGCTTCAAGGCGACGTAATGACGACGCTTCTATTCGGATCTTCGCACAGGAAGGATGCGGAGTGCCGCGAGCAGCAGCGAACCGTCGTCGGCGAACAGGTCCCAGATCATGATCCCGGCGAGTCCATGGGCGCGCACGTACATCGTCTTGCGTGCGATGGATAGCGGATCGTCGTAGCCGATCCATATCCGCCGTTCAGCGTCATAGAGCCACGGCACCTGAGCCTCATCACTCCAATACCGGCGAAAGCCCTGCTCTTCCGGTCGCCGGACAACGAGATCGCGATAATCGATGCCGTCGCTCCCTCCCCACTCCTCGCTCGCCGCCGTCCCCTTTTGCAAGAGCCCTCCGTTCTCCTGCGGAACGCCTGCAACAGCTCGGCCATAGAAGGCTACGCCGAGCGTGACCTTGGCCCGCGGTCCCCGGCCCGGATCAAGGCATTCACACTTGCATCGACATTGAGATCGGGACTTGGATCGCCGGCGCAGGCGAACAGCGGAGCATTGAAGCCGGCAAAGGTCGAGCCCGCATGATAGTCGTAGGCCATTAGATGAATCCGGTCGACCAGCGGGGCGAGAGCGGCTGCCTCCAGATTGACAATCTTATTGGGGACGGCCGATACGGCAATGGTGAGCTCCAGCTCCCTGCGCTCCAATGCGGAAAACTCGGTGAGTCTTCGGCGAAGCTCCGCAATCAGAAGCGTGAAATTCGTACGGTCTTCGAGGCGCGCGAGATTCCCTGGACGTCCTCCTGAGACAGGAAACTCCCAATCGACATCCACACCATCGAACAGACCCGGATAGGGTCGAAAGAACGCCTCGATAACGGATTGTGCGAACCGCGCGCGCGACATCGGCGTGGCAGCGGCGGCCGAGAAATATTTCGACCCGCTCCAGCCGCCCAACGAAATCAGGATGCGGAGCTCCGGACTGCTCCGCTTCAATTCGGCGAGTTGGGCGAAACTGCCGCCGAACGGGATCGACGGCGCGGTTCCGTCGCAGGCTCCTGCGTCGAGGCAACGATCCGAAAGTCCAGCCAGTCCTTCTGCCGAAACGGTTCCGAACGCGTACATCAAGTGGGTCAGCTCGCGAGCCGGGATCGTCTTGATGTTTGGACCGCCCGTCCGGGCTTTCCACGGGGCGACATAGCCGGCGACCACTGGCCTCCTGGGCGGCGTGGCCCGTCCCGGCTGCATCAGTGCGTATCCGCACACGAGCGTAGAAAACCCGGCTGCAGCGAAGTTTCGACGATTAATTGCCACGGATTACGGCCTTATGCTCTCTGTCTGATTTTACCTGCGCCAACCGATAACGCGATCGCCTCAGCGAGCCTTCGATATGCGTGGCTCCCTTCGTTTCACCTGATCGCTACGACTTCATGGCGGCATCTTCATCGAGAGCTGTATTTGCTGCGCGACGGGTTCGGCTCTCGAATGGCGAGAATACGACGAATTGAATGCGGTGGAGAAAGGCTCGTCTAAGACGAAGTATGGAAGTTCTAAGAGCTGTTCTGCGGCTGGCTTCCGACATTTTGTGGCTAGCATCCGCCGCGTTGTCCCATCCGAATTTGTCGAAAGGCGCACAAGTAGATTGGTGTATTGGAACGTATGGGCCGCAGCTACGGCCGCTCTCGTCGCTGATGCACCAGGATGGGAGGCTATGAAGGCAAACTGTGGCACGCATGCTACCCCCACGGGCTTCCCTGTGAACCGGCGTTCAGGCCCGAGCGGAACCCCTCCTTTTTGGTAGGATTTAAGTTGCAACCGATGCGTGATACGGATCATTCTTGCACTTGCGACTTGACTCACCTACAGAAAGCCAGGGAGCTCGAAAATGAACGACAACGCGTCTTCAACGCGAAGCGATCTGCAGGGACTTAGGCTTATCCGCGCTTTTCTCCGGATACGCGATCAACGCACCCGGTCCGAGTTCGTCGACCAAGTCGAAAGGCTCGCCGCGGAGGAGCCTGCAGAATCGGGTTCGAGGTTGCCCGGTTCATCTGGTTTCGCCGAGCATCCGGCGGATCCTCTCAGTTGATCTCTCGCCTTCTTCGTGTCGCCCAGCCACGTTCCAGCATCATTCGCGTCTGCCCTTGTTGCAGGAAGTCCATGACTGGGCCGCAAATCGTGATAGCAGGGAGCCACGATGTGGCGATGCCTCAAATGCGAGTCCGCAGGCGAATTCCGCTCTGATGCCACCGCCGGGGTGTGGCGACGTCGGGACGATCAGCGTGCTCAGATCTTCGGGTACGTCGCCGCATGTGCGGATCACCTTGGCGTCGCCGAAGTCGCCGCGCGATGGGTCCTTCGGTCCCCGAGAAGGCGACTGCGCCCATGACCCCGGGCTTGCGGGACAATGCCTCGGCACGCCTCACAGCGACGTTGGCGGAAATGCATTCCGTCTTGCCGGCCGCAACTCCATCGTCGAGAACAGGCCGGCTCTCGTCGGGAGCGAACCGGACCGACACCTTCTTGCCATCGATGGTGTCCTCCTCGGAGAACGAGGTGAACGGCACCAGGCAGCAGGTCTGCGGATCGAGCCAGCGCTTCCAGTGCGCGCTCTCACTACCGGACGTTGGTCGTGCCGCCATCGAGCTCATTCTCAGCAGCTGCTGGAAGTCGACTGGCCTGCCCTTTGCTTCCAGCTTCTTGGTGGCGTCCACAGAACCCGCCACGAGCTCGGCACGCCCCAGCGTGCCATCACGAGTTCGCGTCCGCGCGGGATAGTGAGGAAAATCCTAGGCACCAAAGGCAGATCGCCGGTCCGATCATTCGCTGGTATGACCCCGAACAGCCGGCGAATACCTCAGCGCCTTTTTTCTACGAGGAGCCCTTGCTTCCCGAAAAGACCAGCCCCACTTGAGCTCCGCCTGCATTGGCACTCGCGGGCATCGACTGCTAAGAACCTGAAATCACCAACCCAAGCAATTGCTTAGGAGGACTGCATGAAATTCCGTCCGCTTCACGACCGCGTCGTGGTCAAGCGCATCGACGCAGAAGAGAAGACCGCCGGCGGCATCATTATTCCCGACACGGCCAAGGAAAAGCCGTCCCAGGGCGAAGTCGTCGCCGTCGGCCCGGGCGGCCGCGACGAGAGCGGCAAGCTGATCCCGATCGACGTCGAGGTCGGCGATCGCGTGCTGTTCGGCAAGTGGTCGGGGACCGAGGTCAAGATCGACGGGCAGGAGCTGTTGATCATGAAGGAGAGCGACATCATGGGCGTTCTCACCGATGCGTCGGCCAAGAAGAAGGCCGCCTAATCCAACTGCTCGTACCGCTCACCCCTGAGGAGCGCCTGCCGGGCGCCTCAAGAGTGAGATGAGACCAATCAACTCAGGGAAACCAATATGTCAGCCAAAGAAGTCAAATTCGGCGTCGACGCCCGCGACCGCATGCTGCGCGGCGTCGACATCCTCAACAACGCGGTGAAGGTCACGCTCGGTCCGAAGGGCCGCAACGTCGTGCTCGACAAGTCGTTCGGCGCACCGCGCATCACCAAGGACGGCGTCACCGTCGCCAAGGACATCGAGCTCGACGATAAGTTCGAGAACATGGGCGCCCAGATGGTGCGCGAAGTCGCCTCCAAATCCGCTGACGCGGCCGGCGACGGCACCACCACCGCAACCGTTCTCGCGGCCGCGATCGTCCGTGAAGGCGCCAAGGCGGTCGCCGCCGGCATGAACCCGATGGACCTGAAGCGCGGTATCGATCTCGCCGTAGACGCGGTCGTGGCGGACCTGCAGAAGAACTCCAAGAAGGTCACCTCGAACGACGAGATCGCCCAGGTCGGCACCATTTCGGCCAATGGCGATGCGGAGATCGGCAAGTTCCTCTCCGACGCCATGAAGAAGGTCGGCAACGAGGGTGTCATCACCGTCGAGGAAGCCAAGTCGCTCGAGACCGAACTCGAAGTTGTCGAGGGCATGCAGTTCGACCGCGGCTACATCTCGCCCTACTTCGTCACCAACGCCGACAAGATGCGCGTTGAAATGGAAGATGCCTACGTCCTGATCAATGAGAAAAAGCTATCTCAGTTGAATGAATTGCTTCCCTTGTTGGAAGCCGTGGTGCAGAGCGGCAAGCCGCTTGTGATTATCGCGGAAGACGTCGAAGGCGAAGCGCTCGCCACCCTCGTCGTGAACCGTCTGCGCGGTGGCCTGAAGGTCGCGGCCGTGAAGGCTCCGGGCTTCGGCGATCGCCGCAAGGCCATGCTGCAGGACATCGCGATCCTGACCGGCGGCCAAGCGATCTCTGAAGACCTCGGCATCAAGCTCGAGAACGTCACGCTCAACATGCTCGGTCGCGCCAAGAAGGTGATGATCGACAAGGAGAATACCACGATTGTCAGCGGCGCCGGCAAGAAGGCCGACATCGAGGCGCGCGTGGCCCAGATCAAGGCGCAGATCGAGGAGACCACCTCGGACTACGACCGTGAGAAGCTCCAGGAGCGTCTCGCCAAACTCGCGGGCGGCGTCGCGGTGATCCGCGTCGGCGGCGCGACCGAGGTCGAGGTGAAGGAGCGCAAGGATCGCGTTGATGACGCGATGCATGCGACCCGCGCTGCGGTCGAGGAAGGCATCGTCCCGGGCGGCGGCGTCGCCCTGCTCCGTGCCTCCGAGCAGCTCAAGGGCCTGCGCACCAAGAACGACGACCAAAAGACCGGCGTCGAGATCGTGCGCAAGGCGCTGTCCGCGCCCGCTCGCCAGATCGCGATCAACGCCGGTGAAGACGGCTCGGTGATCGTCGGCAAGATCCTCGAGAAGGATCAATACGCCTATGGCTTCGACTCGCAGACCGGCGAGTACGGCAACCTCGTCACCAAGGGCATCATCGACCCGACGAAGGTCGTGCGCACCGCGATCCAGAACGCAGCGTCGGTTGCAGCGCTGCTGATCACCACGGAAGCCATGGTCGCCGAGCTGCCCAAGAAGGGCGGCGCTGGCCCCGCCATGCCCCCGGGCGGCGGCATGGGTGGCATGGGCGGCATGGACTTCTGAGTCTGGCCACTCAGGCGAACCGCGGAATGCGAAACCCCGGCAGCGATGCCGGGGTTTTTGTTTGTGCGCCGAGCATGTTCGACAACTCTGCGGAGATCAACCAGCTTGGCTATATCGAACATCTGCCGATTCTGCGGCGGGCGGCCAGCTCCCTACATCGAATAATTTCGTCGCGTGCTCATCTCAATCGATCTCCTTTTCGCAGAGCCACCGGCGTCCTTCATATGCTGCGATCCTACGATCGTTCTGCCAAAGCTCAACCGCGTGGTCGCTTGCAAGCTTCCGCACCCGCTCCGTGGCGGTCCCTTCGTCCGAACAGATAAACTCGACAAAGCCTACGAGATGCCCGTCGTGTCTGACCATGTAGACCGTGTACCGTTCCATGCAAGTCGCCTCTCCACGTTGTCCGTTCGGAGCCTACTCGGCAGGCTGCTCCGGACATCGGGATGTCCTCGATCGCGGCCATAGTTGCCAAGGAGAACTGATACGCCACGACCGATCGTCGGGGCATCGGACACTCCCGTCAGCTCGCAACTCATATGGCCCCCAATGGTTTACTTCTTTGAAGCAATGAGCACGTCTGCATAGCAAATTGCGGCACAGAGCTCGTGCGGCTGACTGAGATGCGACATCTCGTTCCATTAGCCGCGCTCGTGCGATCCGCGGCAGCGAATCGACGCGAGCAGCAAGACTGGCCAGTCCGGGTAACATTGGCCTGCTATGCCCGTGGGCAGCGTCGGTCCTATGATTTCCAATCCAGCGTTGACCAAAGCTAGGCGGAACAGCTAAAGCCGAGCGGATCATCACATTGTCGCGTCTCATCACTCGTCGGAATCAGCGGGGCGGAAACGTACGCCATGATCGACTTGATAGCGGTGACGGGGCATCTTTCGCGCTTGGCTGCGCGCGGGTCCTTCAAATGCAGCCTCCGCAACAGAATCGTCGGGAAAGCCGCCTTGCAGCGTCCTATTCGGAAGACGATACCAACGATTATTGCTGACGAGCCCAAAGGCTTGCCAGCCGTGCGACAGGGCTCGCTTCAGGAGGCTAGGGCGCGGGTCAGGTTCAATCAAATTCAATATCAAAGACACGCATTGCGGCTCCTTGTCACCGCACTGCCCAGTAGCATGCAACCAGGATGCCGGTGAAAACGAGCCCGGCGCAAAGTCCCAAGACGATTTCCATGTCACTCCCTGATTGTTGCGTCGTTCTTCCGGCGGCTGTTTCATGTCGCCTCGCAGCAGATCGACGGGACGGACTCAAACGCAGGTGATGCGTCCGGTCCGCCCCTGCATCACCAAGCCCTGGATTTGGTGATGGTGTGCCGACCGAAGCAAGCCGTGTGCCGGCGACGAAAACTGGATCTACAGACCCTTCGCATCAGTGTGCGGAGCGTCATCTCACGAACAATGGTAGCAAAGCTGACAAACTTACAAAGATTCGCACCATGCGCTGTCAGCGTCGCAAGGGCCGCCTGGAATTCATGCTCAAGCCGAGCGCGTCTCGCATTGCGCTTGTCCAAAGCGTGCCGATCTGCGACAAATCCACGGCGCGTGACCACGGATTCACTGATAGCAAAGCCGACGTCCAGTTTCATCGAGGGAGAAAACATCGCTGATCCGCTTGATTGTTGCGGAGATCGCGACGGGCGTCGGCTCGGTTCCTTCTTTCAGACTGGGGAGCACGTTGAGAACGGTGTCGGGAGTTCGACCATTTATCGGCATCTGACGTCAGCGATCGAGCGAGCTTGGCAATAGCTCTCTCCGAGCCCGGCGGAATTGCAATATGTCGGCGAGAAGCCAGCATGTGCCTTGCGTGGAGCTCGCGGACTACCGAGAGCTGACGGATCAGAGCCGGGCTTCGGTCAAATGAACGAGATGCGCCCCGATGCGATAGAGCGCCTCTCGCGTGTCGCGGAAGCGCGGCTCCTCCACCGGTGTGATCGGAAGCGGAAGGTCTTGGTCCGCAACGTGCCCCAGCACATAGGACGCGAGCACGCCGCCGAACATAGTGCCTGGCGCAATTCCGCGGCCGTTGTATCCATTGAACCCGATTACGTTGCGGTCCAACTTGTGAAAGCGGGGTAGGTTGTCGGAGGTCATACCGATCGTCCCGAACCAACCGGCCTCGAATTCGATGTCGGCGAGCTGAGGAAACAGCTTGCCCAGCGAGCGGATGGCCCACGCCCTGTGCACTGCTGCACTGCTCCGCTCGAGAGCACCGATGCTGCCATAAACCAGCCGACCTGCACGATCGAAGCGAAATGAACTGAGCACCTGTTTCGTATCCCAGGCTCCCTGACGTTCAGGCAGGATCGATGCTCTCAAATTATCCGAGAGAGGCTGGGTCGCAAAGTTGAAGTAAGGCAGTTCGATCTGCTCCTGCCGGACCTGCGACCAGGGTCCTCGCGCGTAGGCATCGGTGGCAACAATCACCCAATCTGCACGCACAGATCCGGCTGCCGTGTTGACCTTCCAGCGCGAGCCGCCGTCGCTGGCGGTGAGAGCGGCACTCTGAGTGAATATTTTCGCGCCCGCAGCAAGCGCGGCACGAGCCAAACCACGAACATAGGCCAGCGGCTGAATTGTGCCAGCGCGTCTATCCAGCAGTGCACCGGCGTAGTCGCCACCACCGATCCTCCGGCGCGTCTCCTCGGCATCGAGAATCTCGACCGGCGCACCACGTCGCTGCCATTGTTCAGCACGAGCCTCGATTTCTTCCAATCCCCTGCGTCCGACTGCACAGTGCAACGTGCCCGTGGGCTCCTGTTCGCATTCAATGCCATGTTGCGCGATAAGATCGAACACCCGTCGCGGCCCATGGCCGAGCAGATCGATCAGGCGCTCCCCAAGGGTTTGTCCCAGCGTCGCTACGAGAGTGTCCGGCATGACCCACATACCGGCGTTCACGAGACCAACATTGCGTCCGGAGCCGCCGAAGCCGATTTCAGACGCCTCGAGGACCGCGACGCGCGCTCCTCCTTCTGCAAGGTGGAGAGCGGACGAAAGCCCGGTATATCCGCCACCGATGACGAGGATATCGACGTCAATCTCGCCGGCCAGACGATCGGTCTGAGGTGCACGCGGAGCCGTCAGTTCCCAGAGTCCGTGCGATGTCGGATCGCCTTGCATCAGGTAAACTCCCTCGGCTTCAATTGTCCGTCACGCCGGAAATGCGCCGACAAGGCTCCCCGAGCTGCGAGGCCGTGGCGGAGGAAATCCGGAAGTACGGCGCAAGCTTGCGAATAATCCGCGGGAGGTCAACTTTGAATGCCGATTAACAGCCTGGGCATGAGGCTCGCAAAGCGGATTGGTATGAGGAAGGCAAAAGCCCCCGTCGCGCGAAACACCGCGATTACTTCTTCACTGCATCCGGCTCGACGGCAAATCGGCGAAGAGGGCGGCGCACCCAACGCTTGGCTGACAACACATATCATCCGCGCTCGCGCCGGGAGAAACCAGAAATATCACTTGATAATCAAGCCAGATCATGCCGCGGATTGAAGTGCCGCCATGTTGGCGCGCAGACTCGACCAGCTCACGGAGCGTTCTTCCGCGGTAAGACCAACGGCAAATGCTTCCGCCCTATGTCGGACAGCAACTCATTTTGGTGGATGAGCCGCAAGGGGGCGCTGATAGCCTTGACGCAGCAATCTACTTGATCGCTTGCTGCTGGGCGATTCGCGCCGAGATCGAACTACGCACGGAAAAACTTCCGGCCGCCTGCGCGCGACCGGAGGTTGGCCGATAAGAGTCGCCCGCGTTAGTGGCGCTTGCCGGCCGCCGGCGTCCCGCCGTCTGAGGGATCGTCAGCTGCCCCCTTGTTCGGAGCGATTCCGGTGGTGCCGGCTGCACCCTTTGTGCTCTTGACCGGCTTCATCCCCGCCTTTCGGTCCGCAGCGCCGAGCTGAGCGGTCGAATCCTCATCATCGCTCATGCCGCCCTGGATGCTCTTGCCTTGCATGCCGCCGCGACTCTTGCCGCCGGTCGAAAGGTCTTGCGCGAGCACCTGGCCCGCAAGCAGGGCCGAAAGGACACATGCGACTACAGAGGTCTTCACCAACTTCATCATCTCTCCTGGACTTGTTCGCGATTGAACGATTCCATCACTCCGACGCCATTCGCGTTCACCGGATCGTTCAACGCGTCAATACTGCGAACGGCGCCGTCAGCACGGAACGTGATTCTTGTGGTCATCGTTTAGAGATTTTAAGGCGATTTCGCGGAGCTACCGTCCTATGGGCGGAGCCGCGACCATCTGCACAAGCAATTCAACTGCCGGACCGAGATTCTCAAGGTCCATGAAAGGCACCGGGGGACGCTTCTTGGGATCCGCTGATGACTTATGAGCTTTAGAGGTGGCGACGAGCACAGAGCAGCTTGCATAGTCTCACCACAGGCTTGCCCCGAGGCAACAATGCAGTAAAAGGCCCGCGAGCCAGTTCATCGAGAACTGCCGCCCCGATCCAACCTGTGGGCGTCGGACTGGAATATATGTGAACACAATGGTGCGCAGGATTCATATCGTCTGACTTAGCCCGACGCTGCCCACAGTCGGACTCGCATGCCATCTCTGGCCAGTCAGTTGGCAAGGAGTTCATTGGTAAAGAACGACGCCGCGGGTTTTGGATGATCGATCGCTTGTTCGGTCTTGAGCAACTCGATCGCTTGTTCGATGAGCTTCACGTCGACCCAACCGATGGGCTTTCCTTCCTCGAGCACCATCGCGTCAATCGTTGCCCTGACTTGTGCTTCGATAACATCCACCGACGGGCCGACTTGCCAAACCTTGGCGATGGCATCCGCAGCGGCCCGCGGATCACTTCGTGTGGCCTCGATGCCCTCGCTAACAGCAGCGAGATAGCGCTTGAGAACATCCGGCTTCTTGGCAATAGCGGCATCGCTCGTGACTGCGGCCAGCCCCGGAACGACAAGCCCATATTGTGCGAGATCCAGGATCGGAAACTTGATTCCGGTCCGCTGCTCGAGGACGGGCAGGTCACTGGTGCGATAGATGCTCACAGCGTCCACCTGGTTCTGCAGGAACTGGGGTACGCGCGATTGCGCGTCCATCTGCACCTTCTTGATCTTGGTGCAGTCGATCTTGTTCACCGCGCAGAAGGTTCCAAGATACGATGTGCCCGTCTCGCCGACGGCATGTGCCACGACCTTGCCCTCGAGATCCTGTGGCTTGAGGATGGGCTTATCGGGATGCGAGATCATGACGACGGGTGTCTTTGGATGGTAGAGCGCGATGATCTTGATCGGCATGCCCTTCTGGATCGCGGAAGCAGCGAAGATCCCAGGCATGATGACAATGTCTTCCTGGCCCTGAACCAGCGCGCCCAGTGCCGCCTGCGAACCCGCACCTTCCCCCATGCGTACGGCGAGGTTCTTGGCAGTATAAAGGCCTCTGTCCTGCGCCAGGTAGAGGTGCCCATACTCACCCTTGAGCTTCCAGCTGAAACGCACTCGCACATCGTCGGCCGCCAAGGCAGCCGATGAGAAGACGATAGCTGCGAGCAGCGCCATGGCTGCCACCACGGTGCTGTTCCGCGTCGCGTTGCGGTGCCTTGCAGTCATAAATTCCCCTTCGATTTCCACCATCTCTCGCGTGGGCTGACGCCTCCAAGCCAAGCCGAGCCTCACACCGTCCAAGCGCAGACCGGCTTTGCGAATCGGACGATCAGGACGTCACAAGCAGGCCACCATGCTTGCGAACACGGCGGCGTGCAGCGTTACGAACGCCGGCCGAATTGATTCACTAGTGACGACGTTGGTGATTTGACGCAGCTCAGCATCTTCAGTGGTGAGCCGGCGGAAATGGTCATGTCGGTTCAATCAGGAGCTTTGATGGCGCCGCGTGATTGAGCGCCGCGCCATCTTGCTGTGCGAATGAGACCAGGTACTAGAATTTTACTGAGACACCCGCGCTGGCTGATTTTTCCGTGCAGCTGTTGGTGCTGACGCCCGTTGCCGCGACGGTGCAGGTGCCGGGAGTGGCATTCGCATCGAGGCCATACTTGTTCTGCCAGTAGCGATAGGCAACCCAGACGTCAACGAAGTGACTGTATTTAGGGCCCATAAACGCTTTGCTGGCGTCAAACGTCAAGCGGATCGGCTCGCTGTTCAATTCGATCTTGCTGGCGTTGCTGAACCGTCCAACGCCGGACAGCGCAGGGAGCGTGTTGATATCGCCCTTCGCTCCCGTCACGGAAACACGGCCGCTGATGGCGAAATACCTGATGCTTTCGGGGAGGAATCCCAGATCCATGTAGTAATTGGTTTCAACCTTCCAAGTGGGTGGGAACCTTCTGTTGCCATCCAAGAGGCAGGTCACGTCCGGAGAGCCTGGACTGAAGAGGCCACACTGAAGAAACGATTTGTGGCTAGCGAGCCCTGCGACAACCAGGGGCGCCACGTTGATATAGCCCTTGTACGGAAGATCGAAGGCGAATTGCAGACCGCCAACGACGTTGTTCGTTGTGGGTGCAAAGTAACTATTTGCAGTACCGAGATCGACGCCGACCTCGAACGAAATATTCCGCAGCGGTCCGATCTTGAAGGCGTTCGTGTTGAATATCTCATTCCAGCCGAACGTGCTCCGCTCGATGCCGTAGAATTCCGTCACTCCAGCGCAAATTCCCTGGGGACCAAATGGCAGAACACCAGCGGGCGAGCAAGGGGAGGCAGGATCGTTGTGATCGGATTTCAACATATCAACGTTGAAGAAGTTTGTGCCGTAAGCCCATATGTCGAAATGGGTGAATGAATAGACCTGTTTTGCGGTCTTGCCGTTGATGGTCCCGTCCGGCCGGGTGCTAAACGCACCGGGATCCGTGGCCGTGAACTGGTAGGAGTAGGTGAGCCGGTTGTCATTCACCAGGAAGAACGGAGCGTCCGCAACGGGTTTTGGCTTTGCCTTGGCTGGTGCCAGTTCATCCGCAGCTCTTGCAGTACATGCGCAAGCGATCAGACTGACCGCAAGTATTGTTCGACTCACAAGTTTGGCAGAAAGCATGTTTAGTCCCCCTCTTCAAAAACGAGCTGCCCGTCGGGCATACTCAACGCGATAGTCGGAATGCGACGCGGCCTCGGAAATGGCGGCGGCCACATCAATGCGGACCGCACCCAATTCCGCATGAAGTCCCTGAATAGGCTCACGCCCGCATGAGTCGGGACGCGAGTCATCTCCCGCAGAAAATCATCCTGCGGCACTCATGCCTGGTTCGCTTGAAAACTGACGCGCCTATCCTTGCTCAGTGGGCGACGAGCACGCCTTTAGCCTCAAAGATGTCGCGGATCTGGCGCACGTAGCCATGATAGACCTTGTCCTCGTGGACCTTGCTCCACTGTCTGGGACGGAGCATATCGATTTTTAGGTCAAGATCGATTCGACCGGGGCGCGGAGACATGACCAGCACGCGATCGGCGAGGAATACAGCTTCGTCAATACCGTGCGTGATAAACAGAACCGTGTTCTGAACCCTCAGCCACATAGACTGCATGTCCATGATCATCTGCTCGCGAGTTAGCGCGTCAAGCGCACCGAAGGGCTCGTCCATCAACAGCAGGCCCGGCTCCTGGATCAGCGCGCGGCATATTGCCACTCGTTGACGCATGCCGCCCGAGAGCTCCGATGGAAACTTGTTGCCGAAACCCTTGAGGCCAACTTGCTCAAGTAGCTCCTCGGCACGCATTCGGAACTTTGAAAGATCGAGCTTCTTGATCTCGATCGGCAGCAAGATGTTGTCGAGCACGGTGCGCCAGTAGAGCAGGAGATCCGACTGAAAGACGACGCCGATCTTGGGATGCGGCTTGCTGATCGCGTCCCCGTCAATGGCGATCTTGCCGGTCGAGACGGAGACAAGGCCCGCGAGCATTGAAAGCAAGGTGCTCTTGCCGCACCCGCTCGGCCCCACCACAGCGACGAAGGTGCCTGGCTCGAACTGAAGGTCTATCCGCTCGATGGCGACGACATCATCATCTTCGCGGGTCTTGTAGACCTTCGAAAGCTGCGAAATTTCGACTGCCGCACCTGATGTTTGGATGGCATTCATCGTACTGCCTCGCTGTAACTGTGCATCGTTGTTATCAATCGTCACCTAAAGGCATTTCATTTGGCGTCGTCACGCTTGTAGGAAACGCGCGCCTCGACCACATCGATGATGTAGTAAAGGATCACGCCGAGCAGTGAGATCGTCACTACGGTCGCGAAGTTAAGCGTGGTATCGAACAGTGAATTTGCCTGAAGCTGCAGATAGCCAAGCCCCCGTTCGGCTGCCACGTACTCACCGATGACCGCACCGATGACGGCGAGAGATATGGCCACCTTGAAGCCGCCGAAGATGTTGGGCAGCGCCGCCGGCAAGCGCAGCTTGAAGAAGGTCTGCCACTCGTTTGCGCCCATTGAGCGGACCAGGTTGACGAGATTCTTGTCGAGGGACTGCAGGCCGACGACGGTCGATATCACGATCGGGAAAAACGAGATCAAGAAGGCAAGCACGATCTTCGGTGCCCAACCGTAGCCGAGATACAGTACCAAGATCGGTGCCAGCGACACCTTGGGTACCGTCTGTAGACCCACGAGGATCGGATAGATGGCGCGCTCGAAGGGCTTGGAGTAGAAGATCGATAACGCCAGAGGGACACCGACCAGCACGCCCACGCCAAAGCCGACGATCACCTCGAACAGCGTCACATAGAGGTGGGCGGCGAGCAGCGGCGCGTCATTGATCATTCGGGTGGCGACGGCCGACGGCGTCGGCAGGACAAACTCTGAAAGACCCGACAGCGGCACTAGAATTTGCCAAGCACCGATCAGCGCTGCAGCTACGAGGAGCGCCGAATACCGTTCTAGCGAGCTGCCGCGAGCGCGTTTCTTGCCGCTCATGCTTTTGCCCTGCTTCCGCTGTGCCTTGCCGGCACTGACAATATCCGTACTCGCCACCGTAGCCTCACCGCGTTAGAAGATTACAGTTGTTTTGGCAGAACCGTCCACCGACGCCTTCGATGGTCTTGTCACATCAACGAACACTTCGCCGACAAGCGCGCTCTCGAGGCACAGTCGGACTTCCTCAACGAACCAATCAAGGAGAGGTCGCGCGGATCTGACGACCGCCCGACGATCTCGTCGAAAGAACCCGGCTCGCCGGCGCGCCCTCAGGGCCGACACTGCTGCTGCGAGATTCACCCGTTCATCCCCGTCAATCTTGGGCTGGGTTTCGCCACCCGGACATCACGACTCATGCGGCGTGTCCCTGCGGGGCGATGGCATCACTTCCCAAACCAACTTTTATTTGATCTCATGATGTGATCACAGTTTCACATTGTCAAGCGTGTAATATCGGCTGCCTCCGGCCATTTTTCATGCATTCGAGTGATTTCTGCGCCGCAAACATGAGCAGGAAAGCATGGCGACGAATTGCCCGTGCCTTCGATGAGCGGCTCGGCTTCGCAGGTTGATGGAGAAGATTGCGATCGATATCGTATCGGCGCGGTTGCGCTTTCGACCGTCAGTGCCTGGCGGCAAAGATACTCGGCAGGGAATTTTCGATCGCGGTGCGCGTCAGGTTGCGCGCGATGAACACCAGCCAGCCGCGTGGCGAACCTTCCGGCCAGCGTGGCAGATATTCTGGCGGATAGACGACGTGTTGCACACCGTGGACGACAACCGGTCGCTCGTCGCCTCTGACCGGCAACAACCCCTTTACACGGAGAATGGATTCACCGCGTGCAGCCAGCAACAATTCCAGCCAATCGACAAAGGCCGGCCATTCGACTTCACGCGTCACCTCGACCGTGAAGGTCTTTATGCCGTGGCTGTGGACTCCCCGCCCAGGCCTGTCAGATACTCGCAGATAACGTGACTCCCAGTCGTCGCCATGGGCCAGGGCGTCGGCGGCCGAGGGCATCGCCTGCTTGCTCGAGGTCAGCGAGCGCACTGAAGGGTTGACCTTGGCGACATCGAGCTCAAGCGTGTCCAATTGCCAACGCTCGACAAGATCCGACTTGGTGATGACAACGCAATCCGCTAACGCCACCTGCTGCGCCGCTTCTGCGAAATTTCGAATGCTGTTGAGGCCACTGACGCCGTCCACAGTCGTAATGATGCTGCCGGCTCGATAGCCATGCAGCAATTCGGAGGCGCTCATCACCGCATGTATGATAGGCGCAGGATCGGCGAGGCCGGTGGTCTCGACCACGACCTGGCGGAAAGGCGTCACCGCGCCGCAGCGCGCCATCGCCAGAAGCTCGGCCAAGGTTGACACGAGATCGTCGCGCACAGCGCAGCACAAACACCCAGACGACAGCAGGACCACATCTTCCGCGACCTCCCGCACCAGCAGGTGGTCCAGTCCTATTTCGCCGAATTCATTGATGATCACCGCAGTCTCGGCGAGACCGGGCTCCCCGAGCAGGTGTCGAAGGAACGTTGTCTTGCCGCTTCCGAGAAACCCCGTCAGCACATGAACCGGAATCCGCGCGTCGAGGGAGGGAGCGGCAGGCTGCATGATTCAGTTGACCTCGAATATTGCGTCGACCTCGACCGGAACGTTGCGCGGCAATGAACTGCAGCCCACCGCCGCGCGGGCGTGGCGCCCTGCCTCGCCAAACACCTCCACCATCAGGTCAGACGCCCCATTGATGACCTTGGGATGATCTTTGAAGTCCGGCTCAGCATTGACAAAGCCACCCAGCCGAATGACCCCAACCACCCTGTCGAGATTGCCGTCCAGTGCCTGCTTGAGCTGAGCAAGGATATTGATTGCACAGAGACGCGCAGCTTTTTGACCTTCCTCCACGGAGAAGTCCGAGCCGAGCTTACCGGTGTACTTGTCCTTTCCGCCCTCGCTAGGGACCTGCCCGGAGATGTAGATCTGGCTACCCAGCCTGCGCGCGGGAACGTAGTTGGCGCTTGGAGACGCGGTTGCGGGCAGGTTAATTCCCATTTGAGCCAGTTTGTGATCGATCTTTGCTTCCATGGCGCGGTACTCCGGATCTCTGTTCTCAGTCGTCGAATTGCAGTTCCATTCCTTGCGCGAAGGGCAGCTCGGCCCCCTGCGAGCCGGCGATGCTGAGCAAGGCCCGGCAGGTCGAACGGATGTCCCGGATGGTTCCGCGTTTGACCGCGGCTGCGTTGCCTTCCTTCAAGTCCGTCAGAATGTCCTCGTGATGAGACGCACTCCAAGGCATGGAGGGGATCAGTAGGGACATGTACATGGTCGGCCCGAACTGCAGCCAAAGCGACTCGATCAGGAGCATGAGCGTCTCGGATTCGCTCGCCTGGTAGAGCGTGAAATGGAATTTCTGGTTGAAGGAAAGGCAGTTCAGGATGTCACGCTTGGCGATCGCCTGAAGCAACTGCTTGTTGATGGACGTCAGTCCGCTAATCAGCGCAGGTGAAGCTTTCTTGGCGGCGAGCTCGGCTGCCGTACCTTCGAGCAGTTCGCGCACTGAAAAGATGTCGCTCAGCTTCTCAGCGCTCAACCTCGGCACGCGTACCGAGCCCCCCTTGGTCTCTTCCAATGCATTCGCCGCGACGAGCTGGCTCAGCACTTCGCGCACCGGCATTGGGCTGGTGCCGAGCCCCGCCGCCAGCTTGCGCAAGCTCATGACCTGACCCGGAACAAAGGCCCCAACCATAAGTCCTCTACGCATGTAGCTCAGCACACGTTCGTAGATGTGCCCCCGCTGCCGCTTGCCTTCTTCGTTGCCGTTTGCGGCAACTTCCGCTTTCTCGGTCCGCATCTCCCGACTCTCTTTCTCTTAGGACGTCGCGACGCGCCATCCGATATGCCTGAGGACAAGACTTGGATGGCCTGCATCCTGTGATCTCATACCGTGATCAGTAGTAGATTTGAGAGCGGGCGGCAACCGCAGCGTGGAGCAGTGATGCCGCGAATCAGCACGCCAAGGTTGGCTCGGCCTGCCGACTGGCGCATACAACGTTGTCTGGAGCACCGCCCTGGGATTAAGCGTTTGCCCCAACCTGATATAGCTCGACCTTGGTTCCGTCCGGATCGGCGATGTAGATCGTCAAGCCATAGGGCCCATCATGCAGCTCATTGTAGTAGTGCACGCCGGCTTTTTTCAATTTGGCATCGAGCGCGCGCACATCATTGACCTCAAAGGCGATGTGGTCGAGCTGACGATGGTCAGCAGCCTTGCCGTTGATGAGAGCTATGCCCTGCTGGAAAGCAACGAAGGGCCGTCCGTCAGCCAGCGGCTTGGCCGGCCTGACCGTGAATCCCAGTTGACGGGTATAGAAGTCGACCGACCTATCGATGTCATTGACCATGATCAACTGGTGGCCGTAGTTGGTAACCCTCGGCTTCACCTGCTCGGCGATCCAGTCGAGAACTTCCGACGACGGCGCTATCTCGCAAAAGTACTGCTTCCAGACCTGCTTGGCGGTTGCTTCCCAATCCGCATTGACGCCCGATACGCAATCCTCGACGGCAATCACATCGAAATCCCGGAGATAGGCTTCGCGGATGCTCGTTTCGACGCAGGCGTTGGTGGTTGCCCCGGTGACGAACAGGTGCTGCGTCCCCAGCATCTTCAGCATCATTTCGAGCCGAGTTTCGTAGAACGCACCGAAGCGGTGCTTGCGGATCACGAAGGAAGGATTGAACTCGGCCAGCGGCTTGAGCTCGTCGATGATCTCCTCGTCCCAGCTACCGGCGAGCGCGGACACCTGCTTGCGCCGGGCGGTATGGCCGAGCAACTTCTTTTTGGCGCGATTGCTGTCGACGGCAAAATGCTCCTGCATTGTCCAGATGACGGGAATGTCGACGTCCTGGCACCGCTTGATCAGCCTTGCCAGCGGCGAAACGATTGAGGACAGGCGCTTCGTATCCACTCCGGAAATGCCCAGCGTGCCCTTCTCGTGGATGAAGGCATTCTGGAGATCGATGACCAGCAGGGCTGATTTGCGATAGTCGAGGGCTTCAAGGCTCATTTCTTGTCCTCCACCATGTCGATACCGAGCACGCCGGCGCGGCCCCAGCTGTCCTTCGGGGTTTCATGGATCACCACATGCAAATGATCAGGCTTGCAGGCGGCCTCCTCAACCATTGCCTTGGTGATGGCCTTTACAAGTCGGCGCTTCTGTTCGACTGTGCGGCCTTCCCACATTTCGACGACGACAAACGGCATTAGAAATCTCCTCCTTTTTAAGTGGGCAGAGCGCCGGATGCCCAAGTGGGCGCGACAGCCGCGAAGCCCGTAACCAGATCGTTCCTTGCCCGATCGACACCGCTGAGCAGCCACAGTGGACGGTTGGCATAGTTGATCAAGACCTGCTCCTCCATGCATGCGCGATGGGCGGAATGCTGCGGGTCTCGATCGAAATGACTAGTGCCCGGCATCAGCCGGATGACATAAATCGGTTCCGACGGATCGAACATCTCGAGCACATTCTTTCCGATCTCGTTCACACCGATCGCCCTCGGTTTCGGATCCGCTTGACCAACGGGTATCAAGACGATCGCTCCGGCGAATGGCGTAACCGGCCAATAGCGACCTTCCCGCCCTTGGCGCAGGAAGTCGGCATAACCGCGCGCTTCCATGAACAGCTCGCTGTCCCACAGGATGATGTCGGAGCCCAGGATGTCGCGCGCTGCATCGACGACACCCTCGCTCTCGCAAAGGCCCAGAAAAGCCCAGGGATCGGTCAAGCCGATCGCATGTCCCCATGGATTGTGGATACCAGACAGTCGTTCCTGGCGGACCGTGGCCTTCCGCGCCACGATACGGGCGACCGCCTCGCTCACCGACATTTGAGCGGGCAAGAGCGACTCTCGGCCCGCCAGCTCCAGTCGATGGAGGTCCGTGCCACTCATGACGGCAGGGTCACGCATCGACCGCGACCAAAATGGCTGTCGGCGACGGAACCGTTTTCATAGACGACGTCGCCGCGAGCAATCGTCATCACCGGCCAACCCTTGAGCGTCCATCCTTCATAGATGCACGTGCCCTTGCCGGTGTGCTTGACCGTGCGCTGCTCATCGAGATCGACCAGCACAAGATCGGCGTCGAAACCAACATCGATGTGGCCCTTGCGCGGCCAGAGCCCGAAGCGTCGCGCAGGGTTGAAAGAGTTGAGCTCGACAAGCCGGGTCAACGGCAAACCGCGCTGATGGACGCCGAAATGAAGCATCAGCGACAGCTCCCAGGGAAAGCTCACCACACCCGGGAATTCGGTCCAAAGATCCTCCAGCTTCTTGGGCAGGAACGGCACATGGTCGGTCCCAAGGCTGTAGACCGAACCATTCATGACGCCGTGCCAAAGACCCTCGAGTTCGTTCCGGTCGCGCAACGGCGGCGATATCTTCGCACGCATGTCGAGATCTTCGTCGTAGCACGTGCGGGTGAGATAGTGGGGACAGGTCTCTACCGTCACGCGCACGCCACGCGCCTGGGCCTCGGCAGCGAGCACGGGACCCATACCGACGGAGGTGTGGACCAGATGAAGCGAACAGCCGGTCTTCTCGGCAAGGAAGAGCATGCGACGGATGGTTTCCACCTCGCAGAAGGCCGGGCGGGATTCCGTGTATGCGCCGAGATCCTGACGGCCGGTGGCCGCGATCTCCTTTTTGATCCAGGAGGCGATCTGGGTGTTCTCGCAGTGAACGTTGATCACCCCGCCGGGAACCTTCGACAGGATACGCATCGCGGCATAGACCCAACCGTCCGTAGCCGGCACGATGCCGATCGGATTGTCCGGCTCGTAGCCGAAATAGCATTTGAAGGATTTGACGCCGGTCTTGGCGATGACCTCCGGAATCTCGGCGATATGTTCCTCACGCTGGATCCCGAAATGAAAGCCGAAATCGATAACCGAATTTTCCTCGCCGATCGCCTTGCGCTCGGCGTAGAACGGCAGATAGGACTCCTTCAAATTGCGGATATAGAGAAGCGCGGTCGTCACGCCGCCGGAGGCCGCAGCCGCTGTCTCGGTGCGCATATCCTCGGCAAAGGGAAATTTCACGCCGAGATGGCAGTGCGGGTCGATCAGGCCCGGCATCAACACCCGGCCCTCGGCGTCGATCGTGCGCTTGGCGTCGGGAAGGACTTCGTCAGCCCCGGTCAGGACGATCTTGCCGTCCTTCACCGCGACGCCGCCGTGGAATTCTCCGTCGTGGCGAACCACTCGCGCGTTCTTAATGACCAGATCCGCTTTCATTGTCCTTGCTCCAGTATTGCCTCGATGCGCCGGCTGATGCCGGTCCACTGGCTGCGGCCGACGGTGATCGGTGCACGCGCGCCCATGCCGCGCGCCCAGACGGCCTTCAGTCCAAGTTCAGCGGCCGCGTCGCGGTCGATCGTTCCGGGAGGCGCGGCGACGTCGACCAGCAGCGCGTGCTTGGGCAGCAAAGCCAGCTGGTCGCGCTCGAGCAATCGCTTTGGAACGCTGCCGATAACGATGTCCATACGATGCAGGACAGAAGACAATTGTTCGAGTGTCAGCGCCTCTGCACCGGTCGCATAGGCAGCTGCACGCTGAACCGGGTTGCGCGCCGCGACGTGGACATGAGCCCCGAGGCCGACCAGCGTCTTCGTCAGAAGCGAGCCGATGGTACCTTGACCAACCAGGCAGACGTTGGACTTGTGGATGGTGATCTGCGTGTTCTCGATGATCACCTTCAATACGCCCTCGACGATCGCCGGCCCGCGCAATAGCATGAGGTCGACGTCCCATTCGTACTCGTGCAGCGCGATGCCAAGCGCCTTGCAATGGGCCTTTAGATTGTCGTCTGCCCAACCGAGTATGATGTTGCCGGGCCGCCTCATGCCGGCCAACATCTCGCGCGTCGGAATGATCTTTTGCGGACACTTCGGCGCAAAAAGCGCACCCTCCGCGCTGATGCCCGGAATCGGAAACAGCGCTATGTCGGCGCCCTTCAATGCGTCAGCTGCATCTGCAGCATGATAGACGCCTTCGATGCCCCCATCGGGCCAGGGGAAACCGTAGGCTCGAACGGCGGCTCCAGCCCGCACGGCGCAGCGAGCTATTTCCTGTTCGCGTGCGTCGCCGGCTACGATTGCGATGACTTTATTCTGCCAACTCATGGGGCCCTTACCTTCTCAATGAGCTGATCCCTGGACATGCCGGTGATGCCCATTGCTTCTGCGGTCCGGCCACCGATCCGATAGTCTGTTCCGACCGCAGCCTGCGCCAGGCGATAGAGCGATGTCGCGACGGGCACGTTGACGTCGGCGATCTGCGCGAACTCCAGGAAGGGTAGCAGGCCGTGACCGAAATCCTCCTTGTAGTAGCGATACTCGAGCGAATCCGGTCCCTTGATACGGCGATTGGCCTCGCCGCCCGCGATTGCGGCGCGATAATCGGTGACGTCAATCACGTCAGCCTCCACCGTGCCGAGCAGCTTCATCTCTTCAATCAAATTCGGCAATTCATGCCCGAATGCCCGGGCGACCGCCAAGCGCTCGTCGTCCAATTGCCGCATGACCCGGGCAACCCCAGGCGTCATGGCATCGACATAGAAAGTGAAGTTGCCGCCGGTCGCCTCGACCCACGCGGCTCCCAGCACCGCCCCGGGGGGATGCAGGACCATGTTCACGTTGGAGAGGTCGGAGGCGATAACGTCACGAACGGGCGTGACGCCCGGATACAATTTCGCAGCAACCTCCAGCGCCTCCGCTCCTCCCCTGAGAGCGGCGGCCTTCAGTTGCTTCGCCCGACCGCTAATGGTGACGCCGTCAGGACGATATTTGCGCGCGACGTAGGTAAGTGTCGAGAACTCAACCACCGGCGGCACTGGCCGGCCGGTGCGGGAATAGGCCTCGGCGAATTCCAGCGCCCCTCCGGTGTGGCCGGGGTTCAGCACGACCGGTTTGTTCGACGGCCAACCGGCCGCGGCGAGTGCGTTGGCTATGGCCGAGTGCGAGAAAGTCGGCAGGACCACGACCGCCACGTCGACTCCGGAGATGGCCGACTTGAGATCCGTCGAAATCAGCGTAGGCTTTGCAACTCCTTCGCCGAGCTTGCCGTCGAATGCTACGCCGCCGAGCTTGATGTGCGGTTCAAGCGTTTGGGCCGAACGCGCCCAGAAATGAACGGAGTGGCCTGCGAGAACCAATTCTGCGACCGAGGCTGCGCCCCCCGCTCCTCCTCCGAGTACTGCAACCTTCATTCTTTTCTCCGCAGATCGAAGCGCAATCCGCGCCACCCGAGAGCCAACTTTGATCACAGCTTATGATCACAGTTGTGATTGTCAAGCGAGAGAATTGCGGACGCCGCATGCAACCACTCGACGGTTAGACGGGCTACGTTGCCAGTCGGAGCCATTCCGTGATGCTGGGCCCAAATTCGCCGGCAAGGCATTCGGCAACCGTCTCCGCTGTTGCGGCCGAAAGGGTCCAGCCCAGGTGGCCGTGACCGGTGTTGTAGAAAACGCCCGGCATCCTGCCCCTACCGACACGCGGCATCATGTTCGGCATCATCGGACGCAAACCGGCCCAGGGCACGACGCGGTTGGTGTCGACAGAGGGGAACAGGGCTCGCGTCCAGTCAACCAGCGGCTTGATGCGATCTTGGCGTATGTCGCGGTTCATGCCGTTGAACTCTGCCGTTCCCGCGACGCGAAAGCGCGTAGCGCCCAATCGACTGGTAACGATCTTGGCGCCATCATCGAGCAGGCTGACCCAAGGCGCAGCTTTCTGACTCCGCTCGTCGTCGAGGTGCACCGTGATCGAATAGCCCTTTACAGGGTAGATGTTGAGACGGTCGCCGAGCATCGCCGCGAGGTCGCGGCTCGCGGAACCGGCGCATATGACGACACTGTCGGCATCGATCTCATCGACACGAGCGCCGCCTGAAGGCTCGTCACGCGAATACTGGATGCGGAGAATTTCGTCCCGAGCGATCTCCCTCACGGTGGCGTCAAAAACGAAGCGCACGCCACGTCTCTCGCATGCCTTGGCGAGACCGCAAACGAACTTGTGGATGTCTCCGGTTGAATCCGATGGGGTATAGAAGCCTCCGAAGAAGTCGCCGTGCAGCGTCGGCTCGATCGACTTCACCTCCGAGGCCGTCACTGGACGACGGTCCAAGCCCCCCTCCACGAGAATGGCATTGACCTTCAGCGCGTGTTGGAAACTCTGCTTATCCCGATAGAAGTGAAGGATGCCGCGACGCTCGTGGTCGAAGTCGATGCCCTCGCGCTCGGCAATGGCGAAGAGATGCTTGCGTGCGGCGATGGCGAGCCGTGTCGTCTCAACCGTGTTGTCGCGATAGTTCTTGATGTTGAAGATGAATTCGCCAAGCCAGGAATATTTGTGCCAGGTCGGCGCTGGATTCATGAGGAGCGGTGCATCGCGCCTCAACATCCACCTCACTCCCTTGAAGACGGTCGACCAGCTATTCCAGACCTCCGCATTGCTTGCGGAAAGTTGGCCGCCATTGGCGAACGATGTTTCCATGCCCGCGTAGCGCTGACGCTCGATCACCGTCACGGAATAGCCGCGATTGAGAAGGGCGTAGGCGGTCGTCACGCCGGTGATACCGGCGCCGATGACGACAACATGTGGCATTTCACTCTCCGCGATCAGAGTTGGGAAGCGGGCCGAGGCCCGCGGCTTGTCCCCAATCTGTCGCTGTACCTGAGAGATTAACCGCGACGGCTCGGCCGGTACGGCGGTCCCCTTCGGTGGGCACTCGAAGTGCCACTCTCCAGATCGTTCAGCTACATGGTCACTTTTGCCTGAGAGTTTCCTGGGGGTTGCTCCTTCGGCGCCGGCCAATACCGTCACGACGGCGGCCGATCTCTCCCATGCAGCCTGTTGAACGTGATAGGTTCTTCTGCCTTACGCCTCCGCACCTAGAGCCGGCTCTTCAATTGCCGACGTCGTAAAGCGTCGTGGTCGTCTCGACCGCTTCGTCGTGCAGACCAGCGCGCTCGACCGCCGCAGCAGCCAGTTGCCTGGCTTTGCGCCGAATCTCCGCCTCATCAACACCCTGCACCTTGCCGTCGACATATGACGCCTTCCCATCAACCCAGGTCTGCGCGATCGAGGCTGTCGATGCTGAGAATACCAAAGCCTGCAATGGATCGTGAAATGGCGTCCATTCGACGTGGTCCAGGTCGAAGAGGATGAAATCAGCCTTCTTGCCGATCTCCAGCGAACCGATGTCGTCGTCCCACATCAACGCCTTCGCACCTTCGATGGTCGCGGCGCGCAGTGCTTGTCGGGCGGTGAATATGTCCGGTTGCAGGCGAGCGTCCTTGAACATGCCGGCGACGAGCAGCATTTGCCGCATCAGGTTCATATTGCCGGCGGCCGACACGCCGTCGGTGCCAAGACCGACTTTAACGCCGGCCTTCACCATCTCCGGATACTTGCCAATGGCGGTCGCGCCTTTGCCTAGCTTGAACGACGAACACGGACAGAACGCGACGCTGGCCCCCCGTTCAGCAAGCAGGCCAACCTCCTCGTCCGAGACGGCGGCACCGTGTGCGATGACCAAATTTTTGCGAATGCCTCCGGCCCGGTCGATGCGGGTGATCGGCCAGCTGCCGTATTTTTTCTCGCAAACCCTCGCCTCCTCGATCGAGGTGGCGAGATGATAGGTCGTGCCGACGCCCAACCTCTCAGCCAATTTCACCGCTCCAACGTGGAGTTCGAGGCTGCACGGTTCCTTGCCTTCGATATTGACCCAGCAACGCGCACGGCCGTCGAGGGCGCCGTTGTAGCGGACGACACAATCCTCGAGCACCTTGAGGGCCGCCTCGGCATTCGGGAAGAAATGATGATCCACCATCTCCTTGGTCCAGCCGCGGGGGAGCTCGGGCGGGGGATTGTCGGCCGCATGCCGCCCGGTGATGCCGCGAATGCCGACCTTTTCCATCGCGCGAACGACGATGCCGGGATCGTATTGCGAGCCCATGTCAAGAAAACAGGTGGTGCCACAACGCAGCATCTCGGTGATGCCCAGCAGCGCACCCCAATATTCGTCTTCTTCGGTGATATGAGCGTAAAATGGCTTGGCCCAGTGGAACACCCAGGCGCGGGTATTGAGATTGTCCGGAAAGACCGCCCGCGACAGCGTCTCCGAAAGATGAACGTGGCTGTCAACGAAGCCCGGGCAGACGCCGAGCATCTTGCCGTCGATCACCTTGTCGAAACCGACGTTCTTTTGCCGCGCGGCCACTTCATCGGCCGGACCGATATCCGAGATGCGGTCGTTCTCGACCACGAGACTGGCGTTGCGCACGACCGTGTCGTTCTTGTCGACCGTGAAGGCGAAATTCAAGTCCTTGATCAGCGTGCGCATGCCTCTTCACCCAATATTCTACCATCACGACCGCCCCGCCGGTCACCGCGCCGTTACGTCGGGCAATTTGGAGCGCCTTCAACCAAGTTAAGCAGCCCGTCCCTCTCGGAGCCTCCGTCAAGCGACGGCGGCCCTGCGCACGGTCTCGCCTCTCTTGGCCGTACCCACGGGAATCAACCGGTCGGTGTCAGCGTAGTCGGAAAGCAGTTCCGACCCGTTGGCGGTCACCAGCAGCATATCCTTGTTCTGCATGCCGAAGCCATGTCCGGTGTCATAGCAAAGCGGCTCGAAACCGAGTACCATGTTCTCCTCGAGCGGCGCGTCGGTACCCGGCTTGCCCAGCACCGGCGTCATTCCGAGGTAAGGATCTTCGTGCAGGTGCAGGCCAATACCGTGGCCCACGAACGAGATCGGCGGCAGATCGAGCTTGGCGAGCTTCGCGATGAACGCATCGTAGACGTTGCGACAGCTCGCGCCCGGCTTCACTTTCTCCATGATTTCGTATTTGCATTCGACCAGATGCGCCCAGATCTTCTCGGCCATGGGCGGCGCCTCGCCGACGATCGCCGTACGGCATACGCCAGCCTGATACCCCTCGATGACGGAGAAGATCTCCACCCGGCAGACGTCCCCACGCTTCAAGACGCGCTCCGACGGGCCGACGTTTGGCAAGACGCTACGCTCGCCGGTCGCCACGATCATCAGCTTGAAGTGATCGGCGCCAAGAGCATAGACATTCCGGGTCAGGTGGCCGGCGATGTCCATTTCGGAATTGCCCTCGTCGACCACGGCGAGCGTGTCGGTAATGGCCTGGTCGGCAATACGAGAAAGCTTGCGCAAAAGCGCAATCTCCTCCGAGGTCTTGATTTGACGAAGCCGTGCCAGAATCGGCTCGGCGCGCTCGAACTTCGCCGACGGCATGGCCGCGAGCAGACGGGCAAAATCACCTGCCGGCAGGTAGTCCATTTCGAGTCCAATGCGAGCCTGAGCAAGCCCGAGCCCCGCGAGCTGGTCGGCGAGCACAAGCATGGGATCGTCGGAGAACTCCGCCCAAATGCGCGTGGGCACGTCCGGCTGGCGACGCATGATCGTCGACGCCTCCATATCGACGCCGAACAATGCCGTGCGGCCGTCGGCGGTCACGATGGTCATTGCGTGGCGGTGACGGATGAGCGGTTGCGAGGGGACCACGAACCCCGCTGTGTACGAGAAATTCTCAGGCGAAGAGCAGATGATGGCATCCAGCCCATGCTGAGACATTGACTTGACTTGTTTCGCGACGATTTCCGTCCGCATGACTGCTCCCTTTTTTCAACTTCTTGCTGCGCGCTTAATCCCGCACGCGGTACTTTTCGATTTTCTTCCGGTCGACTTCGATACCCATCCCCGGTCCGGATGGCACGACGATTGCGCCATCTGCGACCTTCATGGGTTCGACGAGCAGATCGTCCTTGTAGTAGATGCCGGCAACCTGACCGTGCTGGAACTCCGCCGGCGTCGAAATCGGAATGACGCAAGACAGGGTCACGGAGGGTGAGGCTGCGGCGAGTTGGACGTTGGCGAGATTCCCGATGCCGGTCTCGATCGAACCGTTGACGTTGCAGATGATGCCCGCGGCCCGGCACACCGCCCCGACCTCCATGGCCTTGTAAAGACCACCAGCCTTTGTCGTGTAGATCGACACGATTTGGATGCCGCCGGACCGAACGATCTGGATCGAATCGTGCGCGTTCCAGGCCGACTCGTCGGCCATGACGGGTGCGTCGATGCGGCGACCAACCTCGGCAATGCGCTCGATGCCCATGACGGGCTGCTCGACATATTTCAGTCGATTCTTCTCCATCCGACGAACGACTTGAACGGCCTCGCCGGGCGTCTTGTAGCCTTCGTTGGCGTCCACGCAGATTTCGACGGCATTGCCGGCGACCTCGCGAACGGCATCGACCATCGCAACGTCTCGATCCGGATCGACCCCGATCTTCACCTTGATGGTTCGCACCCCCTCCTGGACGAGCTTTGCGACCTCAACGCGGGCCTCGTCGATCGAGATCAAGCCGATCGAATGGGTAACGGGCACACGATCGCGCGCTTTGCCGCCGAGCAGGGTACTGACGGGAACATCGAGCCAACGACCGGCAAGGTCATAGGCGGCGAACTCGACGGCAGCCTTGGAATAGGGGTAGCCCCTGATGACTGCGTCCATTCGCGCGTGCAGTTCGGCGATGTTCCCGAGCTCGACACCGACAATCGCGGGAGCCAGATAGGTGTTGATCACGACTCGCGTGATCAGAGCGGATTCGCCGAAATACCGACCGAACTCACCACCCCAGTCCTTGAGCGCCGGCGCTTCGCCCCAACCGACGCGACCGTCGCTGTCGGTCATCTTGACGATGACGTATCGACCGATCACCTCAGTCAGACCTGCCCATTTGTGCTCTCGCCGCGTCGGCAGTTGGACAATCAATGTTTCGACGGATTTGATCGTGGGCAAATGGCCTGCCTTATTTCGTTTGGGTTTCGCACTCAGCTTGCTAAGATCGAAACCAAGATCATCTATCGTGATCACACTTTATGATCATGACGACGGGCGGTCAAGTGTCCCAGCGCCGGCATTGCGCATGGCGTGGGCGCCGACAGCCCGCTTGTCAGAGGAGGAAAAATTGACGATCGTCGAAGCAACAAACTACTTTGCCAAGCAAGGTCAGGCGCCGGCGGTGCTCCAACAGCGCCGCCAGGCAACCAGCATCCGGCGCGAGCTCGGCCTGGAGCCTGGCGAAATCCTTGTCCTGCGTGAGGGAAATGGGCCCGACGTGAGGTGGGAGTGTAGATTTGCCACGCGGGCAGCATACGAGGCGGATATGGCAGCGCGAGCCGGCTCAGAGGCGTTTAGCCAAGCACGCCGGGTGATGCACACGCTGGTGGATCGGTTCGAACGACACGTCTATGAAGTGGACGAGAGCCGGTAGAGCGGCGGGACCACGCGCCTCAGCATTAACGAGGACGCAGAGCTCATTGGCGCATCTCGATCCCCCCTCCTTGGCATCGTGAAGGGCCGCTCAATCGGTGAACTATCGGAGATCCCGATAGTTGGCATTGAAAATGCCGATTTTTAAAACTGCTCTAATGGTGAGAGTTTCCTCCGACAGCCGTCCGACAGAACGGAGCAAAGAGGAGCCAATGTCATTCATCCAGAACACTTGGTACGCCGCAGCATGGTCGCATGAAATCACACGCAGCTTGCTGTCACGAACCATCGCCAACGAGAGCATTGTCTTCTACCGCAAGGAAGCCGGCGATGTCGCCGCTCTTACTGATCGGTGCCCACATCGCTTTGTCCCGCTTCACCTCGGGAAGCTCAAAGGCGACATCGTCGAGTGCGGCTATCACGGACTGTGCTTCGATCCGAGCGGCGCATGTACCCTCAATCCACATGGCGATGGCGCGATCCCGAGGGCAGCCAAAGTTAAGAGCTACAAGGTCGTGGAGAAACATGACGTCGCGTGGGTTTGGCTGGGAGACGCAAGCAAGGCCGACGAGTCGCTGATCGCGGACTTCAGTGTTTTAACCAACCCGAAGTTTCGCACGGTCAGCAGCTACCTCCACGTCCAGGCGAATTATCAGCTGGTTTCTGACAATCTGCTGGATCTGAGCCATGGGCAGTACCTTCACCCGATGTTCAAGAATGCGGAGGGGCCACCCAAATTCGAGGCCGAAAAGGAACCGCAACCCAATGAAGTCTGGGCAAAATTCTCGCGTCCTAATCAACTGCCCAACAAGTATTTTCAGATGCTGGGATTTCCAACGGATCAGCGGGGCGACCATCGCAACTTCATGCGGTGGAACGCTCCGTCGCTCCTTCTGCTTGACGTCGGCATGACGGGCGTCAACAGGCCGGTAGAAGAAGGCCTTTCAATTCCAACGTCTCACCTGCTCACTCCGGAGACAGAAACGTCGACACATTACTTCTGGGCTATGTCGCGCGATTTCCGCCAGGATGAAGATGACCTCAGCCAGGAATTGCTAAAGGCCGGCGTGGCTCTCTTCGATGATGAAGACAAGCCGGTCATCGAGGCTCAGCAGCGCATGGTGAACACCCAGGATTTGATGTCGCTCAAGCCAGTTCTTCTACAGACCGACGGCCCGGCGGTCAGGGCACGGCGGATCGTGGAGGCTCAGCTCAAAGCCGAACAGTCGTAACGGCGTAGCATTTGGCACCTGATCGCCAGACGGCGGGCGACGAGTCTCTCAAGCTGCTCAGCAAGCAAGGTCGATCGTTTCCGCTGGCAGACCGGGCGTCTGCCCCTCCCTGACTTGGCCGCCGCATCAGATCGGCGGCTTTTTTTTTGCGTCGCGCAGCGCAAGAACTAGCTGACTGTGGCAAGGGCGGGCCATGCGGGCGTCTGTTACAGTTGATCTGACACCTCCATATCAGCGCCAATACGCCATGCGCGGCTGCCAGATCGGCCGGTCATCCAAGGCCACGATGGCGCAGGCGGATTGACTCGAACGCGCGATCCGGACCCGGCTAGACGTCGAGAATCAGTTCCTCGGACAAAGATCGAGAACAACAAATTGCGATCCTGTCGTTCATTTGCTTCTCGGCGTCGGTCTGAAAGGAATCCCTGTGCTCAGGTCGTCCCGCGAGGACTCTCGTAAGGCACGTTCCACATATTCCTTGTTCGCAGGAAAGTTCGACGCTAATTCCATTCTCCTCGAGGACCGATGCGATCGATTTGTCGCCGGGCACAACAAGTCGTTGGCCGCTTCGAGAGGCCACAACCGTGAACGACGCCCCGCCCTTCACGTCGCCGGCGGAGAAGCTTTCGGTGTGAATCCTCTCCTCGAGGCAGCCAGCCCTTCTCGCAGCGGAGACGGCAAAGTCTATGAAACCTCTCGGTCCACAGATGTAGATGCTCGTGCTGGAGCATACTCCGTTGAGATCCAGCTCTGGCTGAAATCGCTGCTCCGCCGGCCCGTCGTCAACGTGGAGTCGAAATCGCCCAGCGAACGGCGAGGCCGAGATTTCATCGACGAAGGGCGCACGATCCCGGGTCCGAACACACAGGTGGAAGTCGAAATCATTGCCGATCGACTGAAGCCGATAGGCCATCGAGAGCAGCGGAGTGATTCCGATTCCCCCTGCGAGGAGGATCGCGCGCCCGCCATCCTCAACAAGCCCGAAATTGTTGCGCGGCCGTCCTATCTCAACGATCATTCCCTCGCGGAAGGTCTCGTGGATCGCCCTGGATCCCCCTCTCGAGCCCGGGTCGTTGAGTATTGCAAGTCTGTAATAGCCTGACTGTGAGGGGTCATTGCAAACAGAATACTGCCGAACGATCTTGTCGGAGACATGGACATCAACATGCGATCCGGCAGAAGCAGGCGGGAGTTCATTTGACGTTGCGGATTCGAGCTCGATGCTCACTATATCGCAAGCAACGTAATGGACCCTGCGAATCCTTGCTTCCATCGTATGTTCTGAATCGACCATCGTTCCAATCCGACGCATGCCATGAGCGACTGGCCCACCATCGCTGCAATCACCACCTAAGGGCTGGATGTTATTCAATTCCAGAACAGCGCGGAAATCGGTTTCCTGGAGCCCAACTATCGACCTGACCGATAGTACACCCGAGGTACCGCGGACAAATCGCCGCCCGCTGCCTTGGCAGCAGCCTATGCGCCGCGAATGTCGGCAACGAGGCGTTCAACGTCGACAAGCAGGCCTGCAGACTGCTTACTGAGTTCTTCGGCCGAACGGGACACGAGTTGCGCCGCGGCGCCGGTTTCGCCTGCCATTCGATTGACGCGAACGATGTTATCCGAGACCTGGTTGGTGCCGCGTGCCGCTTCCTGTATGTTGCGCGCGATCTGACCGGTCGCGAGGCCCTGCTGCTGAATGGCCGCGGCGATCGCCACCGTGATCTCGTTGATCGAGACGATCGTGTTACCGATACCCTCGATGGCCTCGACGGCCTCCGTGGTCGCGACTTGCATGGCTTCTATCTGCGCGGAGATTGCCTCAGTTGCCTTGGCTGTTTGGCCTGCGAGCGACTTTACCTCGTTGGCCACCACTGCGAAGCCGCTACCAGCGTCTCCAGCACGCGCGGCCTCAATCGTTGCGTTGAGAGCCAGAAGATCAGTCTGACCGGCAATATTGGTGATCAATTTCACGACATCCCCGATCTTCTGGGCCGCGGACGACAGCCCATGCACAACCTCATTCGTGCGTTTGGCTTCATCCATGGCCTTTGAAGCAATCGTGGTCGATTGATCCACCTGGCGCCCGATCTCATGAACGGAAGCGGAAAGCTGCTCCGTTGCGGCAGCGACTGTCTGCACATTGGCGGAGGTTTGCTCTGCGGCTGCCGCGACCGTGGTCGCCTGTTCGGTCGCCTCCTCCGATGACGTCGACATGCGCTGCGACGTGATATGCATTTCGCGCGCAGCCTTGGCGAGCGTATCGAGCGATCTCCTGACCTCGCTTTCGAATTCATCAGCCATCTTGGTGATGAACTGCCTCTTCTCAGCTTCGCTCTGCTGCCTCAACTCATCCTGAGCGTGACGCAAACCAATGGTCTCGGTCATGCTCTCCTTGAAAACCTGGACGGATCTGGCCATTGCGCCAATTTCGTCTTTTCTGTCCTGAGCGGGAATTGTCACCTCGGTTCCCCCGCTCGAGAGCTTGAGCATCGCCGTCGTCATCGCCGCGATAGGATTGGCAACGTTCCGGCTGATCAGGAGAGATACTCCGGCCACGAGCAAGAGGATGAAGAAGACGATCCCTCCCAGGCGGCGCGCTTCTGTCCAGAAAATTTGATCGATATCGTCGATATAAAGGGCGCTGGTCAGAACCCACCCATATATTGGAACTTCAGTGGCATAAGTCAGGGTCTGCACCGGCTCGCTGCCGCCGGGGCGCGGGAAGCTGAAAGTCACGAAACCGCCGCCGCGTGCAGCGGCTGCGACCGCATCACGAAAGAAGTAGACGCCGTTTGCATCTTTCGTTTGCGTCATATCTTTGCCCTCGACAGCCTGCTTGGGATGCACTTCGAGGATGCCTTCTTTGGTCGCGGCGTAGAAGGCGTTGTCCTTGTCGTAGCGCAGCATGCGAAGCAGCGCTCTCGATCGTTCACGCGCCTCCAGTTCTGACAGGCCGGTTTTGCGCCCGGCTTGGTAGTCGGCTTCGATCGCGGTGCGAGCGAGCAGGACTAGCTCCCTCACCTTCGCCTTTCTATCCGCGAGCAGGGTATCCTTCAGGGTCGATAGGCCGATGCCGGCGGTGCCGACCATCCCGAGAATTGACAACAAGACGACGATCAAGAGCTTGGTGGAGATGCGAAGAGATCCGAACATGTAACCATTCTTCCCGCGCTGGCAGAGCTGAGAGCCCATGCGTTCAGGAGTTCGCAGTCGATGTGGCATACCGCACGATCATTCGCGCCTGCCTTGAGGACACTGACGCTCGCACGGCCTGAGCGAGCAAAACATTTGCTCTTCTCCGGCACCCGACCATGCACCTCCGTAGGTGAAGGCGGACCTGGGTAGACCCATCCAAGGACGAAATCCACGACGATCCACAGCGCTTCACCTCGTCCACGACAGCCACGCCATGCCGATCGGCTCGAAGAGACGGCGGGACCGCAACAGAAGTTTGAATAGCTGTATATCGACCGTCGCCACCAACTTGGCGTGAGCTATTTCTTCAGTAGATCGTTGGTGTAGAAGTCTGTAACCGGCTTGTTCGGGTCGATACTCTCGGTTGCGGACATCAATTTCAACGCGTCCGATATCGTTTTGTCGTTGATCCAGCCGGCTGGCCGGCCCTTCTCGAAATTCAGAGTGGCTGAAGTTGCAACGATCTGCGCTTTGATCAGCTCGTCCGAGGGAGCCGCACTCCAAGCGCTTTTCAGCGCCGCCGTCGCTGCCCCCGGCTCTGATTTGGTCAACTCGATTGCCTCCTCGGTCGCGGCGAGGAAACGCCTGAGCGGTTCAGATTTTTCGGCGATTCCCTTGTCGCTCACCACGACGGCAAGCCCAGGTACGCCAAGGCCGAACTTCGGCATGTCCAACACAGGAAATTTTGTGCCACTTCGCTCTTCGATAAGGGGCAGATCAACGTTGGTATAAACGCTGATGAGATCGACGCGCCTTTGCATGAATTGGGGAAATTTTACCTGCGGATCGACTTGAACCTTGCTGATCTTGTCGCAGTTGATTTTGTTGATCGCGCAGAAGACGTCCAGATAGGTCGTGGCAGGGTCTCCGACGGAGATCGCAAGTGACTTGCCTTCCATCTGCGCGGGTGTTGTCACGGCCTTGTCGGGCCAAGAAATGAGGGCGAAGGGCGCTCGCTCCTGATAAATCGCCGCGAGTTTGACCGGCATTCCTTTTCCGATTGCCGAGATGGCAAATATGGCCGGAACGACCACGACATCTTCGTTGCCGCGTACAAGACCTCCGAGAGCTGCTTGTGCACCCGCGCCTTCTCCGAGAACGATATCGATTCCCTTCTTTTGGTAGAGGCCTCTCTCTTTACCCAGATAGAGGAAGCCATACTCGCCCTTTAGCTTCCAGCTAAACCGGACGTTCACGGTGTCCAGGGCGGACGCTGTCGTTGTCCAGAACGAGGCGGCGATCGCGACCGCAAGAACCCCAAAAACTTGGTGCAGTTTTGGCATAAGTCCCTCCTCTTCTGGTCTCTGCGGGCAAGTGCCCGTGAGAGAAACGAACCCCGATAAATTTGATCTCGTATTGTGATCACATACGACTTAATGTCAAGCGGCTTGCCCGCCCGGGCCAAGCACAAACGCCCCCAGTCGCCAAATGCGCCTCGGGTACACTCGTGCCAGGGAAGGGAGCGAAAGGGCTCCCGACAGACCATGGAAACTTCGAAGAGAACACCCATGCGGTTCCGGCACCTCGACATGAATCTGCTCGTCGCCTTGGACGCGATCCTGACCCATCAAAACATATCGCGGGCGGCCGAGCGACTGCTGCTCAGCCAGTCGGCGACCAGTGGGATTCTATCCAGGCTGCGCCAGCACTTCGAGGACGAGTTGCTGGTTCGGAACGGCCGCCGAATGGCCCTCACCCCTCTCGCAGAGGAATTGGTGGCGCCGCTCCGCGCCATCCTGACCGAAACGGAAAAACTCTTGGCAATGCGAACCTCGTTCGACCCAGCGACCTCCGAGCGACATTTTACGATCGCGTGCTCTGACTATGTCTGGGCAACTCTCATCGTCGATATCCTCGCCGCATTGCGCGCTGTCGCCCCCTCGGTCAATATATTCTACCAAGGTCCAAGCACCCGCTTTTTTCGCACCGAAATCGATTTCCTGATCGTTCCGGATCGATTCATGCTGGAAGATTGTCCGTTCGCCGCCCTCCCTTCGATCAGCTACGAATGTATCGTATGGAAGGAGAACGAAAGCGTCGGAGATAGCTTGACGCTCGAACAGTTTCTCGAGATGCGGCATGCGCAGGCCTATAGCGAACGAGCGACGTTTATAGAAGCTTGGTTCTTCAAGCAATTCGGTCGCGCTCCGCAGGCCGGCATAACGGCACCAAGCTTCACCCTGCTTCCGCAAGCCCTAATCGGGACCCAGTTCCTCGCGCTCATCCCCGCGGACCTCGCAGATCGGGCAGCGGCCACGCTGCCGATAAGGAAAGTGGAAGCTCCCATATCCCTCCCCCTCATGACCGACGTTCTTCAGTGGCGCATCTCGCATGAACGAGATCCCGGGCTGCAATGGCTGCGAACTCTCATTCTCGACGTTGCCCATCGACGGCGGAATTCCCGACAGATTGGCTTCCCGGTTGCGGGGTGAAGATGCAGCGGGTCTCGACCAGCGGCGCTGTTAAGCCGAACGCGTCGCGCGATCAGAGCATTGTCCGAATCGAGCGCCCCTTGAAGAACGATTGTTTCGGGGTACCTCGCCTTCAGCAATCGACCACGTTGACGGCTAGGCCGCCCAGACTGGTTTCCTTGTACTTGGTGCGCATGTCCTCCCCCGTCTGGCGCATCGTTTCAATGACGGCATCGAGGGACACGTGATGTCGGCCATCACCATGCAACGCAAGCATCGCCGCGTTGATCGCCTTGATCGCACCCATTGTGTTGCGCTCAATGCACGGGATCTGCACGAGGCCACCGATCGGGTCACATGTGAGACCGAGGTTATGCTCCATGCCGATCTCGGCGGCGTTCTCGATCTGCCGGTTGGTGCCACCCAGGACGGCCACAAGACCTGCTGCCGCCATAGAGCAAGCAACGCCGACCTCGCCCTGACAACCCATTTCGGCGGCGGATATCGAAGCGTTTCGTTTGTAGAGCATACCGATCGCGGACGCCGTCAGGAGAAAGATGCGGGCTTTTGCCGGGCTCGGATCCGGGAAGAACATCTCGGAGAATTTCAGGACCGCGGGTATGACGCCGGCAGCTCCATTCGTCGGCGCAGTCACGACCCGTCCCCCGGCTGCGTTCTCTTCATTGACCGCGAGAGCAAAAAGGCTGACCCATTCCATCACGTGAAATGGATGTGCCGCCCCCTTTGACGTCGTCTTGAGCTTGCTGAGCAGGCCTGGCGCACGGCGCGGTACTTTCAGGCCACCGGGCAGAACACCCCCGTTGACACACCCACGATCGATGCAGCGCATCATTGCATCGCGAACGCTATCCAGGAATGCGTTGGTTTCAGTCTCCTCCCTATGCGATAGCTCGTTGGCAGCAACGATATCGGCAATCGACAAGCCGGTCCTCTCACCTATCGCAAGAAGCTCATGCGCTGACGTGAACGGGTACGGCTCACATCCAACGTTTCGAACAGCGGGGTTGCTCGGCTGGTCGCCTTCGCACACGATCGCGCCGCCGCCAACGGAGTAATAGGTTTGACGAAGCAGGACGCCCGTATCCGAATGCGCTGCGAATTTCATACCATTTGAGTGCCCCGGCAGGAACTCGCCGGTGCGGAAGGTGAGGTGCTGACGCTCATCGAAGCCAACCGCATGACGACCGCCAAGCAAGATCTCGGAACGCGATCGGATCAGCCCGGCAATAATGGATATGGCTTCAGGATCAACAGATTCTGGGAGCCACCCCGATAGTCCCAGCAGAAGGGCAATATCGGTGCGGTGACCCTTGCCAGTCAGCGCCAGCGACCCGTAGAGCTCGACGACAACCAAGCGACAGCGCCATAGATCTTCGCCCAAGCATTCGATGAATCGATGGGCCGCGCGCATCGGTCCAACAGTATGCGAGCTGGAGGGGCCGATTCCGATCGTGAAGAGATCGAGGACACTGATCGGACCGGCTAGGCGCCTGGCCGATAAACTGGGCGTGGTGACTTGTTCGACAGTCTGGGACATGGGCGCACACCTCAATCAAGTGATTGATTTCAAATGCGCCCCATCTGTCTATTTGCCTGAGAGTATTATCCCGTCGGCGGGTGCCAAGGCACCTCTTTCCAGATGTTGTTTCGTCACACGCGGTCCTTGTTGCCTGAGAGTTTCCGGGGCGGTTGCTCCTTCGGCGTCGGCCGAAGCCGATCTCTTCCGCAAGCGTCGTCTTTGGGACTCGACCTCCTGAGTCACGACATATCTGGCTGCACTTCTCCAGTATTCTACTACGTGGCTTGGGTCAACAATGAAGCGAAGATGCGAAGTCTTGCTGCTCTGCGGTCGTTTAGGTTGACTTGCCGATGGAGGGATTTCGGTCTGGGCGCTTTGCATTGAGCCATTGGGTCTTGTCGGTCAATCCGGAGTGCACAGCCAGCGAAGAGATACTTTAATGAAACGTTGAGGACTTCGATTGAATGCTCCTCACAGTGCTGGCTCGCGATATCGAAGATTTCAAGCGGATCCACCGGACTGAACTCTCGTGCTTTGTAGGTATAGGACGCGGCGTTGGCATGGGGCTGAATGCGCATCTTGGGCCTCAACAGATCCGGGGCAGTTGCTCGCCCGACAACCAGTCGACGATCCGGCCACCGCCAAAGCTCGTCGCCATCTGCACGAAGTGATGATCGTCCGGCACCGCTTCGCCGATATCGGCGGCGTCGCGACTGAGCGGGTGCGCTCTCATGGCGGCCAGCACGGCTCCGGCGACATCAGGCGACACGATCGCGACCAGCTTCCCCTCATTGGCGACGTAGAGCGGATCGAGCCCGAGCAACTCGCAGGCAGCCGCCACCCCCGGCTTGACCGGGATCGCCTCTTCCTGGAGGCTGAAGCCTAGTTCGGACTGCTGGGCAATTTCGTTCAATGTCGCCGCGAGGCCGCCGCGCGTGGGATCTCGCATCAGACGGATGCCGCGGCCGCCCGCCGCCACCATCCTGGCGACCAGATCATGCAGGGCGGCCGAATCCGAGACGATCTCCGTTTCAAAGGCGAGGTTCTGGCGCTTTGACATGATCGCGACGCCGTGATCGCCAAGCGTGCCCGAGATCAGCACCCGATCTCCGACCCTCGCATTCTCGGCGGAGAGATCCAGTCCCTCAGGCACCAGGCCAACGCCCGCGGTCGAAATGAACAGGCCATCGGCCTTGCCGCGCTCGACCACCTTGGTGTCGCCGGGGATGATATGAACGCCGGCGGATTGCGCCGCCTCGCCCATGGAGTCCGCGATCATCTTGAGGTCTGAAAACCGAAAGCCTTCCTCAATAATGAAACTCGCAGACAGATAAAGCGGTCGGGCACCGGCCATGGCGATGTCGTTGACGGTGCCGTGCACCGCGAGCGAGCCGATATTGCCTCCGGGAAAGAACAGCGGTGAAACCACATAGCCATCAGTCGTCATCACCATGCGCCCGGCGCCGACGTCGAAGGCGGACTGATCGTTGCCGCGCGCCAGCCATTCGTTGCCGAACGCCTCGTGGAACAGGCCCGAGATCAACTGCGACATCGCACGGCCGCCGGAACCGTGGGACAGGTCGACGCAGCCGTGCTTGATGTCGAGCTTGCGCTGATGGGCTCTCATGACGCCCGCTTCTGCTGACGATCGCGGAAGCGACCATAGGTCCAATGCGCGGCACATGCGCCTTCCGAGGAGACCATGCAGGATCCCACCGGGGTCTCCGGCGTGCACACCGTTCCGAACAGCTTGCAGTCGACCGGTTTCTTGACACCGCGCAGGATCGCGCCGCATTCGCAGGCCGGATTGTCGGAGACGCGCAGCTCGTTCAAGGCGAAACGTATCTCCGCATCAAATCTGGCGTAGGTTTGCTTCAGCTTCAATCCGCTATAGGGCACGAGCCCGAGGCCTCGCCATTCGAACTGATCGCGCAGCTCGAAAATATTCGAGACCTCCTCCTTGGCGCGCGGATTCCCATCGCGCGTTACGGCACGGCTGTATTGATTCTCCACCTCGTTCCGGTGCTCGTTGACCTGACGCACCAGCATCAGAATCGCCTGCATCATGTCAAGCGGCTCGAAGCCCGAGATCACCACCGGCTTGCCAAATTCCTCTGCAAAGACCTCGTAGGGCTCGGTGCCAATGATGATGCTGACATGCGCGGGCCCCACGAAGCCGTCGATCTCGACGCGGCGGATGCTGCGGGTGTCGGGACTCTCCAAAATGTTCTGCATCGCCGGCGGCGTCCGCACGTGGTTGCAGACCACGCTGAAGTTTTCGAGCTGCTTCTTCTCAGCGCGCCGGATCAAGATTGCGGTCGGCGGCGTCGTGGTCTCGAAGCCGATCGCGAAGAACACGACTTCCCGCTCCGGATTCTCTTCCGCGATCCGGATCGCATCGACCGTGGAATAGACCATGCGGACGTCGGCGCCACGTGCCTTCGCCTTCAACAGCGAGGCACCTTGCGAGCCCGGCACCCGCATGAGATCGCCATAGACGCAAAGGATCACCTCCGGCCGATCGGCCAGCCGGATCGCCATGTCGATACGTCCCGCCGGCAGCACGCAGACGGGACAGCCGGGGCCGTGGATCATCCGCACGTTCTTGGGCAATATGTCCTCCAGGCCATAGCGCGAAATCGCATGCGTATGTCCGCCGCAGAACTCCATGAAGCGGTAGGACCTCTGCGGATTGGCCTCAGACCGGATCGCCCTGGCCAAGCCCAGCGCGATTGCCTTGTCGCGAAATTCGTCGGCGTATTTCACCGCATTGCTCCCTGCCCTTCGGTGCTGAGCTCACGCATGAGCTCCAGCGTCCGCCTCGCCTCATCCGGATCGATCTTGCTCAGGGCATAGCCGACATGGATGATCACGTAGTCGCCGACGGCAAGATCTTCGATCAGCGCCACCGAAATCTCCTTGGTGACGCCGTCGATCGAGACGACGGCCATCTCGTCGGGAAGGAGCTTTGTAACCTCTGCAGGTATGGCGAGACACATCAGGCGTTTCCTTCCAGCCTTTGTTGTTCGAGCATTTGGAGAGCGGCAACCCAGGCTTGGCCGAGGCTCAAGCCGCCATCATTCGGCGGCACCTGGCGAGCGAGCTGCGGATTGAGCCCGACAGCGACGCAGCCGCGCTGCACCTCCTCGCTCAGGATCGCGTTGAGGAAGCAGCCGCCGCTCAAAACGACGGTAGTGAGGCCGGTCTCTCGTGCCGCACAGGCGATCCAGTCGACACAGGCCGCGGCAAACGTGCCATGAAGCAGCTCCGTGCCTACGGTCGGACCGGGGGCATCAGCCACAAGACGTTCAAACAGCGGATACAGCGACAACACGCCTTGTTCGATTGTCCAGGCATCCTCAGCGACGCGTGTCCGGCGAACACGCGCCTCCAGCTTCATCGCGGCTTCGCCTTCATAGCTCTGCCGCGTGGAGAGCCCCAGCAATCCGGCGGCTGCATCGAACATCCGACCGGCGCTGGTCGTCGTTGGCACGTCGGGCTGGTCGAGCAGGGCCAAAACACCCGCCGCCAACGGCTGCGCCGCAAAGCGACGTGGAATCTCCGCGCCGCGCCCGAGCGCCTGAAGCACGCCGGAAGCCATCCGCCAAGGCTCGCGCGCGGCGCGATCGCCGCCTGGCATCCTGAGCGGCACCAGATGTCCGATCCGCCGGAAGCGCGCGCCCTCACATCGCAAGAGCTCGCCGCCCCAACTCCCGCCGTCGCTACCATGACCAAAGCCGTCAAGCACCAGTGCCAGCACGGGCTCGTTGATACCGTGCTCCGCCATCACGGACGCCGCATGTGCATGATGGTGCTGAACCGCGATCAGCCCGCGGCCGCTCGCCTCGGCAAAGCGGGTGGAGGCCATGTTGGGGTGAAGATCATGCGCCACGACGGCCGGCTCGACATCCAGCGTCGAGATCAGGTGCTCGATCGTCTCCTCGAAGAAGCGAATGCCCTCCACGGTATCGAGATCGCCGATGTGCTGGGAGACGAAGGCTTCATCACCGCGCATGATCGTGACAGATGCCTTCAGCGCGCCGCCCACTGCGAGCACCGGCGGCACGGCACACGCCAACCGAATCGGCTCGGGAACATAGCCGCGGGCCCTCCGGATGAATTGCGCGCGTCCGGCAACGACCGACAGCACGGAATCGTCAGCGCGCGTGACGATATCGCGATCATGGGTGACGATCAGGTCGGCAATGCCGGCGAGCCGCCGCTCCGCCTCGTCATTCTCGATGACTAGCGGCTCTCCGCCCGGATTGGCGCTCGTCGCCACGATCACCCAGGGGGAGCCGTCCGCACACGGGTGCGCCGAGTTCAGCACATGGAACACCAGATGATGCAGCGGCGCGACCGGCAGCATGACGCCGATCCGCGACAGGTCCGGCGCGATTGCCGGCGCGAGTTGCCGACGCGATGTCAGCAATACGATGGGGCGCGGCGTCGACTCCAACAATGCCAGCTCTGTTGCATCCGCGTTAGCGATCTTCGCGACAGCGTCGACTGCGGCAACCATGACCGCAAACGGCTTCCGCTCCCGCTGCTTCCTCCGCCGCAGACGCCGCACCGCCTCGTCGTCTCGGGCATCGCACAAGAGCTGATATCCACCGAGTCCCTTGAGCGCGACGATTTTTCCGCCTGCGATCTCAGCGGCGATCTGCTCGATGCCGTGGCTCAAGCGCGGACCACACAATGGACAGGCGATCGCCTCGGCATGAAAGCGGCGGCTTGCGGGATCGGCATATTCTGCGGCGCAAGCTGCGCACATCGCGAAATGCTTCATCGCGGTGGAGCGGCGGTCATATGGCAGCCGCTCGGCAATGGTATAGCGCGGACCGCAATGGGTGCAGTTGACGAAGGGGTAAAGATGGAAGCGGCTGCTCGGATTGAACAGCTCGCTCAGGCACTGGGTACAAGTGGCGGCGTCGGCGACGATCCGGGTCGACACCCTGCCCTGCTCGCTGGCGCGAATAATGAACTCGTCGCTTTCAATGGCGCCGATCCGCTGCACGGAGATCCCGTCGATCCGTGCCAGCGGCGGTTTCTCCAGTCGCAGCGCAGCGACGAAGTCGGCAGCGCGCGCACCTTCAACCTCGATCACAACACCGTGCGGGTCATTGGCCACGAAGCCGCCGAGGCGATAGCGTATGGCAAGGCCATAGACATAGGGCCGAAAGCCAACGCCCTGCACGGCGCCGCGCACGTGCAGGCGGAGCCTCCGACCATCGCGCGCTGCGGTTCCGCCGCTCATCATCATGCCGATACAACACTCAGGGATCCCGCCCTCGCCTTCTCGGCGCGCTTCCGGATCCAAGCATAGAATGCCGCAAATCCCTCTCCGGTCCGCGCCGATACCGTCAGCACCTCGATCTCTGGGTTGACCCGCCGTGCATATTCGATCGTCGTGGCTAGATCGAAGTCGAGCACGGCCGCGAGATCGATCTTGTTGATCAGCATCAACGAGGACGCTGCGAACATGTTGGGATATTTGAGCGGCTTGTCCTCGCCTTCGGTGGTCGAGAGCACCACGATCTTGCAGGCCTCGCCGAGATCAAACGCTGCCGGACAGACGAGATTGCCGACATTCTCGACGAAAAGGATGCCGCCGTTGAGCCGGGGCAACCGGTCATAGGCCTCGCCGATCATGGCCGCATCGAGGTGGCAGCCCTTGCCAGTGTTGACCTGGATCGCCGGTACGCCTGTCGCGCGGATCCGCTCGGCGTCGTTCGAGGTCTGCTGATCGCCCTCGATCACGCCGATCGGGCAATTGTCTTTCAGTTCGGACACGGCGCGGGCCAACAGTGTCGTCTTTCCGGCGCCGGGGCTCGAGACCAGGTTGAAGGCGAGCACGTCATCCGCGCGGAACCGCGCGCGGTTGTCGGCCGCAAGGCGGTCGTTCTTGCCGAGGATGTCACGCTCGACCTGGATGATGCGGTCGCTGCTCATGCCGGCGATCGTCTGCTCTGCCGGGTCGGCGCCGCAGTCGAGCAGGCCGGGATCTCCGCGGTTTCGATCGTGGTGATGATGAGGGCGATGATCATGTCCGTGATGACCGTGTCCATCGTGACCATGATCGTGATGATGACTATGAAGATGCGCGTGATCATGCCCATGGGGGTGATCGTGCCCACGCTCAATGGAAGCTTTGCCGTCACCGCAGCCGCATACTGTACACATCAGTCGACCTCCAATGCCCTGACCCGCATCTCTTCTCCACCGGTCATTTGCAATTGATAGCTGCCACAGCCAGGGCATGGCTCATAGCGCTGCTTGATTTCGACGCTTGTCGAGCAGGCCATGCACCAGGCGGTCCCAGGCGTCTCGACGATGTCCAGGGTCGCACCTTGTGCAATGGTGCGTGCGGCGACCGCTTCGAAGCAGAATTTCATCGCCTCCGGCGCAACATGGCTCAACGCGCCGATCTCGAGGCACACTGCCTTCACTTTTGGGAACGCGCGCCTGCGCGCCTCCTCCTCGACGATCTCGATGATGCCTTGGCAAACCGCCATCTCATGCATGGCCAACCTCACGGAAGCTGAGGTTAAATCCGACGCAGGGATCGAAGGAGCCGATGAGCGTACGGACGGCATTCTGCCCCTGTCGACCGGCGGCAAGCGCCGAGCCCTGCAGGCTGCGGACCAGCGGTCCACGTGCATGGAAGTTCCATTCGGTCGGAGCCAGCGATTCGAAGCGGACGATGCGGTTTTCGTTATTGCACTCGACGATTTGATAGAGCCGGCCGCGGGCGCATTCGACGGCCGCCGCACCTCTGCCGGCGCCAAGCCGGTAGCTATCGACGACGCCGTCCTCGAGCGCCTCGTCGCCCGTCTCGAGCCAGGAGCAGAGGCGCGTCACTTCCGCAATCCGCGCCATCAGCCGCTCGGCAGGTCCGGCGCTCAGCGGCAGGACCGGCTGGCGCCGGACCCGGCGTGCCCACACACCGGTCTCGGGAATTCGACCGTGGAGATCGGGGCCATCGGAGAAGCTCGCGCCATCCGCAAGCAGCCGCATGATGACATCGAGATCATCGGCGACGGAAAGAAACGAGTGTTCGACGACCGGCTGCAGCAGCGCATGCTCATCGAAGCTCGAAAAATGCGCTGCCAGCGCGCTGCCTGGCGTCAGCGCCTCTCCTTCGCCCGCGATTCCGAGTGCAGCGAGCACCGCCTTGATGCGCGATACCGCCTCGCAACGCGCCGACACCTGCCCGCCTTCGCCGAGGAGGCCACCAAGGACGGCGGTCGCCTGCATCATGGCGCGGACCGCGGCGGCGCTCGCGCCGTCCAGGGTGAGCTGGCCGACGAACAGACCACGGAACAGTTCCGCCAGCCGCTCGGCGACGACAGCGGTGACGCGGCGATGCATGGTCTCCGGAGGACAATCCTCGCCGCGCGCGGCTTCCACCGCTCCCAGAAACGCCACCTGATGTGCAACCGAGCACAGCGAGAACAGCCGCGGCAGCACGGAGAGCAGCGACGAGACGGGCTTGCCCGCAAACAGACGCGTCAACGGCAGCCGGCTCCGGGGCAGGATTGCGACGTCGGCGATCGTATCCTTGGCGAGCCACACCGTGATGTCGATCTCGTTGCGGAAGCCGGGGTTCATTCGTGCTGCTCCGTCAGAACAGCCCGCATGAAGCTACGCCGATCGATCGCGCTTGTAGCGGTTTCGCGGCGTCGGGTCGCCTCCCTGCCGTCGGCCGGCAACATGAGTTCGTTGATGGCCGCTTCCGCCGTTGCCCGCGCAGAGGCCACGTCGGCAAACCCGAACATGGGCGAGAACAGCGAACAGCTCGCGATGCGGCCCACATGGTTGACGTCGCTGAGGATGAACTCAATATCGCCGGCCGGAAAGCGAGAGCGCAATGTCGAAGCTGAGGCCGCCGGCGCCAATTCGCCGGCCGGCATCACCACGTTCATGAACCAGGGCGTGACCATGATACCGATGATCGTGCCGTTGAATACGCGGAAGCCGACTGCCTCGACGTCGAGGCCGTCGTTGTAGATCGGCAGCTCGCGCATCGCGCGCTCGCCGATGTCCCGGTAGACGTGAGCCAGCCGCTGCCCCCAAGCTGCCGCGTCGGCGTCAATGGCAGGCGCTTGCGCATGAGGTTTCATGACGCGATGGCCATGAATTTGGACTTCGGCGCGTCACAGTTCGGGCAGCGCCAATCGTCAGGAAGGACCGCGAAGGGCGTGCCGGATGCGATCTGCGCGACATCGTCGCCATCGGCGGGATCGTACACCGTCCAGCAGATGCCGCATTCCAGTCGCGTGCCTTCGGTGACATCCTGGCGAACGCCAAAATTCTCGAATACGCTCATTTGAAATAGGCCTCGATGATTTCCTGGAGGCGCTCAGCGGAGTCTTCGAAGTCCTCGTCAGCCGCGATTGCCACGGTCGGCACACCGCCAACCTCCAGCGTGTCAAGGATGATGGCATCCATGGCGTTGAAGAACTGCACCGACCAGACGTTGCGGATACCCGTCGAGAGCACCCGGCAAGTGCCGTAGCCGCGTGAAACGAGCTGGATCGGCCCATTCCTGATGGTGTCATGGAGGAAGCTCATGTCGACGGGGCTCATCGGCAGCAGCGTGAAATTGATGATTTGCGAACGAATGCTCGGCCGCCAGGCCAGCGCGCGCTCGCGGATTTCCGCGAGCACCGGCAGCGCGTTCATCGCGCCTTCCGGCGCCAGCCCGATCTCGAAATCCGCAGTGGTAAGATCAGCAGCGGCGCGCTTGACGATTTCCGGGATTGCGCCGACTTCGAGGTACTCATGATTGGCGTCGATCTCGAACCGCACGTGCCAGATTCCGGCCAGCGCCGATTCCTGGATCTGCGCCAGCGATCTGTCCGGCAGCGCGACGAAGCCGGCAACCTCACCTTGGCCGAGCACGTCCGCAATCAGCTTGCGCTCGAGATCATTGAGATTGCCGAGCCGGAACACTCGTGTCGGCACGTCGGTCTTTTGGCTTGCGATGACCGCTGCCACTTTCGACAGCAGATCGATTGCATTCGGACAGCGCTTGGCCAGCTCCGCGCTGTCCAGGGTGGCAAGCTTCGCCAAGGCGCCCGCGGCCGTCAGGCTGCCGCTCGATGCATGCAGGCTTTCCTCGCCGATCGGAAACACGTTGATCGGCTGCCCGGCGCCTCCAGGCGCGGTCCAGAAACCTGCTTTCATAGTTCGACACCCTGTGAGCGACGCTGGGGAATGAGGACTGTCATGACAACACGCTCGCGCCGCGCGGACGGTCGATGAGCCTGGCGATGCGGTCGACATAGACCGACCAGTCCTGGATCTTGGCGATCAATCCGAGCGTTTCGCCCTTGGCGATAAAGATCAGCGTCGGCTGCACCCGGACGCCAAAGCGCTGGCCAAGCTCGTTCTCGGCGCGACGCGCGATCACGGCCCCCCGCAGCCGCCCCTGAAAAGCGTCAATCAGTTCCGGCAACACGACCGCGACGTCGATCGCCTCCATAAAACGCGCGGGATCGCCCGCCGACAACAGCACGGCCACCGCGTCGGCCTCATTGGCCGCGCCAAGAAACCGATCGACGCTCGCGGCATCGACCTCGGGCAGGCCGCGCCGCGTCAGATTATGCTTTCCCTGCTGCAATTCCATCAGCCCCCTGGCAAGCCTATTTCTGTGACGTGAGAGGTTAGTAAGGCACATGTCACGATCAGTTATCGCCTTTCCTGGCCGATCTCATTGATATAGATCCTTCATTTTCGCGTCCGCGAAGCGGGATGGTTTCGAATGAAACTTGTCTTTCATCCGCGGCGGATCAACCCGAGCCGCCCCGCGAGGCGGGTGACATCGAGGATCGGATTTGGAAGGTCGGCCGCTGGGTCGAGCCGGAGATGCTCGGGCAGTTGCGGTTCTCGCTCGATGAGGTCGGCGAAGAAACGGTCGCAATTCTCGCCACCGAGCACCGCGGTCAGCCCCTCGATCGCATCAGCGATCAGTCGCGCCTCTGCCTCATCGAGCAGATGGATCGCGGTGTCGATATGGACGAGCACCTTGCTGCCGACCGGCAGGTCGGGGAGCAAAAGTATCGAGACACGCCGCCGCTCGCCGCGAAACTCGCATAGCGCCGAAACGCCGTCAGTCTCAACAATCGTCATCGGCAGGCCAAGGCACATCCCGCGTCTCCGGTCGCGCACGCCGGTCAGACCGGCCGCATCCTCATCTCGTAGTGCTGATGGTCGATATCGTTGGTGAGCAGCCGTTCGGACTCCAGCAGCGGCTTGCTGCGCGGACTCGCCGTCGCGCCCCACTCAGCCAGGATTGCGCAGACCAGCTCGATCGCCGGCCCGATCTGATCGCTCACCGGCTTGGTCAAAGGGCCGCCCCAGTCTTCGAGATCGTACGGTTGGCAGCCGATCAACGCGAGATGCTTCGGGCAGCGCCCGAGCAGATCCGCCGCGCTGATGACTTCCTGAAATCCTGTCTGATGCAAGCTCATCTTCTTCGCGCCCGTGAGACGTGGAACTTCCTCGTCGCGCACCAGCTTCAACTCTCCCGGCACGAGCCCATAGTCGATCGCGTCAAACACGATCAGACGATCGGCCTCTTCCAGATGGCTGACGAGGTAGAGGCCCTGCGTCCCGCCGTCGAGAATGGTGACATTGTCCGATACGACGTAGCGGCGGTGGAATTCCTCCACCGCCCGTACGCCGAACCCCTCATCGGCCCACAGGATATTGCCGATGCCGAGCACCAGAATGCGGTCTGTTGAAGATATCGGCATAGGCCTCGTTTCCGGCTTCAGTCGCGGAATTGCCGTTCGCCGGAGACCATCGAGGAGATGATGCCCTGACGCGACATGATGTCTTCGCGGATCGCGGCATAGACGTGCACTATGACGAACGTCACGAGCGCCCACATGCCGAGATGATGCCAAGTGTGCACATCCTGACTGTTCGGCCAGATCGCGAACACCCAGCCGAACAGCTTGTGCTGCCAGCTATCGATTCCGGTGCCTTCCGAATAGAGCGCAAAGCCGGTGATGATCATGTAGGCCACGAACAGCGTGAAGCCCGTGAACATCCCGGTCCGCGCCAAGGGATTGTGGCCGACATACATTTTCGGCTTGTGCTCCAGGAACGCATACCAGCGGATTTCATCCAGCATTTCTCGCCAGAACTGCTTGCGATGAGCCGGCAGATAGAAGATCTGCCGGGAATGATGGTTGCCGACGAAAGCCCAGAAGACGCGGGTGAGGAAGAAAACCGCCAGCACCTGACCAGCCGCGAAGTGGGCGAAGCGGATATAGCCCATTACGAAGTTCGCCGACGCCTCGCCCTCCACCGATGGCAACGGCATTCCGATCAGGTAGCCGGTCATCATCAGCGCGACGATAGAGAATGCATTGACCCAGTGGCAGATTCGTACCGGTGCTTCGTAGACATAGACCGTGGGACGTCCGATCGCACGTCCACCGACCGCGCCCGCTGCGATCGCGGCGATATCCGGCTCGGATTTCGCGCGACATTCAGCCGCATCCCTCATGGTGCTTCACCCCTGGTTTATCTGACCTTGACGGTCGCCAGTTCCTGGCCATCCGGACTCATGACGTGCGTCGAGCACGCCAGGCACGGATCGAAGGAATGAATGGTGCGAAGGATCTCGAGCGGCTGCTCGGGATTCACCATCGGAGTATTCATCAAGGAGGCCTCGAATGCGCCGATATTTCCCTTGGGATCGCGCGGCGAACCATTCCAGGTGGTCGGCACCACGCACTGGTAGTTGTCGATCTTGGTTTCCTTGATCTTGATCCAGTGCGCGAGCGCGCCGCGCGGCGCCTCGGTAAAGCCAAAGCCCTTGGCCTCCTTTGGCCAGCTCTCCGGCTTCCACTTGTCGACGTTGGCGGTCGAGCTATCACCCGCCTTGATATTGGCGACGAGCTTATCCTGGAAATAGCGCATCTGGCGGCCGGCCCAGACCGATTCCAGCGCGCGCGCCGCGGTGCGGCCGAGCGTCGAGAACAGCGCCGACAGCGGCAGGTCGAGGTCCTTCAGGAATTTGTCGACCGGATCCTTGAACTCCGCCTTGTTCTGCGCGTAACCGACGACCCAGCGCGCGAGCGGACCGACCTCCATGGCGTGGCCTCGCCAACGCGGCGCCTTGATCCAGGAATATTTGCCGCCCTCATCGAGCTGCTCGATAGACGTCTTGGTGCCCTTCGCATTGGGCCCGAGCACGTAGTTCGGCTCGGTGACGCCATCCCAGGGATGCAGGCCCTTGGTCTCGTCGGGATATTTGTACCAGGAGTGAACGACGAATTCCTGGATCTCGTCGGGGTTGGCATGGTCGACTGGAAACACCTCCGAGAGATTGCCGTTGACGATGGACCCTCGCGGCAGCTTCAGGTTCTTGGAGGAGTAGTCGTTGGCGTGTTCTGGCACGTCGCCATAGGTGAGCACGCTCTTGCCCGAAAGACCTCCGCCATAGAGCCAATCCTTGTAGAACGACCCGATCGCCGCCACATCAGGCAAGTAAACCTGCTCGTTGAATTCAGTTAGACGATCGATGATCGACGAGATCAGGTTCAGCCGCTCGATGTTGATGGCTCCGACCGCCCCGGTACCGTCGACATTGATCGGACAGGGTACGCCGCCGACGAGCCAGTTCGGATGAGGATTCTTGCCGCCGAATATGGCGTGGATCTTTACGATTTCCTTCTGGAAATCGAGCGCTTCCAGATAATGCGCCACAGCCATCAGATTGGCTTCGGGCGGCAATTTGTAGGCCTTGCTGCCCCAGTAGCCGTTCTTGAAAGGACCCAACTGCCCCGACTCGACGAACTTCTTGAGGCGTGTCTGGAGGTCCTTGAAGTAGCCAGGCGATGACAACGGCCAGTTCGAGATCGACTGCGCGAGCATGGAAGTCGCCCGCGTGTCGGCCGAGAGCGCCGAGACCACATCGACCCAATCCAGCGCGTGCAGGTGATAGAAGTGAACGACATGATCGTGCACCTGCAGCGCGAGCTGCATCAGGTTGCGGATCGAGTTGGCATTCTCCGGAATGGTAATTCCGAGCGCATTCTCGACCGCGCGCACCGACGTCAGGGCGTGCGTGCCGGTGCACACGCCGCAGATCCGTTCGGTGAACGCCCAGGCATCGCGCGGATCGCGATCCTTCAGGATGACTTCGATGCCGCGCCACATCGTGCCTGTGGATACGGCGTTCCGGATGACGTTATTTGCGTCGACGTTGACCTCGACCCGCATGTGACCTTCGATGCGAGTGACCGGATCGATAACAATGCGCTTGCCGGAATTGTCGAGTTTGAATCCGTTGGGTGTCTGGATGCCCATCGTTACTTTCCCTGACGACTAATGATCTTGATTTGCGTCTTCGCGCTTGGAGGCGAGCCGCTTCACGGCGGTGACGGCCGCGTGCACCGCCACAGCGGCACCAACGGCGCCGGCCGCAGCCATGCCGATCTGGTCAGCGTTCTTCTCGATGCCAAACTGTTTGATGTTGGTCAGGCGATCGTAGAACGAGCCCTTGTCCCAGAAGCCGTCCTCCGAACAACCGATGCAGCCGTGGCCCGACTGAATCGGGAAGGACACGCCGCCGTTCCAGCGCACGGTCGAGCAGGCGTTGTAGGTGGTCGGGCCCTTGCAGCCCATCTTGTAGAGGCAATAGCCCTTGCGCGCCGCCTCGTCGTCCCACTCCTCGACGAACTGCCCGGCATCGAAATGCGATCGCCGATAGCACTTGTCGTGAATGCGCTGTGAGTAGAACATTTTCGGCCGGCCCTGGCGGTCGAGCTCGGGCAGCCTGCCGAAGGTGGTGATGAAGGTCACGACGCCGGTCATCACTTCGGCGATCGGGGGGCATCCCGGCACCTTGATGATCGGCTTGTTGGTGATGACCTGATCGATGGGCGTGGCCTGCGTCGGATTGGGTTTGGCCGCCTGCACGCACCCCCAGGACGCGCATGCGCCCCAGGCAATGATCGCCATAGCGTCGTCGGCCATCAGCTTAAGTTTCTCGACGAACGGCTTGCCGCCGTCGATACAGAACATGCCGCCCTCGTTCAGCGGCGGATTGCCTTCCACGGCAAGAATGTATTGGCCCTTGTGTTTGGCGAGGGTCTCTTCGAGGATCGCTTCCGCCTGATGGCCTGCGGCCGCCATGATGGTATCGTCATAATCGAGCGAGATCATCGACAGCACGGCATCCTTCGCCAACGGATGCGCGGAGCGGATGAAGCTCTCCGAGCAGCAGGTGCATTCAAGACCATGCATCCAGATCACCGGCACACGCGGTTTGGTTTCGAGCGCGTTGGCGATGCGCCCCGCCGCCAACGGCTCAAGCCCGAGGCTTGTCGCCGTCAGGCTGCAAAATTTGTGAAAACTCCGACGCGTGATGCCCTGCCGCCTGATCACGCTGTAAAATGTTTCCATTGCCGCGCCCTGCCCCCTCCCGTCTTCGGCTTTGACTTATCGCTGCAACAAGGACAGCAAGAATCAGGCCAATCGCAGCGGCGCGCGGAAACTGGGGAAACTCCGAGACGTTACGGATTTGAATCGTCCAATTCACAGTGCGCGAAGAGATCGCGACAGTGAGAAACGGAACAATTCGATTTGCAGCTGGCAACGAGGTTTACGGGAAGCATACCGAGCGATTCGGAAATATCCTTCAGAGATCGTTCGCGAACTCACTTCTCCCGCAACATGCCGCAAACAGGGAGATGCCAAACAACCGGCTGGAAGTCGTCATCTCCCTGCTCATTCTCCGGCTCAATGTCGCTTTCATCGAACAGCCGTTCTGCCACAACTCGCGCGAAATGCCTGATGATGCCTATGTCGGCTTGGTCGCCGCGCACGGCAGCCACGCATTGGATGGGGTCGGCGATTGGCAGAATCGAGCGCTATCAGATCAATGCGCCGACCACCTGGAATTTCTCGCCGCGCAGTTCCTTCGATGCCGACGGGCCGCTGTAGGCGGCACGGTCTTCAGCGTCTAAGTAGTAGTCAGACTCAGGCCGAAGGCGTCTCATAAAATGAGACGACGAAAGCTTGCTGGACGGTTTCGCCCGGAATTGGCTGGGAAAGTACTCGGTCACTCCGGAATATTTAGCGGACATTTAGAGGATCGACCAAAATACGCAAATGCGTATACTGACCATATATACGCAATCGCGTATATTGGTGCTCGAGGTTCACATGCCGCAGCACATCGCCCGCACCGAAAAACAACTGGGAGCCATTCTACGAAGGGCTCGCAAGCGGGCCGGACTGACGCAATCCGAGCTCGGAAAAAACATCCATCTGCGTCAGGGAACCGTGTCCCGGCTCGAGGCGGGTGCACCCGCCCCACACCCTCATGGAAGCGCTGGCTGCCCCCGCGGGACGCCACTTCGTCCATCATCTGCCCGCCTCGCGTCGAATATAGAGGGAAGAGCACCTCCCAATCCCGAGCGCCTCAATATCCGGGCCCAGCTCAATACCGACAACTTCGAATGCGCCGCCGCGCCCCAGTTCTGGTTTTCAGAGGTCCAACACCTGTTTGGGGCTGACGAGCGCATTGCGGCGATCGATGATGTCGTCCGTGCCTGCTCCGCCGCCAGCTACGACCCCCTCGACGCCGGGTTGTCGGCAGAAGTGGAGCGACAAGGACTAGGCATGAATCGTTGCGTAAATCGTAGCGAGCGGCGACTCAGTCTGTTCGATAGCCCGACGGCATGTCGCCGCCGCAGCTGTTCGGTTGGCGACGTCAGTTGCGAGAAGCAGCAGGCGGTAATTTCCGAAGAAGAAGTACAGCTTGTGGCGGCGGTGGTGGATGCCGTGGTGCCGGCGGCTGTTCTTGGCCATGAGCGCGGAGCGGTGGACTGAAAACTCTGTTCAGACAACCGGGACCAGCTCAGTTGTTCACTTCGCCGGAGCATATAGTCCCAATATGTCGACTGCGATCTTCCGAGATATCCGCTCATTCCCCTCCTCGCCATAATGCCAGCCATCCATGTAAATCGGACTGGCAACATCGGCAAAGATCGTACGTAAGTCATGAGTCACGCTTCGCCCCAAGCTCTCATATTCTCTCTTGACCAACTTGCTTCTCATCAGAGAGTAAAGATCGCTTCTTCCTAGAACCCGTTTTTCTGATTTTAAAAACTGACCCTCTTCATATTGTGTCTTGTGTGTTTTATCGGACAGCTGGGGCTCAAGGTAGAATAATGTTTTAAAAGATAAGCTCCTTGAAATCGCCTCTATCAAGCGAACATTCCCTAGATAGACATCCAGAGCTCCGTCGGAGAGCACGTCTAATTTCTTCGAGCACCCGGCGGGCTGTTTTTTGCCGGTGAGCAGTCTCGTCAGCGCCAAGTTTTCTAGCCTTATACTTAAACGCGCTTTTTCTTCTTTCGCAGAAGATATTCTTTCGAGGTTTGAGTTGCCAAGCGGAACGCCCGGTTTTCCTTCATCACATGCGGAGATAGCGTCAACCAGTCCGCCGTAAAAGACCACTAAATCGGGAGCATTCTGCTTTCTTAGTTCGAGAACGAAGCGAAACAAGCTTTGAGTAGTTACATCTGCAACGACTGCATAATTTTTGACTTCAGCGCTGATTCCATTTTCGGCCAATTTTTTGGCGACAAGAGAGGGAATGGTGAGCTCGTCACTAGATCCAAACCCCCACAAAGTGGACCCGCCGAAAAAGAATACCTTTAACCTGGTACGCCTATCATCGTTGATTGCCTCGGAGTTCCACGTTCGTCTGGTGCCTTCGTGTACGTTGATGAATTTGCCCGTATAGTCCGTTTGTTGTGATTGCGTATATGAAGCCCACACCCGAGCCTTGGCATCGGTGAGTTCTTTGAAGTAGCCTTCCGCCAGGTCGGCATTTGCATATACGCCAGAATTGGCTGCAGCCTTGGCGGCACCTTGACGTTCCCTCTTGTCAGCTCTCTCGTAGTAAGAGGTCAGCGATATTTCCAGAATCGTCAGCAAAAGAAGAGCAACACCAAGGACGACCCATATTTCATTCAATAGGGCCGCCAAGCGAATGACCTTCGTCCTTGCAGCGGATGTTCGCAGCAGCGCATCATTTTCTCCCATAGGGTTTTCGGTGGAAGAGGATCCTTTCAATTTGCAGACCCTCGAAAGTCTTCGGGAATTTGGGTCACTAGAACTCTCGCAATCAAGTCCGCGTAGAGTCCGGCCGCTTTTCCGTTTGGGTGGGAGTCTGTCTTCGTGACCCAGAGGGATTGTGGGGCTTGATTTTCCACAGCCGGAAGAAGGTCCAGAAATGGTATACTGAGAGCTTTCACCTTGGAGGCTACGAGACTCGTTATGTTTTGAAATGGATATGGGGACAGCTCGTGCAGTTCCGGGTAGTTAACTACAATAAGTTTGATGTTTCGGGCCTTGCAATAGCTCGCAAGCTCATTCAACGCACCCTGTGCAGCCAACCAGCCGGGTTCATTCTCTCGGTAGAGACCGCGGTAATAGTGCTGCCAATCAGCCTTGCCGAAGTATGTTCGCATAAGGACATCGAAACGACCCGCGATGAATACTGCTGAATAGAAGTGCTCAAGAAAGAAATTCTCCGTCCTTCGCGGTGTTGGCTCTGCGTCATTGATAAAATAGTTCAGTACGACGATGTCAGGTTTGTATACGTACGCCTTCTTGATGAAGTACGTTGCTTCCATAGCTGTGTTCGCATTTCCAATCCCAGTATTTATGACCTCGAATTTATTTTGCTTCGCGTTCAGCAGCCTTTCCAATCGGTATGATGTGACGTCTTCAGGTCTTGCGCCCCATCCAAACGTCAGGGAGTCGCCAAGCATCATGATTCGGACAGTGCCATTCTCTTTCTCCACGGAATGTTCGCGATCACGCCACCCTGCTGAGTTGATTGTTACTGGGACGCCCATGTAAACCCCACCCTTTCCAGGGGCATGTTCGTGCCCTGCACCGGGTATCTCACTAACCACTTTCAAGTCTTTGGCGTAACGCCACATTTCGATGTCGAAATTGGTGCCGTCTGCCTGCGTTAAACGCACATAGAATTCCAGTAGGGCAGCCGCCATAATCAGGCTAGTAGTTATTGAAAGTATTCCGAAGATTGCGTTTTTTATTTTGACATCCATGTGGATGGCTTTTCTTCGAAATGCGCGCCGAAATCGTTCGTACAGGAGGTAGAAATCACGACCGCTGCCTGGCGCACAGCTCGAACGCCCGGCTTTCTAATCAAGTTCATAGCAACAACGATAGTCATTCATCAACGTTCTGCTCTGGTCTTCCTTCCGTAAGAGCGAATTGCCGACGGCCAGCATTTCGATTTCCGTTCCCATGAAACAGCGGAACGCATCCTCTGGAGTGCAAACGATCGGTTCTCCTCGCACGTTGAATGAGGTGTTCACGAGAACGGGGCATCCGGTTAGTTCCTTGAACTTCGATATCAGCCTGTGAAACCGCGGATTGGTCGCGCTGTGCACAGTCTGCACGCGCGCGGAGTAGTCCACGTGTGTGACAGCCGGAATGTCCGAGCGCACGACGTTCAATTTATCGATGCCGAAGAGCTGCTTTTGCTTTTCCGACATCGGCAACTGCTTCGTGCTCAGCACGTCGGCCACAAGGAGCATATAGGGGCTGTCGGAATGAAGCTGAAACCATTGCGACACGTCCTCTCGCAGAACACTCGGCGCAAATGGGCGGAAAGACTCGCGATACTTCACCTTGAGATTTAGCTGCTTCTGGACGGTCGGTGAGCGGGGATCAGCAATGATGGAACGTCCGCCGAGCGCACGCGGGCCGAATTCCATCCGACCCTGCATCCACCCAACCGCCTTACCGTCGACGAGAGCATGTGCGACACTGTCAATCAGTGCCTCATCGAATTCGGCCGTGAATACCGCGCCGGCCTTTCCTAGACGCTCTTCAATTTCGCGCTGACTGAACTCCGGTCCGAGGTATGCGCCGTTCATGCTGTCGCCCGCATGGATGCTCCTGGGCTTTTCAAGCATGAGATGGTAGGCGGCGAGTGCTGCGCCCACCGCGCCGCCGGCGTCGCCAGAAGCCGGCTGAATCCAGATGTTGTCGAAGAGTTTTTCCCGCATGAGCTTTCCGTTCGCAACACAATTGAGCGCCACTCCTCCTGCGAGGCAGAGATTTCTCTGGCCGGTTGTGGTCCGGATTCCTTTTGCAAGCCTTAGGACGACCTCCTCGGTAACGGCCTGAATGGAGGCGGCAAGATCCATCTCCCTCTGCGTCAACCCACTTTCCGGGCGTCTGGCCGGACCACCAAATAGCGTCTCGAAGCGACCATTGGTCATTGTTAGTCCGGTACAGTAGTCAAAGAAGCGCATGTCCAGGTGGAATGACCCATCCTCCTTGAGGTTGATCAGGTGCTCCTTTATCAGATGCACATACTTTGGCTCGCCGTAGGGCGCCAGTCCCATTACCTTGTACTCACCGGAGTTCACCTTGAAACCGATGTAGTAAGTGAACGCTGAGTACAACAAGCCAAGCGAATGCGGAAAGTGAATCTCCTTGTAGACGGATAGGTCCTTTCCCTTGCCGATCGCAAGCGAGGTTGTCGTCCACTCTCCGACACCATCCATCGTCAACACTGCGGCTTCGTGAAATGGCGACGGGAAGAACGCCGACGCTGCGTGACTGAGATGGTGCTCTGAAAAGCGGAGCCGCCTCGACCAATCAACATCACTCCCGAGGTGCTCTTTCAGGGCCTCAGCAATCAACGTTCTTTGAAACAGCTTGTCCTTTAGCCAAACCGGCATCGATGTTGCGAAACTCTTAAATCCCTTTGGCGCGAAAGCTAGATAGGTTTCAAATATCCGCTCGAATTTGCTAAAAGGTTTGTCGTAGAAGACGACATAGTCGACGTCGGCTGGACATAGCCCTGCAGCGCGGAGACAGTAACGAGCCGCACTGGCAGGAAAGCCTGGATCGTGTTTTTTCCGCGTAAAGCGCTCTTCCTGCGCGGCAGCTACCAGTTCGCCGTCTGAGACGAGACAAGCGGCAGAGTCATGGTAGTAGGCTGAGATACCCAGGATATTCACTGGTCAAAACAGCGTGTAAACGAACGGCGCCATGACAGAGCCTTGCGCCAGAACTAGCAGAGCGGCTATGACAACCATGAGGAGAATTGGGGGGCCGAGCCACATCTTTTTGCGAACACGCATGAACGCCCAGAGTTCCTTGATGAAGAGAAACATATGCGCCTCAGAACTGGTGTGTGAAGGACTGACCTGTCGGACCTGGCGGGCTACGACTGATCCAGTAACTTGCGACCGGTCGTCGCTTCAAATGAAGCTCATCGCGCCCGAGCACGCGAGCGATGAAGGCGATCGGTACTAGAAGCCCGAAATAGATGATGCCCAGAACCAGCGGGCTGACTATCCGTCCAAGCAGCTCGCCGAAGTAGAACCAGAGTAGGTTGGGCGGCGCGAGAATTCGCGGGACGGTCAATGCTATGCCGCCGAATGCGACACTAACCGCAAAGAGCGACACGTAAGCGGCAGCGACTTTTCCCTTGATGGCTGCGCATGCGCCCAACGCAAGAAATACGGCGCCAAATGTCAGGCCGAAGCGTCGATTTGACGGCAGTTTGGCCGGCACTCTCATGCTATGCCTCCTGCTACGTAGCCGACTCACAAGAATGGCCGCGCGGAACATACTTCTGTGGCAATCTGAGCCAGAAGTCCGGACGACATCATTCCAAAGGCGACTGCTCTCGCGACGGTTCCGTTCGTCTCCGCGTAGAGCCAGCCTGTGTTGGATGGCTGCAGAATTGCTGTGACGTGGACAGGTAGACGCCGCGCGAGATCGTCGACCGGTTGCCGCAACGCCGCCACCCCAAGGATATCGATAATATTGACGGGAGGCGCGACAGAGCGCCAATTCAATGGATCGATCCCGAACCATGTCCTGACCAATCGCTTGGGTGCGAATGTTGCAGACAGAGGATGCTGAAATCCGAAACCAATCGTCAGCAGAGCATTCTTCACCGAGGCCCTCGTTAGTGCGTCCGCACAATGCAGTGTGCTGAATACCGCTGCGAACGCTTTTGAGAGGTCACGCTGCATAGCGTCCCTGCAGCGGATGATCCTAGGTCCGCCGCCGGGCTCGTTCCCGCTCATACGAGTGAAGCGGACAGGCCAAGCGCGCCTCTTCGCGGCCTTCTCCGGGTAGACCTTCAGCCCTTGCTCGATGAGCAGCTTATTGCGGATAAGTTGCCTAGCGCAGCCCCTGATTTCCGCGACATTGCGAATGGTGACGGCACTCATGCTCCCCTCGAAGTTCCCTGTTGGCGTTGACGGTGCTCGGCCAAGGTTTGGCAATGATCGTGCCAAGACTGCGTCAGAGAAAAAATTTCGTGCGTTTGAAAGCAGATAGTGCGCGCGAGCGGCCTATCAGAACGTTGTTGTGATCCCGACCTAGCCGCAGACCCCTGTTGCAAATCCGACAACATCGGACATCAACAAAGCCTGCGTTTGCCGGTAGTGATGACAGTCACCAGCGCGAGCTCACGAGGACAGCACCGGCTTCGCGATTGCGGAATCGATTCGTTCGGATCGAGGTCGTCCGATAAAGCTCGAATGTGAATGGACAAAACGGACGCCTCAGCTTCTCATCCAGAAAAAGCAGCCGCAGGAGCGTCAGCATAGCGCCGCCCCTAGGCGGCGGGACGCGGGATCAACTGCTGTCCTTAAGAGCGATTAACAAGGACGACCGCTTAACCTGAGGCGCCCGGCGCCGATCCTGTCGCCTAGTTCAGCGACGTCCTGACAGGTATCATCAACGGACAGCCAAATCGCGCCGACCGGCTACTGCCCTGGACCTACCGCACTCAAGACCTCAAGGCGGTGGCCTGAGAACGACGGAGATTCTCGGATAATCGAACATGATCCGCTACGTTGGGTGGGGCGTGTGCTTTGTGTCCGTCATCAGACGCGTCGCGTTTCAAATCCGCCAGCCTTGAGAGGAAAGACGACATCGCCAACGAAGACCCGCAGGCAATGCGCGTCGCATCCGCTGGCCTCGATCCTGCACACCACAAGCGGCGTGGATGCGGCGCCAACAACATCGACCATTCGGGCCTCGTTCCAAGATGGCGCGCGCGTTGTGTTTCGTGAGGTGACATGCGATCTGGAGTTCTTTCTTGGGGTGCAGCAACAGCTGCGCTCGTTGCAAGCGGTGCGGTCAATTCGGCATATCTTGAGCCCGCAGTAGAAGTCCCACCGGTACTGTGGAGCTGGACCGGAGGATATTTCGGCGCCCACGTTGGCGGGGGCTACGGCCGGACATCATTCAGTGATCCGTATGGTCCGTCAATCTACGGGGATGTTGTCGATACCCTAGTGTTCCTGCTGGGAGGTCAGATCGGCTACAATTGGCAGAAGGACAGCTGGGTTTTTGGTGTTGAAGTGGATGCCAGTGGGGCCGCGTCGGACGGTACAAACACCTGTCTTGCCGCCTCCGGATTTGTTGTGAGCGCAAACTGCAATGCGAGTCCAAGCGTCTTCGTCACCGGGACCGGTCGCCTGGGTTACGCGTTTGGCTCGCAGGGCTATACGCTGGTTTATCTCAAGGGAGGCGTGGCTTGGCAACACAATCAGGGCCATGTCGTCAACAACAACGAGTTTCGTGACGAAGACCACCCAGATGGCTGGGCGCCACAGAATGCCACCCATTTCGAGTATGGTCGGGTCGGCAGCACAATCGGCGCCGGCGTCGAGCAAGCGCTGACGCCTGCATGGTCCGTCAAACTTGAGTACGATTATGTGTGGTTCGGCGGACCGAGTGTGGCAACCCCTCCGACTGCACGGCTCCCGTTGGCAACGGTCCCAGCCAACACCACCAGCCTTTCCAGCAACTATCACATCGCCAAAGTTGGTCTGAACTACCATTTTGATGCCGACCCACGGACGCCGGGATGGTCCGATACGCCGCTACATGCGGCAACGCCGCCCGTCAGCGCGCCGCCGATTGCCTTCACCCGCGGTTGGTCGCTGGAAAGCGGCACACGGTTCTGGCTGAGCCGAGGAAGGTTTCAATGGGACCACGGGAGCGATCTCGTATCAAGGCTCACCTATCACAAGCTGGATGGGATCTCCGGCGAGTTGTTCGAACGCGTGGACAGCCCTTGGGGGATCTTCCTGAAGGGCAATATCGGGATCGGGCGCTTCAACAACGGACATATGAACGATGAAGATTGGGGCATACCCTCTCCTGAAACTCCCATCGCCTATTCCAACATGACCGCGGGCCAAACGAACGGAAGGTTCATGTACTACACGGTCGATGCGGGCTATGACTTCTTGCGCGGCTCCGCCTACAAGGTCGGTGGGTTCCTGGGCTGGACCTATTACAGCCAGAAATCTGACACAACAGGATGCACGCAGATCGCCTCCCCCGACTTTCCATGCCTTGCGCGGGGCGATACACGGATTATCGGCAGCCAAGACACTGATTGGAATGCGCTGCGCATCGGCCTCAGTGCTGAGACCATGTTGCTCGACCGTTGGCGCGTCAGCGCCGATGTTGCTTACCTGCCCTGGACCGATTTCCAGGGTCGCGACAACCATCTGTTGCGCCCATTGACGACTTTCAACGATCAGCGCGGGAGCGGTGGCGGTGGTGTGCAGGTCGAAGGAGTCCTGTCCTATTTCATCACCAACAATTTCAGCGTCGGCGTCGGTGGCCGGTATTGGGCCATGTGGACTTCAAAACATAGTGAGGGACTCGACACCGGATCCAAGAAGGAGGGCAGCTTTCCTGTTACCGAAGGGCCCAATCCTGAGAACTATCGCATGGAACGCTGGGGCACGTTCCTGCAGGCTTCCTACAAGTTTGATTGAAACTGCTCGCTCGCCGCTCTAAGCGGCGGAAGCCGCGACTATAGATGACGAAATCGCGGATCGTGGGGCTCGAGTCGGGCGGAAACCGAGAATCAAGCTGCGAGCTTTCGGGCAGTTCAAGCCAAAAAGCTTGCATTGATTTGCTGAAGCTGAAGACCGGGCGCGTGGGGTAGTGTAGCGTTCCAAACCATCGTTTGATGTCAAAGCGCCCGCCGCACTTCGGACGTCACTAAATCTCTGCAAGGTGGAACGTCTGACGCAGTCCTGCCATTTTCAGGTTCGATCCGTCTGCCATAGACCGCCAATTCGTATCGATTGGAAAGGCTCATCTCGCGGCGTTGGAGCATCGGTCCGCTCAAGCGCTACCTTCAACGCCTGGCGCGTATCCATTCGGCGCAGACCGCAGAGTCACCGGGCGAGCAGTCCACGGCTTTCTTTGTCGAACCTGGTCAGCTCGATCAGGTTTTCGATTGCGAAGTCGGTGAACGTCTTGACGCCATCTTCGTCGACGCCACAGACTCAGATCACTCCGTGCTCGGTCTCCATTTCAATCGAGATGTAGCCAATCTTCGTCTTCACCGAGGTCCGACCGGGGTGATGGTGTGATGGACCTTGTTCACGTGCACAGGTTCTGCTGGCCGCTGATGCCGAGGCCCGCGACGAGGAGATCGCCGCGAGCGTTGGCGTGGGCGGCTCGACCGTGCAGCGTACCAAGGTCCGCTTCGTGGAAGGCAATAAGGCAATATGGAGCAGGCGCTGAGCGAAGAGCCGCGTCCCGGAGCAGCCCTCGCGAAGCTCTGCCGCTCAAGCACCACAGGTGAGCAGGCCAAGAGATACCACTAGAGCTGCATGGCTCTTGCACATCACGTGCGTCACGTCTTGGAGAGCAACACCTCTCCGACGAGGTCGGCTCAGTGCTCTCGTCCGCGATGATGTCCGTTGTCAGGTCGACCCGCGATTCTCGATCGCTGCTGAAGTGGGGTTCCGAAGCGCTCGTCTGAGCTCAGCGAACTGGTGGACCATGGCACACAGCGCGATCATTCCGGCGCCCAGCTCGGCGATTGCTTGACTGGCCAACAGTCCGTTGAAACCCGATATAACTGGCAACAACAGTACGGCCGGTATGAAGAAATATCCGTGCCTGGCCAAGGACACAATCACACTAAGGCGTGCTCTCCCGAACGACTGAAGCATCGTCGTCACGAAACTCTCTATACCAAAAAGCCCAAAAAAGAGATGGAAGACGATACAGGCCGAAACGGCAATTTCCGTGACGTTCTCGCTATCGCTGAACAGCTTGACCAAAGGTCGGGCAAAAATCACAACGGCCGCAGAATACGCAACCGAAAGGGCGACAGTCATGGACAGCATGAGCTTTGCGGCCTTCCATACGCGGGGAAGATCGCGTGCGCCCCAACCGAAACCCAGGACAGCTTGAGAGCCCATACAAAAGCCGGTGACCGGCAGTGCGCCGATCGTCAGCAATCGCACAGCTATTCCCACGGCCGCGATGGAATCGTCGCCAAACGGCGCAGCAGCTCCGTACAAGAGCATTGAGGCAATGGCAGATAAAATACCGGTCATGGTCGCGGGTGCTCCTATGAACGCGAGCTGCCTGATGCGACTTGTTCGCAGCGAGATGTAAGATATCTTGACGAGGACTATCCCGCGTAGCTTCGAAAAATACGCGATATAGAGGGCAATAGCAGCGATCTGAGATACCAGTGTTGCGAGGGCTGCGCCTCGTACACCGAGGTCGAGTAAGAAGATGAAGGCCGGATCGAGCACGGCGTTCAGCATGAAGGCGGTAATCATCGTCCACATGCTGAATCGTGTGTTGCCCTCGGCTCTGACGATGAAGCCGTTGACGATGTTTAGAAGCATCAGGGTGTACCCGCACAAAAGCGTCGCCGCATAGTCGAGCGCCACGGGCATGATGGTTGGAGTTGCCCCGAGCGTTACGAAAATCCCTCGCAGGTTTAGAAGCAGAGCAACCGTAAACATGATGCCGATCGGAGCGGCCAGGGCCAGTGCAGTACTCGCGCCCCTACTTGCCTCCAGGTACTCACCAGCACCAAGATGACGAGATATGAACGAGGCTGTTCCAACACCGATTCCCTGACCGACTGCCGTCAGCAGGACCACGACAGGCAAAGTCATGCTGACAGCTGCGATCGCCTGCGCGCCAAGTGCGCCAACAAAGATCGCGTTGACGGCCTGCTGTAACGCGTTGATCGATAAGCCAACAATAGACGGAATGGCGAGCCGCAGGATTAGGCTCGACAGATTGGGATCCGATAGATCAATGTGCTGTTTGTTCTTTGGCATGATATCGCGATCGCTTTCGACGGCGACTTCTGCATCCGGCTCATTCATGGATGACAGTGTCGCCGGCTCTTCCGAATTCGCTGATCGTCAGCAACAGCTCCTGTTGCAACACCGTGCAAAGATTACGGGTCACCTCATAACCGATCTGGGTCGGATCATACCTTGTTTCAATCTGCAGACGGCCGGCTTGATATCCGACGTCGAACCAGAAGAGGTGACTCGCGGCGGCTTCATCCATGTCTTCGCCGATCCAGATTGAAGACGGGTCCTGGGCTAGGAGGCGGCGCGGAAAATGGCGCTGCAAACCCGCTCGATAATTCAGTCCGATTTTAGGTAAGGGCAGACGATTGATCCGGCTCCCCACGGCTGGATCTCGGTTTACGAATTTCAAGACCCGAAACCCTACTCCCCTGCGCGGCAGGGCATTGCGCTGGCGGTTTATTGAACGAACACGATCGGGCCGAGCCTCCGTTCCGGCGACACTCAAGGAAAGCGGAACGAGCTCGCTGATATGGCCAATGATCTGCGATGGATCAATATCTTCAAACAGCCGGCCTCGGGTCGAGGTAAGGCTATCAATCCAGAGTGAATAGTTGCCGAAAACACGTCCACAGGCGCCGGATATGGCGGCAAGAAATACGTCGATGTCCTTACAATGCGCCGATCTGGCTGCAATATTGAGCAGATCAGCTGTCGCTTCTTTGCCAATCTCCAGATGATGCTTGGCCTGATCTTCCCAAAGGACTCGGCAATTCGCGTCACCCGCGCGGCCTTCAAGGCGTGCATAGTGAAGTTCTCTCGCAGTCCCTTGCGAAAAGCTCGCGCTACCCGCCGACGTGGGACCGACATGCAAATTGAACTGATCGTAGTCGATCCCCTCCCAGTATTCGAGTTCGGCTGGCGCCTCGCTGTTCGCGTAGTGCTCAAGGCGCTTCAACCATGGAGAGAGCATTTGCATATTCTCGGGGCCGCTTACGGCGTGGCCTGAGCCAAGGGCGTCGTAGGCCGCATCCAATGCTTCGAGGAACAGTCGATAGCCTATCCCGTCCGCTACAAAATGATGCATCAGGACCAGCAGATAGTAGTCGCCGCTTTCCGATGTGCGGAACGCCGTGACGTTAACAAGAGGCGTCTGGCCGTCAAAACGAAACATATGTTGACGTCTTGCTGAGATGCTCTCGATTGCCTTACGCTGCCGCAGGCTGGTCATTCCGACAAGATTGATCTCCTCCACGAGACGTTCGGCCACGGAAGCTGCGATCGTCAGACGTAGACCATCGTCGGTTCGGGCGATACGGAGCCCGAGGCCTTCGTGCCTATCCATGACATGAGCAAGGGCGCGCTCCAGCAGCCGGATATCCAGGATCCCGCCGGGCAGGAAGAACAGATCGCCTATGTTGTAGTGCTCATCGAAGCCGACAAGAGGCCTCCAAGATGCAATTGCGGGGGTAACCGGCAACGAGCCGTCCACGGAAGGGGCGGTACGGAGTGCAACCGTCGCTCCATCTGCCGCCAATTCCCTAATTGTCGGCGTTCGATAGAGTTGGTCAACAGTAAGATTCAGCCCGGCTTTGCGTGCCAACGTGACGCAGCGCACGCTTAGAAGAGAATCTCCACCGATATCAAAGAAGACCTGATCAATTCCGACCCGCTTGACGTCCAATAGATCCTGCCAGATCCCAGCAAGGATACGCTCCTTCCTCGTGCCGGGCTCGGCGGATGAAGCAGGCCCGACCTCGCGGTAAGGAACGGACGACAGGCCCGCACGATCTATCTTCCCGCTTGTCGTGAGGGGGATATTGTCAACCAAACGGAAGGCGGCGGGAATCATGTAGGACGGCAATGATTGCTTAAGATGGGTGACAATCTCTTCCGAGCTTAGACTGTCGCGCGCGGGAATCACGCTGGCGATCAAACGACGATCGCCAACCATGCCATCTGCAGCGACCGCGGCCTTTGTGATTGCGGGATGAGACTCAAGAGCCTTTTCAACCTCCTCCAGCTCAATCCGATACCCCCGTACCTTGATCTGGTTGTCCGACCGGCCGCAAATCTCGAGAAGGCCGCTGGTTGAGATGCGTGCGATATCGCCGCTTCGATAAAGAACGCTGTACTGTCCGTCACCATAAGGATTTGGCACGAAACAACGTGTTGTCCGCTCTTGATCCATCCAGTACCCAGCGCTTACGCAGCGTCCCGCGATGCAGAGTTCACCGGCGGCTCCGACAGGGACTCTCTTCAACGCGGCATCGAGCACGTAGAGTTTGACGTTATCGATTGGGCGCCCAACGGGGACATGCGACCCGCCGTCGTCGGCATCCGACGTTTTGTAGACCGCAGCGTTGGACGCACATTCCGTAGCACCATAGAAGTTCCACAACGGCACGTCCGGGAAATACGTACGCCAGCGAACTGGAAGCGAAGATGGCATCGGTTCAGCGCTGCTTGTGACGAACCGCAAGGAAGTGGATCTTGGCTGCCGCTCTCGGGAGGCAATGAGGCCGGTCAGGAGTGGTGGCGAGGCAAATAAGTGTGTCGCGCGACGTTCCGCCAACGTGCTCAACAGCAGATCTGGATCCAGCAACTGCTTTCGGGTCAGGATCAGCGCGGGCACACCTCTTAGAAGCCCACCGAAGTATTCCCAAGCGGACGCAACAAGTGATGCGGACTTCTGGACAACCATCACGTCGGTGCTCTCGAACGGAGCGGTTCGCCACATCCAGTTCAGTCGATTAAGAATTGCCAACTCCGGTATGAGAACCCCCTTCGCCTTCCCGGTCGAGGACGACGTGTATATAAGGCTCGCAATTCCCTGATCTGATGGTTTGTCGCCGCACTCAGACTCGTGCGCGAGCGTGCCGCACCCTTCCAGGGTCAACAGACAAATCGACGGCAGGTCAAAACCAAGGGCAGTGGTACTTGCGTGGACCAAAAGCTTTGCCCGACTATCTCGCAGGATATGGTCCATCCGATCACGCGGATAATCCGGCGATATGGGGACAACGATGGATTGCAAGGCTCGTGCCGCAAGAATAACAGCGGCCACGTCAGGCGACCGGTCGACCAGCATGGCGACCCCGTCGCCAGCCCCCACCTCAGACGCCTCCAGTAAGGACCTGATTGCTGTTACGCGCTCGCGCAGATCGCCGAATGTGATCTCACCGAAATCACCAAAATATGCCACCTGGCCGCGATGAGTGGCACTGATTTGCTCGAACGCTTCGACAAGTGGACATTCAGTCGGGTATGACTGCGCCGAGCCATCCAGCGAGTCCATCATAACGGCATCCGCCCCGCTGAGGCAGCTCAGATCCTTAATGGGCGCAAGTGGATTCTCAACGCAGGCTGCAATCAGACAGCGCAGATTGTCACCCATGCGGGCGATGAGATCGCTGGAAAATATGTCTTCGGCATATGCTAGCTGGAGGGCAATTTCATCGCCCTGATCTTGTGCGTACAAGGTCAGATCGAATTTTACGTAACCGGTGTCGTATTCGCGGAATGTCAGATCGAACTCATGCTGATCCGGTGGCTCCGCGGCCTCGGAGTACATGTTGAACATGACCTGGAAGATCGGCGATCGTTCCGCTTCGCGATATAGCCGGCTATCCCTTACCATCCAGCCGAACGGATATGCCGAGTTTGCGATGGCATCGCTGACTAGGCCCTGGACGCGCAAGGCATGAACCGCAAAGGACTGACCAACATCGATCGCGGAACGGATCGGCAGCATATTCAGAAAAAAGCCGACAATGTCGGCACTGCCGGGTTGATCCCGTACGACGTGCGGTATGCCGACGATAACATCGTCCTGACCGCTGTACATCCGTAGCAGCAGCTTGAAGCACGCGAGGAGGGTTGTCGACGAAGTGCACCTATGTCGGCGCGCAAACTCCCGCACCTGATTGGAGAGTTCGCTGCCGAGCAGCACCGCATGCGAGGCGCCGCGGTGGAACTTTGTCCGCGGCCGCGCTTGTCCTGTTCCAAGCGAAAGCACCGGCGGATCATCACCAATCTGACGGCGCCAATAGCTACGTTGCTTGGCCAGCGCCTCTGGAGTCGCGCGCTGTCTTTCCCAGACCGCGTAGGTCGACAGTGAGGCACGGTTCTTTGGCAAAGGCGCCGCGGCATGTAAGTACGTTTGTCGAAGGTCTCTGAGCAGAACAGAGATCGACCAGGCATCGATAATAATTTCGTGAGCGGTGATCAATATCAGATGGTGGTCAGGGCGAAAGCGGATCATGCGCGCGCGAAACAGATGACCCCGGCTGAGATCAAAGCTGCCACTCAGCTCTGTTTGCCGTAGCTCTGTGATCAGCTCCTCGGCTTGCTGCGCCGTGAGATGAGATGCGTCAGTCAAGTCAAGCTTTGCGCATTTCGGATCATCAAAGAGCTGAACCGGACCATCCTCGTCGATAAAGCGTGCAGAAAGCGCCTGATGGAAATGAACGACATCGGTCCAGGCACGGTTGAACGCGGCCAGATCGATGAAGCCTCTTATTCGCAGGCCGCCTTGAATGATGTAGTTCCTGGCAGATGGATCGAGCTGGGATAGAAACCATAGGTGCTCCTGAACTCGAGTCAGAGGTGCTCGCGCAAGCTTTCCGTAGGCGGGGGCTGAGCACGATTTGGAGTCGACTCGGGACGCGATCGAAGCCGCAAGAGACCGTATCGTTCCATTCAGGACCAGCCTGAAATCCGTTCTCACTCCGAGCTGGGTCTGCAATTGACCCAATATGAGCATTGCTCGGAGCGAGTCGCCGCCGAGGCTTATGAACTGATCATTCACGCCAATGTTCTCGATGCGCAGAACGCCCGCCCAAATTTGCCACAGCTGGGCTTCGAGCTCTGTTCGCGGCCCCTCGAATGGCGTCGGCAATAAAGGACGAACACTGGTCGGGTCCGGCAATGCTCCAAAATCGACTTTTCCGTTTCTGGTCAGCGGAATACAGCCGACGTGGATGATCCTTTCCGGAAGCATGTAGGTAGGAAGCGTTTCGGCAACAAAGTTCTGAAGCTCGGCTTCCGTCACTTCAGCCGGGGCTGACACATACGCGATTAGCCGTCTCGATCCAGTTTCCCGCTCCGCGCTTGTTATGTCTCGCGCCATAAGTTTTACGCCTGCGCAGACAGAGGCGATCGCGACAGCGCCATGTACCGAATGATGAGCGCAGAGGCGTGCCTCGATTTCTCCCAGCTCAATTCTGTGCCCACGGATTTTGACCTGACGGTCCCGTCGACCGAGGCATTCCAAGAGACCATCGGAACGGACGCGCCCGAGATCACCTGTCCTGTATAGGCGCCGGTACCCCGGTTTGCTGGAGAACGGGTTTGGCCCAAAGGCATCCTTGGTGCGAACATCGTCGTTGACGTAACCAGCAGCGACACCTACGCCGCTCACACAGATTTCGCCGACCTCTCCCGTGTCGCACAGACGAGATCCATCGGTGACATAGACCTCAAGGTTCGCAATCGGCTTGCCGATCGGCACATAAGTGTCAGCCACCGCGGGCGGTAGTGAAACCAGATTGTGCGTAACGCCGTCGGCGCACTCGGTCGGCCCGTAGTGATTGAGAATGGGGACCTCCGGATATAAGGCAAGCCATGCGCGCGCCAGTCCGGGTGTCAGGGGTTCTCCAACCGTAGAAATAATGCGCAAACTGTCCAGAGCTCTCTCAGCCGCCGCAAGGGGTTGCAGATATTGAACAAATACTGCAAGCATTGACGGGACGAATTGAGCAACCGTCACGCCGTGCCCTTGAACTGCTTTAAGAAGAGATACTGGCGATTTCAGTGTTGCATCATCAAGGATCGCGATACTGCCTCCGACGCAAAGCCCTGCCAGAAGTTGCCACAGCGAGATGTCAAAGCAATGCGATGCCGTCTGCGCGATGCAATCCGTACGAGTGAGGGCTAGGGCATTAATTTTTGCCGCCAAATGATTGTTTAAGGCTGCATTCGCAATCATTGCGCCCTTAGGCTGGCCCGTCGAACCAGACGTAAATAGAATGTAGGCGAGTCCATCCGCGCTCGATGATGGCGCGAAAGACGAAGGCCGGCCCTCACGCCGCGCCGCCTCTATCGGCATGAATTGGGTGGTGCCTTTGCTGCTCGACTGGAACAGGCTGAGCGAATGCTGCTGGTCGGGGCCAATAATCAGAGCACAGCGGCTCTGCTCAATTATGAACGATGTGCGTGAAGCCGGTAACGATGGATCGAGCGGTAGGTACGTTGATCCGGCCTTCAAAATTGCGACGACCGCCGTCGCCCAGTCGAAGCCGCGCTCACCCGAATATCCGACGACCGCGCCGCGAGCGCCATGCTCTCGTAGCCTCCTTGCGAGGGCATCCGATCTTAGCCGCAGCGCCTCGTAGGTGAGTTCGTCTGCGCCGCTTCTCAGCGCAATTCTCTCCGGATCCGATCTTGCAAGGCGATCGATCGCCGTGATCGCCTCGATCGGTTGACATTCCACAAACTGATTTTTTTTGGATAGATCTCGGCTAGGCATACGCGTCCCCCATTCATCGCCTTCTGGGGCCCTTAATCAGAACACCGACGATCCTGATTGAGGGTATGCAGTGCGTAGCCCCCGGTGTCGGCCGGTCATAGTGTGCCGGTTTGTCCGTTTCTTAGCTTCCCGTCCTTTGCGTTCACTACTGTTACCTCGATGATCGTCAGGGGAACGCGGCCGGACCCTAGGGCCCCACATTGGCGTTGGCACCTACCGGATCTTGTAGTCGACATGCGCGAGTCTGCATGGCACCCGGAACCAACGGGCGTCTGGACTATGGTTTGGTGCTCTCCTCATGAAAGCGGGACTTGGCCCTCGCCGGGCTGCGGATTCCTATGGCGCTCAAGCGGTAACATCGATTGTGCAAGAGCCAATACAGACACATGTTACCGTTTCCACGAGACCAGCGTCATTTTCACAGCCGCTGGGGGGCAGTCGTCAAGCGCTCAAAGGCGGACGAAGGACATCTTGTCGCCAATCACCGTCAGGCCGAGGGTGCTCGAGCTGCTGATCGCCACGTCAAGGACTCGGCGTCGGCTCAAAGGCACAAATCAGTTGCTGAAGGGCATCGCAGTTGTCGGATTCAACGGCGGTATTGAGGTCATGCACGTACCGGCAAAACACGCCGCCTGGATCACCTCGTCACCTAAATTCCGAATAGCTCATCTTATTGAGCCGACAATTCACCGGAGATTGCTTAATGATTATTGATAACGAGGAGCAATTACCACCGGCTCTATCAACCGGTGCGACGCATATGCTCATCGAGCTATGGGGAGCGAAAAACCTCGACGATCCGGACCTTGCGGAAGACGCCATCCGAAAAGCCATCCATGCGGCGAGTGCGACATTACTCCACCTTCATGTTCATAAGTTTTGTCCGGGCAACGGCGTCTCGGCAATAGCGTTGTTGGCTGAATCGCACATGACCTTACATACTTGGCCTGAGAGGTCCTACGCGGCCGTTGATGTTTTCGTATGTGGCGACAGCAATCCTGCGAGCGCCGTGCCAGTTCTAGTTGAGGCCTTTCAGCCCGAACGGTCGGACGTTCGCAGCTTCCGGAGAGGCGTGTCAATCAAGCCAACCGGTTGAAGCAGATGGTCGATTCCTTGGGTGAGGCATCGAGCTCGCTGCCTCAATCGAAAACATCTTGGGCCAGCCCCTAGCATCAAACCTTGGTCGCGAGGCTTCCCGACATATCCTCATTTGTTGGCCGTCAATATCGACCATCATTAAAGATTGCACGGACTCACGGCGGAACGCCTGCCCGATGGCAGCACCCTCATCTCCGCACAACTCGCACTTGCTTCGGCGCGGATGCGCCTTGGCAATGGCCATTGCCGTTTTGGATCTTCAATCGAGCGCCCTCAGGTCAGCCGCACCGCCTTCGAGCCGAGACTCAGCTCTTCGAGCCGCTTGTTCCGCACGGATCTGGCTTGGGGCACGGTGGTCGGTCGCGAGCACCACATAGACCGCCGGTAGCACGAACAGGGTGAACAGCGTGCCGATCGACATGCCAGCGACAACCACGAGCCCGATCGAGAAGCGGCTGGCAGCCCCGGCGCCCGTCGCGGTTAGAAGCGGGATCAGGCCGGTGACCATCGCGGCCGTCGTCATCAGGATCGGCCGCAGCCGGATGCGAGCCGCCATCTCGATCGCCGAGCGGCGGTCAAGCCGTTCGTTGAGCTGGAGCTCGTTGGCGAACTCCACCATGAGGATGCCGTGCTTGGTGATCAGGCCGACCAGGGTGAGCAGGCCCACCTGCGTGTAGATGTTCATGGTCGCTGCGCCGAAGAACAGCGGGATCAACGCGCCGACGACCGCCATCGGCACCGAGATCATGATGACCAACGGGTCGCGCAGGCTCTCGAACTGTGCCGCCAGCACCAGGAAGATGATGATCAGCGCGAAGCTGAAGGTGACGGCGAGCTGATTGCCTTCCTGCACGTACTGCCGGGAGTCGGCAAGGTAGTCGTGGCTGAAGCCCTGCGGCAGCTTCTTGGCTTCGCCTTCAAGGAAGTCGACGGCCTGGCCGACAGTCACGCCGGGCATCGGTACGGCCGAGAAGGTCGCCGAGTTGAGCTGGTTGTAGTGGGTCAATGAATTCGGAGCGGTCAACGTTTCGACCGACACCACCGTCGACAGGGGCACTTGCTGGCCGGTGCTGGTCGCCACGTAGTAATTGCCGAGCGCTTCCGGCGAGAGCCGCTGAGCGCGTGGTACCTGCGGGATCACCTGGTAGGAGCGGCCTTCGAGATTGAAGCGGTTGATGTAATTGCCGCCGCCCAGGATCGCGAGCGCGCTGCCGATGTTCTGCATGTTGATGCCGAGATCCTGGGCCTTGGCGCGGTCGACGTTCACCTTCACGGTCGGCTGGTTGAAGGCGAGATCGCTATCGGAGACGATGAACATGCCGCTCTTGCGCGCGGCGCCCTTCAGCTTCTCCATCTGCTCATAGACGGCCTGGAAGCCCGCGGTCGAATTGATCACCATCTGCACCGGCAGGCCGCCGGGTCCACCGGGCAGCGGCGGCAGGTTGAAGGCGAACGCCTGGACGCCCTCGATCTTGCTGAGCTCGGCCTGAACCAGCGGAATCAACTGGATCGAAGAGCGCTTCCGTTCATCCCACGGCTTCAGCAGCATGCCGGCGATACCGTTCTGGGGACCGTTGATGCCGTTCAGCGCGAAGCGCAGATCGGTCTCAGGGAAGCTTTGAAATTTCTTGTCGAGCTTGTCGCCATAGAAATCGAGATAGTCGATGTTGGCATATTTCGGCGCCTTAATCACCGCGAACACGATGCCCTGGTCTTCCTCCGGCGCCAGCTCCTTCGATGTGTGCATGTAGAGGAACCCGACGAGCCCAAGGATCGTCACCGCGACCAGCCCGGTGATGGCCTTATAGTCAAGCGAGCGGTCGAGCCTGCGGCCATACCAGCGCGTGACGGCGCCGAACAACCTGTTCACCAGCTTCGCAAACCGGCCCTCTTCCGTGTTCTTCAGAAGCCCCGAGCACATCATCGGCGACAACGTCAGCGCGATGACGCCCGACACGATCACCGAACCTGCCAGCGTGAAGGCGAATTCACGGAACAGCGAGCCGGTGAGGCCCCCGAGGAAGCCGATCGGAGCGTACACCGCGGCGAGCGTAATGGTCATGGAGATGACCGGACCGACGATCTCGCGCGCGCCCTGCAGCGCCGCCTGCACCGGCGTCTCACCCTCCTCCAGATGGCGATGGACGTTCTCCACCACCACGATGGCGTCGTCGACCACGAGGCCGATCGCGAGCACCATGGCGAGCAGCGTCAGCAGGTTGAAGCTGAAGCCGAGCGCCAGCATCAGCGTACAGACGCCGATCATCGACAGGGGAATGGTGACGACCGGGATGATCACCGAGCGGAACGAGCCCAGGAACAGGAAGATCACCATAATGACGATGACCACGGCCTCGCCCAGCGTCTTCTCGACCTCGTCGATCGAGGACTGGATGAACCTGGTCGAGTCGTAGGCGACCTTCATCTTCATCGACGGTGGCAGATTGCGCTCGAGCTCGGGGAACAGCGCGCGCACACCGGTCACAAGGGTTAGCGGATTGCCCTGCGGCGTTGCGTTCACGCCGATGAAGATCGCATGCTCGCCGTCAAAGGCAACGTTCGCATCCGTGCTCTGGGCTGCAAGCTCGACGGTGGCGATGTCCTCCATCCGCACGAAGCCGCCGTCCTTGGCCTTGACGATCAACTTCTTGAACTCGTTGACGTCGGTCAGGCCTGTGTTCGTCGTGATGTTTGAGAGGATGAGGTAGCCCTTGGTCTGCCCGGCCGCGGACTGAAAGTTGTTGGCAGTGATCGCGGCCGCGACATCAGCCGGGGACACGTTGTGGCCGGCCATCTTCACCGGGTCAAGCCACAACCGCATCGCAAAGGTCTGGCCGCCTAGGATATCGGCGGACGCCACGCCATCGACGGTCGACAGCACCGGCTGCACGACGCGCGTCAGATAGTCCGAAATTGCCGAGCCCGAGAGCTCCTCAGAAGAGAAGCCTATGTACATCACGGCCGTGGTCTGGCCGGTGGTCTTAGTGACGACCGGATCGTTGGATTCCTTCGGGATCAGATATTTGACGGAATTCACTTTGGCGAGCACCTCGGTGAGCCCCTGGTTCGGGTCAAAGTTAAGCTTGATGTAGACCTGGATCGTCGAGGTGCCGAGCACCGAGGACGAGGTAATGTAGTCGACGCCTTCGGCGGAAGCGACCGCCTGCTCAATGGGCGTCGTGATGAAGCCCTGGACCAGGTCCGCAGACGCGCCGGGGTAGACCGTCGTGATGTTGATGACCGTGTTGGAAAGCTTCGGATATTGCCGGATCGGCAGTACCATGGCTGCGCGCAGGCCAATCAGCAGGATCAGCAGACTGAGGACGACCGACAGAACCGGTCGCTTGATGAAGATATCGGTAAAGGTCATCGCTGCGATCTCGAATTCGTTTGCTTGAGTGGTTTGACCCGGCCTCACGCCGGATCACGCGAGCGCATTAATCGGTAACGCGCCGGCTGGGCTGGAATGGACGGCGCCGTATGGGACGAAATCGCAACGGCCACCCCCGAATGCAGCTTGAGCTGGCCGACGACGACGACCTTGTTGCGCGGCTCCAGGCCCTTCGGCACATCCTTCAACCTGGTCGCCGGGCAGCACGACCGTTGCGGTCACGAACATGCCGGGCTTCAGGATCTTGTCCCGGCTCGCGATCGTCGCCTTCACACGGATGTGCGGGTCTCGCTGGCGATCTGCGGCTCGATCGTGGTGATCTTGCCGTCGAAGACGCGCCCCGGACAGGCATCCAACTTGAGCCGGACCACCTGGACGACCTCGAGGTTGACGGAATCCTTTCGGGTCGCCGTGAAATTGGTCGACAGCCGCGAGAGACCGGTCAGCGAGACGATCGCGGTGCCAGCGGTGAGGTACTGGCCAACCGCGGTCTGGCGCACGCGGAGATCGCCCGAGAACGGCACCTAACAGCTTGGCGATGCCCGCCTGCGCCTGGTCGTAGGCGGCCTGCGCCTGGTCGACCGTCGCCTGCGGACCGAACTGGCGCGACGTCAGCGAAATGGTAACTTGGCGGGGCGCCGACTTTCTGGGCGGACTTTCAAAACGGGATACCAGCGAACCTTGCATGCGGACGGCTTCCTGAATGCGCGTGTCGAGGACCTGTCCGACATCGTCGCAGCTTCTAACCCGCGAGCGGGAGACGCTGGCGCCTTTGACAGCCCCGACCATGGCGGCGCGGGCCAGTCGTGAACGCTCAGACATAATTGGCTAGGCCTGTTTGAGGACCAGAAGCGACCGACCGGCTCACTATTCGACGGTCACGGATTTGGCGAGATTCCGCGGCTGGTCGACATCAGTGCCCATCACGATGGCCGTGTGGTAGGCGAGCAGCTGCACGGGGATTGCGTAGACCATCGGCGTGAAGGCGGCCGGCATGTCGGGCAGCACGATGGTGGCGAACGTATCCAGTGTCGCCTCTTCAGCGCCCTTGGCATCGGTCATGAGGACAATGTTCCCGCCGCGCGCTGCCACCTCCTGCATGTTCGAGACCGTTTTCTCGAACAAGCGGTCACGCGGTGCGATCACCACTACTGGCACGGTCTCGTCGATCAGCGCGATCGGCCCGTGCTTGAGCTCGCCCGCAGCATACCCCTCTGCATGGATGTAGGAGATTTCCTTCAGTTTCAATGCGCCCTCTAGCGCGATCGGGAAGCTCGTGCCGCGACCGAGGTAGAGTACGTCCCGCGCTTTGGCGATGTCGCATGCAAGCCTCTCGATCTGCGGCTCGGTGCTGAGCGCTACCGACATCAGGCGAGGAATTTCAACCAAGCCACGCACCAACTCGATCTCCTCATCCTCGGACAGTTCGCCGCGCGCCCTGGCGGCCGCGACTCCAAGTGCGGCTAGCACTATCAGTTGGCAGGTAAAGGCTTTGGTCGAGGCAACGCCGATCTCCGGGCCGGCCAGCGTCGGCAGCACGGTTTCGCTCTCGCGAGCCATGGTCGATGTTGGTACATTGACGACGGCAAGTGTGTGTGCGCCTTCCGCCTTGGCGTAGCGGAGTGCAGCAAGCGTATCCGCGGTCTCGCCCGACTGCGAAACAAAGATCGCGAGATCACCTTTGCGCACGGTCGATTCGCGATAGCGGAACTCGGAGGCGACATCGACTTCAACCGGCACGCGCGCAAAGCGCTCGAACCAGTATTTTGCGACGCTGCCCGCATAGCTCGCTGTGCCGCAAGCAGTGATCGTGATGCGCCGGACCTCTCTGACGTCGAAAGGCAGCTTGACCGGCAGCGCAACACGTTCGCGGGCTGTGTCGATATAGCGCGCCAGCGTCTGTCCGACCACCTCCGGCTGCTCATGGATCTCCTTGGCCATAAAGTGTCGATAATTCGCCTTGTCAGCCAGGAACGACGACACACCCAACTTCAGCGGCTCGCGGTGTGCGACCGCGCCTTCGGAATCGTAGATGACGCCGATCTTGCGGGTAAACACGGCCCAGTCCCCATCTTCAAGGTAAGTGATGGTGTCGGTGAACGGCGCGAGCGCAATGGCATCCGAACCGATATACACCTCGTCATTGCCATAGCCGATCGCGAGCGGGGATCCCTTCCGGGCAGCGATCATGAGATCGCAGTGCTCCTTGAACAGGAATACCAGGGCAAACGTACCGCGCAGTCGCGGTAGGGATTCTTTCACTGCTTTTTGGGGCGAGTAGCGCATCTTCAGATAGGATTCGACCAGATGCGCCACCACCTCGGTGTCAGTGTCGGAAACAAATCTAGCGCCATTCTGCTCAAGTTCGGCGCGCAACTCACGAAAATTCTCGATGATTCCGTTATGGACGACCGCGACATTGTCCGTCGTATGCGGATGCGCGTTGGACTCTGTGGGCTTGCCATGAGTGGCCCAGCGGGTATGACCAATACCAGTGTGACCCGGTAGCGGATTGCGACGTAGGCTGGCCTCAAGATTTTTCAGCTTGCCCTCGGCGCGCCGGCGCTCAAGATGATTGCCGTCGAGCGTTGCGACTCCCGCTGAATCGTAGCCGCGATATTCCAGCCGAGTGAGCGCTTCGATCAGCCGCTCCGCAACGGGTTCGCGTCCCAAAATGCCTACAATCCCACACATGCGGGTCAACATCCCCCAATTTCAAGAATAATGCTTTCAGAACAGCTACGCTTTTCTTGAGACCTTCGATTGAAGGTGCTCGGATTGCTGTGGATCTGGGTCGTTCGGATTCTGCGGGGCAGAACAAGCTTCGCCAGCCGAAGCGCGGTTTGGGCGAGCACGATTGAATGCCAGCATGTCGCGGCAGCAGGAGGCGGTAAGGCGCGAGCGCGCGGTGAACAGAGAGCCATCGCATGTGCAGACTCTTCTCCCCGCAAGGAAGACAACATCGTAGTCGCGGTAGGACCGCCACGTGGACACATCACGCAAGTTGCCACTTAAAGATCGATGACACTCAATGCAGATCGACGACCCGCGGGGAGTCCAGTTATCTGTCGGCATGAACTTCATCATCGTTGGCTGGGTTGAGAGCCAAGCATGATGGCCCTGCCTCCTTCTCAAGAGATTCGTAAAGCGGATAGCTGGATAGAGAATTTTCCATCTCAAAGCTGTCGCTCGTGCATGGCACACAAAAGAACCCCGGCCGCCTTGGGTGACCGGACAGAAGTCAGTCTCGGAGGAACGACGCTGTTACATTCCGCCGGCTTTCGTCGACAGTGGCAGAGCCTACCGACCGATGTAACCGCCCAAGCACCTGACCGGACCGAAAATGCGCTTGAGTTGATGCTCGGCAAGCACCGAAATATTCCCTCGGCTCTAGGCAAAAATCGAGCACCATTCTGATTGGCCGAAGGATTCTCTCCAAACCAAGACGTTTTCTTATGCGGGATCTTCTAGGATTGGTAAAATCGATTATGTTGATGGGCCGCATCTACACCATGGATAGCTGTCAAAATGCGGCTCACGTCACGTTGTCATTAGCGACTTCGCGGTTTCGAGATCGCCGACCTCCGTGCGAGCTAGGTAAGGCCGCGAATCAATTAAAGGGGTTTTGAGGTTCGGTATGGCGAGCTTCGTTCAAGGTGTTGTGCGGCTTCGCCCTGTTAATTGCGATGATTGCACAATGTCCCTCACGGGCCAGCCTCCCATGTTCATGCAGAGTGCTGAGCCTTCTTATGTGGCGTAGTACATCAAAAGGTTGCTAAAAATGGATATTGCATGTTCCTGGCGAAGCCGTTGATCAGTTTACGGACGCTCCGATATCGGGCGACTTCCGTCGTAGTCGAGCCCGCCTAATCAAAATCCACGGATCGTCATGAATTCCGATGGGCCGGCGCGATCTGCGCGCAGACGGTTGATCGGATGTTCCGGGTCCATGTAGCCGAGAGCCATGCCGCAAAAGAGCATCAGATGGGAAGGCAGCCCGATGAATTCCGCAATGGTCTTGTGCCAGAGCGCCCACGCCTCTTGCGGGCAGGTACTCAATCCCTTCTCCAAAGCGAGCAACATAATAGATTGCATGTACATGCCGAGATCGGCCCATTGCCCAGGCTCCATCTGGCGATCGATGGCGAAAAACAGGCCGACAGGCGCACCAAAAAACGTAAAGTTCTTTGCAAGCTGATTGAGACGTGCAGGTCTGTCTTCGCGCGGAACCCCGATGGTGCGATAGAGATCTTCGCCATTCTTGAATCGCCGAGTTCTATAGGGCTCCTTCAGTTCTGGCGGATAGATGTTGTATTCTGGCTGTTCGCCCATCGGGTTGATCTTGATCCGCTCAGCCATCAACGCCTTGAAGCGTGCGAGCTCTTGGCCGCCAAGCGCCCAGACATGCCACGGCTGTAGATTTCCGCCGGAGGGTGAGCGGCTGGCCGTGAGCAGGATCTCTTTGACGGTCTCCATAGGGACCGGGAAGTCCAAGAATGCCCGCACAGAGGTCCTTGAGTTCAGCGCGTCTGATACTTTCATGAGGATGTCTCCGAACACCTAATCGAGGAGCATGGTCAGCCGATCCTGACGACCATCTTTCCCAGGGCCGAACGGGTCGTCATCGCTTTGAACGCTTCGTGGAATTCCTCGAACGCAAAGACCTTTCCTACGACGGGAACAAGTGTCTTCCCGCTCAACCAACCGAATAGCTGGGCGATGACTTGGTCTCGCACATCCGGTTCACGACGACCAATCTGCGCCAGGTCGACACCCAACAACGCCCCGCCTTTCAGAAGAGGCAGATTGAACCGCAGCGATGGAATAGCCCCGGAAGCAAAGCCGATCACCAGGTGCCGGCCATTCCAGGCGATCGAGCGGAAGGCCTGCAGGCTCAGATCTCCTCCGACCGGATCGTAGATCACGTCTGCCCCGCGACCGCCGGTGAGTTCCTTAAGTTCGTCGCGCCACCCTTCACGCGTGTAATCGAGGCCCGCATCTGCCCCAAATTGAATCGCAAATTGTCGCTTCTCCTCAGTCGAAGCCGCCGCAATGACGCGGGCCCCCAGCAATTTTCCAACCTGAACAGCCGCTATTCCTACCCCGCCGGCGGCCCCCAGAACCAAAAGTGTCTCGCCACCCTGCAGCTTTGCCCGGGCGCTAAGCGCGTACAGCGCTGTGAGGTAATTGGCGAAGAACGAGGCGCCGACCTCCGGCTCTATGCCATTTGGCGTAACGAAAAGATCTTGGGCGTTTGCGCAAATATACTCGGCAAGGCCACCATTTCTGACCATCCCGATGACGGGCGTACCGGGTGCGAAGCCCCCAACATCTGCAGCCGCCTCGTCAACGATGCCCGCAAACTCAGACCCGGGCGTAAACGGCAAAGGGTCCTTGGTCTGGTACAAGCCCTGCACTTTCAGGCCGTCCACGAAGCCGACGGCAGCTGCCTGGATTCGAACGCGGACCATTCCCGTTGACAAATCCGGCTTAGCCACATCCTTGATGATGATATTTTCGATACGATCGTAATTTTCGACCAACACTGCTTTCATGGCATCCTCTTGAACGCACCGGCCTACCGGGGTTCAGTCGTCGAGTCACGGACAGACTTCAGATCGTTCTGAAACTCTAGAGCGCTCTCGAGATTACTTCCTTCATCATCTCGCTGGTCCCGCCGTAAATGCGCTGCACGCGTGCGTCGGCGTACATGCGTGCAATGAGATACTCGTTCATGAAGCCGGAGCCACCATGCAGCTGCAAGCACTCGTCGATGACCTTGCCCTGCTGCTCTGACGCCCAGAGTTTAGCCATCGACGCCGTGGCTGCATCGAGCGTGCCAGAAACCAATGCTTCGACGCACTGGTCGACGAAGCTGCGCGTGACCTTTGTGATCGTCGCCAGCTCGGCCAGCCTGTATTTGGTGTTCTGGAATTCAGCGATCGGCATCCCGAAAGCCCAGCGTTCCCGGACGAAAGCAAGCGTGGCCTTAAGAGCGCCCTCCATTGCCGCAACCGCCATCACGCCGATAATGGTGCGCTCATAAGGCAGGTCCGACATCAATTGATAGAAACCACGCCCTTCCACTCCACCAAGCAGATTTGTGGCCGGCACCACGACCTCGTCGAAGAACAGCTCGCAGGTATCCTGCGCCTTCAGGCCGATCTTATCGAGCACGCGGCCGACCCTAAAGCCGGGAGCTTTCGCGGTCTCGACCAAAATGATCGACATTCCGCTCGCGCGCTCGGCCGGATTCGTTTTCACGACCACGAGCACTAAACCTGCAAGAAGGCCGTTGGAGATGAAGGTCTTGGAACCGTTGATCACATAGCTATCGGCGCGCTTTTCCGCACGGGTACGAATAGATTGAAGATCCGAGCCCGCCCCCGGCTCGGTCATCGCGATGGCTCCAACCAACTCTCCACGCGCCAAGCGCGGCAAATATTCCCGCTTCTGCTCCTCCGTCCCGTGATTCAGCAGATAGTGGGCCACAATCGTGTGGACAGACGGATTCATTCCCGTCAAGCCGCGGCGTGCCATAGCGTCGTAAAAAACCGCTTCGTTCCGAAAATCACCTCCGCCGCCGCCATATTCGGTCGGAATGTCCGAACACAAAAGCCCCAGCGCCCCGGCTTTCAGCCAGAGTTCGTGCCCGACATTGCCTCGTTTTCGCGCCTCTTCGTCCAGCGGCGCCATTTCCTTGTCGATGAAGCGGGACACCGTGTCTCGATACATCTCGAGGTCGGACTCAAGCCAGGAGGGTCGATAGTTGATCATTCGCCTTACTCATCGTTTCTACGAACGCAACAATTGCGCTCGCTGCCGCTTGAATTCGAAACAGTTCCGGCGATGTGCGATCGGATGGCCCGCTGGCAGGCCGTCCGGAGCTCTTCTTGTCCGAACACTGGCGATTGCAGCCCGCCACACATGCCTTTCGACACAGTCAAAGTTCAATTGCTGGGTCGAAGGCATGCGCCGCGGTTCTCTGCGACCGATCTAGTCCGCCGCATCCCCGTTGATCACGCCTCCGAACAGCTTCCACTTTTCGCCGCTAAAGCGCATCAGCTGAAGTTGGCTGATCGGAGCAAAGTCAGTCGGCGAGGTGTTCACGTAGATCCCCGGCAACAGTGCCTCGGTGCGCCAATCCTTCAGGTTCGCAGCCTGCTTCATGACGTTTTCGCGCGTGAGATCGTCACCGCATTGCTTCAAGGTTTGCGCCAGCGTCTCCGCAAGTGCGTAGCCGGTGATCAGCAATATGTCGCGTTTGTTGCCTTCTGGATAGTATTTGCTGAGAAAGCTCTGAAACTCCTTCATTCCGGGATCATTGTCCCACTGCGGATCCGCCGGATCCTTCAAGTAGGTGGCAGAAATGATGCCTTGCGCGTTTTCGAAGCCGGCAGGCTTGATCACGCTGCCGACCGACGCCGAAACGTTGCTGAGGATATGTAGCGGCTTCCAGTCGACTTCAGCGATCTTTCTGATTGCCTGAGCCGCAAATTTGGGAGAGCTGATGTTGACCAGCGTGTCGGCGCCCGTCGCCTTGAGCTTGACGATGTGACTGTCGATCGTCGGCTCCGAAGTTTCGTAGCTTTCCTCGGCGACGATCTTCGCACCGAGCCTGTCCTTGAGGCCCTTCAGGTAATCCTTTCCAAGATCGTCATTTTGGAAGAAGACCGCGACTTTGGCATTCGGCTTTTCCTTCAAGATATACTTAGCATAAGCGTGCGCCTCGCTCTGGTAGGACGGTTGCCAACCCGTGGTCCAGGGGAAGCTCTTGGGGTCGTTGAATTTGGTAGCGCCGGAGGCGACGAAGAGCTGCGGGATCTTTTTTGAATTCAGGTATTTCTGGATGGCTGTGTTGTTCGCCGTGCCGAGCGGATCAAACATGAGCAGCACTTCATCGCCCTCCACCAGCTTACGCGTCTGCTCGACAGCCTTGGGAGGCGAGTACGCGTCGTCATAGCTGATGAAGTTGATCTTGCGTCCGTTGATGTCCCCCTTATCGTTGATCATCTTGAAGTATGCGGCCTGCACTTGGCCGATGACGCCGTAGGCGGATCCCGGACCACTGTAAGGCATGAGATTGCCGACTTTGATCTCTGTGTCGGACGCACCCGTATCGTATTTCTTCTGGGCTAGTGCCGTACCCGAGGCCAGCGCGATTGCCGCTGTCGCCAGGGCAGTCGCCCCTAAAATCCTTGCAAACATGTAATCTCTCCCTGTGGGGTTTCACTTCTATTTTGCTTTGACGTTCTACTCTTGGCTCTTGATCGCGACCTGCCACCGTGTCTGGAAGGTCATCCCAACGCTTCAATGATGGTCACGTTGGCGATGCCTCCGCCCTCACACATCGTCTGAAGGCCATATCGCTTGCCTCGAGCCCTGAGAGCATGGACCAGGGTTGACAGGAGCTTGGTACCCGAGGCTCCGAGGGGATGACCGAGTGCAATCGCGCCGCCGTTGACATTCAGTTTTGTGGGGTCGGCCTCAAGTGCCTGAAGCCATGCGAGGGGCACCGGCGCGAAGGCTTCGTTGACTTCGTAGAGGTCAATATCGCGGATGTTCAGCCCGGCCTTCGCAAGAGCTCGGCGGGTCGCGTTGATCGGCTCCTCAAGCATGATGACGGGATCGCCAGCGGTCACCGAGAGACCAACGATGCGGGCGATCGGTTTCAGATTGTGGTCCTTCAGAGCCTTTTCGCTGACGACCATCGCCGCGGAGGCGCCGTCGCAGATTTGGCTTGCATTGGCGGCGCTGACGACGCCCCCATCCTTGAGAAGCCTCACCGACCCGATCGACTCAAGCGAGGCGTCGAACCGAATTCCTTCATCCACGGTGTGCTCGTCCCCTTCGATTTTCAGGGGCACGATCTCGTTCTTAAAGGCTCCGGATTTCGTTGCGTCTGCGGCGCGCCGGTGACTTTCGAGGGCGAACCGGTCCAAGGTCAGCCGATCAAACCCATATTTTTTTGCGATCATCTCGGCACCCTCAAACTGGCTGAAGGACCCCACACCGAACCGCTTTTGAATGCGGTCGCTGATTGGACCCGTCCCGAGGCCCTCCTTCTGGTGCAACGAGATGTTCGAGAACATCGGCACGCGCGTCATGCTTTCCGCGCCGGCGGCTATTACGACATCCTGCGTGCCTGACATCACCGCTTGTGCGGCGAACTGCACCGCCTGCTGCGAGCTGCCACATTGCCGATCGATGGTCACGGCCGGAACGGACTCCGGGAGCTTGGAGGCAAGCACTGCATTCCGTCCGAAGGCAAACGCCTGCTCCCCGGCCTGCGTCACGCAACCCAGGATCACGTCGTCAACAGCGGCCGCATCAATTCCAGAGCGATCGACGATCGCGTTGAGTGTTTCCGCAGCCATGTTGGCGGGGTGCCAGCCAGCCAGCTTGCCGTTCCGCCTGCCACCCGCCGTCCGCACCGCTTCGACGATATAAGCCTCGGCCATGGCGCTATTCCTTTCATCCGTTTGAATTTCGACGAGCGACGAACGCCGCTACACGACGACGTGATTCTTCCGAGCCGCCCAGCGCGGCAATGCTCCGCATCTCCCGCTCAAGTTGCGTCGCCAGCGTGCTATCGAAGCTTTCGAACAGGAGACGCCGAGCGGCACCGAGTGCTGGCACCGGCTCGCCTGCGAGCTTCTCTGCGAGTTCGGCGCCCGCGGCGAGCAGCTGCTCGCCATCGACGATCCGCGTCACGATGCCAATACGCTCTGCCTCGTCGCTCAATACGCGTCGATTTGACAGGATGATCTCCTGAGCTCGCCTGAGGCCAACCATCCTCGGCAGCAGCCAGCTCATTCCGCCGTCCGGGCTCAGACCCAAAGTGGTATAGGCAGCGCTAAAGTGCGCTGACCGGGCCGCCAACGCGAAGTCGCCGATCATTGCGAGGCTCATACCGGCTCCGGCCGCGGGCCCGTTCACGAGCGTGATCAGCGGCTTGCGCATGCGCATGAGACGCAGGATCGCGGCGTGAAGCGTTCCCGCCAGATCTTGCAAGAAGGCCGATACGTCGGCGCCGGCTGCCGCGAAAGCACCGACGTCACCCCCTCCGCAAAAGAGCTTGCCGCGACCGGTCAGTATGACGCATCGAATGTCGTCGTCCTCATCGCAGCGCTCGGCCGCCTGCAAGAGGGCGAGAGCCATATCAATGTCAATCGTGTTGCGGTGGTCTGGGCGCGACAAGGTCAGCGTCGCGATTTTTTCGGCGCAGGAGAATTCGACTGGACCGCTCATGACAGTTCCCCCAGTGTCCGAACAGCCAGCGCCGCCAGCTCCGGAAAGGTCTTGCCGCGCTCGATAGCCTGCGTCGATGAGGCTGTGCCCCGCAGCGCACGGCCGGCTATGCCGTGCATGATCGCCGCAAGCCGAAAGAAGTTGAAGGCAATGTAGAAGTGCCAGTCCGGAATCTCCTGGCGACCGGTCGCTCGGCAATACCTGTCGATGTACTCCGCCTCTCCCGGGATGTTGAGCGCGGCCAGATCGGCTCCCGCAAGGCCGGCAACGATGTGGGGAGGCATGCGATACATCATCGCGTGGTAGGCGAAGTCCGCAAGCGGATGACCGAGGGTCGAAAGCTCCCAATCGAGTACAGCGATGACCCGAGGCTCGCGGGGATGAAAGATGAGATTGTCGCAACGAAAGTCGCCATGGACGATGGCGACCTCGTCATCTTCGGGAACTCGTTCCGGGAGCTCCGTGACGAGGCGGTCCATGTTGGCGTCGCGCCCGGCCTCAGGATCTTCCTGATACTGACGTGACCAGCGACTGATCTGCCGCGCGAAGTAGCTCCCCGGCTTTCCGTAGTCGCCCAAACCGATCGAAGACGGATCAATGGAATGCAGTTGCGCGATGACGTCGCACATGGCGTAAAAATAGGACGGGCGCTCTTCCCGGTTGACTTCCGGGAAGGTGGCGTCCCAGAAGATTCGCCCTTCGACCAGCTGCATCACATAGAATTCGCTTCCGATGACCGACTTGTCGGCGCAGTAGCCGTAAATCCGCGCCACGGGAAACCCGACTTGCGACAACGCGCGCTGCACACGTGCCTCGCGGTCAACCGCGTGCGCACCGGATACCAATGGGCCCGGCGGTTTCCGCCGGAGTACATACAGGCCGTCTGCCGATTGAAGACGGTAGGTCGGGTTGGACTGACCACCCTTGAATTTGGAGATGTTGAGAGGTCCTCGAAACCCCTCAACGTTGGCCGTCATCCATCGTGACAAGGCGTACTCGTCCAGACGGTACCCCTCGGCGGGCTCCGTCAGTCCAGAATTCGCAATTTCGTCGAGGGCGCTCACGGGTTGGCCTTCTGCCAGTCGCGCTTGATCTTCTTCGCCAGCGACCATTTGTGCACCTCGGTCGGACCGTCGTAGATGCGAAATGCACGGACCTCGCGGAATACCTGTTCGACGATGGTTTCGTTGGTGACACCTGTCCCGCCCATGACCTGGACGCAGCGATCCGCGACCCGCATGAGCGTCTCACTTACGGCGACCTTCGCCATCGAGCTCTCGTTTGTTCCTAGCGACCCCGTGTCCAAGACGCTCGCACACCAGGAGATCATCAACTCGGCTTGTTTGAGGTCGATCAGGTTGTCGGCAAGCATGAAGCCAACTCCCTCGTGGTCGATGAGCGTCTTGCCGAACGCCTGCCGGCGGTTGGCATAGCTGGTCGCGATCTCGTTGGCGCGGATGCAAGCGCCTAGCCAGCGCATGCAATGCGACAACCTGGCCGGCGAAAGGCGGATCTGCGCGTATTTGAATCCCTCACCCGGCAGCCCGAGCATTTGATCGGCCGGAATGCGCAAATTGCGGATGGTTATGACCGCATGACCGCCCGGCATGGAACTGTCGATCGTGTTGGGCACATGATCGATCGTGATTGCTGGATCAGGCAAATCGACCAGGAACATGCAGGCGCCCTCCTCGGCCTTTGCCATCACGATGCCGACCTTGGCTCCGCGAGCACCTGTGATGAACGCCTTGCGCCCGTTCACAACCCACTGGTTGCCATCCGGACGGCAGGTCGTGGTCATCATCGATGGGTCGGACCCTGCTCCCCCCTCTTCGGCCGGTTCGGTCATGAAAAAGGCGGACCGCGCGCGACCCTCAATGAGCGGTTTTAGAAAGCGCTCCTTGATCTCCGGCGAGCCAATTTTACCCAGGAGGTACATATTGCCTTCGTCGGGAGCCGCCGTATTGCATGCGAGGGGGCCAAGTGGCGATAGGCCTGTCTTGGCCAGGACGATTGCGGTTTCCGCCTGCGAGAGATGCGACCCATCGGCTAGGATGTGTGGCGTCAATACGCCCGCATCCCGCGCCAGTTCTCGCAACTCGATGACCAATTCGTCCTTGGGACAGTCATGATGATCACGGCGAGGATCGCGCTCGAACGGGACCACGACATCCCGTACGAAGCGCTCAACGCGATCGGCAATCTGTTGAGTACGCTCCACGCCAACCCCGCTCATTTGGGTGCCATTCGGATTGCGCCATCGAGGCGGATGGTTTCGCCGTTGAGCATTGGATTGGTGACGATGGACTCGACCATCTGAGCGAATTCGGACGGATGACCGAGCCGGCTCGGAAAGGGCACCTGCTTGCCCAGCGACGTCTGCGCCTCTTCAGGAAGCGACATCAGCAGTGGTGTGAGAAAGATGCCTGGCGCAATCGTCATCACCCGAATGCCATAGCGCGCGAACTCACGCGCAAGAGGCAGCGTCATGCCGACAATTCCGCCCTTCGATGCTGAATAGGCGGCTTGGCCGATCTGGCCATCGAACGCAGCAACGCTGGCAGTGTTGATGATGATGCCCCGTTCCTCACCGTCCGGCTCGGCCGTATGAAGGCGGGCGGCAAACTTCGACAGCATGTTGAAGCTGCCAATCAGATTGATGTTGATGGTCCTGGCGAAATCGCGCAGCGGAAGCGCCCTGCCGTCTCGACCGATCGCCTTACCGGGCGGGCCGAGGCCGGCGCAGTTGACCAGGATGCGCCCCTTACCGTGCATGCGCTCTGCTGACTCGAGCGCCTGTTCGAGGCCGTCCTCGTCGGTGACGTCGACCTTGATGAAGTGCCCGCCGATCGTCTTAGCGTGAGCCTCCCCCAACGCGGCGTTAAGATCCAAGATGGTCACGTTGGCGCCCGCGGCCGCGAGTCGCTCGGCCGTGGCGCCTCCGAGACCGGAAGCGCCGCCCGTGACGATTGCGGCTGTTCCCTTTATCTGCATGCACCTTTTCCGTTTTCTCGAGGTTCAAATTTCGATGGCCTAGCCATCGCTTCGCCGCCGCCAATGAGCGTACTTGCGTAGCTTGCGATGACGGCTGGATCTGACACGGAGGCTCCTCAGTGCACTTCGTTGTTAGTCGCGCGCTGCCGCGGCCCTCGCGAGGTCGCGCGCAATGACCATTCGCTGGATATCCGATGTGCCTTCGTAGATCTGACAGACGCGCACATCTCGATAGATCTTCGCGATGGAATAATCTTCCAGATAGCCGTAGCCGCCGAAGGTCTGCAGCGAACCCGAAACCACCGCCTCGGCCGTTTCGGAGGCGACGAGCTTCGCCATAGACGCTTCCTTGAGGCATGGAAGAGCTGCATCCTTCATCGCGGCGGCATGCAACACGAGCTGATGAGCGGCCTCCAGTCTTGCGGCGAGATCCGCTAGACGAAACCCGACGGCCTGATGCGCGATGATTGGCGACCCGAAACTCGTTCGCTCGCCAGCGTACTTTACCGCCGCGTCGAGAGCGGCGCGTGCCATTCCCACGCATTGCGCCGCAATGCCGATGCGGCCGGCCTCAAGATTGGAGAGCGCGATGGAGTAGCCGGCACCTTCCGGACCGAGCCGCATTGCCTCGTCGACGAAAACGTTGTCGAACCGAATGGCACAGGTGTCGGATGCGGCCTGCCCCAGCTTGCGTTCGATTCTCTCGACGCTGTAGCCAGGGCTGTCGGTGCGGACCAGAAAAGCCGAGATCCCGCGCTTGCCTGCAGGAGGATCGGTTACGGCGAACACGATCGCAAGGCCGGCAGTTCGGCCCGACGAGATAAACTGCTTCGCTCCGTTTAGCTTATATCCGCCTCCTGCACGAACGGCGCGCGTCCTCAACGCGGAGGCATCCGAACCTGCCTCCGCCTCGGTCAGCGCGAATGCGCCAATCATTCGTCCAGAGATGAGCGAGGGCAGAAATCTTGCTTGCTGCTCCGGCGTGCCGTCCTTGAGTAAGCCTGACACGACCAGACTGTTTTGAATGCTCAAAATGGTAGATAGCGCACCGTCGGCCGCGGCGATTTCAACAAGCGAGAGTGCATAGGATACGTAGTCGGCGCCGGCTCCTCCGGCCGCTTCGGGCGCTGTCATTCCCATAAGTCCAAGGCTCGCGAGCTCCTCAAACAACCGCGCGGGGTATTCCTTGGCTTGTTCGTAGTCGCGAGCGAAGGGCGCAACGCGCGCCTGCGCGAACTTGCGCACTTCGTCGCGAATAGCGGCTTGCGTTTCAGTCAGGATCACGACGCGCGCCTATCGATTTTTCGCCCAGACGAGCCCAGGACGGGGAGCGCGACTGCGCTAAGCACTAAAGGGAAGGACAATGAAGTACCTGGCTTCATTACATTTTCTGCCGAAATGACCGGCTCCTCCCTGCTGAATTTCCGCGCTTCTGTCCCGGCGCCCAAAAGTGATATTGATGTCATATTACTGCTAGGTTGCCTCGTCAAGCCGGCTCCATGGAGCGCAGGGCCAAGTCCGTCCACCTGGCTTTTTATTGATGATTGTCAGCGTTCGAACGCTGGTCGCGATCACTGGGCAGATTTGATGAACGAGCAGCGTCGCGCCTGTTTGGCTGCGACACGCTTGCTCGCATCAATGGCAGAACGGATGCTAGTTGGGAGCCGCGGGATCGTCTTTGGCGGTACCAAACACGCCTCGATACCAGACCTTTGCGCAGTGTGTCCCTATGTGCGCAATCTCCGCGTCGCTTGGATCTTCCGACGCGAGGTCAAACTTCATATAGGCAACCTGCTCCATCGTGGCGCCGAGCACTTCAGCAGCCATTTCAGGATCGAGTTCACGGCTTAGTTCGCCCAATCCCTGAAGGCGAGTCAGCCAAGTCGCGGTGCGCCTTACGAAGCGGCTACGTTCGGTGACATAGAGAGAAAGGAATGTTGCTTTCTCTCCGCGAGCTGCCGCCTCGCGCATGACGCGCAACAGCTTGCGATGTCGGGCATAGATCTTGAGATACGCGATGGTATTCTCGACGAACTCGGCTTCGGTTGTCTGCAATGAGCGACCCGACCTTCGCTTGCTCGCGACGTAGATCTCGTCGAGCAATGGCTGCAAAACGGCGAGCAGAATCTCGTCCTTATTTCGAAAGTGCCGGTAGAAGTTGCCGTAAGACGTTCGAGCGATCTTGACGATGTCCTGGACCCGGGTGGCCTCGTATCCTTTGCGCGCGAATACGCGTGCCGAGGCGTTCAGCAGGCGCTGACGCATCGCCGCTCCCTTGGCGGTGGCAGGGGCTAACGGCTCCAACGCAGAATCGGTCTCCAGCATTTGCCACCCATAGCACCGCGGCCGCTTGACCACCAGCTCGGAACCCAGTAATATGACATCAATGTCAGTTATTGACTAGGCTCGAATCGTCATCAGTTCAAGGGCCGGGAGCTGCAGAGCTCGCCCGGCCCGTCGATGCAGCCAGTACCCCAGTGGAGGGGGGCGCCCTCGGGTGCTCGGTCGCGGCAATTCCGTTCGAAATCCAAATTTCGCCTCTCTGTAGGAAAGACGACATTCAGGGATGTGTTGATGTATCCGGGCACCCACGCACTAACAAATCCGGACTGCCCTGCCCTCATCATGACGGCAACCGGTGAGATCGTGACATACGCCGAATTGGAGGATCGGTCTCGACGGGCTGCAAATTGGCTCTTCGACGCCGGCTTGCGGCCCGGCGACGTTGTGGGCGTACTCTCTGACAACAGCCCTTGGATTTTCGATATCTACTGGGCCACTCAGCGCTCGGGCCTATATCTGTTGCCGATCAATTCTCGGCTGAGCCCCAGTGAAGTCGACTATATGCTCGAAAATTCCGGCGCGGCGGCGTTGTTCGTCGGACGTGGTGGATTCGAGACGGCATCAAAAATCGACGCCCACGAAAAACTAAGGCACCGCGTTTGTTCTGAGGGAAATCTGTCAGGTTACGAACCGTACCAGCAGATACTGGAAACCGCTCGCGCCACGATCCCGGCGTCTCAACCGCGCGGCGCAGACATGCTGTACTCATCCGGCACGACCGGGAGGCCAAAAGGCGTCAGACATGCGTTGCCGGAGCGACAGGTTTCCGACCCTGGCGATATAATGGTGCAGATGTTTTCGTCGAATTTTGGCTTTGATGAGAGGACAATCTATCTGTCCCCGGCGCCTCTCTATCATGCAGCGCCGCTACGAACCTGCGCGACCGTCCAGGCGCTGGGTGGCACCGCACTCGTTATGGACAAATTCGATGCCGAAGCCGCTTTGGCTGCCATCCAAGACTACAAGGTGACCCACAGTCAGTGGGTGCCGACCATGTTCGTGCGGATGCTCAAATTGCCCGACTTAGTTCGGAATCGATATGACGTGAGCAGTTTGCAGATCGCGATTCACGCTGCCGCACCATGTCCCGTTGAAGTCAAGCAAGTGATGATGAAGTGGTGGGGGCCGATATTGTGGGAGTACTACTCCGCCACCGAAATGAACGGGATGACCGTGATCGGCCCCGACGAGTGGCTCCGGAAGCCCGGCTCCGTAGGTCGCGCCGTGCTGGGGAAGATCCACATCTGCGATGAGGACGGCAGCGAACTTCCAGCCGGTCAGACGGGTACGATTTATTTCGAACGCGATAGGATGCCGTTCGTCTACCATCACGAGCCGGAAAAGACGCGGGCCGCGCAACATCCGGCGCATCCGTGCTGGACCACTGTCGGCGACATCGGACACGTCGATGCGAACGGCTACCTCTTCTTGACCGATCGCAAGGCGTTCATGATCATCTCAGGCGGGGTCAACATCTATCCTCAAGAGATTGAGAACGTTCTGGTGCTTCATCCTGCTATCGCGGACGTAGCCGTCATCGGAATCCCCGATCCTGATATGGGCGAACAGGTCAAAGCCATAGTGCAATTGCTGCCTGGCACGGAAGGCAGCGAGAACTTGGCGGAAGAAATCATCGCCTTCGTGAAGAATCGCGTTGCCGGCTACAAGGCGCCCCGCAGCATCGATTTTGTGCCTGAAGTCCCGCGTTCACAGACGGGCAAGCTCATGAAGCAGGAGTTGCGTAATCGGTATTGGTCGGAGAAGGCAGCCTGACATCAAGCGCCTGGAATGGAATGAACCGCTCTACTCTGCGGCCTCGCCAATGCCCTGTCGTATGTATGCCGATGAATTTGGTCAACACAACACAACGCAACGCCATGCTGGTCCGCAATACGCACAGTAACTATCGCTTGCCGGTCGATTCCTCAGATGCCGATGCTCTCGGCATCGAGGCTGGCCTGGCAGTGGAGCGCTTCCTCCAGCATAGGCAGGGGACCGCCCCTACCCCGATGGTTTCGCTTCCTGGCCTTGCCCGTCGTCTGGATGTCGGATCCATCCACGTCAAGGACGAAGGACAACGACTGGGTCTCGGCAGCTTCAAAGCACTGGGGGGAGCCTATGCGGTCATACAGCTTGTCCTTGGGCTCGCGTCGCAACGATGGGGCCGTCCAGTCGACATTTCTGAGTGGCGCTCACCGGAAGTCGCCACAGTCGCCGCTGGAATAACCTTGACGTGCGCCACGGACGGCAACCACGGCCGATCCGTTGCACAAGGCGCTCAACTCGTGGGCGCAAACTGCGTTGTCTTTGTTCATGCTGGAGTGAGTGATGAGCGCTGCCAAGCGATCGCGCGGTATGGTGCTCGTATCGAACGTGTTCAGGGCAACTACGATGATTCCGTTGCGTTGGCATCTAAAATTGCCAGCGAACGGGGCTGGATTGTGGTCTCCGACACATCTTGGCCAGGTTACGAACGGATCCCTCACCTCGTTATGCAAGGCTATACAGCATTGCTTCGTGAGGCTCTTGGTGCGCTGCCAAAGCCTCCAACCCACGTGTTTGTCCAGGCCGGTGTCGGCGGCATCGCTGCGGCGACTGCCGCTCATTTTGCGCTTGTATTCGGAAAGGACAGACCCTTCTTCACTGTGGTGGAGCCGGATCGAGCCGCCTGCCTTCTCGAGAGCGCCAAGGCCGGCCAGATCGTGAAGGTGCCGCACGACAGACCAACCGTCATGGCGATGCTTGAATGCTACGAGCCATCACTTGTTGCCTGGCGCATTCTCTCGCGCGTTGCCGATGCCTTTATGACCATCGAGGACGACGAGGCGGTTACGATGATGAAGGCGCTTGCCTATCCCGTCGACGGGGATCCGGCGATCGTCGCCGGCGAATGTGGCGCAGTAGGTCTCGCTGGATTGGCAAAGGTGGCGGGTGATCCAGCGTTGCGTTCGGAGATCGGGCTCGACTCAAATGCCTGTGTCTTCCTGATCAATACCGAGGGCGCGACTGATCCAGCGCTCTATGAGAAGCTCGTGGGCGCTCGCCCCGAGGACGTAACCGGCTGAACCGACGAAGGAGAGCACATAGCATGCCGAGTTGTCCGACGTTTATGTGGTTTGCAGTGGCCGCGCGTGACCGCTCTGTCTGCGGCGGTCGCGATGAGACAGGGCTTTCGGTTTTTCACATGCCTTGCAACCGCCGGCCATTGCATGTGGATTTCAAACACGATTCTCCACTCTGGAATGGTTCGCGATTCCTTCGCCGGTTTGCAGCTACAGTTGATAGCTGCAGTCGCCCGCTCGCGTTTCGAGCCAAACCCAAAGCGAAGTCGGAGGGCCCCACGATTCTACGGAAGCAAGTAGCTGATATAGAAGCGGCAGGCGTTCGCCGGGTCGCGCACGGCAAACCTTGGTATAGCCTTTCCAACCCTTTGTATGCAGCAGTTCGTCATCGAACTGCTATGTCTTAACTCTAACACTCCATCTAAAATTTTGCCGCACTCCCGTGAGCAGGTAAAATCGATTGTTTAGATGAAGCACATCCACACGATGGATAAATTCGCACCATGCGTTTCAACGGCCTTGATCTAAATCTTCTCGTCGCGTTCGACGCTCTCATGACGGAGCCGAACCTCACCGCGGCGGCGCGGCGAATCAACCTGAGTCAACCGGCCATGAGCGCGGCCGTGGCCCGGTTGCGCACTTATTTCCACGATGAGCTCTTTACGATGATGGGCCGCAAGCTTGTGCCCACGCCGCGAGCCGAAGCGCTTGCTGCCCCAGTTCGGGAGGCTCTGTCGCACATCCAACTCTCCATTATCTCCCCCGACGGATTCAAGCCGGCGCAGTCGAATCGTCGCTTCAGGATCATCCTGTCAGATTTCATGATGACCGTGTTTCTTCGAAAGGTCGTGGACCGCGTCGCGCAGGAAGCGCCCGCCGTCTCCTTCGAATTGCTGCCACCCGAAGAGGACCCCGATCAACTTCTCCGGCGGAGTGAGATTGACTTCTTGGTTTGTCCGGAATTGTTCATGTCGCACACGCATCCCAAAATGCCGCTGTTTGACGAAAGATTCGTGTACGTCGGCTGTCCCAAGAACAAGCAGCTAGCTAAGCCGCTTACATTGGAGCGATACTTATCGATTGGACAGGTTACGGCCAGGTTTGGGCCGACGATCAGACCTTCGTTCGCTGAATGGCTTTTGCTCGAGCATGATCTCAAGATTCGCGTCGAAGTCGCTGTGCCGGGCTTTAGCCTGATCCCACCCCTGATATTGGGAACTGATCGCATAGCGACAATGCCATCGAGGATGTTCAAGCATTTCAAGAACACGATGCCCTTGCGAACGATCCAAGCTCCTTTGCCGGACTTTGCGTTCACCGAATCCGTCCAGTGGCCTGCTCTTCACAACGCTGATCCGGCGAGCATTTGGATGCGCAACATTTTTGTGCAGGAGGCCTCCCGTATCGCATAAGTTCGCCTGAACTTGAATGCGTGGCGTAATCAACCACAGCACGTGGTGATCCACGATCTATCGAGTCACCGACTTGAGACGCATCCGCGTCAGCGGTAGCCTGATTGGCTTATTTTGGGTGCCAGTGCTTGAGCCAGGCGGGATCTTCGTTGTCTACCCGGCCGACTTCGAGCAGGTTGTTCATACCGAATTCGGTGGAGGCTGCGACACCCCTTTTCTCGGAAAAAATGGAATCGGATGACGCCGTCCTCGATCTCCATTCGTCGACGAACGTCCCGCAGCCAGTCTTGGTTTCGCCGAAACACAACATCCTTCGCGAAAGGCGTCGCCTGATCATCAACGCTGGTTCGTGCTCGGTTCGGAGATCAGTGGCTTACCCCCGACCGAGACCGGCCCTTCTGGCTTAGCGGGTTGGACGGCTCGCTTGGCCGGGCTCGAAACGGGATGGGAAGGCGGGGGAGAAGAAGGCGCGAGAAGAACGGGGGCAGCGACGGCCGGTTTCTGCAACAACTCAATTCTCGATGTCAGCGCCTCGATCTGATCTGCCATGCGTTTCAAATCGTCCTGCTGCGCACCGATGTTACGATTGATCTCTCCAATTTGATCACTTGCCTTCTGCTGCTCGGACCGAATCTCCAAAAGTGCCTCCCTATCTTCAGGTGACAGGCCTGTCGTTGGGACGACTTCATGAGCCGACGGCTTCTCGAAAAACTCTTCGACACTGATCCAATAATAGGCTGCTCCGGCGCACAGGCCGATGGACACCGCCACGAGCGCGAAGACCGACGCAAAACGTCTTGACGACCTGTGCAAGACAGAGGGTGGTTCCAAGCTGTTCACTTGATCAATCACATTCGTCATCCCTGAGCCTGCCATTCTCATCCGTGTTGGTTTTTCTCGTGACGCGATAAAGGGCAATGGTCAAGAGTACCCGGAGCCGAGCGTGCAGCCTTGCGCAACTTTGTCTGAGCGCATGGTTTTATCCCATAAGGCGCATTAACAAGCCGGCGCGGCGAGCCCCTGATACCCATATTTCCTTGAAACTGAACGATCCGAAGTTGCGATCCAAAGAGTGAGCGGTGCCAAAGGGAGTTGCCATCTTGGCAAGATCGCTCTCGTCGAACTCCAGGGATCTCCTTGCACGAGCGTTATTGGGAGCGCCTGTCCGCTTTCGGCGCTTCTTCGCCGCAAAACGGCTCGGAGCTGTTCGAGAGCGAACCAACAGCAGGGCTGTATGCCTCGCTATCCGATATTTAGATATCCAGTCGTGGCTTGCACGGGGGCCCGTCGAGTTCAGCCCGTTGTCGCGAGATGCCGGTATTTTCGCGGACAGTCAAATGCAGCTTTCCGCTTGCGCTTTGGCCTGCGAATCGGCGGCTGCATGAAAGAGATCGTGGGTTTCACTCCAGCGCTCCTCAATCGTTCAACGCTTTCTTGCGCAAGACGCGGTATCACGCACAAATGCTGCATCGTGAATAGAAAGACGCAGACTCCAAACCCGGTCTCGAGCCTAACTTTATCGCGACAATGGATAACTTACGTTGTGGGGCCCGCTTGTGCGCAGGGCAACCGTTAACTCGCGTCCTGATCTCGTCTTCAGGGTGTGTGCATTTCATTTGAAGACTCGGACGCCCGAAGAAAACCGCAAGGTGGTAACATAATTGATCGTGGGGGAGGTCGAACAGGTGTCTATAGAATGCGAACGTTCGGCAATCATCGCCACCGAGGCTTTTGATCGCGGCCCGGGACTCCCTTTGCCGGAATTTACCGGCGTATGGGCTGTCTTCGCGAGATGGGTATTGCATCGTCCTGCCGCCATAGGGACATCATACGCATTCGCCAGCGCAAGGATCGATCCGATGGCGATTGATCGTGCAGGCCGGTCCAATTCGAAATGGAGTTGTCAGAAATAGAAGTCACCGTCGGAGTTCTTGCCTGCAAGAATGGCTCGGCTGAGGGCCCTCCACGTTTGCAGGCTTCAATTAAAAGCCGCGAAGGGCTTAGCTAGGCATATGCTCGATCCGGTCGTGTAAGACGCCAATGAGCATGTCCGCCTTTCCCCGTGAGAGATCAACCTCGCCTGGCGGCACGACATAGCCGCCACAATCCACCGAATGTGCTACGCACAATTTATGCAACTCTTGCATCGGATGAATTCGGGGTACGGCGCCGCGGTGTGCGTCCCCGCCGAGGATCTAGCCCCGATGGGGCCGCAGGACTACCCTGCCCACGTGGACCAGCTAAGCCGTGCAATGGCAATTTGAGACGCGGGCCAATCTCTGAGAAGCCGAGCTTCAGGTACAATGCTGAGTTGGGACTGCGACTCCACATCGGCTGCCTTGGCGCCCCGACTTCAAGTTGGCCCCAGCCTTTTGTCGCCCCAAGGGTAACGGCTGCGTCGATGAGCGCCATCGCAACACCAGATGATCGCTGGTCAGGCACCACGTAGAGCTCAGTGATAATGCCGTAGGTTCCGCGCGCAAAGACGGCGGCACTTTCCGATAGCATGATGAGGCCGACGGGGCGTTCCTCCGTAAAAGCAAGAAACCCCGAGATGCGCTCTTTCATGGCCAGCAGGTCGGCAACCAGTCGAGTATCTACTCCGGCCTGCACGTGACCGGCCCCAAGTTCGGCAAGCAGAGCACTGACCATCTGAGTCACCGTTGCGGCATCATCGACGGACACCTCACTCGTCTTCACCATGTCACATCCTCCACCACGTGGTTCAGCGGCAGCAACGGAGACAGAAGCTGCCGCAGCCATCAACTCAAAGTAGATATGATGTTACTTTGAAAGTCCAATGACGCTTTCGTTCACACCATTGAGAGGTCGCTAGATTTTCACTTGGCGCTTAGCTGATGGTTCTGGCTCAAGACATAATCGAAACCTGCCTTCCCGCTGATCTACGCGAGCTTTCGATTGTAATCCGGCCTCAAGCTAGAGCGCTGTTTGGCCAACGCAACGGCCGGGTCACCAAACACATTCCGCATCCGATGCGGCGCCCCTATGAGTCGTTCGGTGGAATCCTGCTTTGCTTGGCGAGCTAGATGAGCTCGATCAAACTGGCGGCCAATTGACGCAGGTAGCATTTTGGTCCATGCGAGCGGGCCGGCGGGTGTTTAATGCGACGCCAAACAATCGTTTAAGTGTTTCACGATCGCCGGTGTCAGCACGAGGACACGATGTGAATTAGGTCAACAAAACGGCACGCATGTCGCATCGTGCCGGGTGGATCGGAGTTGTGGAGTTCGTCGAAGACATCATTCGATCTCATCAACCCACCACTATGAACGAACCGGTTGGCACCAATAGTCTCAGAGAATGAACTACGGCGCGAGTCGAAGACGCACTCATTTTTGTCGTGGTTGAAAAACCAGCTTTCTTATATTTGCGACGAACGGATCGTTTGTTTCCTCGACCACGGTTGCAGGCATCCCTCGAATTTGGGGGAAGCTAAAGAAGGTGCCGAGCTTTGGTCGAAACACCATCTTGCGCCATCTCATCGATCCTGTTCTCCGGTCGGAGTCATTCGTTGACTTGCTCGAAGCCGCTCATCGAGCCTCGTCGAGCGCGACCAGCTGTGACGTGCCGCAGTGATGGCCGCGGCGGCGTTGCGCCCGACGATCTCGGGAAGGTTTGGCGGCCGAACTTGCCGATCAGGAGCACGCCTGCGCAAGCGCAGCAATGATGCGGACTGTCCGCTTTCGCGCTCTTTTTCGGCTGTCGAAGCAGGACGCGACGCCTTGAGCCAAAATGCCGCGAAGGCGTTCCGTGGGCCGTGCCGTGCTTTTGGCCGGCCCGGCCGATCCACTTCGGCCCGGTCATCGAGGCCTAAGCGGCGGAGCATGTCCTTGCCGCGCTCATTTCGACTATCGCTGTAGAATACCTCCACCACTCTCATGGCGTTCTCACCTTCGCCAGAGCCTGGAGCAGTGACGGCACCCCTCTCCCCGTCTGCGCCCAAGATTTCAGCCCCGCGCGATCAGCGCTTGCCGTAGGTTAAGGGTGAAGCTCGCTCAGGCCTCTTCATCCAACCAGCCGATCTTGCTCCTCAGGAACCGAAAACCAAGCACCTGAAAGCTGGCACGCTCCTTGTTGTCCCTGCCATAGCCGTGGCCCCCCGCGGCTGCCTCGTACAAATAAGCCTCGTAGCCCATCACCTGCAGTTTCGCGACCATCTTGCGGGCGTGCGCCGGATGAACCCGATCGTCGCGCCGCGTGGTGGCAATCAGGATCGGCGGATAGTTTTGACTCGGTCTTGCCGCATGATAGGCGGAATACGTCTTGAGCCATTCCCACTCCGCAGGCTTGTCGGGATCACCAAATTCCGCGATCCAGCTCGCACCGGCAAGGAGCTTTGTGTAGCGACGCATGTCGATCAGAGGAATCGTGCAAAACAATGCGCCGAACCGCGCCGGATAGCGCGTGAGCATGTTGCTTATGAGGATGCCGCCGTTCGACCCACTTTCGGCGGCTATCCGCCTCGGCTCAGTCACGCCGCGACGCACCAGATCGGCGGCCACGGCCGCGAAGTCATCATGCGACAGTTTCTTGCCAGCAAGCCGTCCGGCGTCGTGCCAACGTGTGCCGAACTCGCCCCCACCGCGCAGGTTCGCCTGTACGGTCGTGCCACCACGCTCCAACCAGAGCTTGCCGAGGGCCGAATTGTAGTACGGCCTCATGGAAAGTCCGAAGCCGCCGTAGCCGCTCATATGGACCGGCGCGTTGCCGCTCTCCGCGGCGGGACCGGTCTGCACATATGGAATCCGCTCACCATCGATCGAGATAGCCTCGTGCTGCGTAACCACAAGGCCCTCGGGGCTAAACGTCTTTGGCGCCTGCTTCAGCACGATTGGGCTCGAGACACTCCGTTCGATCAGCATCAGCGAAGGCGACGTGAGCGGATCCTGGACACAGGCAAGCAGGTCGCCGTTGCTTTCGGACCGATCGCAATCGAGGGGCCACACGTCGACGACGCCGATGCCGGGAAGGCCGCGCAGCTCCTCATGGCTCCAGCCCGCAGACGAGGGCGTCCAAGTCTCGAATGAAGGGCGCAGCTCGTCGAGGATCGAAAGCACGAGTTTGCCGCTGGCCCAGAAAAATCCCTGCAGCGCGCGGCGCGGGCGCGGCGCGAAAATGACCGTGAAGTTGCGATCGCCGGCGAGAAAGGCCGACAGCGATATGCCAAGCGCGGTGTCAGGCGCGTGGGTGACGCCGGCAATCCTCCATGCCGAGCGCAATTTGACGATTAACCAGTCCCGGTGCGCCCGGAGCCAGATGTCGGAGGGAAGATCGAGCTTCACGCTCGCGCCGGTTTCGGTCCCGGGCCAGACGTCAAGATTGAAGAAGTCCAGCTGATCGAAGAACCAGACGCGTGGCCTTTTTCCAGTCCGATCGACTTCGCAAAAGGCCCACATGCGATCGGGCGTCGTCTCGAACACCACGGCCGCGCGATCCACGGGTTCGCCGCGGCGCCACAACCGCACTGTCCTCGGATAGCCCGATGTGGTTGCCATGCCGTCGCCATGCGCGCTGGACAACAGCAGCGTATCGGGATCGACCCATGTGGCGCTACTCTTCGCTTCCGGCAGGGTGAAGCCGTCGGCCACAAAGCTTTTCGCATTGAGGTCGAATTCGCGCAAGACGACGGCATCGCTGCCGCCGCGCGACAGGCTCACAATGGTTCGCGGATGATCTCCCGGCAGTGAAACCGTCGCGTTCAGAAGCCAGTCCTCACCTTCCTTTGCCGCGAGCTGGTCGACATCGAGCAAGATTTCCCAGGACGGGTTCGGCTTGCGAAATTCGTCTAGCGTGGTCCGTCGCCAGAGGCCTCGTCGATTGCTGGCGTCCTTCCAGACATTGTAGAGATAGCCACCACGCCGCGCGATATAGGGAATATTATCCGGCCGATCGTAGATCGACGCCAGCACGTCGCGATCCCGCTCGAAGGTCGCGCCGCCAAACGCTCGCAACGTCCTGTCGTTCTGCCGCTCGACAAAGTTTAGCGCGCGCCGGCCCTCTATCTCTTCCAGCCAAAGATAGGGATCATCATCGGGAGCGGAGAGCGTTGGCGCTCCAGCTTGCGACTTTGTCGGCGAGCTTGCTTTAGACACCCGTTCACTCCCAGGGCTGGCATTGGCGTTCGCTTTCGATTTGCGATCGAGGTTTGCATGATGTGGTTCGGTCGAGACACGAAGCCTACAACCTGACGCAGCATGCGATTCAAGTTCATTCTTTTCGAAGTGAACGCTGCTCCGCAGATTTCATCATTGACGTTGGCGCGGCGCCCTTCAGTTCGCTGGCGAGCTGCAGTTCGTACTTGGCGCTTTTACAGTCATTCCCACGCATGCATCAGAGGGATTTCGGCCAAGACGCCGCAAGGATGCGACCCAAGGTCATACGCTGCAAATGGATATTGGCAAAACGGGTGATGGGCGCTGACTTCTGCGTCGCCGTCAACTACCGATATTCGTAATCAAATATGACAACAGCGCGCCGTTGCTGGTCAATGACTTCTACGGTGCAGGCTCGCGCGGCTGCTCCAGAACAATCTTCGCGTCAGCCTCTCAAAGAGTCATGCTGCGCAGCTCCGCCTAGTCGAAACAACAAAAGGTGAGCGCATCACATGAGCTAGAGGGGCGACGCATCCGTGAATGCAACACCGGATCACTAGCGCGAGGGTCCGATTGCGCGGCTTACCACGATGCGGATTTACCAGGCCGCTTCGGTGACGAGCAATCATTATCGTTCCAGTACTGTGCACTGAGTGGGTGCCGTGTGAGGGCAGTTGACTTGCGTCAGAATTCGAGCGGCACCATCAGTCTCGTGCTCTATTTCTGAAGGCGGTGGTGGGTCTGAAAGGCGTTCACTTCCCTGAACCATGTTGGAATGAAGATTGGCGTTGTCCGATGTACGACCATGTCGGAGACGCAACATCGCTTGTGCGAGCTGATCTTTGTATTTGCGAAGCTTTCTTTTTGGCACGGCTAATGCTTTGGGGAATGGGCATCGCGTTGGACCGACATAGTCCTGCGGACACGCAAAGACTCTCGATTGGATGATCGGAGAGTCTAGAGCCACCGAGAGATGAAATTTGTTCATCACTCATCCTCATTCCTGACGAACCGCAATGGAGCTTTTGAACAGCCATGCCGATCCAGCAGCTGACGAACTATGTCGATGGCAATAATAGAGCCAAATGCCGAGCGCTTTATCGTGCTTTCTCCTGGGATCTTTGGGGTCGGATGTTGCCACGAATCCCAACACCTTCATACCGATCGGCGGCTTGCGTTCTTGCTGCACTGCTCTCCAGTTGCAGTCTTTCGACCGGCAGCGCATTTGCCCAGACGACGCTCACGTCGGCGCCGCCCGCCAGCTTCACGCTCAGCAACGGGCTTCAGGTCGTGGTGATCCCGGACCATCGCACGCCCGTGGTCACGGAGATGATCTGGTACAAGGTCGGCTCCGCCGACGAGACGCCCGGCAAATCGGGGCTTGCCCACTTTCTCGAGCATCTGATGTTCAAGGGCACGGAAAAGCACCCGATCGGCGAATTTTCCAAGACCGTGTTTCGCGTCGGCGGCAACGAAAACGCGTTCACCTCACTTGATTACACCAGCTACTTTCAGCGCGTCCCGCGCAAGCAGCTGCCGACGGTGATGGAGTTGGAGGCCGACCGTATGAACGGCCTCATCCTCAAGGACGAAAACGTACTGCCCGAGCGCGACGTCGTGCTCGAGGAATACAACATGCGCGTCGCCAACAGTCCCAATGAGCGTTTGAGCGAACAGATCACGACCGCGCTCTATCTCAATCATCCCTATAGCCGGCCCGTGATCGGCTGGCATCAGGAGATTGAGAAGCTCGGTCGCGAGGACGCGCTCGCCTTCTATCGCCGCTTCTATGCGCCGAACAACGCGATTGTCGTGATCGCCGGCGACGTCGAACTCCCTGAAGTCCGCTCGCTGGTCGAACGCAATTTCGGCCCCATCCCCGCTCAGCCCGCGATCCCGGCGCAGCGCGTCCGCCCGCAGGAGCCTGAACCGGAAGCCCCGCGCACTGTCACGCTGTCCGACCCGCGCGTCGAGCAGCCCGTCCTGCAGCGCTTCTACCTCGTGCCCTCGGCGACGACGGTCGCTCCCGGGGAGAGCGCGGCAATCGCCGTGCTTGCGCAGCTGATGGGCGGCGGCAGCAACTCCTATCTGTACCGCGCCCTCGTCGCCGACAAGCCGCTCGCGGTCTCCGCCAGCGCCAGCTATTCCAGCATCTCGCTCGATCCGACCCAGTTCTCGGTCTCGGCCTCGCCGAAAGCCGGCGTCGGCTTTGCCGAGGTCGAGCAGGTGATCGACGGCGTCATCGCCGACATCGCGCAGAACCCGATCCGCGCCGAGGACCTCGAGCGAGTCAAGACGCAGCTCATTGCAGGAGCGATCTACGCCCAGGACGACCAGGCGGCGCTCGCGGGCTGGTATGGCGGCGCGCTGAGCACCGGGCTCTCCGTCAAGGACATCCGAAGCTGGCCGGACCGAATTCGCGGCGTCACCGACGTACAGGTCCGTGCAGCTGCGCAAAAATGGCTCGATAAGAAGCGCTCGGTCACCGGCTATCTGATCAAGGACACCAGCACAGCCAAGACTGGCGCAAAGACTACCACCAGGCGCGAGGAGAAACGTTCGTGACCCATCCCTTCCTTCACTCCCGACGCATCGTTCTGTCGTTGGCCGCCGGCGCAGCGCTCACTTTGACTCAGATCTTCCCCTCCGAGGCCGCCGCAAAGATTCAGCGCCTGATCTCGCCGGGCGGCATCGAGGCCTGGTTCGTCCAGGACGCAACCGTGCCGCTGATCGCGATGGAATATTCCTTCGCCGGCGGCTCGGCGCAGGATCCCAGGGACAAGCCCGGCGTCGCCAATCTCGTCGGCGACCTCCTCGACGAGGGCTCCGGCCATCTCGATTCCAAGACGTTCCATGAGCGGCTCGATCGCCGCGCCATCGTGCTCTCCTTCAGCGCCAGCCGCGACACCTTCCGTGGCAGCCTGCGCATGCTGCCCGACAACAAGGACGAGGCCTTCGACCTGTTGCGCTCGGCGCTCACCTCGCCGCGTTTTGACACCGCCGACGTCGAGCGCGTCCGCTCGCAGGTGATCGCCGGCCTGCGCCACGAGACGACGGATCCGACGTCGCTGGCGAGCCGCAAATTCCTGGAGATGACCTTCGGCGATCATCCCTATGGACGGCAGACCAATGGCACGCTGGAGAGCGTGCCGGCCATCACGATCGACGACATGAAGGATTATGTCGGCCGCGTGCTGGCCAAGGACACACTGAAGGTCACGGTCGTCGGAGACGTCGATCCAGACACTCTCGGCAAGTTGCTCGACGACACCTTCGGCGCCCTGCCAGCCAAGGCCAATCTGGCGCCGGTCCCCGACGTCGAAGCTGCAAAGCCGCCACAGCGCGCCTTCGTGCCGCTCGACGTGCCGCAGACCGTGATCACCTTCGGTGGTCCCGGCGTGAAGCGCAACGACCCGAACTTCATGGCAGCTTATGTCGTCAGTCACATCCTCGGCGGCGGGATGTCCTCGCGGCTCTATCGCGAGGTGCGCGAGAAGCGGGGCCTCGCCTATTCGGTGTTCGACTCGCTGCAATGGATGCAGCATTCGGCGCTGTTCATCGGTAATACTGGCACGCGCGCCGACCGCGCCGGCGACACCATCGACGTCGTCGAGAAGGAGGTACGCCGCATCGCCGAGGGGGGCCCGACGCAGAAAGAGCTCGACGAGGCCAAGTCGTACCTCAAGGGCTCGCAGATGCTGGCGCTCGACACCTCCTCCAAGCTGGCCTATGCGCTGCTGCAAGATCAGCATGATCAGCTGCCGATCGATTATATCGAGAAGCGCAACGCCATTGTCGATGCGGTCACGCTGGACGACGCCAAGGCGGCCGCCAAGCGACTGTGGGGCCAGGGCCTGCTCACCGTCATTGTCGGCCGCGCACCGCAAGCCGCGGCGCTGCCTGCCGGCGTTCCGGGGCCGAAGTCAGACTGATTGGCGCACGTTGATGGCCGGGCTTGTCCCGGCCATCAACGTCAGTGACGCCGCGTTATTGATATGTATGCTTGGTAATTCTCGGCGCCCACGCTGGTACACTCTGCTCCGGGTAGTCCCGCGACATTGCCATCGCCAACCCGACATGCTGACCCGGCTTCGCCTGCGCCTCAAGCGCGGCCGGACAAAGAACAAAGCCGTCGAGCGATATCTGCTGGCGAAGCTTCCCAACTGGCAACTGTATTGACGCCGGCTGGGAGCCGGCCCTTCGTTCGAAAACGATGATCGATATCCCTATGGGATAAGCGTCGCCAGAGACTTACTTTGGAAAAGTGAACCCAAGTCATGAAAGCACAAGGCGCACGCCAATATGGCCCCTGACCTCAGCCCCCGCTTGCCAAAGCAGAAGCTAGATGAGGCGCAGGTTTTCGGCTGATATTTTCCCCGAGCGGCCGATCTTTGGTTCATAGCTGATCTTGTCTCCTTGTGGGAGTAGGACCAAGCCAGCCATCTGCACCGCAGAGATATGAACAAACACGTCACGGCCGCCATCGTCCGGCGCGATGTAGCCGTAGCCTTTAGTCGGGTTGAACCATCTCACGCTTCCAGTCGCCACTGTCTTTGCTCCCTAAAACGAACACTTAATCGCGCGCTGCGATCTAGCAGCCGCGTTGCTCACCTCAGCAACTCGCGTGCCGCTCCCAACGCGCTGTGAATAGTTGTAGAAGACCGTGTGTTTGGTGCGGATTTGCGGGCTTCTTTGTCTGTCGTTCTTGAGTGCCACGCAGCGAATGTCTTGAATCCGACAACCCTGGTACGACAAAATACGGAAGGCGATGACTTCGACCGCTCTCTCCTGTAGTCATCCGTCCTGTGTAGATCACATCACGAGACTCACTGGATCGGCTTATCCAGGTGATGTTGAAGTTCGTTGCGACTGACGTTGGCAGCGATCCAATTGATCAGCAGACCTCTGCGGACCGGGTGGGCCGCTCAATCATTGGCAGACTTGAATCTTATGGGAATGGGCCATCCACCGCCAGACCACGGAACGTGTGCGCTACGTTCCAGATTTTTCTTGTGACATGCTAGGCTGGTGCAGTTAGATGGATCACAGGATCGGCACCGTCGAGCCGGGATGCAAACAATGCCACAAAGACTCGATCCGCGTGGCTGGCCGTTGGATCAGACGATGGGTCGTTTCAACGTTTCTTTCATTTGCCGATGGAGAGTCGATGTCTACGAGGAAGCGGTGTGCCAGCTGAAACAGTTATTGGGGATGCTCGCTGGACTCGCCGGCATTGTTGGGATCTCCGGTGCTATCGCAGCGAGCAATCCGAGATGGGACAGCGCAGAGGGATTTGGTGCTGGAACCACGGGCGGCCTGGGAGGCGAAGTTGTTCAGGTCAACTCACTCAAAGATCTGACTTATCAATTGTGTCGTTCGTATAGCTCCGGTATCTGCAAGGACGATAGTCCGCGCGTTGTCCAGATTGTCGGGACTATAGACTTCACAGGAGCGGAAGGGCGCGGCGAGGGTCCGGGTTGCCAATACAGCAACACCTGTCAGACGCCCTACAAGGGTGAATCGCTTCTCCTCTTGGATGGGCTCGACACGCACTGCGATAGCAAGCTCAAAATGGAAGTAAGCTTCGATAAAGCGGGCAAACATCCCTTGGAGGTCGGATCAAACAAGACCGTGATTGGCGTCGGATCGAGCGCTACAATCAGGGGCAAGGGACTGCGACTGAATGGTGTGAGGAACGTCATTGTCCGCAACCTGACCATCGTTGACATCAATCCCGGCATTGTCTTCGCGGGCGATGCGATTGCGATTGCGCGAGCGAACCGGGTCTGGATCGATCATAACCGTTTTCATAACATCGGGCGCCAGATGATTGCCGGCGGCCTTGGGGAGACGACGAATATCACGGTCTCGTGGAACGATTTTGATGGCAGGGATAACTACTCCTCTTATTGCAACGGAGCGCATTACTGGAACCTTCTTTTTCTTGGCAGTCCTCAGTCGATCACGGTTGCCAACAACTACTTCCATGAGGTCTCCGGACGGGCTCCGCACATTGACGGTCTACGGTCGGTCATTCACCTGGTGAACAACTACTTCCACAACACCGAGCTGCTGCAGCGCAATGGTTTCTTCCACGCGCTGGACGCCGGACCATCTGTTCAAGGCCTGATTGAGGGCAACTACTTCGACAACATTGAAACCCCGATCAGGGCCGAGAGTGGGCATGTCTTTGGCGCGCTGGGAGGCGTAAATCGAGAAATGCAAGACCTCTGCCTAGCCATGCTTGGACGCATGTGTGCGGGCAACATCGCGAGGCCCGCGCCGCGGATCAATGGATTCCGGCTGGATGAAAGCGTCATTAGATCTTTTGGCGCTCTTCCGAAGGCGGCTATTCATCGTCCCTTCCAGGCGGATGATGTCCCGGCATTGGTCACCGGCAACGCAGGTCCCGGCCACATTTGAATTTTCCGATAGGATCCAGCGAAGCTGCGACCGCGCGCACGCATCTGGCCGAAGTACCGCGGAATTCTCCCTCTTCCGGGCAGACCAATTGCCGGTCCGTGGCAGCTGCGCTTCAAAGAGCGCCTTGAGCGTTCAGGCCAGTCGATCCTCGCTCCGAGACGCATCGATTTTTTTGCAAGCGCGCAACTGCCTCGAAGCTTTGGCGGGTCTAGTTCAGCCTGCTGCTCGCCCAAGTCACCGTCCACGAAACACGATATTCTCCGAACTGATTGAGACCTCATCGGCAGATGCGATCGGTTCAAAAACAAAATGCCCGGCATGTGTCGACGAAAGCAGCTCTTGCTGCGCCGCGCTGCTTCGATGGGCTAACAAAAAGACTTTCGGATGCCGCGCCCTATTCCTGCTGTTGCAACCAAAGAACGCATTTTTCCATCGTGACTGCAGGGCATTTAGCGGTCTTGCGGCGCAAATAAAGGAATATCTCAGATTTGAGAGGGCTGGCATGAGTAATTTGGATCAGCAGTCTTCCGGAGCGACGGCTTGACGCCACGCCCAAGGATCCCGGGCGGCCAGTAAGAGTGTGTTATGGGGCGTGAATTCTACAGAAAACTGGCGCAGCAGGCGCGTCATCTCGCCGAGCGGGCCGATCCGTTCACCAGGCAGCGGTTGCTGAAGCTGGCCGGCAGCTACGACGTGAAGGGCGGAAATCTGGCGCGGGCGCCACGCCCGACGGAGCGTCCGCTGCCGATTCCGCGTACCGCGCCGCCCGCATCGATCTTTTCAGGTCCGGGCGAAGCTGGATGAAGTTCGGTGCAGGCCACCCGTTCGCCGATCCGGAAGCCGCGGCACGCAAGCGATCGCCGGCGGCATCGAGCCCAACCAACGGCCAGTTCCTCTGCGATGCCAGCCGCACCGGCGGCGTTTTCCAAACGGGCCTGACATTGGCGGTTGAACGGGACTGGATCAAGCGGCATGGGTCCGGGACACATTTCAGACCGGCTGAGCACGGATTGGATCTCAACTAGTTGTCGAACGCGAAACCAAGCGCTCTCGCTCTCGGCTGCTTCGCTTGAGCCGACTGACCTTCTTGAATTGATCGGAAGCTCAGGCCGATCAGGCAAGCGAAAGCATCATCAACGAGCATTGGAAGGAGACGGCCATGATGGACGACAATTTGGCGCGCATGCGCACACATCTGAGCGCCATCCAGCGCCACCGAAGACTGCTGAAGACCAAGCTCACCGAACACGACCGGCAGTACGTCTGCAGACGCCTGTCGGAGGAAGAGTGCGCGCTCGAAAGCTTGCGAGCGTCGATTTTTCCCATGGTGTTCGAGAGCCCCAGGCCGATGATATCGGCCTCCTAGCCGGTACGGCCGTGTCGATGGCGACGGCCTACGCGCGCAGGAGCGCCGCTATGGCACTCACGTCAACGAATTCATATATCGGCTACCGATATTGGAGCCTTTTTTAGATGCGCGGCCTGCTAATCCTCTTTGTGACCTTTGTGATTATGCTGGCGGCGCGCAGCCAGCATCAGATTGGTTTCGTGCCGCGCCCAACCGCATCCATGCCACCGGTCAATGTACCCTAGAGCCGAAGGTTTGGCGCAAACAGCGCGTATTGCGCTACAACGTGCTTCTGTCTCTCTGGGAATTCAGACCGGTTTGCGTTAGGCGGAGCCTCGCTTTCCAAGTTGTCTGAGGACCTGCAGGAAGCGGGCAAGCCATGCCTCAAGCCATGCGTCAGTTGAGGCCACTTGCGCTGCTGCGGTCGTGCGCGCGCTCGTCTCATCAACAAGGAAGATTTGAGGACGGCAGTTTTGGTTTCTGACTGGATCACCCTTTCGCGAGGAGCGTGGCGAGGAGGTGTCCGGACCTCCCAAGCCACGCAGCCGCAACAGCTCAGTCGGCGAGCGGTTTTGGCATGTGCAAAACAGTATCGGTTCCCGGGCAGGTTGAATTGATCTAGCGCAAACACGAGAGCCGTTCGTCTTTAACCCAGCAGATTTGTGGATTGTCCCGGTTGTGTAATCCGAGAAGACCAGCTGCGTTTTTCTGGGCGCATTTTCACGGCCGCGCTTCAACGGTAGTGCAAATAGCGCGAGTTTCCTGATCGTGGTCCTCTTTTTCTCCCCCTGCGATGGAGTGTTGTCCAATCAAGCCTCTAGAGCACGCCCTCGAAACCAACGGGACCATGCGAGTAGACCGGATTATCGGCGCGGGCTGACGCCTGCCTTGATCCTGTGAACCTGCGGTCCGGCCGAATGTCCCTTTTGTGCGAGCGGATCAGGAAGCGTTTGCGCTTCTTCGCGCGTGGTCGGAGCGGCGGCGCTGCCGCCGCCCGTGCCGACCTGAGCGCGCGAGCACCGGCAGCGGGGCAGCGGGGATGGAGCACTCGGGCGGACCTTTTGCGGGCTCCGGACGCCTGGGGCGCGCTTCCATGAACTCCAAGACGGCGCGTCCCTTTTCCGTTATGCGCCAACCGCCGTTGATACGTTCAATCAAGGCTTGCGAAAAGATGTCAAGGTCAGGCACAAGCGAACCCAGTCGTCGCGTGCGTTCGGCCCAATCGCTACCGCTGGTCGCCAGATCGCCATGTCGCGCTTCAAGTCCGCCATCACGGCAAACCCATCCGGATAGCTCACCAGGATCTTAAGAACCGTGACCTGGAAGTTCACGCGGCACCCTCTTGTGACTATCGCCACATCGTCGGCACCTTCGAGAGCGCTTCGCGGCGAACCTGCCGTACACAGTCGGTCGACGTCTCTCCCCCGGTGGTTGCTCCCAGGACTTTTGAGGCGACATTGGTCCGGCCGCCGGTGTCGTACCGGGACACATACTCGCAGATCTCGTCAACAACCCTGCGCATCCGAGCAAGAATGACCACCTGAATGTCCATAAACTGGAATAATGGGCGGGCTATGCTGGTATAAATAGGACTGGCGAAACCCAAACTACGCCTCGCGATCGCAAGGTGCAACGGCCCCTCGACGATACCTGCATAGTCCGAGTAGCCATACCGAAGCAACTCACCGACTGGGGCGCAGACCACGTCCGTTCCGCGCAGTGCCGAGTCCTTCCCACGGCATTGCTGCCGATGACAGGCCGTTGGCTCAAGACGTCAAGAACCGCCAGCCGATCGGCGCCGATCATCAACGTCCGTATGAGTTCGCGGAATCCAGGCGGCTGCCGGTTGCTGCCGAATACCCCGAATGATGATGCAGCTGCCGATCCGACGCCGACAGCGCTGTCATGACAACCATCATCATCGGCATGTCGTAGGCAGCAGTGTCACAACGGCTACGAGGCGCCATCCGCCACACCAAGGCCGCGGCCATTGTCCGGCTTAGTTCGTTTCGGCGCAGTACTACGGCCGGAAGCGCAAAGGCCACGATCGTCGCATCGCCGGAATGAATGGCGTCTTTCCTCGGGCTCGGTGAAAGCAACGTTCGGATCGCACCAATTCGCGCGCCGCGGCGTCCATTAGGGTTTGCTTTTTACTTTTGCGTTATCGATCGCGACGATTTTGACCTCTGCCGCCGACGGCCATGCCTCGCCAGCGCCTCGACTGGCGGCAAGACGAGCGAGATCCGCTTCGTCTTCGCCAACGATCCGCACGTCTGGTCGTGACCGGTCGTCCCGGACTGCGTTTCCCAACTGGCGGCGCCCTGCCAGGCGGGTCAGCACTCGTTCGGCTGACAACCAGCTGTTGGCCGATGAGCTTCTTACGGCATGCCTACGCCGGCAGTGGCAACCTCGGTCCGCCATCCGTCCTCGCACCAACGCCACGTAGCGCGATCCACGGCAGCCGACCTCATGATGTCGCGACTGCGTCTTTAGCAACCTTGAGCGGCGACGCCTTGACCGACTTGCTGGCTGGCTTGGCTGCGAATTCCATCGGCTCCTTCGTGAAAGGATTAACTCCGCTGCGGGCTTCAGTAGCAGGCTTGTTCACGACCGACATCTTGACGAAGCCGGGGATGACGAACTCGCCAGACTCGTTAAACTCCTTGTAGCCGACGGTCGCCAACTGCTCGATGACGGCCTTTACGTCACCTTTGGAAACTTGCGTTCCTTGAGCAATTGCGTCAATGAGCTGGTTCTTGGTCATCTTGGCCACGATGAATTCCTTTGTAGCGCCGAACGATACAGTGCGTGATGTATCGCCGGCTCTTTTCCTCTTGTTCGAGCACGGCAAAACTACACGAATTACTTTCATTCACTGAGGTGATGAAGTCGACCGGTTTAAAACCTATCGGAAGCAAAAACACAACGATCTTTGTTTCCAGCATTCGCTCACGCGTCACAGGTGGACGGCGCATGCCCTATTCGGTATGCAGGTCAATGTTTGAAATTGGCCGATGCAGCAGTCAGCGCAGCAATCAGAGCCAATCCCTCTTGGATCTCGCAGACGAGTGATGATCGCAGAGCGAGCCTCATTTTATTTCAAACTTCGTAACGCTAGCGCGGACAGGTCACCTCTGAAGGAAACTCGGGGCCCGCGAATACTGGTGGCGTCGGGACAGAAGCACAAAGCTGATCCCCTCTCTCTTACCGGCGATGCCCTATAGAGATACCGAGCTTGATTGCCTTTTGACGGAGAGAACCTTCCGTCCTTTTCATAGACTTCGCGATCTTCGCTACCGGAACCCTAGCCTTGGAGTGCGCGCGAAGTTCTTTGACGTCCGCCTTCGTGTACTCGCGGCGGACTACCTTCTTCACTTTCTTCGCCATTGGAAATCTCCACTCGTTGTTGAGCGGGGCTTCTAGCACGAAAGATCAAATTAGCAATGTTGCGACGCGTCGCACTTCGTGCGATTTATAAACCGCTTTGCGAATTCACTTCCGCCCTGATATCTGCAAAAGTGCTGCCTTCTATTCAGTCAACTACAATTGAAATACTGAAGGGTTTTCCGGACACAATGGCGGCCCGATGTTCGGGGGCGCGCCATAGTAGCGCCGTCAAGTGTGACTCGCATGCGATAGGAGCGATGTGGCACTGGGACCTGGTCGCGCGGCGCTGAATCATCTCGGTGTGCGCCTGCACTCGGATGCAGTCACTCAGGAAACGAATTCCTAGCTCACCTCGATCTCGGCGGCCTCGTTGTCGGTCAGTTTGGCAAATTCCTTTTCCCGGCCACGTATCGACAGAACACCCTTGTTCTGGTGGAGAAGCGAAATAATAGATCGACAGTGCCGCCCCGCATGTCGACGATCTCCGTCACGCTACGCCTGAACGTATCCTAAGATACCAGATATCTCGTCTCCACCGGAAGATCTGTATCGATTGTCCTTGCCACGCCATTCATAGAGAAATTCGGCGTGAGGCGTGGCAGTGGCAGTGGCATCGAAGAAGCGTTAGAAATCTGCCGTCTCGTTGAGGACGCGAACACTCCGTTCGCCCGTCGCCTTCCATTTGATGAAGGGAAGCAGGCGGACAGAATAGCTTTCAAGAATCCGCTGATAAGCGTTGATGTTATCCAAAATGGCCCCGGAGACCGGAAACATCATGCCCGGCGGATTGAAGCCGCGTTCCGCCAGAACGTAATGGATCAGATAGCGATGAAGGCGGCCGTAGCGAACTTGGTGTTGAGCACAGCTTGGCATGAAAAGGCGTAATTTTCCATGAAATCCGTAACTTTTGCACTTTTGCGTGAAATATGGAGCCCCGAAGTGACAAGAGGGGTGGTGTGGAACGGCCATTTCCTTGCTGACCTATAGAGCACGGTCGTTTGGGCAGGAAATGCGCCGATGCAAACCGCGTGACATTCAGTCATCCGCACTTCTTCGGCCAGCAGCGGTGTCAGGATCAGACCATTCAGGAGGCGGTGCATTTGCGCTCAGTTGGATCGGCTCAAGCTGGGGTTTGAAGGCGAGCAGACGAGCGCCGGCCGCCCTCGCGTTTCGACCGCGGCGCAAACGACCTTTTCCAAGTCGAAGGCGTTCTGACTATCTGCGCAAATTCAGCACCGTCAGAAAGCATTCGCCCTGCTCGCGGGCGACGCGCCGGCGCTGACGGCGTACGCGCCGACCGTGATGCGTCAACGCGGCAAGCTGCGATGGGCAAAGTCTGGAGCACTCAAGTTGAGCTTTTTCGGCCGCCGCGTTGAATCCCTACGACGAGCTTCCATACTCTCCGACACGGCGCGTCCTGTTTTCGGTTGTGCAGCACCCGCGGTTCGTACGCTCGATCAGCGCTTATGAAAAAATGTCAGATTGGGAATGTGCGAAGCCGGTCGTCTCGCCTCCGGCCCAATCCTGGCCACTGGTCGCCAAGATCGCCTTGGCGTGCTGGAGGCCCGCCATCGCGGCGAGCAAACGCGTGCCCTTAAAGCGGCTCGCGCTCGCATAAACCCTCAAGTCCGTCAGCTGGCGGTCAGCTACGCTGACTATGACCCCTCGCCGGCTTGACCAGCCTTGGCGCTGTAGACGATTCACAGAGAGGAACCTGATCCACCATGGACCGCCGAACCGACCGTTACTTCGACCTTAAATGGCGCGCCGGCGATGCAAGCCGAGGTTGTCCGCGGGGCGATTCCGACGAACGGAACTGGATCGGACCAAGGTAGAGCGTCTCCTTGCAATGCAAAGCTGTCAGAGGTCTGCGAAGCAGTCAAAGCGATCCTACATTGATCTGGCAACGAGCCGCAGGATGTCCAGCTAGAACATCATCTAGGTCGACAGCGGAGTTCAGCTATGACGAGACCGTTCCGTGATGTTCCGAGTTTCTCGACATGAGCCGAGCTCACTTCCTGCCTCGTGCTGCAAAAGCCTGATCGTCTGGCCGCGCGCGACCTCGGCCGCTGAGGAGCGGGAACGAGCCGAGGAAGACACTTATCGCGGCACTCTTGGGCAACAATCGAGCCCGGGAACCAGGCGCTGCGCCGCACGAGACTTCCCGGCGGCATGTGACGGCTGATGATCGGAGCTTGTCCACACCAAGATCGTGACCGCTCGGTGGCGGGCGCGATCGTTCTGGTCGACGAGATTGGCCCCTCGTCGACAATTGAAGCACACGAAATAGGAGATGAATGATGCACTGGCGCACACCAAAACTACACCTGAACGAGGGCGATGGCTATTTATCTCCTGATGCCTCCCAACCCCTGAGGACTTGGACTCGGTGGCCGCTCGCGGCACTTCTCCTCAGCTTGGTGCTTTGGGGCGCTCTCTTGCTCTTCGCCACGTTCTCGTGAGCGCCATGCCACTCACCGGCTCCGGCGCTCCCGAGCGACTTGCACGAGCAAGCATCCTCGATGGATCGAGATATCAGCCAGGTTTCGAGTTCAGCGACACGCCCTCTTCAGGGCCGAAAACGCTATGTGCGTTTCACAAGCAATCGTTGGTTCCAGGACTGCCTCGTGCTGGTCGCAATGCCGTTGTCAGTACGATTCGCAGCTAGACGCGATCGAGCCAAGCTCGTCCCGCCATGGGCGCGACCAAGGCCGCCAGCTGCGTCGATGCGGTTGGTCGGCCCGGGCCGCATACGGAAACTGCCGAGAGCGCAACTCTCCTGAACGATCATGCAGCAGCGCCTGCTTGCGCTCTCTAACGCCAAAGGCGCAAGTTCCCGCATGACCGTCATCCGGACTCATTTAGCGCCTGCGGGCGGCGACCATGTTCATGCAGCCTGTCGCTGGAGCTGGCAGCGAGCGCACGCGATGTCCAACCCGACTTTTCTCGGAAGCTTGCGCAGCGCTTGCAGCTCCTGAAGCACATTTCGTCAGAAGGCCGCTCCTGACCGACCTCTATCCGTGTTTGTGCCATGCACCATCGAGAGCCGCAGCTTTGGAGTTCGGTTCACTCCGATTGAAGAAGATCGCGAGACATTAGTCGTGCCATCGACGCATTGATCATCGATCTGAAAAATCGGTGCTGGCGTTTTGCGCGAGAACAAGGCGGCCCCGGTTCAGGTGTCGTAGTTTGGATTAATCCCGAGTGGCACGCCGGGACCTGCGCTGGTTGCGAGGTCACGCACTGCCCGGCCGTTTTCCTGTTCACCCGAGCCCAGCAGCATGGGGCAGATATGCGCACCATCACTTTCCTCTGCCCGATCACACGAGTTGTGGTTCAGCATCGGCCAATCGACGACGAAGCGGCCGAACACCAGTTTCAAGGCGTGTTTTGCCCCGCCTGTTCCCAGCTGCACTTCGTAGATCGCAAGACCGGAAAGCTGCTAGGCAGGAAGACGAATGACAGCGCGTCCTCACAGAGCGGCTGAAGTACGGCGCCGCCGAAAATCCGCTGGCGATACGCGAGCATTTGGCTTCCGAGTTCCATCAGTCTTGAGGTGCAATAGTCAGAATCAGGAGAGTTCAACGGCGGGCTTTTTGCATAGAGCCACCACGTTTTCAGCCTGCTCGGCACATTTCGTTTCCTAAATGCGTTGAAAGAACACCGGACCTTAGGCTCGCAATTTTGCACTACGAGAAAATTCGCCGGATGCCCGTGGCGGCAAGTCTCTACAGTGACATTGGGTGAACGCGGCCTGCTACCGTGTGAAGTCGGTGCGCTGGCGTAGGCTGCGGCGGCGGACGTACCGGCGGCACCACAAACACCGAGCGAAGCGAAGCAATCCAAAAGTCTTTCCGCGGTAACAGTCCGGATTGCTTCGTCGCTTCGCTCCTCGCAACGATGAGGAGGAGAGAGGGGGAGCACTAGCAATGATCGACCACATCCCCGTCGGCGTCAGCGATCTCAAACGCTCTGCAAGATTTTACGACGCCACGCTGCTGCCCGCGGGCTCCCGCGCCTGGTCACACGGCATTGCACAATTGGCTTCCGCAAGGCCTATCCGGAGTTCTGGATCAATCTGCGCGAGGCGATGCGGTACGGAGCACCGGAGAGCGGCGTGCATATCTGCCTGCGGGCGAAGATTACGGCCGAGGTCGACGCGTTTCATGCCGCAGCCCTTGCGACCCGCGGCGCATCCGACGGCGCGCCGGGCATCCGCCGGCACGACCGCATGCGTTACTACGCAGCCTTCGCCTTCGATCCGATGGCAACCGGATCGAAACGGCGACGTTTCCGGCGGAAAAATCTTAGAGCTTCCGCACGATGTCCGGCGCGAGCTGCTTTTCCGCCTCGGCGATCTGGGCCGCCGCCGATTTCAGCTTCGGCAGGATGTCCTCGACGCGATCGGCCTTGAGGATATCGACGGACAAGCCGGTGCGGATGAACTCGATCTGGCGCATATGCGACAGCAGCAAGAACAGCGGCTCCCAGAAATTGGCGATATTGGCGAGCAGCACCGGCTTGGTGTGACGGCCGAGCTGCTTCCAGGTCAGTTGCTCGACCAGCTCCTCCAGCGTGCCGACGCCGCCCGGCAGCGCCACGAAGGCGTCGGAGCGCTCGAACATCAACCGCTTGCGCTCATGCATGTCGGGCGTGACGATCATTTCCTGCACGCGGGTCAGCGCATTCTCGCGCTTCCGCAGGAATTCGGGAATGATGCCGGTTACCATGCCGCCGTGATCGAGCACGGAGGTGGCGACCGAGCCCATCAGGCCAAGCGAACCGCCGCCATAGACCAGGCGGATGTTGTTCTCGGCGAGCGCCTTGCCGAATGCCTTGGCGCCTTCGATGAAGTGGGAATTGGTCCCGGGACCGGAGCCGCAATAGACACAGACGGTTTTGATCGTGCTCATTGGTACCATGATGCTTTGCAGCGAAGTCTTTCGCTAGTCCAAGGTGTTGCGTTGAATGACGGGAGCCAGTTTCCATCTGAACAGGCAAGCTTTGGGTTGACGACTCCTGATCGCAAACGGCGCTCTTCGGCAACGCGACCGCACGAGCAAATGTGTTGCATCTTCGTCCGGGGCAACGGATCTCCTGGCCAGATTGCAGACCTGAATTCCTTGACGTGTCGCTTCATTGCAGTTTCGATTGACGGTCGCAGGTGTCGGCCAGAGAGACAAGCTTGTGTCGTGCACCGATCGGTTCATCTTCAACCGATCAGAGGTGTTGGCCACCATTGATCGGCACTTCGACGCCGGTGATATAGCTGGCGTCATCCGAGCACAGGAAGAAGATGACCTTAGCGACCTCTTCAGGGGTCCCCACCCGGCGCAGCGGAATGTTCGGTACGACCCGTGCTTCCGTATCCGGTGACAAAATATCCGTCTTGATCTCGCCGGGGGCGATTGCATTCACACGAATTCCATGCGGCGCGTAGTCGTGAGCCATCTCGCGCGTGAGACACGCAAGAGCGGCTTTCGAAGTCGCGTAGGCACTGCCGGCGAAGGGGTGCACCCGCGAGCCTGCAATTGAGGTCACGTTGACGATCGATCCAGACGCGGCTTTCAATTCGCCAAAGAGCCCCTGCGCAAGCAGAATTGGAGCCACCAAATTGAGATGGAATACGTCCATCCAGGTCTCGATCGATGTCGCCAACGATGTTAGTCGTGCGCCGCTCGTCGTCTTCGGTGACATCGCTGCGTTGTTGACCAAGGCGTGCAACGGCGCGCCCGCGAGGCGCTCTTTAACCTCGGTGATAGCGCGCGGCAGCAACCGATGCTCGCTGAGGTCGAGCTGGACATGATTGTCGGATGCGGCCTCCCAAGGACATCGCCGGGCATCGATCGGTTGCCGCGCGCAGGAGATGATCCTCCAGCCTGCTTCCGAAAACAGCTTTCCGGTGGCGTAACCTATCCCACGCGATGCTCCGGTCAGCAGCAGCGTCTTTCGGTCTCTCCGCCGGCCGCGTGCCTTGTCCGATTTGAATGAACTGCCCTCGTTGTCAACCGACATTCGTCTGGCGACCGCATCCTTGTTCGGCAGATCGGCCCTCAAACACGCCTCCTATCATGTTACGCTCAACCTTCTTGGTGCAGGATTTGGGCCATCTCTACCGACAGAGTGATTCACGCGTGTTGCGAAGCCAGGCCCCGTGGTTTACGACCTGCTTGGCGAGTTCCAGACATCAAGTCCGTTGGCTTTCCGACAGCGGCAACGCGAGGACCGCGGCAAATGACCTTCACTCTTTTCGCGCACAGCTGCGCAAAACTTCGTTCCATAGATCTGGGCTGAACGCGCGAGTGAAGGTCCTGCCGATGTTGAATGCCGCCGCACGCGGCTCGTCCCGATCCTCGCGGAGCTATTAGCAACAGGAGGGATGGCACCCATCCGGCCATCCAATAGTGCCTGCCAATTCAAGACGTCCGCTCGCTGGCAACCCCAGCGGTTCATACCGCTGCTCTTGCCCCAATCCACCAAGGGGCATTCGAACGCGGGCGCCGAGGAATAGAAGGCCATCCTCAGGCGTCAACAGCCTCAAAGTACCTGGCGTAAGGTCCCTCTTTGAATTGGCGACGCAACTCATCAAAATCCTCTACGGTTTGGTCGAGCGGCCGCGCTTCCTGGCGCTGAAGTTTGACGCGACCGGAAACGTTCCGCATACGAACCCCGAGGAATTCCCAAACCAACTCCAAGCACAGGTGCGGCTCGCGAAGAAGCGTCTCATACTCCAGCTCGAGGATGTTGGTCGACGCGAAGGACTGCCTGATCCTATCGTGGAACTCAGCGGTGGTCTTGAAGTAGGTTTCGCAGGTGCTGACGCTTAGGCTGACCAGTGGCGGTTGCGAGTCGTCGCTATCAGAGCTGTATTTCAGCCATTCACCGGTTTGCCTCGCCTGCACGAGTGAGCGGAGCGATTCCAGCGGATTTCTACGACACACGATGACCTTAAGGCGCGGCCAACCGGCCAGCTCAGCCATCATCCCCGGACGGTCATGAAACTGCGGTTCGTTGATCTTGCAGCCAACATGAGTCACGTCGATTTTGTCGCTCGGCGTTGGATAGCGCAAGTAAGCGCACTCCAGAAGCTCACGATCGCTACGTAGGAGCCGCGCCTTGTCGGGCCAATTTGGATCATACTCATTGAGCAATTCCCCGTTGCTCACCACGTTCGGATGTTCATTGAGCAATTCCTCCAGATAGTGGGTGCCGCTCCTCGGCATCGCGAGGATGACGAATGGCTCAGGCGATCGTTCCGTTTTCGACATTGTGACAGCTCTTGATTGACTCGGTCGAGACAGTTCAGCCTCTGTTGGGCATGGTTTGTTCAACGCATCAGCCGGCGGCGAAGCAGCAAAGCCGATACGACGAACGCGGCAATAGTGTATATGCAAAGTACGCCCACATGCAGGCCGACGCTGCTGGCGTCCCGGTCCAGCATTGCCGGCCGAATGAGGTCAATCGAATGTGCTAAGGGCAACGCCTCTGCTACGCGCTGCAGCGCGATGGGCAGTTGAGCAACGGGAAAGATCGCGCCGCACAAGTACATCATGGGTGTGAGAAAGAGGGTCTGATAGAACACGAAGTAGTCGTAACTGGGCGCGAGCGCTATCACCACCATGGCGAGGCTGGCGAAGGCAACACCAGTGAGCGCGATAGCTGGCAGCGCATAAGGGATGGACGGCCAAGCCGCATAGCCCAGCGCGGCGGCTACAATCGTAATTCCCGTTCCTGCCAGAACGGCTTTTGTCGCTGCCCACGCCAATTCGCCGAGAACGACGTCGCCAAGCGTGAGCTCCGTGCAAAGGATGGCGTCCCAGGTGCGCTGGGCGTTCATCCGAGCGAAGGCCCCATAGACGGTTTCAAAGGTCGCCGAAATCATCGCGCTTGTCGCGACCATCCCAGCCGCCAGAAAGGCGACGTATGAAATGCCATCGACTTGGCCGATCATCAGTCCCAGGCCGAAGCCGAGACCGAACAAGGCGCTCATGGGCTCAGCGAGGTTTCCCAGAAGCGATGCCAGCGCCGCTTTGCGCCAAGCCATATAATTCCGGCGCCATACGGCGCTCCAGTTCCACGCATTGGCGGGCAGAGCCGCCGCATACTGCTCCCACATCATTCAGTCCCTCATCTCCCGACCGGTCAACCGTAAGAAGACGTCCTCGAGGTTCGGTGGCCGCTGAAGCAGACGAAGACCGGTCCGCCCACGCAGCCGCGCGAGCACCTGCTCCGGATTTGGCGCATAGCAAAAGAGCGTCTCGCCGCTGATTTCGGTGCGTTGAGCGAGCGGCTTGATGAGTCCGCAGAGCTCGTTCGGATCGCCACCGTAGACCTCAATGACTGGGCAACCGATCTGTTCGTCGATCAATGTGTGTGGCGGCCCTTCGGCGATCTTGCGTCCTGCCTCGAGGACGCACAGGCGATCGCACAATCGCTCCGCCTCCTCCATGAAGTGCGTCGTCAGAAGAATCGTCTTGCCGCGCGACAGCAGCGCGCGCAGCCGCTCCCAAATCAAATGCCGCGCATGCGGATCGAGCCCGGTGGTCGGCTCATCCAAGATAAGGATCTCCGGATCGTTGATCAGCGCCCGCGCCAGCGTAAGACGCCGCTTCATGCCACCGGACAGTTCGGTCACCCGCGCGTCTGCCTTGCTCTCAAGGCGGGCGAACTCGAGAAGGGACGGAGTGATCTTCTCGACATCCTTTGCTGTCATCCCGAAATAGCGCCCGAACACCAGCAGGTTTTCGCGTACGGTGAACTCGAGATCAAGATTGTCAGCTTGCGGAACGACGCCGATGCGCTTGCGCGCCAATCGAGCGCGTGCCGGCACTTTCTCGCCGAGCACCGTTATCTTGCCAGCCTCGGGCGTGGACATCCCGAGAATCAAACGCGCGATCGTGCTCTTGCCCGCGCCGTTCGGTCCCAACAAGCCGAAGCACTCTCCCGATGCCACCGTGAACGACAGCTGGTCGACGACCACCTTCTCGCCATAGGACTTTTTCACGGCCGTGAAATCGATAGCCACGTTCGATACGCGCCCGGACCCTCTGTCAGCCGGCGTGACCGGCGCCGGCTCCATCGCGATTGTTCGCCTTGAGATTGGCGCTGCTTCGACGCCGCCAAGCATTTTTTCTATTCCTTCTGCTACAATTTGTCGGCCGGACCAGCTCGCTGATCTCGCCTTCAACAACCGCAATGCGATCCGTCTGCGATACGGCAATCTCTGACATAGTCATTTGTCAGCCTCCGAAGCGGGTTGCTTATGCAGACGGCCTCCGAAAGCTGGCGATCAAGCAATCTTCGCTATCCGACTCACCTTGGCAGTGGACACGCTCGATCTCGACCAACGCTTCATTCAACATGGCGATGACGGTCTCTGCACCGGCCACGTGTCCCCAGCGTCGGCAGATGTGGTCGCGCGCCGATCCGAACACCACAAGCCCGCCTGGCGCGAGCATTCCGACCAAGTTGTCGACCGCCGTGCGCATCTCCAGCGTGTCGCTGAGGTAATAGAGGACTTCTGCTACAACAATAAGGTCGAACCGCTCTGGTGGTGAAAAGTGTTGGAGGTCGGCGACTTTCCAGCCGATGTGTGACCATCTCTCCGTCCGGAAACGTGCGCGGCTAATGGCCTGCGGCACGACGTCGACGACCGTGAGCCGTTTGCAGTGAGGCGCGAGCATCTCGGTGAATGCGCCCGCAGCGCACCCGACCTCCAACGCGCTTGTGATGCTTTGGCGGGAGAGCGACATCCGAAGCATTTGCGTGTATCGCTCCCGCTCGAACGGATTCGCGTCCAGACGCCACGGATCATCGGCGACCAGTTCTCGCTCTAACAACTGATAGTTCTTGTCTAGGCTCACGAGCTTCTCACCTCTTTGACGCGCACAATTACGCGTCGCCTTCAGGCCTGTCAGGTACCGTCAACGTCAAACGCATGTGCACGTGTAGCCGTTTCGCCCATCGACGGTGCAATCCCCGAATGGCCTGTGGCATCTAACCTGGCGCTCTGCCTCGGCGTGCTGGCCTGACCTTCACCTGAATCTGGCATATTGGCGGACTTGCGCGACAACCAGTCACTGTTGCTCAATGTGCACAACGCATATACCTTCACAGGAAGTAACAGGAACATGCTGATCGGTTTGTGTAGAGCGAAAGCGAGAAAGCGAAGCTGTCGGGCACGAAATGCTGCCAAGCTGCAGCGAACCATGGTCATTGACGCGATGATCAGTACCGTCGGCCACGGCAACTCGCTCGTCAGTGCGATTTGCGCAAGCGCGGTCAGTATTGAAACGCCGAGCAGAAGCGGAAGGAGGTTCTGCCCGACAATGTCCAGCGTGATGTAGAAGTCGAGGCGTGGCAGCAGGGGTAGCGCAAGCGCTGTATCCCGGAAGGTACTCCGTGCCCACCGCAATTGTTGACGCAGATATGGCACCAGCCCATCCGGAACGACGGTTGCTGCGATCGCATCAGGAACGTACTCAGTTCGAAATCCGGCCGCGAGCATCAGGATCGTGAGATGGCGATCCTCGCCAAAGTCGCTTGGCTTTCCTCGAAAATACTGCGTCTCGTACTCGTGGAGGACCAAATCGAGCGCCGATCGGCGATACATGGCGCACGGGCCACAGCAACACAAGACGGCTCCGAAGCGAGCTTCCGCCAAACGCTCTTCATTACAGGCCAGCCAGTACTCCATATCTATCAGCCTGGTCAGCCAAGTGCCGCTTCGATTGCTGGCTGTGAGCTGCCCCATAACAGCGCCAACCGCTGGATTTTGCATCTTCCGGACAAGCTTGGTCACCACGTCGACGGCGATTGTCGAATCTGAATCGACGTTGAGAACCAAATCGCCGGACGAGCGGCGCAGCGCTGCAATTTGCGCCTTGCGCTTGCCAACATTCTTTCCCAGCCACATGAAGTTGAACCGCGGATCATCTGTGTAGGCGTCCTGTACAGGCCACAGGTACCTACGATTTTCCGAGCCGTCATCTACCACGTACACCCGCACTTGCCCTTGGTAGTCTTGGCTTGCGATCGACTCCAGGCACGCCGACAGCGTGCGCGGGTCCTCGTTAAAGCAGGGCACGATCACATCGACGCTCGGCAGCGGGCCGGTCTCGGAAGCGTCGTCAGTCGGGGACGGGATCTGTGTTCGGAGCGCGTTGAGCGTCTGCATGCTCCTGTAGATGGCGGACAGCAGGGCATAGGACGACACGGCGACAACGCTTGTTGTGGCAAGCAGATTCATGGGGGGCGGCTCTTTTTCAATGAGACTGAGGAAGTGAGCAGATGGCGAATCCTTGCTCGCCCAATGCCGGAATAAGCCGGGAAAGCGCCTCGAGGGTCTGATCGCGACCGCAATCGATGGCTTGTTCGCGCTCGACGGGAGGACATCCGTCGTGCAAGAGCACAACAGCACCGGGCCGGACCGCCGCCAGCACTGCGTCAACAATCGCCGGAACCCCGGGTCGAGACCAGTCTCTCGGGTCTACTGACCAGTGCAAGGGAACCAGTCCGGCTTTGGTTGACATCGCGAATACCTGGTCAGTCCAGATGCCATACGGCGCACGTATGTGCCGGAGTGACGCCTCGGGACAAACCGTCCTGATGACGTCGCTCGCCGACTGAATCTCATGTTGCACCTCAGCTGGTTCGCATCGGGAGAGATCGGGATGTGTCATCGTGTGGTTTCCGACTTCATGCCCTTCTGCGATTATTCGTTGGATCAGTTTCGGGTGAGCTGCCGCGCACGTCCCGATGACGAAGAAAGTCGCCGGAGCCTCGTGCTCGGCAAGAACATCAAGGATCGACGCCGTCCAACGTGGATCCGGACCGTCGTCAAAGGTCAGGTAAACGTTACGATCTCCGGTGGCGCTAACGTGCTCGCTTCGCGCTTCCGACAAGCGGCCGGGGCAGGTCACAGCTCTGGCCCGTTCCGATCGATCATGGTCCCGACCGGCCATTCGCTTATCGGACGTCCGATTGGGAAGACCAGAACCACCAAGTCGTCGTCGGTACGGGTCGGCGGCAAGTCGAGATGAATATCCGGCCGCGTTGAACGCACGCTCACTCCCGGCAAAACCGTCGCGAGACCCTGACGGCCGACCAGCTTGGTCACATGCTTCTGTAACGCCTGCCGTACTGCACCAAAGCCAAACGGGACCGCGAGCTGCTGCAGCACCGGATACATCACCCGCATTGAGTGGGTGATCCCCAGCCCCTCCAGATCCGGACGAACACCGTACAATCCTAGCTCAGCCACGAGCAGGTCGACGTCCCCGACTTTGATGAAGCGGCGCAGTGCGCCGATATGAGCTGCGATGCCGTTCGCATCGTAGCCGATGACACGAATCTCGGGCCTCGCGCCGGCCCAGCTTCGTCCGCCTTCGAACGGCTTTGCATTGAATTCACCGGTCGGCCCGTACGTCTTACGAAAGAACTCGGACAGTTCGATGTGTTCAGCAAGTTGCAACTCGTTTTCCCAGCACACCCTCCACCGCACTTTGGAGTGCGTGGAGAACACTCCTGTATCGTTGGATATGGCAATGTTCATGGTGGTCCCCGTTGCGACGTTCGAGATCTGATCTGGTACTTTGTGCACGCGAGTCACTCATTCTCGCCGGGCGCATTCATGCGCCAACGGGAGAGGTTGGCGCGCGTCGCCTGGATCCAGTACTCACCGTTCGGAGAAGCCGCGTTCACGATGGAGATGACATGAAGATGACATCGAGGCGCGGCGCCATTCGCATGAGACCGGGCGGAGATTTCAGCCGCGCTTTGGGCAGATCGCCTTCGAGCCGCGATCCGTTTGGACGCGTCGCCAGCGCGTTTGACATCCGTACGCGGACCGAGGAACGGCGGGGTCGCGTTCGAGATGAGCCGCGGTGGATACTTAGAGGATGCTAGATAATCCCTCTCGGGGCTGGTCCAACGATTAATAATCATTGTGGTACGCCTCACTCCGATCCGACGTTTTTGGTATCTCGCACTGCATCAAATTGGTAAAATCGATTGTTTCTATGGTAGACATCCACGGGCTGGATACTTCCCACCATGCGTTTCAAAGGGCTTGATCTGAACCTTCTCGTCGCGCTCGACGCTCTGATGACGGAGCGCAATCTCACGGCGGCAGCGCGCAGAATCAACTTGAGCCAGCCGGCCATGAGCGCGGCGGTTGGCCGGTTGCGTTCCTACTTTCGCGACGATCTATTCGCGATGAGGGGCCGAGAACTCGTCCCGACACCACGCGCAGAAGGACTCGCCGGCCCAATTCGCGAAGCCCTGCTGCACATCCAGCTGTCCATTATTTCGCGGGACGCGTTTAATCCAGCTCTATCGGACCGCAGGTTCAGGATCGGCGTTTCTGACTTCGTCATGGTCGTGTTTTTTCAGGCCATCGTGGAGAGGGTCGCACGGGAGGCACCTGGCGTTGCGTTCGACTTTCTGCCCCTCGCCGACGACCCCGATGAGCTTCTCCAGCGCGGTGAGATTGACTTCCTTGTCTTGCCGGAAATGTACATGTCGCGCTCCCATCCAAGAGCGACGCTGTTCGAGGAAAAACTCGTATGCGTGGGGTGCCGGAGCAACAAGCAGCTCTCACGCAAGCTGACGTTCGAGAAATACATGTCGATGGGACACGTAGCGGCCAAATTCGGGCGTACCCGAAGGCCTTCGATCGAGGAATGGTTCTTGATTGAGCACGGTCTCAAGCGACGCATCGAGGTTGTCGTGCAGAGCTTCAGCATGATTCCACCCATGCTCCTGGGCACTGGTCGTATAGGCACGATGCCCTCGTTGCTGGCCAGGCATTTCGGAAAGACGACGCCCCTGCGGATCGTCGATCTTCCGCTGCCAATTCCGTCTTTCACAGAGGCCGTTCAATGGCCGGCCCTTCACAATACCGATCCGGCAAGCATCTGGATGCGGACAATATTGTTGGAGCAGGCTTCGCGCATGCCATCGGTGCGCGCGGCTGCAGCAACTCGAAAGGCCTTGGTAGAGCATTCGCCCTCCAAGTGAATGGAACACTATTGCAAAATTCAGATGTGAACTGAAAGCGACCTGCTAGTGAACGGCGGCAGAAGGAGCCAAACGTTCTCTTGTTGCATCTTCGCGGTCAACTGTTTGGCCTCGCCATCCGAGCCGGCGCATGACGCCGAGCCGAGAGCGAAGGACTGCGCAGACGCAACACACTCGGGCTGCTGATGGCGCCAAGTGTGTTGCGTCAACATCACCCAGTCGCCGCGACAATTTGACGACGCCCCACTTTGGTGATAGCCGCGCAGTCCCGTCGTTCTCATCGACATGGAATGTGTCGCTTGCGATAGTCTCTAGGAATGGAGCCAACATGTCATTGGTCTCTGACAGTGCTGATCGATGTCGATCGACGACGAAATTGCGAATCAGTTGGTGCGACTGGCGAAGCGAAATTTGCGGCCGATTCACATGTCGAACACGCCAAGGGCTACACGGACGTTCAAGTTGATCTCGTTCCAGATCATGCGAAAGCCGCCTCGCGCCTGCGCCAGCCGGTGTCCCCCTGAACTCACCACCGCGCAGATATCAGCCGGTCATCCCGCTCCGGTATCCTCATGGGCACGGGAATGATAGTTCGAAAGTCCTTCACCCCTCGCGCAAATGAGCGCCTGCTCTCCTTCAATGACGGGCCCCAAACCACCCGCTCTCATCGGTCTTCTCACTTGCCATCACCGCGCACCGCCGGCCCCTCGCGGTGATCGTTCAGGCGCCGCGATGCGCTGACCCGAACAGTTCGCCGTCAGTTTCGCGCACCAGTCAGCTGGGGATTCCGCAGAGCATTCGATTGTTCAGATTCGTCTGGCATCGGCTGCCTGGATTTCAGGCAAGGCAAGTCCGTCGCTGTTGCACAACCGCGTCACTTGAGTGCGTATCGCGCCTTCCGCGCTGAACGGCGCCGCTCTGTCGTCTTTTCGCCCAACGGCGCAGTCAAGCGCCTCGGCCAGCTAACGATCACGAACAGGGAGCCGAACATTGCTGCAGTATAGTGGCGTCTACGATCCGGAAGATCTCACGGTCCTCGGCGCGATCTTTGATAAAGCCATCGCGTCATTGCCGGCATCTATGCGAACGCCTGAAAACCGGATCACAATCGCCAAACTTGTTTTGGAGCGTACAGCAGCAAGCCAATCCGGCTTGGCGTCCCTTATGCTCTTGCTCGACGCCCTTCCATCTGCCCACTCGGTTGAGCGGCGATCGGAGCAGAGCCAGCCTGCTTGCGCCAGAATGGACGACTGCCCTACCAGCTAATTCAAGTAGCTTGATTCTCACGTGACGTCAGGTTGTAGGCTTGCCAATTGAACATCATGATCAAAGCTACACCACGAAGGCGTCGCTGGCGCATTGGAGAACTTGCGGAGGCTACCGGGGTAACGGTACGCACGCTGCATCACTACGAGCACACGGGTCTGCTCAGCGCGTCCGAACGCACGGACGGCGGTCATCGAATGTACGAACGCGAAAGCATTCAACGAGTGTCGCAAATTCGCGCGCTGCGCGAGCTCGGCTTTTCGCTGAATGATATTCGCACGGCAATGGGAGGCAAGACGTCACTTACTGACCTCCTGCGCAAGCATTTGGAGCAAATTGAACTTCAGGTTACGCGCACGACCCAGTTGCGGGATCGTTTGCGTAACATGACGACGGACTCTGACACGCAAGTCAGCATGCATGAGCTGCCTGCTGCTCTGAATGCAGCTTCGCGCGCTGAAGCACGCCCCCAGACTCCACGATGCACGTGCGCGCTCGGCTCTGATCGAGAAGAGCGCTGGCGAAAGATCCGAGATGAGTTGCGCGATTGTGTCGATCGTGGCGAGCACCCTTGCAGCGAGCGGGTCGCTGCCGTGGCGCTGAAGGCGCGCGCGCTCATCACAGAAATTGCAGGGACTGACCCGGCGGCCTCAACCATGCTGAAAGTTCTTGCGCGACTGAGCACGCCGCGCAATCTGGCCGGCTGGAACCACAGCCTGATGCAGTACCTTGATCTCGCAATGGCCGCATTGCAGGACAGGCACTGACGCAGCCGCCGATTCAGATGCGTCCTTCATTTAAATGATTGGCCGCCGCACGTCGCGACTGCTGCGTTTCCGGCTCGGCCTCTTCCTTTCGTGCCTCCCCATCAACCTAGTTGCTGTCGCTCCTTCCACGAGAACCGCTCGCGACCTCGAGAGATGCGTCTCTCGAACAGGCTTGAATCGGACGTAACGTCAGATTGTACGATGGAATCTGGCTGATACCGGATTAACGCGCGGAACGCTCTCACGGGCGAGGGTTGCCCTGGCCCCGTACGCCTGGTTTTCCAAGCTGCGTTCTCGGCGTTCGACAAGCAATGAAGGATCGTTATGGCGCTACCAGAGTCTGATCAGCGCGTTTGCGCCGACCGCGAGTGCGGTTCGAGCCAGCTTTCGTCTGACCCTGCCCGAGTGCCTGCCGGAAGAAGGGATCTTTGGGGCATCCTTCGGCCCATCTTTCGCTTACCACGGCACGCGCGCGAGCACCGGGCGGAGAACAGCTCACAGCAAGGGCCGCCAGTCCGACGGCTGTCATTGCTCGACGCCTCAGCAAAAATCTTTCAAGGCAACACCGGCCACAAACTCAAGCCCGCATGGACTCTCGTAATGTCAATCCATGGCGCCATTTCTCTCGCAGCTATTGCACTCCTTGCTTTGATGTCCGTTGCATCTGCGGCCGACGTCAATATTGCTGTGGCAGGACCCATGACTGGAAGCAATGCTGCGCTTGGAGCGCAGATGCGGGACGGTGCTGCTGCCGCCGTCGATGATTTGAATGCGTCAGGCCTCCTTCCAGGAACGAAGGTCGTGTTGAGCGTCGCCGACGACGCGTGCGATCCCAAGCAGGCGGTCGTAGTCGCCAATCGGCTTGCATCAGATCAGGTCAAGTTGGTCGTTGGCCACTTTTGTTCTTCCTCGTCGATACCGGCTTCCAACGTTTACGACGAGGCGCAACTTATTCAGATATCGCCAGGATCCACCAATCCCGCGCTCACAGAGCGTGGCATCAAATCCGTGTTTCGTATCTGTGGGCGCGACGACCAGCAGGGTGTCGTGGCGGCCGAATATATCCGACGGCATTTCCCCAACACCAAGATTGCCGTCCTTGACGACAGGAGCACCGCTGGCAAAGGCATCGCCGATGTCGTTGCGGCTCATCTTCGGGAGGTTGGGATATCGGATGTGAAGCGACAAAGTTACGTGGCCGGAGAGAAGGATTACATGGCCCTGGTTTCGAGGATGAAAGCGGACGGAATCAAACTTGCTTACATCGGCGGCTACTACAATGAGATCGGCCTGATCGTGCGCCAGGCCTCAGAAGCAGGTGCAGGTATGACCGTGATGGCCAATGATCCTCTGATGACCCACGATTTTTCGATGATCGCGGGCAAAGCCGGAAACGGAACACTGTTCACCTTTATGCCGGATCCCACCAGGAATGCTGAAGCGGCGAGCGTCGTGGCACGTCTCAAGGCCTCCAACCGGTCTTCGGAAGGCTATTCGCTTTACGCCTATGCCGCTGTGCAGGCATGGGCAAAGGCCGCAAAGCGCGCCGGCACTTTTGCTTCATCGAAAGTGGCAGCTGCGCTTCGTTCGCAGCCAATTGACACGGTGATCGGTGCCGTCCGGTTCGACGCCAAGGGCGACAATTCGGCTCCCGGCTTCATTGTCTACCGTTGGCAAGACAATATCGTCGAACAGGCCGAGTGAATTGATCGCAACTCATCGAGGTTCGATGGGTTCATTCAGCCGCTCGATACCCTGATGCACATGTCAAGGGGACGAGCGCACGCTCGTGACTTTCGCACCCCGTAACAGGACTTCCTCGGCACTCTCACTAGTCGAGCCAGCTGGTCAACTGGTGCGGTTCTCTGCGCTTGTTGACCTGGGCTGCACCACACCAAAACGGAGGCTCTCCAATGCGTAAGATATTTGTAGCTTGTAGCATGCTTGTTCTCGCTCAAGCTCAAGCCAGTGCTCAACATTCCCACCTGCTTGCCGCGGTGGAGGAACATGCCGCGCCAGGTGAGGCTGATGATCGATCGCCCCAAGCAATGTCTGCAAGGAAGCCATTTGAAACGCCAGAGGCTCCAACCCCAGTTCCGACTGATACTGCGGAGCTTGGGTCCATTGACGCGACCGTCACGTTTCTGGCGGACGTATATGGACCCGCGCCACAAACGTCGCAGCGTCGCACTCTTCGTTATGAACAAGCCAAGAGATATATTGACGCGCATCCGGGTACGCCTGGCGTGCTGTTCATCGAAGACGTCATCGACCATCGTGGCTCGAACGGCATAGCACCGCAACACGAACTCGAGTATCGGGAGACACCGGCTCACTATTACGTCGGCGGCGGGACCCTAAATGACACTGTGTTCGGGTTCGTTGACGGACCGTATCCTCCCGTGTGGACGATTGAAGCGGCACCGGTCTATTCCAGCCTCATCTATGTTGATGCACAAGGCAACGAGACATATGTCAGCGAGAGCAAAGTCGAGCAGATGAACGATCTCGCCCCCGAGCTGCTGGAAGAGATGATGCAACGCCAAGATGCGGATCGGCGTTATCATGCCAGTCAAGGCTTTCTGGCAGATGACATTAAGCGAGCCGCGGATAACGGCGACAACTTGCGCCTGGCCCAACTCGCTGAGCAGCAACGGCAAGCACAAGCTGCGCATGGTGCGACGATGCAGACGCGTCAGCAGCGCGACGCGGAGATCGATCGGATGTATGACCTCAACGTGAAGGCCGACGCCGATACGATCAGCGCTCCCGAGCGAGGGGAACTCGACAACAACTCCAAACGATCCATCGAATCGACTGCGTCGATTTCCGACCACGATATCGCTGGTCCTCCGCCAATCAGCTGCCCATTGTGTCGGAGCACAAACATTGCGGTGTTGCGAAGTCGACATTTTACCGGGAGATTCCAGTTTACCTCCAGCGATGATCGGTCTGTCGTCATGGTTTATCGCCACGGCTACGCAGGTCCCATTGGCGTGCTGATCGGTCTGCAGAAGGATCTGTCAGGACCGATATTTGGTAGCTGGACCAACGCGGGAATGACCTTGCCGCCACCCCAGCAGTGACAGCAGTTTGCGCCGCCGCCCAGCCTTGTCTGCGCAGGCACGATCAGGATCGATCCGTCACTGCCCGTGCGGACCTAAGCCCGTGCTTGAACGCTCGGCGTCTGCTCCCCTGCTTGGCGGTAGCGAAGCTGCGAAAGCGGCCCTCCACGAGCATCGCTCGGCAGGGCTAGGCGCGGATCGAGGCGAGGTCCACCTTGGTCGGTTGCACATCGCGGCCAGGACGGTCGTCCCTTACCGAATGATACTGTCGGTGTAGGGGCGGGCCGGGCATTCAAATGAGGTTTTGACGAATGGCCTTTGCAATTCCGTGGGTCCGGTTTGAAGTACCGAGCTTTCGTATCGCGTTCTTGAGATGGAAGTTGACCGTATTCTCGCTCACCTCGAGTATCTTGCCTATTTCCCAGGAGGACTTGCCTTCTCCCACCCATCGCAAGCAATCTTTTTCCCGCTCAGACAGCGCAACTTCGCAATTTGATGCGCTAGCGGAGGGGCGCGAGATCTCGGCAAGGGCAATGTGGAAGTGCCAGGCCAGGACGTTGAGATGACTCATCTGGCACTGCGGATCAGCATCGTCGAACGGGGATGCAAAGGATGCCAGAGCCACTTGGCCCAATGGTCCGTACAACGGCACGCTCATACCGTGCTTCAGACCCGCCTCTTTGGCTTCTGCGAGCACGCGCTGCTCGCTGGGTTGCAATTGACATTTTTTGGCAAGTTGATCCCACAGGAAAGGCCGCGAAAGCGTTGGTGCCCGTCGTACCACCGGATCGATGACGCGGTACTTGCGTTCAACGTACCGGCCGCACCAATCGGGCGGGAAGGTTACCGTTACCCCAGAGGGCAGATATTCAGGCAGACCACATGCCTCCGCGAAAGTGAGGGCTCCATAAGCGACTTCACTGAAGCCTTTCTCGCTCGCACAGCTTACGAGAAGGTCGAATAAGACCTTGATAGAGTGAGTTGCCTTGGCGCATTCGATGAAATTGAAAAGATCCATGTAGCGCCTCACGAGGCCCCACGGCCCAAAAGTCGTACTGCGTCATTGCGCGCAGAGCTTGGTGAGGGCGGGCGTCGTTCACTCGCCTTCACCGTTGGGCTTCGCGTCTTTGCAATGCGAGCGCTGCGGCACGCAGTTCCAGAGCTGGGTAAGCTCTCCCGAAACGCGCTCGGAAGGGATAGGCGCCTCGAAGCAGCGACGAGTCCAGAAGGCCGCGGACGCGTGTCGACGGATTAAGGCCGCCACGTCTTAACTGTCGTGTGGACAGCTGCGATTCGGCTCGTCGCAGCGCGCAGGGCCGGCTATCATGAACAGTGAGAGCGGCCGCTATCGGACTGCCGGCGAGCTCCTCGCTGAGTTGAGGATGACCGACTTCTAAAAGAGTGCGGTTGTGCAATCGCAGGCGCCATAGCGGTGGCGGAGCCTCGGGATGTCTATTTGCGTTTCCGCAACCCGGATCCACGGTAGAGCAAAGCGCATCCGCTCTCTTTGTTCGATGCTGGTGAAGACGCCCTCGGCGAGCCGCACGGGATGGCCGTTGCCGAAGACGAGAACCTCGCACAAGAACCGCATGCCATCTCAAGCGCCAATGACCAAGCGTTTCAGCTCGTCGCACGCGGACCCGCGCGCAGTTGCAACTTTGCCTCATCGGGACGAAACGGTGCATGCGGGACTCCGGAACTTCCGAGCTGGCCCTTAGGACAGCAAGTGTCGTACCAATTCCCGGCAGTCATGCATTCACGTCTGAAAGCCGTGTGTTGCGCCACTCGTCGGTCGTTCGGCGGGTCGGAGGATCGAAGCAACTCGGACATTCGTCCGAATGCGACACTGCGCTTTGCTACAGAAGCGACATTTGCAGGTCAGCAAAGCTGCCGCCAACAACAAGATTCGTAGCCTGTCTGCGGCACAAGGCAGGCGCACAAGGGGCGCCCCTGTAGTCCCATGCGCGGCGAAGCCTATGGTCGAGAGCTGCTGAGCGTGGCCGACCGCCAGAGCGGGCGCCGTTTCAGTTCCAGCCAACAACCATCGAACATCCCGGTCCGGCACCAATGCTCTGCGTTGCGATCAGCGATCGCGCTCCCACTCGATGGCACTGCATACTCAGCCGTTGGCTGGTCGACTTGCGGATCGCCGGCCAGCTCGCCTTGACTGGATGCTGGACGACACACGCGGCTGAATGGCCGCTACCTTCAAGATCTGTATGATAGACCGGTGCTCATCGCACAAGGAACGAGCTGCCGCCGACCTGCGCGGTTTCCGACAATTTGGCGTGACGCGCTGGCAATCTGAAGCGGCACTACTCCTCGATTGGGCTTATCAAGCCGCGATCGTGTGTCACGCGGCGGACCAAACGTCGCAATGGTTGCTGCCAACAGGCCCGGTTGCGTTGCACCAGATACAGAAAGTGTGACGACGGGGATTGTGGCGCGGACCAGCATCGCGTCATCCTGGAACGTTACCTCGCGCCAAACGGGAATGCGCCATAATCCAAATGCGCGACCCGCGAGCAACACCCTCGGCGCCGTTTACATCCGACGTACGCCGAGGGCTTTTGCGTGCACGGACAGTGACTCCGCTCGCAAACTCACATCAACTCTATTGGTTGCTCATTGCAACTCACCGGTATTAGGACCGACGAATTCCAGAATCGACTCTGCCTTCTGAACCTCGTGCGCGAGGCGCTTGAAGATTCGAATGGCAGACGCCGGCGTAACAAGGAGTCCAACTCTCTTGCAGGCGAGCTCGAAATGATGCGCAACCTGTTCGTTACTGGGGGCAACCCGGGTCTGAAGCGCGCATGTAGTTAGCGAGGCGAGCATGTGCTCGACGACATCCATTTCAGCCTGACTCACCCCTCTTCCTTCTTTCAGCTGTTGGCCCGCCCGCAAACGTCATCTCGCGAATTGACGGCCAAGTTATGACCGACAAAACAGCGAACCGTCCTGCGGCGGCGCCAGCCTTGCGACGGCCCTAGCATGATGTGCGCTCATTTCACAACCCCGCGGTGGCTTATGTCGACGCTCATGCTGCACACTTGGCTGCGCAATGTCGCTCAACTGTAAAGCCGTCGACACGTCCATCAAGGTAACACTTCAGTCGAAAGCTCGCTCTCTTGATTCGACCGAGGCACGATGCCTCTTTCGGCCAAGCTGGTCCTGCCGCCGATCCAGTTTGTCTAGCTTTCGCGACCGCTCTCGTTTTGCCCAAGATATCTCTGCGTGGTCCCCTCGCCTGCAAGCGAGCAGGCGGCATGTGACGCCGCACCGTTGGCTCTGTGTTGCCCATACGCGATAGACGCCGAATGTGCCTGGCGTTCCGAGTTCAAACCTGACGTCACGTCAGATCGACGACGAAGGCCGCAGTCCGGATTCTCCGAGCTGTTAGATGGCCGCAAACCTGACGTAGAGCGCTGCCACGTCAGACCTCGCTCGCATAAATTTGCAAAACTTCGACGACCTCTTCTTTCTGCCATGTTCACGTCCAAAGCAAAGACTGTCGATCGCGCCTCGCGGTTGGCATAGCGCGTGTCTTAAAGGGAATTCGATGGCGAAGCCGGTTGTGATTGTGGTGGGCGCGGACAAGGGTGGGGTCGGCAAGACGACCGTATGTCGGACGCTTCTGGACTATTTCAGCGTGAACAAGGTGCAGACCCGCGCCTTTGACACGGAGTCACCGCGAGGTACGCTGAAGCGCTTTCATTCCGACATCACTGAGATCGTCGATATGACGACGACGGCAGACCAGATGAGGATCTTCGACACCCTGAACGCCGGGCTATCGGTCACCGTGATCGACGTCCGCGCAGGTTTGCTATCGGTCGCTCTGAACTCGTTGCGGGACATCGGGTTCCTGGATTCAGTAAAGTCTGGTCAGATCACCTTTGCCGTCTTTCATATCCTTGGCCCTTCGATCGCCTCTCTGGACGAGATCGCCGAAACTTCCAATTTTATGAACGGCGCGAAATACTTCCTCGTCAAAAATTTCATAAATGATACCCAGTTCTTTCAATGGGATCAGTCGACTTACGACTCGTATTTTCGCCGCATCAAGGGCGCCACCGAACTGACGATTCCGAAACTCAACGAGATGGCCTATGAGCAGGTCGAGGTCGCTTCCGTTTCGTTCGTGAATTTCGTCGCAAACAAGGGACCGCTCGATGAGATCGCGAACTACTCCTTTGTGCTGCGGGGCTATGTCCGGCACTGGCTGGCCAACGTCTGGTCCGAGTATGACCGCATCAATTTGACCGATGTGACTGGCGCCACATCAAGGCCCCGCAGCAGTGAAACGTAGCCCTTTTGGTATGCACCTTGGGGAATATACGAAGTCGTGTGACGTCGCTGGAGATGCCGCCCACGCCGGTCTACATCATCTGCTCTCCCGGCCTGCAGGTCGGCAAGACTCTGATCGCGCGGCTCTTGAGCGAGTTCTTGTTGCTCAAGAACGGATCCGTGCTCTCCTTCGACATCAGTTTGAGGGAGCCGTCGCTGGTCGATTACCTGCCCAGAATTACCGAGACGGCAGATGTGACAGACACTTGGGGCAAAATGCAGTTGATGGACCGGCTCATCCTGGACGACGGGGTCGCGAAGGTGATTGATCTCGGTTTCCACGCATTCGACGAGTTCTTCAAAATGTGCATCGAGATTGGGTTCATGAGGGAGGCGGTACGCAACCAGGTTGCACCAATCATCCTATTTGTCGGGAGCGCCGATCGCGTCTCCTCACGGAGCTATGAGGTGTTGCGGCACCAGATCCGGGCACCAGCGCTGATCACCGTCCATAATCAGTTCGTGCTGCGCGGCGAGTTACCCGAAGCAATGGACCGCGCTCCAGTGCTGCGCATCTTCGCACTGCCGCAATTTTTGAAGACCTATATCGATCGCCTGACGTTTTCCTTTACGGGGTATTTGCGCCACGAGAAGGATTCGACCACGGAGCTGCATCAATGGATTCGGCGGAATTACACCCTGTTCCGAGACCTCGAATTGAGCCTCATGCCGGCGCGCTCATTTTGAGGCCAAGCAATGAGTCGCTGACCCGTGCAGTCGACGGGCCCTTTCCATCTTGAAATAGGAGACGTGGACCGACGAGGTCCAGCGTCCGGGTGCATTGGGCCAGGTGCCAACCGCACACATCCGATCACGATCGTTCTCTCATTTGTGCCACCAGCGACGCGGCCTCGGACGGTCCGAGGCCGACGACGCCTATGAAGGATGCCGGTGGCCTTGGAATATTCTCACGAATGGGCTTCCAGAGGTGCAGGCAGTACCTGCTGTTGTTCACATATTGCGAGTATGGCGGGTGCAGCTGCATGACGCATTCCTCTTCATCCCACAACAGGTCCTTGACGAAGCACATCTCTTCCCAGTTCGGACAACGCCGCAGCGTCGAGACGGAGACGTGCTCCCATCCCGGACGGACCAATGCTGCGATCTGCAGTTTACAGCCGCAAGGTCCTTGAACAAAAAAGAGACCACAAGGACCTGACCCTGGCGCGCTGGCGAACTGCCCATGCTGTACGCGGCCGGCCTCCAATCTATCTATGATCTGCGCTCTCACGCGTCCTCCTTGGCTTTTCAACTCATCTGAAGTCGGCGCACACGAAGTTTTCGCCGGTGCTTCATCGACTTCACCCAATGCTACCGCACATAAGTCAGCCTGAAACAATCCCAATACGTCATCTATGTGGCCGTTGAGTTCGTCAGGTCAATCAAGCTCGCGCTCGCATTCGTCGCTGCATCACTCTCTCTCGAATGATCAGTCTGTGGGAAAGTGGCGGTCAGCGACGCATTCCGAAAGACCTTGGGCAGCTTCAGATTCGAATATGCCCGCTGGGACGCGTGGAGCAAGAACCGAATCATGGGCTGCGAGCGCGTCAATCCAAGATGTCGCGGACTCCAAACCGCGGGATTCGAGCAACTTCGATATTGCCTCACACGAGTTTGGTTGACGCAAACGGAAAAGACCGCCTGCGCACCGCTTAGCATTCAGGTCCGGTTCGTGACGAAGATGTCGGAAACCGGACCCTAAGCGCGGCACCATTTGCCGCGGCGACGCCAAACCCTAGGCTTTCTTGCGTCAACGAACGCCTACAGCACCGCTTCCTGCGGCACGCCAATTGCTGAGCGGAATATGCGGCAGCGAACGCTTGCGCATAGCCCACCAACGCGGGATCTCTCGATGACACTTGGTCAACCCACGCAGATCAACACGCGGACGAATCGCGGCTTGGCAATTGTCCGAGATGCACTTGACGGTCGTCGCAATCACGATCGAACCGATACCTGCCTCGACCAATCCGGAGATTGGCCAGGGCTTGGCTTGGCTTAACGTCCCAATCGGCTGTCGATGAGGTCGGCTGTGCGTTGACCGTTCCGATCTTCAATTTGGGAGCATCGGGCCGTTTCGCCTGGCCATGGGGACATCCGATTTCGCGCGGATGCGACGCTCGCCTCGATTCACTAGGGATAGATGAGTGCTGATGATGCACTGGCGTGAACCAAGACGACGCCTGATCAACGCGCAGGACGCGCTGCGAGCGGCGCGTTGTGATCTCCCCCTGAAGTCGGGCACGCCACAACTTTGGTCGCTTGCGGCAATTTTCGCCGCGCTTGTCTGGATGAGCATCTACGGGCTTGCCGGGGTTTTTCGATGGGCGACTGCAACCCGCCACAGGTGCGTGCTGCGCTTAATGCGCCGACGACCCGGCTCGACGAGCCTCGCCCGCGCCAAAGACAGATACAAGTGAAGTGGGCCATCGCGTTTTCGGTAAGCTTGTGGGCCATGCTTATCGCTTACTGCGCTGACAGTCCTGAGGCGTTCATCGCGGCGAGTCTTGCCGCAGCGGTAAGCCTGTGCCGACTCTTGGACTAGCCAAGTACCAGGAGAATGACGCAAATCTTCCGACGACAGTTGCGCACGAGCCTCTTTTGTGGCGTCGGGATGGGCCCCCTCACCCGCCTCGGGCTTGTCGGCGTTCATCGTCGCTCGGCGACCACGATTACCGTCTTGGGACATTCAGCCCCGCTACTGGAAGATGGATCCTGAGCCGCAGCACTGCTCGGCTCGTGCCGCGCCCTGGTCCCAAGAGCGATGCCGGCGGTCGATAGCAAGGACGAAAACGATCGCAGTGTCTCAACATAAAAAAGCCCGACGCCCTCGGAGCAGGCTGGAGGTGCGTCGGGCCCAACCTGGCGAGGTTGGGGGCATCGACGCGCCGCTGAGGGAGCCCACGTCCATGCCCACGATGATTGTTGCAAATGATGTGCCGCGGAAATTGGCCGAGAGGCTTCGCGACGGTCATTGAATGTGTGCCGCGAGGTGTCGTCGGTACTCCTGCATGAAGGTCTATGTCTCGCCTGCCCGACAACGTCCGAAGTTCTACGAACCCGATACGACGTGCGTCGATGTTCCACACGGCCAGGGATGTCGCATGCTGGTTGATACAGCTCATTGTGCGTCTCTCGGCTGAGCAGCACGAAAAAGCCCGACGCGCCTTGCCGGGTAAGAAGGCGCGTCGGGCCGGCGAGGCATAGGCACTGGAGAGCCTTTCCCCTCAGAAGGCTTCAGCAAAACACGTGCCACCCTGAAGGCTGCCGCGATAATCCGTCGCGTCTATGAATGGGCGGGGGCGACGCGCGGGCTCACTTCCAGGTATGCGAGCCTATCCGAACGTCTAGTTCGATGCCGCTGGGCGACAGCACGCGTTGTCGTCGCATTGCTAGATCCACTTAAAAGATCCATCGAATTCGAGTCGGTGAGACATCCTTCAAATTCCGGAGATCGAAGGCGACGTGCGGAGCATGGGCGCGGGGTGTTAGGGGTGCGGGCGCATGGGTCGAGGTCACTTCAAATGCTGCGGGAAGGCCACCCGAATTGAAGATAGTCATTGCTCCTCATCGGCAGCTCTTCTTAGTCTTTCCCGCTCGTCGGCCCACCGTTCCAGCTTTTGATATTCCTCGGCGATTTTAAGCAGCTTGGCCTTTGACTTTGGACAATCGAACGATTCCGCCTTGGCGAGCGTCGCTTGAGCTCGCTGCCGCCAGTGTGTTGGACCGCTCGATGGGCCTTTGCGCTTCATGGAAGTGGATATGCAACCGCTAGACCAGGTGAAGCGGCGTCCAACATCCGTGCTGATACGTAGGAACTTCTCGGGCGTAGGTCACAATATCTTCAATATGGGAAGCGGCGCCATTTTCGGTCAGCGCGGACGTTATTGACGAAGATCGTTGGCGGAAATGCTTGAGACGAAACGCGCGGGTCCCGGTTGTCTGAACGGACTCTCCGCGCTGACAAGTGAAGAGTCGTCGGCGGGTGGGCCGCCCTGCGGACCAGGATCTGGTGACGACTTCTGCGCAGCGAATTGTCCGCGGAACGGCGTGAGCCCGAACACGCTCGCACGACGTTCATGGGGGCTTGAATCGCACGTGGCGTCAGATTGTAAGGTTTTCGGATCAGGCGGGCGGGCCTTTGCTCGCCCTCGATCTCTTCCCGCGCAGTCACAGGGGGTTGTACATGTCTTGCAGTTTCGGGAGGACGGCGCACGGGCTGCCGGTACGGAGTGGACCTGCGCATGACTGGCGGACCGCGGCGTCGCAGACGTGCTGCGGACGACAGACCCTTTGGATGATGGCGTTCCTCGGGTCACTGCGCCTCGTAGCTCCGCCCCCGTTGATCGGTCGTTTCGTGCTCGTGACCTCGGGTCCGATCGGTCGTCCGTCAGCGACAGCATGCGCAAGACGTTAATCCCGGCTGCAGTCGCAGCCGCCACAATGGTCTCTCAAACGATGACGACCGCTCGGTCGGCCGATCAGAGATCGTCGGGTATGCCGGCGATCGCGGTGTCGGCGTCTCCGCACCTCAAGCTTGACCGTCCGGCGCTCCCTCCTATGGCATATACCATGTTCTGCCTGCGCTATCAGGATGAATGCCGCGTCCGCCTCCTGTTTCGAGGCGGTCCGGTCCACCTGACCGAGGCGCGGTGGGCAGATTTGAAAGAAGCCAACCGGACGGTGAACAGCGCCATTATCCCGGAAGCCAGTGAACCCGGTCCCCCGGTGGAAGCCTGGATCATTGATCCGGAGCGCGGCGACTGCAACGATTACGCCGTCAGCAAGCGCCACCAGCTTCTACAGCGTGGATGGCCGCCGCGAGCGCTGTTGCTCGCCGAGGTCGTGACCGCCTCGGGCAAACATCATCTGGTTCTGGTGGTACGGACTAAGAGCGGCGACCTCGTGCTGGACAATCTGACCCCGCAGATCCGATCGTGGTCGCGTGCTCCCTATCGCTGGGTTCGAGTTCAGTCGCCAGGCGAACCGCGATATTGGCGTACTATCGCGCAGCGCGGCGAGTAAGCGCCTCACGGAGGAGATCGGAAATGTCCCGGCTAGCGCCACGGGCGCACTGCAGATGATCGAACCCCGGGGTGACTTCGTTCAGCGCGCCACCGGTCGGTCTCCGACCGGCGCCGCAACTGATCTGTGGTCCGTGCTCTGGTCGGCGGCCGTCAGCTATGGCGATATCGCCTGCAATCAGACCGCATTGCGCGCTGGTGAGATCGCTCTCTCAAGGCCCGTTTTGATTGATCCATTCTCCTTGTCCTTGGATATTTGCCTAGCGTGGTCGCGCGTCTTGGATCTGCGGAGCTTCGTAAGCAGAGCCGGCGGACATCACGCCTCTTTTGGCCGCTCCGAGACAATATGGATGATCACGATGAATGAACATCAGAGCCGATCGGACGCTCTCACGGACCGCTATTTGCAGGTGCCGTGGGGATTGTCCTTCGCCAGACCGACGGAACGGATTCGCCATTGCTGTGCCCCCGCATCGTATTCCCGACTCATTTCGAGAAGATCGGCTTCTCAGCCGCGATGGGCTGTTGGCAGCAGCAGACGAGATGCGTGGTTTGGAGCGAAAGGGCAGATCAAGCGGATCGAGCACGCTGAACCGTATCAGGAGAGTTCACCTATGCGCTGCCCGAAATGTGAGGCCGACAAATGGTATGAAGTTGCAACGCACGATCCCTGGAGCGGTCGGCCGGTGATCGCCTGTATGATCTGCGGCGAATATGCCGAGCTCGAGGCGCTCAAACGAGAGGATGCGCACGATGTGATTGCCCGGACGCTGGCGGCTGACTTGGTCGGTGAGGGGCAGGCTGACGCGCGGGCCCTTGCGAGCAAGATTCTCCAGGCGCTAGAGAATGCCGGCCTGACAATCAGCCGCTCCTGACGCGATTTCCCTCGACCCTACCTCATTCCGTGCCCGCGGAATCAGACACGATCGGCGTCTCATCCAAGGTTCTAAACGGTTGGAACATTGAGGATGTCCGATATCGGGCACAACGGCGTCCGCGACGGGTTGATGTCTGTCAAGCCTCGATGATCGGTCGCAAAACTGAAGCCCGGCCCATCGGACCTTGACGGGGCGTGTGAAAGTGCCCGCAGACGTGGTCTCGACCGTTAGCCATGACGATGGAGCTGCTTGTTTCCTCAATGGCGGTTATTGCGACGAGGCACATTTCGTTGTTTTGAGAGTGAAAAAAGCTCCACTCGGCCATCGAAAGGGCTTGAACCTTACGCTGCGTAAGATTGTAGGCTTGCGGTTGCGGCGAAAGCTGGCTTGGCTTGCCACCGCCGAGATTATTGAGCCGCCAGAATATCTGGCTATTCGCTTGATGTCGGCGGCTGTTGCTAAGGAAGAACCGATGATACCGGGGCGAACGACGACAACGCTCACCTCAATCGACCGCATGTTTCTGAAGATTCGGGAACTGATCGATACAGACGACTCGATCCCGCTTGAGCTTCGCGCGTCGCTGCACACGACACTGGACAGACATCTTCGCCTGGCAAAGGAAGGATTCTTCAAGGCTCCTGTGAGGAGCCAATAAGCGGCTTGCGTTGCCCGGCTTCTGCTCGGTTTGCCCGAGGACCCCGGTTTTCGGTGAAGTTGTCCGAATTCACAACCATTTCCGCGGTAGCAAACGTGGACTTTGTGACAGTTGCCTTAGCGGGCTTCACCGCACGCCGATATACTTCTGCATTTGGATGCTGACGCGCCAGTTGCGTACAGTCGCCTCTCGGATGCACAGCTCCGTCGCTTTTCGGCTTTGGCTCAATGGTTGTAGCCATATCTCTGGCTTGAGCGCGTACTCGATAGGCAGGCTCAGCAGGTTTTGGATGTCGGCAGGCTTGCCCACCGGGTGTTTGATCTCATTGGCACGCAGCAAAGCCTCACCCAGAACGGATCGCCGACCCGGCATGCCAACTTTCGGACTAACGGTCACCCATGTGTAGGGATGCGCCTGAATGGCTTGGGTACCCGATGTCTCCAATTGCACCGAGAATCCGGAACCGACGAGCAGCGTGGTCAGTGGCCGCAGGTCGTACAGCGCGGGCTCGCCACCCGTAATCACGACATGCCGGGTGCTGAACGCCTGCACAGCGAGCAGGACGTCCTCCGGCGACATCATGGCCCAGGTGTTGGTGTCCTCGGTCTTGATCATCATGTCGGCTATCGACACCCGCCGCTCTGAATCGACGAACCAAGTGTGCTTGGTGTCGCACCACGGACACCTGACCGGGCATGCCTGCAACCGTACAAACACGGACGGCGTGCCTGCCATGCAGGCTTCCCCCTGGATGGTTTCAAATATTTCGTTAATCGGCAGCACGGCCTGCCTCCCGATAGATGGCGCTGTTCGCGCCGTGCTCCTTCACCTCGACTGACACCAGCCGGCAACGCGGAGAAAGTCCTTTTCCAGCAACCAGTTGCTGCCGACGCGGTAGACCTGTTCGGCAAATTTTTCACAGCCAACTGCCGGCAGCACAACGATGACCGCTAAGCCGCGCCGTGCGGCTTCGCGGAACCATTCAAGCTCGGGGTCGTCCGCGGCCACGACCGTCTTGTGGTCGAACGTACCTTCGAGGATCGCCCTCAGCTCTTTGAGGCCGCCAAAATCGACGACCCAATTCTTGTCGTCCAGGGTGTTGGCTTCGAACTCGAAACGAAACGACAGCGAGTAACCGTGCAGCAGGCGACAATGCGACTTTGCGCGCCACTGGCGGAATGTGGCAGATAGGCCGACCTCATGGCCGTATGTCTTCGTTGATAGGTATGTCACGCCTAGTCCTTGATCTGCGCCACAAATTCGCTACGCATTGACTTGCTGTCGCGGAAGGCTCCGCGCATGATGCTGGTCGTCATGATGGTTCCGGTTTCGCGAACACCGCGCCAGACCATGCACTGATGCTGTGCCTTGAGGACGACGGCCAATCCCTTCGGCTTGAGACGGCCCTCGAGCTCGTCCGCCAGCATTACGGTCGCTTCCTCTTGCAGGTGGGGTCGCGACAAGATCCAGTTGGCGAGGCGTACAAACTTGCTGATACCGATCAGCTTGTCACCAGGCAGAACACCGACCCACATGCGGCCGGTGACGGGGACAAGGTGGTGGGCGCACGCCGAACGCACTGCGATAGGGCCAAGCGAGTAGACCTCATTCAGACCGCTGTCGTTCTGAAACTCCGTGACCTCGGGCGCGGCCTCAAAGCGGCCGGAAAACACCTCGCGCACGTACATTTTGGCAATTCGCTTCGCGGTCCCCTGCGTATTGTGGTCGCGGCTGCTATCGATGACCAGGGCATCCAATACGCCCTGCATGTGCCGCTCGACCTCCGCCTGTATCACCTCAATGTCACCAGGCAGCAGGTGTCCTGCGATGTTGGCGTTTGGCGCAAACGACACGCCAGCCTCGAGAAGGCGTTTACGAATTGCCTGCGTTGAACTCATCAAAACTCCCTGCCTGACACTTTGCCCTGTTTCCGTCGAGGACTGATCTGCAGTCCGATCGCGTGATCCGCCCACCCCATCTGATCCGTCGGCCGAAACAACTGAGGCATGGCCGCCTGGAGAAAAGGCATTTGGGGCATAACCTGCGATTGAGCGCACTTCAAAGACCCGCTAGGCAGCGGCGCAGGCGCACGCTTTTCAATTTGCACAAATCGATACATTTGAGATGAACTCCTGGGCTGGTCGCTGCGAGGACCGCAATTGTTGAAATGGGTCTTCTAATCTCAAGCAATCAGCATGCCGGATACGACGCTGCGCGAGGTTGCCCGAGAGAGATCATGGGCTTTGCGCCGCTCGTGCGGAAGGGATACGTCGTCACGTTCGCCCCCAGACATGGACGTCTTCGACCCGACGGACTGATACGACAATACGGCCACTCATTCTGCGACCCAATCGGCTGCCAGAGAAATGACGCCGCCCTAGTGGGGCTGGAGTCCGCGGCCAAGCGCCTCGATCTGGAAACCGAGAGGCAACGCCAGAAAAGGAACGTCTCGGCCGCAAATGTGCGAAACGTCTTCTCACCGACCTGGTGGGGACCAATCACCATATGCCGTTGCCGCTCCCGTCCGGTGCAGCGCATCGGCTCTGAGCTTCACGCTGTTAGATGCTTCAGCATCGAGTTGCAGGCTTGCTCGGCATCGGCGAACGTTGTGAAGGGCGAGCCAGCGATCTTGATTGCGCTACGACTTCGATGAAGCGGGCGCCATGACGCCACATAGCCGGGACGTCCGTGAAAGCCGTGGCCTGCGCGGCTCGCATAAGAGATCACGAAGGAGAAGCCATGTCCGCTTGCACTCCACACGTCCAAATGCTCGACGGCGCAGTGGAATCGCAGGATCATCGCCACTCGTAGCCTGCAACTTTCGGCTTAACGCTGTGTCCACCCACCCACTCTGCCCCGGCGTAAGCTCGTCGACGGCCGCTGCTCGTCCTTGCCGATCGCCCGAACCTCTCCCCGGGTCATGAGCCTCGGGCCAGAGCGGCAAGCTCAGCTTCAAGCTTGGGCTTCTGCTTGAAAATGGTGTCGATCAAGGCTTGCGCCGGCTGCTCGGCAGCATCCACGATGGCTGCCTTCTCTGCGCGCGCCGAGGGCGCGAAGACGCGTTTAACAACGGTTGGCGAGCCCCTGAGACCGCATTTTGAAACATCCTCGACGCCAGCCTCCTGGGCGTTCCATTTTACAATCGGCGCTCGAGCGGCGCGCAATGCATCTGCCATTGCGCCACGGCGAATCTGGTTGGTGGCCTCCATCATGGTGATGAGCGACGGCAGGCTTGCGCGCAGCACCTGGGTGCCGCCCTCGCAGCGCCGCTCCGCTTCGATTGTGCGCGCGGTGAGATCGATGGTCATGATCTTGGCAACATAGGTTAGCTGTTGCACAGCAAGCCGCCTTGCGATACCAGGCCCGACCTGCGCGGTGTCGCCATCGATCGTCTGCTTGCCCGTGAATATGAGGTCAGGCTGGCCATAATCCTTGCCGATCTTGCGGATGGCGGTCGCGAGTGCGTAGGTGGTTGCCAGGGTGTCCGCACCCGCGAAGCAACGGTCGGTCAGCAGCACCGCGCGATCGGCGCCAAAGGTGAGGGCTTTCCGAAGAGTGTCCTCGGCCGAGGGTGGGCCCATTGTAAGGACGGTGATCTCACCACCAAACTTGTCGCGCAGATCGAGCGCAGCTTCGAGCGCGAACAAATCGTAAGGATTGATGATGGTGGGCACACCCTGACGCATGATCGTGTTGGTCACAGGGTGCACGCGGATCTGTGCGGAATCAGGGACCTGCTTGATGCAGACGACATTGTGCATGTGCTTCTCCAGAGACTTTCGAAATCCGGAGAAAGCACAGCAAATGTCGTACCATTTGCGGTTTAAGGCATGAGTCGATGTAAACAACAAGTTCTGAGAGCCTGACGTGCTCCAACACGTGCAGACGCATTTCGGACATACGTCGTCATCGCGACAGCGCTATGGTCGCACCGACCCCACACCGCTCAGAAACGCTTGATCTCGATGCCGTATTTCCTCAGCGCGTAGCCAATCTGGCGGGGAGTAACGCCAAGCAGGCGCGCCGCCTTTGCCTGAACCCAACCCGATCGCTCCATGGCCGCGATGACGCGCTCGGGATCGGTCATCTGTCCGGTACTTACGAGTGCGGCGCCGGCCGGCCCCAGCCCAGCCTGCGCGTCCCGGACAGGCGGGACAGCGCCGGCGGCCGATCGACCAGCTTCAACGCCGGCGCTGTTCGGCTTCGGGGCCCCTGCGCAAGTCGGGCGCGCATGCGGCGCCACGTCTTCAGATCCCCCCTTCCACAGCATCGCCGAAAGGCACTGGCCGTGGCAGCAGGCGAAGTCGTCTCTGCAGATCGAAGGTCCTGGGGCGAGGGTCGCTGTCCGCTGCACGCAATTTTCGAGTTCACGGACGTTACCCGGAAACCCGCAATTCATCAAAATGTCCGTCGCACCTTGATCGAATGTCAACGTGCGGCCGTTTTCGCTGTTGAAATTCCTGAGAAACTCGGCGGCGAGCAGCGGAATGTCGCTGCGCCTTTCGCGCAGGGGCGGCAGCAGCAAGGGAACCACGCTCACACGGTAATAGAGGTCAGCGCGGAACCCGTTATTTGCGACCGCTTCCTCCAGGTTTCTGTTCGTAGCTGCAATGACGCGAACGTCGACTTTCATGGTCTGATTGCTGCCGACACGCTCGAATTCCTGCTCCTGCAGGACGCGCAGCAGCTTTGCCTGAAACGAGGGCGAGATCTCTCCGATCTCGTCCAGAAACAGCGTACCCTTGTCGGCCAGCTCAAAGCGCCCCTTGCGCGAACTGAAGGCGCCGGTAAAAGCACCTTTCTCATGGCCGAACAATTCGGACTCCAGAACGGTCTCGGGGAGCGCCGCACAGTTGAGCTTGATGAACGGCCGCTTGGAACGCGCCGAGAGGGCGTGAATAGCCTTGGCCACCAGCTCCTTCCCGGTACCGGATTCGCCGCGCAGCAGAACCGTGCTATTCGATTTGGCAACCACCGCGATCTTGTCGAGCAGCGCGCGCAGCGCCGGACTATCGCCAATGATGCCTTCCACATTGACCTTCTTGCGCTCGCGAGCGGGTTGCTGGATTTCGGCCAATTGCTTTTGCAATCGATCCTTTTCCGCCATCAGTCGCTCGCGGTCTGTCGCAAAGAGCCGATGCAGCTTCACGGTCTGCCCGACCAGATTGGCGATCATGGTGAGAAGTCTGACGTCGTATTCGAGCCGTATGCTTGAGCTGTCGTCCAGAACACGGTCGATGGTCAGCGCGCCAACTGCTTTCGCGTCGATCCGAATGGGAACGCCGATGAACGACACCCGTGCGTTATCGGTGGCACCGAGCACCTCGAGGTCGGCCGTCGTGAACGCCGAATGGACTGCGATGTCCTCGGCCACGAGCGGCATGTCCGTCGCCACGATCTGATCAATCGCTTTCGGTGGGAGCCGCGTCCGGTACCGCTCGTCGCTGCCTTCGGTCCAGCCGACGCCGACCGTAATGTCTGGCTGGCCATCATGGTCGAAAAGCGAGACGATGCCGTGCCGCATCTGAACAAACGAATGCAGAATATCCACGACGTTGGCCAACGTGAGCTCGAGCCGGCAGGGGGCGGCGAGTATCTTCGAGATTTCGAAGATCCCGACAACGGCGCTTTCGTGCAGCGTCACAATGGGAACAGTTTGGCTCGTCTCCGACACTGAGTCAGGCCTTTCGTGTGCGGAAGCGATGTTCAACATGACGACGTCTCCGTTATTTTCAGCATCCTCCCTACCATCTTGTTTGGATTTTGCGAGTTTGATGCTGCGCCTGATGCTCGTGCGCAATTCAGGTCGCCAGCTAGACATAGCGCTCTTTCATGGCACTGCTATAAACGCATCGTGGTCCTAACGTCCTTGTTATGAGGTCGTCCTGTGTTCACAGTGCACGGCACGAGTTCCATGGACCTGCATCAACGATTTTCCGACTCCATCTGTAGCCGACCGCGAGCCGTCGGCAACCTTTGAATAACAACTTGGCGCATGCGTCATCTTTTTCCCGGTCAGAATGGGATTTTTTCCCGGCCAAACATTGGAATGCGATGCTAGCGGTCTCTTCTGGTGCAGTCCCACGCGAGGAGTCGCCGATGTTTTGCAGGGATGCTCATTCCTCACGTGCGACAAAACGCTGCTCTCGCATGCAATCGCAATTGCCCGGAATCTGACGCGGTGTGTTGGTGCGTGCGATTTCGCTCGTAAGAATCGGGAGCCTCGCTTTGCGAGGGGCTAATCGCTGCTTGCAAAGGCAGGCGAACGCGCAAACGCCGGCGATCACAGTATCGATGTCGGCGTGGCTCTTAGCTGACGAACACAACCACGCGGTTCACATCGGGTCCCCGATTCAAGTGGAATAGGCCGAGCGCAGTCTTGACTGAACTCGTCAACGGCGAGCTTGGTGACGTCCGGCGCCGTCGCAGGAATGCCGCCACTGTCGATCGATGCATGCGATTGCGCTCGCGAGCCGTTCATCGACGTCTAGGGCGCCGAATAATGGCTGCCGATATCTGCTGCGATTGACCTCGATCTTGACACTGGTTGCAGGGTCGCACCTGAATCGCTCACGTTGAAGCGGCGGATGAGTGCAGCGAGCCATCGGCCAGCCGGCTGCCCGAGACGGCGCTCCAGCGAGGAGCTCGGGATTGCGCGAGGCCGCAGCCGGAACCAGCGTCTTGCGTCCTCGCTCAGGATGTTACCTTCGAAGAGCGTGAGGCCGATGGGCGCCAGTCGTCGGCTCCGGCCGACCGAATTTCCCACGTTCTTCGCCAAGATCGAGGCACAAACACACACCTTATTCTCATAACGCGATCTTTGGGCGCGTTGCAGGATCTGGGCCACTGCGATCAACAACGTAAGACTTCGCAGCCAAATGTCGTCTCGTGAAGCGGCGCGGGCTCAGGACATCGTCTGTGTTTGCTTTCTGACAAAGGGCAGAATTCCAACAGGCGATTGCCCGAGAGCCGTCCAGCGCTCGCCCCGGCGGCCGATCTTGCCCCGTGATACCTCCCGGGCCGCCCTTGATTCGCTGCACGCGCTCTCAAAGCCCGAGCTAGGCCCGACGAGCGTTCAGCCACAAGTTTGCGCGACTTCGTGCGACGAGCACGTCGACAGGACTTGAATCGCACGTAGCGTCAAATTGTAGGTTCGGCAAACAGGTCGCCACGGCCTTCAGAAAAACCGGCGTAGGTCAGTGCCTCGCCCGGGAGCATCGCATGACGCTGCCAATGTACCGACTTTCAAACCGAGGCTTGCGGCTCGATCGTGCTGGGCCTGCACGGGCTGGCTTAGCGACCAGGCTCGCGCTGCACGCAGTCGCGGCTGAGATTGACAGCGATCGCAACGTCGCGAACCAACAACCAGATCGTTCTTGCAATGCGCTGCATTTTAACCGCCGCTTTTTGGCTCGTGCACCGCCAACGAGCCAGGCGAGGCCACGTCAGGTGTGCGAAACGGAATTCTCGCTAGACCGTCAAGCACACTCCTAATGGCGACTGCCGTCTGCCATCAAGAGGGACAAGAATATGGTCGATGCAAAACTGCAAAGTGTGCTCTCTTCTCTGGCGCAGCCGGCTAAGGACCTAGAAGCCCCGTCGCCCGGCCAGCGGGCGCCAGATGCGCGTTACGTGAAACTAAACACCAATGAGAACCCATTTCCACTACCAACAATGGTATGGCGAAGTGCGATCTCGGCACTCGAGCGTCAGTATCTGTATCCGGAAGACGATAACATCGGCTTGAGGGAGGCTGCCGCCAATGCCTACGGTCTCTCAAAGGACCATGTGATCGCCGGCAACGGATCGTCGGAGCTTCTCGGCCTGATCTACAGGGCCTTTCTTGGGCCGGGCGACAGCGTCGCAATGATGTCTCCCGGGTTTTCGTTCAATCGTAAGCTAGCTGTGTTGCAGAGCGCCAAATTTCTCGAAGTTTTGTGGAGCGACTCGCATTCGATCCCGATTGATCAGCTGCTCTTCGGTCCGGCAAAGGACGCCAAGTTCATCTTGTTAGCCAATCCCAACAATCCGACTGGAACGTTCGCCCCCATCGCCGACATCGAACGCCTCGTGGCACAATCTGACCGCCTGGTCGTGTTGGACGAAGCCTATGTCGACTTCGCACCTGATAACGGTCTACGGCTCGTCCGCCGCCACCCCAATCTCCTGCTCCTCAGAACGCTTTCAAAGAGCTATGCGGCCGCCGGCATTCGCGTCGGCTTTGGCCTTGGCCATCCAGAGCTTATTGGACGACTGCGGAACATCCAGAATGTGTTCAACATGAATGTCATAGCGCATGCGGTCGGCGTCAGCATCCTTTCGCATCGCGCGGCCTACGAAAAGAACCATAGACATATCAGGCACGAGAGAGAACGAGTTGCGGCCGCACTGCGTCAGTTCGGGTTCCGCGTCGCGCCCTCTCATACCAATTTCTTGCTGGCGCGTGTCCCGAACGGACAGGACGGCAGGTGGTGGCACGCCGCACTGGAGAGGGAAGGAGTACTCGTTGCCGTTTTTCCAGATGACGGCCTCGACCACTGCATCCGCATCAGCATTGGCACAAAAGAACAAATGGACTCGTTTTTAGCTGCCGTTGCCGCGATCTCAGAACGCCTGAAGCGAGGTGGATAGCCAACCGCGCGTCGATGTCCACTCTCTTCGTTATACTGCTGATGAAACAGGAAGCCGATGATAGCGGCTCGAGCCAGGCGAGGACCCATGCAGGTGACGGCTAAGTGACCGCGCGTTGAGTGCTTGCCCCTGCGCGTGTTGCAGGGCTGAAGCGAGACAACGATCTCGTGCGCTCGACGCACGGGCACCCATCGAAGTTCAGACCCGACGGTCGTGAGATGTGGCCATAATAAATGCGGCGCCCTTAAGCCTTCCTGGGGAACGAGCAGGCATTCCGCCCCGACAAGGATCTATGCAAATGACACAACAGCCTTCGTCAAAACTCACCTGCGGCATTTTCGATCACCTAGACGACGACGGCCGCGATATTGGTCGTCAATACGAAGATCGCCTTATCTTGGCGGAGGCATGCGATCGCCTCGGCTTCTATGCGTATCACGTGGCAGAGCATTGCACGCCGCATGGAAGAGGTCCTTCGCCGGGTCTTTTCCTGTCGAGTGTCGCCCAGCGTACGCGGCACCTTCGTCTCGGCGCATTTGTCATGCTGCTCAACTTCTATCATCCGCTCCGCGCTTTTGAGGAGATCTGCATGCTTGATCAATTAAGCGGCGGCAGGCTCGAGTTGGGTCTCGGACGGGGTGGCTTTCCAGTCGAGTTAAGCTGTTTCGGGATCTGCGAGGACGCGGCGCCAAGCCGGTACGAGGAAGCCAATGACATTTTCCTAAAGGCCATGACGGGCGCAGCCTTGTCGTACCAAGGCCGACATTTCCAGTTGAACGAGGTTCCTCTGACATTAACGACTCACCAGCGTCCGTCTCCCCCGATATGGGTGACCACCAATCGGCTCGACACGGCGATTTGGGCCGCCGGCAATGGCGCGAACCTCGCCTGCGTGGGTCCCTCCGCCGGTGTTCGCAAAATTTCCGATGCTTACCGCACACATCGAGAGCGCAGCCCCAGCGCCCCTGATCGTGGGCCACTTGTTGGATTACTGCGTATGGTCGTGATTGGGCGATCCGAGACGGACGCTTATTCGCTGGCTAGATCCGCCTACGAGCAATGGCTGCGGAGCTTCAAATTCCTTTACGAGCTCAATGATATCCCGACGCCGCAGGCCTTTCCGCTGACATTCGATGCGGCAATCGAGAGCGAATTGTGCGTCGTCGGAACACCAACGCCCGTCCGACGCCTTCTGCTCAATCAGCTGGAGGAGGCAGGCGCAAATTACCTGCTTTGCCAGCTCGCATTTGGGAATTTACCACTAGATGCATCCCTATACGCCGCAAGAACCATCCAATCCGAGGTGCTGGGCCATCCCTAAGTCGTCATTTGGTACACCAAGCCACCGTTACTCGTTGCCGTTTTTCCGGATGACGGCCTTGACCACTGCATCCGCATCAGCATTGGCATTAGAGCTGCAGTTGCCGCGATCTCAGAATGCCTGAAGCGAGGTGGATAGCCAACCGCGCGTCGATGCCCACGCATTTCGTTATCCCACTGATGGAACGAGAAAACGATGATAGCCGCTCAAGCCATGCATTGACCCATTAGAGCTGACGACCAAGTGGCCGCGCATCGAGCGCTTACCCCAGCGTCACGGAGGCGGAACGGAACAACCATCTCGTCGCCCGACCCCACGGCACCTATCAAAGCTCAGACCAGACGCTCGCGAGATGCGGCCAAAACAAATACGGCCCTTAAGTCCCGCCCTGAAAACGAGCAGGCCTTCCCCCTCAGCAAGGATTTATTCTAATGACACAACAGCCTTCGTCAAAACTCACCTGCGGCATTTTCGATCACCTGGACGACGACGGCCGCGATATTGGCCATCAATACGAAGATCGGCTCATGTTGGCGGAGGCATACGACCGCCTCGGATTCTATGCGTATCACGTGGCAGAGCACCATTGCACGCCCCATGGAAGAGGCCCTTCGCCGAGTCTTTTCCTGTCGAGTCTCGCGCAACGTACGCGGCACCTCCGTCTCGGCCCATTGGTGATGCTACTTAACCTCTATCATCCGCTCCGCGCTTTTGAAGAGATCTGCATGCTCGATCAATTGAGCGGCGGTAGGCTCGAGCTGGGTCTCGGACGGGGCGCTCTGCCGGTCGAGTTAGGCTACTTTGGAATTTGCGAGGATGCGGCGCCAAGCCGATATGAGGAAGCCAACAACATTCTCCAGAAGGCCATGCAGGGTGGAGTTCTGTCCTACCAAGGCCGACATTTCCAGTTGAGTGAGGTTCCTCTGACGTTAACGACTCACCAGCGTCCATCTCCCCCGATATGGGTGACTACCAATCGGCCCGAGACGGCCGTCTGGGCCGCGGGCAATGGCGCAAACCTCGCCTGCGTTGGGCCCGCCGCCGGCGTCCGCCAAATTACCGATGCCTACCACACCCATCGAGAGCGCAGCCCCAGCGCCTCTGATCGTGGGCCATTTGTTGGATTGCTGCGCATGATCGTGATTGGGCGATCTGAGGCGGACGCTTATTCGCTCGCCAGATCCGCTTACGAGCAATGGCTGCGGAGCTTCAAATTCCTTTACGAGCGCAATGACATCCCGACGCCACAACCCCTTCCGCTGACATTCGATGCGGCAATCGAGAGCGAATTGTGCGTCGTCGGAACGCCGAGCTCGGTTCGAAACGTTCTGCTCCATCAGCTGGAGGAAGCAGGCGCAAATTACCTGCTTTGTCAGCTCGCATTTGGTAATTTGCCGCTAGATGCTTCCCTCTACACCGCGAGGACGATCCAATCCGAGTTGCTCGACCAATCCTGAGTCATCATTCCGCCGTTTCAACAGCTCGCCTTCTATGCTCGTTCGCATTTCGTCAAAGCGCGGAACCACCCACGACCTCGATCTTCGCCTACTCCACCAGGCGTTGGTCGCGCTGAAACAGCATCACGACGAATGCGTTCGTCCGCGTTTGCAACTCGCGCGTTCAGTCCACTTTCCTCCTCTTGCGCGCGCAATCTCTAAATTGCGCGTGTCCTCCGAGGCAGGAACAGCGTCAGCCGTCACGATCGCCGTTGCCACATCGGGCAGATCGATCTGGCGGCCAAGGCGTGCATGCAGCGTGATCCGGTCGAGCTCGCCTTCCCACCAGGACACGAACACAACGGCAACGCCATTGCCTATGATATTGGTGAGTGCGCGCACCTCGCTCATGAACTTGTCGATCGAGAACACGATCGCCATTCCTGGCACCAGAGCCGGGTTGACCGCGGACAGGGTCGCTGCCAGCGTGATGAAGCCAGCTCCGGTGACGCCGCTCGCCCCTTTTGAGGTCAGCATCGCCACGATCAGAATCGTGAGTTGCTGGTCGAAAGCGAGGTCGAGCCCGAGGGCGCGCGCGATGAACAACGTCGCGAGCGTCATATAGATGTTGGTGCCGTCGAGATTGAAGGAATAGCCGGTCGGCACCACCAGGCCGACTACGGGCTTCGAGCAGCCCAGCCGCTCGAGCTTCTCCATCAACTGTGGCAGCGCACTCTCCGAGGACGATGTGCCGAGCACAATCAAGAGTTCGTCTTTGAGATAGGCGATGAACTTGAAGATGGAGAAGCCAACGAACCGCGCGATCAGCCCGAGAACCACGATCACGAATAGCGCGGCGGTCGCGTAGAACAGCGCGATCAATCCGATCAGATTGGCCAGCGCCGAGGGTCCGAACTTGCCGATTGTAAATGCCATGGCGGCGAACGCTCCGATCGGCGCGGCCTTCATAATGATGGCGATCACGCCGAACACGGCCTGCGCGGCGTCGTCGATCGTGCTGCGCAGCCTCTCGCCGCGCTCTCCGAGCGCCATCAGTGAAAAGCCGAGCAGAATCGCAAACAGCAGCACCTGCAGGATGTCACCGCGCGCGAGCGCGCCGACTACGCTGTCTGGAATGATGCTAAGCACAAAGCCAACGAACTTGGTCGCCTTTGCCTGCTCGACATAATTGGCGACTGCGGCCGCATCGGGCTTGGCGGCAAGGCCGCGGCCAATCTGGAACAGATTGCCCATGACGAGACCAATCACGAGTGCGAGGGTGGAGACGATCTCGAAATAGACCAGCGCCTTGATTCCTACCCTGCCGACCTTCTTCGCATCCTGGATATGGGCGATGCCGGAGACCACGGTGCAGAAGATGATCGGCGCGATCACCATCTTGATGAGCTTGATGAAGCCATCGCCGAGCGCCCTCATCCAGTCAGAGGTGGCAAGCGACGGCCAGCCCCAGCCGACGATGATGCCGAGTAGGATTGCCAACAACACCTGGACGTAGAGGACCTTATACCATGACCGAGACGCCCGCGCGGTTGGCGCAGCTGCAATGGTTGTCATAACGCTCCTCCCAGGTTTGGCGGCGATCCCGCTTGACGGGGTATCGGAGCTGTTCCGACACCATCCCGCGAGCGAACTTCTGACCAGGAATCGTAGGCCAGAGCATCTCGATGACGAGCGGGTCTCTCGCTCTTCATCGACAAGCGCCGATGGCGTTCCCTTTACTACGCGTTCACTGCCGACTTCTCTTGGCCAAGCCAAGGTTCGGCTTCGAGTTGACTGCGCTTAAGCTCGTTTGGAGAGCTCAGCGACAGGCGCATCATCATTGTCCGGATCAAGGCGACTGCTCGTTATCTCCCAAGCCGCGTCGAGCGCTTGATACATATCCGCGATCAGGTCGCTTGCGTCCTCCAAGCCCGCGTGAACCCGAATCAGCGGTCCAGCGAGTGCAAGCGATGGTTCCACGCGCTTCAATGGGTCGACATGCATCACCAGGCTTTCATATCCGCCCCAGGACCAGCCGATACCAAAAAGCCGCAACCTATTGAAGAAAGTCGAAAGCTCCAGCTGCGACATCGGTTTCAGCGCAACGCCAAAGAGGCCGCTCGCCCCCGAAAAGTCTCGTTTCCAAAGCGCATGGCCAGGATCGCCTGGACACGCCGGGTGCAAGATGTTGTCGACGGCTGGATGCGACTGAAGGCTTTGGGCCAGCTTGAGGCCATTGTCCCAATGACGCTTCATGCGGACGGCCAGGGTACGCAGTCCCCTCAGGGCCAAATAGATGTCGTCCGGCCCAGCGATCTCCCCGAAATCATGGGCACTTGATCGCAACGCCGACCATGCCGATTCGTTGGCGGTCGCGACACCAAGCAGCGCGTCTGAATGGCCGACGATATATTTGGTCGCCGCTTGGATCGAGATGTCGACGCCGTGCGCAAACGGCTTGAAATACAGGGGCGTTGCCCATGTGTTATCCATGACCACTAGCGCATCGGAGCGACGGGCGATGGCAGTAAGCGCAGGGACATTTTGCTCCTCGAACGTGAGGGACGAAGGTGATTCCAGATAGATGGCCCGGGTCTTCTGGGTGATTTTCGCCGCAAGCTCTGCAGGCTGCGTTGGAGAGAAGTATTGCACCGTGATCTGAAGTCTTGAGAGAACCTCGTCTGCAAATGTCCTGAGAGGTGTATAGACGCCGTCGCTGATCAGAACGTGGTCGCCTGCGCGCAGAACGCCAAGAAGCGAATGCGTGCAGGCAGAGAGCCCCGACGGAAACAGGAGCGAGCGATAGCCGCCCTCCAGTTCGCAAACGGCAAGCTCGAGTGCGCGGGACAAAGGTGAGCCAAAGCGGCCGTAGTTCGCCGTCGGATCGCTTTGCCTGCGCGATTCGTAGTCCTCCAGGGTTTCCGAAACAATTGTGGAGCCCCGGTAGACGGGCATGTTGACCATCCCGGAATGTTCGGCGGGCGCACGGCCGAGACGAGAAAGCCGGGTCTCGACGTCCAGGTCCTTGCTGTCCTCCAGGTACTTCATTGCTTCTTTCTTTTGAGATTGTGTTCGGCCTGGCCGGGGGGAAGCGCACCAGGGGCGATTCGGATGGGCCTAATCGATGCGAGTCGTTTTCGTAGGTCGCCTCCTCGCTCTAAATGAAATCGGCTCGCTCCTTCGCACCAGAACCACCTGCGTTGCGTGCGCCTCATCAAGATTGGTTGCACATCAGGACGGCGCAGTATCAAAGCACGCTCCCTCGTAAGATCCGCCAACCGGACGGCATTCACCGCTCCTACTAAGTCGAGCCAAGTCCTTTAAGCGCCATCGAAGCAAGAGGCGGGCCAAACCTGCTGGGCCCTCGATCGCAACGGCTCATCGTGACTGCGCGGCGACGTGGACGTCGCGCGCTTTGTCGCGAACGAAACACATCGTGTTGAGAACCCGCCACCATCGGGCGACTATGTTCGAACTGGCTTTTTCCCGATGATGTTGTGAACGATGTCGACGAGCAGCGCGCGTGCCGCGTTTGATGCCAGTGCAGTCTTGATCGTTTAAACGTTCAGCCCACTCACGGACCGTGACGTGATCCGTCATGAGGGACCAGATAGTGGCTGCGTCCGGTTTCCGGGTGACGATCAGAGAAATGGAACGACATGATTGCGCTCGCTCGATTCTCTACGATCGTCGCTGCTTCAGTGTGCGCGCCTGTCGTGATCGCTCTGGTTCGAGTGCAACGACGCCACGACTTCATGCCGGAGTTGACGCGTACATCCTTGGGTTCGATACACGATGGACCTACTGCGTGTTTGTCGGTTTGATCATGATTGATGAGCGCGCAACCTGACGCGGCGTTAGATTCAGGCGCTTCTGGAAGCGAGAATGTTGCGCGACAGCTACAGCAATTCGCGACAGCACTGTTAAGACGCGCGTGGCGCAGGGGACATGTGAAGGAGCGTATTCGAAATGAAGAAGTTGTTGCTTGTGACTGCGAGCATCGTCGCGTTTATCGGGGCAGCGCCCGCATTCGCCGCCGATCTCGCTCAGCAGCCCATCTACACCAAGGCACCGCCGCCAGCACCGGTCGCGGCCGCAATCTATGACTGGAGCGGTTTCTATCTTGGTGCCAATGGCGGCTGGGGTTCGACCCATAGCTCCTGGGATTTTGGAGGCGTCACGCCCGAGGGCTCTCACGACGCGAGCGGCGGAACCGTTGGAGGCCAGTTCGGCTATCGCTGGCAGACGGGCCAGGTGGTTTTCGGTGTCGAAGGCCAAGGCAACTGGGCCGATTTCAGCGGCTCCAATGTCAGCGCCGCCTTCCCGGCCGACATCAATCAGACGAAGACCGGGTCGTTCGGCCTGCTTACAGGCCAGGTCGGCTACGCCATCAACAACGTGTTGCTTTACGCCAAGGGCGGTGCCGCGGTGACCGGCAATAGCTATCAGATCAACACTCTCGCCGGCGCGCCGCTGGCGAGCGCCGACAATACCCGCTGGGGCGGCGTGGTCGGGGCGGGCATCGAACTCGGCTTCGCGCCGAATTGGTCGGTCGGCCTCGAGTACGACCATATCTTCCGGCACGACGCTAACGTGAACTTCAGCAACTCCGCGGGTGCGGTCGGTAGCGAGCGCATCGGGCAGGATTTCGACCTGCTGACCGCGCGGCTGAACTACAAGTTCTGGGGCCCGGTCGTTCTCAAATACTGACTCCATCGCGTTAGAGCGGCGGATCGAGAGCCCCGGCCCCAGGCCGGGGCTCTTTTTTTCAGCTGTTCATTTGCCTCCAACAACGAGTGCGCGCCTTCTCGTGCAGGCCAGGTGTTGCGCCACGACGTTAAGCTTGCGTGTCGCATCGGTTGAGTATGTTCAGGTGACCGCCAACGGGAACGGTCTGATGGCGCTGGCATGGCTGAGGCGGTGCTCCTTGCCAAGCATCTGACGCGGCGTGTTCCGTGTGCGATATTGTGCGGTGCCGCCGGTTCTGCAGACTACGCCCGAGCTCATGCGAACGCGCCGCATCGCTCGGCGATGATCGCCTTGACGCGCTCCTCTATGGACTTGGCGCCTTCGCCGTCCCGCGCCATTACTGGCAGCGAGATGGCGCCCGTGGCTTTGCGCGTCGCCGCCGTGACGCTCGCCATAGCCTCTTCCGCACGCGCGATGGAAAGCTCGATCGTGCGGGCGAGCGTCAGAAAATCACGCGGCGTGAGCCGTTCGTGCTTCCCGCTCAGCTTTAGCGCGATGCGATCGCTGGCGAGGCCGGGAAAGACCCGCGTGGTGACGGCATCATAGAGCGGCGCGAACCGGACACTTTCAAATTGCCGCGCGCCGGGCGCGGCGACCCTCAGCAGCGCCAGGTTTTTGAGGTGCATGTCCCCGTCGGCTACCAACCACGCGAACAGTGCGCGCCGGAATAGAATATCGAGATCGTCGGCGGGATCGGTGGACAGCGGTCGAAGCCCGCGCGCCACGCCCTCGATGGTGCCGTCGTACTTGGCCGACGCGGGCAAGTCGAGCACCGAGCAAAAGTCCTCGAGCGCAAGGCGGCGCTTGTCAGTCTTATCTCGCCTGATGTCGAACCGCTCGACGACGAGTGCGGGCGCCATGCGGTCGGGCATGCCGACGAGCGCCGCGTCGGGAACGACGAACCCCGCTGCGCGACCGAGCTCCAGGCATATCCATTCGACGATTGGCAGCGCCTCGAAGCCGGCCGTCCCGGCGGGCTTGAGGATGTGAGTGAAGGGCGCGTCTATCGCCGCGATCAGCGCGCCGTCGGACGTAAGGCACATCGGCGCCTTGATCTGCACGCCGGACAGACGAGGAGTTTTCGCGCGCTCAAACAGTTGCGCGAGAATCTCCTCGAAGCTCTGCTCCAGCTCACCCTTCGACAGGCCGACATAGCGTCCTATGAATTGCCCGCGCTTGGCAAACTTCGCGAGCGGCGCCTGCAGGACGTCGAGCGGCGGAGCGGCGAGCTCCTTCTTGGTGGCAACGACCGCGATGTTCGATGTGAACCGCTTGCCGCGCCGAATGGCGTCGCGATTATCGCGCTCGTGAAGAACCTGGGCGAGCCAGCCTTCCGGCAAGAGGGACTCCACAAAGGCTGGCAGCCTGCCGGGCGCCGTCTGGCGGACGAGCGGCGGCGCCGTATTTGCCGCAGCCTTCCAGCGCCATTCGAAGCCGTCATGCGTCAGGCGGCCGAGGGGCTCGCCATGCCAGGCCACGATCCGCTCAAGCGCCGCCTTGTTCGCAGCGGCCTTGCCGAGCGCCGGGCGTGTCGTCAGGTAGCGCTCGGCGCCCTCGCCCTCGCGATACCGTCCGTTCTCGCGAGCCAAAGCCCAGAGAGCGTCCGCCGCCGCTTGTGGTGATCCAAACTCCTCGACCAGCCGCATGTCCGCGCGAAGCTCGTCGGTAATTGCGCTGGCGTGCTCGCTTCGGAGGCGGAAAGCCTCCAGGAACCGCTGGCGCGGCGACGACACCTCGATCCTGATCTCGTCCTGATCGTCGCCTACGATCGCAGGCGCTGTCGACGGATGTGCCGGCGCCTGGTTCTGGACGATTTCGAGAGTGCGAATCCGGGTGCGCTGATTGCGACGTCCGCTGAGGAAAAGCCGACCGTCAGAGGTTGGCTGCAGGAGTGCGGCCGAGGCGGACGAGAGATAAGCGGCCGGGTAGAGATAATGTGAGATGCGCACGGCGTGGGCCAAGACCGCCGTGTCGACATCGGCATTGGCTTGGGCATAAGACCCCGCGGACGAGCTGAATTAGCTCGCCTGCCGACGCCTGGGCATGGGCGCGTCGCCTGTCAATGGCCTCACCGACCAGGAGGATCGTCACAGACTTTCCCCGCACTTCAGATGCGCGAAAGTCGTCAAATCGAGCCAGTTTTCAAGGACGATCACGCATTTCAGATGCGCGAAAGTCAGACACAGGCTACTCCGAACCGGTCGGTTCAGGCGACCAGCCTTGTTCGATAGGCCTCAAGCCGCGCCAGTCGATCCTGCAGACTCGTCCTGCGCCAGCGCGATCAGCAGCTGCCGCAGACGCGCCATCAGCTGCACCGCCAGCAGCGAGTGGCCGCCGAGCTCGAAGAACTGGTCGTGGCGTCCGACCCGCTCGACGCCGAGCAGCTCGGCCCAAATCTGCGCGAGCGCGATCTCGATCTCGCCCTACGGGGCGGCGTAGCTGGCCCGCGCAAAGGCATCATCGTCCGAAGCCGGCAGCGCGTTGCGGTCCAGATTGCCGTTCGGCGTCAGCGGCAGCGCCGCGACCCGCACGAGCGCAGACGGCACCATGTAGTCCGGCAGCCGCGCGGTGAGGTGCCTGCGCAACGTGGCGGCCAGATCGTCTTCGGCCGCATGCTCTGGCGCAACGACATAGCCAACCAGTCGCGGCTCGCCACGACCATCCTGTTGCGCCAGCACCACCGCCTCGCGCGCCAGCGGGTGCTCGGCAAGCCGCGCCGCGATCTCGCCCGGCTCGATCCGGAAGCCGCGGATCTTGACCTGATCGTCGTTGCGGCCCAGGAACTCCAGATTGCCGTCCGGCAAATAGCGGGCGAGATCGCCGGTCTTGTACAACCGGTCGCCGGCCTCGCCGCTGAACGGATCGGCCACGAACCGCTCCGCGGTCAACTCGGGCCGGTTCAGATAGCCGCGGGGAACGCCGGCGCCGCCGATATGGATCTCCCCCACCGCCCCGAACGGAACGGGCGCGCCATCAGCGTCCAGCAGGTAGATCCGCGTGTTGGCGATCGGCCGGCCGATCGGCAGCCGACCGGCTGTCTCGTCGATCGCGGTGATCTCGCAGACCGTCGCAAAGGTCGATGTCTCGGTTGCGCCATAGCAGTGCAACAGACGTTGCGGCCTACACTGGCGCAACACCCGTGCGACCACCGCCACATCGACTGCACCGCCGCCAACCAATAGCAATCGCAAACTCGCCAGCACCGGCGCCAAATGATCGGCGCTCCGGTTGAACAGTCCGGCTGTCAAATGCAGCACGGTGACGCTGTTCTGCTGAACCAGCCCGCACAGGATATCCGGCTGCAGAACGGCAGTGTGTGGAACAACAATCAGGCGCCCACCGTGGAGCAGTGGCGCCCAGACTTCCAGCGTACTGATACTAAAGGCGGGATTGCCCACCCACGCTACCCGATCGCTCCAGCTAAACTCCGCATATCCATTGTTGACCACAAGCCGGTTGACGGCACGATGAGGAACAGCAACCGCCTTGGGAACGCCAGTCGACCCCGACGTGTACATCACGTAGGCGGTGGCCTCGGCGGCCAATGTCAAGCCTGGATCGGCATCACATCCCTCTCCAGCGATGATTGGTTCAATGGCCTGAACGGGAATGGCAGCCTCGACCTCGCCGTCACTGTCGGTTGCCGTGAGCACCAGGCGCACAGCACAGTCAATCATCATCCAGCTCTGTCGCGCGGATGGAAGCCCCCGATCGATCGGTACATAGACCGCGCCTGCCTTCAGAATGGCCAGCTGCGCCACGACAAGGGCGATGGAGCGATCCAACACGGTCGCGACGCGATCCCCTGGCTTGAGTCCAAGCCCAATGAGATGATGCGCCAGCCGGTTCGCCCGGCTGTTGAGCTCGCCATAACTTAAGTCTGTCTCCGCATCGACCACCGCTACCGCATGCGGCACTTTCCGGACCTCGGTCTGGAACAGCTCATGGATGCACTTATGCGACGGATATGGCTCAGCTGTTCGGTTCAGTTCCTCCAAGAGGTAGGTGCGCTCTTCACCTGACAACAGCGCAAGCCGTCCCAGCGGCTGCCCTGTATCGGCCATCACGGCGTGCAAGAGATTGTTCAAATGCGTCGTCATCCGCTCGATTTGCGTGGATGGCAGCCGACTTGCATCAAAGTGCCATCGAAAGCTTCCATCGAGCACACGGATTTCCAACGTCAGCAAATCACCACATGGAGCCGCGTCCGAACTGGCGCGCAAAGCCAGATCATCAGCAGCGGAAGAGCCGATGTCCCTGATGGTGATGCCAATCGGCCAGGGTCGGCAGGACCGTAGCGTCCCAATCTCCCGCAAGGCCGGGCAGCGCGCGATCAGGTCCAAGGCAAAACTATCGTGCGCTCTCAGAACGGCGCATTCGGCCGCTACGACCCTGTGCACCTGCGCAAAGTCATGAGCAAGATCAATGGCCACCTCCATTGGTACGACGGAGGCGACCAGCGCCTCACCCGCCTTCAGGCCCACTTGCGGCCGCTTGGGTGCGGGCTCCCAGCCGAGTTGAAGCTCAGATTCACCTGTGATGCGGGCAAGATAGATCAGGAAAGCAGCTAGTACGCACTCCGTGCGATCGATCGGCAGCAATTCGACCAAAGCATCAGGAGACAGCCAAGCGCTCGACTGCCATCGGGGCGACACTTCTGGCGAAAACGACACAAAGGGAAGCTGCAATGACTTGAACCGCTCAAGGCGCTGTCGCCAAAAGCTCTCCCGAGGCGCCAACATTTCATGGGCAACAGTCATGCGGGCGCAGCTCGTCGTCGCTTAGAAATAGCATTGCGAAAACTCCGGCTAGCGCACCTTCACGCCGACAACGTAGCGGTCCTCGCGTTTGGCTTTGATCGAAAGACTGAACGGCAACGTCGGGTCATCGAGGATTGATCCTGCGGAGAACGGCGCTTCGAACAATTCCCCGTAGTTGAAGTTCGCCGTCGTTTTGGCCGGCACGATTCCGACCGGGCTCTGTCCAGTCGGGATGACGGCATCAACGCTATAGACAAGGACACCGTCGCCGGTGGTTGTGCCATCGTGGCCTCGGATCGGCTGTGCAAGTTCGATCGCGTACACTTTCGATGGATTCAACGCACCGTCGGCTGGTACCACAATCATCGAGGTTCCTGTGCTGCCTGGCAATGGTGTGAGGACGGTCTCACACTCACCGTGCGCCAGGTACGCCTTGCGCTCGTCTGCAAGCCAGCCAAGTTTGTGGCGATGCCAGCCGATCAGCGAAGTCCCCCGAAAGATATCGCCCATGATGTCCCAGGAGCCGGTCGTAAATCGCGGTGGCTCGAAGTTATAGAGATCAGGCAACCCGAGGGTGTGGCACACCTCATGACACAGGTTCATGTGGTTGTTGGTATAGCTGTCCTTGCCGAAGGTCACGCCCCAACGAACCGGCCCCGTTGGAGTCATAGCTGCATCGATCGGCATGGCGATAAATGTTGGTGAAATAGCAATCCCGTCGGTCTTCGCGCTAACGACAAGCAACAGGGGGTGGGTTCGGACATCGAGTTCTGGGAAAAGTGCTGCGGCGTCTGAGATATAGTCCTTCTGCTGCTGGAATGTGAAACGTTTGTGGGTGCCGGTGTAGCTGGTCGAGGGCTTCGGCATGCGCCGCCAGCCAGGAATTCTGGCAATCTCGAAGGTGAGGCGCCCGTACGATTGGTCCCTAAACCATTTCTCGGCCTTACCGTGTCCGGTGAGATGATCTCCTATCCGTTCCGTGCCGCTGACATCGCCGGGTGCATCAGCGAAGTCTACAAACACCATCATCGCTCTCAGCGCCCCAATAGCTGGGAGGCTTCGAGGGTCCGTCTCTCCTTCGCTCAAATAGATATTCCACTTTCGGTCAAGAACCGGGATTCGGTCCGGCCCGGCGAATCGCGCCGGGCCTCCGGACATCACCGGAAGCCACGCTGAAACTCCAAGGGCTAACACATTACGACGCGTGATCTCGGACATGCTTGTCTCGAAGTCGCCTCCAGTCTGGGCCTGACATCGCCCAGACTTCATTTTGAACCTGTCGAAGGTAGAGCGTCATCATGAGCACGCTGTTCTGTGCAGCGCGGACGCGAGATTTGTCCGATCTCTCGCGATGAAGCTGCAACAAGCTGAGTGCTTGCGCGAGGAGGGATTATAGAAGTGAACCGAGCTCACGCTCCTCCCAATTATGGTAGGGAGCTGCGATCCGGCTTCCCATATTCTTCCATTTGGACCGATAAAACTTCTCATAACCGAAACCGCCGCAGCGGGTGGAGAATGACGGGTCGGTTCGAAGAATGGCGAGACGCTCTCGGAGCCGCCGTGGGACTTCGCCCAGGCGAGCGGAAGCAAGATGAGAGGTAAAGACCGGAGGGCGATCATGAATACACTGCTGGCAGGTCACGTGCGCGCGGGGGCATCTGATGTCCTGCTGAGCGGTCTGGATGCGAGCGAGGTCAAGCCACTACAAAATGGCAGCAATGACCTTACTTCGAGCGGTTGCGAAGGGAAGATCGCGGCGACTATTGTAGAGATCGTGTCTACGGTCCGATTGGTCCATGACACCGTCATGAGCTTGAGCTGTTAGCGCATCCGGCTCCTCGGCATATAGAGAGACCTAAGCGGAGGGCGACGCCTAGTGGAACGACTATTGCAGTGGGCGTTATGTCGAGAAGATGCTCGCAGCCCGCCTCGACCCCGCCCCAGCATCTTGGACAGCGTCCTTCTGCGCAGCTTGTCGCTACGGATTGGCCGTCGCTCTACGTCTTCACCCCGCCTCAATGTGCAGGGTCAGCATCAATGCGACGAGCTGCAGGCCTCACGGAGGGAGAATGACTGGCTCATCTTTCAAGGAATTGGGGTTAGGCAGAACGCAAAGCACCGTGAGGTTCATAGATCGGCCAACATCTGCAATAAGAGAGTACCGGTCGAGGCAAGAGCCTCGGGCTTACGTGCAAATTGAAATGTGGAGACGTGGGGTTGCGAACAGATTTTTCGCGTATCAATCAGGATAAAGCTGTCTTCGATGACATCTATGCTTCGGATGATCCAAGAGCGTATTTCTCCGTCCTGGGAGACCTGGATTACATGATCCCGGATGTGGCTGAGCCGGTCGTGCGTCAGATTCTGGCAGCGAAAGCCTCGACAACCAGCGTTAAGCCGATCGTGCTTGATGTCGGCTGTTCATATGGCATCAACGCGGCGGTGCATCGGTTTCCACTGACCTTCGGCGGCTTGCGTCACCGCTATGCCCGGCGCGAGATGAGGGCGATCAGTTCCGAGACACTGGTGCGTCTCGATCGCAATTTCTATTCGGCTTGGCCTGACGTTGGACTTGCGCGGTTTATCGGTCTCGATGTATCAGCACCGGCCGTCAGTTATGCAACGGGCGTTGGTCTCCTTGAGCAAGGTATTGTCGCCGACCTTGAAAAGGAACCGCTTTCGACCGAGAGCGCGCGTATTCTCCGCTCCATCGATGTCATCATGTCAACGGGCTGCATCGGCTACGTCACCGAGAAGACATTCAGCAAAATTCTCGATGCGACAGAGAAACGTCCATGGATCATCTCTTTCGTGCTGCGGATGTTTCCTTTCGATTCCTTGGCTACGACGTTCGCGAAGCGTGGTCTTGTGACGGAACGTCTTGCTGGCGCGACATTTATTCAACGTCGATTTCGCGATGCTGAAGAGTTTGAAAGGACTTTGGCCACGTTGGCGGCTCTTGGCATCGATGCGACCGGACTGGAATCGGAAGGTCTGTTCCACGCCGATCTGATCTTGTCCCGCCCTGAGGCGGATGCACGCGCCGCTCCCCTGGAAGACATTGTCACCGTCGCCAGCGGTCGAGGCCGGCCAATCGGGCCGCGTTACGTTCACGTTGGAGGCGACGAGGGCTTGCAGATCGCACTCGAGCCGTGAGAGGTTCGCGTTTTCGAAGATAGCCGCGCGTGCGCCCCGGAACGGCACACCGAAGTGGATCATGCTCCCGTCCTTTCGAGGTGGAGCATGATGAGGCTTGACTGCGCGGCAAGCGTTTCCGCCATGCACGGCGGTACCGGGTCAAGGCGATAGGCGCGCATCGAGCAGCGCGAGGAGATTGGCCTGCACCCTGTCCAGGCCTCGCTGTGATTCCCAGGCAGCATTTTGCCATTGAGGCGTATGGCGCGCCCCAAGACGCCTTCATTCGCCCGGCGCCTGCAAGGGCGCTCTCGCTCTGCATATCCCATGAGCTCGCGGCAACGGCAAATGCGGACCGCCTCGAGCATTGGGCAGGTACTTTGTTCGGCACAGCCCCTTCTGGCAGCGTGACGGTCTCGACCTATTCTCGCGAGCGGCTCTCAAGGGGCTTGAATCGCACGTAACGTGAGTTTGTATCATCATACGGGTAAGGCGTCGGACCACGTCCGATCGTCGGTCACTTCCTGGCGCATGATGAGAATAGTGAACCTCACAGACTCTCGAACCTGCATCGCGACACCCTGTTCTGATGCCCGTGCACTTCCCACACGGCCAAGGGGTCACCACGCGCGGACCGCAGGTCCGACGGCCGCTCGGGTGAACCGGGCACCTGAAATCGGAGCGCGGCATTCGCGCATCGCGGCGGGGCTTGAACGCAAGCTCGCCCATCGGACGATTTCCGATGCGAGGACGCAACATCTGAAGCACGCCAACCGCTCGTGCAGCTGAGAGCGACGTCGGCGTCTCTTACGCGCTGGTGTCGTTTCCAACAGCATGAACAATATCGTAGACCACACCGAGAGGATAGAAGTGAACCACAAGCAGCGAACCAACGGGTCGTCGCGCCCCACAGCGCGTCACTATACAATCGCTCTTTTTGGCGTTGCGATGACGACAGCTCTGTGCTGCGGAAGTGCAGGTGCGCGAGATCGGCCGGTCCCAGCGGAGGCGCGACAGGCGTGCACACCGGATGCTTTTCGCCTCTGCGGCGCCCACATACCTGATGAGGACGCCGTCGCGGCCTGTCTCAAAGCCAATATCCACCGCTTGAGCGTACCATGTCGCCAAATCATCTCAGTTCGGGATGCTGCCACAGGAAATGGCGGCCCGAGATGAGGTATGCGGGACAGCTGGTTTCGCCTGATTGTATTCGTGCCGCGACGACACGTGTGCGTGGGGCCGCCTTAGACCGTTCCGATCAACGGTTGTGACATGTGACGCGGGGCTGACGGGACGATCGTCGCGCCCAAGCCCAACGTCTGTCGTCGGCACCATGCAGCGGGAGGTACGGACATGCACGAACTGCCTTTTGACACGGTTCTGATCGCCAATAGGGGGGAGATCGCCGTTCGTATCATCAAGACCCTTCGCAAGCTGGGGCTTCGTTCTGCGATCGTCTACCACGACATTGATGCCGGCACGCTTGCGGTCTCCATGGCCGATGCAGCCATCGCGATCGACGGACGCACGCCGATTTCTGCCTATCTCGACATCCCGCAGATTATCGCCGCCGCCCGAAAAGCGAACGCTGGTGCACTGCACCCAGGCTATGGATTTCTATCAGAGAACGCGGAGTTCGCCAGGGCCGTTACAAGCGCGGGCATCACGTTCATCGGACCTGCCCCCGAAAGCATCGAACTGATGGGCGACAAAATCCGGGCTCGGAACTTCGTAGAGCGGCACGGGTTTCCAGTCGCTCCTTGCGCCATCGAGGAAGATGATCCAACGACCTTTGTGCGCAGAGCCCGAGCCATGGGCCCTCCTTTGGTCGTAAAGCCTTCCGCGGCCGGCGGCGGCAAGGGCATGCAGATTGTGCGCGACATCGGCGTCCTGGAGGACGCAATTGCGCAGGCGCGCAGCGAGGCGCAGCGCTACTTCGCAGATGGGCGGCTTTACGTCGAACGATATATCGAAAGCCCGCGTCATATCGAAGTCCAGGTGCTGGGCGACACCTTCGGAAACGTTACTCATCTGTTCGAGCGGGAGTGTTCGATCCAGCGTCGGTTCCAGAAGGTCATCGAAGAGGCGCCCGCGCCGGGGCTGTCGTCGGAGTTGCGTCAACGGATCTGCGATACCGCCGTCGGCATCGCGCGTGCAGCCAACTATCACAGTGCAGGCACAGTCGAATTCATCCTTGGCGGAGGAGAGTTCCATTTTCTGGAAATGAACACACGTTTGCAAGTTGAGCATCCCGTGACCGAGATGATCACCGGCATCGATCTTGTTGCCGAACAGATCCACATCGCCGCGGGCCGCCCAATCAGATTGGCACAGTCCGACATTGTGCCGAGCGGACATGCGATCGAAGCCAGGTTGTGTGCCGAAGCGCCGGAGCGCGGATATGCGCCAACAACAGGTAAGGTGCTTGTGCTCGACTACCCCGACGGCGACGGTATACGCATCGACAGCGGCCTTTCGCGAGGTCAGAAGGTCACGACAGCATTCGACCCGTTGCTCGCCAAGATCATCGTGCATTCCCCCTCCCGTATCGAGACTGCGCAAAAGGCGCATCGGGCGATGCGGGACTTGGTGCTTCTCGGTTGCGCAACCAACGCAAGCCTCCTTGCCCGAATCCTTGCGGACGACGGATTTTTGCATGGACACATTCACACGGGTTATCTTGAGGAACATCCGCATATCGTCGCAAGCGACCCCCAGGCCGACTTGTCGGCCTTCCTGGTAGCAGGCGCCCTCCTGACCGGACCGGTCCGCGAATCGGCAGATGCCGTGTCCGACCTTCACGCGGCGCTGGGCAGCTGGAGAAACTAACGTGAATCACTCTTTTGAGGTCGATGGCGTCGAATATCAGCTATGGCTGTCACGATGCCGAGAGGACTACCGTCTCTGCTTGCATGACAGGGTGATTGCCCCGGTCGCGTTCTCCCATCGCGGTGACGGCTGCGGTGTTGTCATTATTGCGGGTGAAAGCCAGCCCGTCAGGTTCGCCATTGATGGCGAAACCATTCACGTGCACATGAGTGGCGAAACGCGCAGTTTGCATTACCGCGACCCATTGCGAACGCTTGCTACGTCGAAGCAGGAGGTAAGCCAAGCCGTCGCTCGCGCGCCAATGCCGGGCGTCGTCATCGGCGCCCGGGTTTCGCCTGGTCAGGCCGTTTTTGCCGGGACGGCCCTGATGACGATCGAGAGCATGAAGTTGGAGACCGTCATACGTTCTCCACAAGATGGCATTGTCGGGCGTATTCACTTCAAGGAGGGCGAGAGCTTTGAGCAGGATGCTGTACTGGTTACGCTCCTAGAGGAGCGGCCCTGAAATGCAGCAGCTCTCGTCTCTGGTGGATGTCAATTCGGAAGACTATCGGCTCAACGAAGTTCATAACAGGCGACTTGCAAAAGAATTGGAGGAGCGCCAGCATGCCGCCCGCTTCGCGCGTCCGGTGCGGGATCTTGAGCGTCTCAAGCGGCAAAACAAGCTGTTTGTGCGTGATCGGATCGAGGCGCTGCTTGACCCAGAAACCCCGTTCCTCGAGCTTTCGACGCTGGCGGCTAACAAAGCCTATGATGGTGAGGTGCCCGGCGCCGCTCAGGTCGTTGGGATCGGCATTGTCGCGGGTCGAGAGGTCGTCATCCACGCAGATGACGCTAGCGTCAAGGGCGGGGCGTGGTATCCGCTATCGGTCAAGAAGATTGTGCGGGCCTTGGACATCGCGATCGAGAATTGCCTGCCGGTCGTTCATTTGTGCGACTGTGCCGGCGGGTTCTTGCCCTTACAGGCGGAGTTCTTTGCTGATCGCTATCACGCGGGTCGAATCTTGCGCAATCAGTCCATCCTTTCGAAGATGGGAGTACCGCAGGTCGGTATAGCCATGGGCCATTGCAGCGCCGGCGGCGCATACGTCCCGGCGCTTAGCGACTACAACATCATTGTTGAGGGCACGGGAGCGATCTTTCTGGGCGGTCCTCCGGTCGTCAAAGCTGCCACCGGTGCAGAGATCTCCGCCGAAGAACTCGGCGGCGCTCACGTGCATACCAGCGTATCGGGGACGAGCGACTATCTTGCAAATTCGGAGCTGCATGCGATTGCAATTGCCCGAGACATCGTCGCTCGCTTCAGTGATCCTGTAAAAGCCCCGATCAACCGGGTCGCTCCGGAGCCGCCCGCCTATAGTGCATCCGAGCTGTACGGTATTCTTCCGAGGGATCCTCGGACCCAATTCGACATGCGGGAGATCATCGCCCGTCTGGTTGATGGCAGCCGGTTCCACGAATATAAGGCACGTTATGGCGAGACTCTTGTGTGTGGCTTCGCGCGTCTGCATGGTTATCAGGTTGGTATTCTTGCCAACAACGGTGTGCTGTTGAGCGAAAGCGCACTGAAAGGCGCTCACTTCATCCAATTATGCGACAAGTCTCGAACGCCTCTGCTCTTTTTGCAGAATACGACCGGCTTTATGGTCGGCCGCGACTACGAACGGCGTGGCATAACCAAGGACGGCGCCAAGCTGATCATGGCCGTCTCCGGGGCGTCGGTGCCAAAATTCACAATCGTCTGTAACGCCTCCCACGGAGCTGGAACCTACGCTATGGCCGGGCGGGCTTTCGATCCGCGTTTTGTGTTCACCTGGCCGCAGTCTCAGATTTCGGCGATGGGCGCCGAGCAGGCAGCGGGCGTGCTCACGCATGTCAAGGCAAGACAGCTGGCCCGTCACGATGGGCACCTCTCCACGGAGGAATTGGCAGCCATTCGCCAGCCGATTCTGGAAGAATATCGCGAGCGGTCGAGCGCGTATTATGCGACATCCGAGTTGTGGGATGACGGCATTCTTGATCCGATCGATACCAGAAACGCGCTAGCAATCGTTCTGAGTGCCTCGCTCAACAGCCCAATCACCTCGCCGCATTACGGCGTACTTCGAATGTGACGGTGACAGCGAAGGCCGCGCACGGGGCGAGCAGCCCTGCTCCAGATGTCCATCATCATAAGGGTCATGCCTCGAACGGCGCTGGGTAAGGTCGAGCATTTTATCCTGAAAGCAATTCAAGCGGGATCACGCGCCCTAGGTGAACTGAAGTTGGGTTAAGCATTCTATCTTCGGCCTCCGTTGCCCTGCCGATATGGATCGGTTGCGAGCACGTGAGACGGCAGGCAAAGGCGCCGCACCCCGATGAAATTGGCGAAACGCCTCTGCCGCGGACAGGTTAAGAAAGCTGATCGTTGTCTGTGCGTCTGCTGGTGGAGTGAGGCACGAAAGCCGCGCCGTCAGGCGAGTCTCGAAATTGCGCTTCTTCGGACCAAGGAGATCAGCAGCCACAGCACCGCGCCATGCATCGTAAAATCTCCTGCACGCTCGAATTCGGTTGGCCTTTCACGGCGCCGATACAGCTGAAGTCCCTATCCAGCTGAATCATCTGAAGGCGCTTGTATCGCACGTGACGTCAGGTTGTAGGCTGCCAATTCGAGTAGGCGATGTCCTTCGCCCTCCGGATAGATTTTACGCGAGCGTGAAAAGAGGCCTCTGTGGATTTGCTTGATGTCATTGGCATCGGGATCGGCCCGTTCAACCTCAGCCTGGCGGCACTGATCGAACCTACCCCGCTACGCGCGCTCTTTTTAGAGAAACGCGAGGGATTTTGTTGGCATCCGGGACTGGCGCTGCCGAACAGCCGGCTACAAGTGTCGCCACTTAAGGATTGCGTGACCCTGGTAGACCCTACCAGCCCCTATTCTTTCCTCAACTACCTGGCACTACACGGGCGGCTCTACAGCTTCGTCAACAGACGCGCCGCCTCAACCTCGCGGCGGGAATTTACCGACTATTACCAGTGGGTCGCACGACGGCTCAAGACGCTCCGCTTTGGCGAAGAGGTAGTCGACGTTGCGCCCTTCAGGGATGGCTACCGCGTCAATACGAGCACAACCACATACCTCGCGCGCGCTGTGGTGATAGGAGTTGGCGTAGAGCCGAAGATTCCCGTGTGTGCTAGGCCCTTGATCGGCAACGCCGTCTATCATGCGGCCGACTATCTCGAGCGGGATCCACCTTACGTCGGCGAGCATGTGCTCGTGGTAGGAGGTGGTCAGAGCGGCGCTGAGATTGTTGAGCACATGCTTGGTCGTCCCGTAGCGGCCCGGATTACGTGGGTGACGTCGCGGACAAACCTGTTCGCAATGGACGACAACAGTTTCGTAAACGAGGCTTACATGCCGGGGTACAGCCGGCGTTTTCACGCTCTCCCGCTCCAGCAACGTCGTGCCATCGTGGAGCATGAGAAGCTGACAAGCGATGGCATTTCCGTCGAGTTGTGCAATCGCCTCTATGACATGTTGTACGAACGCGGCGTGGCGGGCACGCTGGATGACAGTTTTCGTTTGCTGTCCAGCGTGGTCCTAAAGGACATCACGTCCCACAACAAACGTTGGCAAGTCGATCTGAATGGAATCGCAGCGCAGCAAAATCACAGCATCCTGGTTGATCGCATTGTGCTCGCCACAGGCTTCCAGCCGCGCACCCCGCCCTTCTTGCAAACGCTCCTCCGGGGCGCGCGTATGGAGGATAGCCTGCCTGTCGTCGGCCCGGACTATGCGGTCCGGTTCGACCAGCACATGCCAGGACCGGTATATTTGCAGAACCAAAGCCGCCTGCAGCATGGGCTGCAGAGCGTCAATTTATCGCTGGTCGCATACAGGAGCAGCCTCATCATCAATAGCCTGCTCGGACAACCGTTCTATCTGGATACGCCAGATCGGCAGATCCTGGACGGTTATGACACATCAGACATGCCAGAACCAGGCGGCCGGGATGCGAGGCCATCCACGCAACACATGGCCGCAATCACATGAGCCAAGCGTCGCTCTCCCCCGTACACGGCCGTCGTGTTGATGCGTCCGCAATAGCTGCGGACGAGCTATCTGTCAGGCTACACCACCGCGCCTTTGCACCATTTCTGGTCGCGTCGATTGTTATTGCAGCGGCTTACGGCACCAGCTTCCTATTGCCGGACTACATGCAGGCGCTTGGTAAGAGCAGTGAAACCGCAGGCTTTCTGATCTCCAGCGCCATGGTTGTGACGATCGTGTGCTGCTGCTCGGCAGGCTGGGTCGCGCAGCGCATCGGTATTATGCCGACGGTGGCCGCCGCCTCGATCACCATGGCGCTAGCCATGCTGCTCCTTGCCGGCGCAGTCCTCGATGAGCGAGCAGCTTATGCTGGCAGTATGCTGATGGGCGCGGGATGGTCGGTGTCCTTCATCTTGTCGCCCTTGCAGATCATTCGCCATCTACGGCCCGCCGCACGTATCCAATATTTGACCATTTTGTCCGGCTCACAAATGGCCGGGCTCGGTCTAGCCCCTCCACTCGGTCACTTCTTGGCAAACGTCACCGGCTCTCTGGCCAATGTCTATGTACTGTTCGCGATAGCATGCGTCATCGCGACCATCTGCGTAGAGGTCGCGCGACGTGCCATGTTGGGCCTGCCCGCAGTGCCGATGCCGCATATCGAAATCACGGTAACTGCGACCGTAGCGCTCATTCGAAAATCCACAGCTGCCCCCATCGCTATGATTGCGATTGCCGCCTGCACTTTCTCGGGACTGTCGACGTATCAGAGCGCCTATGCCGCATCCCGTCACCTGAATTCCGATTTGTTCTTTTTGATATTTACTGCGACCAGCGTAGCGCTACGCTTCTCTCTCGCCCACGTGATGGGCCGCCTGCCCGTACATCGACTTGCGCTCATGCTCATCGCAGCTACGGGTGCATCACTGGTCCTATTTATTATCAATCCCGGCAGCAACCCACTCTATATCGTGGCCACGGCACTTTTCGCAACAGGCTATGGGCTCACCTACTCCACCCTCAACGGAATGGCCGTCAATCTTGCTGGCGACCACGGGGTGTCCGTGCCAGTCACCTCACAAATCTTCACGCTGGCATATTTCCTCGGATTGTTCGGCTTTCCGTTGGCCGGCGGGCAGTTGATCCGCGGATTTGGTCCCGACGTGATGTTGCTGACGCTATTGGGCGCGACGGCCTTGAATGCGCTGCTGGTAGCTGCGCTTCAAGTGAAGGCTACAACTGGTGACCTGTAATTTTTGGAAAGGAGCTCGCCTATGCTGACCGAGTCGCAAAAAGTGAAATGGCAACAGGACGGATATCTCCGGCTCGAAGGCTTCTTCGATCCAGCCGCTCGCGACGGGATTTCCAGTTTCGTGGACGAGGTCGCGCGCTGGGATGTAAGCGCCGACAAATGGATGATGTGGTTCGAGAAGACAGCCGGCAATCGCAAGATTATCTCAAAGGTGGAGAACTTCTTGGATTACCATGGCGCTCTGCGCGAGGCGCTGTTGGCCGACGGCCGCATTCGTACGACTGTCGAGACGCTACTCGATGAGGACACGCGGATGCTAAAGGAGCTGCTGATCTTCAAGTATCCTGATAGCGGCGGCTACCGCCCGCACCAGGACATTTATCATATCCCACACAAGATACCGGAACGCATGGTGCATGCAGTGGCAGCCATTGCCATCGACGATTCGGAGCCTGACAACGGCGGTCTTTTCTTCACGCCAGGTCGCCATAAGGAGGGAGTGTTTCCAATGGATGCCGGCGGCGTGATCAATCCAGACGTCGCCGAGACCTTCACATGGGAACCGGTGTCATGGAAAGCCGGGGATGTGTTTATGTTCGACGACTACGCCCCTCACTATTCACTGCCAAATAAGAGCAATCGTCCCCGCCGCGCGCTCTATCTGGTGTTCCAGCGCGCATCTACTGGAGGTCCAACGCGTGCCGAGTATATGCGCATGAAGCGCGCCTACAACCCACCAGAAGGCAAGCTATCGGATCCGGAAAACCTGAACGCCCCTAACGGCATATTCTATCGCGATTGAGTGCCAATTCAGAAGGAAGGACTGTCGTGCACACCAAGCAGATCGATCATTCATTGATGCGAACGGAATATGGCGTGCTGGTCTGCCGTCTATTGGAGCATCTGCCGGATAGTCTCGGCCCCGGGTTCGGCGCCTCGGTGGTGGAGGTCGCACCCGGCGGTGCGGTCGATCCGCACGGGCACCACGAGCACGAACTGTGGGTCGTGATGTCCGGGCATGGAGAGTTCGAAGCTGACGGCCAGATGACGCCGGTGAGCGAGACGACGTTGTGCTACATGCGACCACACCAGCAGCACACTATCCGCAACGTCAGTCAGGACAGTTCTCTCAAATTTCTATCTATTTGGTGGGATTGACATGCGCACCTATTTTGTCTGTCCCGCTCCCCCTTGCCCCAACGGCAAGCTGCATCTCGGTCACGTCGGCGGCGTATACTTACTCGCCGATATGTTCACGCGCTTTCAGCGTATGGCTGGCCATCGCGCATACTATATTACGGGTGCGGATGAGCACGGCACGTACACGCTGGTGAAAGCACGAAAACTCGGCCAACCGGTTAGCGACGTCGCACAGAAGCACATTCACGAGATCCTGCAGTGCTTGCGCGCGGTGCAAATCACGCCTGATGCGTTTGTGCGTACATCTAGCGAAACCCACAAAGAGAATGCGCTGGCGATTTTCCGCGAGTTGCAGAAGGTCGGCTATGTCGGTGTGCGCGACGGTCTCCAGCTCTATTGCGAACACTGCGACGAATTCGTGGCCGACTCGCTTGCAATTGGCACCTGTCCGGCATGCGATGCGACGACCGACAGTAATTTGTGCGAAAACTGTGGCCTAGCTGTCCAGCACGACACCCTCCGCGACGCGCGGCACACCATTTGCGGCAGCACACTTGGGCTAAGGCCGATCAAGCAGGCCGTGTTTGATATGCCCCGGCTGGCTCCGGTGCTGGACAAAGCCATTGGACAAAGCGCCTGGTCCGGGGTTATCCGCGACAAGGCGCGCACTTGGTTAGCCGGCGCGGTACATGGCTTGCCGATGTCGCGCCACTTCAGTCATGGTGTCAAGCTGACACAGCCTGAACATGTGATTGGCCAAACCCTACTCACATGGTTTGAGGGCCTGTGGAGTTTCGAAACTGGAATTCGTGAGCTATGCGACCGTGACAATCTGGACGCCCACTCGGCATTGCACGATCCGAACACCCAGCTTTTGTTTTTTATGGGCCAAGATAACCGTTTTTACTACACGGTAGGTGTGACAGGCACCCTGCTCGCGCGCGGCTACCCAATTCCCAAGAATCATTCCGTCCAGGATTTCTACAAGCTCGAGGGCGAAAAGTTCTCGACCAGTCGTGACCATGCCCTTTGGGCCGATGAAGTGACGCGAGAGGTGGACGCCAGTGTACTCCGCTACGCACTGGCGCGAGTGGCCAAGCCATTCGACAGCAATAAGAATGACTTTGATGTTGACAGCCTGATCATGGCAGCGTCACGCCTTCGGGTTTGGGAGGATGCGTTACGCCACTCAGCCAACAACGCACACACAGTGGACAGCAAGCACCTCTGCCCTGCTCTCAGCAGCCTAGTTCAGGGTTATGCCGATGCGATCGAGTCGCTGCGTTTCTGGGATGCGCTTGATATCATTGATATGTACCTGGAGGTGGCCGACTTTGCGCGCGAGGATAATGGTATGTGGAATGCCGCGAAGATCTCATTGTTCCTGAGTCTGCTTTATCCCGTGGTACCTGAGCTAGCGATACGCTACGGTCAGCATTTATTCGGCGCAGCCTGGCAGCCGTCTCTCGAGACACCTGCAGCAGCAGCCCTACCGGGCGCGAGCGTGGACTTCCCGTATTTCAGTGCGGCGGTATCTGCGAGCTTCATTGCAGCGTGCAACACGCGTTTTCGCACAGAACAGGTGAGGCAATCTGTTTGAGAGACAAAACCATGACTTCGCGGGCCTCCAACCGTAGCGCTCTCGCTCAGGGCTTTGCCCCGTTCTCTTACTCAGGTGCGAAGCACGCCATCAATTTCGGTTACGGCCTGCCCGATCCGGTGATGTTTACAGAGCTGGCCTGGCCGGATGCATTTAACCGGGATACCGGGGTCGCACCCGCCGATCTGCCGCAGTATACGGATGCGCTGGGTTTACCCGAGCTCCGTACAGGGCTCGCAGGGCGCTACGGTGTGCGCCATGACCAAGTTATCCTGACGGGTGGCGCTTCACAGGCTTTGCAATTGATTGCCGACGCTTGGATCGACCCAGGCGATATCGTCCTGACCGAGGACCCGTGCTATTTGGGCGCATTGCGAACGTTTTCGATCGTGGGTGCGAACGTCCTCCAGCTCGGTATGTGCGCAGAAGGTGTCGATCTGAATGAACTTGAAGCAAAGTTGCATAGTCATACCCGCGTGAAGCTTTTCTATACGACGCCAGCATTTCATAACCCGACAGGGCGCCAGATCTCGCGCACCCACATGGCCCGGGTCGCAGCGCTGCTCGACCACTATGGCGTGGCGTTGGTGCAGGATCTTGTGTATGCGGAGCTGCCCTATAACGGCACGGTTGATTGGCTGGCACCAGGCGGCAACGTGATCAACATCCATAGCGTCTCCAAGGTGGCCGGACCAGGGTTACGGGTAGGCTGGGTGCTTGCAGAGTCGGACATCATCAACAGGCTTGCACGGCTAAAATGCGACGGCGGCGTAAGCCCCATCGTCAGTAATATCGTTCTAGCGTTGTTGCAATCGGGCGCCATTGATACGCACATTGCGCGCCTGCGCCAGCATTATCGTGCCAAGCGGAATATCCTGCATACGCTCTTGCAGTCTAGCCGCTTTTGCGAGCCAGAGTATGTCGTACCAAGCGGTGGTTTTTCGTTTTGGGTCCGGTTCGCCGCTGGCGTCGAGGTAGAGACTTTCATTGAGGCTGCGCGTCGCGAGCACGCCGTTCACCTCATAAATGGTCGCAATTATGGCCCACGAAGTGGCGATCATGTACGCCTGTGTTTTAGCTATCTCTCCACATCGCTAATTGAGCAGGGCTTGGCGCGATTGGGCACCTTGCACGCGACCTAACTATGCGCCACACACATAACGTCGCCTGCCCCCGCACGGCTTCCAGCGCGATCTTTGCCTTAAGCTCCGCGTCGATCTTGCGTCTGGTCTTCGTCGTCATCATGGGCTCCGCCTATCAAACGGAGCAGCCCTCCAACCAAGTACGTGGGCCCGCGATCGGGGTACAGTACAATCCAACTGACATTGTCGGATATCATTCAGTGTCGATTGTCGGTTTTGAGACAGTTCGAGCAATGTGACGCGACGCACGCTTCAAGGCTCTTGAAGATGCTTGTATCAAGGGCTTGCAGAAGCGCCAGTTTCAGTTCGGCACGCCATTTGCGTGTTGGAGGGACATCACTGAGCAATCGGTGATGCGGGGCGGATCCAGCGCCTGACAATACCCGACGTTGGGCCACCCCGCTTGTAATCGGAACGAGGTGGTGTGCAACGGGACGTCTGGACGGTTGCGGTGCGGTCGCTCACAGCCTTCGTCGTGATGCCCTCGGGTGTACGAACACGAAGACCCTTGCGTACGACAGGACAGTGTCCCTGTACGCAGAAACATAGTGAACAGGTGGAAATCCAATGCAGCCTATTGAACGAGCCGCGTTTCCATATCCGGACCGCTGGCGCTCCAAGTTCGAAGATTTGCCTTTGCTGACAGAGGGCGAATCGAAGGTGATCCGCGTTATCGACGATCAAAGCGTCATCGTGCGTTTAAAGCCCACGTTGTTTTCGTACTCCGCGAATCGCACTGCCACAGTTGAGGGCACCGACTGGTTACGCCTGCGCATCAGCGAGCGGCTTTGGCGGATGCTAGAGACTGAGGGCGTGCCTTCCGCGATCGTTCACGTTGGTGAAGACTATTACATCAGTCGGCGAGTTGCGGCTCCGCCTATCGAGGTCATCGTGAAGGCCGCCTATGTCGGGACACCAAAACATATTTACCTCGGGTTGGAGACTTTCCCAACGCGTCATGGCGGATACCTCCGACCCGATCAGCGACACGAACCCTATGTGCGCTTCGATTGGCGCAACCCACTACCACATCGGGACGAATGCATGCCGAATTGGCTCGCGGACCGCTTCATCGATACGGATGCTGCCAGGCATTTGGCTTTGCGAGCCTTCAAGGCGCTGGCGAGAGTCTTGGCATCGTGCGAAATTGAACTCCTCGATATTTGCTTTTTTATCACCGCCGAAGGCGATGCGATATTTGGCGAGGTTTCACCAGACTGCATGCGAGCCAAGCACGCGTCAAATGATTTAGACAAGGACCTTTGGCGTAAGGGCAAAGATCCAGAAACTATTCTCCGCCAGTGGCGAGCGTTTCTAGATCGGCTGAAAGCGCTTCCATGAAGATGAACAATCCTAACGCCGTCATCTTTAACTGGGGTAACACCCTTTGCGACTATCCATTGCGGACCGAGGCCGAACAGGTTGAGTTCTTGCATGATTTCCTCACCGATCCGTCCAGCTTTACAGATTTGGCCACTGTCACAGCGCCGAGATCCATCGCTAGCGCAACGTTGCAGGCGCTGAACAGGGAGCGCGAGGATTGTCGTGTGGTTTCTTTCGCCGACCGCTTGAGATGCGTGCTGGCACCCGACATGGATGACGCGGATGCAGCGCTACTCGAGCTGCGCCTCTGCAAACGAATCTTTGCTAGTGGCCAGCTCATGCCAGAAGCGGAGACAGTCATTGCTACAGTTCGCCGAATGGGCTACCGGACGGCGATCTTGTCTAATACGCCTTGGGGAACGAGCCACAGGTTGTGGCGAGCCGAGGTAGGTCGGCACACTCATGTCAGCCGTAACTGCGATCTTGTCATGTTCTGCGGCGATTGCGGTTATCGCAAGCCCAGCCAAGCCGCTTTTGAAGCCTGTTTAGACCTTTTGCGTGAGGCGCCAGACGGGGTCATCATGGTAGGTGATAGCTTTCGCTCGGATGTTCTGGGCGCACGCGGCGCGGGATGCCGCGCAGTCTGGTTTTGCCGTGACGCCTCGTTGTCAAAAGAAGACTCGGTCGCTGTCATAACGACGCTCGATGAGATCATTTCGCTCCTCGGCAAGGGTGCATAAGCAGTCCCGGTAATTTCATTTCTAGGACGCGTTTGTGACACGGAAGCCGCTGTGCCACACTCAGCTTGAGCACTACAGTTGGTGCGCCGGGAAACCGGCAAGAAGTAGGTAGTGGAAGTCCACTGCGAAGAGGGAGTAGGTGCTGCTCTTCGCTCTTCACCGGCACGAAGAGCATGCTCGGTCGCGTCACCGCCTGGCAGATTGCTTCTGCATCGGCCGCGTCGTTCTTCCCGCGCCTAAGGTGGGGCCTTGACGTAGCGGCAACAGCCGGACCTGGTGGCCGAGCGCGATCAATTTGCGCGCCAAATGGTGCGCAGTCGCGCACGCCTCGATACCGATCAGGCACCGAGCGAGCCCGGCTAAGAACGCCAGCAGATCGAGCGGTCGCGCAGAAAAGCTTACGTCGTCTCGATGGCCACAATCACTTGCCAAAGCTTGTTCTCGGTCTGACATTCAGCGACGGGATCGAGGTCAGTCAACCCACTGCCGTCGCCTCCTGACCGGCCAAGCCGTCACCAGAATTCAGCGATAGCTCGCGATGACGTTGCAACCAGCTGAGCGGTTGTGCGAGGAATGATTATAGCAGTGAACGCAAGCTCACGCGCCTCCCAATCATGATAGGGGAGCTGCGCTCCGGCTTGCGATATTGTTCGACCATTCAACTGATGACTCGCTCGCGACCTAAAGCGCGGCAGCGGGCGGGGAAATGACGGATCGGTCCATTCAAAAATCGTGGGAAGCTCTCAGAGCCACCGTTGGCGTTCGCCCAGGCGAACGAAAGCAAGATGAGAGGTTAAGGCCGGAGGGCGTTCATGAATACAATATTGTCAAGTCACGCGCGCGAGGGGGCATATGATGTTCTTCCGAGCGATCTGGATGTCAGCGACGTCAAGCGCTTTCAAGATGACAGCATTTGGCCCTACTTCGAGCGGTTACGAAAGGAAGATCCCATCCACTACTGTAGGGATAGCCCGTACGGTCCCTATTGGTCCATAACAAAATACCACGACATCGTTGCAGTAGACATGACTCACGGAGTGTTCTCGTCAGAGCAAGGCGTCACGATCGTCGATTTGCCGGAGGAGTATTGGACTCCGAGTTTCATCAAGATGAGCCCTCCGAAACATGGCGAGCAGCGCAACACGATCAGCCCGATCGTGGCACCGGAGAATCTGGCCAAGCTCGAGGGCTTGATCCGCCGGCGGGTCAAGGCCATTCTGGATGGCTTGCCGCGCAATGAAACCTTCGATTGGGTCGATAAGGTCTCGATCGAGTTGACGACGCAAATGTTGGCGACGCTGTTTGATTTTCCTTTTGAGGATCGGCGGCTGCTGACCTATTGGTCTGACGTCGCCGCCACGACTCCGCGAACTGGCCACGAGATCGACACCTGGGAGAAGCGACGGGCAGTCCTGTCCGGGTGCCTGGACTATTTCACAAGACTTTGGAACGAGCGCAAAAATGCCGAGCCCCGCGCCGACTTGATTTCGATGATGGCGCACTCGCCGGCGACCCGGAATATGGAGCCACGCGAGTTCCTGGGCAACCTCATCCTGCTGATCGTGGGCGGGAATGACACCACGCGCAATTCGATGAGTGGAAGCGTATTGTTCATGAACCAGAATCCGTCCGAGCTACGGAAGCTGCGCGAGAATCCTATGCTGGTGTCGAGCGCCGTCTCCGAGATTATACGCTACCAGACGCCAATTGCACACATGCGCCGCACCGCTGCGGTCGATATCGTGATAAGTAACAAGCACATCAGACGCGGCGACAAGGTCGTCATGTGGTACATTTCCGGGAACCGGGACGATGAGGCCATCGACCAGGCTGACAGCTTCATCATCGATCGGAAGAACCCACGGCAACATCTGTCGTTCGGATTTGGCATCCATCGCTGCGTCGGAAGACATCTTGCGGAACTGCAGCTGAAGATCCTTTGGGAGGAGATGCTGGACAGGCGCCTGGACATCAAGGTGGTCGGCGAGCCGGAACGAGTCGCATCGAACTTCGTGCACGGATATTCCGCTCTCCCAGTGCAGATGGCAGCTTAGGGAATAGGTTCCTCCTTGCAATCGATCTGAGATGAGCTGGAGCTTGCAACCAGTGATCCGCGGCAGAGGCACCCCTTCCAGCGTGCGCAGCCTCTCGAGCCCTTTACGCGTGGCGTAGCGTCGGAGTTGTTGGCGATGTCACGCACGCTCCAATGGGTTGCGGCGTTGGGCTTGCAAGCGAGTGTCTTGGTGATCAACTCGACCCGCCGCCACGTCCTCGACCGTGCGGGGCCCGCCGGTGCGCATCTCACCATAAAGCCCTTGATCCGATCGGCGATGAAGCGTTTGCGCCATTTTCCGATCTGGGAGCCGACACCAAGTCGGCGCTGGTGAGATTCGTTGATCATCAAACGTGTGCGCTCTTAGACTTTCCGCCAACCAACGATCAACATCCTGCGATTGCTGGGTGAGCTGGGATTCCCGCTTCATTGTATAGGGAAATAGTCCAATGCGCGCTGGTCAACTACCAACGCTGGTTATTGATCAAGCTAACAGGCGCATGTCACCTGTCGATTGACCTGAAACGACTTAGCCATCGAGAGCTGGACTAAGGACGTAATGTACGCCCGACAAGTGAACGCACCTGCAAGGAGTCGGCATGCAATATCAACCACAATCGGCTGTCGCCAATCGCCCTGAGCGAAGCGCAGGCCATTCACTCTCGCAAGAGCTTCGTGCTGAAATCTGTTCCAAGAGTGATCTCTCCTTCCTGATGGAAGCTCATGATGCGCTGTCCGGCGCAATTGCCAAGCGCGCAGGCTTCAAGGGACTTTGGGCATCGGGCCTGTCCATCGCCAGCTCTCTCGGCTACCGCGATGCCAACGAAGCTTCCTGGAGCCAGCTCGTCGATGTGGTCGAGCGCATAGTCGATTCGACCGAATTGCCTGTGCTCGTTGACGGCGATAGCGGCTTCGGGAATTTCAATAATGCGCGCCTGCTGGCACGCAAGCTCCATCAGCGTGGCGCTGCCGGGATTGCGCTGGAGGATAGCTGTTTTCCGAAGATCAACTCCTTTGTTGGCGATCGGCATCCTTTGGCCGATATCGATGAATTCTCGGGCCGGCTGCGGGCCGTGAAAGATACTGTTGCGGACGAGTTGGTTCTCGTAGCCAGGATCGAAGCGCTCATCGCCGGCCGTGGAATGGATGAAGCCCTGCTACGCGCGAGCGCTTACGCGGCGGCGGGAGCCGACGCGATCCTCATTCACTCACGCAAGAGCACCGCGGATGAGATCCTTTCCTTCGCGAGTGCCTGGCAGCACTCCCTGCCTTTGGTAATTGTTCCAACAACATACTATCGAACACCTGTGTCTGCGTACCGTGACGCCCGCATCTCCACAGTAATCTGGGCCAACCACTCCGTGCGAGCTGCAATCGCGGCAATGCGGGATGTTTGCAGTCGCATTATTGCCGAAGAATGCATTTCTGGGATTGAACCCAACATCGCGTCGCTCGACGAGCTTTTTGATTTGTTGAGATACGACGAACTCGCCCGCGCGGAAGGCCGCTATCTCAACTGCCCCTGACCCACTTCGTATTCTCGTCAACCTCGCCAAGCAAGAACTGCCACAGGGTTCGCCGCAATATGATCAACGCGTCTATTACCTTGCTGCCCCTCCGAGATTTCACACCCTGGTGTGGAGTTCGCCCTGTCCGCTCTGCGCATTGCGGCAAGTGCCCGGGCTGCTCGCCGAACTCTCCCCTTCTTGTAGGGGCCCATTCAACGATTTTGCGTTGAACGCAGTCGGTTAGTCGCGTGAGCAATCCTCCTCTCCTTAGAGGACGAGGACAAGAACAACTCGGAGGACGGATGAATTCGAATGTCGCCGCGCAGAAGGATCAGGTTCACCTCGCCGACGGCATCCTCGGAAAGGGCGGACGGTATGCCGACTCTCCTTGTTGCGGCAGACGTATGACCAACAGCGCTGCGAGACCTATTGTCGAGTGGACCCTTCCAAGCTGCCCGTCTTCAGGCTCGGCTGTGCACGAGGGCCGGTTTGGCCGGAACCAATCGCGTAACAGGAACATCGCGGTCGCCTACCTGAACCATCAGGTTTGCAAAACAAACATTGATGGTTATGAGGGCAAGCAGAGGCCAGGCGGCCTGGTTATAGAGTCGTTCGATTACAGGACGTTCTGTAACTCTGGCATCCGGACTCCGACCGAGATAATCGATCGAGGCGAGGCCGAGCCACACTCCGCAGCCGGCGCAATCAGAACGAGCAATGCCAAAAGCTGCTGCGGACGAGTGACCACTATCCATCGGCACCGATCAGTGGGGCGACACGTTTTTGCCGTCGTTCGCGAATTGAACTATCACATGCCCACCAATCTAAGTCCGCCGGCAATGGCCGTTGCGACAACCAGGATACTAGCCATTCCGATCATGCCAGCGTCATATGAGCCCGTCGCGTCCTTAAGCAAGCCGACCATGTACGGGCCAACGAAAGCGCCAAAGGCACCGACGGAATTGATGAATGCAATGCCGCCGGCGGCAGCGGCGCCGGTCAGGAAACTCTGCGGGATCGTGTACAGGACTGTCCGCGCCGAGATTGTGCCGACTAGGGCAAGCGTCATGCATGTGAGAGCCGTTACGAGCGATGTGCGCCCCACCGAAAAGAAAAGACCCGTCGCGCCAAGCATCAACGCGGCCATCAGGTTGCAGATCTTGTGCCCCCTGCGATCGACCAGGCGCGCCCACAACAACATGGCTATCGTCACAAAGAGATAGGGCACGGCCGAGAGCCACCCGACCTCCCTGTTGCTCAAGTTATAGCCCGTCAGGATCAGAGGGAGCCAGATGCCAATACCATAAGAGCCGATCGTGAAAGCGAATGTGATGCCCGTCAGCATCAGCACGCGGACGTCTTTCATCGCGGCCAAGAGATTCTCTTTGCCTTTCTCGTACGTTTCGCTTGCGAGCTCGTCCATCAGCGCTGTCCGCTCTGCGGGCGTCAGCCAGGAGGCCTTGTCCGGCGTGTCGGCAATCAGAACGAGGCACAGGATCCCGAGGAGGCACGTCGGAAGGCCTTCGACAATAAACATCCATTGCCAGCCTGCCAGCCCCCACAATCCGTCCAACCCGAGTAGCGAAGCCGAGAGCGGGTTGCCCATCAACGAAGATAGCGGCGTTGCGGCCATGAACCAAGCGAGCACGCTCGTCCGGGATCGCGCCGGAAACCAGATCGAAATGTACCAGATCACGCCGGGGAAGAGGCCTGATTCGAAAATTCCAAGAAGCAAACGGATCGCGTAGAAGCTGTATGGTCCGACAACGAACGCAGTCGCCGCGGCTGCAAGGCCCCAGGTGATCATGATGCGGGCGAGCCAGCGGCGCGCACCGAAGCGATACATGATCATGTTGCTGGGAACTTCAAGTACGCAGTAACTGAGGAAGAGGATTCCGGCCCCCCAGCCGAACTGCGTCGCGCTCAGGCCAATAGCGTTGTTCATTTGCAGCGCAGCGAAGCCGACGTTGGTGCGGTCGAGATTATTGAAGAGATAAGCGAGCCCCAAAAGTGGCACGAGCCGCCGCGTGTTCTTGGCAACAGCGCTCGCGACCAGGGAAGGCCCTGACTCGCCATTCGCGTCGAATTGGACAGCGGCGTCCGCCATTCGGTTCTCCTCCCGCAAATAGCCGCTGTCCAAACCCTCTTTTGCTCACTTTCTGAAGCTGCGGGGCGATGTCAGGTTGATAGTTGCGGGCGCGGCCAAAAGGATTTCTGACGTTCAAGACTCCATCTCGGAAACGGCAGTTCTTACGATGGTCGCTCACAGGAACGACTTATCGCGGGCGCGTCAGCAGACTAAGGCTTGGTCGTACGCTGCTCCCGCTTTAGAGCCGTGGACCCGGGCTATTTGCGTGTCGCAAGCCCAAGCACCGCGCGAGCCTCCGCAGCGGTCGCGGGCTCGTAGCCGAGTTCTCGGATGATTCCCACTGTTTTCTCGACGAGCCGCACATTCGTGGCGAGTCTTCCGTGTTCGAGGTACAGATTATCCTCGAGGCCGACGCGAACGTGACCGCCGGCGAGCACGGCGTGAGTTGTTGCGGGCAACTGCGCTCGACCGATCCCGCTCACGCAAAACATGGCTTCCTTCGGCAGATTCCCGATGAGCGTATCGAGTATCTGCGGAGTATATGGCAAGCCGCCCTGGATTCCGCGATCGGCACCAAGGACGAAGTTGATCCAATAAGGGGGGCTGTCGAACCCTTTGTTGATGAGGCGCATGGTATCTTGGAGAAGATGAGCAAGCGAGAAACACTCCCACTCCGGTTTGATACCCGTCTCCTGGAATCGTTTTGCCATGATGTCGCAGCGAGCGGGTGAGGTGTTAACGACAATCTCGCGGCCGCCAAAGCAGGCCAGCACGGTGTGAGCGTCAAATGTTGCCATATCCGCGCCGGCCTCCAGGCCTTTTAGACGCTGTTCGAAGATCACCTCATCGAGACCGGACTCAACCGGTCGCACCATGTCTCCGTCAATGCCCCCACCCGTGCTGTTGTTGATGATGATGTTGCACTTTGCCAGGATCCGCGAGTTGATGTCCTGGTAGATCTCCGGACGACAGGTTGCGCCATCGTCCGGCCTACGAGCATGCAGCGCCACGATGGATGCCCCGGCATCGTAGCACCGGTACACATCCTCCGCGATCTCGGCGGGTTGGGTTGGCAGGTGCGGGTTTTGCGATTGTTTCACCACGCCTCCCGTTGGCGCAATCGTGACAATGACCTTGTTCTCGAACTTCATGTGAATTCCTCGGCATTGTTAGATTTCGGCATATGCGATGCCGGTGAAATTGCCTTGGGACCAGAGGAGATTGCACTTGTTCTTTCCATCGAGATCGGCGGAATAGACCGAACCGGCGAGGTCGGTCACGAACATTCGATGGCCGGGAACATCAATTGCAATGCCAATTCCCTCCATCAGGTGCGTGATCAGTATCTCCGGCGCCGTCTTGGTGTCGACTCTTGCGCGATTGACCGTGTTGCCACGCGGAGGATCGCCGCGGTCGGTCCAATACAGGACGTGGTTTGCCAGATCGAGTTCAAGGTGAACCGGTTCCGGCAAGCCCTCAAACAGGACCTCGATGTCGGAGCGGTTCGCTGGGCTCTCGCCGTTCGGGACGTCGCAGTTGGCACGAAAAATTCGGCCCAGGCCGGCATTGTCCGGGCCTTTTTGCGTCCAGTAGATCTGTTGGCGCTCGGTATCGATGGTGACGCCGATGCACCACCTGGTCGGGTCGCGCCGATCCACGTCGCCGCGGCCCGCCTCGACAAGCGTTTCGATCTCGGATCCGTCAAGATCGCATCGCATAACCCGCATTCCTTCGCGGTCGCACCAATAGAGCTTGCCGTTTTTCCGATCGAGCTGGATCTGCTTCGGTGTGAACGTGGCGCCGCGCGGAACGATGACTTTGCGATCTCTTCCATCGATATCGGCGCGTTCGACAGAGCCATCGTTAACGCCGATGCTAGAGCCCATGTTGGTCCAATAAATATGGCCGGCGGCGACATCGATGGCGATTCCGTCGGGAAGCTGACAATCGGAGACGATGACTTTTCGATCGGAACCGTCCGGGGTCATGGCTTGAATACGGCTGGTACTCACCTCGAGAAAGAATAGTCGGCCATCCGTGCTGCCTTTCCGGTCACGCGTGAATTTTGATCTGGTTGCGGAAGCTTCAGTCATGCCATTCTCCCTCACGTCCGAAATGTAATAGGCGTTACGCGCAATGGCGTTTCCAAGCTGCACGGCGGCTGCGGACCCAATCTCATTCGCGCCAAGAACGTGTGAAGAGTCTTTCGGTGATCCGTTGTTTGAAAGGCTCAAGCATCTCGGATCGCCCTGTCCTTCGGCCGACAACCCCCAAAAGTTAGCTCTGCACGGCGTTTTGCGAGCAGCGGAGCAAGAGCCGGGCCAATTGCCCGGACCATTCAACCCGTGAATTTCTGCCGGAATTCCCCTGAACGTGCAGTCTAGCGATCGTGTTGATCGTGCTCTCTGTCGGAAAGCAATTGTGTGATTTGTCTGATATCCTTCCACCTGCAGCGAACGCGAAGCACGACAGAGAGAGTTGGGGCAGCACCGCTGCACTGCCCTAAGCTCTAGCGCTATAGGGCATTGGAGGGCCCGCGGCAAACAGATCAGGAGCAACATCCGGCGTCGTGTCGTGATGAAGCTTGTCAAGGCAAATGCGGGCCAGCTGGGATAGAGCTGCGCAGCCGCGCCAAGATGGCGCTCCGGCGCGGGAGTCTATCAGGTTCGGCATCACGAATGGACTTACAGGGCTCTGGCCGAAATCCGTTGAATCGTACGATGAACGCGATTCGAGTTCGATCGGTCGGACATGACTAGAACCCCGCTTCGCTGGGACGTGACGGAGCGCGACTGGATGCGGCCAAGACGAAGCGCCGCGGCGAGACCGACACAGCCACTAAACGAGCTACTGTCCTCAATGATCATCCGCGCAATCCTCGCGATACTTTCCGTCTTCTGATCAAGACCTCCAAGTACGTTAAGAAGCCACACCATGCGGGATGATGAGAAAAAGGTCACAACACATTGTGTGCTTTTGCTAGCTCCCCGTCGGAGAGCATCGCCGTACCGATGATGCCCTCCCTAGCTAGTTGCGCGATCTCGGTGTCGGAAAGTCCAAGAAGCCCTGACAATATCTCTCTGTTATGTTGGCCGAGGGTCGGCGCCGCTGTCCGGATCGCATAGGGCTCTGAACCTTCCCGAATGGGCATGGAGGGCTGTGGATGCAAGCCAATGAAAGCGCGTCCGACCTCCTGGAGAAATGCGCGCGAGCTAAGGTGTCGATTTTTCAGCTGGTCCACTGGTAGGCGGGCCACGCCGGCGGCAACGTTTGTGCCCTGTAATTGGGACATCGCCTCGTCCGCATCGCGGGTGAGCGTCCAGGCTGCTATGCCTGTCTCGATGACATCCTCAATAGCCCGGCGAGCTTCCGTAGATTTCAGCGATGCGTCCGCGGCCCAGTCTGGCCGGCCAATAAGGATCGCAAGCCTCTGCCACATGCTCGCGTCGGTCGCCGTCACTACGATCCAGTTGTCCTCGCCTGCACATCGGAAACAGCCGTGTGGCACGAACTGCGGATGTCGATTGCCGTATCTTATTGGCGGCGCACCATTGATCGAATGGACGGTGATCCATGGCGCCGCAAAGGGCATCATGCATTCGATCTGCGAGAGGTCAATGAACTGTCCTTGCCCAGTATTAAGGGCATGAATCAGCGCAACCAGAACCGCAGCGCAGCCGTTCAACCCGCCGACGGCATCGCCAAACGCGACGTGGCTCATCACAGGCGGTCCGTCAGGGTTTCCGATCACGGCTGGCAACCCCGAGCCCTGCTCGAGGGTCGAGCCGTAGGCCCGGCAACTGCGATAAACGCTGTTCGCCCCGAAGGCTGACATCGACATCATGACCAGGCGAGCATTGAGCGCTCTGAGCACCTCGTAGCCAAGCCCGAGCTTAGGCAGCACATCCACCGAATAGTTGTCGACGACAATGTCGGCTCCCGCTACAAGCCGCTTGGCGAGCGTGCGGCCCTGCCGGCGAGTAAGGTCGAGTGTGATACCGCGCTTGTTGCGGTTTATCATGCAGAAGCGTGGCGTCTTTTCATACATCTGACTGTTGACGTAAGCAGGCCGCCGGTCAACGCCGCGCCACCAATCTGGATATTGGATAGCCTCAATCTTGACGACGTCCGCACCGAGATCCGCCAGCGTTCGCGTAGACAATGGGCCTGCCCAGCCCATCGAGAAGTCGATGACCCGAACTCCCTGCAGTGGCAACCGTGCCCCGATGGGGCCGAGCGACGTCGACGCGGTCCCGCTCGGGTGCCTTTGGGTATTCGCAAAAGCTTGCTGCTCGCCAGGAGCCGGAACCCTTCCGCCCCGGCGCGGCGGTGTCAACGTCAGCCGCTGCATTGAGCCGGCTGTCAGGCCCTGTTCTTCACCGAGCAGGACGGGCACGATTGCACCGCGCTGCTTCTTCTCCACGTCCTGGAGCAGATCGGAGATTTCGGGGACTGGGACGATCGGGATCTTACGTTTCAGTCCCTCCGCAAACCACTCCTGCGCTGTGCGCGCCTTCAGCCGGGGCATGAACTGTCGTTCGATCTGTTCCATGTGCTGCAGACGATCTTCGCCGAGGACCAGGGCCGGATTCTCGCCCAATTCGGACAGGCCAAGCATGTCGCAGAAAGCGTACCACTGTGCTGGTGTGAACGTCGTAATCCCGAGCCAGCCTTTTTTGGTTTCATAAATGCCGATCGGAAAGACTGGCCAGAAGCGGTTAATGCCAAGCCGGCGCATCGCGTCGCGGGGCGCACACGCCTCAAACATGAGATATTCGCTGAGAGCGAGGCTTGATTCGAAAATATTGAGCGACCACGACCGTCCTGCCTTGTCGTGCATCCGAGCCACCAGCGACGAAGCGGCGGCGATGAAGCCCCAGAGGCCGGCAAGGATCCCCATCTGGAAATCCGGTGCGTGCATTGGCGGGCCCTCGACAGGGCCAACCAGCTTGATGAGACCCCCGAGCGCGCGGACGGTTGAATCTGTTGCGGCGAATCCTGCATAGGGACCCTCACCGCCGAACCAGCTTGCTTCGAGGTAGATCAACCCGGGGCGCCGCTGCCGGATCGCGGTGATATCAATGGACGGGCAATCCGCGGGATCCACATCGCGGCCATCGACCAGAACGTCGCAATCCTCGATCAGTGATGCGAGTCGCGTGGTCGCATCCGGGTCGCCGGGATCGAGGGTAGTACTTGACTTGTTGAAATTCAGGAATGCGAACCAAGCACTCTGGCCCTTGGGCGTAAGTGGCGCACTGAAGCGAAGCGGCTCTCCTCCTGGAGGTTCGATCTTATGAACATCCGCGCCGAAGTCGGCAAACAATCGCGCGCAATAGCTGGTCCCGGCCGAGCTACCGATTTCGACGACCCGCAGATTTGACAACACCTCCATCAGGGGCGCTCTCCACAAGTTTACCCGCGGCGGCCCTAGTGCATGGCAAAGCCTTGATAGCCGCTTGCGGCGACTTCGTCGCATTTTCGCCGATAGATGCCTACGCCGCCGGTGTAGGACAGGACCCGGCGCGGTTTCCCTTCGACGTTCGACCCCAAGTACCAAGAATTGGTCTTGGCAATTAGCGTCGTGTCGGCGATCTCATCATGATGCGCCACCCATTGATCTTCCATCTCCTTGGTAGGCTCGATGACGCTCAATTTCTTGCCGCGCAGATAGCTGATGCATCCGGCGATCCACTCGACCTGCTGCTGCAGGCAGGTCGTCATGTTGCAAAGGGCTGCCGACGGGGCAAGCGGCACCGCGGTCGCGAAGAGATTGGGATAGCCGTGCACCAGCAACCCCATAGTGGTTCGGATGTCTTTGCCCCATTCCTCCTTCAGTGATCGCGCGTCGCGACCGCGGATGTCGATGCGCGTCAGGGCACCTGTTCCCGCGTCGAAGCCGGTCGCCAGGATGATGATGTCGAGCGGGTGAACCGTGCCGTCCGCTGTCTGGATGCCATCGGCCGTGATACGCTCGATCGGATTGGTCTTGACGCTAACAATCTCCACATTAGGGCGGTGGAAGGCCTCGAGAAACTTGTGTTCTAACGGCACGCGATGGGTCCCGAACCCGTAGTCACTCGGGACTAGCAGGTCGCACAGCATCGGATCTTTGAGCCGCTCGCGCATTTTCGCGCGCACGAAGTCGGAGATCTCCGCGTTGACCACCTCATCGAAGAACAGCTCGGCGAACGATGCTATCCACAATTTCACGGAACCGTCGTTCCAACAGTCCTCGATTACCTTGCGTCGCTGTTGCGGGGGCAGATCGGCCCAGATGTGCTCTACGTCAAATTCGAAGCCTGTGAACGTATGCGGCAGCCGCTCGGTAAGGGTTTTGAACTTTGACTTGTAGGCTTCGGCGTCAGCGGCACCGTATGTCGGATTTATCATCGGGAGGATGTATTGCGGCGTGCGGACGAACACCTTGAGATGACCGACTTTCTCAGCGATCGTCTGGATCACCTGGATCCCGCTCGCTCCGATGCCAACCACGCCGACGCGTTTGCCAGCAAGGTCGATCGGCTGCTGCGGCCACCGCGCCGTGTGGAACACCATGCCCTTGAACGCCTCCTGCCCGGGGATGGACACATGGGGTGCCGACAGCATGCCGCAACAGGTGACGAGAAACTGAGTGTCGATGAGGTCACCCTTTCCGGTCCCGACTACCCATCGCTCCGTTGTTTCATTGAAATAAGCGCTCTGGACCGTCGTGTTGAATTGAATGTCTTTGCGCAGATCAAGTTCGTCGGCCACGTAGTTCAGCCAGCGCTCGATTTCCGGCTGCCCCGGGAACCTCTCGCTCCAGCTCCACCTCTTGTAGAGATTCTCCGAGAAGAGGTACTGGTAGATGTAGCCTTCTGAATCGACGCGTGCTCCGGGATAACGGTTCCAATACCAGGTGCCGCCGACACTGGAGGCCGCGTCGATCGCCCTAACTTTCAGCCCCAGCTCTCGCAGGCGGTACAACTGATAAAGACCAGCGACGCCGGCTCCGATAACCACGGCGTCGCATTTCGCCGTCGCTTGCGCCTCATTGCCAGGATTGGATCTGTTTGCGGCTTGGGGCATGTCTCGGCTCCTGTGTGCTCTTGAGGACTCGGCAATGACGACGGCAACTATCGTGCCAGTTGGGGCGGACACGAAGATCACGCGGCAAGACAAAGCCCTGGAAGACATCGGTTGAGAGGTCTCATGCGCATTGAAGCAATCGCAACATTCGTTGGAAGTGCGACGCCGTCCCTAGCTCAAATCGCTTCATTCGTTGAAATGACTCGAAAAAGGAGATGCGCTTTGCTCATCCTTTCGGTGGCAGAGCGGAGCATGTATCTAAGTATGAGCGAGCCCTCTAACCAGATTCGCACTGGACGACACTTCGCGTGGATGCAAGTCGAAATGTCGGGATCGTAGTCGGCACCGAGCCTGCAAAGAAGCCCGCTGCATGATGAGGCGCTGGCGGGTGTCGAGCGCAATGAGTTTTGTCAGATTTCGTCACCAACGATCGAACAGCTCGCAATTGTCCGGGATTGGCGCCGCCGCTCAGTATCCGTTGTGACATGCAAAATTTGCGAAAGGTCAACTACCAACGCTAGCAATTGAACTAGATGACACAAGCATGTCAGTGACTGGTTGCCGACCTCGGGCTGGTCAACCGTTTCTAGGTAGCATGCAACATCACCAAAAACTCCTACCTGCCGACGGTCGTGATCGATGCGCTGATTGGCCGACGTCAGAAAGGCCGTGCGTTAAGGTCTACACCATCCATGAACTTATGGAAGCGCATGATGGCGCCTCGGCGCAATCGTCGAGCGCAGGCTTCAAAGATCTCCGGCGCATTGGAGCTGTCGACTGCCTGCGCTCGAGGCTACCGAGTCTTCGCACTCTTCCGGTACGCCACTCGGCCCGGCGTAGAAGCGCGAGGTCTGCCAAGCCTGCTGAGCAACAGCGTCTCGTCCCCAACACAGCCGGTACAAAGGAGGACTTGCGACCATGCAATCGTCTTCACTAGCGTCAATATCCGCCCCGACTCCTGAAGGCGCTCCTTTTTGCTCGCCGGATATTGCGCAAATCATCAAATGGCGTGACAGCTCCTATGCCGCGGATCTCTATATCGCCGCGGTCTCATGGCTTGATCTCTTTACCTACCTGGATGGTCATCCGGTCACCGAAGAGGAGCTGCGAATTGAATTCTCTCTCCGCGAGCGGCCGACGCGGACCATGGTTCGCCTCTTCGAATCGTGGGGTCTCATCGCCAACGAATCCGGCCGGCTACACGCGACGGCCGCAGCCGTTCAGTATCTAAGCGGCAATTCGGCGGACAGTATCGCGTCGTATATTGCAACGATGAAGTATAAGCCTTCCGTTCGGGAACTTTATAATATCCTGCGGCAGGACGGCTCGAGTACCTGGCACGTTGAGCGCGGCGGCACCATGACCTGGGACGCCCTGATGCAGACGGATGAGTTCGCCGATCTGAACACACGCGGGATGGAGGAGCGCGGACGGATCTTCGCTCCTCATCTTGCAAACCTACTTGATTGTACGAATGATACTTCCGTACTCGATGTAGGTGGTGGATCTGGCGTCTATTCCGCCCATTTGCTGATGCGCTATCCTTCCCTCTTAGCATCGATCTTCGAGCGCCCTCCCGTTGATGAGCTTGCAAGGACGTGTCTGACAGGCCGAAATCTCTATCCGGATCGGGCTCGTGTCATAGCTGGCGACATGTTCGTTGATCCGCTGCCACGGGATGCAAGCCTCCACCTCTATTCGCATGTCCTGCACAATTGGGGACCAGACAAGGTCCGTCTGCTCCTGAGTAAATCTTATGGCAGCCTTCCTTCTGGTGGTCGTGTAGCAATTTACAGCTGCCACCCGGACGACCGCGACGGACGTCCGGCCCCGGTCGCCGAAGCGGAATATTCCGTGCTGCTCACAACAGGATACGAGGGGTGCTGTTACTCCTTCGAGGACATGCGGACGATGCTCGAGAACGCCCGTTTCGAGCAGGTCGACTTCCACAAATCCATCTGTAATCGGAGCCTGATCGTCGCGAGAAAGATCGCCTGACTCTCAAGACTTTTACCCCCCCTTGGGGGATGGCTGATTCCGCCGGACCTCTCCATCAGTATCGTGAACGCGACATGCCTGTTCCGACCAGCGTTCTGTTGTCGAAGCTCCGCGCAGCCGGGTACACCGTCTTTTCGGGCGTACCGTGTTCCATCTTCGGTGATCTGTTCGACCAGGTGGCTGAAGATCCTGCATTCTTGAAGGTGCCCGCAGCCAATGAAGGCAGCGCAGTTGCGCTGGCGGCTGGTGCGGTACTGTCAGGTCACCGAGCAGTCGTTGCCTTTCAGAACTCCGGTCTGGGAAATATCATCAATCCCCTGACGTCCCTTTTGATGGTCAACGAAATTCCGGTCCTGCTGTTCTTGTCCGTTCGTGGTCACCCCGATGAACCTGCGGACGAGCCACAACACACGATCATGGGCGCCAAGACTCAAGGTCTCCTGGAGCAGCTCTCGATTGAATGGTGTGATTTCGATGGGACCGAGTCTGGCTTGGATTGCACGCTCGCGCGCTGTAACGATGCATTTCACAGGGCGGCGCCGTTTGCGTTGCTGTTTCGGAAAGGCCAGCTATCCAACTGCAACATGGCCGAAAGACAGGCTGGTACAATCGACTATGGACTTAGTGCCGGTCAGGTTATTGATTTGATTTGCCAGCACGTCGATGCCGACACCCTCATTGTTTCTACCACCGGGTTCATCTCTCGTGAGCTGTTTCGCCTCCGGGATCGTCCCCTGAATTTCTATATGCAGGGCTCCCTTGGACATTGCAGCGCGGTTGCCGCAGGGCTCGCGCTGGCTTCGCCTACGCGGCTCGTGCTGGCATTGGATGGAGACGGCAGCGTATTGATGCACATGGGCATCCTGTCGACCATTGGCTACGCAAGCCCCAAAAATCTGATCCATGTTGTGCTGGACAACGAAAGCTACGTTTCGACAGGCGGCCAGCTCTCAACCTCGCGAACGTCATCTCTCGACGTTGTCGCCTCCGCCTGCGGGTACCGAACGGCTACCCGCTGTGACGAGGCTGAGCAAATCATAACCGTCATGCAGCAATGCGCCCGGGGTAGCGGCCCTCACTTCGTGGTTTGCAAGGTCAATCGCGTCCATTTGCCTCAGCTCCCTCGCGTCACATCCCGATATTCGCCGCGTCAGAACAAGACCATGTTTCAGCGCGCGCTCGGCATTGGCGGCAACGAGCCGGCGGCAAGGGCTTGAAAGAGCAGTGTCGTGTTTTGCAAGCCGCTAGATATGGACTATGGCCACCCTGTACGTGATCTTCATCGCTCTAGACTTCGATATAAATTGGCTCGGTCCAAGAAGCACGGCTCCCCCGCTCCGTGGCGAAGCATCTGCTTCGAAGGCGAGAGACTTGTGGGCGATCTTGAAGACACATTCCAATCAGGTTAAGCATGTACGATATCGATCAAGACTATCATCCAATGCTCATTGCAGGCGCGCCTGCTGATTCGGACGTCTTGATCGAAATCAGGAACCCATTCACAGGAATGCTTCAAGGCAGGGTCCCGCAGGCCAGGCCAGACCACATACGCAAAGCATTTGAGGCGGCTGCGCAGACTTGTCCCCGGCTCACGCGCCGTGAACGGACAGATATCCTCCTTGGCACCGCAAACGCCATTAGAAGAGATCAAGACCAGCTTGCTCGGCTCATCACGGCCGAAACCGGCCTCTGTCTGAAGGACTCCTTGCACGAAACCAGACGTGCCTGCGACGTCTGGTCATTTGCCGCCCATATGTTGATCCAGAGCGAGGGCGAGATTTATCCATCTGACATTGGCACAAGCCCTCATGACCGGCGCGTGTTTTCGATGCGCACACCCCTCGTCGGTGCGATCTCCGCTATCACGCCGTTTAATCATCCTCTTAATCTTGTCAGCCACAAACTCGCTCCCGCCATTGCGACAAACAACCGTGTTGTCCTGAAGCCTTCCGAGCGAGCGCCATTGACTGCCCTGGCGCTTGGCGGGATTCTCTATAAGGAAGGGCTGCCGGAGGGAATGCTTTCGATCGTGACAGGGGCCCCTCCCTCCTTGGGAGATGCGATGTTCACCGATCGAGACGCGGAGCTGGTGACATTTACCGGCTCCGTCCGCGTTGGGCACCATATCGCAGAACGAGCGGGCTACCGAAAGCTGATATTGGAGCTCGGTGGAAACGACCCCATCATCGTGCTCGATGATGCCGATGTCGATCGCGCGGCGCAATTGGCGGTTCAAGGGGCGATCAAGAACTCGGGCCAACGATGTACAGCCGTCAAGCGGGCATTGGTCGTTGACTCTGTTGCCGATGAATTTGCAGAACGGGCGCTCCATCACATGCTGAAGCTCTCGACCGGCGATCCGAGCGATCCCTCGGTTGACCTCGGGACCGTCATCAGTCGCGAGGCAGCTCAGCTGATCGCCCGACGTGTTGCCGACGCGATCGATGTCGGTGCTGTCCTGTTGCTCGGCAACCAGCCTGACGGCGCGTTTTACCCGCCTACCCTGTTGGACCACGTCTCATCAACCGCCGAGCTGGTTGTTGAAGAAACATTCGGACCTGTGCTACCGATCATCCGTTGCCCGAACGATATTGATCAGATCATATCGATCGCGAACGCGACCAAGTTTGGACTATCCGCCGGAGTCTGCTCCAACCGGCTCGATCATGTAACGAAACTCATCAACGGTCTCGCCGTTGGCTCCGTCAACGTATGGGAGGTTCCCGGGTATCGCACCGAGTTGACCCCATTCGGCGGGATCAAGCAGTCCGGACTCGGGCACAAGGAGGGGGTGCTAGAGGCGATGCGCAGCTTCACGCAGTTGAAGACCTACTCGCTCCCATGGCCAGTCTAGTCAGGGCGTTACGTTCCGCTTCCCTCTGCCATGACGACGTGGCAAGAGCCGCAGCAGCCTTGTACGAACGATTGCGTTCTTTTCCACTTCCGACGAGATATTTTGAACCTTTGATAGACGACCGCAGGTCCAGCAATGTGTCGGGGTGCACACAGGGACAGCAGCACGGAAATCCCATCGCGTATCGACCTCGCTCAGTGTCTGGGGGTCCTATCTCGTCATGCCGCCTCACGGCCCCTAAAGGCGAAGCAATCGCTGAACGCCAGAGCAATCGCGCGGACTTCCGCAGCACTTGCGATTGGTTCTCGGACAAAGAGGACATCAAAGCTGATTGTACTGCATGATCCACTTCAGAAGCTGTCGCTCGCATCGCGCCTTAGGCGATGCGATTTCTAATCCGCCGAGCGGCGAATCGCGCTTGGTTGATTCTCGATAAAAATTTCAACCGTTTCGAAGAATGATTTTACGAATCGCAGCCTTCTCTTATCGGATGTCGTGACGACATACGTCTTGAAATCGATGCCGAGTTCGTCGACTGCCTTGTAGACAAGTTCCTCTGTTGGAAAAACGCTGTCTTGGAGAAGAATGCCTATCCCGATTCCATGCAGAACGGCCTCCTTTAGAACGGGATAGGTCGCCATTTTGATAATGTTCGGCATATTTATACTGTTTTCAACACACGCTTTTTCAACTTCGCGTAGCGTGAGTGAACCATCCTCTGTCAGAATGATTCTTTCTTGCGCAAGTTCAGCCAGACTGAGTGTCTCCTTGCGCGCAAGTCGATGCTCACGCCGCACGAGCGCCATAAGGCGCGTTTTGCTTAGCTCCATGTGGAACAGGCTGGCGATGTCATCGGGCTCAGTGATGACAGCAATATCGACGTCACGCGCTTCAAGTCGTCGCTTCGCAAGCTCCCAGGGGGCCAGTGAGAACGTGATCCTGACTGCGGGAAAACGTCGGTTGAACTCGGAAATAATTGGCATCGCTGGACGCGGCGCGTTCGCGATCACCGTCATATGCCCGGCTAATAGGTCGCTATAGGCATTGACCTTCTCCGCGACCAGCTGCTCCAATACTCGAACGCGATCAGTTAGCGCAAACAGTTCCTGAGCCGGCTTCGTCGGCTCGAGCCCGCTGCGATGGCGAATGAAGAGTGTCGTCCCCATATGTTGCTCAAGCTTGGCAAGGTGCTGGGTGACCGCCGATTGGGTGACGCCGAGGACAGCTGCAGCTTCTGAAACGCTTCTCCGCCGGAAGACCTCTGTAAAGGCCGCAATCTGGTGGGAACTGATTTTCATGGCTTCGAAGCGTGCTCCTCCTGCTATCGTGGGTTCGCAATTCGAACCGAGTTTGAGGCTTGCGGACGCGCGCCTCGCCCTTCAATTACACTAAGTATCCCCGCAACCCCGACGGGGCGGAATGTGTCAGTGGCACGCCACCTTCGTAGGATTAGTACCGGCAATGTGACATGCTCGCTGGACACGGTTGTCAACGATAATGGCATGTTCCATGATTGTTTGCTGCAAACTGCGAACTTATGGTGCTGGATCAGGGTGGCACGAGGCTCCTCGAGCCGATTTGGGACAGTGAAGAGCCTCATCCGGCATTTCAAAATCCGTTCGGGGTCACAACTAAGCTCATGTTAAAGAATTGTGACGGCAGGTAGCGTGAGGCGCATGTATAAGAGAGAGAGAGAGAGAGAGAGAGAGAGAGCAGTGTGACTTGTTCGGAGTGCTGCGCAGGTTTTCATCGTGTCGAATTGTGATCACAGCTCGGGGACAAAGCCGAGTACGCGGGCGGATCAGGCTTTTTTGCAATCACGTCGAGGGCTCCGACAAGGAGCTAGATGGGCCCCGTCGGCGACCCGAGCCTGAACGCACGGCCGACTCACGAAGGTCAATTGCAGCACGCTCGATCAGGGCATGTCCGCCTTCAATGTCGGTGACGCGAGAACGCCTCATTCGCTAATAGAGGGGTGATTGGAGATCGTCTTGGCTTCGTATTTTGCCAGGAAGTCTTCAATCGACAGCTTACGGAAATCCGGTAGCGCCCCGCGTAAGCCGTCGTGATCCCAGTCCCACCACGCAAGTCTGTCAAGCCGCCTGGCGGTGTCGTCCGAACATCGTCGTCTGACGGCGCGAGCGGGATTGCCTGCGACAATCGTGTAGGGCGGCACGTCTTTGGTAACGATTGCACCGGCTGCGACCACGGCACCGGTGCCAATGTTTCGGCCGGGCAGCACGATCGCGCCGTGACCGACCCAGACGTCGTGCCCGATGTAGACGTGATGTTGCCGCCGCCATTCGAAGAATTCTGCCTCATCACTCTCGCCTGGGAAATAGACACTCGCCCGATAAGTGAAGTGCGATTGACTGGTCCGGTCCATCGGATGGTTGCCGGGGTTGATGCGGCTCATTGCGGCGATGGAGCAGAACTTACCGATCGTCGTGTACGTAACCTGTGAATCGTTCATGACATAAGAGTAGTCGCCGATAGTCACTTCTTGCAGATTCGTACGCGCACCGATCTCGCAATATGCGCCGAATTTTGCATCGCGCAGCTGCGCCGAGGGATGGACTAACGATTGAATCGAGAGCGCTTTGGCGATCATAGTGGCTCCGCACATTGAACGGTGGGTTCTCGTCTCGAGCGGTTATCGAATTCAGGATACATAGAGGCTGTCCTGCTGATTTCCGGAGCGGCAGGGACATCCGCGCCGATAGCATCACCAGGCGCGGGAGCCGGCGCGGGCCGTTCGGCTGTGTGACTTGAGACGCGCACGGCACACGCGCGAGGTGCATGAGTTCAGTTCACGTCCAGCACACTATCGGCGAGTAGTTCCGTCGGATTCCGCTCTGCCACGATCTCGCCCTTCTGGACGACGAGCGCCCGCCCAACCAACGAAGCAACAAAGCTGAGGTCCTGATCGGCGATAATCATCGCAGTGTTTTCGGTTCGGCGGAGGGACGAAAGGCATTCGGCAATTTCATCGGTCACCGAGGGTTGAACGCCTTCCGTAAGTTCATCGAGCAGGAGGAGACGCGGCGAAGGGACGATGGCTCGCGCCAAGGCAAGCAATTGCCGCTCACCCCCGCTGAGCGCGGAAGAGCGGCGATCGAGCAGCCTCTCAAGCTGCGGGAATAGCGCGAGAATTTCGGTGATGGGCTTTGTGCGCCGTTTTGTGGGCATCATGCCGGCGAGCGCAAGACTCTCCCGGACTGTAAAGCCCGGAAAGCCCAAGCCGCCCTGCGGCGTGTAGCCGATGCCCAATCGCGCGCGCCGATGCGCTGGCGAACGTTCGACTGCTGTCCCATCGAATTCGATACGTCCGCCCTCGGTCGGCAGCAGCCCCACGAGCGTTTTGAGCAGAGTGGTTTTGCCCATGCCGTTGAGGCCAACGATGCCGAGCACTTCCTCGGTCGCAAGCTGGAAACTCAAGCGGCGCAGGACCCGAGTCCCGCCATAGCCTGCGCTAAGCCGTTCGACCTTAAGCATGATTTGTCGCCTTCTCCTTTTTGCGCCCGAGATAGATATCCCGAACCGTCTCGTTTGCTTCGATCCTTTCCATGCTGTCTTCCACCAGAACCCGCCCCCTGTGCAGGACCGTGACCTTCTGAGCGAGGCGGGCGATGAACTCGAGGTCGTGCTCGACAACAATCACCGTGGCACGGGCGTTCAGGCGCTTGATGATGTCGACGGTTTTCAACATCTCATCGCGCGTCATGCCGGCGGTCGGCTCATCGAGGAGCGCAAGCCGCGGATCGCTTGCGAGAAGCATCCCGAGTTCGCACCATTGGCGATGCGCGTGCGAAAGGGTCGCAGCCGGCTGTTTCGCAAGATGGTCGTCGAAACCGATCTCGTCGAGCGTCAGCTCAACAACCTTCGTTAGCTCGCGTTTGGTCAGTTCCCGCCGCAGAGCGCCCAGCCGGATGTTCTCCCGGACGTCAAGGTTAGCATAGATTGTCGGAATCTGATTCTTGATGGCAATGCCCAGGCGCGCAATCCGATGCGTGGCAAGGCCCCGAAGATCCCGGTCGTCGAACAGAACATGGCCGCTGGTCGGCTGGTGCTGATGCGTGAGGCACTTGAAGAGAGTGCTTTTGCCGGCGCCGTTCGGGCCGATCAGGCAGCGGATCTCCCCGGCCATCACGGCAAGATCGACACCATCGATTGCCGCAACACCGCCGAACCGTTTGACCAGTCCGCGCGTTGCAAGAATGGGGGAGCCACTCATACCGGTTCTTCCTTTCGCCTCAGGCTGCCGAAACGGGGCGGGAATTTCAGATCGGCCATACCGAGGATCATTGGCAGCAGGCCTTGTGGCGCGAGCAAGACAAACAAGATAATCGTCGTGCCGAAAATGAGTTCGGTATTGAAAACTTGGTTTGCGCCGAGCTGGCTGCTGAGAAGCTGAAAGCCGAAGCTTGCGATCATGGGGCCGACATAGGTGCCGAGTCCGCCGGCGATCACCCACAGCAGGAATTGCGAGGCTTGCGCGAGATCGAAGACGTTCGGGCTTACGAAACCCATCACCGCAGTATAAAGCACGCCGCCAAGACCCGCGATGGCGGCGCTTAGGGCAAAGCCCACGAGCTTGTAGAAGCGAATATCATAACCGAGAAGTTCGCTACGCAACTCGCTTTCGCGGATCGCCGCCATAATCCGACCGGCATCGCTCGCGCGCACGACCGAGAGCAGGATATATACGGCCGCAAGGGCTAACAGGCAGATTGAAAATGTCGCTTCCACTGATAGAAATGTTTGCGAGCTCCCCGGCATGTTGAGCGGGGGTATGGCCGCGATGCCATTGAAGCCCCCAAGCGGCACCGAGCCGATGCGGAAGGAGGGATCAGCTGTCGATGTCATGAAGGAATAGCAGATCAGTGTCACGCAGAGTGTTATGACGCCAAGGTAGACGTCGCCGAGACGGCTGAAGAACAGGAAATAGCCGAGCATCAGCGAGAATGCGGCCGGCACGGCTATCCCGATCAGCAACGCGAGCGTGCTGTCGCCGAGATTGAAGACGGCAATCGCATAGGCGTAAGCGCCGAGACCGTAAAAAGCCGAATGGCCCAAATTCAGAACGCCGAGCGTCCCCCAGACAAGGGCAAGACCGAGCGCCGCGATCGCCAGGGCTGAAAAGGCCGACAGATTGACCAGGCAGAAAGGCTCCAGCACGAAGGGTCCTAGAGCCGCGAAGAGCGCGAGAGCGAGAGGAACAAATGCATGTTTCAATTGGGGCAGCATGGCGTTATCGACCTCCGGTCCACAAGCTGGAGACGCCCGTCGGGAACAGGCGCAGGATGATCCCGGCCAAAAGCAAAAGCGAGGCCTGGCCGACGACGGGTGTCGCGAAATAGGAAAGCAACGCCTCGACCGGCCCGAGAATCGCCGCGGCCGACAGAAAGCCCGTGATCAAGGCTCCCCCGCCGCTGATGACCGTGACGAAGGCACGGGCGACATAAGCAGAACCCATGTGGGGAAGGACGCCGGATATGGGTGCGAGGAGAGCGCCAGCCAAGCCGCTGATCGCCGCGCCGACGATGAAGGTGACGGCATACGCACGGTCGCAATTGATCCCGAGGGTCGCTGCCATTTCCGAATTCTGTATCGCCGCCCGCGCGATCAGTCCGTATTTCGTCCAATGCAACACCAGGAGAGAACACACTACGAGCAGCGCCGTGATTGCACTCAAGAGCAGCTGGTAGGCACCGATGGAATAGGCTCCAACCGGCATATTGCCTAGCGGTGCACTCACGCCCAAAGTCGTGTTGCCGAAAATGGCGGTTACTACACCGATTAGAAAGAGGCTGAGACCCCAGGTCGCCAGCATCGTCGTCACCAGATGCCCGTAGAGCCGGCGAATAATGAGGCGCTCAACGGCAGCCCCGATTAGACCGACGACGATAGGGGCGACGATCAGCATGGACAGCCAAAGATTGACGCCGGCGTGATTAGCGATCACCGTCGCGTATCCGCCCAGCATAATGAATTCGCCATGGGCAAAGTTGATGACCCGCATCATTCCGAAAACGACCGCGAGTCCCAGGCTGACCAGAACGAGAAGCGCGATGGAATTCACCACCGTGAAACACAATATGACGAACTGATCCATGGTGTATCCCGATCTGCGAAAAACGGAGACAGTCGAATAACGTTGCGACATAGTCGGCGGTTCAGTGCTGCCACCCCGGCCACCTAGATCTGCGGCATCAGAAATTCCGTCTGGTTCGAATTGGTGAAGACATTGCATCGGCCCCATAGGAATCCGGCGGGATCTGCTCCTTCTTCTCGATCAGGCTCCAGACGCGGTTTTTGACGGTAATGATGTGAACGGCTTGCGACGTGTTGTGGCTGGGACCATCGGTGGTCATGACCCCGGCCGGACCGTCCCACCGGATGCCGTATTCAAATGCCGCGAGGACTGCGTCCCGCTCGAAGCTACCCGCCCGTTTCACGGCTTCAGCCCAGAGCATGACTCCGCTATAGCCGCCGACAACTTCGCCGTTGATATAGGGATGGTTCTTGCCGGCCACGGCTTCGACCTTGCTCAGAAACTCCTTGTCCTTTGGCGTGTCGAGCTCTTGGAAATAGTTGCAGGCGACGGTTATGCCGTCCGTTTCTTCCGGCGGAAGAACCTTATGCTCGTTGCCCGCGGCAAAGACGATCGTGATGATCGGGATTTTCTTCAGCATCCCGGCCGCCGCCCACTGGCGATAGAAGGACATGGCCGGACCACCGACCCGGCAGGAATGGACGATGTCCGGTTTCGCTGCCTGGATTTTGGCTATGGCCGCCGTGAAGTCCGTAACATCCAGGGGATAGTAGTCCTCCGCCAGCACATCGCCGCCTTCGCGCTTCGCCACTACATGATTCCAAATGCCGAAACTGCGCGGCGCGTTATAGTCCAACGCGATATAGTAAAGCTTCTTGCCCAAATTCCTGAACGACCATTCAAGCAGCGGTACAACCTGCTGATTGCCGCCTGTATTGACGCAAACGGTGTTCTTCTCGCACAGACCACCCTCGTATAACGAGCCATAGACGAACGGCACCTTGTAGCGGCGCAGAACGGGGCGCGTCGCTTCGCGCGCGGCGCCGGAGAGCGCGCCCTGCACCATAACGCATTTGTCGTTCAGCACCGCCCCTTGGGCGTATTGCGGATACTTTTTGAAATCCGACTGACAGTCACAGACTTTGAGATCGATCTTCTTTCCGAGCAGGCCGCCGGCGGCATTGATCTCATCGACGGCGACGTTCATGCACAAATTGGACGGAACGCCATAAATATCGAGTGGTCCGGTCAAATCATGCAGCGAGGCAATGGCGACCGCGTCTGATGCCGCCACGGCGCGATCGGTAAATGAACTGGCGAGGGATGCGGCGGAGAGCGCCGCGGAAGAGTCGAGAAACTTGCGACGGGACAATTTCAAGAGAAGCCTCCTTCGAATTGTCAAAAGAAGAGTCACGCCCTCTCCCCTCAACCGATAAACCCCGAACCGGACGAACGAGGCCGCGGCGCCGCCAGCAATGAGGCGCCGCGCGCTTGAGCGCTTATGTTTGTGGCATCAACCACTCGGTTTGGTTTGGACGGGCGATGACGTTGCATCTGCCGTCATAGGTATTCGGTGGGTTTTGCTTTTTGGTCTCGATCAGACTCCACACGCGATCTTCGACTCTGATGATGCGCACATCCTGCATCGTGTGGTGCGTCGGGCCGTCAGTGACCATTGTTCCGCCGGGCCCTTCCCAAGTGATTCCGCTCTCCCACGCCTTCCTGACCGCGTCGGGCTCGAAGCTCTTTGCACGCTTCACGCACTCCGCCCACAACATGACCGTCGTGTAGCCTCCGATAGCCTCTCCGTTGATGTAGGTATGGTCTTTACCCATGGTTTCGGCAAAACGTGCCAGAAAGTCTTTATTCTGCGGCGTATCGAGCTCCTGAAAATAGTTGTAGGCTACATAGATGCCATTCGTCTCTTGAGGTGAAAGGATCTCCGGTTCCCGGCCACCTCCGAAAATAATCGAGATAATCGGAATTTTGTTCAGCATTCCGGCCGCCGCCCACTGGCGATAAAACGACATTGACGGCCCGCCGACCAGACAGGAATGGATGAAGTCTGGTTTCGCCGCCTGGATTTTGGCGATTGCCGCGGTGAAGTCGGTCACATCCAAGGGGTAGTAGTCATCGGCAAGCACCTCGCCACCTTCGCGCTTTGCCATGACGTGATTCCAAAGCCCGAAAACGCGCGGGGCGTTATAGTCCGACGCGATATAGTAAAGCTTCTTGCCCAAATTTTTGAACGACCATTCGAGCAGCGGAACGACCTGTTGATTTCCTTCGGTGTTACAGCAGAAGATATTCTGCTCACAAGCGCCGCCCTCATAAATTGACCCATAAAAATACGGTACTTTGTATCTGCGCAGGACCGGTCGCGTTGCTTCTCGGGCGGCGCCGGTCAAGGCACCCACTGCCATCACGGCCCGGTCACTTAGCGCCGCTTGCTGCGCGTATTGTGGACCCTTGTTGACATCCGACTGGCAGTCATAGACCTTCAAAATCACCTGCTTGCCTAGAAGCCCTCCCGCTTTATTCAATTCCCTTACAGCAAACTCCGTACACATATTGGACGGAGCACCATAAACATTGAGCGGTCCGGTCAAGTCGTAGAGCGAGGCTATGGTGACGCTATCCGATGCGGCGAAGGCCGGACCGGCAACTGAGCCGACCATGGACGCGGCGGATGCCGCCACGGAAGAACGGAGAAGCGTGCGGCGTGAGATGATCATGAGAGTGCTCCTTAGTCCTGAAAAGACGAGCCAAATGGTGCAAACAACTGCTCCGCCGGGGCTAGATGACGGACGGGCAGGCGTGACAATCGTCGGCGAGGAGCGAGACCCTGCCGCATACGGGATCAGGGTAGCGCTCGTCGTCCCATTGGAAGGACTTGGCGCTCAACAGGCTGGTCCGGGTCGTACAGATATTTTGCGCTCGTATCGAGAAAGTCATGGGTGTGGATGACCACGGCGTCGGCGTTCAGAAAGGCGATCGCATAGGCCGGCGGCTCCATACTGCAGGGAATTCCTCGCTCATGATTGAAATCCAGCCACAATTGATGGTTCAGCCCGCGCAAGGTGGAAAAAGGAATGTTTTGCCAGCTTCCGTTGATTGGGCGATGCACATGCCCGAAGAACAGATGGCGGATGCGATGCCCTTCAAGAAGTTTCCCGAAGGCCGCCCCGTCGTCCAGCATGATGTCGTCCGCAGGCCGGAAGTGAACCGGCAGTGGAGGGTGGTGCATGAAGAGATAGGTCGGCCTTCCTTCCGCCTCTTCCAGACGCGCGCGCAGCCACGCCCGCCGCGATTCGCAATACAGGCCCGCATGGCTGTCGGATCGTTTGGTATCGAGAAACAGAAAGCGTCCCGCCGGGGCGTCGAGCATCGACTGGACGAAGCCAAAGCTGTCAACGGGAGCCTCGGTAAATACATCACGGAAATTGGCGCGATCGTCATGGTTACCCAAGAGCAGTCGCACCGGCATCGGCAAGACCTCGAGCGCCTTGCGCAGGCGATCGTAGGCGCTCCTCTCGCCATGATGAGCGAGATCACCCGTGATGACGCACAGTTCAGCATCTGCATGATGCTTGGCCACATCGGCCAAGCAGGATTTCAAGCGCTCGCCTGGATCGCTGTCAAAGAGACGACCACCCGTTGAAACCAGATGGAGGTCGGTGATTTGGATGATTTTCATGGGGTGTTTGCGCTTTCAGGCGGCATGGGTCTGACTGGGACGCTTGGATTGCGTGTTCCAGAGCCGGTGGGACGCAATCTCGGCGCCCTGCACCAGCGACTCCAGCTTGCGCCAGGCTATGTCCGGATCGACGGTATGAAACGTTGCAAAACTGGCAAAACCGCAGTCCGTGCCGGCGATCACCCGCTCCCGACCGACGAGATTGGCGTATTGCTCGATGCGTTGCGCGACGATTTCCGGATGTTCGATGTAGTTCGTACAAGTGTCGATGACACCGGGCACGATGACCTTGTCGTCGGGTAACTGAGTCTCTTTAAAGAGGCACCATTCATGCGCGTGACGTGGATTTGCCGCCTCGAGCAGGAGAGCCATCGGCCGCGCTTTGATGATGATATCGAATATCTCGTGGAGATCGATGTCGTGGTGATGGGGCGATTCGTAGTTGCCCCAACACAGATGCATTCGCATCCGATCGGCTGGAATGTCGCGCAGCGCGTGATTGAGGACTTCGATGTGAAGGGTAATCTCCTTGCGAAATTCCGCGACATCCATCGGAATCGCACGAAAATGGCGTCCAAGCGCAAGGTCCGGACAATCGATTTGCAGAAGGATGCCCGATGCAGCGATGGCATCATACTCCTGCTTCATTGCGTCGGCCAAAGCATAGAGATATGCTTGCTGCGATGGATAATACTTGTTCGGCATGTAGTGCGCCATGATCCCTGGAGAGGAGGCGTTCATGAATGCTTCCTCGACAGAGACCGCATCGAGACCCGCTTTCAGATTGGCAATGTCGGTCGCCACCGCCGTCTCTCCCTGATAGTGGAGAAGCCCAACGCAGGCGGGAGTCTTGATATCCAGATTGACCCGCTTTGCGAAATTCGAAAACTCCGCCAGTTCGGACAGTGCAAGCGGCTGATCAATCCCCGTCAAGCCGGTCATGCGCGCGCGCGCATACGTCGCATAGGCGTATTTGCTCATCTCACCGTCGTCGATAACCGTCAGGCCAATACTCGCCTGCTTTCTTACGATGTCGGCGACCGCTGAACTGACGTTGGCGGCCAACGACGCAGTGTGATCGGCATTCAATTCGCCCTTCTCTTTCGCCAAGAGCATCTCCTCCAATGCGGGCGGCCGCGGCAGACTTCCGACATGCGTCGTGAGGATTCTGTCGGTGCTTATCTTCATCGGTCTCTCCTATGACTTGCGGCGAAATTTGCTGGAGGCCTGCCTTCCCCCGTTTGGACGGAGAGAGGATTGCCTCCTTGGCGCGTACGACTTCGTTGGAATTGAGCACTCCACCCTCTAGCTGGAGCGCCCCCGCAGCTTCCGGCCCGGTTCGTAACAAGCGCTGTTGACGCGGAAATGTCTTGATATTAGTTCTACTAATGGTAGAGGCACTAATTCTGCCGGCCGCGATGAGCCGGCGCGCAACTACTATCCAGTAGCTCCGCACAGTGATTATGACTTTTTGGAATTGTCGGGATAGGCTCGCCTCGTTTTGGCTCGGGATTTTATTTGTTAGTCGACATCCACTTGGTGCGCGAGCCCACGGCCGTCTCTGCCATTCCCAAGCGTTGATTTCGCGGTGCAGTCGCCTGGAGCCGTGGATCCAGCGATCGCGGCACTGTCCCAACAAGACGTCGATCTCGATCAGCCATGGCGAGCGAGCTTGCAAGCTTGGGGCGAAGTGAAATTTGAGCCACAGCAAGATCCGCCTAGCTCGGCGGGCCGGTCGCGGCGGTATGCTGCGACCGGATCGCAGCCAGCCATGAGCGATACCAGCAATGGCGAACTCTTCACTCTCGCCATTGGAGAAAACGTTGGCGCTTACTCAATCAATGACGTGGTCATCTGCGACGGTCTCGGCAGTCACAAGGGCGCGCCGTCCGGCAGTGCCATTCGCACCGAACGACGCGTTTTCTCTCTCTGCAACGTTAGAGCGCTGACCTCAACCCAGCCGAAACGCGCTTCGCGAAATTCAACCAAGTGGTACGGGCCGCAGAGCCTCGCGCATCGAGGCAACCCTGCGAAGGGTCGACGACTGCTCGAGCCTGACCACGGACAGGCCCAACCGCTAGCCTCGCTGGGGGGAGGCCCGAGAGATTCGGCCAGCGGATCGTGATCATTGAGAGTGAGCCTACCACGCCGCTTGATTGCCCCTGCTGTTGAGCGCGTCAAGTGCCCGCGGTTGCGCGAGCATCGGAATGAGCTTCGCGGGCCCCAAGCCTGTCTGCCTAGATAAAACATTTTGTCGGATTGCCGTTCAGGAACGCGGCTGGAGCACGAGCAGCCCGGTGATCGCAGATCCGCGCGGGCACCTTTCTGTGTTTCCAAGGAGGCTGTCGACGATGGGCACTGCTGGGGGCCTCTCGACGAAAGGCGTGGCTTTCGCGGTGAATTCTTCATGGACCGGCGATGGCGAAGGCAGCGGCAGGCCGCAGCTGACACGCGAAAGCAGATTCTTGATGGCAGCTTAGTCACCTTCCACCCAAGTAGGGCGCGCTCAAGTCGTCGCGGAGCCCGTGGCGTTCGGCCGCCATGATCGAGACGAGAGACAATTACCGAGGACGTGGCGCTGTAACAGGACGCTCTGCGTGCGTCCGCAACCTGCCCTTTATGACCCGATCCTTTTCACAGCTTCGCTCAGTCTGTTGCCGATCAGACCTTGCTCGCGCCCTGCTCCGCCCGCATCCCGCTCTGCGAGGTCATGAGGACGCCGCTCTTGAATGCGCGCGCCGCATTCCATCGGTTCCAACGCCACGCAATCAAGATAACCGTGATGAATCGTACTATTTGCCCAAAGAGGGCGGCGGGGTCGCGTCGGTGCGCGTGGGGAGCATCGGATACTCGATCTTCGGCAGCCGCCCGGTTAGCGAATTCAGAAATGCGACAATATCGTTTGCCTCATTGTCACCGAGCTTGGCGCCAAGCTGGATTTCGGCCATCACGTTAACTGCTTGTTTGAGGCTCCAGACCTGACCCGAATGGAAATAGGGCGACCGCAGAGCGACGTTGCGCAACGGCGCAGCGCGAAACACATATTCGTCGCCGGCCGCTTTGGTGACCGCGAACCGGCCCTTGTCTGCGCTCGGAAGTAGACTTGCGTCTGGCTTTTCGGCCAGGCCGAACGGGAAATAATCCTGTCCACCGACGTTGATCCCCTTGTGACAAGAGGAGCATCCCGTTTCGATAAATCGCTTCAATCCTGCCTTCTGCTGATCATTGAGAGCGTTCGGATCGCCTTCAAGATAGCGATCGAAAGGAGCAGCCGGTGTAATGAGAGTCGCTTCGAAGGCCTCGATTGCCTTCGCGAAGTTATCAAACGTGACTGGCGAGGCATCCTCCGGGAACGCCTTCTTGAACAAGACGACGTAGTCGCGCATTGAGTTCAGCGTGCCGATGAGATGGTCTGGGGTCGCGTTCATTTCGGCATTCGCCTGCACGGGTCCCTTTGCCTGAGCCTTGAGGTCTGCCGCGCGTCCATCCCAAAACTGCGCCACATTGAAGATGGCATTGTAGACGGTTGGCGCCCGACGAGGCCCCCGTTGCCAGCCGTGACCAACTGAGGTTGGACCGGCATCCACTCCGCCCGTACCAAGATTATGACAGCTGTTGCAGCTTATGATTTGGCTAGCCGACACTCGCGGATCGAAGAACAGCACCTTGCCGAGTTCAACCTTCTCCGGGGAGACCGGATTATCTCTCACTATAGGCGCGACAGAGGGGATCGGTCTGAAAATCTGTCTGGAAGCCCTCATCAACTCGTCATCTGCGCTGGCTTGTGATAGGACCAGTACCGCGACCGCCGAAATAGACAATTTGCCTACAAAATTGTGCATCCATATCGCTGACGTCTTCATGCCAAGTCTCATCCGTATCAGTTCTCGTTGATGATTGACGGAAATAGGAACAGCATGACCGCCGCGTCCGGCCCCCGTCCCCAGATGCCCACCCTCCAACTACGGGATACTCTGGAGCGTAATGTTGATCTCGCGGTCCTCAATCTTGGCGACACTTGCCGCAAGCTCTGTACGATGGATATCGGGATGCCGTGCAGCGACAGCCGTCTCGCCAAGCGACGTTCCAGGAGCGACGTGATCTGTTCAAGTGAAGACATCTTGTTCTCTATCAAACGCCCGCGGCCACGCATTTTCCGCCGGAGCTTTATTCTCGCCAAGAAACAAAGCACACCGGCTTCGAGGTGTTACTGCATGCCAGCAGCAAGAGCCGTGCCAGTGACGATCAATCGATTTAAGCTGCTGATTTTACCTCCCGGCACAGTTCGTGATTGGACTTAGGCTGTAGACGTCCATCGAGATTCGTTAGCGCAAAGAGCGTTCAATCTGTATCCACGGGGCGGACTTGGGCGCTCCGAGTGCGATCCAATCGGGACCCGACCATGACCGCTCCACCGAAAAGCTGAACAGAGGGACCAGATAGTCCCGGATGATGATCGTGACGTGAGGTTCGCCGGCCTCATTCTCGGTCAACTGCTTGGCCTCACTGGCGTCCGCATACTGGGTCGTGGTCTGGATCAAATGTTTCCTTCCGAAGGAAAACCTCACATCACCGAAAAGGAACAGAGCGCCAGGCGTCAATAGGCGTTGCTGCGATGGCGGTCGCAAGATCGACATAGATCGAATCACTACCGTCGAGATTGATGATGTCGAAAGTCTCTCGATTCCTCGCCAACCGGATCAGGTTGAACAGGTATGTTCCTGACCCATTCCCGAGAGGCGATGTTTCGATCGGCGATCCCGACCCGGGCCAGGTCGGCCCGGCGTTAGGCACAAACATGTTCAAAGTCCAAGCCCACTAGTGGATGTCGAGTTCGTCATGATCCTGAACCGCTCCTGCCGGAAGGTCGGCCCTACGCCGATCTCGAGAAAGCAGCGGCCCGGATTCTGTCGAAGGATCCGGACCAGGCGTGCATGAGCCGAGTGCCTGTACGCCCGGTAGTTGCTGGGAGGGGACGGTTACCGTCAAAGAGGACGTCGTGACGGTCACTATTCATCGGCCGTTGCGCAGTTGGTCAGAAAATACATCTGGCATGCCGTAACGCGCACGGCCAAGAGCTTCACCTTCCCGGTCACGACCACGATGGCCAAGGTCGGGCCGTTTCCGGCGAACACCGCAAGCCCAGAATGCCCAAAGTGCGCTGAAGTCGAAGCAACGACATGCCGGCACTCTATTGACGGCACGCGATGTGGGCGCTTCATATCTCGGTTTGCTCCATCCGTCGTGACCGCCGCCAAATAGTGAGCAAAGGGCGATATCGCCCGGGTGTGCGACACGAGCGAACTCTGGTCGCTCCGTCCCGCCAGCCAATCGCCAAACAGCCCTTTGCGGCCAGCGCCAAGATCCGCGTTTCGGACAAGTGTGCAGCGCGGAGCTCAAAGTTTGGGCGGAAGCGAGCGCCGCGGGCGGATCTGTTGGTTGGCCTGGATCATTCGCTCCGAGAGCCGCGAACGGTACGGCGCGCTCAGCAGCATCAAAAAGAGCGCCCGGTCGGCTTCGTAGCGAGCAGCGGATCGGCTGCTTCTTGAACCTGTCATGACCAGCGAGCCTCCGGTCGTGCGAACCGACCACACCCACCTTCGTCTGCGCTGTTCCAAGATAACTTCGAAGATTGAAAATCGATCAGACATGTCATCAGCCCCTCAACAGATAACCTCCACCCGTAGTCTGCACGTCTGCATCCACAGCCAAACCTATGCGGTGACGGCTTCCGCTCGACTGGTTTTACGCGCACTCGGTGTGGCTTCTCGGAAAGCTTTGATGGACGGCTTCGATCTGCCAATTCCTCGAGCGAAACCTCTTTCCGCGGCGAGCCCGCGCTCCGGTCGACATCGCTCATTTCGTCGTTTGGGCATGTAGGTCTTAAGATACGGAAAGTCGGTAGACGGCGGCAGGCGTCTCGCCAAGGATCCGCCCTCGGGCGTCCTCGTCCGGGACGAGTTCCTCAAGCCACTCAAGTGTCTGCGCATAGGATGGCGCGTAGGCGTGAGCGGCTGCGACGTGCGGCCACTCCGAGCCCCAGAGCAGCTGTTTCGGCCCGAGCTCCTGCAGCATCCTGGCTGCAACTGCTTGGGCCCAGCCATCTGGGACGCGTCCGATCCCCGACAGCTTCACCCACACCTCGGCTCCCTTGGCGAGCCCAAGGAGCCGTGCGAGGCGTGGATCCCAGGCAGGATCGCGGGCGCTGTCCGCAAGTCCGAAGCCGCGGAAAACCAGTCGATGGCCGTCGGCGAGAAGCAATTCTGCGAGGTGCTCACGTCCTTCGAGGCCACCCGACACCTCCAAGTGCAAGCCCAGCCGGAGGGCGGCCTGAAGGGATTCGGCCAGTGGATCTGGATCGGTGAGGGTTAGCGCCAAACCCACGGCGCCCGATCGAGCCCACTCCTCCAGCACCTCAGGCGCCAGCGTTTGAACGAGGGGCGGAATGAGCCTCACCGGCATCCGGGCCTGGCTCGCCTGGGCGAAGAGCTCGGCCGGATCGTCGTTCAGGAAGGCAGGCTGGACCAGGACCAGCCCAGCTATCTTGGACTCGCGCGCGGCGCCTTCCAGCGTTTCCATGGAGCCGTCGATGGTGGGCGCAGCCTGCCGGCTCATAAGTCGGAAAGCATGCACCTCGCAGTCGATCCTCATGACGCGCCCTCGCTGCAAAGCCTCGCTGGTGCAGCGCGCGTAAGGCAGGAACTCACACACAACACCAGATCCTCGATAACAGCACGGGGGTGGAGACTTTCCAGCTTCTGCTCAAGCACGCAGCCGGCGATATCCCGCCGCGCGTCGGTGCGATGCAGATCGGCCGCCATGAACTCGCCGATAGAGCCAACTCCTGGCATGGAATGCTCTCGCGCCATTGCAAATGCGGATTCTCTGCAGAAGGTCATCTTGGTCGCTTGCTCGGCTATGTAAGTCGTGTTGCCGAAAAAAGATACGGGATGCGGACAAGTCAAGACAATGCTGTTCGGTTGCGGTTACGCCATTCGGAAGGCCGAGCTCTTTGATCTCATGAACGTTTCGCGCGATGCAAATAACCTCGCGAGCGAACTCCAGAACCGTTGGCAGCACCGTGCGATCATTGTCATTCGCTGGGCTAACGCCTGCGCCGGCGTGTGTCTAGATCGCGACGCTGCGGTCGACCGCCACCACATGCGCGCGGTCGGCTCCGGGGCGCAAGGGCCCACACGATGTTTGCGCGTGCGGCATGACTTCTTTGGTACCACCGAATTCCCTTAGCCAACTCACCTGGAGGACCATACCAATCCGGTTAGCAGGTTCCTTTCGCTGCAAGCCGGCAGCGCAGTCGCAAATCATGCAGAAATCCAGCTCTTCTTGCGCCATTGCGCAGGATTTCGAAACACGCTCCCCGTTCGCGGCCCCCTACAAACAGCGCCAGACCGTCGAGCTTTAGATCTGTGGCGATTGACGCACTACAGCCCTACGGGCGGCGCATCCAATCTTATGGACTCCCAAAAGTTGTAGAAACATGACATGCAGCAAACCGAGCGCTCAATTCCGGGCACTCGTATTTCGAGAGAATGCATCATGGCGAAAGTAGCTCCTTTTCATTCAAAGAAGCCAAATACAAAGAACGTCTACCACGACAACGATAAGTGCACCGAAGGCAACAATATCGAGAGGCAATATCTAGCCTCTGGCACGGGCGGTCGGCCTAAGTGTGAGCACTGCCAGCGCTTGAGTTAGTCCCTTTATCCCTTGACCGTGGTGTGGAAGACTAATTCCCACCACGGTCCTTCTAGTTGCCCGCCCGATACACTTGTTGAACGCGCAACACCGGAAGCCCGCACACCATTGCCACCGCAAAAGCGCGGTACCGGCCCAAGCTCCGCTATGGAATTTGCCGCACTCGCCGGAAAGCTCATGTTTCGATTGGCGATGACCTCGCAGAAGCGTGAGTACCGATAGAAGCCGGGCTCGGCGGCAATGTCCTCTTCCGGCAGATCGCAGCGTCACCTACCTGCGCTTGACTTCGCGGTGCACGGCTACGCAGTCGCTCTTCCGCAAGCCGCCGCTGCCCGTCGCCTGCTGATGACGGATCGGGCAAACAGCCGCGCTTCCAAGACCGCGTCGGTCACATCGTCCGGCGACCAACTCAGGCCCGCGGCCGCGAAGCATAAGATTGCCACCCGCATCGTCGAGGGTGCCGCCCGACCCGCCGCGCAATCTCGCGGCCTGGCAGCATGCCTGCGTTCATCTTCATCACTCGCGCACATGGCGCATCGCAAGCCTCTGCGTCGGCAACCATGGTCCCCTTGCAAAGCCGAAAGGGGCGACCGTATGGGCGCCAGAAGAGACCTCGTCACCCCGGGATCATCACGGAATCGTGGGCGACATCTTCTTCAAGAGCGACTTGAGTTCAGAATGATGGGTGAGATCATCCCGGAACGGGTGGGCGACATAGAGCCGAATCCGCACGCCGGGCCACGCTTCAAGTTCGAACAGACAAATTCAACTCCTTGACCAGCCTCGCAATCCGCTCTCACCTTTGCTGCTGACTTCCTTTGTCCGCGTTCGCACCCTGGCTCTTAAGCACCCTATCTGCCACCGAACTGGCAGCGGCCCCGCTCTCTCAACCTCAGCTGTTGTGGCCCCCCTCCTTCCACAGCATCAATTCGATCTTTCCGGGGACATCAAGATGCTCAGGAAAGTCGGGAAACAAAATCGGATTTCCATCGCGCACAAAGGTCGCAACATCGCGATCATCCGTCGCAATATAGTTTTCTCGCCGCGCTTTTCCGCTCCTGGAGTCGAATACAAAGCGCGTCGAATTGATCCATGATGGTGAGATGGCGTTAAGCTGATCAGCGATGCGCCACACCCGACTCAAACGCACGCGGAATGCCGCGGAGAAGTTGATGGGATCTGGAATGAAGATCGAGAGATTTCGTACGCCCATCTCGTCGAGCCTCTCCAGGAGCTGATAGAGGACCAAATGGTGGTCATTGGTGTTACGTAACAGCGGAAATTGATTGTATAGCCGAATCTTGCGCTCTCGAAGTTTCCCGACCTTTTCAGCAACGTTTTCGCAGATTTCATATGGATGCGCGATGTGAAAGACGATGCGAACATTGTGTTTCGCAACAATATCAATTTTCTCCGCAGTGAAGGCTTTCGGTTCATACACAATCGCCCTTGTATGAATTCGGATTGACTTTACCGATGGAACCGAACGGATCCACTCGATGATCTCCGTCAGCCTGGATGCCGGCAGAATTAACGGATCACCGCCTGACAGGATAACCTCCGTGACCTCTGGGTGGGCGCCCAGATATTCGCGCAGCAGGTGCAGATCAGCAAGTCGTCCAGTTCGTTTATCGGGTGAACTGCCTTCTGTAAGCACGTCTGTGCGGAAGCAATATTGACAATTCCCAAAGCATTCCGATGTGGTGAGGAAAAGTATGCGGTCAACGTACTTTTTGACGACGGACGTTTTGTGGGCGTGGCCGACCGCATTTGACCGATCGTCGACGAAGTCCTTCACCTCGTTCGGGGCCCTTAACGACAATCTGTCTTGCGTTGGAAAGGACACTCGGTGAAGCGGGCCCAGATGGTTGCCTAACGCCTCGACCTCTTCCTTGATCTTCCTTTGATAGAATGGCGTCACCTTCAGCGGCAGCAGGCCCTCTTTGATCGAGATGGTCTTGAACATCTCGTTGACAACGGATTGATTCATATCAAGTCAACTCCGTTCGATGGTTGCGGCTCAAGACATACGCAAGGATGGCCGTCGAAGCGATAAGAGGGTGAGACGACCTGACGCCAACGATGATCGGCACAGAGCAAATCACAATCGGAATAGCGAGAAGCCACGAGACCGGTCCTCCCCGGAGCCTCACCAGCGCAAGTGCCGAGATCATGTAAATGAAAAGGAGATTCATCCCGGCCAGACTGAACATCATTTCGATGTCGAGCCACCCGATCTGATCGCAGGCCACGACCAATACCAAGGATGCAACGACGAAATAGACGCTGTTCCGGGGCGCACCATTGTGCAAGCGACCGAGGCAGGCCGGAAGGAAGTGTCGTCCGGAGAGGTACAGAACGAGCCGTGAGATGGCGACAACTGACCCGAAGAGGTTGGCGGCGATCAGCGATATGCCAAGCAGCGGAATCAGCCAGCCTGGTGCGGATGGTGCAAGTTCTGCCGCAGCCTGAAATATTGGCGCATTGAAGTTCGACTTGATATCAGCGACATGGACGAGCGCTGCGCTGCAGATGTAGACCCCGCAGACAAGAACAAAGGCCAGGAGCATGGCCAGGCCAAAATCCCTTCTTGGATTGCGAAAGTCTGCAGCTAGATGGGACGCGGCCTCCCAACCGGTGAAGGAGAAAAAGATCACGGGAATCTGGCTCGCAATCGACAGAACGTTTGCGGGACGATCGAACCGAACACCGTTGGCCCGCACCGCCAGAACAATGAGGGCGAAAAGAGCGCCTACCAACAAAAAGACCGACCAACTGCCGATGAGCTTCACGCCTCGACGGAGTGCCTCGCCACCGGAAAGGGCAAAGAAGCCAGCCAGGAGGATGAGCAACGCGGCAAGCAGATGGACGTCGACACTGGGGCCTGTTAGCTTCTGGAGGTAGACAGCCCCCGCCAGCGTGATGGATGGCAAGCCCACCATTGTCGCTCCCAGAAACAGCAAAGACACCAGCAATTCCAGGTATTGCCCAAAAGCCAGCTTGGCATAGTGTGCAACACCACCGGCACTGGGATATGCGCCTCCTAACAGGACCATCGTCGCCAGGATTGGCGCAGAGAGCAAGCAGCAGGCGCACCACGTATAGATGCCGTCCTGGCCAATTTTCTCGAACACAAATCCGGGAAGGACAAGGATGCCGGATCCGAGGATGACTGTGACGATCAGCAAAACCCCGGAGGCAAGCCCCAAATGTCCCTCGAGTTTATTCTCGCTTCCATGTTTCACGCTGACCTCGACATAAGGACCCTCGAGATAGCCGGCCACACGATCTGTCCATCGCCCGGGGGGTAAGCCAATTTACAAAAGCTCTGCTGTGATCGACGTTACCGCAAAGTTCGCCATTTGCGAGCCGTGGTCCTGCTCAGTCACGCTCAGGGTTCAAGTGAGAGAGCGACGAAGCCGCTGATGTACTGACCGTCACCTGAAGTGCAGAGGGCACTCGAGTGGGGCGTCCTCATTGTTATCGGGTATCATGTACTGCTGCCACTGCGCTTCGCCCAGAACGTACGATCCCAGCAGCCCGCTATGTGTGACGTCATCGTAGACGTCGATATTCTGTCTGATCCTTGCAGTGACGGCCCTGCCCTGCTGATTGGCAGGAGCAGCAATGTCGAAGATCTTTCGCGGATTGATCACGAAAGCCAGCCCGACGCCCATGTTTCTGCTTCTGCGGAGAACATGCGCTGGATGACTTACATTCACGAAGAGTTCGCAGCCGTGAAAGCACATCGTCCAGGTGCGGTGCGTGGGATCCTTGGACACGTGAGAAGGCCAAGGTCTGCGATCTTCATCGAGGAGATACTGCATCGCTTCGATGAAAATCTGCTTGAATTGATCCGTGGTCGTGAGGGGCGCTACCGGCTCAAAGAGCACCAGGAGTGAACGGTTGTGGTTGACGTCGAGCGCATCGATATTGATCTGATCAATGTAGGTGCGTAAGCCAGAAGCAAGACGGTTAAGTTCATACCGTGAGTTTTCGGGTTCGCATGGAATAAGGAGAAATCGCAAATTGCCGCGCTTGACCGCGTTCCGCGCGAAAATGCAGGGAAATGCCGTGCGGGGTTCTGCTTCATTTTCGAACTTCGAAAGGATGTGCGAAATCGCTGATTGGCCCCAGCGGAACTTGGCAGGGAGGTTAGCAAGTTCTTCCTGACTGACTAGCATGTTCTCTCCCCTTAGTTTGTGCATTGGGCGCATGTGTGCGATTGCCAGAGCCCCACTGCTCGCCGCCAACCGATTCTGCCGCGAGCGATCTCATACGTTGTTGCAGCATGTCCGTTTACCGCTCGGCCTGACACATCAACGGCGTGAAAACATCGATCAGATGAAGACTGCCGGCAACGTCCGCGTCGGATCGAAAAGCGCAGTTTTTTGCTCGGTGATCGCTGCACGGCGAACCTGATCATCGGATCTCCTGTCGTCGTTGGCGCAGGCGTTTGTGGCTAGTTGTGCATGTGTCGTGCCAAGTGGAAGATCAATACGATCAATCTGAGAGCGCTGTGTCTCATGTCCGATATGTCGGAGATCCGACGATGAGTGCGAGCGTAGGCACGAGCTCGGATCGGCGAGCATTCCTCGGACGCGCACCTGCGGGGCGACCTCGCGATGGAGACGGATGTACGATGTGATGTTCAAGCATCGCGACCGCGCGCGATGCGTCCAAGATTTCGGCTCTCCTGAGCCGGTCGTAGTTGGATTCGTGCAAACGTCGAGCGAGGGTGGCAGAATCGTCAAATCCGCATCCACGGAGCGGCCTTTGGCGCTCGCAGTGCGATCCAATCGGGATCCGACCACGACCGCTCCACCTAAAAGCTGAACAAAGGGATCAGATAGTCCCGGATGATGATGGTGACGTGAGCTTCGTTGGCCTCATCCTCGCTCAACTGCCTGGCCTGATTGGCATCCGCATATTGAGTTGTGGTCTGGATCAAATGTCGCCTTCCGAAGCAGAACCTCACATCGTCGAAAAGGAGGAGGGCGCCAGGTTTCAACAGCCGCACTGCCGCAATCGCAGCCGCCAGATCGACATAAATCGAATGGCTACCATCGTGGTAGACGATATCGAAAGTCTCTCGATTCCTGGCCAACCTGATCAGGTTGAACAGGTATGTTCCTGACGGATTTCCCGGAAAGGCGATGTTTCGATCGGCGATGCCGGCCGCGGCCAGGTCGGCCCGGCGTTCGGCGCAAACATGTTCGAAATCCTAGCCCACATAGTGGATGCCGAGGTCGTTGATGGCCCTGAACCGCTCCTGCCTGAAGGTCGGCCCTACGCCGATCTCGAGAAAGCGGCCCCGGGATTTTGTCGAAGGATCTTCACTAGGCGCGCATGAACCGACTGCCTGTACGCCCGGTAGTTGCTGGGCAGACGATGGCTCCCGTCAAATAGGACGTCGTGACGGTCACAATTCATCAATCGTCTCGCAGTTGGTCAGAAAATACGTCTGGCATGCCATACGCACGGCCAAGAGCCCCACCTTCCCGGCCACGTCCAACGATGGCCATTCTCGGGCCGTTTCCGGCGAACAGGCACGCCCAGAATGCCGAGGGCGCGCTGAAGTCGAAGCGACGACATTCACGCCGGAACTTTGCTCACGGCGCGCAATGGGGTCGCTTGGTCTCGGTTTGCGTCACCCGTCGTGAGCGCCGCCAAATAGTGAGCAAAGAGCGATATCGTCCGCGTGTGCGAATCGAGGGAACTCTTGTCGCTCCGTCCCGCCAGCCAATCGTCAAACAACCTTTTGCGGCCAGCACCAAGATCAGCGTTCCGGACCAGCGTGTCCCTCGCGGGATAAAGCCGTTCGCGTAAGGCTGCCCCCCCGAGGAAACCGGCATTCCGCCAAAGCATGATGTGCGCCTCCCTTCTCAGTTGCGGATGAGCTTCCGTGCTCAAATGTGCGCGCTTGAAGATCCTCGCCTCGATCGCTGCGAATGGACCGATATTCAAGCGAACGGTCTCGGACCCGTACCGTCCGTTCTTGTTGTAAACATCGGTTGGCAGTTGCCGCCAATTGCGAAGCGACACGCTGGTCTGCAGAAGATCGAGCCGAAACAGGCAGACGGTATTGCGGCTTCCGGGCCGAATAGCGGCTCCGGACGAGACAATATCCGTCTCACCCCAGAACGGCGGCGCGGGAAACAGTCGAGCGACTGGCGCGTCGCCGCTAAGCCTGCTCACCGGATCCGGGCCAATCTGCCCAACCTGGTCGGCGGCGGATGCCCGGTGGACATCTAGCTCGAGCGCCAGCCTCCCGAAGTGGTCCTCATTGTGAGCCAGGAGACCGGAGAGAATGTCGATGTAGTGATAACCGGAATGGCAAAGCATTCCGTAGCCGTAGCGGTAAGGATGGTCCTCCCGGGAGAGGATCTCCTCCTCCGTGTTCCACACTCCCGCGTGATGCTCGATACCAATATAGGTGACCGGCGTGCCAAGGTTTCGGGAGGCGCGGCGCGCGTAGCGTCCAATCAATTCGTACACTGCGTTGTAGCGGCGCGGCGTCATGACCACGCAACGGCCGCCAGTTCGATCGCAGATCTCCTTGAGCTCGGTTACCGCACCAACCAGACGGTCCGCGGCAGGGCGTCCATTCGACCCCATGGGCAGAACGACGGGCTTGTCGACCAGGCAATCAAGGCCAAGTCCAAGAGCCGCGCGAAGATAGCCCAAATGAGCCTTGGGTTCGGTCGCGACGATCACTTTCGTGCCTGGACGTGCCAGAGCCGTCAGGACGTCCTCCCCATGGCCGGAATACCAGATCGCCCGTCGCCGGAGATCGGGTACCCATGAGAGGCTCGCCGGCCTGCAGGTGCGGGTCCGGAAAAAGGCATCCACGTCGTCTCGCGCACTGTCGAGCTCGACGACATGGAAGGCCGATGCTCGACCGCTGGAGACGGCATCCTCGATCAGAGGAATATATTTCGCCCGGGCATAAGCACCGAGCCCGACGAGAATGATATCTCCTCGCATGCCTTCTGATACTCTCTCACTTTTGCCTTAATCAGAACTTCGGACGCGATGGGGCAGACACCGCGTCAGCCTGACGGACGCTGAAAAGGTGGGATGCCGCCTCCTCGCGCGCCGCGGATCGCCGATATAGAGACGCCTTGCGCTCATCGATCGCTTCTCATGCGCAAGCAAGCGCGCGGTTCTCAATATTCTTCAGGAGGGCGACCTGGCTCGGGCATTGGCCGCAGCCGCTGTTCGCCCGAAATTTCTTCAGAGCCGGCGAGGTGCGCCAAACCTTCTCCAGATCGAATTCCGGCGATCGGATATTGCCAAGGAGGAACTCCTGGCTATGGGGATCTCCGACGACGAAGGAACAGGGATACACATCGCCGTTTGTAGAGAGGTAGACCGCGGTGGCACCACAGTCGCACTCGGTATATCTGACGTTTGGCCGCGGCTGCGACGTATCAATGAAAATCGGCGGCGGCAGTTCGAGGCGCGCTGAGCTTGGCTGCGCAGCAATCTCCATCAGGGCTTCCTGCAGCTCTCGAATTTCGTCAGCCGAGCCCAAGAGCGCATCCTCATTGCCGAGGGCAACGCCCGAGGCGAACATGGGCTTGACCCTGAAGGAGTAGACGCCGATTGACGACAGCAGCCGATAGGCGTCGAGCGCCTCACCGATGTTGTGCCGGTTGGCAGTCATCCTCGCCTGCACCAGGGCCCCGCAATTGGCCGCTTCAGCCATCTGCCGGAGCGCAGAATCGTAAACACCCGCCTTGCCCCGGAAGCGGTCCACCGTGTTCCGCTTCGCACCGTCAAAGCTGAACTGGAACGTTAGCTTCTCGCGATCGTCAAAGAACGAGGCGACGTCATAAATTGGCACCTGGCCGAACCCTCCTGTGTTCAGTTGCACGTGAAGGCCTCGCTTGCTCGCATGGGCCATCACGGCTGCCGTGCGCGGAAACACGCGCTTGAGAAGCGGCTCGCCACCCGTCAAAGAGACTTTTCTCAGCGAATATTTGTCGACGAGAAGGTCGACGAAACCTGTCATCTCCTCGATCGATAGTTGTGATGGCTCCAAAAGCCGCTTGTATTGATCTCGATACTCTTCAGGAACGTAGCAGTGCTCGCAATGGAGATTGCAGTAAAACGATACACATATTCTCGCGTGGCTGAAGACGATGGGAAGCGGATTGTCGACTGGCATGGCGTCCTCCTGGCTTTCTCCCAGCAAGGGCGGAGCAGGATCTATGCCAGTACGTCGCGTCAGAACGCCGACGATTTTGAGAGCGCAATGTCGCGCCTCAGACAGCTAGGCGGATTCTAGACCAGGCCCGCTTGGTTTCAGACAGACGCTTGCGCACGCCCCGCAGCCACCAAGCCAGCCTACGAGCTCCCGACAGGCCGCCCGGCTCACATCGGCGCTATCAGCCGCGGCATTGGCGATGAGCGCTCATCGTCCATACCGCAGAAGTCGCGCATCATTCGTCCCACTGACCACAACGCATCACGCTGGTGAGCAGAGCGCGGCCGGAAACTGCCGATTTGTGGCTAAGTTCTTTTTTTATCTACGCGTTGTCGGGCAGCCGCCTGCGAACTTTCCCTACCCTCTAACGGCTGAAGCAGCCGGTGTGATTGACGCGTAACACACATTTCACTGCTCTCGGTTCGTGAAGCCGTTTACATCGCGTTTCCAGGGACGTTGTCACAAACGTATGCTTCGTGAAGCACGGCCCGCGTCAGATTCCGCAAGCGCCTCGCGGATCGCTTAAAAAGAAGGAGCCACGACCAATGAGGTGGGTTCGCTCCGGGAGTTATCAATGAAGCTCGCCCGATTAAACTAACGAATGCGCCGCGAGGCTTGCAACTGGCAGCGCCGAAGCAACGAACATCGATATCGCGGCTGCCACGCAACTTCATCGAGAAAGAGATTATTGCGCCCCCAAGAAAAACAGGCCAAGAGTCCGTGCTGCGCGTCGGCGCGAGAGCGGATCGTTTTAAAGGCAGATAGAGCAATGCGCGCTGTTCCGGGTGCTCTCTTCAGCCAAAGAGTCTCCCCGGCGCGATCTAGCGCCCCCGGAAGGTCGCTTCACGTAGCCGATCGGCTTGCTCGTGCTATGCAGGTCGTTGACCCGCCTTCGTAAAAGAGCACGCACGCAGGAAATTGGCGACGAATGCGTTTGCAAACGGAGCTCAAGTACAGCGGAGAGGGTATCGCCATCACATTTAAGCCTTGACCTTTGTCGTACGATGCATGTCCGCTTGAGGACGCCGAAGTGCGAAACTGGACAAAAGTCAGCCGGCCATTCTTCGCAGGCATGCATTTTTTTGGTCAGCATGCAAGGCGCGCGTCTCAGATGCCGCGAGCTGGACGCCGATTGCTAGAATGACGAAAGAATCCGCGACAGAGCGGTTCGCAGAGGTCATTAAATCGGCCAGTAGAATCGCGCCTGCTTGCAACGCATGTCGGATCTCCGAACTGCTCTTCAATTGCGGTGCGGTGCGTGTCTTCTTTGCGGAATTCTCCAATTGGCAAGCATAGGCGGCATGCAATTTGCACCGCGTCTCTCGCCAGCCGACGTGTCCGGGAATGACCAAAGAGGAAACGTTCTCATGAGTACAATCAAAAGCCCAGTGCTCGGGCCGCTGGACACAAAGGGGACCTTTACGGTCGTTAAGGCCGATCGTCTGACCCGCATATGTGCTGCGCTGCTGCGAGCTGTCGGCGCCTCGGTGGAGGAGGCGCAAGCAGTCGCGACCGGCTGCGTCAAGGCCAACCTGGCTGGCCACGATTCCCATGGCGTCCTCTCAATTCCATACTATATCGAATGCATCAAGGCGGGGGATATTGTGCCACGCGCGGAGTGGACCATCGTACAGGACTCTCCGACCACGACCGTCATCGACGGGCATTGGGGCTTTGGGTTTCACGTTAACGCGAAGGCGATGGCGCTCACCATCGAAAAGGCGAAGAGCTCCAATGTCGCGGCCTGCACAGTATTCCGGCAAAGCCATGTCGGACGGCTTGCCACCTATCCCTTGATGGCGGCAAGCGCGGGCATGATCGGGCTCATGGCGGCTGGCGGCTGCTCACCTAAATATGTCGCGCCCTTCGGCGGACGCGAGGGGCGGCTCGGCACTAACCCGATCTCGATCGCGATGCCCTCAGAACTTGCGGCCCCACTTGTTCTCGACATGTCGACCTCGGCGGTCGCCGCCGGCAAGATCTTCCTGGCAGTCGCGCGCGGTGAGAACATTCCCAAGGGCTGGATCGTCGATGGGGAGGGACGGCCCACCACTGATCCCCGCGACTATCGCAAAGGCGGCGCGCTGCTGCCGCTCGGCGGCAGCGAGGGCTACAAAGGCAGCGGCCTCGCCACGATGATAGAGGTACTATGCGGGCCATTGACAGGCCCCGGTTCCGGAGGCGAGTCGAGCGGCCGGGACAGTAACGGTTGCTTCATGGCGGTGTTCAATGTGGCAGCATTCCGCCCGCTTGATCAATTCAAGAAGGAGGTCGCCGAGTTCGTGCACTATCTGAAATCGACGCCACCCTCGGAAGGCTCATCCGGCGTATTCTACCCCGGCGAGATCGGATATTTGCGCGAGCAGGAGCGCACGACAAACGGCATCGAAATCGAAGATGCGACCTGGGAGAAACTGCGCGCCCTTGCGCGTGATTACGGGCTGGCCGGCGAACTCGATCTCGTCTGAACAGAAAAGCGGGCACAAGGACGCACGTTCGGCATGATACCCGAAGACGCTCAATATTTTGATCGCTGGCGCGAGGACAACCGATCGGCCGGATTTCATTTTGGTCTGGTGTCATCGCAGAAAGACCTCGCTGTGATAGGTCGGGAGGCAGGGTTGATCGGCCAGCAGCTAGCCACCACGTCGGTCCAGCAGGAGAGCAACATTGCATTGAGCCCTTGCTGCGACCCCGGATTTTGTGGCGACCACAAACGGCTTAATGTCGACGGAGGCGCCGTCCGCATTGGCACTCAGATTGGACCCGACCAGTGCCTTGACGGCGGATGTCTGGTCTATGAGCACCATATTCCGCAAGTGGCACTCCTATTGCTAGGAGCAAAGAACCGCCGCGTCGAAGCACCGGCCAAGGAGTTCCAAGTGAGACTTGCCCGATTGACCGTGGTCAATGCAACGCTGATGCTGGATGTGTTCGCAAATGCAGGAGCGTCGAACTTCAGCGAGCCGGCCGATGAGATTGCAGCGCCGTTCAAGCAGAAGACCGCACACAAGGCGCGGTTGTGCTTTGGCGCGAGCGGATAGTTTTACGGCCAGACCACCAACTGATCAAGGCTACGCACTTTCGTGAGACAGTGGCAGACGAGCATGGAGATGACCTATGAAACTCGCTTCCGGATACAAGGCTTTTTGGGAAGCCGCCCACAAGAACTACCCTGATCAAATAAGGCCCCACGGACTTCTTGACCAGGGAGGGATATTCGACGCAATTAACAACGTCGTGGATGCTGACCAATCTGACCGCTTTGCAAAGCCATCCGAACGAGGGTGGATGTCGTCTATCAACCCCTGGATAGCTGACAAGCGCTCCACAAAAATTGGAGCCTTGGGGAAAACTTATAGAGGGTTGATGTCTTCTCAAGACTCCTTTCGATCTGGCTCTGTATCCAAGGCTCATTTGGGAACTTCAGCCGAGGACCATTCTAGAGCTCGGTTCATATCAGGGCGGTAGCGGACTGTGGTTTGCTGATAATATGTCGGTGCTTTGTGAGAATCCCGGTGAAGTTCACTCCTTTGATTTGCACACGAAATGCGTCCATGAGAATGCAAGAACGCATCCACTGCTTGCCTTTCATCAAGTTGACCTTTCGAACGTCGCCAACTTCGATGAAAATTTATTGATGAGGCTGCCTCATCCTTGGCTAGTGATCGACGACGCGCACGTGCAAATATTTTCGATGTTTTCCTACCTGAACAACTTTCTGGTGTCAGGAGACTACTATGTAATTGAAGACAATCCTGCGAGGGCAAATAGAGAGATTATCGATGGCTTCCAGATGGTCGAGCAATCAGGATTTTTAATCGATACTTATTACACCGACGCGTTTGGGACTAACGTTACTTGTGCTCCAAATGCATGGCTTCGAAAGTCGTAAACCTGAGGTCGGCAGGAGTGCGTTCGACGACGCACGCCCATCGACGTATTCATTTGCTGAGCGGAGCATGGCGTTCTCGAGCCTTGCCTCGTTTCAGCCAAGAGCTTCTTCAGCTTGGCGTTCTCGTCCTCTCAGGCCTTGAGCCGCTTGGCATCGAACCACGTCGAGGCCACTGTACTTGGCCATCTACTTATAGAACGTTGCGCTGGGGATCGCGGGTCCGCGGCGGACATCGGCCGTTGCGGCGCTAGGCTACTGCTCCCGCAGCATTCCGATGATCTGCTCGTCCGTGAACCGACTTGGCTTCTGATCGAAGTGCGGTTGAAAAGGACTCGAATTAGCCGTCCCCACGTTAGCACGAAGATGATGGCCTAGGCATGTAGCACAATTTTCCGCTCACATCACCGAGGCGTTTCGCGCACATCGCCTTCGTACAATGTTCTTGAACTAGTAGACGACGACGGGACGGATCTATTTTGCCCTCGTGCATGAGATCAAAGCCTTTTTGATCTCTTCGAGCTTCAGCACGTGGGTGATCATCGGATTGATCTGGATCTTTCCGTTCATGCACCAATCCGCGATCCTCGGCACATTGGTGCAGCCGCGCGCGCCGGCGAAGCCCGCGCGTCTCCGGTTGCGATCCATCACCAGCGGAACGGAAACGGACCGGTGGCGATCTGCTTGCTGGCTTCAGCGACGCCGAGATGACCGAGGTGCCGTAGCCGGCGCTTGGCGCATCACGGTTGTGTTGCCGATGCGGTCGAAGGTGTAGTCGGCGCCGCTATCGGCTAAGGTGACCAGAGCTGTTTGAATGGAAGCGAGGCGTCGAGTAATCGCTCCCGCGCTATTGGACGGTTCGCTATGATGAGTCGACGCAGCGGCCTCACCTCACGGCTGTTATCTACGAGAATGGCGCTTTGCAGCCGTCCTTCGGGATCGACACCCAGTGCTGCGAGACGGCCCTCGGTATCCTCCCGCTCTATCCACTCCAGCCCCACGCCCCAGTCCCCAATGATCTGGATGTTGTGCTTGTATTGGTCGGTCCATTGCCAAGGTAGCTCGAGATAAGGCTTCTCGACCCCGCAGACTGCATGCGCCACCGCTATTGGCTGGTACTGTGCGACCTGCCACGTCTCAAAACGCTTATAGTGGCCGCCTGGCTGACGGACACGAGCGACCTCCCCGGCTGCGAAGATCAAGGGGATGGAAGTGCGCCCACACTCGTCAGCGAGAATGCCGTCCTGCACGGCAACGCCCGCTTCGCACACGAGCTCCGTGTTAGGAACTGCACCAATAGCAACGAGAAGGACGTCGACCTCAATTTCGTCCCAATCAGTAACGATGCGCAAGCAATTCCGCTCCGCTCTTACATCGCGTACTGAGCCTCCTCCGAATGAGTGGACACCTGTAGTAGGCTCGTTGAGCCCGGAGGTGTCGAATGGAACGTCAACGTCGGTCATTCACCGAAGAGTACAAGCGCCAGGCCGTTGAGCTGGTATTGTCGAGCGGGCGCTCGATTGGGTCTGTTGCCAAGGAACTCGGTCTGCGGGACTCGGTACTACGACGCTGGGTCGATAGGCTCCGCCAAGCCGGCATCGGCGGCGTGGCGCCCCACAACACAGGCGACGCCGATGTCGGCGGACCAGGCTTCGGAGATCGCCCGCCTGCGCCAGGAGAACGAACGGCTGCGCATGGAGCGCGACATTTTAAAAAACTGTCCAGGGCCATGGCGCGCCTGTGCGGGGTAGAAGCAGCCTTGTGCTAGCATCTGCGGCTGGGAGGGTAGCGGCCGTCAGCTTATTGGAGGCACAATCCGTAAAAACATGGTCCATGGGTGCATGCGAACTTGAGAGTGGTGACGCCGTTCCTGCGGTGATCCCGATTAGGAAGATGACGATTGGCATAGCCCAGACCCTCCTGCCCGCTATCGGATGGAGGATTTGCGATGCCCAAGAAGAAGACGACCAGTGACCGCCCGGAATTGAATCCGGTCAATGTTGGCGCCGCCGCCGTCGACATTGGATCAAAAATGCACATGGCGGCGGTCAACCCGGCCTGCGCTGACACGCCGGTACGTGCGTTCGGCACATTTACGCAGGACCTGCATGATCTGGCAGACTGGTTCAAAGCCTGCGGCGTGACGAGTGCTGCGATGGAATCCACCGGGGTCTATTGGATCCCGGCCTACGAGATTCTCGAGCAGCGCGGGTTCGAGGTCATTCTGGTCAATGCGCGTTACGCCAAGAACGTGCCCGGGCGCAAAACAGATGTCAGCGATGCCGCATGGCTGCGCCAGCTCCATTCCTACGGTCTGTTACGCGGAAGCTTCCGCCCTAATGCCGAGATCGCAACTCTGCGCGCCTATCTGCGTCAACGGGAGCGACTGGTGGAATACGCAGCCGCCCACATCCAGCACATGCAGAAGGCCCTGATGGAGATGAACCTACAGCTTCACCACGTCGTCTCGGACATCACCGGCGCGACCGGGATGCGGATTATCCGGGCCATTATTGCGGGCGAGCGCAATCCCGACGTGTTGGCAACGTACCGCGATGTGCGTTGCCACTCCTCCATCGAGACGATCCGCGCCGCACTGGTGGGCAATGATCGAGATGAACATGTCTTCGCGCTGACCCAGTCGTTGGAACTCTACGACACTTACCAGGCCAAGATGCTCGACTGCGACCGCAAGCTGGAATCCTTGATAGCGGCGCTGGCTGACAAAGGAGCCAAGCCGATCGGCAAGCTCCACCGGCCGCGGGTAAAGACCAAGCAGGTCAATACTCCGTCGTTCGATGTCAGAACCGCTCTATACGGTGTCCTCGGCGTCGATCTCACCGAGATCCACGGGTTAGGTCCGTCACTTGCGCTGAAGCTCATTGGCGAGTGCGGCACCGATCTGCGGGCATGGCCGAGTGCCAAGCGCTTCACCTCCTGGCTGTGTCTCGCACCGGGGAACAAAATCTCCGGCGGCAAGGTGCTTTCTTCGCGCACACGGAGATCCTCCAGTCGGGCGGCTGCGCTGTTGCGGCTGGCGGCCACGACCATCGGGCGGAGCGATACGGCGCTCGGCGCATTTTATGCGTCGGCTGTCCTCTCGTGCCGGCAAGGCGAAGGCCGTGACGGCGACCGCTCGCAAGATCGCGGTCCTGTTCTACAACACACTCCGGCACGGCATGAGCTACAAGGACCCGGGAGCCGACCAATACGAGCAACATTACCGCAGCCGCGTCCTCGCCAATCTTCAGCGCCGGGCGAAATCGCTGGCTTCGTCTTGCAGCCCGTCCCGGGGGAGGAGGTCAATCCGGCTGTTTCTTAGGAAGTCGATCGCGATCTTTGCCGGAACCCGGACATGAGCTTCCGCTTCATCGAGGATCACCGCGACACCTATCCGGTACGGCTGATGTGCGCCGTGCTCGAGGTCTCGCCAGCCGGCTATTACGCTTGGCGCGGTCGCCCGGTGAGTGAGCGGACCAAATCCAATGCCGCGCTCCTGGCCGCGATCCGGCAAGTCCATCAAGACAGCAGCGGGCGCTACGGCAGTCCCAGGGTCCATGCCGTCCTGCGCAGGCAGGATCGTGGCGCCAGCCGTGGTCGGATCGAACGGCTGATGCACCGGCACGGTATCCGCGCCATCATGGCACGGCCGCGCCGTGTGCGCACCACCGACAGCCGTCACGACCTGCCGATCGCACCGAACCTGATCGCGCGCGACTTCACGGCTCCCGCCCCAAACCGGGTCTGGCTCGCTGATATCACCTACAGTGCGCCTCGCCCCGAGAAATCGGCGAGCGCATGTTTGGAATGCATTGAGAAAGGAGGAAATGTGATGAGCCTGCTTCCTGCTGTGGGGAAGCAAGAGCCCAAGCGGCGGTGACCTGCTGTCAACTGGCAGGGTGACGTAGCCCGCAGGTAAAGGGGGTCGAGGCGAAACCGTTACGCCGAGATGGCTCCCGAGGCTGAGTATCGGAAGGTTGAGGAACACGAACCGGTTCATCCGCGTCTGTGGGCTGAAATGTCGCCTCCGCCTACACGGTTTAACAGGCGGAATGCCGAATGGTGTCGAAGGATATGTAGCCGGAGACACCCGAACGCGAGCGTAGATGTAAGGCGCCTTGCGGGGGCCGAGGGGAGAACACAGCCAAACCTGAGGCAACGGCATCGACTTGTAGCAAGCAAGGGAAAAGACTGCGACCGGCAACCTCACCGACACGCTGGTAGTCCAACATATGAACGAGGGAAGGCATGAGCGGAATGGTAAAGGAGTTGACCCCGATGTCCGTCATGCTGGCAGAGCTCCCGTAGTAGTCCGAGGCCGGGAAAGCCGGTCACATGGCGAAGGGGAGCCGTTTGAGTTGCTTGGAGTGCACGTGATCTGACCTAACGAGGTGAAGACCTTTGATAATCAGTGAAATGCAGCACAAGCTCGCGACGTGGGCCGCGGCCGATCAGACCCGCCGGTTTGATCGATTGCTCCGGCTCATCACCGACAGGAATTGGCTTGCTGAGGCGGCCCGGATTGTCCTGGCGTCGAAAGGTGCCAATACACCGGGTCTTGACGGAATGGACAAGGGACGACTTGCTGCCGTTCTGGAGCGTCATCTGGATCGGCTGCGCGTGGCTCTGTTGGACGGCACTTACCGCCCAACGCCGGTCTAGCGAATCCATATCCCGAAGGCCAATGGCAAGCTGAGACCATTGGGTATACCGATCCTGCTAGACCGCATCGTCCAGCGGGCGATGCTGATGGCCATGGAGCCGATCTGGGAGAGCGACTTCCACTCTGGTTCCTACGGCTGCCGTCCCGAACGCAGCGTTCATCATGCGGTTCGTACAGTGAGGATGCAGTTGCAAGACGGCTCTGAGTCGAAGGGCCGCTGGATTATCGAAGGTGATCTGGCGAGCTATTTCGACACTGTCCATCATCGGCTGCTCCTAAAATGCGTACGTCGTCGCATCAGGGACCTGCGATTCATTGATCTGCTCTGGCGAATCCTCAAAGCCGGTCACGTTGACCGTGGCTTATTCTTCGCAGCAAGTGAGGGCGTTCCGCAAGGCGGCGTTCTGTCGCCGCTCCTATCCAACATCATGCTCCATGAGTTTGACTGCTGGCTGGAGGCGAAATACCTGAACAAGAAAGTGAGGAAGGATCGTTGGGCGTGGAACTTCGGCATTCAACAGGGGCGTCCGATCACGGTTCGAGAGAACCGCGAGTGGAAACCTGCCGTAGCCTATTGTCGCTATGCCGATGACTTCGTCGTCATCGTCAAAGGGACGAAGGCCCATGCCGAGGCCGTCCGCGAGGAGTGCCGGGCCTCTCTGGAAGGCAAGCTGAAGTTGACGTTGAATATGGAGAAAACCCATATCACCCACGTCAATGATGGCTTCGTCTTTCTGGGGCATCGGATCATTCGCAAGCGGGGATCGAGCGGGCGGATGGCGGTCGTCACGACCATACCCAAAGAGAAGGCCAAGGCATTCGCGCACAGACTGTCGAAGGTCCTCTCTGGTGATCACGATCTTGCTAAAGTCGATATGGTGGACCGCCTGAACCGCCAACTGCGGGGCTGGGCGGCCTTCTACAAGTACACGGACTTCACTGCGACCACGTTCCGGCACGTCGATCATGTCGTGTTCTGGAAAATGGCGCACTGGCTGGCGAGAAAGTATCGGAGTCGCATCAAATCACTGATGCGGAGCTGGTATCGAGCACCAGTCGCTGGGCAAGCCAAGACCTGGTTTGTCCACGGGGGTCAGTGAACGAGGCCATCGTGTCGGGAAAGCATTGCACCGATTGGTATCCAGTCCAAAGGGGCAGTTCCGATGGAGAAATCCGGAAGCAAATCCCTACATCTTCAGGGAGGAGCCAAGGAAGACCATCACCTCGCGATATCAGGATGTCGCAATGGCCATGGGCCAGACTTGAACGGAGAGCCGTATGCGCTGAAAGGTGCCCGTACGGTTCGGGGAGGAGAAGCACTTATGCGCTTCTTACTCCATTCCCGACCGCAGAGGGGTGGCTGTATCTGGCAGCCGTCATGGACCTCTTCAGCCGAAAGATCGTCGGCTGGGCCATGCGCGATCATATGCAGGTCGAACTCGCATCCGCGGCACTGACGATGGCCGTCAACCAGCAACGGCCGCAGGATGGATTGATCCACCACTCCGATCGCGGCGTGCGTATGCCTCACGCCCCTATCGCAACGCTCTCACCGGAGCCGGCATTGCCGCATCGATGAGCCGAAAGGCCAATTGCTACGACAATGCCCCGATGGAAAGCTTCTTCCATACCCTGAAGACCGAGCTCGTTCATCATCGCGACTACAAGACTCGCGCCGAGGCCCAGCGCGATGTCTTTGCCTTCATCGAGGGCTTTTACAACCGAACAAGGCTCCATTCCGCCATCGGATATCTCGCCCCGATCGAGATGGAGCTAAAAGCCGCCTAAACCCGTCCACTTTTTCGGGGGAAGATCAGTACTGGGCATGCAAGCCGGAGCTGAACGCCGGCAGCCCGATGCTAACGCTCTATGCGTGCGCCGATCAGGGACGGCACACATCGTGCCATGACGCGCTCCGCCATCTCCAGTGCGGTGACTAAACAGCCTTGTTTCGTTGCGGCAGCGGCGACCTCAAGCCCGATAAGGCCTGCTCCCATTATTGCTAGACGCAACCCCGTCCGGAGTCGTCCTCTCAGAACTCGAGCATCGGCGAGGCTGCGCAATGTGAGCACGCGTGTGTCATTGGCGCTAGCGAGAGGCAGCGTGCGCGCTCGCGCACGGACGCGCACCGTCATCGTCGGGGCCGGGGAGTCCTCCTGGCTTTCTCCCAGTGAAGACGGAGCAGGATTTATGCCAGTGCGACGCGCCGAATCGCCGACGACTTGGATGGTGCGATGTAGCGCTCCAAACAGCTTGGCGGATTCTAGACATCAGCTGTGTTTGGTTTCAGACAGAAGCGCCCAGCGGTCGCCAAGCCGGTCTAGCAGCGACTGACAATCGGCCCCGGCTCAACGCGTTATCAGCCGCAGCACCAGTAGCGATGACCAATTCATTTGCAACACCGTAGAAGCGCGCATCCATTTGTCGCTACGGGCCCCCTAGTGAACGGAGTGCGGCCGAGAACCGCCGATTTGCGGGCACAGTATTCATACGCGCGTTCATCCGCAGAATGCCGACAAAATAGCACCGCCATTCCACAAAACGTTTGCATGCGTGTTTCCTTGGTCAGGAAAGGGGCGTTGCAGACTCTGCCAGTGGCATGCCGATCGCTTCGATAAGAAAGGAGCCATAATCAAAGCGGTGGAGTTCAATTCTGATGAATGCGCTGACGAGCTTGGTGCCTTCGATTTCCCCTTGCTGCAGACATCATCGTCCGCATAGAATTCAGCAATTGTTCTTTTGGGGAGCTCGCGAAGAGCCGCGCTTTGTAGCGTCAACTCTCAGCTTCGGCTTATCTCCATTTTTAGTGTTACAGCAGACCTGACGCCGAAATTGCCCAATGACGCCTGTCGAAAGTCCGAACTTCTGCGTAAAACCTAAAAATCCGCGCGTTTCATGCGATCGCGCATTCACCTGGTGTATGCGGACATTCACCAGAGATGATCCTAACTTTGGCCAGTACCATGAAGTGGCTCGCCGATTTCGGACCAGTTGACCAATTGGATTTGGAGTCGTTCCGTCACGACAGGCGGAGCGGCAGATGACGCAGAGAACCAGGCGGAAAATTGATGCGGCGCTGAAAGCGAACGTCGCGCTGGGAACCGGCGATAGTCGCCGATTTTGGCCGAGCGTCGTGTTCATCCGAACTAGATTTCATGGAAGAAGCAGCTCCAGGATCAGGCGGCACGCGCCTTTGAAGGGGCACGCGTTTTGGTAGGCTGGAACTCTTTAACACCAATCAGGGCAGCCAGTTCACTTCGTGTCCCTTCATCGGCGTGCTCGCACGGCCGGAATTCGTATCTCGATGGATGGGCGCGGCGGCTGGATGGATAACGTGCTCATCAAGCGGCTATCGCGCTCGCTCAAATACGAAGCCATCTGTCTCAGTGCCCCGCCGACGATCGCGAGGCCCACGCTGGCATCGCCTAGTGGGTTGCGTTTTACAACGCCACGCTCCTATCAAGCCGTGGCCGACCGCACGGCGATGGTGGTTTGGCGCGAGGGTGCGACGGCTGTGGACATGACGCTTCGCTTGGACAACGCTCTCGCGTTGCCCACATGCGACAGCCGAAGCAAGGCCAGCAGACAGTGCGATGCGCAGTGTGATAACAGGAAGTCGGAGCGGCCCAGAGTCCAGCTAACCCCCGGCCCCCGTGGTCCCCACACATGGGTCAACTTCACTTCCAGACCATTGTCGATCTGGTCCAGAATCCTGCCATCGGAGGCGCAATGATCGATTTGGTCAAACCTCGGTCATTCGCTGGCGATGGGATCATCGTCCCACTGCGTCACACTACCTTTCGGCGCATCTGGCTGGCGAGCCTGCTCTCCAACCTTGGCGCCTTAATTCGGGGAGTCGGCGCGGCTTGGGCTATGATGCAGATGACATCGTCGGCTGACCAGGTCGCATTGGTTCAGACCGCGCTGTTGCTGCCAGTTATGCTGGTTTCGATTCCGGCCGGTGCCATTGCCGACATGTATGACCGGCGGATCGTGGCGCTGGTCTCACTCGGTATCGCGTTCGCCGGCGCGACTGCACTCGCGATGCTCGCCCGGCTTGGCCTAGTCACGCCGAACTTGCTGTTGGCCCTGTGCTTCGTAGTTGGGATGGGCGCGGCGTTTATGGATCCCGCCTGGCAATCCTCGGTCGGCGAGCAGGTACCGTTGGAAACACTTCCCGCGGCTGTGACGCTGAACAGCATCAGCTATAATATCGCGCGTAGCGTGGGCCCGGCGATCGGCGGCATTGTCGTCGCGACCGCCGGCGCAGTGGCGGCGTTCGCTCTTAACGCGCTGCTTTATCTACCGCTACTGCTTGCGCTATTTCTGTGGAAACGGATTTCCGAAGGTTCGCGTCTACCGCCTGAAAGACTCAACCGTGCCATCGCTTCAGGCGTGCGCTATATCGCCAATTCACCATCGATCAAGATTGTTCTAACTCGCTCCATGGTGACCGGCGTGATTGGCGGCGCGATCCCTGCGCTAATGCCGCTAGTTGCGCGCGATCTCCTGCAGGGCGATGCTCAGACCTTTGGCATCCTGCTGAGCGCCTTTGGTTTCGGCGCGGTCATTGGTGCGCTGAGTATGAGCGAAGTCCGCAAGCGCATGAGTGATGAGGCGGCAATCCGCGCCTGCACGCTTTCGATGGCCGGAGCGATCGCCGCGGTGGCTCTCAGCGGCGAGCTAGTGGCGACGGCCGCCGCGCTTGTTCTCGCCGGCGCCGTATGGATGATGACGTGGGCGCTGTTCAACATTGGTGTGCAACTGTCGGCGCCGAGGTGGGTGGCAGGGCGCTCGCTGGCAGCCTTTCAAGCGGCGAGCTCAGGCGGGATTGCACTCGGCAGCTGGGGCTGGGGTCATCTGACCGATGCCGCTGGGGTCGAAACTGCGCTCCTGGTTTCGGCCGCTCTGATGTTGGTCTCGCCGCTTTTGGGTCTCTGGCTGCCTATTCCGCGCACCAGTGTGCGGCGCGACGAGGCAGAGATGCTAGCCGATCCCGAGGTACGGCTGGCGCTGACCGGACGCAGTGGCCCATTGGTGGTCGAGATCGAATACCGGGTTTCGCAGGAGAACGCGCGGGCCTTTCAACTTGTGATGCAGGACATACAGCTGTTCCGGCAGCGTAACGGCGCTTATGGCTGGTCGATTGCCCGCAACGTCGCGGCCCCCGAATTGTGGATCGAGCGCTATCACTGCCCAACATGGTTCGATTATTTGCGCCAGCGCAACCGCTCGACGCAGTCAGAGCGCGAAATTGAGCAGCAGGCGATTGCTTTCCACCTCGGCCCTGACCCTGTGCGCGTCCGCCGCATGCTGGAGCGCCCATTCGGATCGATGCGCTGGAAGGAAAACACGCCGAACAGCGCTGCGAACGAGGTTCTGCCCCACAACTGCAAACACGACAGCAACCAATAGTGCCTTCTAGGCCGAAAGCTTCGCTTCTGATTGAAGCAGAAAGGCGCGCGCGACTAATGACGCACGCGGGCGCCCGTATCGAGCACATGCAGAGGCCCATAATGGAAATGAACCAGCAGCCCGATCGCGGTATCTCAGAACATTACCGACACAACAGCAATGTGGATCATTCGCTATAGCCGCAGGCGAGCGCAATTCCGACGTGCTGGCGGCTAACAGCGATGTACGCTACCATTCCTCCCTCACGACGATCCGTGCTGCACTAGTGCGAAACAGTCGGCACGAACATATCGTCCATCGGCCCCAGTCACTGGAGCTCTACGGCATCTGTCACGCAAAGATGCTGGATTGCGGCCATCCTTGGTAGCAGCGCGCATCATCCGCCGCAGCCGCGGTCCAGATCGACCGCTACTAGTCCATGGCATCTGCCTATGATACGGGCCACCACGATTTTTTCATATTGCTCACCAGAGTAGGTAGTGTCGCGATCATTATCAATGATGTACGGTCAACTACGCTCGCCACAACGGATGACGCAGCTCATCACGGTCGTGTCTCCGTGTCATGTGCTTGCCGACGTGGTCAGACGTTTCGGAGATCCTCAGCACCCTGCGCTGGCTCTGGCCACAGGACACTTAATGGAACTGTCAGGAACGGACGGTTGCGCCAGTTAGGCGACTTGTTCTTTGTCTCACAAACCCGAGGTTTGTCAGAAATGCCCTCTACCAATTCGACATCAAGCCGACTGCACGAGCGCATGGCACAGGCCCTGCGCAGCAGCGAGGCGCTGGAAGCCTCATATGAAGCCACAACGGTGGGACAGCTTGTGTCCATGCGGGCACGAACACACGGCTCCGCAACCGCGGTCGACATCTTCGAGCGCGACGAGCGCGCGACCTACTCCGAGATGGACGTCTGGTCCAACCGCTATGCACATGCGCTGCGCGGCTTCGGAGTGCGCAAGGGTGATCGCGTCGGGGTGATGCTGCCCAACCGCATCGAATGGCCGATCTTGTGGTTCGCGGTTGCAAAGCTCGGTGCGGTGATGGTCCCGATCAACATGTGCTACAAGCCGAGGGAGGTCGAGCATATTCTCAGTGAGACCCAGGCCAAATTGGCTGTTGTCGACGACTCTGCATGGCCAATGTTCTGCGCTATGGATCCTTGGCCGCAAGAACTTGCAAACGAGCGAGTAATTCGTGTCGGGCAGCGTTCCGGCGGGACTGCTATCACTCTCCACCAATTGTTCAAGGATGTCGACGATTCGCCGGTGGACGAGGATGTCGGGCCCGAGGACCTGCTAACAATCCAATATACTTCGGGGACGACGGGCTTTCCCAAGGGTTGCATGTTGACGCACGACTATTGGGGAGTGTGCTCGTCCGTAGTTACCTACCTTAACCCGTACAAGAGGTATTTGAGTTGGGCATCCTCCTCCTATATGAGTTGGCCCTTTATGCTTTTGAACTCATATCGACACGGCGGAACGGTGTACGTCGCTCAGCAAATGGATCCAGCGCAATTCATGCACTGGGTGAAAACATTTCGCATCGAGTGGTGTGCGTTGCCGAGGCTGATTGCGGACAGCGCCCATGACCTACCGACGTGCCTGAGGCAGGTGTGGCAGTACGACGGCTGGAGTGCTGAGACGGTACGCCGATATCGCGAGCAGTTTAGCGTGCATGGCAACAACCCCTACGGGATGACGGAAATCGGAAATGGCACGCAAATGCCGCCGGGCTTCGCTGAGATGAATGAGGCTGGCTCGATCGGGATTCGCTCGCCTTTTCGGGAGCTGCGTTTGGTCAACGATGACGGCAGCCCCACCCCAGTAGGCGAAGTTGGCGAGTTGTGGGTAAAGGGGCGTGGGATCTTCAAGGGCTATTGGAATAGGCCGGACGCGAACGCGGATTGCTTCGAAGGCGAATGGTTCAAGACGGGTGATCTGTTGCGTCACGACGAACTCGGCTTTTACTGGTTCGTAGCACGTAGGAAGGATATTATCCGTCGCTTTACGGAGAATATCGCTGCGTGCGAGGTGGAGGCTATCATCCGCGAGATTCCCGAGATCGCCGATGTCGCCGCGGTGCCTGTTCGTGATGATAAATGGGGCGAGGAGGTCAAGATTTACGTCGAGCTGAAATACGGACTTAAGCCAGCTGACCTGCATGTTGAGCGGATTCTCGCGCATGCTCGTACGCGCCTTGCTGTATTCAAGGTGCCACGGTACATCGCCTTCGTCCCGTCGCTTCCGAGAACGGTCACCAGCAATAAGGTGCTCAAACGTGAGCTGATGGCCATCAGCGACCCCTTATCGGACACCTATGACGGTGAGGAGAAACGCTGGCGCTAGAGCCCTTGTTTTAGTGCAGGTTGGCACGAGCGCAGGTAGTTCAATAGTTAAGCAAGTCGGCCGTGAAAACGCTTCCGACTCATCAAGCGGGAGCCGATTTCCGGTCGACACTTCAGTTCGGATCGTTGGCTTTCCTGTTTGAGACTCAAAGGCCTGCAATTTGATTTCCAGGAGATCTCGAATCGAGAGCCGTGTTTCTGTCTTGGCATCCGAAAGGCTGATGCCACCAGGCAACCGATGCGACAGCGAATCAGGCCGATCTTTTGCAGTCGCTGCTGCACGCGATCATCGACATGACCTCGGCGATCCGAGCAAAAATATATAAGAGCGGAACGGGGTGGCCACATGCCGGATAACGACGAGATTGGGGCCGATGAAGAGATACGTAGGCGTCAGATCCTCCTGCAGGTCCATGAGTGGGTTGAGCAAGTGGGCTTGGGCTCAGACGTCGAGCGCTAGACCCACTCGTCGCGACAATTAGGCGGGGACGGTGAAGGCTCGACTTCGATCTGATAGCCCCGCATAGCGGCGGGCGCCCCAATTTCCCGAAGTTGGCGGCAACTCGCGCCTTGCACGGCGGGTAGTTCGTTATTCTCGATCACTCCGACTATGGCTTCAGCGATGCGCTTCCGCCTCGTTCAGCTTTCTCCAGCCCATCTGTTGGTCCAGATCACCGATTCTGCCCCCGACAGAGTCGGATACGAAGCGCTTGTGCAACCCAATCCATCGCATCCAGTCGAACGACTTCAAACGCGTTGGTATCGTGCCGGACGAGCTGAAGCCGCTCGGTGACAGAGCGAGGATTTCGCCCAGCAAGAGCTGTTATCCAGCGGATCAGCCGCAAAAAGTCGTAGCTGCGGCCGCGAGGACAGCATCCTTGCGACGCCAGAGATAGTCATGGCCCGTCCGATGTTCGGATTTGAGATGGCCGATGACCGGTTCAACGGCGGACGGTCTTCGCACCTCGCGCACGATCTTCGGCGTTATCCGCTGCTTCTGACCTGAGGTGAACACCCTGAACTTGTATTCGGCGGCGCATGTGGAAGCCTTGTGGGCGAGGACGCGCTCAATGGGATTGCCGATGAGCGTCTCCATGCCCGGAGTGACGATGGTCAGCGTGTGGCAGTCATAGCGTTGCCGGACAGCACCTCCCCATGAGTGACGAACTGGCCGCCGCAGGCGTACGCCAGCGTGGTGGCAACCGAGACCTTGACGACGAACTCCCTGGGCAGTGCGCCTTGCGCTGCCCTATGCACCCTACCTCCGGCGCGTGCAGCGATCGGTCCACGTTTGTGCTGCTTCTGATCAAGCATGCCCCGGGCCAGCGCCAGCATGCGTCCGAGGACAATCTCAGCAACCAAGTCGGGGCGGCCCCTGGATCTTGCGGGCAATTTCGTGTAGTGGAAGAGCGCTCGTACAACGAATGCAATCGAATGGCTGCATGAGGAGTTCAAGCGGCGCATCAAGAAGCAGACCGTGCTGCCATCAGCGCTGCCATGCTGATTTGGGCCTTGTTCGCCTCCGACCAGCTCAACATGCGTAAGCTCGGTGGCCAGCAGACGCTAGCCACCACCCCGTCGATCAGCCAATGGCCCCGTTGCCTGAAGCGATATTTTCATGTTACTCGGAGATTGCCCCACCACGAATTCTCGTCGGACGGCGCCCCTGGCGACGAGCGCATCAACTCTGATCGCCGGCTCCTGTACAGTCGACAAATGCCGAAGGCGAGCCCGTCTGAGACTAACATCGTCAAAAAACGGGTGTCCGCCACGATTCATGAGCGCTATTCTTACCGGTGACGACTGCCGCATATATCTCCATCAATCGCCGTGTAATAACACCAGGTTGACCGCTCCCAACAACCATACGATCCACAGATGTCACCGGCGCAATTTCTGCGCCGGTGCCGCAATAGAACACCTCTTGGGCGAGGATTAGCTCCGTTCGATCGACATCGCGCTCGACAGTCTCCAGTCCAAGATATTTACGTGCCAACTCGATGACTGTCTGGCGCGTAATCGATTCCAATATGTCGTTAGTTCCGCTCGGCGTGATCAACTGACCGCGGCGAACGATGAACACGCACGCCCACGCTGCCTCGGCCAGCTTCCCCCTTGAATTGAGGAGAAAAGGGACGTCGTAATCATCCCGTTGGGCCTGCACAACAGCCAATCGGGCGTTATGGTAATTTGCATTGCATTTGATGCGTGCAGGCATAACGTTGTCCGGCATGCGCATCCAGGAACTAATCTGAGCTGAAGCGCCTTCGATGGATTCTGTGGCAGTCTCCCGCGGCAGCGCCGTGATTGCGGTACCTACAGGTCCAGTTGCCCCAAGCTCACCAGAGCCGTCGATGAAAGCCAAAATTCGGATATGCACGTTCGTACGAAATGAATTTGCGCGACACAGGTTAATGAGCGCTCGGGCCAACTCCTCTTGGGATGGCCCCTGATCGAATCGCATTGCTTTCTGGGAGAAGGCATATCGGTCAAGGTGTTCTGCTACACGAAAGAGGTATAATTGCTGTGCCTCTTCGTTCCAGTAGCCGCCTATTCCTTCAAATACACCTATGCCATACTTTGTCACGGGTGCGAATACGTGCACCTTCGCCTCATTCCATGGAATGATTTGGCCGTTAAGGTATGCAAAATCTGCCGCCGACATCTGTGTTCACCTATACCATGTGCCTTGGCACGGACAGTCGCCGCTGCGTTGCTCGATGATCTGAACGCGAGGGCGCTGGACCATCCTGCCGCGCGCTGGGATCTAGATCAATTACTAGCCCCGATAGTTGACTGCGCCGCCTGATCGCGAGTGGGGACCGAGCAGCCACAGGGCGATCAATTGTCAAAGCTCCAAGTACGCTTGCCATGCTGCACCTTCTCAGCGGTGAGCTGCTTGACAGGAAATACCGTCCGTTAGCAATTTGTAGTACCTCATTACCGAGGATCGGGAGGCTACCAGGTCAGGTGGGGAATATTGTATCGGCGATTTATCGATGCGACTTTAGCGCGTACCGCCATTCAACGGCGGCGGAGCGTTTTGGAGCGACCGCCAAGGGCGCATGGCGGACTACGGCTTGCGCTCGAATGATCTCTCCGACAGTCGGACAAGCTGGTACCGATGCTCGAGCACCCATCCTTCACGAACGCTATCGGCAGCGAGGGCCATACGTCGTGGCGCAACGCCGTCAGCCGGCGTCAGGGGCTCCTTCCGTCTCGCAGCTCACGGTGAACCAACATCGCGTGTTGAATTCGAAGGTTGGTGCGTCACGTGGACGGCTGGACTGCAGGCGCTCAGTTGAACGTGAGATCGCGGCGGCTGAGGTCGCACTCTTGGAGGCGGATGAACATGAGGATTGGTGAGCCCCCTCTCTGCTTTCTGCGCTAGGGCTGCTAACAATAAAGTGCGCCTGTCGCAGGCGCTCAGGTTCCCTTATTCTACTCATATCCATGTGAAGCCGATGATTGCCGACTCGGGTTACGACAGGCATGCACCCTAGCCTCCCCAATTTTGAACGATGCCGATGGGCCAGGTGCCGTAAACTGGCACGAAGGTGCCAACGGCCCCAATGCAATCGCCACGGTTTACAGGACCGGTGAAGTGGCCACTATGCTGATGCCCGCTGGGTCCGGGTTTCTTAAGTGGCGCTGCTACCGTTCTTTTTCTGCTTGCTGCCGTTGTAGCTGCGGGGATGTGGGGAACGCGGAGCGTTGTCCAAACTTCTCGCTTGCGAGAAGCGCCATATCCACTTCGCCCAATGCGCGCCGGGCCCATCCGCGCGCGGTTATCCAGCGCCTGATGAAGGGGCTGGAAATTGTAAAACACGATCCATCAGGCGATTCCGGCTTTGGTCTCGTGGCTATCCGAATATCCCTCGAGTTGGACGCCCTCGTTTTGAGCGAGTGCCACAGCCGACGTTGACGATCCCGCGCCCGCGACCGCCATCGATATCCTGACGCCGGCGGCGGCCGGCGTGCCGGTGAAGGCGGTGCTGGTCGGTATTGAAATATCCGAGGCCAGCCAACGCGGCCCAAGGCCTCTTCGAGCGCAGACACGCAGAACGATGTGTCGATCGTGTTCGACAGGCGCAAGGTCAGCACCGCACGGCTCGCCCAAATCGATGATCGCCGCCAAGATAGAGAAGGCCTTGGCCAATCGGCGCATATATGATATCGGCCGCCCAACTTGACTCGGCCGGTCGATCACCACACGGAGCAGGAGATGTGGGAAGATCTTGTGTCGCGGCGCCGGCTTTGTGGTTCTGAGCTTGGGTCCCATTGCCGCGATTGCGCACTAATCGCTGCACGCGCTTGTGATTCATACGATAGCCTCGCCATTGAGTATGCCGTCATCCGCCGCGAGCCGGGAACGGCCAAGCCCACGAAGAGCTGGTCGACTCGCCGCATCAGCTCAAGGTCGTTGTCTTTGGCCGGCCGCCGTCGCCCAACGCTCAGCAGTTGGCATTGCGGGCGAATCGACAGACGCTCATGATCGCGCTGAAGCAATCCTCCGCGATCCGGCGCGCTCCTCTTTCCGACCTCCTAGCTAAGATATCTCGCTCACCTCAATTGTCCGATCTTGGCGTGGACCTTCTCGATCTCCAGTTCATGGGCCGCCTCACCGTCCCGACCACTGCCTGTATCGAACGCCCGAACCGCCTGACATAATCTGGTTCACATGCATCTGGCAGCGCTGCGCCAGATCCGTGACCTTAGGTGTCTCGCAGCGCCTCAAAGACGATCTTTGCATTCGCGGCGCATCGATTTTCCGTCTCGCCGTCTTCATGGTCCGCTCCGTTATTATGACGGGACGGCATGCCCGGCACCTAAGCGGCCGCTCAAATCCGGGGTCCACTTCACCTCTGGGCCAATCTTCGTTCGATGCTAGGCGTTATAGACGTCAACACCCGGCCGGTGCAACGTGGGTTCATCGGTTTGTGGCTGCGACTGGCGTTCGGGTCCGACAACAGACAAATCTTGTCGAGCTTATAGCACGTGTAGTCCTTGGTCCTATTACGATTCAAACCGCGATCAATCGCTTATGAGAGGAGACAGCTCTGGCACGGTATTTGCTATCTATCATTCAACAACACCGAGTAATGCTTTAGCTAGGCTCCGGAACGTCGCAACGAAATCGTCGCAAATGGTTTCGAAACTTTGTTTCGACGGCGTTCTCGAACAGCGCTGCGTACGACCTAGTTACGGCAGACCTCTCGGTATTATCAAGCTCTGGATCGTGCAGCTAGTTCAACCGCCGTTTGCCAATTTGGCTAGGAGAACGTCATGAGATTGCTCATACTGACAAGGCACCTCGATTGCTTGGGCGAAAATGATGCACCTATCAGTAATGCTTTCCGTCGTTTGGGCTGCGAAGTAATTTTGGGCGACGTCAATGCTATTTCGGCAGACGATTATCGTTATTTCACACGAGGAGTGCGGGTGCCTGACGACGGCGAGCCGTACCATCCTGGCTCTGCCGCACCGGGAGATCGTCGCGCGTATTTTCTAGACGAATGCCAGCTGGTCTGGGTCATGACTCCACCTCATCCTCTCGTGGCGCGCGATGTGTGGCAAATGCTGTGGTTAGCTTCCCAACATGTCGCGTTCATTAATAGCGTTGAAGGTCTAATGTTTTTAGACACAAAACACGCATTGGGGTATGTCGTACCGAAAGAGAACAGAGCGGCCTCATACATCTCGAATGATTTCTCGTTACTGTGGGAGCGGTATCAGCAGACCCCAGATCAATGTTGGGTGGCCAAGCCGCCAAATGCCTTTGGCGGGCAGAACGTTTTTTTGCTCCCTCCAAATGGATCTAATATTCGAACAATTCTCCAATGCCTCACCGGAAACACTGTCGCACTAAACGAGTTTGGCGCCGTCGCGCAACACAGGCAACATGAATTCGGCCATGGCATACGTGGCTTCAAGGCTGAGTATGCTATTCTTCAGCAGCATATCCCGGAAGTGGCTCAAGGGGAAAAGCGCATCATCGTTACATGCGGAAAGGCGGTTGCGTGGCATGGTCGGCAAACCCCTCCAGACGATCACAGGTCGAATATAACGCAAGGAGGAAGGCTGGTTTCAGTCGATTTACATTCCGGCGAAGTCGAGCTTGCCGAGTTGATCGGTCATAAACTGATGGCACACGGGATCAATTTCGTCGGAATAGATATGGCTTATCCTTATGTACTGGAATTTAATATCGCAAACACTGGCGGACTATATGATGCACAACTTGCTTCTGGGATAGATCGTTCCGATCAGGTTGCCGAGCTGCTCATTGGTTACTTCAACAAGTGATCGGAAATCATGGTCAAGTAACTGAGCCATTCGGATTTCGCACTCACAGACAGATCCGCATTACGGCTTTACCGAACTCGCTCTTGCCGCGTTATGTCCACTTGGACGGCCATTGGCGCCCGGCACCCGTTGCTTATCACACGATGAATGTTGCCGTGGCACAAGCCTCAGCCAGGCCGCGATATCCCGGCCGGATCTGAAGGTCTCCATCGACGATGCGAATGCCTCTATCGCCAGTGCGGTGGCAGCCAGCTGAGCTCGTCGTCTCGAGTGGCCGGTCGATCACGTCGGGCGACAAGGAACTCGGTCTTCGCGATTCTGTATTGCGACGCTGGGTGGATAAGTTCAGGAAGGAGCCGGCATCGGCGACGCGGCGCCCCACGACACAGGCGCCGCCGATGCCGGCGGGCCAGGCTTCCGAGATCGCCCGGCTGCGCGAGGAGAACGAACCGCTGCGCATGGAGCGAGACATTCTAAAAAAGTCGACCGCGATCTTTGCCGGAACACGGACGTGAGCTTCCGCTTCATCGAGGACCATCGCGATACCTATCCGGTGCGGCTGATGTGCGCTGTGCTCGGGGTCTCGGCGGCCGGCTATTACGTTTGGCGGGAGCGGCCGGCGAGCACGCGCACGAATTAATACTGCGCTCCTGGCTTCGATCCGACAGGTTCATCAGGACAGCGGTGGACGCCATGGCAGCCCGAGAATCCATGCCACGATGCAGGCGCAGGGAGGCGGCGTCAGTCGCGGCCGGATCGAACGCTTGATGCATCGGCACGGCATTCGCGCCATGACGGCACCACCGCGCCGTGTTCGGACCACCGACAGCCGCCACGGCCTGCCGATCGCGCCAAATCTCATCGAACGTCACTTTGCAGCTGCGGCTCCGAACCGGATCTGGCTTGCCGATATCACCTACATTCCGACTGCAGAGGGCTGGCTCTAGCTAGCAGCCGTCATGGACCTCTTCAGCCGCAAAATCGTCGGCTGGGCAATGCGCGATCACATGCAGGTCGAGCTCGCCTCATGCGCCCTGACCATGGCGATCCGAAGAGCAGCGGGCGGAGCCTGGATTGATCCATCACTCCGATCGCGGCGTGCAGGGCTTCACAGGACTATCGGGCAGTCCTGTCGGCGGCCGGCATCACCCATCAATGAGCCGCAAGCACCTGCTACGACAATGCCCCCGATGGAAAGCTTCTTCCATACCCTGAAGACCGAACTCTTTCATCATCGCGACTACAAGACGCGCGCCGAGGACCAGAGTGCTCGATGCCGCCTTCGCGGCCCCAGCCGCTGTCGCCTATTCCTCCGAACGGAGTTTCGGGGATCGTCACCACCATCTGGTTGATGCCGATGACGCCCACCTCCAGCTCCCCTGCTATCCGATTGGCAATCGCGGCTGAGCGGGTGAAGGCATATCCGGCCAGACCGTAAGGCAAGGCGTTGGCGCGTGCGATGGCCTGTTCTACGTCGTCAACAGGTTGTTGTACCGCACTGCTGTCTTCGGGCAACTAGATCTATGTAGTTCGGAGTGTGAACTCTATGTCGGAAAACACGAGCGGCAGTCTCGGAGCCAACTGCCTATTGTTTTCTTCGATGAATCCGAGAAATTCTGCGCCGTACATGTTCACGCAATTGAGCTTTCCGACTACTGCGTCGGATAGTACCGGAATTGACGACAGATCCACTATAGTGCGCGGCTCCAATCGAAGAAGTGCATCCTGAAGAGTAGCTTCGTATTCATCATTAACATCGGCGGTTGCTATAACAACGATCGACCGCGGTTCGGGTGCGGACCCCATGTCTGCCGGGCGCATGAGCACCACTTCTATGTCATTCCAGGGGCGAAGGCGTTTGCGAAGGTTCTTAGGGTTCCGCGTTACGACTACCGTGGACCGGAAACGCTCTCCGACGCCACTCCTGATCAGTCCAAGTCCGAGCATACCCGCCCCGATGATGTAAAGGCGGTCGAGTGGCTCTCCACTCGGAAATCGATCAGCTATGATATCTCGCACTATCTGATCGTAGTTGAGCGACGCGATGAACTGCTGTCGCTCGCGCACGGCACGACCCGTATCAATTGCCGACCGTGCGACCTGGAAAATCGGAACGGTTGGACTCACAAACTCGATAGCTTTCGCGAGCTGCTGGCTAATATAACTCTCACCAAGGATCTGGGAATGAGCGCCGGAGGCAATCTCGGCGAGACGACGAGCAATTGCGGCTGCACCTTCGATGCGTCGGCACGAAAAACCTGAAAATATTGTGCTATCGATATTTCGGAGTTCGGTTTCTTCACCATAGACCTCAACTCGCGCGCAAGTCGTAACCAACAGAACCCCGTTTCTTCCGAGGTCGCTCGCAAGGGATTTAATCTTCGCTGAAAGCTGCGCGATTGCGAGAGGCGTAGTCATCTGGTGATCAATATAAAGGCCAAGCAGGTCGCTCATCTTTTCATCCCGCAGTTAATTGAAGCGCAAGCGGCAGTTGACTCGAACGCCTCGAGGTCGAGGTCTTCGACCAGCGTTGTTTTCCCCGAGACACGGAACGGTGTCCTTGTTCGGCATCAGCCAGCTAGAGCAGGCATGAGCATCGCAGCCGACGATGAGGACCTTCTGCCCAACGTCGACACGGGCGGCGATCGTGCTTTGGGAGGTGGCGGAATTATAGGTGCAGCCTGGCATGTGCGGTCCTTACATCGAGCCATTTCATGTTGGGCGACAGCTCCTGCCGCCCTGCAACGAGGCAGCTCCAAAAGTCATGCCAACTTGGAGCAAACGCAGCTCAGAAATTACTTTCTGCACATCAGTCAAGTACTTAGATGAGAGTTCCGGTAGGACGCCGGGCCGAGCACTACCGCGTCGTGGACCTGACAAAGTCGACTGCTCGTCGGCTTCCTTGCCTTTCCGGTGTATGGCGGACGGGATCCTCCGGGCCAAGCGGAGCTCACGTGTGTTTCAACCGCGCCTCATTGTCAGCTGTCGGACGATGTCGAATATGCAACATTGCAATAGGGGAGCCAGCCTATTTCTTTGAAAGGATTCTCGACCTCCGACGTAGCCAAATGCACGATCATCAGCGAAAGATTTACGGAGCAAGGAGAGATCATCCTAGTCACGAACGTTGAACATGCTGCATCTAAGCGGCTGCTGTTGCGTCACCGCTAACGAGATGGCGCGCTAGTGCAGAGCCAAGTTGCGCAAGTTCATCCGGATCTCCCGCATGCGCCAATTGACGATCGAGCCCGCCAGATCGTTTGCGGAGGAGCTCGGGTACCGTCGCTGGCCCATTCTAGGCGAGCTCGCTCCAGCCAAGGCCGGCCGCTCGCCAGCGACCTTCCACTCTTTATTGATCGGGAGTAGGAGCGGCTCATGAGCCCTAGCATGACTCAGGAGCCCTGAGGCGATTGGTCCCTGCATCATCTTTTGACGGACAGTGAATACCTCTTCGTTAACCCTGCTGAAGCGTTGACCAACAAGCAAGTTCGCGAAGCATACCTGCGATGTCCATCTGTATGGCGCCCCGAAATGGGCTGAGAATTGCATCGGCAATGTGCCGCAGGCCGCGAGGTATCTCAACCGCTCACGATCACCGAGGACCTTGAAGTCTTTCAAGGCGTGGCGAGCCGTAAACCCGATCGCCGAGGTGTTCCGACTCTTCTCCGCCTAGGCTGAAATTGAGCTGCCCGCCGCCCAGATATTGGCGATCTCTAATCGAGGAGGCATGATGGATGGTGGAAGGTCAAGACCCGGTGGGCCGAGCTGTTGAACAACGAAGAGACCGCCGATCCACCGCGGGCATTGCTCCACGTAACCATTATCGACTGTTTTCGGCCCCCTCGCCGCACAGCCGGCCGCAACTCCAACCACATCTCCTAACTGAGGATAATAGATCATGACCGGTACAAACTGGGGCGGTATTTTCCCC